>JAKPDO010000013.1 GCA_029552545.1 Planctomycetota bacterium
TAGACGCCATTCTGGAGCCGCAATGTCGGCGGCTGGGGGTCCCCCCAGCCCTGGTCCATAAAGCCATGACTCGTCGATAGGCTCTGTCAGTCATGCAGCGAATCCTCCTAAGGGGGATACGATGTTCCATGGCCATCCCAAAGTTTTGCAGAATGGACGTTGACGAAGGCGGCTTTTTGGGCTATCCTGCCCAATTTGTCAAACGGCAGGAATTGTCAAGTTAGTCGAGAATGGAAAGGTGGGCAATTTGAAACGAACACATCATTGCGGAATGCTCCGGCCGGAGCATATTGGTCAGGAGGTGGCACTCTGCGGATGGGTAAACTCCTACCGCGATCATGGGAATCTGGTTTTTGTGGATTTGCGGGACCGCAGCGGCCTGGTTCAGATTGTATTTGACCCGGAATGTGATGCCGACAGTCATCAGCTGGCCCGGACCCTTCGCTGTGAATGGGTGATTGCCTGTGAGGGAAAAGTCCGCGCCCGGGGGGCCGGATTGGAGAATCCGAAGCTGGATACCGGACAGATTGAAGTAGTCATTCATCGGCTGACGGTTCTGAATACCGCCAAGACCCCGCCGTTTGACCCGGATACTGCTGAGCAGGTTAACGAAGAGCTGCGTTTGGCGTATCGGTACATTGACCTGCGCCGCCGCTCGATGCAGAAGCGGCTGCAGGTGCGTCATCGTGTGACAAAGATTGCACGCGACTATTTTGACCAGCAGGGGTTCTGGGAGATAGAAACCCCGATGCTCGGCAAAAGCACTCCGGAAGGGGCGCGGGATTTTCTGGTTCCCAGCCGGCTGTGCAAAGGAATGTTTTATGCCCTGCCGCAGTCGCCGCAGCTGTTCAAGCAGATATTAATGGTGGCCGGCTGCGAACGCTATTTCCAGATTGTCCGCTGTTTCCGGGATGAGGACCCGCGGGCCGACCGTCAGGCGGAGTTTACCCAGATTGACGTAGAGATGAGTTTCGTGACTGCCGAGGATGTGATGACGGTCAACGAACGGCTGATTGCCCGCGTTTTCCAGGAGATTCTGGGGGTTCAGGTTCCGCTGCCGGTGCCGCGGATGACGTATCAGCAGGCGATCGAGGAATACGGCATTGACCGGCCGGATTTACGGTTTGAGATGAAACTGAAGGATATCAGCGATATTGCAAAGGCCTGCTCATTCAAGGTCTTTACAGATGCGGTTCAGAAGGGCGGAATCGTCAAGGGACTCTGTGCGCCGGGAGGCGGAAAATATTCGCGAAGCGACATCGAAAAAACTCTGACGGATTTTGTGTCCGATTTGGGAGCCAAAGGTCTGGCCTGGTTTAAGGTGGCTCCGTCGGAAACCAGACAGGGGCTGGAGCTCAAGAGCAACCTGGTTAAGTTCTTTACCCCCCAGCAGCAGCAGGAGATTCTGAAACGGTTTGATGCCAAGGCGGACGATTTGATTTTGATGGTGGCGGACAAGCCGGCGATTGTCAACAAGGCCCTGGCGCCGCTTCGGGTGCGGCTGGGCAAGGAACTGGGCCTGATTAAAGAGAATGATTTTCGGTTTACGTGGGTGGTGGATTTCCCGCTGTTTGAGTGGAATGAGGAGGAGAATCGGTATGATTCCATGCATCACCCGTTCACAGCCCCGATACCGGAGGATTTGCACAAATTAGATACCGACCCGGCTCACATTCGTTCGCAGGCCTATGATTTGGTTGTAAACGGTTCGGAAATCGGGGGAGGGTCGATTCGTATTCATCAGCCGGCCGTTCAGGCCAAGGTGTTTGATTTGCTGAAAATCACGCGAAAGCAGGCCGAAGAGCGGTTCGGATTCTTCCTGAAGGCCCTTGAATACGGGGCACCGCCGCACGGGGGAATCGCCTTCGGTCTGGACCGGCTGGTGATGCTGCTGACGGGTACGGATAATATTCGGGATGTGATTGCTTTCCCGAAAACCCAGCGGGGGCAGTGTCTGCTGACCGGAGCGCCCAGCGAGGTGGACCCATCCCAGCTTCAGGAATTGAATCTTCGCGTTCAGCGGCATCATCAGGAGCCCAAGAATCAGGCAGAAATGCAGTAAAGGATGAAATCTCTGCGGTCATGGCTGTCTGGCGCGGCTGCCGAAGCCGTCCGTTCGGTGCGGATTCGTTCGCTTTCCCTGGCGGAAAAGTGCCGGCTGCTGTTTGGGGGAGCGATGCTGCTGACGCTGCTTTTGGCACTTTCCATTCCCTATTTCTGGATGGGCAAACTGGCTCAAAAGAGTGTTCTGGATGCGGGGCGGGCGATTACGGAACTGATTTTTGAACGGCATTTTCAGCAAATCTCTGCGCGGGAGGGAGGACGGCCGCTTCTGACGGAGCTGGGACATCCAGCGGACCCGAATGAATATGTGGTTCGGTGGATTCGGCTGGACCAGACGGAACAGCAGCGGCGTTCGCTGGAGGCCCTGACAAAAACACAAATGGAGAAACTGGAGGAGCTGCTTGCGGATGAACATGTTCAGGATGCCGTCTGGTATGACGAACAGTCTCATCCGCCTCGCAATCATTACCTCCGTCTGGTTCGGGCGCAGGATACGTGTCTGCAGTGCCATTCAAAAGAAGGGTCAGCCGTGCCGTTTAATCTCAATCAGCAGGTTGGGGTGCTGGTGGTGCGGATGCTGCCTCGTGAGACGGCCCGGACGGCCCTGATGAATCGTCTGTGTGTGATTTTTGCCGGATTGATTGCGGGCACGGGCGCGGTGATTGCGTTTTATATGATTACGCAGCGGGTGATTCTGCGTCCGGTGCGGCAGCTTCGGGGGCTGGTGAACAATATTGCCGAGGGGAATCTGGAAATTCGCAGTGCGATTAAAACGGGAGATGAATTTGAACGGCTCTCGGATGCGTTCAATCACATGCTGGACAATCTGCTGCAGTCGCAGAAGAAGCTTCAGGAGGCCAATCGGCAGCTGGACGCCAAGATTGCTGAGCTGTCGGAAAAGAACATCGAACTGTACAAGGCCAACAAACTCAAGAGCGAGTTTTTAGCCAATATGTCGCATGAGTTTCGCACGCCTCTGAACGCCATTTTGGGGTTTGCACAGCTGCTCTATGAGAAGCCGGCTTCAGACCCGGACAAGTGCCGCCGCTGGGCGGAGAATATCCTTACCAGCGGACGGTCTTTGCTGAATCTGATTAACGACCTGCTCGATTTGGCCAAGGCGGAATCCGGCAAAATGGTCCTGCACATCGAAAAGACCAGCATCACGGAATTGTGCGAGGGACTGGTGGCGTTCTTTTCTCCCTTGACGGAGCAGAAACGGCTGAAGGTTCGGCTTCAGATGGAGGACAATCTGCCGCTGGTGCAGACGGACCCGGGCAAGGTTCAGCAGATTCTGTACAATCTGCTCAGCAACGCTGTCAAGTTTACGCCGGAAGAGGGGCGGATTCATATCCAGGTCAGCCGGCCGGACGAACGAAGTGTGCGGATTTCGATAGCGGATACCGGGCCGGGCATTCCGAAGGACCAGCAGGAGCATATCTTTGAGAAGTTTCGGCAGCTGGACGGCTCCCTGACGCGAAAGGAGCCGGGCACGGGTCTGGGACTGGCTATCTGCAAGCAGCTGGCGGAACTGCTGGCCGGGACGATTGAGGTTGAAAGCGACGTCGGCAAAGGGTCGATTTTTTCGCTGACAATCCCGATTGCCCTGCCCAAAGGAGCGGAGTCAAACAGTCAGGGAGCAGGATGAAAGTCAGTTATCAGTTATCAGTGCACAGTTATCAGTGAAGAGGGGAACGAAGAATAATGAGCGGCCGGAGGCGGGCGAGGAGAAGGAAATCCGAAAACCAAACAGCGAGACAAAACAAAAAAGGCGATAATGGTTTTCCTCATTTTTGCTTTTCTGATTGGTCCAATCGGCCGGGTTTCTGCTGCTGAAGGAAAGGTTTTAATTTTTCCGGGAACCCCTCCGGGATGGGACCGAAAGGATTGAAAACGGTCATTTTAAAATCAATGTTCGGATCCGACTGAAACGTAATAATTTTGTGTTCGATCCCCCGTTTTGGATGGAAGGTTCGAATGGGGTATTCGCTGCCGAGCCGAGGAGGGATTTCCTTGGGATTGTCTATAAGTCCTCTTCGAATTGTCTCTGTGATTTCGGGCGGGCCAACCAAAAAAACAACGGTTTGTTCCTCCTTTTTGGGTCCACAGGCGGATGCCAGGAGCACAAACAGGAGGGGCGGGAGGAATTGGAGGGATTTGTTTGGTGTACCGAACATGCCTGTCATCCGTATAAAAAGTCATCCGTTTCCGATATAATCCTATATGGTTTTTGGGGTATGGAAGTTTGAATGAATTGTTAAAAAAAACGGTCTGTGCTTTCCACAAAGAGGGGTTAGAAAGCCAGCCGAGCTTTGGTTAATCTCTCTTGGGGTGTTTTCTTGTTTTTTCTGCAGGTTCGGCTTTATAATGGCCCGACCTATTGAATCAATAAACAGGATATTATAGAGAGGAAATGGATTGTGAGAGCGAAAATAACCATTGTGGGTGCGGGAAATGTGGGGGCAACAGCGGCGTTTATTGCGGCCAGCCGTAACGTAGGGGACATTGTTTTGGTGGATATTGTTCCCGGGCTGGCGGAAGGCAAGGCCCTGGATATGGCTCAATCGGCGGGGGTATATCCGTTTGTGGGCCGTATCCGCGGAACAACCGATTGGGATGCGGCGGCCGGAAGCGATATCGTGATTATTACCAGCGGTCTGCCCCGCAAACCGGGGATGAGCCGCGACGACCTTCTGTTCAAAAATGCTGAGATTGTCCGAAGTGTAACGCAGCAGATTGTCCGCACCAGTCCGAATGCATTCATAATTGTCGTCTGCAATCCGCTCGATGCAATGGTGTATGCGGCGGCTGCTGTGAGCCGATTTGAACACCGGCGGGTGATGGGGATGGCCGGCGTTCTCGATTCAGCCCGGTTTGCCGCGTTTATTGCCGAGCAGCTGAATGTCTCCGTCAGTCAGGTTTCCGGCATTCTGCTGGGCGGACACGGCGATGATATGGTGCCGCTGCCGCGCTATACAACAGTCGGGGGAGTCCCTTTGACGCAGCTGATGGATGCCTCAACGATTCAAAAACTGGTTGAACGGACGCGGAACGGGGGGATTGAGATTGTCAACCTTCTGGGAACCAGTGCTTATTATGCCCCTGCGGCCGGGGCCGTCCGAATGGCGGAGGCCATTCTTCGGGATGAGAAGGCCCTGCTGTGCTGCTGTGCTTATTGTGAGAAGGAATATGGGGTGGGCGGGGCGTTTGTCGGCGTGCCGGCTGTGCTCGGGGCCGGAGGGGTCGAAAAGGTGATGGAGTTTGACCTGACCGAAGAGGAGCAGAAGGCATTTGACGCCTCCGTGGGGCGGGTCAAGGCCCTTGTTGAAAAACTTAAATCTGTTTTGTAGAGGCCTCTGCAGAGGGCTGGGTGCGGGTTTTTTCGACCAGTTCGTTAAAGTTCTGAATCTGGGTATTGATTGCCTCCATCACCCATTCGATGTAGTGCTGCTTGTGGTAGGGGCGGCGGTGGCGTTCGTGCATCAGGCCGTCATAAACGGCGCTCAAAAAGGCCTGTTTGGTTTTTTCGTCAATGGGGTCAGGCCGAGCCGCCCAGGCCTTAAGGTCTGCATATTCCTGCCGGAGTTTCGGACTGGCGGCCATCTGTTCAGCGGTCAGATAGTCTCCCGGGTTGATTGATAACTGGATTCCTTTTAAGGCCAGAATCAGGGGTTCATAATTGATTTGCGGGTCCAGACGAATGAATTTGTACTGCTGAACATAGGCGGGTTCAGAGGCGCAGCGGCCTTCTTCGAGATATGGGTCGTCCAGCCGCCATCGTCTTCTGCTGGTTTGGGCAAAGACAAGTTCCTCGGTGGGGCGATAACGGATAATTTCATCGTGTTCCATTCGGGAAACCCATATCCGGTTTCCCTCTTTCCGGACACCTCCGCCCATGGCCAGCAGGCATTGGACAAACCCCAGGGGCAGGAGGGTTTGTTTCCCAATCTGATAGCGCCGCAATTGAAAGGACAGATGCAGACTGTGCGGTCGGGCGGGATAGAAGGAAGCGGTCTCCCGAATCAGCTGATTGAGAACCCAGGGGTCATCCGTGGCGGGCTTGGAGACCTCTCCGAGGATGTTGAGTCGGCCCGGCGCCAGCTCGAGAAAACCGCGAATGCCCGGTTCGGGTTCTCCGGAGTGGTTATCGATGTATCCGCCGAGTTTCCAGCTGAGCACATCGAGGGCGAAATCGGAGAAATAACGGAAACCGTCAAACACAGGGTCCTCGTTTTCGATATTTTTTGCAACGGCGCGGTAGCCGAGATTGCTTAATTCCATCTCCGCTCCCATCGGGACCAGTCCGGGCTGAAGATTTTGCCGGATTCGGGAGATTTCGCTTCGGGCGACTCGTGCATCGAAGATGTTGTCCGCCGCCTGCACGCCGTATTTGACATAGTCAATCAGGTCATACGTTCCGTCGGCCGGCAGGGTTTCGAGGCAGCGGCGAAGGACCAGATTGACGACGGACGCATTGGCATTAATCATCCGAAGAGCAATTAAAATGCTCAGGATGCGGGTATAGTAGCGGCGATTGGGACAGAGGCGGTTCAGTTCAAACCGGAATCGATGGTAGAGATGCCATTCAAACTGGTTAAGCAGGACCTGTTTGACGACGAGATGAATATAATTTTCAAAATAGGGCTTCACATCGGGATTGCTGTACAGGTGCCTGATCGAAGGAATCGGACGGCTGAGCTCCTGCTCGAGGGTGTAATCGCTGACGGCGGCCCGCCCGAGGTGGGTGATGACCAGGTCCCGCTCCGTTGTACCGAGTAGTTCCCGACGGGCCCGCCGCTCAATATCGGCATCCATCGATTCTTCGCCGGGACGTGTATGGGTTTCAAAGAAGCGTTCGATTCGTCTTCGAAGCCATAATTCGTGGATGAGATTGACGTGGAAGCGGTCGCCGAACCTTTTTTTCATGGATTTCGGGCTGGCCAGATAGGCGAAGGCCTGGACAGGGCCGTTGGCGGTATTGACAGTGACGGTTTCGCGTTCGTAGAGTTTGCCTTCGTAGCGGTCGATTTCCCGCAGGGCTTCGTCAGGCAGGTTGTAAATGACAAACCCTTCAATTTTGGCCGCCGGCTCAGGGATGGCATAGAAGTACACGTTGTCGGGGCTGACCCGCCGGTAGCCGTTCAGTATCGCCAGCTCCGCAAAGAGGGTATGGCCGGGCTGAACACGGGAGGGTTTGAGTGTGAAACTCAAGCCGCAGACGGATTCAAAGATGGAAGGTTCCCGGAGGGAGCCGTACACGAACAGATTGGAACCTTGCTGCTCGGAAGAGGTCATAGCGGATGCCTTTAATGGACTATTCGGTTTACATGAGCGTGAATCATTGTAAGGATTTCATAACAGATGGTATCCGCCAGTTCCGCCAGGGCATAGACTCCGCAGGGAGACTGGTGGTCATCATCGATCACGGTAACCATTTGGCCGGTCTGGACATTGGGGACATCCGTGACGTCCACAATCAGCTGATCCATGCAGACTCTGCCGATGACGGGGATGAAGCGGTCGCCCAGTTTCATTACGGCCTTGTTGGAAAAGGCACGGCGGTATCCGTCCGCATAACCGAGAGGGACGATGGCCGCCAGCGTGTCGCGTTTGGCAAGAAAAGACCGGCCGTACCCGACGGATTCTCCGGCTTTGATTTTCTTAATTAGGGTCAGCGGGGCTTGAAGTTTCAGGACGGGTTTCAGACAGATTGGGGGCTGGCTCGTCGGCCTGGAGTAGTATCCGTACATCGAGATGCCGCATCGAACCATCGTGTAATGGGCCGGCGGCATTTTGAGTGTGGCGGCACTGTTGCAGGAATGAATGAGCAAATCCGGACGGTCTTTGAGCCGATGTTCCTGCAAAAACGTCTCGAAGCGTCTGTGCTGCTCCCAGGCGAAGCTGATGTCGTCTTCATCAGCGGTTGCGTAATGGGTAAAGACCCCTGCCAGCCGAAGCATTGTCTGGCTGCGCAGGCGGGTCAGGAGGACGGCGGCTTCTTCCGGCGGCATTCCGCAACGTCCCATACCGGTTTCGATATTCAGGTGCACCGGCAGGATGCGGTCCGTACCGGCCAAGGCTTTTCCCGCCCAGTCGAGTCCTTCGAGGGAGGCCAGAACGCAGTGAAAGCCGGCGGCGGCACAGGCGCGGATTTGCTCGGCTGGCTGGGCAGGATGGATAGGTTCGAGAATCAGGATGGACTGGCGATGGACCAGAGGCCGGATATGCAGGGCTTCATAAAAGGTGGCGACGGCGAAGAAATCGACCGGGCCGTTTTTGAGAATATTGACGACCTCGCGGATGCCGTGGCCGTAGGCGTTGGCCTTTACGACGGCACAAAAGCGGGTTGTGGGGGCACAGAGCCCTCGCAGGGCCCTGACATTGTCCAGCAGCCGCTCGGAATACAAATGGGCCTGCAGGTCCGGACGAATAAACGACTGGTCTCGATAGACCTTCATGTTTTCTGCTTTACGATTGTGTTTCGGAGTTTGAATAGTTCATAAAAAGCCCTGGCAATGACCCGCAGTTTGGCACCGGTGGCTTTTCCGGCTCGCCGGGGGTAGTGGTGCACTCCCACCTGCGTAATGGTATATCCTTTTCGGACGGCTCTGGCAAGCACTTCTGTGTCAATCAGGGCGCCGGTGCTGACCAAAGGCATCCCGTCGAAGATTTTTCGTTTGTAGAGTTTGAAGGAGCAGTCAATGTCCTTCAGTTTCAGATGAAAGAGCAGACAGACCAGACGGGTCCATGCGAAGCCGTTGAAGCGGCGAATCCATCCGTCCTGACGATTGATGCGATAACAGCTGACGATGTCATATTGCTCAATGAGGGGCAAGAGCGGAGGCAGTTCATTCAGGTCGAACTGGCGGTCGCCGTCGGTATAGAAGATCAGCTCTTTGGAGGCGGCACGGAAGCCGCTTTGAAGGGCGGCGCCGTATCCTTTGTTGACGGGATGATGAATGACTTTGATGCGCGGGTTTTCGGCGGCTAATGCGTCCGCCAGCGCCCCGGTTCCGTCTGTGCTGCCGTCATCGACGATGATGATTTCATAATCCAGTCCCATTTTGCCGAGCACATCAAGGGCCTGACGCACCAGCGGTTCGAGATTTTCCCGCTCATTGAAGCAGGGGAAAAAGACGCTGATGGAGCGGAACGAAGATGCGGCGGATGATGGGGCGGGTTGAGCACTCATATTACCAAACTGCCTGTCTCATCAATCGGTCTGCTTCCAGTCGAAATTCCTGCTGGAATTGACGGTAACGGTTTCGTTGTTCCGGTTCTGATTTGGCCAGATAATCCGCAGCGAAGCCGGCGACGGTCAGGAGTTCTGCGGAGCCGGACTGGTTTTTCAGTTCATCTCGACGGCGGCAGATGTCTTCAAAGAAGTCTTTGATGATTTGTCTGCCCTGCTCCCGGAACGGCGGCCACTGCATTGCATTTTGAAGCACCATATAGGAAGAGGCACAAGGACGCATCCGGAAGGCCTGTGCGGCGTGTTCGGTCATTTGCGTCAGGAAAGAGGCGTTTTGGGTCTCTAAAATCAGCATCGCGCTGCTTAAGTGTCTGGATAGCTCGTCGGGAAAGAAGGCCTTTTGGGTTAGGATGGCCTCGACTAATTCTTTGCCCTGAGGGGTTTGGAGGTCCGCCACGAGCTGCTGGCAGGTGTCCAGGTAAACGGTTTTCCAGTCGGGGGAACGAAGGATCGCCTGCATAAAAACAGTCGAGGCCTGATGGGTCGGCATGGAGATAATCCAGACGTTGTTTTTCCGCAATTCGCGGCTGATCCATTCGCCGATGGAGGCGTAGTTGAGCTTTTGACCGCCGCTTTTGACGGCTTCCGGACCGCCGGAAAAAATGAGCTGCCAATATTCGTATTTGTCGTGGTTGTAAGCCGCCTGGGCTCTGCCGTCCATAAAAAGCTGCAGGGGGATGCGGCCGGTTTTCTCATCAGGTTTTTGGCCGAACGCCAGGGCGCCGCCTTCGGTCCAGTAATTAAACATTCGTCCCTGAAGGTGATTGCCGTTGATGAAATCGCAGACTTCAAAGGGCTTGACGTTGGACGCCGTCATCCGCATAAACAGGGAGTTGCGGACAGGGTCATTGGGCCAGGGGTTGAGGTAAATGCGCTTATATAGAAGCCCCCAATAGAGCATCAGTCCAATCAGAATGAAGGTGAGGGCCGCCCATCCTGCCGTCTGGATTTTCGGCTGTTTCAAGACGGTCCAAAGATTTTTTCCTTTGGGAAGTGCGCCGATTTTTCGTCCGATTTGAGAGAGCAAATGGGCGACAAAGGGGCAAACGCCCGGACCTGCTACGGCAATGAAGCGGCGGGATTGTACGGCCATATACAGGGTCAGTGCCGCCAGTGTCCAGAGTGCCAAATCAATCTTGAGAGGTTCAATATACTCTGTTGTTCGGGAGGTTCTGGACTGAGATTTTGTGAGAAGGGGTTGACGAGGGCGGAAGAAATACACAGCCAGCCAGATTAGGAAGACAATCAAAGTCAGGATGCAGAGAACGGCGAAGGCCTCTTCCTCGCCGACCGGATTGGGGGTGGTGCGGGTCTTGTCCAGCCAGTCGAAGGCCGGACGCCACTCGTTGACCTGCCGCCAGGATTCGGCGTGTTTGCTGATGCTGATTTCAAAAGTATGGGTAAGGTTGGTCAAGCGGAACGGGTTCAGCAGCAGCATGGCAAGAAAGGAAACAGCAGCCGCTGCGGCGGTTTCTGCAATTTGTGCGGCAGGAAGGAGAACCAGAAGGTTCTTCTTCCAAGCGGTCAGCCAGACAAACAGAATGCCGGTTAGGAAGACAAAACCATATCGCCCGTGAGAGGACTGGATGAAAAAGCGAAAACGTTCGTGGTAAGCGGGGGCGATTCGGTCGTAAGGAATCTGAATCTGCATTCGCAGAAACAGGACCAAAAAGACCGCCAGCGTACTGACGGAGAAAAACAAATAAAAGGCCCCTTTAAAGGAAGGAGGCAGAAAAAGTGTCCCTATTCCGAGGAGGGACAGAATGAAAAGGAAGACGACATAACCATTCCGGAGAAAGGAAGGTGTCTGCGGAGTCAGACGATTGACGCCGGCGATGAGGGCGTAGTCCTCATGCGTCAGAAACTGGTGGCTGAGCAGGTAAAGAACCCACCAGAGGCCGATTAGTCCGAGGGCAAAGCTCCATTTTTTCGGCAGGGCTCCCAATAAATGGATTCCGAGAAACGGCACGAGCATGACATAAACGTAGATATACCCGCCGTGAACGTTGGCCCAGAAGACCACCAAAGGAACCAGCAGCCAGATAAAATGGATATTGCGATAGACAGAGACGGCAAGAATGAGGAAGAAGACCGGGGTGAGGAAGTTTGAAAACCCTGCCGGTCGAATATCGAAAAAGGTTCGTCCGACGACCAGCCCAAAACAGGCCGCCAGAAGAGACAAAGCTGGACCGACCCCTAAAACCCGGCTTACACCGTAAACAGCAAAGGCCGTTAGAATGTACAGAACGAATTTCCAGTACACCAGCCAGTCGTATTCATAGGTACCGGGGGAGGCGGAAAAGGTTACCAATTTATAAAAAAGCAGATGAGTAAGCCAGTTCTGGTTAATCCATCCGGTTGGGTGCCATTTTTGGATGGTTTCGAGGGAAAACGGTTTGCAGAGGATTTGTGCCCAGCGCGGCCATTTTTGGATGTCTTCCGCCGTCGGGCCCGCCGGATGGGAGTTGAAACTGAAGGGTTCGACGGTATCGACACCGTGTTCGGCAAAGTGTCTCCCGCAGGCCAATGCGACCCACGTATCGCCGGCGGCCACCATATGGGTTGCGCTGTAGATGCCGAACACCGTCAGTCCCAGCAGCACAACGGCGGTTATCCAGAAACGCATCCAGAGGGGCTGTGCAGTTTGATCAAGTTGTTCCGACTCTATCGATAGAATGGGACGGATTTCCTTTATGAAAGCCATTCCCGAATCCGGTCAATTCCTTTTTCAATCTGTTCCAGCGAACAGGCAAAGCTGAGCCGTATATTTTTCGGTGCCCCGAAGGGGCCACCCGGAACGACAGCTACTAATTTTTGCTCCAGAAGCGCCTTGGCGAAATCCATACTGTCTTTGATGAGTGTTCCGCCGATGGTTCGTCCGTAGTGGGCCGAGACGTCCGGGAAGCAATAGAAGGCCCCCTGTGCCGGCACGCAGTGCACACCGGGGATTGCATTGAGCCGTTCGGTCATCAGTTTTCCCCGTTTTTCAAACTCCTGCCGCATTTTCTCGACGACTCCTGAGGTGTCTTTGAGGGCGGCAATGGCGGCATATTGCGTAAAGGTGACGGCGTTGGAGGTCATATGGTCCTGCAGACGCGACATGGCCTTGATGACGTCCAGCGGTCCTGCCGTATAACCCAGACGCCAGCCGGTCATCGAGAAGGATTTGCTTAACCCGTTGATAGTCAGAGTTCGATTGTAGGCGTCCTGACTGAGCGAAGCGAAGCTGACAAATCGCATATTTCCATAGACCAAACGTTCATAAATCTCATCGGACAGGACGATTACATTTGTTCCCTCGAGGACTTTTGCGAGGGCCTTCAGTTCGTCCGGGGTGTAGCAGAACCCGCCGGGATTGTTCGGGGAATTGAGAACCAGCATGGCGGTTTTGGAGGTAATGGCGGATTTCAGCTGGGAAGGGGTGATTTTGTATTCGGTTTTGGCGGTGGTTTCGAGGATGACGGGTTTGGCACCGGCCAGCTGAATCGCTTCCGGATAGGTGACCCAATAAGGAGCGGGCAATAATACTTCATCGCCGGGGTCTAAAACGGCCTGCATGGCCATATAGACAGAATGCTTAGCGCCCAGATTGACTATAATCTGCTCCGGTATGTACTGTAAGTTGTTTTCTTTCAGCAGTTTGTCTGCGATTGCCTTGCGCAGCTCCATAATGCCTGCGGCAGGGGTGTATTTGGTTTGTCCTTTTTTAAGGGATTCGACGGCTGCGTCTTTAATGAATTGGGGGGTATCAAAGTCCGGCTCTCCTGCACCGAAGCTGAGGACGTCCAGACCTTGGGCTTTCATCTCTTTGGCTCGCGATGTGACGGCAAGAGTGGCCGAGGGGGCGACTGCTTTTGCTCTCGAGGAGATTTTCATCTGTTTTCTTCCTTTCCTAAAAAAGTAATCGTAACCAAACAGGAGGTATTAAAACGGCAAAAAGGAACAAGGTCAAGAAAAACCAATTCATCACTCAGCTTGAGGAATCTTCAAAAAATGCTTGACAAAGGTAAGTGATTTGTCTATCTTGTCTATAGACTTATAAGACAAGAAAATTTATTTGGGATATTTAAGATACAAAAGAATGAGATTGACGACGAAAAGTGAATATACGATTTTGGCCTTGGTTTACCTGGCTCGGCAGCCGCAAGGGACTTTCGTGAAGATCGAGGAGATTTGCCGGCATTTTGAGATTCCCAAAAAGTACCTCGAGCTCCTTTTTATGACGCTGCGTCAGAATCGCTATCTTCAGACGCGTCGGGGCACAAACGGGGGGTATCGGCTGATGCGGCCGGCTAAAGAAATTACGATTGCGGAGATTGTACGGCTGATGGACGGGCCGCTGGCTCCGACGGAATCGGTCAGCAAGTATTTTTTTGCGAATACGCCGCTGAGCAAGGAGCCCAAAATGCTGGCAGTCTGCAAGGAAATTCGGGATTTTATTGCGGAGCGTCTGGAGCGGTTAACGTTAGCGGATTTGGCTTGATAAGGAGACGGAGTATGAAACGACTTGTGTTGGGGCTGTGTGTGGCGGGGGTGTTTGTTTCGTTCGGCTGCGGGAAAAGAACGGGGGGCTCTTCCGAAGGGGAATTGAACGGAACCATCTCGATTTCCGGGGCGTGGGCCCTGTATCCGATGGCGGTGCGGTGGGCGGAGGAGTTTCGCAAAATTCACCCCTCCGTGCGGATTGATATTTCTGCAGGCGGGGCCGGCAAGGGGATGGCGGATTGTCTGTCGGGTGCGGCGGATTTGGGGATGCTCTCGAGGGAGATTCACAATTCTGAGCTGGAGAAGGGGGCCTGGCCGGTGGCGGTAGTAAAAGATGCCGTCGTGGCCGTGGCCAATCGGAATCATCCGGCCGCACAGACGCTTTTGAGCCGGGGGTTGACGCGGCAGGAATGCATCGATTTGTGGATAACCGGACGGTTGAAAACGTGGGGGCAGCTGTCCGGATTTTCGCTGAATGAGCCGGTTCATGTGTACACCCGTTCCGATGCCTGCGGGGCGGCGGAGACCTGGGCGAAGTATCTGGGAAAAAATCAGGAGGATTTGCAGGGAGTCGGGGTCTTTGGGGACCCAGGACTGGCGGAGGCCGTTCGGAAAGACCCGCTGGGAATTGGATACAACAATGTCAATTATGCCTATGATGCGGCCACGAAGAAACCGATGGACGGGCTGATGATTGTGCCGCTCGATTTAAACGAAAACGGCCGGATTGACCCGGAGGAATCGTTCTACGGGGACCGCGATGAGATAACCGGTGCGATTGGCCAGGGACGGTATCCTTCGCCGCCGGCGCGTTTGCTGTATCTGGTTTCCAAGGGCAAGCCCGCCCGGCCGGAAGTGCTGGCTTTTCTGGAATGGATTCTGCGGGACGGGCAGGCGTTTGCAGACGAGGCCGGATATGTACCGCTTTCGAAAGAGGCGGCGAAGAAGGAACTGGAAAAACTCGCCAGATGAGGCCGGGGGATGGGGCTGCCGAATCGGACAAAACGCTCGCGGCTGTATGACAGGGCTGCCGCCGTCCTGATGGGGGTCTTGGCGCGGCTTTCCGGTCTGATTGTGATTGTGATTGCGGCAGGGCTCTTTTGGAAGTCTGTGCCGATTCTGAAAAATCAGTCTCTTTCGGCGCTTCTGTTTTCGTCCGAGTGGTATCCTTTGCGCGGGCAGTTTGGGTTTTTGCCGTTTATCATGGGGTCTTTGTGGGTGACCGGGACGGCGATGATTCTGGCGGTTCCGCTGTGTCTGCTGACGGCGATTTATCTGGCGGAGTACGCCCCGCGGGGCATTCGCGAGGGGATGCGTCCGCTGATTGACCTGCTGGCGGGGATTCCCTCGGTGGTGTATGGGGTCTGGGGGGTGCTGGTTGTAGTGCCGTGGGTCAAGCGTGCCGCCGGCTGGTTTGGGTATTCAACGAGCGGATACTGCGTGCTGTCGGCGGGAATTGTGCTGGCGGTGATGATTTTTCCGGTGATTATTCATATGACGGTGGAGATTCTGCGGGCGGTGCCGCAGGAAATTCGGGAGGCGTCGCTTTCGCTGGGGGCGACCCAGTGGCAGACGATTAAGAAGGTCGTTCTGCGGAAGGCCTTCGGCGGGGTGCTGGCGGCGATTGTTCTGGGGCTTTCGCGTGCGTTCGGGGAAACGATCGCAGTGCTGATGGTGGCGGGAAATGCGGTGCGTTCGCCGACGGGGTTTCTGGATGCGGCGTATCCGCTGCCGGCGCTGATTGCCAACAATTACGGCGAGATGATGTCGATTCCGCTGTATGATTCGGCGATGATGCTGGCGTGTCTGATTCTGCTGGGGATCGTTCTGGTGTTTAATGTGCTGGCCAAACTGGTGCTGATGCGGATTCAAAAAGAAATTCAGTAGCGAGGCGGAGCATGGACAGACGGCGGGTGGAAGAGGCGGTAATGAAGGGGCTGATGAAGGCGGCGACGCTTTTGATTGTGGGCGTGCTGGGGCTGATTATGCTGACGATTCTTGTGCGGGGAATTCGGGCGATGAGCTGGTCAATGCTCACACAAACCCCCAAAGGAGGATTTTATCTGGGCAGGGAGGGGGGCATTTTGAATGCGATTGTGGGGTCTTTTTATATCGCCGGCGGGGCGACGGGGCTGGCGTTCGCAGCGGCGGTGCCCGTGGTGCTTTATCTGAATGTGTTCTGCCGGCGCGGAAGCCGCACGGCGGCGGTGATTCGTTTTCTGCTGGATGTGCTCTGGGGAGTGCCTTCGATTGTGTTCGGGGCGTTCGGGTTTCTTCTGATGCTGGCCGTCGGACTGCGGGCTTCTCTGCTGGGGGGAATTCTCACTGTATCGCTGTTTGTGCTTCCAATCCTGTGCCGGGCGATGGATGAAGTGGTTCGGATGATTCCTACTGATCTGCTGGAGTCGTCTTATGCACTGGGAGCGACGCGTCTGCAGACGGCCGTCCGGGTGGTGCTTCGGCAGGCGTCGGCGGGGATTTTGACGGCGGTTCTGATTGCCTTCGGGCGGGGGGTCGGCGATGCGGCATCGGTGCTGTTTACGGCCGGCTACAGCGACCAGATTCCTCAGTCGCTGACGCGTCCGGCGGCGACACTGCCGCTGGCGATTTTTTTCCAGCTGGGCACGCCGTTTCCGCAGGTTCAGGACCGGGCGTATGCGGCGGCGCTGATTTTGACGGTAGTTGTGCTGGCGACCAGCCTGCTTTCGCGTCGGCTGGGACGCCGGCTGACTCGACATTCGATTTCGTGAGGTTACAATGAATCAGCCCCATATCCGCGTGGAAAATCTGAATGTGTATTACGGGTCGGACCATTCGCTTCGGGATGTTTCCATCGAACTGCCGGGCCGGCAGATTATTGCCGTAATCGGGCCGTCCGGCTGCGGCAAGACAACCTTCCTGAAATCGCTGAACCGGATGGTGGAGCTGGCGGAAGGGGCGCGGGTGACCGGGCGGGTGCTGGTGGACGGCGAAGATATTTACAGCCCGACGGCGGAGGTGACGGCGATTCGGAAAAAGATGGGGCTGCTTTCGCAAACGCCTCGGCCTTTGCCGATGTCGATTTATGAGAATGTGGCCTACGGCCCGCGAATTCACGGTCTGAATGACCGCCGGAAACTGGATGAGATTGTGGAGTTTCGTCTGCGGCAGGTGGGGCTCTGGGAGGAGGTCAAAGACCGGCTCGGCCAGCCGGCGTCGCGGATTTCGATTGGGCAGCAGCAGCGGCTGTGTCTGGCTCGGGGGCTGGCAGTGGAGCCGGAAATTATTCTGGCGGATGAGCCCACGTCGGCGCTGGACCCGATGTCCAGCCGGCGGATTGAGGAGTGTTTTCTGGAGCTGAAGAAGGATTATACGATTGTGATTGTCACGCATATTCTCCGTCAGGCCCGGCGGCTGGCGGATTATGCTGCGTTCTTTTACTGCGGACGGCTGGTGGAGCACGGCCCGGCGGCTCGGATGTTTGAGAATCCGACCCAGCGGGAAACCATCGAGTATGTGAAAGGAATTATCAGTTGATCAGGGATTGCAGGTTTTGCAGGGCCTGCGTCCCGAAGCGGCCTCGTCCCGTGTGCGGAAGAGAATCCGCTGTTCTTCGGTAATGCGGGCGGCGTGGGGACAGCCGACCCGATGAAAGATGCGGCTGCCTTTGGAGGCGATATAGCCCTGCGAGGGTTGGGGGCTTGTTTTAACCGGAGAGGAAGCCGGAGCAATCGGCTGAAGGACCATCGAGGGAGCGGCGGGAGTTTCCGGTGCCGCGCCGGCTGTCTTCTCAGCGGCAGGGGCTTTCAGGATGCGTTCGACCAGTCCCTGCTGAACGAGAAAGTCGCCGACATCTCGGCCGTTGATTTCCAAATCCGCAATCAGACAAAACGATTGTCCCCGCTGAATGTTTTTGAGCAGGATGACTTGGTTTGGGTCTCTGGGCTGTTTGCACAGAAGTGTCTGAAGATAGGTCTGGACTTTGGCATCGGCCTGCGTGCCGCCGGGCTGAAGACCCCGGATATACACAGGCATTTGTTCTCCTACCACGGCAGGATAATTGCGGATATTGCAGACGAGATGAAAGTCAGGAAGAACCTGGAGAACCTGAGCAATCTCTGCCTGGCCGTAATTCATTGTTGCGGGGGACGGGTTTTCAGAAGGTTTCGATTGAGCTGCGGGGATGGTCAGAAGAATCCAAAGAAAACAGAGGATCATTGTTTGGGCCCTTTCTTTTCTCCAAATGCAAACAGTTCACCGTGTAAACGGATGAATTATAGCGGGCTGTTGGGGGTGCTTTCAAAAAAAAATCACAATGTTTCTGTAATATTTCACAGGACAAACGGTGCGAAATGACGGAAGGGAAAAAATTACAGAAGTGTCTGGGAAATTGGACCTTATCCGATGTTCAGCATATTCGAAAGAGGAAAGAATGAGGTTTCGGAAAGGAAAAATATTGCTCCGATAAGGCGTCTTTTGTACAGTGTGTTTTGAAGCATTTTTTGAGTCGCGGGCAAGGATGCCTGCGGCTCCCTTGTCCGGCCTGAGGCAGAAGGAAAAGCCGCTAAAAAGCCCGTTGCGAAAACGGACGTTAAAATAGGCAAGGTTCTCTCCAAAAAACGGTATTCAGGACCCTGTTTTGGTTTTATTATCGGACCGAAGGGGTATTTTTTGCCTTGACTTAAAGGGGTATACTCCGTATATTTACCCTTAACATCTATTTGACTTCTCAATTTGAACTCCATTTGGAAATCGAAAGTATTTCTGCCACGGAAGGCCTTTTCAGACAAGGCGAGGGATAGAAGACAAGATGAGTTTTTTGAGGTTTCAGCCGAGCGGTTCGGCGGGAAGGCCTCAAAAGTGGTTCGTTTGGAAAGGTCCAAAGATTGGCAAAGTGGGAGAAATCGTCTTGCTACAGCCGCCCGACTCACGGCGGGTATGAAGCGGCGCTGCTGTCCAGTCTTCTGATGGCGGTGCTGCTTGGGGTGTGTGTTCATCATTATAATCTTCAGGGACGAAAGGTTGTTTCGCTGTACAGTGCCTGGTCTCCGGTACAGCCGGATGGTTCTGTTCAGGGGTTTGCCGATGAGCAGGTTCTGCCGGCCGTTCCTTCGGATGAAGAACTCCTTGCGATGCTGCGAAGCGTCGGGCAAGGTTTGGCGGAGAGGTCTTTTGCTTCTGCTTCCGCCGAAGCCCCTGTTGTTCCCCAGCAGCGTAAGGAGGAATGGCGTGTGGTACGGATGAAGGTGACGGCCTATTGTCCGTGTCGAAAATGCTGCGGCAGACATGCGGACGGGATTACGGCCTGCAATCACCGGATTCGACCGGGGGATGTTTTTGTGGCGGCCGACAAGCGGTATTCGTTTGGAACGGAGATGATTATCCCCGGATACAACGGCAATAAACCCGTTGAAGTCAAAGACCGCGGTCGGTTGATTAAGGGGAACCGTCTGGACATCTTCTTTGCTTCGCATGAGCGGGCGAAGAAATGGGGTACCAGGACGCTGGATGTGTTGGTGAAGGTCGAATAGAACCTCTTTTTCTTTGGGTTTTTCGCCCCGTACTCACGGGGCTTTTTTGTTTCTTTAGACAGAATTTTCTTGACAAACGAGGACAGATTTTTTATTGTATAAGTGTTGCCTGTGCAAAATCGACGGTTTAACGCCTTTGCACCATCCGCGGTAAGGTGCATTTACCGGCACAAGGCAGCAGGGAGCGCGGCCCACAACCAGTTCTATTCTGTGCCGTCCTCCCTGTTTTTGTTTCCTCATCGTCCCGCCTGTCGGGTCTGCTGAAGGGTCCTTTCAAAATCCTCCAAAATGGCTGCATTTGTCTGAGGGAAAAAGAAATTGATTATCATCAGCACAGCGGCATTGGCGGCAAAGCCGGGGGCCAGTTCGTAGAGCCAATGGCTAAGTCCCAGCTGTTTCCAGAGAATCAGCGTGAGGGTTCCTGCGAGCATTCCGGCCAATGCGGCGTACCAGGTTGTTTTGCGGGAAAAAAGGGCTGCTAAAATCACCGGTCCAAAGGCGGCTCCGAATCCGCCCCAGGCATACGCCACAATTTTCAGGATGGTATCCTTTGGATTCAGGGCCAGCAGAAGAGCTATTGCAGAGATTCCGAGCACGCCCAGTCGGCTTACAAGGATGGCGGTTTTTTCCGAGGCGCCGGTCTGGATTGTTTTGCGGTAAAGGTCTTCCGTTAAGGCGGAGGCGGAAACGAGGAGCTGGGAATCGATGGTGGACATAATGGCTGACAGGATAGCGGAAAGCATAATTCCTGTAAGCCATGGAGGGCAGATCGTCCGGATTAGGTAAATAAAGATTTTTTCTTCTTCTCCTCCGGAAAGACTGGGGAACATGGGGGCACCAATCTGTCCGATTGCGAGGGCACCGGCCAGCGCCGCAGCCGCCCAAAGGGAGCCGATGAAGGCGGATTGGTGAAGATGCCGAAGGGACTTGACGGCCATAAAGCGTGCGAGGATGTGGGGCTGGCCGAAATATCCGAGGCCCCACGACAATGCGGAAAGGACAGAGAAAAAAAACAGGGCGCTCGATTTTTCTTCCGGAATGCAGCGAAACAGAGCCGTCCAGTCAATCGTGTCGGTTTTCCAGACAGCCATAAGAGGGACAACAACGACGGCAAAAATCATCAGGGCTCCCTGCAGGAGGTCCGTCCAGCAGACGGCTTTGAACCCCCCCAGAAAGGTATAGAGGATAATAATTGAACCGCCGAGAAGGACCGACACAGGATAAGAAATGGAAAAGGTGGATTCAAAGAGTTTTCCGGTTGCTACCAGTCCGGAGGCCGCATACAGCGTGAAAAAGAGCAGAATAATTGCGGCGGATACAAGTCGAAGTAAGCCGGAGGGATCGACGAATCTTTGCTCGAGAAAAGAGGGCAAGGTGAGAGCGTTGGTCTGTTGGGTAAAGATTCGCAGGCGAGGGGCGAGCAGATACCAGTTTAAGACAGTGCCGGCGAGAAGTCCTGCGGCAATCCAGGCCTCCTGAAGGCCTCCCAGATAGACCGCTCCCGGCAGCCCCATCAGAAGCCAGCCGCTCATGTCGGATGCCTGAGCGGAGAAGGCGGTTACCCAAGCCCCCATGGCTCGTCCGCCGAGCCAATATTCCTCAGCGGCTGCGGAGCGTTTGTAAAAAAACAATCCGACAGCCAGCAGGACGATGAAATACGCTGCAAATGTAAAAACAACCGCTGGTTCCATTTCGTACTCTCATTATAGCAGGAAACAAGCGGGAAATCACCTGTTAAGAAACGCCCTTGCCTGTTTGTCGATGGGGGGGTATAGTAGCCGATATGCAAATACGAAATGCACGAGTTCAGGATGTGCCGGCGATTCATGCCTTAATCAGCTGCTATGCAGAGCTGGACCGAATGCTGTTTCGCTCGCTGGCGGATATTTATGAAAATCTTCAGGTTTTTCAGGTGGCCGAAGCGAACGGAACGGTTGTGGGCTGCTGTGCACTGAAGGTTATCTGGTCAAATTTGGCTGAAATTCAGTCTTTGGCGGTCGATAAGGGCTATTTCGGGAGGGGAATCGGCAGGGCCCTTGTCAATCAATGTCTGGATGAAGCCCGTCGGCTGGGGATAAGCCAGGTCTTTACCCTGACGATGGAACCGGTTTTCTTTGAGAAAGTGGGCTTTCGTCGTGTAGATAAAAAGACGCTGCCGATGAAGGTTTGGAGCGACTGTGCCCGCTGTCCGAAACAGGATCATTGTGACGAAACAGCGATGATAATTGATTTGGGTGAGCCGAAGAAGGTGTCTTAATATTGTCTGTTTTGTCCGACCTGCCTATTTTGAAATAGGGCGATTGCAATAAAAAGGATAGCGGAAATATATAAGACTGCATAATAAAGTCCCATCAAAAGGTAATCTGCGGGGACTTGTTTGTTTTCATAAATGGCATCGCTGACCCAAAAGACTTGGAAATTGGGGACAAGGATATATCCGATTTTGGCCCAAAGAAACTTGTCCGCAAGCCGACCAAAAAGCCAGTCTGTGATTAAACCCAACAAAAACACACTGACACAGCTTAATAAAGTCAGGATGATGTTCAGCCGTGTGGAAAACAGAACGGCTAAGGCAACAGTGATTAACACAGCAAACAGCAGCAGAACCGATGCATTGATGTCAAAGAGGTGAAAGCCGTTTTGGGAAGGGTTTACTTTCCAATCTCGGTCTACAAAAGCCAGAAATAAGAGGCCCGCTGAACCGAGGATGGTTCCGAGAACCACGGCGGTTGACGAGAAATGCCATTCGTAAAAGTAGTTGAGTAAAGCACTTATAAAGACAGTCAGGAGCAAAACAACCGCAGCGGCTGTAATGACGACCCAATCCGGTTCATCGGTTGCCCGCTCGAGTACGCCGTGGCGAATTGCCATAAGCATTGCTATAGAAAGGAAATAGTGTGCCAGGGTGGCCGCAAAAGCAAGGCCGGCGAATTTCCCGAGGAGAAAAAGCGGGCGAGGAATCGGCTTGGAAAGGACGGTGGTGATTGTACCGGTTTCGATTTCTTCCGTAACGGCTCCGCCGGCGGAAAAAACAGAAATGAACAAACCGGCCAGGAAGAGCGTAGAAAAGGCCAATTCTCGCAGGAGTTTGACGTCTTCATCCAGCGTGTACATGCTGATGGCCGGTGCCAGAAGGAGCAGAAGAAGGGCACAGATAATAATGATGATGTAAATCGGCTGACGAAGGGTTTCAAACGTCGTATTTTTGGCTATTGTAAACAGTTTTCCAAACACGAGCGGACCTTGATTATGGTAATAAATATTGGTTCACTTTTTCTACCTTTTTACCGAAAACCCTTTTTTTTGTAAACCCTCCTGTTGCGTAATCGGGTAAATTTACTATATATACATATTACGTCAGATATTGTTCAAGAAATAGGTTTTAAGATTTAGGAATCAGGACTATGGCCGATTCATCCCAAAGAGCGTTTTATGTGTCCTTGTTTGGACTGATTCTGAGTCTGATTTTCTTTGTGTCTGTGCTTGTATTGGGGGCGATTCTATCGAGTCCTACTTTATATATTCTGTCCTGGCAGGTTTTAGGGAGTTTTCTGATTTGGCTGGTTCTGCTGATTCAGTTTTATCATCGGCACCGGGCTGAACAGGAGAAACTGGATCTGGCGGAACTGAAAAGGGCTCGTGAAAAACAAACGATTTTTGAGGGTTCGGAAGGCCGGCTGGACCTTTTTGCTGTGGCCCAGAAGCGGCTGGAATGGGTCGAAAAATGGCTGCTGCCCATTTGGGGAGTTCTCCTTGCAATCGGGCAGATTGTGATGGGGTTTTTGTTGATTCGATTCATTTCCGGACCTGCGAAAGATTATACCCTTCGCTCGCCGCTTTTGGGGGCGGCGATTCTGGTTTTGCTGTCGTTCTTCAGCTTTTTAATCAGCCGATATGCTACGGGTCTGAGTGCGACATTGATTTGGCGTCCGCTTCGGGCGGGGGGAAGCAGTCTGCTGATGACCTCCATTCTTGGTTTTGCGGCGGCCGTTTCGCTGGCCTTTGCCCAGTACAAGTATCAGTTGGGCCTGCTTGTTCTCAATTGGTTTGTTCCGATTCTGCTGATTGTACTGGGCTGTGAAACCATCATTACCGCCATTTTTGATTTATACCGTCCGCGGCTGGCGGGCCAATACAGCCGGGCGTGTTTTGACAGTCGGCTGCTGGGGTTAATCAATGAACCCGGGGGAATCCTGCATACGGTAGCCAGTACACTGGATTATCAATTTGGATTTAAGGTTTCTCAGACCTGGTTTTATAAGCTGCTTGAAAAAGCGATTGTGCCTCTTCTTTTGTTTCTTCTGCTGGCGATTTATCTGTTCAGCTGTGTGGTGATTGTGGGGCCGGGAGAGGGGGCGGTGATTGAACATTTCGGTTCAGCCAATCCCGAAGACGGCGGGCGTCAGGTGGGTCCGGGCTGGTCGTGGAAATGGCCCTGGCCGTTTGAGCGGGCCTACGTCTATCCGATGGAGAAGATTCGGGTGCTGCATGTGGGGTATGTTCCGACTCCGGAGGATATTGCCAAGCCGTTTTTGTGGGGGCAGAAACATTATAAAGAGGAGTTTAAGCTGCTGGTGGCGGTGGAAACCCGCCGCCAAGCGGGCCGCGGGGAGAAAGGGGCGGCTCCCGTCAGTTATATTATTGTCGATGTGCCGGTTCATTACAAAATTCGGGATCTGCATCAATATCTGTATAACCATCAGGACTCGGAAGTGCTGCTGGAAGCGCTGTGTTATCGGGAACTGGCCCGCTTTGCAGCCAGTGCCAAGATTGAGCCGGATGAGGACCTGAGCCAGTCCGACCGCCAGAAGAGTCTGCTGGGGGCCGGTCAGGAAAACGCCTGCCGGATTCTTCGTCAGCGCATGCAGGAGGCGGCGGACGCGGCGAAACTGGGGGTGGAGATTGTGTTTGTCGGGATGGTGGGAGTTCATCCGCCGCCTGAAGTGGCTCCCAACTACCAGGAAGTCGTTGCGGCGGTTCAGAAACAGCAGGCGACGATTCTGACGGCTCAGGCCGAGTACAACAAGACGCTGACGGAGTTAGCCGGTTCGATTGAGAAGGCCGATGCGCTGTACGGGCTGGTTCGGCAGCTTTCCAAGGCGAATCAGGTGTCTGATACGGCTCAGGCCGAACAGCTGGTTGAACAGATGGAGACCATGGTTCACCAAGCGCAGGGGAAGCTGTTTTCGACGCTGCGGCAGGCGGAGGCCTATGCGTTTGAGCGGGTGGCGAGGGCCAAAGGCGAGGGGCTTCGTTTTGCCGGTCAGGTGAAGGCCAATCGGGCCGGCGGCACACTCTTTCAGCGGTTCCGCCGTCTGCAGATTCTGGAAGAGTCGCTGCCTTCCATTCGGAAGTATGTTGTGGTTGCCGGTCCGGAGGATCAGGAGATTTATATTTTGAACCTGGAGGACAAGATGGCGACCGGCCTGTATGAGATGAATCTGGATTCTGTTTTGAAGAAATAGGGAATCATCTATGAAGAATGTATGGGGTATTGTGTTTCTGCTGGTGATTCTGACGATCCTCGGGTTTGTGGCGTTTACGTTCCAGGTTCGTCAGACGGAAAGTGCTCTGGTGACGTGTTTCGGCAATCCGGTGCGTTCGATTACGGAGCCGGGTTTGTATTTTCGCTGGCCGGTTCCGATTCATCGGGTGCATCGGTTTGATTCGCGCAGCCGGCTGCTGGAGGTTCAGATGCAGGAGACGGCTACGGCCGGCGGAGAGCCGATTATCATTGTCAGCTATCTGATTTGGCGGATTGGAGACCCGCTTCGGTTTCTGACAAGCGTACAGGATATTGCCGGAGCCGAAGAGAAGCTTCGCGTGCAGCTGCAGAATGCGGCCAATACGGTTGTGGGCAAGCATGAGTTCAGTGATTTTGTGAACACAGACCCGGCAAAGCTTCGTTTTGAAGAGATTGAGCAGGAGATTACGGCGGCCCTGCAGCAGCAGGCGGCGGCCAACTACGGGGTGGATGTGCGTCTGGCGGGCATCAAGCGTCTGATGGTTCCGGAGAAGGTGACGCAGGATGTGTTTGAACGGATGAAGGCGGACCGGAAGGTCAAAACGGATACGATTGTGGCGGCGGGCAATGCGGAAGCCGACCGGATTCGCAGCGATGCGGAAGCCAAGCAGAAAGAGCTGCTGGCGGTAGCGGAAAGTCGAGCGCAGGCCATTCGCGGAGCGGGGGATGCGGAGGCGGCTCGTTATTATAAGGAACTGGAGGCCGACCCGGAACTGGCGATGTTCCTTCGTGATCTGGAGTCGCTCAAGAAGATTCTCAAGGAACGGACCACGCTGGTGCTTGGGACGGACGTGGAACCGTTCTCGCTGCTGAAAAAGCGGCCGAGTCTGGAACCCAAACAACCCTGACCGGAGGGCGTCAAATCGATATGAACGAACCTATACCTAACAACAGCGGACAGCAGGTTCCGGCGGAGCCGGAATCGCTCCAGCCCGGGCAGAAATCGCTGGCGGATGCGCTGCGGCTGAGTTTTCTGATTCTGAAGCTCATCATGGCGGCGGTTGTGGTTTTGTTTTTGGCCAGCGGCTTTTTCAGTGTGGAGCCCAATGAACAGGCCCTTGTGCTGATTTTCGGCAAGGTTCAGGGGCAGGGGGAAGAGCGCATCAAGCAGCCGGGATATCATTGGACGTTTCCGGAGCCCATCAGCGAGATTATTCGGATTCCCGTCAAAGAGATTCGCAGTCTGCCGATTGATTCCTTCTGGTATTTTGAAACAGAGCAGGAAAAACTGGCCGGCGGGAAGAAAGCGGCTTACGGAGGACTCAATCCCACTCAGGACGGATACTGTCTGACCCGCAACGAGCCGATTACGCAGCTGAAGGGTTCCGATTACAACATTGTGCATTCCAAGTGGACGGTGACGTATTCCATCGGCTCGCCGGTGCGCTTTTTTGAGAATGTGTATATTCCCAATCGAAAGCCGGGCGAGTCCTTTATGGAGGTGGCGGCCCGGACGGTCAATCCGCTGATTGAGAGTCTGACGTCGGATGCGGTGGTTTCCACGATGGTGCGCTACAGTCTGGACGAGGCGCTGACGAGCTCAACGGGGATTTCGGAGCGGGTTCGGCGGGTTTTGCAGGACAAGCTGGATGCGATTGAGAGCGGGATTCAGATTGATGATGTGCGAATCAATCGGACGAACTGGCCGCTGCAGGTGGATGATGCGTTTCAGGCCTCCAGCCAGGCGATTAACAAGAGTGAGCAGGCGATTGTAGACGCCCGCGCCTACAAGGAAAAGCTTCTGACGGATACAGCCGGCCCTCGGGCGGAGGAGCTGCTGGCCAAACTGCGGGATGAGACGCTGACGAATGATCAGATGGAAGAACTGATTCATCAGATGGGCGGGCGCGTCCAGGGGATTTTGGCGGAGGCGTGGGCGTATCGGACCCGGGTAGAACAGGACGCCAAAGCGGCGGCGGACTATCTGAAGAGTCTGCTGCCGGAATACCGCAAGCGTCCGGCCCTGGTGCTGCAGAAACTCTATCAGGATGCGGTTGAAGAAATTCTTCAAAAGGTGGATGAGACGATGTTTGTGCCGCCCTCCGGCGACAAAGGGCGGGAAATTCGTGTGATGATTAATCGGGACCTTGCTCGGCCTAAAGAAGAACAGGCAGAAAAGAAATAGTCTTTTACAGAGGTGGACATGGCACATCAGCACCTTGGAATTAAATGTCAGGAAATGGGCTGCTCTCACGAGGGGCATTCCCATACCCATGAAGGGTTGGCTGCTTCGGCGGCGGGTCAGCAGACGCGGATTAGTCTGGCGGTTTTTGGGACGCTTACCGGCGGCGTGCTGCTGCTGAGCGGTTCGCTGGCTCAGGTTCGCTGGCTGTACGGGCCGGGAGATTTGAGTCAATTGGTGGCCCTGATTGGAGCGGTGCTGCTGGGGCTGCCGGTGATTGTTCATGCCGTGCGGGGGCTGCTGGAAGGCCATACGCATATGGATGAGCTGGTGGCGCTGGCGATTCTTGCGGCGCTGGCCGCCGGTCAGTATTTTGAGGCGGGCGTAGTGGCCTTTATTATGCTGCTGGCGGAGCTGATGGAGACCCGGACAGCCCTGGGGGCACGGGCGGCGATTGAATCGCTGATTAAACTGACCCCGACAACGGCTGTTCTGCTCAATCCGGACGGGACGGAAACGGAGGTGAATGTCAGTCAGCTCAAGCCCGGGGATTTGATTCGGGTTCGTCCGGGCGACAATATCCCGGCGGACGGTGTGATTCGTCAGGGCTTGAGTTCGGTCAATGAGGCCACGATTACCGGCGAATCGCTGCCGGTGGATAAGGTCATCGGGATGCAGGTGTTTGCCGGCACGACGAACCTGACGGGAATGCTGGATATCGAGGTGACCAAGGCCGGACAGGACACCACGCTGGGCAAGGTGCAGCAGCTGATTATGGCAGCGGAGAAGACGCAGCTGCCGATTATGCGGCTGATTGACCGGTATGTGAAATGGTATCTGCCGACAATCCTGATGATTAGCGGAATTGTTTACTTTTTCACGAAGGATTTTGAAAAGACGATTTCGATTCTGGTGATTTCGTGTCCGTGTCCGATTATTATGGCGACACCGACGGCGATGGTGGCGGCGCTGTCGGCGGCGGCGCGTCTGGGGGTGCTGATTAAGAATGTATCGCTTCTGGAAATCGCCGGCAAGATTACGGCGGTTGTGTTTGACAAGACCGGCACCCTGACGACGGGGCAGCTGTATGTGACCAAGCTGGAGCCGGCGGCGGATGTCGAGCCGGAGAGACTGCTGTCGCTGGCGGCTTCCGCCGAGGAGATGAGCAAGCACCCGGCGGCCCGTGCGGTGCTCAATCTGGCCAGGGAGGCCAATGTGAGTTTTGTGCGGGCGACGGAATTTCAGGAAACGCCGGGCAAAGGCGTGACGGCCCGTGTAAACGGTTCGCTGGTGCGGGTAGGACGCGATACATTCCTGACGGAAAACGGAATTGATATTCATACGGTGGCCGACCCGGCCCTTCATGAGGAGCAGGGGTTCAGCACGCTGTATGTTTCATGCGACAATCGGTGCATCGGTTGGATCGGGCTTCAGGACAAGACGCGTCCGGAGGCCCGGCAGGCAGTGGAGGAGCTGTTTGCGGCGAAGATTCGCCGGGTAACGATGCTGACGGGCGACCGCCGGGATGTGGCCAATCGCGTCAGTGCGGAGCTGGGCTGTACGGATTACAAGGCCCAGTGCCTGCCGCAGGACAAGCTGGCGGTGGTGGAGTCGATTCGCAAGGAAGGTCATATTGTGGCGGTGGTTGGGGACGGCATTAATGACGCCCCGGCGCTGGCGGCGGGGGATTTGGGTATTGCGATGGGGGCGGCCGGCAGTGATGTGGCCATCAACTCCGCTTCGATTGCCCTGATGAGCAATGACCTTCGGCGTCTGCCGTTCTTGGTGCATTTGTCGCGGAAGACGCGGGCCGTCATTCACCAAAACCTGCTGTTCGGCGTCATTTTTATCCTGCTGGGGATGATGGGGATTATGGTCGGCTGGGTGAAGCTGATTCTGGCGGCATTCCTGCATTTGGTCGGGGCGCTGGTGGTGATTTTCAACAGTGCCCGTCTGGTGCGGTACGGAGAGCATCTGGAGCCGCATGGGCCTGCTGTTGAAAGCACGGAAGCATAAACGAATTTTTTTCAGGTGCAATTGACTCATGGATTCTGCCGGTTCTTCCTATGCGATAGAAACCATCAATCTGACGAAAATCTTTCCGGATTGGTGGGGCCGCCCGAAGGTCAAAGCCGTTGTGGATTTGAATCTGAAGGTTCGCTACAACGAGATTTACGGTTTTCTGGGGCCCAACGGTTCAGGAAAGACCACGACTATCAAGATGCTTCTGAACCTGCTGCATCCGACAAAGGGGCACGCCTTTGTTCTGGGGGGCCGCAGCACCGACCCGGCGATTGCCGCCCGGATTGGATATCTTCCGGAGGAGTCCTATTTATACCGCTATCTGACGGCGCGGGAGACGCTGGATTTTTACGGGCGGATATTCGGCCTGCCGGCTTCCGTTCGCAAGAGCCGGATTGATACGCTTTTGGAGATGGTGGGGCTGGCGGGGCTGGGCAGTCGGCGCATCGGGACGTATTCGAAAGGAATGATGCGGCGGATTGGACTGGCGCAGGCCCTGATTAATGACCCGGATTTGCTGATTCTGGATGAACCGACTTCCGGAATGGACCCGATCGGGACCCGTCAGATTAAAGACCTGCTGCTGGAGCTGGCACGTCGGGGCAAGACGATTCTGCTTTGCAGTCATTTGCTGGCGGATGTGGAGGATGTCTGCGACCGGATTGGGATTATGTACGGAGGCAAAATGCAGGTCGAAGGGCCGGTTCGGGAGCTTCTGCAGCATCGGGATGAGCTGCAGATTTTGACCGGACCGCTGCCTCCGAAGGCCCGGGAGGAGATTGAATCCGTGGTTCGCCGGGAGGGTTCGTGGTGCAAGATTACGACTCCGGTGGACAAGCTGGAGACCTTCTTTGTCAATATCATTACGAAGGCCCAGGAAACACAGCCGACCAGCGGGGCCAAGCCCGGGACAGGGATTCAGGGTTTTCTGGCGGCTCAGCCGGCATCACCCTCTCGGGCTGTTCTGGAACAACTGGTTGCCAAGAAGCCCCAGCCGGTTTCGGAAAGCAGCGCCGACCGTGCGAAAACCGAACCGACGGAAGCCGTCCCGCCGTCTGCCCCCAAAAAGGAACTGCTTGAACATCTGACGGAAAAGCCGGTTGAGAAGACGGTTTCTGCAGAAGCTCAAACAGAGAAGCCGTCGGAGCCGCCTGCGGTACCCAAACCAGCGGTCCGTCAGGATATTCTGGAGAAACTTCTCGGAGGCCGAAAAGGGCCGGATGGGTCGACGGAACAGACCCGTCTTCCGGATTCGGAGGAGCGCCGGGATGCGGAATAGCTGGGTGATTGCCAAAAACACCATTGCTCAGGCCGTTCGAATGAAGGTTGCGGCAGCCGTAATTTTGCTGCTGCTTGTCCTTCTGCCGACGATGGCCTGGATGCTGACGGGTGATGGAACGCTTTTGGGGAGACTGCAGAGTTTTTCCAGCTACAGCATCAGTTTGGTGGGATTTCTGCTTTCGGTGCTGACGATTGCCGTATCGTGTTATTCCCTCCACAGCGATTTGCGGACACGAACAATCGATTTGGTGGTTACCAAACCGATTGTTCGCTATCAGATTGTTCTGGGAAAGTTTTTGGGGGCTGCGGGGCTGAATCTGTTTTTGCTGGCGGGGTTTTCATGCATGATTTACGGATTGACGACGGCGACTCCCCGTTTTTCGAAGGCGCCGGAAGACCAGATTGCCCGGGCTCGGACGGAGTTCTTTACGGCTCGCCGCGTGGTGGCTCCTCAGATGTCGGAAGAGGAAATTAGCAGGCGTGTGGAGGAACGAATTGAAACGCTGCGGAAAAACCGGCAGCTGCCGGACCTGCCGATGTCGGAGATTCGGGCGACTCTTTGGGAGCAGGAACGGATTGCTCAAAAGTCCGTGGAAGTGGCGGCTGTGAAAGAGTGGGATTTTCAGACGGTTTTTCCGCCGAAGGACCCCAATTCGGTTTTGTTTGTCCGTTATAAGTTTCAGGCGACACCGGAGCCGCCGAATCAGGAAGTTTACGGGCAATGGCGGGTGGGGGATTTTCGGCAGTTTCGGACGGGTCTTCGGGAGTATAAAACGCCTGTTTACGGGGTGGAACGGTCGGAATCCGTCCGCACCCTGCATACCTTCACGGTTCCCGCGGATGCGACGGCAGCGGATGGGGCGGTTACCGTCGGATTTTTCAATTCGCCGGAAAGGAATTTTTCCACGGTGATTTTTGACCAGATGGAGGTGCTCTATCAGGTCGGCGGGTTTGGAGTAAACTTTTTCCGCGTTGTTCTGCTGATGGCGATTCGCCTGGTTTTTCTGGCGGCACTGGGGGTTTCGCTGAGCACGTGGCTGTCGTTTCCGGTGGCGGCTTTGTTCAGTTTGATGGTGTTTTTTGCGGGGTTGATTAACGGATTTATTCTGGAATCCATCGAAGGGCTTGGGGCGGTTTTGGGATTGGTGTACCGATTTACGATTCGGTGGTTTCTCTATGCGATTCCGCGTTTTGACGGGCCGTACAGCCCGACGGATTATTTGGTTTCCGGAGAGGTTCTTTCCTGGGCCTTTTTGGGGAAAGCGGTTCTGATTACGCTTGCTGTGCAAATGGTACTTTTGCTGGCGATTGGAATCTGGATTTTCTCGAGGCGAGAAATCGCCAAAATTACGGTTTAATCGTCTTTCGAATGCGCTGGAAAAACAGACTCATCATTCTGGTTTGTGCCCTTGCAGCATCCGGGCTGCTGATTGCGGCCTGGCGGATGCAGCCGAAGATTCATCAAAAGCGTTCTGAGATGGGTCTGGTGCTGAATGACCCTTTGGAGAATGCTCCGCCTTCTTTGGCTTTTGCCACGGTAGCGATGGGGGCCTTCCGCGGGCTGGTAGTAGATGTGCTTTGGATTCGGGCGGACCGGCTCAAGCAGGAAGGGAAATTTTTTGACGCCAAACAGCTGGCGGAATGGATTACCATTTTGCAGCCCCGTTTTGCAAAGGTCTGGGATTTTCACGCCTGGAATATGGCGTACAACATCTCGGTCGCTATCCCCAATACCCAGTGTGCTCAACGCTGGCAATGGGTTCGCAACGGGTATGAACTGCTTCGGGACCGGGGAATCCCCCTCAATCCGCAGGATATTTCTCTGTATCGATCTCTGGGGTGGATTTTCTGGCATAAGATAGGGGACAATCTGGACGACTGCCATCGGTATTACAAGATGCAGCTCTTGTTAGAAATGCGGCCTTTGCTGGGGGAACAGACCAATGAGGAGTTTGAGCGGCTGGCGGCGGCTCCGAAAACCCTTTCTGAGATTTTGGCAGATCCGGATGTAGCCCCGCTGATTGAGGCGCTGTCGAAGGCCGATTCGAGATTTCAAAAGACCGACACGACTTTGGTGGATAATTTCCTGGCTTTGCGTCGCCAGCCCGGCCAGTTTCCTCGTGCGGCTTTTGAGGTGATTGATTCCTTTCGCGATAAGCCCGGGCTTGCAAAGTTTGACAGGTTTGCCCGTGCGTGGGTTCTGCGGAACACCTGGAAAATGGACCCGGAGCTGATGGTTCAGATTAACAGGCAGTACGGTCGGACGTCGATTGATGACCCGAACGAACGGCTTCCGATTAACTGGGAGCATCCTGCGGCACATGCAATTTACTGGGCGGTTCTGGGACTTCAGAAGGCCTCTCGTCCGGACCAGTACCGGATTGATGAAAAAAACACGGATCGGATTGTTTTTCACAGTCTTCAGCAGCTGTATCGGAGCGGCAATCTGATTCTTTACACGGGTCCTGACGGGGAGACGGCGCTGTTTATTCGTCCGGACCCCAAGATGTTTACGGCCTGCGACCAGATTTGGCGGACGATTATTGAGAAATATGAGAAGCTGGAAAAGGGCAATCCGAAGGCGGTTCGGGGAGGGCATAAGAACTTTCTGGAAAATGCCCTGATGTCAATGTACCAGGCGGGACACGAGCGAAGAGCCCGACAGATTTATCAGGAAGTCCGAAAACTTTATCCGAGGGATGATGCGGGGCAGATTCGAGAGGAGTACCTGAAACCGTTTGAGGAGTTTGTTCAGTGGCATTTCCGTCAGGAAATGGAGGGGCTTGGCTTTGATGATGCGACGGAGGCCATTCTATATCGTTTGCAGGAGGCCTATTTTTACTATGCGATACGGGAGGATGATGAGGCCTCCGCCCGGGAAAAACTGGCCCAGCAGATTTATGATTATTATATGGAGGAACTAGGGAAAGAGGCCTCCCAGCGGCTGGGGCTTCCGCCGATGGACCTGATTCGATACACGGCGTTTCGCGGATTTATGGAGGATCCGGAATATCCGCCGTCTTTCAAGATGAGCTTGCTGGGCCGGATTCAGATTGAACGCCCGGACCTGTTTGAAAAACTTCAGCAGCAGGAACAATGGTTCCTGGAGCAAATCCGTCAGTACCAGCCGCAAAACACTCCCTGATTGGAGGGGTGATTTTCCCAGACCGCTCTTGCCTGAGAGAAGGTTTTGGCGTACACTGCGCATTTCGAAATGAAGAGCAGTCTGTGTTTGCGGGAAGAGAATGAATTCGGAACAAATACTGGAAGGATTGACGGACTCGCAGCGGCGGGCGGTGCTGCATCGGGAAGGGCCTTTGCTGGTTTTGGCGGGGCCGGGCAGCGGCAAGACGCGGGTGATTACCTGCCGGATTGCGATGCTGATTCACGGCGGCGTGCGTCCGTCGCAGATTTGTGCGATTACGTTTACGAATAAAGCGGCCCAGGAGATGCGGCAGCGTGTGCTGTCGATGGGGGTGCCGGCAGGCAGCCATCTGAGCACCTTTCATTCGCTGTGTGTGCGGATTCTCCGGCGGTACGGGCAGGCGGCGGGAATTGAGCCGACCTTCAGCATTTATGATGAATCCGATCAGCTTCGCTGTATGAAGGAGGCGGTGGCGGCCTGTCAGATTTCCTCGTCAAATTTCTCCCCGTCGCGGATGCTGTCCATCATTTCCCGGCTGAAGAATGACCTGGAGGATGAGGAGGCGTTTGCGGCCCGTGTGAATGACTTTTTCGGGCAGACGGTCGCCTCGATTTATCGAAAATATCAGGAGATTCTGCGGCGCAATCAGGCCCTCGATTTTGACGATTTGCTCGTGCAGACGGCCCTGCTGATGCGGAATTTTCCCGAAATTCGCCGGGAGCTGTCCGAGCGGTTTCGCTATCTGCTGATTGACGAGTATCAGGATACCAACCACGCCCAGTATCAGATAGCCCGGGGGCTGGCCGCCGCACATGGGAATATCTGTGTGACAGGGGACCCGGACCAGTCGATTTACCGCTGGCGCGGGGCGGATATCGGCAACATCCTGGCGTTTGAGCGGGACTGGCCGAATGCGGCGGTGATTAAACTGGAGGAAAATTTCCGTTCGACGCCGAATATTCTGCGGCGGGCGGACCGGCTGATTGCGGGCAACAAAAAACGCAAGGCCAAAACGCTGATTCCGACGAGGCCGGAAGGGGAGGATGTGGTAATTCGGGTCTGCGAGGATGAACAGGATGAGGCGGAGCAGGTGGCCGCGGATGTTTCCGGTCTGCTCAATCAGGGAGTCAATCCGCAGGAAATTGCGGTGTTTTACCGGGTGAATGCGATGAGCCGCTCGGTGGAGGAGGCATTTATCCGCCGGCGGATTCCCTATCAGGTGGTGCGGGGGGTGGAGTTTTATGCCCGAAAGGAAGTGAAGGATTTTCTCAGTTATCTGAAACTGATTGTCAACCCGTCGGATGATGTGGCGTTTGTGCGGGCGGTCTCCACGCACAGCCGAGGAATCGGGGACAAGACGATTGAACGCCTGCAGGAATATGCCTCCCGGAATCGTCTGCCGCTTTTGGCGGCGGCCGGACAGGCCGGACGGATTGAAACGATTGCCTCCGGCACCCGCAAACGGCTGATGGAGTTTGCCGCTCTTTTTGAGCGGTTTCGGAAGGAATTGGACCGGGAGGCGTCGGAGATTATGAACCTTGTGTTCACGGAAAGCGGTCTGTCGGAGGCGTTTGAGGAGGCCGGAGATGAGGAAGCGATTGAGAATATCAATGAGCTGATTAATGCGGCGGCCGAGTATGACCGCACGGCCGAAAATCCCTCGCTGGCCGATTTTCTTCAGAGCATCGCCCTCTACAGCGATACGGATGCGTTTGACCCGAATGCCGGACGGGTGTCCCTGATGACGCTGCATGCCGCTAAGGGACTGGAGTTTTCCTGCGTGTTTATCATCGGTCTGGAGGAAGGAATGCTGCCGCATGAGCGTTCGCTGGAAGGCGGGCCGGATGAGATGGAGGAGGAGCGGCGGCTGTTTTTTGTCGGGATGACGCGGGCCAAGGACCGGCTGACTATCAGTTACGCCCGCCATCGGCTTTTGCGGGGGCAGTTTCTGCGGTCGGTTCCTTCGCCGTTTCTTTATGAAATCGGATTTGCCGGCGAAACGCAGGTTCGAGACCGAACGGAGGACTGGGAAGGATATTTCGGCCTGTCCAAAGAGCCGAAAAGCCGACCGGAGAAAACAGCGCCGAAATTTGCCGTTAATGAACGGGTGGAGCATTCCAAGTTCGGTCGGGGCAGCGTGAAGGAATTTCTGGACCTGGGCGAGGACAGCATCGTTGTGGTGCGTTTTGATTCGGGAACGACCAAGTCTCTGATGCTCAAATATGCGTCGCTGGTGAAAGTTCAGTAAACTGTATGTTTAAGGGAATGAACTGTGAGTGCGAAGAATATCTATTTTTACTACAAGAATGTTTGTGAAGAAATTTTAGGGCCCGAACACGGGATTACCTCCGGTCAGTTTGCGGAGCTGGCGAAGAAGACGGCTCCGCTGATTGAGCGGCTCAATCAGGAGCGAAAAAGCGGCAAGACACCTTATCGGGACCTGCCGTATCATCCCCGGTATCCGAAGGAGGTCAAGGAGCTGGCGGCCCGGCTCCAGCAGGAATGCGAAAACTTTGTGGTGCTGGGAATCGGCGGTTCGGCGCTGGGGAATATTGCTCTGCAGACGGCGCTGAACCCGTATCTGTACAATCTGGATTCCAAACAGCGCAAAGGGCCGCGTCTGTTTGTGTTTGACAATGTGGACCCGGTTCAGTTCGGCAGCTTTCTGGACTGGATTGGAGACCAGCTGAATAAGACCGTCTTTAACGTCATCAGCAAATCGGGTCAGACGGCGGAGACGGCGGCGCAGTTTCTTGTGATTCGGCAGATGCTTCTGGAGCGGCTGGGGCCGGAAGGATACAAAAAGCAAATCGTGGCCACGACCGACCCGAAGAAGGGAACGCTGCGGGCCATTACGGACAAGGCCGGCTTTCGTGCACTGGAGGTCCCGGACGGCGTGGGCGGGCGGTTCAGCGTGCTCAGTCCGGTCGGCCTTTTAAGTGCGGCGGTTTGCGGAATTGATATTGAGACGCTGCTGGAGGGGGCTCGTCAGATGGATGAGCGGGTCAGCCGCACCGACTTTTTCGCGAATCCGGCGGCCTTGAATGCGGCAATTCAGTGGCATTATTACCAAAGAGGCAAGCGGATTTCGGTGATGATGCCGTACTGCCATGCCCTCAAGGACCTTTCGGACTGGTATCGTCAGCTTTGGGCGGAGAGTCTGGGCAAGAAGACGGATTTGGACGGCAGGGCGGTTTTTGTAGGGCCGACTCCGGTCAATGCTTTAGGGACGACGGACCAGCACAGTCGGGTGCAGCTGTACCGGGAAGGGCCGAATGATAAGGTCTTCACGTTCCTGCAGGTCAAGCAGTTTAAGCGGGACGTGGTGATGGGGGATTGTCCGCCGGAGGCACCGGAGCTGGGGTACCTGGCTCGAGCCAGTATGGCCAAATTGCTGAACAGCGAGAAGTTGGCGACGGAATATGCACTGATTCAGGACAAGAGGCCGTGTTTAACAGTAATTTTCGATTCAGTATGTCCTGAAACAGTCGGGCAGTTTTTCTATCTTTATGAAGTGACGACTTCGCTGGCCGGCATGCTTTTCCATATTAACGCCTATGACCAGCCCGCCGTGGAGTTGGGCAAAGAGGCCACGTTTGCGCTGATGGGACGCGCGGGATACGAAGAGATGGCCAAAAAGATTCGGCCGTTCCAGGAGACGGACAGCCGGTATCTTGTGTAAGAAACCGACAAGCAAAAAGGCCTTGCAAGTGTTTACCTTGCAAGGCCTTATATCTAAATGGGCGATGCAGGATTCGAACCTGCGACCCGCTGATTAAGAGTCAGCTGCTCTACCAGCTGAGCTAATCGCCCTTCGTTAAAGGTTCCGTACTTTAGCAGGGGGTTGGGTGTCCTGCAAGCGTAAATTTCCTCCGACTGCGTGAGAAGTCCTTTCCGGAGTCGGACGATTTGTACTTGTGCTCCCTCCGGAAGCCGAAGATGGGATTTGAACCCACAACCCCGGCTTTACGAAAGCCGTGCTCTACCGTTGAGCTACTTCGGCGGTACAGAAAAACATCTTATAGCCGTTTTGATTGGAAAAAGCAAGCATTTCAAGACAAGATTTCCCGGCCGAAACGATTCCAATCCAAAGCGGGGAAATCCCTTTACAGATTTTGGAAGTCGGATTATAACTACGGGGCGAAATTAAGAAAAAGAATTCCGGAACGTTCTGATTCCGGAGCAAAGGCGGAGAAAGGGCCGAAAACGGTTTGAGCAAGACTCCCCTTTTGAAGGGTAATCGTCCATGACGGGTTTGGAGCGTTTTTTTGAGCCCCGTTCTATAGCCATCGTGGGGGCATCGAGGGAACCGGGTAAGGTGGGCTATGAACTGTTTGCCGCAATGCAGAAAGCGGGGTATCCCGGGGCTCTCTATCCCGTCAATCCCAACGCTTCGGAAATCGGGGGGCTGCCGTGTTATCCGACCTTGAAGGCCATCGGTTCGGTTCCGGATTTGGTGGTGGTGGCGGTGGCGGCCAAACTGGTTCCGCAGGTCATCAAGGAGTGTGCGGAAATCGGGGTTCAGGCGGTTATTATCATTTCGTCCGGATTTAAGGAAACAGGACCGGAGGGGGCTCGTCTGGAGCAGGAGATTCTTCAAACGGCCCGTGCCGCCGGCATTCGGATTATTGGCCCAAACTGCATCGGGATTATGGTGCCGTCCCGGAAAATCAATGCCAGTTTCGGAGGGGAGCTTCCGGAGCCGGGCAATGTGGCCTATTTTTCCCAATCCGGCTCTCTGCTGGCGGCATTTGTCGATATGGCTCGAAACTGGGGGATGGGGTTCAGCAAACTGGTAAGCATCGGCAACAAGGCGGATGTGGATGAATTGACTCTAATTCGGGCGCTGGGGGATGACCCGGAGACGGCGGTGATTGCCGGTTATCTGGAGACGATTTCAGATGGGGATGCGTTCATCAAGCAGGCCGAGCGAATCAGCCGGCGCAAGCCGATTCTGCTTTTGAAAGCCGGCTTTACGGAGGCCGGGGCTCGGGCGGCTTCGTCGCATACAGGACGTCTGGCGGAAGCGGAAACGGCGTATGAGTGTGTCTTTGAGCGGGCGGGCGTGATTCGCTGTGAGTCCATTAAGCATCAGTTTTACTATGCGCAGGCCTTTGCGTATGAGCCCTGTCCGGCCGGACCGCGGGTGGCGGTAATTGCCAATGCAGGCGGGGCGGGGATTATGGCTACAGATGCCATCGAGCGGGAGAAACTGCAGCTGGCTGCTTTTACGGAGCAGACGATGCGAATTCTCGAACAGTCGCAGCAGATGGCCCGGGCGGCCAACATCCGCAATCCGATTGACCTGTTGGGCGACGCGCTGGAGGACCGGTACGAGTTTGCTTTGCGGACCGTGCTGGATGACCCGAATGTGGACAGTGCGCTGGTGCTGCTCAGTCCGCATGCGATGACGGCGTGTGTGGCGACGGCGGAGGCGATTGTGCGTGTGACTCGCGAAAAACCGGACAAACCGGTTCTGGCTTGTTTTTTGGGAGCCAGCCGGGTCGCTGAGGCGCTGAAGGTTCTTCGCGACGGACATATTCCCCAGTACGACTGTCCGGAAAGTGCCGTTCGCACGCTCAAAGTTATGACGCAGTATCATGCCTGGCGGAATCGGCCGAAACGGGTGGTAAAACTGTTTAATGTGAACCGCCGGAAGGTGGAGCGGATTATTGAGCGGCATCTGCGGCTGGGCCAGATGGAAGTGGGGGAGATGGAAACCAAGGAGGTGCTGGAGGCGTACGGGTTTGTCACGCCGGCCGGCGGAATCGCTACAACGCCGGAGCAGGCCGCGAGCATAGCCAGGCAAATCGGTTTTCCTGTGGTTCTGAAGGTCTGGTCGCCGGATATCATTCACAAAACAGAGGTCGGCGGGGTCAAAACCAACATCACCAGCGAGCAGGAGGTGATGGATGTCTTTGATTTGATGATGTACCGCATCCCGAAAAAGGCCCCGCATGCCCATATTCTCGGAATCAGCGTTGAGCAGATGTGCAATACAGGCAAGGAGGTGATTTTGGGGATGACGCGGGACCCGCGTTTTGGTCCGCTGATGATGTTCGGGATGGGCGGCAAACTGGTGGAGGTGCTGGAGGATGTGGCATTTTATCCGGCACCGCTGACAGCCGAAGAGGCCAAGGAGATGCTTGTCCGCACCAAGACGTATGATATCCTGCGGGGCGCCCGGGGCGAGGAGGGGGTGGATATTGATGCGATTGCAGAGGCCCTGCAGCGTCTGAGCCAGCTGGTGACGGAGTTTCCCCAAATCAAGGAAATGGACATCAACCCGTTCGTGGTCGGCAAAGAGGGGGTCACGCCGATTGCAGTGGATGCCATGATGACCCTCGAAAAACGCTGAAATCCGCCTGAGTTTTTGGGAGGTCTTCCGATGATGTCGTCGTTTGACTGGAAACAGAAATATGCGGATCGGGTTTGCACGGCCCGCGAGGCGATGAAGCTGATTAAGCCGGGAGACCGGATTTTTATCGGGACCGGCTGCGGGCAGCCGCAGCACCTTGTGCAGGCCCTGGTGGAATACGGCGACCATATTTACGATGCGCACATTATTCACCTGCTGACGATGGGGGCGGCGCCTTATGTGGAGCCGAAATTCCGCGAAAAGTTCAAGATGAATTCCTTTTTCATTGCGGAGAATGTGCGCGGGGCGATGGAGGAGGGCGTGGGGGATTATACGCCGATTTTTCTTTCGGATATTCCCCGCCAGTTTGAAAGCGGCGGGATTCCGCTGGATGTGGCGCTGATTTCCGTGACGGAGCCGGATGTCAACGGGCTGTGCAGTCTGGGGGTGTCGGTGGATATTGTCAAGTCAGCGGCGGCTAATGCCAAATATGTGATTGCTCAGGTCAATCGGTATATGCCGCGCACCCTCGGAAACAGTTTTATTCATGTCAACTCGATTGATGCAATGGTGCCGTATGATGAGCCGATTATCACGGTGGAACCGCCGACCAGCAATGAGGTGCTGCGGAGAATCGGGCAGAATCTGAGCCGGCTGATTGAAGACGGCAGCACGATTGAATGCGGCATCGGACGAATTCCCCAGGCGATGGCGGAGTTTCTCCACGACAAGAAGGAGCTGGGCGTTCATACGGAGATGTTCGGCGACTGGATTATCGAGCTGATTGAATGCGGTGCGGTGACCTGTTCGAAAAAGACCATCAATAACGGACGGGTGGTGGCCAGTTTCTGCATGGGCTCTCAGCGGCTTTACGACTATATCAACAACAATCCGTTTTTTGAGTTTCACCCGACGGAATACGTCAATGACCCGTTTGTGATTGCGCAGCATGACAAGATGGTTGGGATTAATGTGGGGCTGGAGATTGATTTGACCGGTCAGGTTTGTGCGGATTCGCTGGGATACCGGTTTTACAGCGGCATCGGCGGTCAGGTGGATTTTATTCGGGGATGCGCCCGCAGCCGCGGCGGAAAGCCGATTATTGCGATGCCCTCCACGGCCAAAGACGATACGGTTTCCCGCATCGTGCCGGCACTGACGGAAGGGGCGGGAGTCGTAACCACGCGGGGGGATGTGCATTATGTGGTGACTGAATACGGGATTGCCTACCTGCACGGAAAAAGCATTCGGGAACGGGCCCTGGCACTGATTAATATTGCTCATCCGAAATTCCGCAAGGAGCTGATTCAGGCGGCCAAGGCCCGCAAATACATTTCGCCGGACCAGATAGAGATTGAATGGGATAAGGTCCGGTATCCGCAGGAGCTGGAAAAGTATGACACGCTCAAGGACGGAACGGAAATCTTTCTGCGCCCCGTCAAGCCGACCGATGAGAGTGCTTTGTCGGAGATGCTGTATTCGCTCAGTCCGGATTCTGTGAAGAAGCGGTATTTCACCCATACGAAAACGTTTCCTCATAAGGATGTTCAGAAACTGACCAATGTGGATTATGAGCAGAATCTGGCGATTGTAGGGGTGGTGCCGGGACCGGAGGGGCAGGAGGAGATTGTGGCGATAGCCCAGTATTTTCTGGACCCCAAGACAATGACGGCCGAGGTGGCCTTTATTGTGCAGGATGAGTGGCAGGATAAGGGGATGGGCTCTCTGCTTCTGGAATATCTGGTCCAAATCGCCCGCCAGCGCGGCGTCAAGAGCTTTTATGCAACCGTGCTGCCGATCAACAAGGCGATGCTGACGATTTTTTACAATTCCGGGTATAAGATTCATACGAAGTTTGACGGAGAGGCCTACAGCATCACCTTTGAGATTCAGTGAGCGGTCTGTCTGCTGTCCTCGGAGGTTTTGAGAAAGGAGCTGCGGAGATTATGACAGACATCCTGCATGCCTTTTGGGCCTGGCTTCTGACGAATATCGTTGCGATTGCCGGCTTTCTGCTGGGCATTTTGCTGGTGGCGTATATTCTCCTGCAGAAGCGGTCTTTTTCCGGAACGATTGCCTGGCTATTGGCGGTTATTCTGATTCCGTATATTGGAGTTCCGCTTTATCTGATATTCGGGGGCCGCAAAATCCGCCGGGAGGCCGACAAAAAGGACGAATTGGGCCTCATTCAGCAGGAGAGCGAGGAGCGGGATTTGGGGCCGATTGAACGGCTGCTCCGTTCCTATGGGCATCCCCCTGCGGAGGCCGGGCACAATCTGGTGCTGTGCCGAACAGGGGAAGAGACCTATCTGGAACTGATGAAGATGCTGCATTCCGCCCAGGAATCCATCTATTTGGCCACCTTTATTTTTCGAAAGGACAAACGCGGAATTGAGGTGCTGGAGGTGCTTTCCGAAAAGGCCCGGGCTGGTGTGCGGGTGTGTCTGCTTCTGGACGGCGTGGGATGCCTTCATACGCGGGGACGATTTCTTCGTCCGCTGGTAGAGTCCGGCGGTCAGTATGCTCATTTTATGCCGGTCTTTCATCGTCCGTTTCGAGGTCGGGCCAATCTTCGCAATCACAGAAAAATCGTTGTCGTGGACGAAAAGAAAGTTTTGTCGGGGGGGACAAATATCGGCCGGGAATACATGGGGCCGGTGCCGTATGAGGGGCGGTGGCGGGATTTGGCGTTTACGCTGGAAGGGCCGGCCGTGCGGCATTATACGCAGGTTTTCCGATATGACTGGTATTTTGCCAGCGGACAGCAGCTTCCGGAAATCCGTCCGGAGCGATTGGCCGATAAGGGAAGCGGACAGGCGGTCGTGCAGGTTGTCCCGAGCGGGCCGGATGTGCCGAATGATGCGCTGTATGATGCGATTCTGACGGCGGTGTATGCGGCGCAGGAGCGGTTTTGGGTGGTTACGCCGTATTTTGTACCGGATGATTCTCTTACGCAGGCGCTGGTGCTGGCGGCGCGGCGGGGCATCGATGTGCGGATTATTCTGCCTCGCCGATCTAATCACCCTCTGGCGGATTGGGGGCGGGGGATTCCGCTTCGGGAAATTCAGCAGGCGGGGGGAAAGGTTCTTTTTTTCACGCCGGGGATGTTGCACGCCAAGGTGGTGCTGATGGACCGCCAGATGGCGATACTCGGGTCGGCCAATATCGACTACCGGAGTCTGCTGATTAATTATGAGATTGCGATGTGTGTATACAGTCCGGCGGAGATTGAGGCGGTTGAAACCTGGATTCGGATGCTGTTCGGCGGCTGTCAGGAGGGAATCGCCCAGGCCGGTCTGGGGCGTCATTTGTGCGAGAGCATTGTCCGCACGCTGACTCCGCTGCTGTAGCAATCAGGGCAGTTCCGCTTCCGACGGGGGGTGCGGCAGGCAGGCGGAGACAAACCGAACTGCCGTCTGCATATCTTTGGCAAGATTGTCTATTTCTATTTCAAACGGCTGCTGAAGCGAGTCGCCAAGCAGCTGATTTTGGATTGTGTATAGGTCAGCGGTCAGTGCACGCTGAAACGGATTGATTTCCTCCGGAATGTTCGGATGAGGGGCAGGTCTATTGAGATGCCGGAGCAGTCCGAAGAGTGCGGCCAGAAGCAGCACAGCGGCGGCGGCAGTCAGGGGCCGCAATAGCCGATGTGTTTGCGGCTGGACAAGAACCGTCTGCGATTCACTGCGGATTTTGGAGAGAATCTTTCCTTCAAGAGCGGAGGTATCCGCAACGGGCTGGTCCGGCATTTCCCGTCGGAGTTTTGCTTCTACTTGAAGCAGACTTTCATAATAGAGCCGGCAGGATGGGCATCGTTCCAGATGCCTGACGGCTCCGGCGGACAAGGGGGTTTTCTCGTCTAATGAACGGTTTATCTGTTTTTTAATGATGCTGCAATACATGGTTTTACTCCTTTTCCGCATACGCAAGGCCTTTGGGGTTGGGACAAAGGAAGGCGGAATCCCTGCCGACTTCTTTCCGGCGCAGTATTTCGGCCAGTCGGCGTCTGGCCCGATGCAGCATGACGCGGGTATTCAGCCGGCTTTTGCGAAGAATTTGGGCAATTTGTTCTGTAGAGAGGTCTTCTTTGTATTTGAGCCACAGGAGGGTGTAATGTTCCGCCGGGAGCTCCCGTGCCCAGTGCCAGATATTTTCCGAATCGGGATTCTGCGAATCTGAAGAAGCGTTTTCGACGGATAAGGACTGGAAAGAGCTGGTGGTTGGAATTTTCTTTTTTCGAAGAAAAGAGACAGTTTCGTGATAGGCGATGGAAAACAGCCATGTTTTCAGGGAGCTTTGTCCATCGAAGGAATGCTGCGAGCGGAAGGCCTTCAGAAATGTTTCCTGGCAGATGTCTTCCGCATCGGCCGAACAGCGAACCCGACTGCAGATAAACCGCATCAGGGGGACTGTATATTCCCGGACAATCTTCTCAAAGGCAAGGGCTGCCTTTTCGTTGTTCAAGTGATCTTGTTGGAAGGATTTTTCCTTGTACACGGTTTTGGGCCGTCCCATTCTTTCTGTTTGTATGAACAAACAATTTGAAATGAACGTTTATTGTCCTGTCCGGTTTTCCTGTTGCTGAGGTTGCGTGCCCGGCTGTTCCGGAGAGGACCGCCATTGTTTGAGGAGCTCGTAGAGGGTTTCTGGCGGCATTTCGAAGCGAATCGTAACAGCATTTTGGCTGGTGGAGACCTGACAGTTATTCAGGAAAGGAAGCCATCGGGATGGATTGATTCCGGCAAAAATATGATTTTGGTTTGCTTTGTTTTCGTTCGGCTGCGGAGAAGAGGCATTGTTTTGGCTCAACGTTAAAATGGCTTTCATTCCCAAAACGGCTTGTTCTACCTGGAGGGCGGTTTGCGGGTCCGGCATTTGAAGAAGAAGACTGATTTGAAAAGACGAATTGTTTTCATTGATGAAAAGGTGCAGGGCCTCGGTTTTGGTCAGCATGGCGGCCTGGGGGTAATTGGTTGACAGAATTTTGACTCCACCGGCGGCGGCCAGCAAAATTGGTTTACCGGGGACTTGACCCTGGGCGTTCAGCCAGGGGGCTTCAGACAATGATGGACGTTTTCCATCCAGGACATCCAGGGCTTGCTGGAGCGATTCCTGATTTTGGGAAATAGCGATGAGGTTTTCTCGAGCAAAGGTTCCAACCTGGTTTTTGCCTTGCTGTTCTGCAAACCACCTGTACAAAGTGTAGCTGCGATAGGTGCTTTTTTGGTATTGGGGATTGAGGGCCAAGAGGGCGGTTAGTTTCTGTGGGTTGAATCGGCCTTCGGCCAGCAGCACGGCATTTTGCTCCTCATGGTCCGGTCCGTATAAGGTAAAATGGTTGAAATCTGTCAACACATTCGAGCCGATTAATTCCTGGATGGCTTGAACTTTTTCACCGAATTGGGTTTGAATATCGGTCAGAATCAGTGTACCCAATTTGGATTGCCGGAATGCCTCCAGGTCCAGATGAATCACCCAGTGAGCATCGGCTCCGATGTTCGTCTTGTTCAGCGGGGCTGCACCAGCGGTGAAAGCAATTGCACTGAAGCAAAGAATAAGTATCCGGCATTTCATAAAAGATCCCTTTCCATCAGTTTGGGTTGTTTGTTTCCCCCAGTAATACGTTCCGGGGCCCCAAACGTTACAGCTCCGGCGGTTTTTTCGAGACGTTTTCGCCGAGAATCTGGCAGACAATGGTTCGGTTTCTCGGCCGTGTATCAAAATCAATCAGGACAATCTGCTGCCAGGTTCCGAGGGTCAGTCGGCCGTCCGTGAATGGGACGGTCAGAGATGGCCCCAGAAGCGCCGCCCGGACATGAGAATGGCCGTTGTCGTCGTTCCAGGTGTTTTCGTGGGCGTAGATGTCGTTTCTGGGGGCGATTCGTTCGAAGGCCGCTTTGATGTCGGTTTGAACGAGCCCCGGCTCATATTCGAGTGTAGTTAGGCCCGCCGTCGAGCCGACGGCAAACAGAACGGCAATCCCGGACAGAAGCTCGGAGTCTTTTACGGCTTGCTGGACTTGGGATGTAATATCCAGAATCTGGGTATTTCCGTTTGTTTTGATAGATAGGTGCTGGGTAATTACCATAATCTTCTCACGAAACGTATTTGGTGGGATCAGGGACCCCCGCTTCCCGAAAACCTTTCTTCCTCAGACGGCAGGAATCACACAGACCGCAGGCCAGGCCCTGCGGGGTGGGGTCATAACAGCTGTGGGTAAGTGAGTAGTCCACTCCGAGCTGAAGGCCTGTTTTGATGATTTCGGCTTTGGTCATATGGATAATGGGGGTATGGATTTGGAAGATTCCTTTTCCTTCGACGGCGGCAACGGCGGCAAGATTAGCTGTTTTCTGGAAGGCCTCAAAGAATTCGGGACGGCAGTCCGGGTAGCCGCTGTAGTCAACTGCATTGGCGCCAATAAAGATATGGAATACCTTGAGTACTTCCGCCCAAGCAAGCGCGTACGAGAGAAAAATCAGATTTCGGACCGGGACATAGGTGATGGGGATTGAGGATGGATCCGGTCCTGTTTTGGGGACCTTCATGGCAGGATCTGTTAAGGCAGAGCCGCCGAAGGAGGCCAAATCAATCGGTATGAGTCGATGTTCGGCTGTTTTGAGGGAACGAGCAATTCGCTTGGCGGCTTCCACTTCAATCGAATGTCGCTGACCGTATTGGAATGTAATGGCGAAGCATTCGTATCCCTGATGACGGGCGATGGCCAGGGTTGTGGCTGAGTCTAATCCTCCGCTGAGCAAAATCACGGCTTTTTTTTCTTGCTTCATACTCTTATCTTGAAATCAAAAAGGTTTCCGTTAAGATATTCCAGTATATCAGATTATCAGGCGGGAGTCCAAATGAGCGTGGAAAAACCTGCGATTGAATTGTTCGACAATCCTTATCCGCGGCGCAAGTATGTGATCACTATCCGCTGTCCGGAATTTACGAGTGTCTGTCCGAAAACCGGACAACCCGATTTTGGGCAGATCCTCATTGAATATATCCCCGACCGCAAGTGCATTGAACTGAAAAGTCTGAAGTATTATCTGCAAAGCTACCGCAACCGGGGGGTTTTTTACGAGCATTTGACCAATGAGATTCTGGAGGACCTGTGCCGGGCGGCGGCTCCCCGATGGATGCAGATTACTTCCTCTTTTACCCCGCGAGGCGGTATTACAACGGAAGTTCGGGCAGAATATCGAAAAGGCAATCGCAAACGAGCTTAGAGAGGGTTCATAAGGGGGTTTTATGCCTATCAGTTTTCACTGCGAATCCTGCAAGAAAAAAATCAAAGCGCCGGATCAGGCAGGCGGCAAATGGGGGAGCTGTCCTTACTGCGGACATCGCTGCTATATTCCGCTGCCCAAGTCGGGGGATGAGGAGGAACTTCGTCTGGCTCCGATTGATGAGCTGGAGGAAAGCCGAATCCAGGAAATGATGCGGGAGACGCATCACTTGACTCAGCATATTCTGCATGAGAGCCGTTTGCCGAATGAAGAAACATCTGTCTCGACAGCGGGGGCGGAGGTTGACGAAGCGGAGGTGATTAAGCGGGTGATTCTTTATTTGCGGCAGATTGCAGACGGGGAACTGACTGCGGCGGAAAAGACCTTCCTCGCTTTAAAACCTGTCAAGAAGACGGCGCTGCGGATTCTGGCAGCTATGGCCCGAGCGGAACGGCCGGAACCCGAGCTGAGCGATATCCCGCCCAGCGTTCTTCAAGGGCTTATTCGCGACCTTTCATCGAAATTGTCTTAAACGCTGTCTTCCGGATATATTTTCAATTCTTTGGTTCGTTCTATGTTACCGGACGTTGTGCTTTTATTCTCTTTTTTGACGGCGGTCCGATAAATTTTTCTATGCTCTCCCTGAAAAAACAAAAAGAAGTGTTGTCTTTTTGTGCTGATTCCTGAGAACTGTTTGTATGTCCTATAAATAGGTTTTTGGGCTTTTGATTTTTTTCTAAAAAATTTTTCACGGGAAAAAATTTTTTTCATTTCTCATTTTTTTGTTTTCACCTGTGTCATCCCAAGCACTATCGGTCCTTCACGCAAAAGTGTGAAAATGGGGGATTTCTGCGTCTAAAGTGAGTTTTTTGCTGTTCGATAATGGAAGTGTGTTTCAGGGCTGTTCTGTGCAGGCGGCCCTGCAGCGTTGTTTGAAAAGTGGAAAGAATCGTCCCTTGGAAATGTCCTGACAGGGGCAAAGGCAAAACTTCTTTTTGTAAGGAGTCAGACTATGCTGTCAATTAAAAGCAACATTATGGCGGAAAATGCCGCCCGCCAGCTGGGTATGAGCTATGATACATTGGCTCGGTCGATTGAGCGGTTGTCGTCCGGCCAGCGTATCAACAGCGCCAAAGATGACGCGGCAGGATTGGCGGTCCGTGAATTGATGCGGGCTGACATTGCAGTTATCAAGCAGGGGTCTCGAAATGCTCTGGATGCCATCAGTATGCTTCAGGTGATGGAAGGAGCGATGGCCACGATTGACAATGCCCTGATCCGTATGAAGGAACTGGCAGAACAGGCGGCCACCGGCTCGTATTCCGAGCAGCAGCGGAACATCATGAACAATGAGTTCCAGCAGATGATGGCGGAAATCAACCGAATTGCACAGACCGCCAACTTTAACAGCATCAACATGCTCAACAGTGCTTCAGGCACCAACCGGATTCACTTCGGTGAAGGGTCGTACATCGATGTGAGCTCCGTGGATGTACAGACCACGGCCCTGATTGACAGTGCGACGATTTCGATTGCCGGTTCCGATGGGTCGAATGCTCAGGCGGCTCTGGCTCTGGTGACGGAGGCCATCGAGCGGAAAGATAGTGCTCGGGCCAGCTTGGGTTATATGATCAACCGTCTGGAAAGCACAACGGAAGTGCTCAATATTCAGGCGGAAAATATGATGGCGTCTGAGTCCCGTATTTCGGATGTGGATGTTGCGACCGAGATGGCGGCTCTGACCCGTAAGCAGGTGCTCGCTCAGGCCGGCGTAGCGATGCTGGCTCAGGCCAACGCGATGCCTCAGATGGCGCTGAATCTGCTTCGGTAATCGCCTCTGACAGGATCGAAGATAGAATCGGAGGACGGCCGCAGTGAATAAGCGGCCGTCTTCCGAATCTTTAAATCAGTACGGGGCGGAAGAAGTCTCCGGTTTGCCGGCCGGAAGGAACCTTTGTCCGGAGTATGCTCATGAACGGATTCAATGTCTATCAGGAAACCGCCGTCAGTACCCAAAATCGCGGGCGTCTGATTGTGATGCTGTATGATGGGGCGATTAAGTTTCTCCGACAGGCTCTGGATGACCTGAGACGGGGAGATATGGTTGCCAAAGGAAAGCACATTAACAAAGCTCAGGATATTCTTTTTGAACTCAATACCGTCCTGGATATGGAAAAGGGCGGCCAGATTGCTCAGAATCTTCGGGCCCTTTACAATTTTATGCAGCGTCACCTGACTCAGGCCAATATTCGCAAGGACTCGAAGATGATTGAGGAGGTGATAGCTCTTTTGGAGGAATTGAATCAGAGTTGGCGGGCAATCTGCAGATAGAGGAAAAAATGCCTGACGAGAAGATTACAAGCCGTTTCCAAGGAGACGGCTTTTTTTATAGACAGGTTCTGATGTTGCTTTACAATAAGAACTATGAATCGAACGGTTTTGGTTGTCGATGATCAGCAGGACCTGCTGGATTTGCTCCGGATGAGTCTGGAGCAGCATGGGTATCAGGTTCGCACAGCCCTGTGCGGCCAGGATGCCCTCCGTCAGATTGAAAAAGAGCCGCCGGATTTGATTTTGCTGGATATTCTGCTGGGCGATATATCCGGAATTCAGCTGACGGCGCGGCTGAAGAACAGTGAAAAAACCGCAGCAATTCCGGTTATTCTGCTGACTGCTAAAGATACGGAGACGGATATTATCGTCGGTTTGAGCGTCGGAGCGGACGACTACATCACCAAGCCGTTCAGTATGCAGGTGCTTCTGGCTCGAATGGAAGCCGTTCTGAGACGGGCGAAACCGGCTCCTTCCGGTGTTCAGGAAATTCTGACAGCCGGTTCTGTCCGGATTTTTCCTGCCGGTCGGCAGGTCTTTGTGGAAGGCAAACCGGTGGATCTGACTCCGGCGGAATTTAATATCCTGACGGAACTCATTCGGTCAGAAGGGGCTGTCCGCAGCCGAGCGGAGCTTTTGAAGGCCGCCGGGCCGTCTCAATCAGGTGAAAATGAACGGATTGTTGATGTTCACATCGCCGCCCTCCGGAAAAAGCTTGGGACGGCCAGAAACCTCATCAAGACCATTCATGGACAGGGCTATCGAATCTCCTTTTAGCTTCTGAGTCGTCCTTTGCGTTCCTTTTATTGGTTTGATTGAAGTTCCTCACGGGCTTTTTGCCGAAAGGCATCAGACTGCTGAAGAAGCTGTTCCGGTGTTGGATTAACAGCCGGCTGAAGAGGAAACGTCCAGGCGATGTTTCGGCGGATGGTACCGGGCCAGAGTACTTCCGCGAAAAAATCCAGAGGGAAATAGTCCTCGAGGGGGCGTTTTATTTCTTTGTGAGTGCTGACGATTTTGTATCCTTCTTTTTCGATACGGATTTTATAGTCTCCGTACCAGTTGAAGCCGACGGTAACCGGAGTGCGGCCGATTTCTTCATCATTGAGCCAAACGAGGGCCTCCGGCGGGTCCGACAAAATCGTCAGACGACGTTCTACACAGCCGTTCAGACCGAAAAAGAGAGCAGGCAGCAGAAACCATCCGAACTTTTTATGGGCGGCCGGAATTTTCATATGTATTTTCCTTGTATGATGTTTCACTCATTTTGTTCGGGACAGAGACTACCAGAAAAGGAGGAAAATATCAAGACAGAAAAAATCGGGCCTCAGACAGCGATGACTGTCTGAGGCCCGATTGGCGGAGAAAAAGTTGCTTTTGTCTCCGCCCGTCCGTTCTGGACACACACTTCACATCGCCGGAAACCGGCACTGTTTATTTTTAAGCAGACCTCTGTCCGCCTGGTTGATAATGTCGGGTTCGCAGTCGTCAGGGTTGGCGGCTGTCGAACCCAACTGGAGGAGGAGGAAAAGATATCGTTTCGCGGAGCTCTCTGCTCCGCGGCTGATTTCGTGTCGGGCTTAAACCACCGTTCGTTGGCATACAAGCCCGACATTTGGAGGAGGAGGAAAGATATTGTTTCGCGAGACCCCAGGCCCCGCGGCTGTTTTTTTGTCGGGCTTTGACCACCGTTCGTTGGCATGCAAGCCCGACATTTGGAGGAGGAGGAAAGATATTCTCTTCGTCCGCAAACCCGGACGCTTTTTGCTCCGTACCTTCCTTCCCCGCGCTTAGGCAGGGATAGATCTTTCTCCTACAATTCTTTCACAGCGTAGAGGTCTTCGAGCACCGCGGCATCACGCAATCCGAGCACGCCGCAGACAATCTGCCGGAAATGCTCTTCCGAACAATCCTCTGTGACCACAGCAGAGACGCCCAGCGAACGGGCCTGAATCTCCTGCTGAGGATTGTTGGATTCAATCACGGCAATCGTGGGTATGTCAGGACGGATGCTTTTGAGCCCTTTCAGAAAGGCCCCGTCCGGCATATCCTTCAGGTGCCAATGACTGATCACGCTGTGAACCGTTTCATTTTTCAAAGAGCGAACTGCATCATTTCCCCGATTCAGACAAATCAGCCGAATCGGCAATTCTTTCAGAGATTCGATCCGCTTGTGCACTCCGATTGCTAAAACATTTGTTTTGGCGACAATATACATTTTTGGGATCTTTACTTTTCCGTCTTCAAGAACGTTAACTGATTTTCTATAATACAAGGGCTGTGCCACAAGGACGGATTCTCTTTGGAAATTTTTTAACATCTTGCAAAATAAGGAGATGCGCAGCGGATGTATCCGGATAATGAATGAACGCCTGTCGGGGGCGGATTGACCGGAATAGCCGTTTTTCAATTCGAAGCCTCGATGTAATCTGTTTTTAGAAAGACTGATAAAGACAAGTGTCCATTTTGGCTGGGGGCGGCCAAAATGGACGCAGGGCAGACAAAGAGAGAACGAGCTTTTGCTTTTTTTTGAGAAAAAAAGAAAACACAGGCCTTCTTTTCCCCGAAGTGATGCGACGGGGTTATTTCACACCATTAAACACAGAGGGGTCAGGAGAGGATACCGTATTGGACGAGGATTTCTCTCAGCTGTGTTTTCTGGGCATCATTCAGAGGAGTCAGCGGGAGGCGCAGCTCTTCTGAAGCCAGGTTCAGCATAGCCATCGCCGCCTTAATGGGAATCGGATTGGAAGCCAGACCGAGCATGGCCTTGGCCAGCGGGAAGAGTTTCCGATGCCATTTGCGGGCGGAAACGAAGTCGCCTTCGAGGATTAAATCGGTCATGGCTTTTACATCGGCCGGAACAATATTGGCTATCACACTGATAACGCCCTTGCCGCCGACCGAGCAGATGGGAAGAGTCAGAGAGTCATCTCCGGACAGGACGGTGATATTGCACAGCGAAAGAATTTCGCTGGTCATATCCAGAGAGCCGGTGGCTTCTTTAATGGCGACGATGTTTTCAATTTCTGAAAGGCGGGCAACAGTTTGAGGCGTCAGCCCGGTACCGCCGCATCGGCCTGGAATGTTGTAGAGGATAATCGGAATATCCACTTCTTCTGCAATAGCTTTGAAGTGTTGGTAAAAACCCTCTTGGGTGGGCTTGTTGTAATAAGGGCATACCTGCAGAGAGGCATCGGCCCCGACTTTCCGTGCAAATGCAGTCAGTTCAATGGCCTCTGCAGTGCTGTTGGAGCCCGTTCCGGCAATCACCGGAACTTGGCCGGCCGCGGTCTTTACGACCCATTCAATTACTTTTTTATGTTCATCGTAGCTTAACGTCGGCGATTCCCCGGTCGTCCCGACCGGCACAATGCCGTCCGTGCCGTTTTCGAGGTGAAACTCCACCAGTTCTTCGAGGGTTTCAAAATCGACCTGCCCGTCCTGAAAGGGGGTAATAAGCGCTACCATGCTCCCGCTGAACATTGTTGTTTCCTTACTTGTTCTGGAGTAATCGAATCATTTCTTCCGCTGCCTGCCGCAGGCCGACCAGCACAGCCCGAGCAATAATGCTGTGGCCGATATTCAGTTCACAAAGGCCTTCGATTCGGGCAATAGGCCGAATGTTGCGGTAGGTTAACCCGTGTCCGGCGTGTACAACCAGTCCGGCGGCAAACGCAATATCCCGTCCGTCCCGCAGCTGATTGAGGGCTTTCTCGATTGCCTCATCAGTTTTGGCGTTGGCGTAAGGACCTGTATGCAGTTCGACGGCGTCACAGCCGGCTTCGGCGGCCGCCGTAATCTGGTTTTCTTCCGGCAGGATAAAGGCGCTGACAAGGATGCCTTTTTTATGCATTCGTCTGACGATTTTTTGAATCTGTTTTTGGCACCGTATGCAGTCAAGCCCGCCTTCCGTCGTCAATTCGGCCCGATTTTCCGGCACGAGGGTGACCTGGTCCGGGACGACCTGCTCGGCAATCCGGACAATCGGCTCCGCCAGAGACATCTCCAGATTAAACTTGCAGGCGACGGTTTCCTTCAAAAGACGTACATCTCGGTCATTGATGTGTCTGCGGTCCTGGCGGAGGTGGACCGTAATGCCGTTGGCTCCGGCCAGTTCGCACTCGACGGCTGCCCAAACGGGGTCCGGTTCATCAGCCTTTCGGGCCTGACGAATTGTTGCTACGTGGTCGATATTTACGTTTAATAAAGCCATTTTTCAGAACCTTTTAGCGTGGCTATTATACTGCAATCCGGCTGTTCATCAAGTCTGTATCCGAAAACCCTATTCAGAATGTTCCCTTCAAATTTCTTGATGTGTGAATCCGGATAAACTACTATGTAAAAAATGGATTTGCGAGGAAAAACGGCGCTTATTACCGGTTCGACCGGAAAAATCGGGCGGTTTCTGGCGGAAACGCTGGCCCAGGAGGGGGTCCAGTGCCTCTGCCAGTATCATCGTCAAGACCGGTTGGCACACAAGCTTGTTCAAGGCATCCGCCGCCGCGGGGGACGGGCCTTTGCATTTCAATCGGACTTTCAGGATGCAGAGCAAATCCGCCGGCTGTTTCAGGACGCTCAGAAACACGGTCCAATCGATATTTTGATTCATTCGGCGGGTCTGTTTGAGAAAACTCCGCTGAAAACCTGTACGGAACAGCAGATAGAAGACCTGATTCGTCTGAATCTGACGGTTCCTCTGTTCTTGACCCGTCTGTTTGTAAAGTCTCATTTTTCCTCCGGGCGAAAAAGGCCTTTTGCCAAGGTTCTTTTTTTTGCAGATATTGGGGCCCTCCGGCCATGGCGGGACTATTCTGCTTACTGTGCAGCCAAGGCCGGTTTGACTGCTGCAGCCCGGTCCCTGGCCAAAGAGCTGGCTCCCGGCATTACGGTCAATGCTGTTGCGCCGGGGATTGTTGAGGGGACAATCCGCAATCGCAAAGAAGCGGCTGAGCGGAGGAAAAAAATTCCCACAGGGCGGTTTGTTCCGATGGGGGATTTGATGGAAGCGGTTTTGTTTCTTCTCAAGACCGACTCCATCACGGGTGAGGTTTTAACAGTAGACGGCGGGGCTGTGCTTTAAGTCTTTTTTTTAAAAACGCTTACGTATCTGAACAACCCTTTACATTTTTCGAAGAAGGGGCTATACTTCTTCTATCTTTTTTGATTGGATGACGAGGTCTGAATGGCGATTTTCAGTGAAATACCGGAAATTCTGGATGAGCTCCGGCAGGGACGAATGATTGTCCTGGTGGACGATGAGGACCGGGAGAATGAAGGGGATTTGGTCTGCGCTGCGGAGCTGGTCACTCCGGAAATAATCAATTTTATGGCCACACACGGACGGGGACTGATTTGTCTGCCGATGGATGAAGAGTACTGTGATCGGCTGGGGCTTCATCCCCAGTGTACGGAAAATACGGCTCGGCTTGGGACGGCGTTTACCGTCAGTATTGATGCGAGGGAGGGCATCACAACGGGCATCAGTGCGGCGGACCGCGCCCGGACCATCCAGGTTGCCGTATCCCCCAACGCCAAGGCGGCTGATTTGGCGCGTCCGGGGCATGTTTTTCCGCTTCGGGCCCGAAAAGGAGGCGTGCTTGTGCGGGCCGGACAGACGGAAGGGGCGGTGGACCTGATGCGTTTGGCAGGTCTAAGGCCGGCGGGGGTTATCTGTGAGATTTTAAATGACGATGGGACGATGGCCCGTGTGCCTGATTTGGTTGAATACTGCAGGAAGCATTCCCTGAAGATGACAACGGTAGCCAAAGTGATTGAGTACCGCCTTCAGCGGGAAAAGCAGGTCCGCCGGATTCAGCAGGTTCGTCTGCCGACGGATTATGGAGAATTTACTCTGATTGGGTATGAAAGTCCCGGTTCAACAGAGCCGCATCTGGCCCTGTGCAAGGGAGGGGTGGGAGATTTGGATGAACAGGGGAAGGTCATTGAGCATCCGGAGCCGGTTCTGATTCGGGTGCATTCGGAGTGTATGACGGGGGATTTGTTTCATTCGCAGCGCTGTGAGTGCGGCTATCAGCTGGTTGAGGCGATGAAGCGGATTCAGGCGGAGGGGAAGGGGGCTCTGATTTATCTGCGGCAGGAAGGACGAGGAATCGGTCTGGCCAACAAACTTCATGCGTATAAACTTCAGGAACAGGGGTATGATACGGTAGAAGCCAATCTCAAGCTGGGCTTCGTGCCGGATAAGCGGGATTATGGGATTGGGGCCCAAATCTGCCGGGATTTGGGACTTCGGAATGTTCGGATTCTAACGAACAATCCCAAAAAAATCAGCCGGCTGGAGGTTTATGGAATCCATATCGTGGAGCAAATCCCCCTGCAGGCCAAGCCGGGTGAACACAACCGGAAATATCTCCAAACCAAGAGAGTCCGTCTTGGACATCTTCTTCGTGAAGATATTGATGAGTAATCGCAATCCGCTGCGGCAGTTCATTCCGGAACTTTTTGCGGTGTGTTTTTTGCTTGTGTTGGTGTTGTGCGGCTGTGAATCACCTCCTCCGGCTTTTGATATGATTCAGGGGGGCATGGGTTTTCCGCCTGCATCTGTTCGGTTTGGGGGATTGACGCAGATACTCAGGGACAAGGATACAAAGGCCCCTAAGACCCTTCGCGTTTTTATTGAATTGCGGGACCAGTTTGATTCGAAACTGAAAATTCCTTTTACGCTTCGACTGGAGCTGTATCGCTATGCGCCGTACAGTTCCAACCCGAAGGGGACGCATCTGAAAAGGTGGCCGGATTTTGTGTTGACGGAGGCGAATATCAATAATCTTTATTGGAGGGATTATTTGCGGTCTTATGAGTTTTTGCTGGAACTGGACGATTCCATTCCGAAGGAAGAGCCGCTTTTGGCGGCGGCGACCTGTTGGACCTCGGCGGGTGTCAGATTGGAAACGGTTTACGTTTTGACGATGGACTGAATGAAATCAGGAAAAACAATTGATTTTATCGGTCGTTTTTGCCACTATTTCAGTCTTTTCCGGTTGCATAAGAGTATGCAGACTTCGGCAGGATGGATGTGAAGGACAACCCAGAGTACCAAAACCAGACTCTTGAAGAAGAGGTTCTTATCAAACGGTCCCAGCGAGGGGATTTGGAGGCCGCGGGGCTTTTAATTGTCCGGTATCAGGACAGGTTATATAATACAATCCTGAAAATTTGCTCAAACCCTGAAGATGCTGCGGAACTTACCCAAGAGACGTTTGTCAAAGTATTGGAGAAGATAACAGATTTTCGAGGGAAAAGCAGTTTTTATACCTGGCTCTTTCGAATCGGAGTGAATTTAACATTGAATTTCTGCAAACGGAGGGGGCGGCTTGTTATGCAGTCGATTGACGGCTCGGGAGGAGACGAGTCAGAAAGAGCCACGGCTCGATTATCAGGGTATCTGCTCTGTCGGGAGAAGGCGGACCCTGTAGGGCTGGCCCAGGATAAGGAGGCCCGCGAGATTGTGCTGAGGGCACTGGGGCGTTTGGATGAAGAACAGCGGGTTGTGCTTGTTTTGCGAGACATTGAGGGTTTGAGTTATCAGGAAATTGCGGAGATTTTGGATATTGAACTGGGGACCGTCAAAAGCCGAATCAGCCGGGCGCGTGCAGGGCTGAGAGATATGCTGGAGGCGGTGCTGGCATGAACGAACAAGAGCGGGAACAAATTGATTCTCTGATACACGGCTTTCTGGACGGCGAACTGAATGAACGCCAGCGGACGGAGCTGAAGCGTCTGGCGCAGCACAATCCGGTGATTCGCAAGGAGCTGCATGCTTTGTTCCGGCAGAAAGAACTGCTGGGAGCGCTGCCGATTGAAAAGGCGCCGGACGGACTGAAGGATGAAGTGCTTGCTCGATTGGAACGTCGGCTGATTCTAAGTTCGGAAACGGCTGTACCGAGCAGTCGAATCGGGCGTCTTCATTTGGTCCTCCGGTGGACCGCTGCCGCCGCGGCGATGGCGCTGCTGCCTTTGGCGATATTGGGCTTGCTGGTGCTCCAGATTGTTCAGCCCCCTGAACCGGCGGTTGGACCTGCTGCCGTTCCTGTACAGGAACAGACGGCGGAATTCCTTCCGGACAAGACACCGTCTGCTCCAAAGGAAGATACTGTTCTGGTGCTGGGCAATTTGAAATTTTTGACCGACCAGCCGATCGCTGTAAATGATTCGATTAAAAAGGCTGTTGTGTCGCATAAACTTCTTCCCTCGGCTTCGTCGGAACGTTTTGAGGACCATGCGGTTTATCGTATTCAGTGTCCTCAGGGGCAGATGCTGTCTTTTATGAAAACCCTCGAATCGGTCTGGGGGCTGTGTTCGAAGCAGCAGTTTGTGTTGGCCGGCGGAGACTCTTCGGCTTCGAGGTCTGTTGTGGTGGAAGGGATTCGGCCGGACCAGATGGAGGAACTGATTCGTCAAACGAGTCCCTCTCGTCTGCTGACGGCCGCGTCGCACCTGGAACGGGTGAATCGGCGCGGGCTTTCGGATGCGGCGATTCGTGTGCCGGCGGAAGAAACCGGAGGAGGGGAAAAGACTCTTTTGCCGGTTGAGCCGAGACTGGCCTGGGAAAAAGAACAGACGGCGGAAGAGTCTTCGGTATCGGGAGGGCCGGTTGTTGTTCTTGTCATCGAAGTAAGAAATCTGACGGAAAAGAAATAGGCAAATGGGAAACACGGCATCCGTTCTTTTGACTCCTTCGGCGTGCTGCCTTGTCCTGGTTGATGTCCAGGAGAAACTGGCGGCTGTGATGAGCGATAAGGAGAAGATGATTGCCCGCTGCGGAGTTCTTTTACGGGCGGCGAAAGCGCTGAATATCCCTGTTTTGTGGTGTGAGCAGGCGCCGCGTGCACTGGGGCCAACGGTGCGTGAACTGCGTGAACTGCTGGAGGGCGAGAAGCCGTTTGAGAAGATTTCGTTCAGCTGCTGCAGTGCAGAAGGTTTTTTCCGGAAGCTGGAGGAGGTAAAACCCTCGGCGGTTCTTTTGTGCGGGATCGAAGCCCATGTGTGTGTATTCCAGACAGCCGTTGAACTGCTCAATCAAGGGCTGAATGTCCATGTGATTGCGGATGCGGTTTCTTCGAGGACTGAGGAAAACAAAGCCATCGGGCTTGGGCGGATGTCGGCGGCGGGGGCGGTTATCAATTCGACCGAGATGGTGCTGTTTGAGCTGCTGCGGGATGCCCGTCATGAGCGGTTCAAAGAATTGGCAGCGTTGATTAAGAGCTTCTAATCTTTGGTGAAATTCTTTTTCAGCATATCTGAAGGTCATCAGTGTACATTCCTGTTTGGTGGAGATATTTCTTTCTTGGACGGTCTCAGTCTGACTGCGTAGAGACGAATTCGATGTCCGTTTGTGGCAAGAAAAAAATTTCAAAGGGAGCACCACGGTTAATCCGTCATAGTGGCTTCACTTTTCATGGCATCGTGGAAGCTTTTAAGGTCGTTGGCCCATTTCTGGGCTTCGGCAAGGGTGATGACTCCCTGTTTGACGAGGATGGCCAGGTGGCTTTCAAACGTGATCATCTTTTCTTCGGTGGTGTCTTTGGTTTTGACCTGCATCTGGGAATAAATCTGTTCAATTTTGTTTTTTCGGATGAGATTGGCGACGGCGTAATTGTTGTTGAGAATCTCCATCACGGCCACGCGGCCCTTGCCGTCTTTGCGAGGAATGAGTTTCTGACTGATAATATAGCGCAGTCCGAGGGACAGCTGGTTGCGGACTTCCTCCTGGCGGCCTTCCGGGAAAAAGTCGAGGATGCGGGTGACGGTCCCGACGACATCTCGGGTGTGGAGAGTGGAAAAAACCAGGTGGCCGGTTTCGGCAGCAGTGAGGGTAAGGGCGACGGTTTCAGCATCGCGCATTTCACCGACGAAGATGATATCCGGGTCTTCCCGCATCATCGAGCGGAGGCCGTGAGCGAATGTGTCCACATCTCGGCCGACCTCCCGCTGGGAAATCATCGAGTTTTTCTGACTGAAGACATATTCAATGGGGTCTTCGAGTGTGATAATGCGGCAGGCACGGTCCTCGTTGATTCGTTCGATGAGGGAGGCGATCGTGGTGCTTTTGCCGGCACCGGTAATGCCGGTAAAGAGAACCAGCCCCTGCGTCTTTCGGACAATGTCTTTCCAGACATTGTTGGGGAAACCGATGTGTTCGGGTTTGGGAATTTCGGTTCCGAGGGCGCGAATAGCGATAGCCAGGCCGTCATTGTCCATGAAGGCGTTCAGGCGAAACTGAAGGGTACCGTAACGATAGGAGCAGTCCACGGCTGTATCGCGCTGAAGGGCTTCAATATTTTTGGGTCCCAGGAGGGGAAAGGCCAGCTGTTCGACAATTTCCTGGGTGACAATCCCGCCTTTGAGACGGACCAGATCGCCGTCAATACGATAGCAGGGTTGGGTGCCGACTTTGATGTGGAGGTCGGAGACCCGCATTGCGCCCATTTTTTCGAAATAAGCAAGCATGTCGTTGATGCTGAGGAAACTGCCTTCACCGGCAGGATAAACTTTCGCGTCAGGGGAATAGAGATTGTCTTTTTTGTTCATAATACATCCATTATATCTTTATACTACTGTTTAATTGGTTAATTCACATTATATCGCCGAAAAAGAGGAAAAGAACAGAAAAGATATACGAAAAATCAAAAGATTATATGTATCTTAAATGTGCGATATTTTTTGTTTTGACAATTTCACGTTTTTTTACTTGCTTTTTTTCACAAAAAAAGTAAATTAGAGATGGATGAGGATGTCTATCTGCTGAAGCGAAATAGACAAGATCAACTGGAAAGAGAAGAGAAAACTTTCTTGTTGAGGAGAGCTGGGTGATGAAAAAACTCTTTCTGCGAGCAGGCCTCTTGTTTGCCTTCATTTTCACATCCTCTTCATTTGGTGCCCTTTCTTTCAAAATGACCGCGGATAAAACAACGCTTACTGTGGGACAGACTACGAAAGTTTCGCTGTTTGCTTATGCGGAAGAGGCCGCCGGAATGAACGGTTTGAACAGCTGGCAGCTGAGTGCATTTGTTTCCGGTACGGGGATGCTGAAAGTGGTTCCGGGCAGTCTGAACGTAATCAAGCCGTTTGCTGCGGATGTTCTGACAGCCGGTATCAATTCTCCGTCGGGGGCAATTCGTGATTTGTCGATGACGTCTGTTAATGCAGGAATTGATTCCTCGCTGGGAGTGGGCGGCTATCAAAAAATTGCAGAGTTTACTGTCGAGGCCCTTGGGGCGGGTCAAGTGGTCTATACGCTCGGTGACGGTGGAGGGGGATTCGGCGGAATTCTCCGGGATTATAATCCCCTGAATCCGGCTACGTGGGGAAATATGCTGGGCGGCGTTTTTAACGAGGCGGAGTCGCAGCGGGTTTTCACGATCGTTCCGGAACCGGCAAGTTTGGTACTGCTCGGTTCAATGGGGCTGATGGTTTTGAAAGCCCGCCGTATGAAATAAACTGAACGGAAACCTGGGTTTCGTCAAATGGGGCAGGGAAGGTCTGACGGATTGTTTCCGTTCAGGGAGAGAGGAAAACCCCGTTTAGGTAAGGATATCCGATGGCGAAACGAGGAGGAAGAAAAAAGGGGGGGCATGCATTCTGTTTACTCTTTTTGTTTCTTTTCGTTTTTTGTTCCGCTGTTGTTTGTGCCGATTTAGGTCCTTCTGATGTTCTGATTTTGGTCAACTCTCAAAGCAACACGAGTCGGTATATTGCAAAGATGTACCGATGGTATTATCTATCCATTCAGGATTGGCAGGTGCTGGAACTGCAGGGACTGGCAGACTGCAGCGGGCCGAATTCGACGGCGGCGGATGAGATTCTTACGCGGGAGCAGTACAACAATCTGATTGCCGGACCGCTTCGGTCCTATCTGTTGGCCAATGGAATCGAAAAACAAATTAAAGTGATCATCACGACGGCGGGATTGCCGTACCGCATTGAGGACACCAAACCAAATTTCGCCGATGTGGTTTACCCGGGCGGTTCTAACTGGTCGATTGTGATGAATGCGGAATGTCAGGTGAATGCGGCATCGGTGGAGTCGGAATTGACCTGTCTTTGGTATTTGGAATCCGGCGGCAATCCCTGTCCGATCGAGAATCGGATTGTCAATCCGTATCAGGGGTGTCGAAGCCGGTTTGATTTGTTTGAACGGCAGATGCCGTATGCGGAGGATTTGATTTGGTCCTTTGCCATTTCACGCAAACCGGGAGTGGATTCTCCGTATATGGAGGGGACGGCATATGGGTACGGAACCGTCCATCGGCGGTTTGGACCGGGGAGGATGTATTTGGTCTGCCGGCTGGATGGACCGAAGAATCAGGGGCAAAGTGCGATTTTTGCTGTGCGTGCGATGCTGGAGCGGGCCAAGCGGGCCGGTTCTCCGCAATGTGGGGTCAATCCGAAACAGGCGGTTGTAATCCTCGATGATGCTCCCAAAGCTCCTTCCGGAGATATTGATTACAATCGGGTGTTCAATCTGCACGACAGCAGCGTAAATTTCTGGGAATATCAGGGAGCCCCGTGGCCTCCGGATGCCTACGGCAATTGTGTGAAAAATGATTATGTGGAAGCATTTAACAGCTTGTCTGTGGGATATTTTGCACAGGGGGCATTATATTTTGGTTCTTCACCGGATATGAAGGATTTGCCGGTGATATTGGACTACCGGGAGCGAACCTGCACATCGGCAGCGGTCTTTGAAACCTTGTATGCGTATTTTCCGGACAGGACCGAGCCGCAGGGGGTGATTGGGTTCAGCTGTTTTGGGATGAATGGGGATGAAGGGCGCACGAAGACGTATTTGCTGAACGGCGGGGCAGACGGGGGGTGCTTTTTTCCTTTTTGAACGGGGCGGTGTTTACTTCGTTGGAGAGCTTCAATGCGGTGACGCTGTTTTCAAATGTTTCGACGACTCAGGCGAAGATTGTTGATTTTATTAAGGCGGGTGGGACGGGGGCGATTGGGCACAGCTTTGAACCGCAGGCGGATGCAGCGGTTGATAATCAATTTTTGTACAGCAATTTGCTGGCGGACCGGGATGGGGATGGACGGGCGGATTTGACCTTTGCGGAAGCCGCCTGGTCGGCGGTACCCTATTTAAGCTGGTCGGAAGTGGTAATTGGCGACCCGTTAATGCGGATTGCCTATGGCCCCGGCCAGCCGAAAGCGTGGAGTTGTTTGTTTGCCGATGCGAACTTGGATAGGGTAGTTAACAGTGTTGATCTTTATATCGTTCGCTATTTTTATGGCGGGATTTTGAATACGAATGAGAAGGAGTGGTTTGAGAAATATTATGACTTTGCGGATGTAGACCAAAATGGGATTGTTAACTCTGTGGATGTTTACATAATTCGATACTTATACGGTACAATATACGAGTAATATCCAGAATAAAAAATTTTTTTAATTCGTTTTTTTTCTTGACATTTTTTTGTATTTGTGGAGAATTTCGTAATGGAGTGAAAGAAAAAGTCTTCGCTAAAGCGAGGGTATATATGGAGGATGGAAAGATGGAAATGAGGAAAGCAGGTTTAATTGTTGGGGGTCTGTTGTTTTGCATCACACCGATAGCTTTTGCGAGTTTGAAATATGTAGATTCCGTTGATTTAGATCTCGGTGAGTGTTATTTTTTCGATAATGCAGCACAACAATTTGTCTTAACAACACCTACCGGCAGCAGCGAAGTACCGGTCGATATTGGAAGTCTTCACATTGCAGGAGGCGGATGGGATTATTCTTTTGTCGGCAAAATTATGATTACGCCGAGTAATCTCTTCTGGAAGAACTCTTCAGGGAATGTGGCGGAGGCTTGGTTTACCAATTCTTCTGCCACGATGACAATCATTGCTTCAACCCTTGTTGACAATCTCACGTCTGAAGAACTTTTCAATCCGACGACGAATCCAGGCGGTGTAGTTCTGTTAACTGCGCTGATGAATGATTCAGATGGATATTGGCAGGTTAAAGAATCGGGCTCATATACCGATCATCTCTTTGGCGATACGCATTATGCGATAACCGGCGGAGAGTTGTATAACGGTTCACTGCTTCGAATGCTCGATTTTAGGGCGATTTGGGATTTGGATTCCTGTTCTCCGGCGAATATCTCCCGTTTTAATCAGAATCTTTACAGCGGTACGCCTTCGCTGGAGCTGCTGCCAGATGCAATTCCTGAACCGGCGACGCTCTTGCTGTTTGCAGCAGGCGGACTGTTGTTCAGAAAAAAATAGGAAACCGTGTTTTGTACTTTAATGACGAGAAGGAATAAGGAATTCGTGAGGAGGAAAAGATGAAAAGGATAAGTGTTGGAGTTTTGCTGTTGTGTGCGGTGCCTGTTTTTGCAGGTTTGAATGTGGGGACCATTGCGATTGACGGCTTACAGGGCGATGGACTAACGGCGGTTTATAATCATCAGACGCAAACGCTGACCTGGAGCGGGGGAGCCAGCGTGTCTCTGTATTCGAGCAATAACGGCAGCGGCGATCCGATTGCAGTGTTCAACCAGGGAATTGACATTCAAGGGACCTTTACGGTTATGACAGACCAATCGTCCGGTGATGTAGCTAAGGCATCTTTTGCTATGGTGAATTGGTCTGTATCTATTCTGGGAACTCCTGTGATTTGGGGCACAAATAAAGTTGGAGAAATGTTTATTGAAGAAGAGCAAGTTGAAACGTTGCCCTTCCCGCCTTTCACTTCTTACGGAAATGGGATTTTGTTCGGGTCGGGAGTTGTCCAGGTAGCCGGGAGCGTATTTGATGTGCTGAATCCGGATTTTGTTTGGGATGATGATAACGGCGTTGCCCGCCTGAAATCCCAGGTGACCGGAAATCCATCATTTAACAGTTATTTGATGCAGGATTACAATACGCTGGTAACAACGATGTGGCTTTTCGCAGACGAGACCGTGATTCCGGAGCCGGCGACGATGGCTCTGCTGGGACTGGGCAGTCTGATTGCACTGCGCAAAAGAAGTTAAGTTATTTCTTCAATAATCCGTTTCCTCCTCAGGGATTGAGATATCAAAGACCGTCTTTGATAAGGCGGTCTTTTTCTTTTGTTTCCAGCAGAGAGAGGACGGTGTTGGAAAATTCAGTCAGGTCCAGTTCATAGCGTTCATCGGCGATAGGGTCCAGGCGGGTGGGGCCGCGGTTGATGATGACCAGTTTTGCACCGGCCCGCTGGGCGTCGAGGGCTAAAGAGGCGGCGGGGTTGACCTCCAGCGACGAGCCGAGCACCACGAAAACATCCGCCTGCCGGCTGTATTCGCGGGCTTTTTGGAGGGCGTCGAAGGGGATCAGGTCGCCGAAAAAGACAATGCCCGGGCGGATGAGACCGCCGCAGCGGGGGCATTTGGGGACGCCCGCGGAGCGGATTTGGCTGTCCACCTGGGAGCGTGAGGAAGGGCTTTCGCATTCCAGACAATAAAAGTCGACGACATTGCCGTGAAATTCGATGACGTTTTTGGAGCCGGCTTTGGAATGGAGACCGTCTATATTCTGCGTAATCAGGGCTTTGAGAAGATTTTCCTGTTCGAGGCGTGCGAGCATGGTGTGGGTGGGGTTTGGGGTTTTGTCGGCCAGCGGGTGAATGTGTTCGAGGGCGATTTTGTAATAGTCGCCCGGGTTGGATAAAAAGAAATCGATTTCGAAGGTGCGGGGAGAGATTTTGGAATAGAGACCGCCGGCTCCGCGAAAATCAGGGATGCCGGAGGCGGTGGAGACTCCCGCACCGGTCAGTCCGACGGCACATCGGCTCTGCCGCAGGGCGGAGAGGAACAAGTCGGCCGCCTCCTGTGGATTTTGGATTCGATTCATAGCTGTTATCGTAATCGGTGCGGACAATTTTGCAAGGGCGGAAAAAGTTTTGGGCGGCCTTGACAGGGGGGACTGTTTGGTCTATGGTATCCGAGCAGTGGTTAACGGAACGGAAGAGAAGGCACTGCACGGAAAGAAAGACTGGTGAATGCGGTTATTGTCATTCCCGCCCGATATGGGTCCAGCCGGCTGGAGGGGAAGGTTCTCGCCAAAAAAACAGGAAAATATCTGGTGCAGCATACCTATGAGCAGGCGCTGAAATCGCGATTTGCTCAGCAGGTTTTGATTGCGACGGATGATGAACGGGTGATGCAGGCGTGCCGGGAGTTCGGGGCGCCGTGTGTGATGACTCGTTCGGACCATCCGAGCGGCACGGACCGGATTGCCGAGGCGGTCGGCGGACTGGACTGTGAGATTGTGGTGAACCTTCAGGCGGATGAGCCGGAAATCAATCCGGAGTATCTGCGGCGGGCGGCTCAATTATTGGCGGACCATCCGGAGGCGGATATGGCGACGCTGCTGGCGCCGTTTGAGACGGCCCGGCAGGTGTCGGATCCGAATATTGTCAAGTGTGTGACGGATGCGAAGGGGCGGGCGGTGTATTTTTCCCGCTCGGTGATTCCGTATGACCGGTCGAACGGGGGGGTTGGAGCGGTGCAGCAGTACAAACGGCATTTGGGGCTTTATGCCTATCGAAAGTCGTTTTTGATGGCCTTTACGAAACTGCCGCCCGGGGTTCTGGAGCAGATTGAGAAACTGGAGCAGCTGCGGGCGATTGAGAACGGCTATACGATTTGGACGGCGATGGTGGAAAAGGCCTGGGACGGAATCGATACGGCCGCTCAGTATGAAGCGTTTGTCAAGCGGGTTTTGAGCCGATGAAACGGCCTGAATTGCATAAAAGATTTGAGGTTTGGAATGAATGAGTTCAGCAGTCAGGATTTGTTTGCGAAAATCAGTCAGATGACGCAGGAGGATGAGTTTTTCCTGCCGCTGCCGGAAGGATACCAGAAGGGGCGGACAAAATATGTGATTGTGATGGGAACGGTGATGAGCGGGCTGGGCAAGGGGATTTTTTCCTCGTGTCTGGCCAAGCTGCTTCAGGATAAAGGGCTTCGGGTGGCGCCGATCAAACTGGAGGGGTATCTGAATATTGATTCGGGGACGCTGAATCCGTATCGGCACGGTGAGGTGTTCGTGCTGGATGACGGGATGGAAACCGATATGGATTTGGGCACGTATGAGCGGATGCTGGACCAGAATCTAAGCCGCGCGAATTTCGCCACAAGCGGACAGATTTACAGTTCGGTGCTGCATAAGGAGCGGCACGGGGATTATCTGGGGCGGGATGTTCAGATGATTCCGCATGTGACCGGCGAGGTGAAGCTGAAGCTGCGTCAGCTGGCGATGTCGGCCAAGGCGGATGTGGTGTTCGTGGAAATCGGCGGGACGGTGGGGGATTTGGAGAATGCCTTTTATATTGAGGCGATGCGGGAGCTGGCGTATGAAGAGGGACCGCACAGTACGTGCTTTGTGGCGCTGACGTATATTTTGGAGCCGAAAACGCTGGGCGAGCAGAAATCCAAAGCGGCCCAGCTGGGTGTCAAGCAGCTGATGCAGATGGGGATTCAGCCGGATATTATTGTGTGCCGCTCAGAAAAGCCGGTTCGCGAGCAGGCCCGCCAAAAGATGAGCGTATTCGGCAACGTTCCGCTGGAGCGGGTGGTGAGCATGCATGACTCGGCGAGCATCTATGCGATTCCGGCGATGCTGCGGGAGTGCGGGCTGGATTTTGAGGTGATCCGGATGCTCAAAATCGAGGATCGCATCAATTTGGGGTATGAACGGAAGGAGTGGGGGCGCTGGTGCGATTTTACGGACAAGATTGGGCGGGAGACAAAATCCGTCACCATCGGGATTACAGGCAAATATACATCGGTTCGGGACAGTTATGCCTCGATTCTCAATGCACTGGAGCATGCCGGGATTCACCTCGGATGTAAGGTGAATGTCAAATGGATTGAAACGACGACAGTCAAGGAGTCGAATGCCGCCGAACATCTTCGGGACGTGGATGGAATTATTGTTCCCGGGGGCTTCGGCGTGCGGGGGATTGAAGGGAAAATCGCCTGTGTTCGGTATGCGAGGGAGAACGGACTGCCGTATCTGGGGCTTTGTCTGGGGTTTCAGGCGGCGGTAATTGAGTATGCACGGAATGTGTGCGGACTGAAAGGGGCCAACAGCACAGAAGTGGACCCCAAATGTCCGGACCCGGTGATTGATGTTCTGCCGGAGCAGAAAAAGATTGAAGGGCTGGGGGGGAATATGCGGCTGGGGGGGCGGGATGTGGAAATCAAGCCGAACACCAAAGCGTGGGAGTTGTTCGGAAAGGCCGCGTCGGTTCGAATGCGATTTCGGCATCGGTATGAGGTCGACCCTCGCTATATCGAAACGCTGGAAAAGTCGGGGCTTGTTTTTTCGGGCAAGGCGCCGAACCAGCCGATTATGCAGATTCTCGAACTTCCGAATCATCCATTCTTTGTGGGTACGCAGGCCCATCCGGAATTGACAAGCCGTCCGCTGCGCCCGCATCCTCTGTTTACGGGGCTGGTCAGTGCGGCCATAAAAAGGAAGGGATGATTTCGGGCTGATTTCTTCGATGCTTCCGGGGCAATGTGAAGGAGGAGCATTTCTGGGCAGGCCTTCTCTAACTTTTTGATTTCAAAGGGATTAAAGAAGGGGTCTTTGCCGGAAACTTTGCCGAGAAACATTGACGAACCTTCTTTTTGTCGGTACACTCAACTCTTTCGGAGCGGAAGGGCCCGACCCTTTTGACAGACGGATTTTTTGCGGACTGACCCGTGTAAGAAAAGGACGTTTATGGACGAGACCAAAACGGATTTTCCGGAGCGATTTGAAGAGAAGCAGATTCTGGATGAGCTGAAGACGTCGTATTTGAATTATGCGATGAGTGTGATTGTCTCGCGGGCTCTTCCGGATGTTCGGGACGGGCTGAAACCCTCTCAGCGGCGCATTCTGGTGGCGATGAATGATTTGAATCTGGGGCCTCGCTCCAAGCACCGAAAATGCGCTAAAATCGTCGGTGATACGAGCGGCAACTACCATCCGCACGGCGACCAGGCGACGTACGGCACACTGGTTCGAATGGGGCAGGACTGGAATATGCGGGTATTGCTGGTGGACCCGCAGGGCAACTTCGGCAGCATTGATGCGGACCCGCCTGCGGCGATGCGTTATACAGAGGCGCGGCTCACGCAGGCGGCGATGGATATGCTGGAAGACCTGAAGCTGGACACCGTGGATTTTGTTCCGAACTACGATGAGACGCGCACGGAGCCGGTGGTTCTGCCGTCAAAGTTTCCCAATCTTCTGGTGAACGGGGCCAGCGGGATTGCGGTCGGGATGGCGACGAATATTCCGCCTCACAATGTGGGGGAGGTCTGCGATGCGCTGCTGCTGATGATTGACGACCCGGACTGCGGATTTAAGGATATACTGGAAAAGCTGCCGGGGCCGGATTTTCCGACGGGGGGCATCATCTGCGGCCGCAAGGGGATCCTGGATGCCTATGTGACCGGACGCGGGCATCTGAAGGTGCGGTGCCGTTCCCATATTGAGACGACGGCAAAGGGCAAGACGCGGATTGTGATTACGGAGATTCCGTATCAGGTGGTGCGGGCGAACGTGGTAGCCAAAATCGCTGAGTGTGTGCGGGACGGCACAATTGATGAGATTGCAGACCTTCGGGATGAATCGGACCGCAAGGGCATGCGGATTGTGGTTGAACTGAAGAAGGATGCCGACAGCCATGTGGTGCTCAACAAGCTGTACCGCTATACGCCGCTGCAGACGACCTTTGCGGTGAACAATGTGGCGCTGGTGAACAACCGGCCGGAGACGCTGAACATCAAGCAGATGCTGAAGCTGTTTATCAGCCATCGGCTGACGGTGATTCGGCGGCGGACGCGGTTTCTGCTTCGCAAGTGCCGCAGCCGGGCTCATATTCTTGAGGGGCTGATTCTGGCGGTCAGCGATATTGATGAGATTATTGCGCTGATTAAAGCCTCGCCGGATGCGCCGACGGCCAAAGAGAATCTGATGAAAAAGCCCCTGCGGCTGACGGAAACCGAGACGCTCAAACGCATCCTGCCGGAGGCGTTTGTGACGGAGCGGAGCCGGCAGGACCAGTTTCTGACGGCGCCGCAGGCGGATGCGATCCTGACGATGCAGCTGCAGCGGCTGACGGGGCTGGAGATTGAGAAACTGGCCAAAGAGTATGCGGAGGTCGCCGAGAAGATTGCGGATTATGAAGCCCTGCTGGCCAATCGGAATCTTCAGCTGGATGTGATTCGCGAGGACTTGTACGAAATCAAGGAAAAGTACAAAGACCCGCGTCGGACGGAGATTCTTACGGAGGAGGCGGATGAGCCCGAACTGGAGGATTTGATTGCGGATGAAGAGACGCTGGTGATGATCAGCCACGGCGGGTATATCAAGCGCACGCCGATTGATGCGTACCGCAAGCAGGGCCGCGGGGGCAAAGGGGTGATTGCCTCGGACACGAAGGAAGGGGATTTTATTGAGCATCTGTTTGCGGCCTCGACGCACGATACGATTCTGTTTTTTACGAACCGGGGGATTTGCCACTGGCTGAAGGTCTATCATATTCCGGAGATGTCGCGTCAGAGCAAGGGGCGGAATCTGGTGAACCTGCTGCAGCTGGACCCGCAGGAGAAGATTGCCTCGATTCTGAATGTGCGTACGTTTGATGATACGCGGCAGCTGGTGATGGCGACGCGGAACGGTCTGGTGAAAAAGACCGTGCTGTCGGCCTATGGCAATCCTCGCTCCAGCGGCGTGATTGCGATTAAGCTGGATGAGAATGACGATTTGATCGGGGCGGCGATTACCAGCGGGGAGGATGAGATTGTTCTGGGGACGCGGGATGGGATGGCGATTCGGTTCTCGGAGTCGCAGGTCCGCTCGATGGGACGGGTCAGCCGCGGGGTGCAGGGGATTCGGCTCCGTCCGGGAGATGAGGTGGTGGATTTGGTGATTGCCGAGCCGAACAGTTCGCTGCTGACGGTCTGTGAGAACGGCTACGGCAAGCGGACGCCGATTGAGGAATATCGGCCGCAGAATCGCGGCGGGCTGGGGCTGATTAACATCAAGACCACGGAGCGCAACGGCAAGGTTGTGGCTCTCAAGACCGTGCATGATGAGGATGAGCTGATGCTGATTACCGCCAACGGGATGATGATTCGCACGGGGCTGGAGCAGATTCGAGAAATCGGCAGAAATACGGCCGGCGTTCGGATGATTACGCTCAAAGAGGGCGATAAGCTGGTGGCGGCGGCGCGGATTGTGCCGGAGGACAAAGAGCCGCCGACATCGTCGGAACCGAAGAACCCGACGAAGGAATCCGAGGAGGCACCTGAGGAGAATTCATGAACGCCAAGCGAGCCGCTGCTGTGCCTGCCGTCAGTCCGCTGTATCTGATAGCCGGACCCGATTCCTTCTTAAATGCCCGGGAAGCCCGCCGTTTGACGGAGCAGTTCCTGACGGAGGAGGAAAGGCAGCTGGCACTCTGGCAGCCGACGGGGGAAGAGCCGCCGGAGATGGTTGATGTGCTGGATGAGCTGCGAACGGTGCCTTTTCTGGCGAGCCGGCGGGTGGTGCTGATTCAGAATGCGGACGAGTTTTTTTCCCGGAATCGGGCGCGGCTTGAAGAATATCTGGAGCATCCGAGCCCGACGGGGATTCTGATTTTAACGGTCAGCAAGGCGGATACGCGGACCCGGTTGGTCAAGCGCCTGGCTCAGCTGGGCGGGCTGATTGAAACGGAGGTTAAACCGTGGGAGCTGCCGCGGTTTGCATGTGAGTACTGCCGGAATCGATTTGGAAAGACGCTGACACTGCCGGCGGCTCAGCTGCTCGTGGAGCTGGCAGGCGATGAGCCGGGGTCAATCTGTCAGGAGCTGGAAAAGCTGGCGGTTTTTGTCGGTGAGCAGAAGACCATTACACCGGAGCAGGTTCAGCGGCTGGTCGGGCAGAACCGCACGTTCGGCGCCTTTGATGTGATTGATGTGCTGATGAAGAGAGATACGGCGGAGGCGCTGCGGCGGCTTCGGGTGATGTTTGAGTCGGACAAGTCGGCGGAGTACTCGGTTGTCGGGGCGTTCGCATACCATTTTCGGCGGCTTTTTACGGCCAAGTGTCTGCTGGAAAAAGGGGTGTCAGAAGCGGCTGCTGCCAAAAAGGTTGGGGTTTGGGACAAAATCCAGAAACCTTTTTTTGAGCAGCTCAAGCCGTTTTCCGTTCGGCAGTTGGCCTGGATTCTCGCTCAGCTCGGGGAGGCGGATTATCAGATTAAGACAAGCAGAACCTCGGCCCCGGCGGCCATCGAACGTCTTCTGATTGAAATAGGGGGCGGCTTGTAGAGTTTTTTCTTTTTCAAGCCAAAAAAATCTTGAAAAAAAACGGCCTCATTATTATAAGAACAACTCTGCCTTATTATAAGTGATAATTATTTTTAATTTTGCAGATAAGAAAAGGTTAGAGTGTGTATAAAATCTTATCTAAAAAGCAGTTGTCTGAAAATGTATTTCAAATGGAAGTGGAAGCCCCGTATGTAGCCCGGGCCCGAAAACCGGGACAGTTTGTCATTGTTTCGGTGGACGAGGAGGGCGGGGAACGGATTCCGCTGACGATTGCCGGAGCGGATGAGAAGAAGGGGACGATTCGGCTGATTTTTCAGCGGGTAGGAAAGGCGACGGCTCAGATGGCGGATTTGAAGGAGGGCGACAGTCTGGGATATGTGGCGGGGCCGCTGGGCAAGCCGACGCATATTGACAAATTCGGTGTTTGTGTTTGTGTGGGCGGGGGGATTGGGATTGCCCCGCTTTGGCCGATTGCCGAGGCGCTCAAGAAGGCGGGCAACCGGGTTATCAGCATCCTGGGGGCGAGAACAAAGGAACTGCTGATTTTGGAGGAAGAGTTCAGGCGATTCAGTGATGAATTGATTGTGGTGACCGATGACGGTTCATACGGGCGCAAGGCGCTGGTGACGGAACCGCTGGGAGAGGTCTGCCGGCGGGAGCCCAAGCCCGATTTTGTGATTGCTATCGGTCCGACGATTATGATGAAGTTCTGCTGCGAGACGACGCGCCCCTTCGGAATTCCCACGCAGGTTTCGCTGAATACGATTATGGTGGACGGGACAGGGATGTGCGGCGGGTGCCGGGTAGAGGTGGGCGGCAAGACGCAGTTTGTCTGTGTGGACGGGCCGGAGTTTGACGGCCATCAGGTCAATTTTGATTTGATGATGAAGCGCATGGCTGCCTACAAGGACATGGAGCAGCGAGCGTATGAAGAGTACCGGCAGCATCGGTGCAAAATCGGGTTGAATCAGACAAAAAGGTCTTCCTAAAACTGTTGAAGAGATTGCGGTGAGCGAACTGTCTAAAAAACTTCAGGAGCTGCTGGAAAAACAGCGAAACGGTCAATTGAAGGCAAAAGAGAGATTTGAGATTCCGCCGCAGGAGATGCCGCAGCAGGACTCTGTTGTGCGGCGGTCGAATATGAATGAGGTGGCGCTGGGCTATACGGAGGAGCAGGCGCGACTGGAGGCGCTGCGGTGTCTTCAGTGTCCGACGGCTCCGTGCGTCGAGGGCTGTCCGGTTCGGATTCCGATTCCTGCGTTTATAGCGCAGATTGCGGCGGGCAACTATGCCGGGGCGCTGGAGATTATCAAGGAATATTCGCTTCTGCCGGCGGTGTGCGGTCGGGTGTGTCCGCAGGAGGTGCAGTGCCAGGAGAAATGCACCGTAGGGCTGAAGTTCAAGGACGTAATGAAGAGTGTATCCATCGGCCGGCTGGAGCGGTTTGCGGCGGATTGGGGGGCGGAGAAGGCCCAGACGCCTCGAGCGGCGGCTCCCACAGGACAGAAGGTGGCGATTATCGGTTCCGGTCCCGGCGGAATTGTGGCGGCATCGGATACGCGGCGGGCGGGGCATTCCGTGACGATTTTTGAGGCGTTTCACAAGCCGGGCGGGGTGATGGTGTACGGGATTCCGGAGTTTCGTCTGCCCAAGGCGATTGTGCACAAAGAGATTGAGACGCTGCGGAAGATGGGGGTGGAGATTGTCTGCAATTTTATTGTGGGACGGACGCGGACGATTGAACAGCTGATGAAAGAGGACGGCTTTGATGCGGTGTATATCGGGGTGGGGGCGGGGCTGCCGAAGTTTATGGGCATTGAGGGAGAGCAGCTGGTGGGGGTGTACAGCGCCAACGAATATCTGACGCGGGCGAATCTGATGAAGGCCTATCAGTTCGGCCGGGGGGCGGATACGCCGATTGCCCGCAGCCGGCGGGTGGCGGTTTTCGGGGGCGGCAATGTGGCGATGGATGCGGCGCGAATGGCCGTGCGGCTGGGGGCGGAAAAGGTCTATCTGGTGTATCGGCGGAGCGAAAAGGAAATGCCCGCGCGGGTGGAAGAGGTCCATCACGCCAAAGAGGAGGGGGTGGAGTTCTGCCTGCTGCAGAATCCCAAGCGGATATTGGGCAATGAACAGGGGCAGGTGGTCGGGGTGGAGTGTCTGCGGTATGAGCTGGGCGAGCCGGATGAGTCGGGGCGGCGGCGTCCGGTGCCGATTGCCGGCAGTGAGTTTGTGCTGGATGTGGATACGGTGATTGTGGCAATCGGCAACGGGGCTAATCCGCTTCTGCAGCAGACGACGCCGGGGCTGAAATTCAACAAATGGGGCAATATTGAGGTGGATGAGAACTGCCGTACCTCCCTGGAGGGGGTGTACGCGGGCGGGGATATTGTGCTGGGGGCGGCGACGGTGATTTTGGCGATGGGGCAGGGGCGGATAGCGGCGGCGGCCATCAATGAGTATCTGGCGGGCAAACGGCGCTGAGGGTTGACCGGCTGTACCGGCTGGGTTTATAATGGCTGAGGCGGCCGGTTTTCCCCTGCGGGGTTTGAGGCGGGGGAACTGCCGTTCCAATCCGGCGCCTGTAGCTCAGCTGGATAGAGCAGCGGATTTCTAATCCGCAGGTCGGGGGTTCGAATCCCTCCGGGCGCGATAGGGGTGGGTGGTATTTGTTACTCCGTCAAGTGAAAGGTTGGAAATTGGGATTGGCTGTATAGAATCTTCCAGTCATCACCGACAGTCAGTTTGCAGATTTCCTTTGCAACTAATAAAAATCTTTCAAAGGTTTGTTTTTCGACAGGCCGGCTTCCGTGCGCCAGAATAGACCGGTTTCGTCGGGCAAAAATACCGTCATTCTGTGAACTGTAGTCTTTGTAAATGCTGAACACTTTTTGGGCTTTTTGTGCCTCTTGTTTTTGCTGCTCGCTGAATTGCTCCGGATACTGTTTTGCCGCCTCGGCGATGACTGCCCCAAGAACAATCTGACCCGCCAGGCCGACTCGCTTAAGTCTGGGTAGGCCGTCAACCCGCTCTCTAAATTCCTTGGATTTCTGCTTGTACAAGACATCAAGATCGCAACCGACAAATTTTTGCCGAAGGGCATCCCAGTCTGCGCAGCCGGGGTCAAAATCAGGAATCAGTCTGGATAAAAGAAGACTGGCCGCCATCTCAATGCACCGGTACAGCCGGGCGACGGCATCATCATAACTTTCCTGAATCCCGCGGCGCTCGGCATTGCGGAAAAGATCGACCAACCGATAGGAGTCCAGCAGCGCCGGTTTATTGGGTTCATAGGTGCTTCTGAGCTGTTTGAGAAAATTCAAATTGCCTTCGGCTTCGTCCGAAGAAACAAACTTATGATTCAGACGCTGACACGTTTGCAGTGTTTTCTCAAAGTTGGTGTAAAATGCCTCTGCCTGTTCTTTATTCGGTTCACTGTGAGCAAACCGGTCCCATTGGTGATACAGCCGGATGACCTGAATGGCCATCTCGGTTTTGTGATATTGTTCCTGAAAGCTGGTGGTGTCCAGAAGCGTCTGCAGGGCGGAGAGGGCCGATGCAAAATCAAACCGTTGCAGGGCCTTTTCGGCAGTCTGAAGCACGGGGTCCCCATAGCAGTCATACGGATTTTTCAAAAGATACAGACGCTCCGAAAACGGCTCAGGAACCCCTTTGATTTCCACACTGTCCAAATAAAGCACGGGAATGCGCCGCCAAAATCCAAAAGCGGCCAGCGCCCCGCCCATGGCTTTTTTGCCGCCGGTAATATCACAAATCCAGCTGTACGACTTGTTCTCTTTCTTTTCGACAATTCGAACCAGGTCTCGATAGGTCTGAGCACTGTCCAGAGGGTCGATAGACAGGGTTTCCAGAGATAGTTTGCCTTCCAAAAGCTCCCGGAAGGTCTCATTTGACTGGATAGATTGAACGGTTTCTTGACTTTCTTTTGTATGAATCAGAACAGCTTTTTCAGGCTGGACGATTGCCAGAGAAAGAAGGACAGGCTCTTGTCGAAATCCCACCAGAATAAACAAAGCCCGTTTTTCTTTTGGCAGTGCTTTCTGAATAGATTGTTTGAGCTTGGGCAGATACCGCATTTCGAAAGGCAGTGCCTGCCTGAGGAGGTCTGACAGGAGATTGCGGTCCTGCTTGCCGTTTTTCTCTGCCGCAAACTTTTCCCGAATCTCCTGAATTTTCGGCCAATCGGATGGGTCCACAATGTTTTGAAGGTCCATTCTTTGCCCTTTCCCACTGATGATTTCAGAGAGAGTATAGATAAGAAACGGATTTGTCAAGAAAATGGGATGGTCAGTTTGGGCCATGGAACACCGTATCCCCCTCAAGATGATTCGCTGATGACAGACAGAGACTATTAGCGGCTGATGAGTTTATGGACTATGTCTGGGGGTCCCAGAACTATGATATTTCGGCCCCAGAATGTCGCCTAAGTAGACTGGGGAAAAAAGACTTTCTCGGTATTCTGTTTTGTTTTTCCCCGAGCGTACCTATCAAAAACTGCTTTGAAAGGATTTTTTAAACACAAGGCTGACAAATTTAAAATAAGCAGATATTGTATATCTGTATTGTGTTGATTTTGCCAGCTACAATCTTCTCTAATTTATAATTTTTATGATTAAGCCCAGACAAAACATTAGTTTCTGTCTAATTTTTTTGGTTGAACGTGTTGCTAAATGGCTGTAAATTAGCTTGAGGATTGATAATCGGATGTGCGGACTCGGAAATATATGGACTAGATTTACTTTGCTTGAAAAATTCATAACTCTTGATTTGAGCTGTTCTTATCGTGCTGCTGGCTGGCAGGCAGATGCCGCCAGCCAACATGACCGAAAGGAAAACATTATGACCGGTTTCCAAGCTGGTTATGTCGGTTCGATTCCGATCGCCCGCTTTTTTTGTTTTGAGAGCATTTCCGGCGAAAGGCCTTTCCATGAAAGCACAACTGCTTACCGGTATGGAGCGAATTGAGATGGCAGAAGTGCCTCGCCCGTCGGTTCGCGGACCGAACGATGTTCTGGTTCGGGTGCGTGCTGTGGGGGTGTGCGGCAGCGATGTACACTATTACGAAACCGGCCGAATCGGCAGCCAGGTGGTGGAGTTTCCGTTTGTGGTCGGCCACGAATGCGCCGGGACCGTGGAGCAGGTCGGGCCGGAGGTTCGGCGTGTGCGGCCGGGTCAAACGGTTGCCGTGGACCCGCTGATTGCCTGCGGGCGGTGCGATCAGTGCCGGCAGGGACGCATCAATACCTGCCGAAACCAGAAATTTTTGGGCTGCCCGGGGCAGATTTCCGGCTGTCTTTGCGAGTATATCGTGATGCCGGAGGACAGCTGCTTTCCAACGGAGGACAAAATTACCCTCGAGCAGGCGGTGTTGTGCGAGCCGCTGGCCATCGGGATTTACGCCGTGCAGCTGGCCGGGCTGAAGGCGGGGGCACGCATTGCGATTCTCGGCTCCGGCCCTATTGGGCTGTCGGTTCTGGAGGCGGCCAAGGCGGCCGGAGTGGAACGAATATATATGACGGATAAAATCGAGGCCCGCCTGAAGGCCGCGGAACGGGCTGGGGCGATTTGGTGCGGCAATCCGCTTTTTCAGGATATTCCCTCAGCGATTCTCCGGCACGAGCCGCTGGGGCTGGATGCGGTGTTTGAATGTGCCGGCCAGCAGCAGACACTGGACCAGGGGGTGGACCTGCTGGCCCCCGGCGGGCGGCTGATGCTCGTGGGAATCCCCCGGGAGGAGCGCGTCAGTTTTGTTCCGGACCGGATGCGTCGGAAAGAATTGACGCTGATGAATGTCCGCCGGCAGAATCACTGCACCCAGAAAGCGATTGACTGGGTGGCGGAAGGCCGCGTGAATGTGGATTATATGCTGACCCATCGGTTTTCGTTTGAGCAGACTCCGTCGGCTTTTGAGCTTGTCTCCGATTATCGGGATGGGGTCATCAAGGCCCTGATTGAGGTCTGAGGGCGGGGGCTCGGAAGGAAATGAAAAGTGCTTCGATTGTTGCCGTCGGGAATGAACTGCTGAACGGCCATCGTGTTGATACGAATTCCAACTGGCTGCAGGGGCGGCTTTTGCGGCTGGGGTTTCGAACCTGCCGGGTGGTTTTGGTGCCGGATGATGTAGAGGCCATTGCCGCTGTTTTGGAAGAGGTTTCCCGGATAAGCGATGTGGTGATTTTGACGGGGGGATTGGGGCCGACGGCAGATGACCTGACGCGGTTTGCGCTGGGCAAGTTTTTGGGCAGGCCCTTGGAGTTTCGATCGGATATCTGGCAGACGATTGAAGCATTTTTTGAACGGCGGGGGCTGAAAACGGCATCCACCAATCGTGTCCAGGCGTATCTGCCCTGTGGAGCGAAGGCCCTGGCAAATCCAAAGGGAACGGCATGCGGGATTGCGGCCGAGCAGGGGGGCAAGCGGTATTTTTGTCTGCCGGGTGTGCCGTCGGAAATGATGGCGATGTTTGATGACAGTGTTTGTCCGGAACTGACCGCCGACGGCCAAACAGACGTGATTGAGATGGGAAAAGTCCGCTGTTTTGGGGTTGGGGAATCCGTCATTGCCGAAAAACTGGGCGATTTGATGCGGCGGGACCGAAATCCGCAGATTAATACGACGGTTCATGGGGGCGATGTGCTGCTGCATATTGTTGCGGCGGCGCCGGACCCTGAATCGGCCGGGCGTCTGATTGAGGCGGATAAACGGCTGCTTTCCGAGCTGCTCGGGGATGCTGTTTATGGGTACGATGACCAGACCCTGCCGGAGATTGTCGGACGCATGCTGAAAGAAAAACGATGGAAACTGGCCGTGGCGGAATCCTGTACCGGGGGGCTGCTGGCTAAAATGATTACGGATATTCCGGGCTCCAGCGAGTATTTCTGGGGCGGATGGGTAACCTACAGCAACGAGGCAAAAATCCGGGATTTGGGGGTGTCGGAGGATTTGGTAAGCCGGTATGGTGCTGTATCGGAGCCGGTTGCGGCGGCGATGGCTTCCGGAGCCGCCCAGCGAAGCGGGGCGGATACTGCTTTAAGTATCAGCGGAATTGCCGGTCCGGAAGGCGGAACGCCCGAAAAACCGGTGGGGATGGTTTGTATCGGCCTTTTCTTTCAAGGACGGACGGAGGTCCAGACCTTCCGGTTTGCTCCCGTGGGACGGGAAGCGGTGCGTCTGCGTGCTTCTTTGACGGCACTGAATTGGCTTCGATTGCAGCTGAAAGGTTTGACTGTTTAGAAAAGTTTTGTTATATTGAACTTTTCTAAACGTCAAAAGTAGTCTCAAACAGGGGAATTATGGCCAAGAGCCGCAGACATTTGGGAGAGATTTTATACGCCAAAGGGTGGGTGGATAAGCCCAATCTGATCAAAGCCCTCAAAAAAGCCAAGGAGACGAACCGGCGTTTGGGCGAAACGCTCGTGGAGATGGGTCTTGCCACAGAAGACCAGATTATGCAGGCCTTGGCTCGTCAATTCGGGATGAATTATGTCGATTTGGATGAGGTCGAAATTCCATCCGATATCCGAAGTCTGATTCCCGAAGACATCATTAAGAAACACCGCGTTCTGCCGCTGGGGAAAGAAAACGGCCGGCTGAAAATTATTATTCCGGACCCCATGAACCTGGAACTGCTGGACCTTTTGCGGTTTCGTCTGGCTTCCGATTTGGAATGTTATCTGGCCAGTCCGAGCAAGATAGATGCCTATATCAACCGCAAGATGGATGAAGTCCGCAGCAGTATTGACGCGACGGCGGCGGAACTGGCCGAAGCCGGTCATGCTATTGAGGCGGAAGTGCGGCGGGCACAGGCCTCGGAGGAGGATGAAGGGCCGATTATCCGTCTGGTCAACCTCATTATCGACGAGGCGGTCAAGATGCGGGCCAGCGATATTCATATTGAGCCGATGGCCGACCGGGTGAGAATTCGTTATCGAATTGACGGCGTTTGCATTGAGCGAGACAACATTCCGAAGAACATGCAGGCCCCTCTTTTGGCTCGTATCAAGATTATGTCGGGGATGGATATCGGAGAACGGCGGCTGCCGCAGGACGGCCGTATCAAAAGACGGGTGGAAAATCAGGATATCGACTTTCGTGTGTCCTGCCTGCCTGGCTACCACGGGGAAAGCACGGTGCTGCGTATCTTGCGGCCTGATTCGGTTAATATCGGTATTCAGGCGATCGGTTTTGAACCGGATGATTATGAGCGGTTCATCCGAATTATTAAGCGTCCCAACGGAATCTTTCTGGTAACCGGACCGACCGGAAGCGGAAAAACGACCACCCTGTATGCGGCCCTGCAGGAACTGAACCGTCCGGACAAGAAAATCATCACGGCGGAAGACCCGGTTGAATATAACATCAGCGGAATCAATCAATGTCAGGTACGAACAGAAATCGGTTTGACGTTTGAAAAGATTCTGCGGGCGATGCTGCGTCAGTCGCCGAACATCATCCTAATCGGTGAAATTCGTGACGGTGTGGTGGCGGATATTGCTATTCAGGCGGCCCTGACAGGCCACCTGGTATTCAGCACCCTTCACACCAATGATGCTCCCAGTGCCATTACCCGTCTGATTGATATGGGGGTCAAACCCTTCCTGGTAGCCAGTTCGATTCAGGCCATTATGGCCCAGCGTCTGGTTCGTACGATTTGCAAGAATTGTAAAGTGATTGATGAAAAGCCCGATCCTCATTATTTGCGGCTTTTGAATATTACACCGGAAGATATTCGCAAACATCCGATTTATAAAGGGGCCGGCTGCAGCCGATGTCAGGGAACGGGCTACCGCGGGCGAATTGCCATTTTTGAAATGATGGAGATGAACAGCCAGCTGCGGGAGCTGGCCTTCCAGAAGGCGCCGACGACGGAGCTTCGCAAGGCGGCTCGAGCCAGCGGGATGAAGACGCTGCTGATGGACGGACGAATTAAAGTATTCAAAGGGATTACAACTCCGCAGGAAGTAACCAATGTAACCCAGGCGGAAGGACTTGTGATCGATACGGCTTAGACATTGGTTTTGGAATAGGGAAAGGACTATGCCTTCACTTCATATTGACCGTTTGCTGGAAGCGTGCATTAAAATGGGCGGCTCGGACCTGCATTTGGTCGTCGGCCGTCCTCCGGTTCTTCGAATCAGCGGACGACTTCGTTCGCTGGATACCAAGGTACTCGAGCCGGAAGATACGGTGGCTTTGATGAAAAGCATTACACCGGAAAGAAACCAGCAGGAACTTCAGGAGGTTGGGGGCACGGACTTTGGTTTTGCTTTTGGAGATGCGGGGCGGTTCCGTACGGCGGTTTTCCGTCAAAAGGGACATATTTCGATGGTGCTTCGTTTGATTCCGTCGGAACTGCTGACGTTTGAGCAGATTGGCTTGCCGAAGATTTGTGCGGCTTTGTGTCGACGCCCCAGAGGGCTGTTTTTGGTGACAGGTCCGACAGGTTCCGGTAAAACGACAACTCTGGCAAGTATGATTAACTATATTAACGAGAATCTGGACCTGCATATTATTACAATTGAAGAGCCGATTGAATATTACCACCAGCACAAGAAATCGATTATCAACCAGCGTGAGGTTGGAATTGATGTCCCGACATTCGCGGAAGCCCTTCGCCGTTCATTGCGTCAGGACCCGGACGTAATTCTCGTAGGTGAATTGCGAGACTTGGAAACAATGGAAGCAGCCATTACGGCGGCGGAAACCGGACACCTTGTGTTCGGAACTTTGCACACAACCGGCTGTCAGGGAACAGTAAACCGTATTATTGATGCCTTTCCCGTCAGTCAGCAGGAACAGATTCGTGTACAGTTGAGTACGAACCTGATCGCCGTATTGAGCCAGGCCCTCTGTCCCCGGATTCCAAAGGGACGTGTAGCGGCCTATGAATTTATGGTGGTGACACCGGCTATTTCGAACCTGATTCGTGAAAATAAGGTTTATCGTATTGAGTCGAGCATTCAGATTGGGAAAAAACTCGGAATGCAGCTTTTGGACGACCACCTGTGGGAATTGTGGGAAAGCGAGAAAATAAGTCTTGAAACGATGCTCGATTATGCGAGAAACCCTGGTGAATTGCTGGAGAAAGCGGAAAAGAAGATGGGCGTTTCGATGAAAGGAAAGGTGAAAGGCAAGAGCATCGAAGATGAATACGGGCCGATTTTGAAGACATCATAACAAGGAGACTTTTTCGATATTATTTGTTCTATTTGTTTTCTATTATTTGCCAGGTGTCCAATTGCTTTTTTGCTAAAAATAATATCTTTTTTCAGACTTTCATCTGATAAATTGTTCAAGCCCTCTTTTCTTTCAGCTCAGTTTGTTCTTCTTGTTTTTGCTTTTTCCCCTTAGATTTTTTGTATTTGGGCAATGGATTGGGCAAGAAATTTTGTTATTTGCCAAGTGTCCATTCTCAAAAAGATATTGAACCGGTTTTCGATAGTCCGTATAATCTTATAGAGGCGAAACTTATCTGGTTGGAGAACAGAAAATGGCAAAGTTGCCTCCGGTACAAGAATTAAAAGGCAGAACATTAGGCCGAATATTGATAAAAATGGGCCTTGTAACTCGTGAACAAGTTCATGAGGCCCTGCGCATTCAGAAAGAACGGGGAAAGGTCAAAATCGGTCAGATTTTTATTGAGATGGGGCTTATCAAGGAGAAGGAGCTTGCCATCGCTTTGGCCGGTCAGCGGGGGATGGAATATATCGAGATAGATAGTCTTGAAATTCCTCAGGAAGTTATCAGTCAGGTCCCTGCACAAATGGCCAAAACCTATCGGATTCTTCCCATTGATTATGATAAGAAACGCAACCATCTGGTGGTGGCTTTGGACAGTCCGGACAATTTCCGGGCTACGGATGATTTGAGTACCCTGATGGGCTTTACCGTTGAAGCCAAGGTAGCCGACCCGGATGCCCTGAATGCGGCTATGAATAAGTATTACGCCGAGGAGGATGAGAGTCTGACGGACCTGATCGGCGAAATTGAAAGTGACAAGGGACTGGCAAGCCTGCAGGGGAGAGATGCCAGCATTGATTTGGATGAATTGAAGGAGGCCGCAGATTCCAACCCCGTCAAGAAACTGCTCAACCTGGTTTTGCTGAAAGCCATTCAGGACAAGGCCTCGGATATTCATTTCGAGCCGTTTGAAAATGAATTTAAGATGCGGTACCGAATCGACGGTGTTCTCTATGAAATGGTACCTCCTCCCAAGCATATTGCATTGGCTCTTTCCAGCCGTATCAAAGTGATGGCCAATCTGGATATTGCCGAACGGCGTCTGCCGCAGGACGGACGTATTCCCCTTGTAGTGGGCGGCAATCCGGTGGACCTGCGTGTGAGCATTCTGCCGACAATGTTTGGAGAGAGCGTGGTGCTCCGTGTTCTGGACAGAAAACAGGTCGATTTGCGGCTGGATATGCTCGGAATGACGGAACGAGACCTGAAAATTGTCCGGCAGCTTATTAACAAGCCCAACGGAATCTTGATTGTAACGGGTCCGACCGGTTCCGGGAAGACCACGACACTTTATTCCGCTCTCAAGGAACTGAATTCCATTGATACGAAGATTATTACAACCGAAAACCCGGTTGAATATGACATTGACGGGCTGATTCAGGTCCAGATTCGTCCGGAAATCGGGTTAACCTTTGCCAGATGTCTGCGTTCGATTTTGCGTCAGGACCCGGATATCGTGATGGTCGGAGAGATTCGAGACCTCGAAACGGCGGAGATTTCCATTCAGGCGTCTCTGACCGGGCACCTGGTGTTTACCACGCTTCACACCAATGATGCCCCCAGCACCATCGCTCGTCTGCTGGATTTGGGGCTGGAAACCTTCTTGGTGACAGCCACGCTGGAGGGGATTATTGCTCAGCGGCTGGTGCGGCGCATCTGCACCAACTGCAAGACAGAATACCAGCCGACGGAAGAACAGTTAATGGAACTTGGACTGACGCCGGAGGATGCGGCCGACAAGAAATTTTATTACGGACGCGGCTGTGATATGTGCAACAACACCGGCTACCGCGGACGAACGGGTTTGTTTGAGATTATGACGTTTGATGATGAGATTCGGGATTTGATTATGAATCATGCCTCCACGGCGGTCCTGCGCGAGGCGGCCCGCCGGAAGGGGATGAAAACCCTCCGCGAGAACGGTCTGGAACTGATTTACAGCGGCATTACGACGCTGGATGAGGTGGCCCGTGAGACCATTGCGGTGGAGGCCTAAATTGATGAAACGGTTGAACGGCGTTGTTCAATAGAAACCGTTTGCTGGAGGTTAGATTATGCCGATCTTTCAGTATACAGCGCTGGATGCCAAGGGAAATGAGGTCAAGGCCGAGATAGAAGCCCTCAGTAGCAAGGAAGCCATCAGCAAGATTCGCAGCAAGGGCCTGTTTCCCACGAAGGTTCGGGCGCAGGGTGCCGCCAAAAAAACCAAAGCAGAGGCAGCAGCGACCCCTCGCCGAAGACGTTCGGGCGGAAAAGTCAAGACCAAACAGATTACGCAGTTTGCCCGCCAGCTGTCCACGCTTCAGGATGCGGGTTTGGCCATTCTTCGTTCGCTTCGCATTCTGGAAGAGCAGCAGAAGTCCGGCACCCTCAAGCGCGTCATCGGCTATGTCGCGGATGATATTGAAGGCGGTTCGACGCTTTCGGAGGCGATGGCCAAACACCCCAAAACCTTTAACCGGCTGTTTGTCAATATGGTGGCGGCGGGCGAGGTGGGCGGTGTGCTCGATGTGATTCTGGCTCGTGTGGCCGACTTTATGGAAAAGTCCGAACGGCTCAAATCGAAAATCAAAGGCGCCATGGTCTATCCGGTGGTTGTGATGACCGTGGCGTTTCTGATTGTGCTGGGGCTGATGATTTTCATTATTCCGACCTTCTCTCAGGTGCTGACGGATATGAGCGACGGCAAGCAGGGACTGCCGGCACTGACGCAGGGGCTTCTGAATATCAGCCAGTGGCTGCTGGGCAACAAGGGACTCAATGCCGGATTGGTGGCGATTTCCCCGTTTTTCGTGATTATGTTTTTTAAGTTTCTGCGGCGTTTTCGCTACGGGCGTTATGCGCTCGACTGGCTCAAACTCCATCTGCCGGTGATTCGCCGGCTGGTTTATCTGACGACCGTTGCCCGCTGGACGCGAACGCTGGCGACGCTGATTGGGGCCGGTGTGCCGATTCTGGAGGCCATCAACATCACGCGGGAAACGGCGGACAACGAGGTCTATTCGGCGATGCTCGGCAAGGTGCATCAGGCGATTCGGCAGGGCGATACCTTTGCCAATCCGCTGCGGCAGTCCAAAACCGTGGACTCCATTGTGGTGAACATGGTGGATGTCGGCGAGGAAACCGGCGATCTGGACAAGATGCTGATGAAAGTGGCGGACAATTTTGATGAAGAGGCCGACGTGATGGTCGGTGCGATGATGAGTCTGCTGGAACCGATTATGATTGTGTCGCTGGGCCTGATTGTCGGCACCATCGTCGTGGCGATGTTCCTGCCGATGGTGAAAGTCATTCAGGTGCTGATGTAATCTCAAACGCATTTATCAATACAAATCAGAAAGGAACAATTCATGAACAGACAAAAACGGGGAAAAGGCGGATTTACGATTGTGGAACTTCTGACGGTGATGGGGGTGATTGCCCTGCTGATCGGGCTGCTGGTGCCGGCATTGAATATGGTCAAGGACTATTCCCGCGAGATTCAGCAGAAGGCGCAGTTCCACAGCATTGATGTCGGTCTGGAGATGTTTAAAAATGATTTCGGCGTCTATCCGGAGTCCGATGAAAACTCCTATCGAGTCCCGGCGCATCCGATTGATCCGACTTATTATTGCGGGGCGACAAAGCTTGCCGAGGCGATGGTCGGCCTGGATTTGCTCGGATTTCATCCCAAGTCGGGCTTTACGGCCAGCGGTCTGAATGATTTGGATGGGGTGGGAGTCGGAGCAGGGGTTGTGCAGATTTATGATGCAATCAATGGAATCAATGTCCCCAATGTTTATGTCGAAACCGGTTCCCAGAATATCGATGTTCGCAAGAAGTATATTGATCTGGAACATGCGAATGCCTATCGAATCGATGACATTTATGTCAACTGGGGCTCTTTCAACCGGTACAATTTCCTGCTTTGTGATGTGTATGCCAAGAAAAGGCAGTCCGGAAAGAAGACGGGAATGCCGATTCTGTATTACCGGGCCCGCACGGCCTACAAGTTCCAGAATTATCTTTGGTCTGATTTAGGCAGCGACCAGAATGCTGCTCAAAATGATGATATTTACAACTATTGGGATAATGAACGGCTGCTGGCGCTCGGAGACCCGGAGCAGGGAACAACGATACTTCATCCGCTTCGAACCGGAACTGTTGTGGATGATTTGCAGCGGTTTGAGGAGATGATTCTGAATAAGCAGGTTCAGACGGCCACCAAAACCGCTGCTTTTCCGGACGGTGTCAAGCGTCCGTATCGGGCGGATTCGTACATTCTGATTTCGGCCGGCAAGGACGGATTGTACGGCACGGCGGATGACGTGCTGAATTTCGAAAAGGGTAAGGAGTAACCGGCCGTGTCCCTTTGGGGCATTCCGGGCGGAGAGAGTATGTTCATAACGCACCGAGAAGACGGGATGACGCTGGCGGAGGTGCTGGTTACGCTGGCAGTGGTGCTGATTCTGGTCGGTGTTTTGAGCGGTCTGGGGATTCATCTGAAACGCCAGTCGGAGATTCGGCTGACGGAAAGTACTCTGGCCGTCCTGGCAACAGCCCTCGAGCAGTATTACAACGATTACCGCTCTTATGTGCCGCAGGTGAACAGCGAGTTTGGGTTTGAATGTGCTGTTTTTGGGGAAAATGCCTCCGGTCAGCCCAACAATACGGTTACGATTACGCAGGGGGTACATCTTCAGAATACGGCGGAGAATCCCTCTTTGGAGGCCGCCGCCTGGTCCAGCGAAGCTCTGTATTATTTTCTGAATCGAAGTCCGAACAGCAAGGCGATTCTCGGAACCCTTCTGGACCAGTTTCTTTCCAATAAAGATGCATCGGGGCGGGTGCTTCTGATTGAGATTCCGACGGGCAGCACCCCGACGGATTTGATTCGCTTTGTGGATGTATGGGGAATGCCGATTCGATATCAGTATGACCCCGATGATCCGGCGGATCCATCGGATTCGTATGATGCTTTTCCGGTTCTGATTTCCGCCGGACCGGATAAGAACTTCGAGACGGTACAGGATAATGTCGTCAATCCGCAGCGGTAAAGACGGCTCATGGGAAAGAAATAGTTATGAAAACGAAACAGAAAAAAGCAGGCGGTTTTACGCTGATTGAGCTGCTGGTCGTGGTGGCGATTATTTCGATGCTGGTGGGGCTGCTGACTGTCGGGCTTCGCAAAACGAAGATTATCTCCACAGGGCTGCGGCAGAAGTCCGTCTTTCACTCGATGGAAATCGGGCTGGAATTGTTCAGCAAGGATTTTGATGATTATCCCGAATCGAAGGTGCTGCCCAACTCTACTTCCGCCAATCAGGTCTGCGGGGCCCAGCATCTGGTTGAGGCGCTGGTCGGTCGGGATGAGGCCGGTCTGGAGCCGCGGACGGGCTGGTATGCCCCGAATGATGCGACATACAGCCCCGAAGGGACGAAGATTAACAACGCGGATTACTATTTTTATGACTCCACCTCGGAGGTCAGCCGCAACCGCCGCAAAGGGCCGTATGCGGAGCTGAAATACGTGGATGTCTTTACAATTTATGAACTTTGGCAGGGGAATAACGGTTCGTCCCGCATTTATGATTCGCAGGGGGCTGCTTCACCGGCCCGCAGAGCACCAGTGTTTACCGATACCTTCAAACGTGCTTCGGTTTCGCTGCCGAACGGTGCTTCTGTGCGGGTGGGAATGCCGATTCTGTATTTTAAGGCCAATCGGTCGGCGCCGCAGCCGTTCCGGCTGGATGCGACGGGACGCAACACGGTGACCAATCCGACGGCTGCGGATATGCAGAAGTGGACGTATAATTTTCTGGATAATGCGGCGGTGGCCGACCTTCCGCTGCTGGATAATCCTTCTGCGGCAGCGGCCCACTATACGGACCCGAAGAATCCTTCCAAAACCAAAGCCCAGGTTTTTTACGAACAGATTACTCAGCGAAGCGAGCCGGACCGCCCGTTCTATAAGCCCTTTAATGCGAACAAATATCTGCTGATTTCCGCCGGCTGGGACGGCCTGTACGGCACCAAGGATGATATTACCAATTTTGAATACTAACGGCATCAAGCCCAAATTCAGGAGGCGTCTGTATGCGTGCCTGTAACGAAAACAAAAAAACGTATATCGGTTTTACGCTGACGGAGATGCTCACAGCTCTGGCCGTGATTGCCGTACTGCTGGCGTTGCTGATTCCGGCGCTGAGTATGGTGCAGAAGAAGGCTATGGTGGTCAAGCAGCGGGCGCAGTTTCACGCAATTGAAGTCGGACTGGAGGCCTTCCGTTCCGACTGGGGGGATTATCCGCCCAGTGAGTACAACATGACCAAATACGGCAATGGGAGTGTCGCTTCGTTTCGGCTGGCGGAAGCCCTGATCGGCGGTGATGGTTTTGGATTCCATCCCAATTCTGTTTTTTATCAGGATTATCTGTTTGACCAGAACGGCGACGGGACTTTTAGTGCGGCGGAAACGGTTTATCATGCGGCGACGGATTTGGCCTGGGAGACAGCCGCTCAAAATCGTGCAGCCCGAAAAGGTCCATATCTGGAACTGGAAACGGCCAATGCCGTCAAACTGCAGGATATCTATGGTGCGAACACCGGTTCCCTGAGCGGGACGATGTTTGTGCTGGCGGACGCCTTTTCGAAGAAGATGCGGGCGACCGGGAAAGAGGTTGGAATGCCGATCCTCTATTACAGGGCCAATGTGAGCCAAATCGGAATGGACCCTGTCCGAGCCAACTGGGGAACCAACACGTATAATCTGAATGACAGTTATGCAGCGGGCAGCGGGATTATTTCCTTAACGGTTCCGTTCCAATCCTCGAAAACGACTCACGATTTGAATGAGGATGCGGCGGATGACGGCATCAACTGGTTTTACCGTGTGATTGCCAATCCGAACTTTACGTCTCCGCCGCGGCCGTATCGGGCCAACTCGTTTCTGCTTCAGAGTGCAGGGCCGGATGGTCTCTATGGGACGGCGGATGACTTGTTTAATTTCTAAGGTTCAGTTTTTGGATGGGTTTTTTGAAGGCCTCCTGAAAGAATGAATCGCAAGATTCGAAAAAATGGGTTGACGCTGACGGAACTGGTCGTCGTGATTGCGGTGGCGGCCGTTCTGCTCGGGATTTCTGTGCCGGCGGTCAAGAAGGTGATTGAATCGTTTGACCAGTCCGCCGGTCCGCGTTCGCTCATTGATGCCGCCCTGACCGGTGCCCGGGCTCTGGCGGCTGCTCACAGTGCCCCGGCCGGGATTCGGTTTCAGCGGGACCGCAAGGGCGATTTCTATATGATTTTTATTGTTCACAAAGATGTATCGAGTACCTATGCGACGGAGTTTGTTGCTGTTCCAAACCGCAGGCCGATTAAGCTGCCTGCCTCAGTCGGAGTTCTCGCCGGAACGGTTCAGTCGGATGCAGATTTGAATGATACGAATTTGATGAATGCTCAAACCTTTTCAGTCGTTTTTTCGGAGCAGGGGCAGCTGATTCAGTTTCCGGTGAGGGTTTTAAATCGGGACGGTGTGAATGATGACAGCAGCCGCGACCCGATTTTTAACACCAGGGCCAACGTGGACAGCGGGACTGCCGGGATGTTTTATCAGGATGCCGGACCGGGCGGCCTGGATGAAGAGGACAGTATCGGGTCTTTTTATATTTACGATCCCAAACGATTTGCAGAGATTCCGGCCAATCAGCGGTTTACCGGTTATATTCGCAGTCTTCCGAAAGAGTTTGTCAACCCGCATACCGGGCAGCTGATTGGACGGTAAGGAAAACCAATGAGCCATTTTAGGAACCAAAACGGGTTTTCGCTGACGGAGGTGCTGCTGGCGACAGGCATCCTGGCGATCGGTTTTGTGTTGATTGCAACGATTTTTCCGGCTGGGATTAAACTGACGGCGATGGCGGCGGAAAAGACGCTGGCGCCTGCCATGGCCGAGGAGGCCCGGGCGGCGGTCCGGCTGTATGATGTAGATGCGGACAAGCTGCCGAATTCCGGCGAGGTTCGGTCAGTTTTGTTTTCGGCGGAGTATTTATCGGATAAAAGTTTAAAGTATTTTTTCCGCCGCCTGATATATCCAAACCCCTTTAATCCTGAAGTAAACCCGCTGCCTGCGGAAGGAACTCAGCCGTATGAGAATCTTATGGCGGAGGTAAACCGACAAATAGCATCCGATTTGATGTATCCTTCTCTGCCGAAGGAGTATTTTGCTCACAATCCGGCACAGAATCAGCGGTACTGCTGGGCGGTTTTGTGCCGCAAAGACACGACCGCTGCGGAGGGGTATCAGATCCGCATTTTTCTGTGCCGGTGGAGAAAAGAGCTGCGCTATTACGGTTTTGACTATGACAAATCTGCCGGCGTTTTCACGCAGAAGGAAAAAGAACGCCCGATGCCGCTGCCTGTCCGGGTCAATGCCGTATACGGCCGTTCTGAGGTGACGATTGAATCAAATCAGCCGGTTTATCCGCAGGAAATTTGCCGGCAGTTCTTTCCGGAAGGGGCCTGGGTTGTGGAGGACCGGAATGGACATATCTATCAGATTATCAAACGAGACGGAACAACTTTACTCCTGAACCGAAACTGGCAAAGCGGCAGCGGCCAAAGCATTCTCTGGGTTGTGCCGCCGGCCGTAGATTCGAGTCGGAACCCTTGTATGGAGGTGCTGTAAGAACCCATCGAATCGTATGAACCGGAACGGAAAACAACCTGCTTTTACCATTGTAGAACTGCTGGTGGCGATGACGCTGGTGGTTGTAATGCTGGCTGTTTCAGGGGTTGTCTTCCGGCATTCGGTGCAGGCCTATCGGGCGGCCTCGGCTACAGCGGAGATTATGCAGAAGTATCAGGCCATTACGCACCAGTTAAAAACCGACCTGGCCGGTCTGCAGAAGGATGCTGAATTTGCGTTGGTCTGGGCGCCTTCCCCGCATCTGAAATCCGATGGTTCCGTTCTTGATGAAAACGGCGATGGTGTTCCGGACCGCTATTTTAGTTTTGACCGCCTGTATTTTTTTGCAGTCGGCTCCTTTCAGTCCTATGACCCGCAGCCCGCAGAGGGAGGAGTCCTTGTTCACTCCAATTTGGCCCGTATCTGTTACAGTTTTGGGCGAGAGACGGACGGACGGCGGGCTTCTCAGCAGCCGGACCCGCGAAAGCGTCTTTTCTGCCGCACTCAGCATCTGCTCACTTCCGATTCGAGTCTGCCGGTGTTTCCGGATTTTTCAGCGGGTTGGAATGAGGCGACATTTGAGAATCTGAATTTTTCACTCGAGTACCAGACAATGTCTCTGGAGGATTGGCTTGGTTTAGATTTTACGGCTTATAAGAGAGAGATTTTGGCTAAGGTGCTCGATTTGCGTGTGGCAGACAGTTCTTCCCGGGAGGGCGGTCCGCGAATCGATTTTTCCACTCCGCAAACGACCGCCAATACCATTCACATGCTTTTGTGCAAGGGGGTCGGCCAGTTTCATGTGCAGCTTTGGGAGCCGGGTTATATGCGATGGTGGCCTGAAATTGACCCGAATTATGACGGCAATTACAGCGATGCAGACACACAGCGATGGGATGGTACGGCCAACGGCTATACGCTCACGAGCGGCCGAATTGATACAGAAAACCTGAAGGGGTATTACTTTAATCGGAATCCGTCAGAGTTCGAGACCCGAATCGGCTCGGTTCTGAAGTTTACGTTTACCCTGTATGACTCCAAAGGGGTTTTTCCGGAGGGAAAGACCTTTACCTATATTGTCGATCTGAAACCGTAGCGACAGGGAACCTCTGCATCAAGAGAGGACTGTATGAGAAATACAAGACGAAACAAACCGTTGAATCAGCGGCGCGGCTCAGCGCTGATTCTGGTGGTGGTGGCGGCGGTTCTGCTTTCGCTCGTGGGCATTATGTTCCTGATGATTTCGCGAGTGGGGGATATTCTGGGGACAGCCGCCCGTCAGGAGCATCAGATGGACCAGGCCGTGCGGATGGTGCTTGACAAAATAGAACTGGTGCTTTTGCAGGATTTGTTTGGATACAATTTGAACAGCGGGCTCTGTGACGGGAAGGGACTTACGAACGAACCGTATGATGCGCCGGGGACAGCTGACTCGTGGCTGGCCTCGCTGGAACCGGTGCGAATCAGCGATAACGGTACAACGGATGACCCGACGGATGATTTGTACCGCTGGCCGTATCTGTCCAGTCTGTGGCCGGCGCCGAATGTCTGGGATCGGATTTTACGGGAAGGGACCGGACAGCTTGACCCGCAGGACAATCCTCAATTCTGGGGGGCGATTGTGCCGGATTATCCGAACCTGACAAATGTTTTCTGGGCTCCGGCGGATGCCGACGGGGACGGAGTAGCTGACAGTCTCTGGGTGCCTGCGCTGGAAACACCGAGCGGGGAGCGAATCTATGCAGCTGTGCGCATTATCGACAACTGCGGGATGCTGAATCTGAATACCGCCCACCTGACCCGAAAAGCGACTCCATGGACCGGACAGGGACGCTGGCTTTCCGAGGCGGATTATGAGGCGTTTCTGCGGGGAGATGACCGGGCGACGCCTCCTGTGGTTCGACAGGCCAGAATGGCCAATCCTTCCGTAATCGTGACGGCAGAAAACTATCACAAGGAAGCCATCCTGAATATTGAAAATCCCGGCTCTGCTTACACCCTTTTTGATATCGGCGATGAGCTGGAGATGCGCAATCGGTTTCTGCTGACCAGCAAGGCCGTAGCCCGTTTTGAGCGGGAAATGAATCTGTCTGTAATGCCTCCTGTTTTCGGGATGTATCAAACCTTTGACTTTGGGCGCGGGGAGTTTGTCGGCGGCTGGAATGTTGCCCTGCGGGTCAAGCGGATACCGGTGGATTCTGCAGAGGATTTTCGGGTTTGGAAGCTGCGGATGAATCCGGAAAACTTTGACGATACAGGTCCGTGGATCGCCAATCCGCATAACTACAGTTATTATTACGACCGCCGGCATGTGTGCACGTTTGTCAGTTTTGACCGCAATCTGCGCTGGGGCGGCGAGCCGTATTTTGCCGGCTGGTCCGAGAGCGAAAAAAGCACTTTCGGCAGAGTTTACCGGAAAATCTTTCTGCCCGCCGATGGATATGCCGTAAGCGTTCGGGCTGATATTTTGAGCAATACTTTGGAAGCCCGCCGCAATATTCTGCATTTGCTGTATGCGTTTCGGGCCTATTATCTGGATCAGGGAGAATCGCTTCGGACCGCCGCCCGCAAGGCCGCTCAAATCGTCGCCAATATGATTGATTATCTGGATGACGGAACGGCGAGCACCACAGGGCCCTTTGGAACGGCCTGGATGGACCCGGATACCTCTGTTCTTATCCCTGCACAGGTTAACAGCAATCCGACTTTTATTAACCGGGCCGTTATCAAGCGGCTGATTCTGGAGGTCAGCACCGACCTGAATGCACAGGATTCGTCGATTCCTGTTGTCAACATCGATGCGGTGGCGGACGGCAGGCGGATTTTTGAAAAACTGGATTTTGGTCTGAACGAAACGGATGTGATTTACGGCTTTGAACGCCAGCCGTTTGTCTCCGAGCTGTATCTGCTCCGGGATAACAGCAACAATCCGGCGGAGGCAGCCCTTGAACTGCTGAATCCGTATGATTCTTCGATTTCGCTGAACGGCTGGCGGATTGTCTTTCGGCAGCGGGTCGGTGCTCCCGTTGAGTTTACGATTCCGGACACGCCGAGCCGAGCGATTCCGTCCGGTACGCCGGATTCACCCGGTCGATTTGTCATACGTTCCACGAATGCAAGTCCTGCAGATGTAGTCTTTGCCAATTTTGGCATGGGAATGATGCTGACGGATGCCAACAGCATCGATGTGCAGCGTCCGTGTCCGGATAATCCCGCAAGATTTCTCACGGTTGACCGGATTCCTCGAGCCCAAATTGAACTTGTGCTGACCGATAATCCGGCAGATGGTCTGCCGACCCTCCACGTGCTCAAACGGCAGGATACCGGGTGGAAGTTTACGAACGCCTCTGCGGCTGTCCATCAGCGGGCTGTTCCGCCTTCCCCCAGCCCGGCTACGCTCGGGGCGGCCAACGGCGTAACTGTGGACAAAAACGGCTGGCAGATGCCGGTCGCGGATTTTCCGTCTGTCTCCGCGGAGCGGACGTTTTTTACGCTCGGCGATTTTGAAAAAGTGCTGTTTGTCGGCAATCAGAGCGGCAGCGACCCCAATACAGTTACGACGGCCGTTGCCCAGGCGTCTTCCGAAAGTGACATTCGCTATGACATTAGGCAAGCTCCGGAGCTGCTCGGCTTTATCTGTTTTCTGAATCGGGAAAAGGGGTCTCTGCCGGGTCGAATCAATATCAATACGGCCCCCAGACCGGTTTTGGCGGCGGCGATTCCGGGGATTTTGACGCACAGTTCGGGAACCATCAATCTGGTTGATCCGAATCCGGCCACCTCGCAGGTTGTGGAGGATTATGCCGATTTAATCATCCAGAATCGGCCTTATGCTCACCTTGGGGAGCTGCTCACAAGGATTCCGGCGATGAGAATCTATGCTCAGCAGGAAGGGCTGGATGTGGTTGGGGACCGTTCAATTCGCGGGGATTTGGAGGAGCGGGATTTGATTCTCTCGCATCTGTCCAATATTTTCACGACCCGCAGCGATGTCTTTACGGCCTATATTGTTGTCCGCATCGGGCAAAGCGGCCCGCAGCGGCGTGTGCTGGCGATTTTTGACCGCAGTCAGGTCTGGGCACCGGGAGACCGCCCGCGGCTGCTGGCCGTCAAGACCGTACCGAATCCGCGTTAAGCCGTCTTAAGCCGGATGCGTCTTGCGCTGAATGATTTGTCCGTTCAGCGAGATAGTAATCTCTTCAAACGGCATTGCTTTTCCGCTGTCGGCAACGGCCGTCCGGGCGATTTGGGTCAGGCCGCTGCAGCAGGGGACTTCCATCCGAACAACCGTCAGAGAACGGATGTCATTGAGCCGCAGGATTTGGCTGACTTTTTCGACATAATATTGCCGGTCGTCCAGTTTCGGGCACCCCACGGCAATGGTATGTCCTTTCAGCAGCGAAGGATGGAAATCTCCCATCGCAAAGGGGACACAATCCGCCACAAGCATCAGGTCGGCCTGCGCGAAATACGGCGCCGTCGGGGACAGGAGCTTCAGCTGCATCGGCCATTGGCCCAGTTGAGAAGGGATTTCACTGTCGCCGGTGCCGACCGCAGTTCCCCGCGGTTTTCGCTGCATCATTTTCATCCCCGGGCAGCCGGAAAAAGGTTTTTCGGATGCGGCTTTCAGCCGATTTACGTGTTCGTGGGCCGCCTTCTCGTCGAACGCCGCTACTTGTCGCTGTTCGATGGTAATGGCGCCCCGGGGGCAGTGTCCCAGACATGCCCCCAGGCCGTCACAGTACGTTTCACTGACCAGTTTGGCCTTGCCGTTGATGATTTGAATGGCCCCTTCGGCGCAGGCCTTGACACACAGGCCGCAGCCGTCGCATTTTTCTTCATCAATTACGACGATATTCCGAAGCATTAGAATCCTCTTTTTTAGCCCAGGATTTCCGCCAGGTCTTTTTGCGGGGTGGAAATCGGGGCGATGTTGAACTGTTCCACAAGCACTTTCAGCACGTTCGGTCCGACAAAGGCCGGCAGGGAGGGCCCCAGTTTCATATTCTTGATTCCCAGATGCAGCAGGGTCAGCAGGATGCAGACGGCCTTCTGTTCGTACCAGCTGAGAATCAGCGAAAGCGGCAGGTCGTTCACGCCGCATCCGAAGGCATTAGCCAGGGCGACGGCAATCTGAATCGCGGAGTAGGCGTCGTTGCACTGGCCCACATCCAGAAGCCGCGGGATGCCGCCGATGTCGCCGAAATCGAGCATATTGAAGCGGTATTTGCCGCAGGCCAGGGTGAGGATGACGCAGTCTTTCGGGACGGCCTGGGCCAGTTCGGTATAGTAATTGCGCCCGGGCTTGGCACCGTCGCAGCCCCCGATGAGGAAGAAGTGCCGGATTTTTCCGGCTTTGACGGCTTCGATGACCTGGCCGGCCGCGCTCATAACGGCATTACGGGCAAACCCGATGGTAATGCGTTTTTCCGGGGCATCCTGGGTGAATCCGGGAGCGGCCAGGGCGGCCTGAATGACGGGGGTAAAGTCTTTATCCGGACCGATATGCCGCACCTCGGGCCATGCCACAAGCCCCGTTGTGAAGATGCGGTTTTTGTAGGTGTCTTTCGGACGCTGGATGCAGTTGGTTGTCATCAGAATCGCGCCCGGAAAGGCGTCAAATTCCTTGTGCTGATTCTGCCAGGCGGTTCCATAGTTGCCGACCAGGTGTTTGTATTTTTTCAGACCCGGATAGGCCAGACACGGCAGCATTTCCCCGTGCGTATAAATATGGATACCCTTGCCCTCCGTCTGCTTGAGCAGCAGTTCCAAATCCCGAAGGTCGTGTCCGGAAACGAGGATGGCCTTGCCTTTGACCGGAGAGATGCGAATCGAGGTCGGCTCGGGGTGCCCGTAGGTTCCCGTGTTGGCCTGATCGAGCATTTCCATCACGTTCAGATTGACCTGGCCGACCTTGAGGGCCATAGCAACCAGCGCATTGACATCCTGAGCTTGATCGCTTGTCAGAAAATCCAGGGCTTCGTGGAAAAAGGCATAGACACTGCTGTCCTCAACGCCGAGAATCATAGCGTGGTCGGCATAAGCGGCCATCCCCTTCAAGCCGTATAGAATCAGTTCCTGAAGTCCTGCCGCATCGGGTCCGTAGGCTTCCAGTCGGTTGGCGATGCTGACGGCTTGTGCCTCCTGAAGCATCTCCTGACGGCTGGAGGGGACCCGCCAGGCAGCCGGACCGGACAGCAGTTCCGGCTTTTTGCCGGCTTTCCTGCAGGCCTCTTCGTAGAGTCGGCGGGCCTGGAGGATGATTTTATCCGCTTGCTGAATCAGGTCTTCCAGCCGCTGGGGGTCAAAGTTGACATTCGTTACCGTACTGAAAAGGGCTTCCACAACGAATCGGTCAATTTCTTTGCTTCGAAGACCGAGCTGTCCGGCACGATGCGCATAATTGGCGATACCCTTGGCGGCATAAACGAGAAGGTCCTGAAGGTCGGCTGCCTCCGGAGTTTTGCCGCAAACCCCCATTTTGGTGCATCCTGTTCCGCCGGCTGTTTGTTCGCATTGATAACAGAACATTTGTATCTCCTTTCCTGAAATTGAGTTAGATTATTCCATTTTTTATTTTTGACGAATCATCGTCAAAAGCATTTTGAAGGCGGTTTTCGCGTGAACCGCATGGGGGATTCCGGCAGGCATAACGACAATCTGGCCTTTTTCAGCGAAAACTGTTTGACCGCCGATGGTTAATTCCGCCGTTCCATCAATAATTTGAACGACTGCATCATAGGGAGAGGTGTGTTCACTCAGTCGCTGGCCCTTGTCGAAGGCAAAGAGGGTCAGCGATCCGACGGGCTTGTCCAGCAGGATTTTGCTGACAATGGAGTCGGGAGCATATTGGACCAGTTCATTGAGAAAAGCAGCTCGGGCTTTTATCTCTTCGAGGATTTTTATAGTGTTGCTGTTTGTCATGACTATTCTCCCGTTTTCTTGTCCCGAATTTCCTCAAGGGTTGTGTTTTTTAAGGAGAGGACAATATCGTTATGAATCTTTCCGAGTTTCTCATGCAGAGGACAACGTTCTTTTAATGGGCATCGGAAATTTTCCAGAAAGCAGCGATTGATGTGAATAGGCCCTTGAATCGATTCAATGACTTCCAAAAAACTTACTTCGGCAGGAGGGCGTGCAAGGAGGTATCCGCCTTTTGGTCCCATTATAGAAGTTGTTATTTTCTTGTCTTGGAGTTTCTGAAGAAGTTTGCACGTAATCGGATAGGGAATATGCAGTACTTTGGAAAGATGCCTTGCCGAAAGAACCCGCTGACCGTTTGGACCGTTCACCAACTCCGACAGGATGCGTAGGGCGTAATCGGTGTTTCTTTTAATTATATCCATTTTATGTCCGTTGTTTCCTTTTATATATAAGACTATTATAGTCCTACTTAAAAAGAATGCAAATGTTTTTTGGAAAAAATGTAAAAAAAAAGATTTTGAAACATTTACTTATAGGGAGCCGTCTTATATAATGCCGGTTGCTCTTTGAAAGGATAATACAGGAGCAGTGGCAAAATCATATTTATTGTGTCTTTTTTATAATTTTTTAGAGTGTTGTTAATCCCTTTTCTTTCAGTGCATTTTTTTATGGAGAGTTTGAGGTTTTTTCTCAAACAATAATAAGAAGGAAGCTCATTGTATTATCCTGAAAGGAGATACAACCTTGATTAACTTCTCGTGTACAAAATGCGGCCATGCTTACAGCGTACCGGATGAGTATGCCGGTAAGAAAGTGCGCTGTAAGCAATGCCAAGCTGTCAACACAATTCCAGTGCTGGCAGCGTCTTCATCCGAAGGGGCAAAGAAAGATTGTGCAGACAGTATTGCGGCTTACAACAATCTCTTGAATGAACTTCTTCGGTACGAAAAACAGGCCCCGAAAGTTGAAATTGAATCCTAAACTGCGTGAGTCCTGAAAAGGACAGAGGCGTTTAAGTTGTTTTTGTTTTTGTCTTTACACTTCCCTGTTTTTCCTGTCTTGCCTATCTTAATATGAGTTTTATATCGAGGTAAGATTTGTGAGGATACCCCGTTTTTTTTGTCCGGATTTGTTGTCTGCGAATGTACAGCTGGACTCTTCCGAATCGCATCACTTGGCACATGTTCTCCGGCTTAAGACGGGCGAAACTGTGGAACTTTTCGACGGCAGGGGGCGTCTGGCTTTTGCCCGAGTTTCTTCTATTCACAAAGACAAAGTTTCACTCGTAGTAAATGAAATTCGTTCTTTTCCTCCGCCGGCATGGAAAATAGTTCTGGCGGTCAGTATGCCCAAAACCAATCGTTTTGATTTTCTTGTCGAAAAATGTACAGAATTGGGAGTCGATCATATCATAGCAGTGGCCTACGAGCGAACAGTTAAAATAGGCAAGGAGTCAGCGATGGCCCGTTATGAGAAGATTGCCGTATCGGCTGCCAAGCAGTCAGGCCGACTTTTTTTGCCTTATTTTAGTGGTCCGTGGCCGTTTTATCAGGCGACAGAATACATCCGGAAAGAATATTCTCGAGCCGTTTGGGTTTATGGGGAACCCTTTTCTGGTTCAGGGAATTTTGAGAGAGCAAAGGAGCGCATCGGGGGTAAAGATGTGGTCTGTCTGATAGGACCGGAGGGCGGTTTTACGGATGAAGAAAAAAATGTCTTGCAGTCGATAGGGGCATCCAGCATTCAAATCAATCCCAACGTTCTCAGAATTGAGACGGCGGCCATCGCCTTTGGGGCGATTCTGTCTTTTCTTCGAGGGTAGTCCCTTTTCTTTTCTATCTATCGTTGGATTCGTCAGCCCTTTTTTAGAACCTCTCTGTTCTGTTTCTTCGTATATACCAGAGGGGTGCCTATGAAATGAAAGAGACCCATTATGAAGGCCTCAAAAAAAGATATCTCGTCCAAACTGGCGGGTTTGCTGATCCAAATCCATGAAGGCAAGAATCGTCCCTTGATTCGGCGTCAGGCTTCACAGCTGCTCAGCCGCATTCGGCCTAATGATATTGCCAAAGCCGAACATCGTCTTCTGAAAAGCGGTTTTTCTGCTGAACAGGTTCAGCAGCTTTGTGCAGCGTTTGTTCTGATGGGCGTAATGGAAACGGGCAAAGCGGATCTCGTGCGGCGTTTGCCGGACAGCCATATTCTGCGCAAAGTGGCGGCTGAACATGATCTATTTCGCTGTTTTTTGGCGGATTTGGAAGAGGTTGCTGCAGAGATTGACCGACAGTCCTCGCTTTCCGCCGCCAGTCCGGAGTTGATGCGGCTTTCGCACATTCTTGAGCATCTTCAGGGGATGGCTGAGCACATCGCCAGAGAAGATGATGTGATTTTCCCCATGCTCAAAAAGCAGGGATGGGAAACTCTCTGCCGTTCTATCGAAAAAGAGCATCTGTATCTTCAGATCGCGATTGAAGACCTGCTCAAACTGCGAATGGCTTTTCAGAATATGTCGTTTGGGGTTTTCAAGAATCAGCTGACTTCATTGGTGCGCTATATCGGCCCGGCCATGCGGGAGCATTTGTTCCGGGAGGAGTATGTTCTGTTTGCCCTTGCTCTGACGGCGGCACAGGAATCTTCCCTGTGGGAAACTATGAAAACGGTCTGCCGTGAGATTGACTACTGCGGGTTCCATGTGTAAACCGGCTTGAGCCAGTTGATTTCTCACGTCTGGTATTTGCCCAGAACATAAACGGCCTGAGCGGCCAGCAGATTCGGCCAAACTCGAAGCGGTGCCGCTACGTTTCGCCGAAGCGGAATCCGTTTTTCAACCTGAATGCCCAGTTCGGCACAGAAACGGTCAAAGTCTTTCATTGAAAGAAAGTGAATGTTGGGGGAATTGTACCAGCGGTAGGGAAGCTGCCGTGTCTGCGGGGCTTGTCCCTTGAAGAAGAGCTGGAAACGGCATCGCCAGTGAGCAAAGTTCGGGAAACTGACAATGACTTTTTTGGCGATGCGCAGAAGCCGTCGGAGAACCTTTTCCGGATCCCGCAGGGTTTGAATGGTCTGGGATAAAATCGCATAGTCAAAACTGTCCGCCGGGTACTCTTCCAGTCCCTTCTCAATATCCCGATGAATGACGGAGAGCCCCCGCTGGATGCAGTGAATCACCAAATCCTGATCGATTTCTACTCCCTGACCGATTACCTTTTTATCCTCTATGAGCCGAACCAGCAGTTCCCCGTCACCGCAGCCGAGGTCCAGCACGCGGCTGCCGGGTTCAATCAGGGAGTCAATTAGTTCATAATCGATGCGGACTCGCTTGGCATGCTCCGGGGAATGTTTTTTTTCTGCTGAAGGGGGTAGGACGCTTGGGAGTAAAGACTGTCCTGTTCGAATCTGCTGGAGGGTAGAATACAAGAATCCGGAAATTAAAGCTCCCAGTTCCTGCACTTCAAGCAGAAAAGCATCATGACCGTAGGGGGAATGAATATTGCAGTAGGTCACATCCTTTTTTTCGGCCCCGAGGGCATGGACGATTTCCTCCGACTGTTCCGGGGGGAACAGCCAGTCGCTGCTGAAGCTGACGATGCAGTATCGGCAGGATGTATTTCGAAATGCCTGCTGAAGCGTGCCGTATTCGCGGACCAGGTCGAAATAGTCCATCGCTTTGGTAATGTACAGATAACTATTGGCGTCAAACCGCTCTGTAAATGCCTGTCCCTGATAATCCAGATAGGTTTCAACGGCAAATTCCGAATGAAAATCATAACTGTATTCGTCTTTTTTCTGGAGTTGACGGCCGAACTTCGCCCGCATTGATTGTTCGGACAAATAAGTGATGTGCCCAATCATTCGGGCAATTGCCAACCCTTGATCCGGAGAGCGTTCCTCTGTGTATTGTCCCTCACAGAAATTGGGGTCGGCCAAAATCGCATTTCGTCCGACGGCATCAAATGCAATGGCCTGGGCGTTCAGACGGGTCGTGCTGGCAATGCAGACGGCGGAACGAACCTTTTCCGGATACGCCGCGGCCCACTGAAGAACCTGCATCCCGCCCATCGAGCCCCCGATGACGGCCAGAATCTGTTCAATACCCAATGCATCCAGGAGCAGTTTTTGTACAAGCACCATATCCCGGATGGTGATAATCGGGAATTGCAGCCCATACGGTTTCCCCGTGGCGGGATTGATGGAGGAAGGACCTGTCGTTCCTTTACAGCCGCCCAAGACATTGGAGCAGATGACGAAATAACGGTTTGTATCGATCGGTTTTCCGGGGCCGACCATACAGTCCCACCAGCCGGGCTTGCGGTCGTCAGGACTGTGGTAGCCGGCGACGTGAGCATCGCCGCTGAGGGCATGACAAATCAAGATGACGTTGTCTTTGTTTTCGGACAAAGTTCCATAGATTTCGTAGGCCACGTCGATGGGGCCCAGGGTTTTCCCACACTGCAGGGTCAGGGGCGCATCGGCCTGGACCACGCGGATGTACTGGGTTTTTACCATTCCAACGGAGTTTTTTAAGTCTTTTTCCATAGCGGACTTATTATAACCTGCGGTTTTTGTTTGGCAAGGAGTTGCGGCCGAAAACCAGCCGACGTTCATCGAGATTGAAAAAGGGAATTTTACTTGAAAAAAGATAGGGCTTCCGGTAGAGTACCATCAAAAGAAAACGCCGGGTGGAAGGGGGCCTGAAAAAAATTGATGCGCCTGTAGCTCAACTGGATAGAGCGTCGGTCTACGGAACCGAAGGTTAGGGGTTCGAGTCCCTTCAGGCGTAGTTCGTTTTTACGATAAAAACCCTTCTTTTCTTGAAAGAATCCTGATTATGAGCTTTCTGGAAAAAATTCTTTATCAGGCGTCACAGCGTCAGAAAACTATTGTTTTGGCGGAAGGTTCGGACAAGCGGGTTTTAGAGGCGGCAAAGATTCTTACTGACAAAAGAATAGCCCGCATTATCGTTTTGGGGGAGACTGACCAGGTGTACAGGGATTTGAAGGCCCTGGGGGCTAAAACGGATGAAATTCGTGTCATCGATCCCAAAACATCGGAACACCGTCAGCGCTATGCCCAATGTCTTTATGAAATTCGCAAGTCCAAAGGGCTGACTCTGGAGGATGCGGAAAGACTGGTCGAGGATAATATCTACTTTGGAACACTGATGGTCAAAAATGGAGACGCAGACGGTCTGGTCGGTGGGGCGATTCATGCCTCTGCCGATATGATACGGCCTGCTTTGCAGATTATTCGTCCGGCAGAAGGATTTAAGACCATCTCGAGCGTTTTCTTTATGTGCCGCGGGGAGGAAATCTATCTGTTTGCGGATTGCGGTTTGGTCGAGTACCCGACGACGGCGCAATTGTCTGATATTGCGGTTTCAACGGCGATTACAGCGATGCAGTTCGGGATTGAGCCGAAAATTGCGATGCTGTCTTATTCAACAAAGGGTTCCGCCAAGTCTGAAGGGGCGATGAAGGTGGCAATGGCAGCCGAGAGAACGCGGGAAAAGGTCGGACATCTTTTCGGATACGGCGGGAAAGTTGTTGTTGATGGGGAACTTCAGTTTGATGCAGCGTTTGTTCCGGAGGTCGCCGCGTTGAAATGTCCGGACAGTCCGCTGAAGGGCCGGGCGAATGTGTTTATTTTTCCCAATCTGGAGGCGGGCAACATCTGCTACAAGGCCGTTCAGCGTTTGGGCAATTTTGAGGCTTACGGCCCGATTCTGCAGGGGCTGGCGCGTCCGGTCAATGACCTGTCCCGCGGCTGTGTGCCGGAGGATATTGTCGGCACAGCGGCCATTACAGCCCTTCAGGCCCAGTAAAGGAGCAATGCTGCAGGATGCTTTGTGAACCTTCCGGGCGGGAAAGACAATTTGTTATTCACAAGCATATCACGCCGGCGGGGATTCATTGGGATTGGATGCTCGAAGAGAGCGGGGTGCTGCAAACGTGGAGGGTGAATTGTCCGCCGCAGGCGGTAGGGCAGGAGCCGCTCCGGGCGGACAAGATTGCCGACCATAACGCCCGTTTTCTTGTGTATGAAGGACCTGTGCAGCAAAATACGGCAAAGGTGCAGCGGGAAGACCGGGGACGGCTGACCGTTTTGAGAAGGACCGACTCCCAAATCCTTTTCCGCCTCGATGGAGAGGTTCTATCAGGCTGTTTTTCTTTCTGCCGGAAGGGGGATGAGTGGTTCCTTTGCCGAGTGCCCCCGACAGAATGACTATCGCCGCAGTTCCGGCAGGTCCGGTTCGACGTGCACAATGACATTGACCGGCCGCGGAAGCCGGTTGTGAAGAGAAACCTCTAATTCGTGTGAAATAGCATGGGCTTCCGTGATGGTCAGCTGCGGGTCCACAAGAATATGCACATCCAAAAAGATTTCCCGCCCCACACGCCGGGTTCGGAGCTGATGCCACTGGGCGATCCGGGGCTGTTCGGTGAGGATGGTCTTGATTTGCCCGAGGGTCTGCTGATCGGCGGCCTGCTCACTGAATTCGTTCAGGCAGTCGGTAAAGATGCGGACGGCGACAAAAATAATCATTAGGCCGACAACAATCGCCGCCAGATGGTCTCCGTACGGATAGTTCAGAAATCGGACGCAGGCGGCTCCGACGAGTACGGCAACGGAGCTGAAGGCATCACTGCGATGATGCCAGGCATTGGCATAGAGCGTAGTGCTGTGGCAGCGGATGGCTGTGCGGCGGGTAATCTGATAAAGCCATTCTTTGGAGACAATGGACAAAGCTGCAATCCAGAGAACGGCCAAAGGCATAAAGGGGGCAGGATGTTCCGAAACCGACAGTTGGGCGATTTCGACGGCGGCTTTGTAAATCATTCCTCCGCCGACAAGCCCCAGAACCAGGGCAATTACGGCGGTGCTGAACGTTTCCAGCCGGCCGTGGCCGAATGGGTGAGTCGAATCCGGCTCTTTTGTGCCCCAATGAATTCCTACCAAAACAGCCAGGTCGGTCAGCAGGTCGGAAAGAGAATGAACGGCATCCGCCACCAAACCGATGGAGCCGGCCCAAAATCCGACAACGGCCTTAAGGATAGACAGGAACAGGTTAAGCCACAGCCCTATAAGTGTGATGCGGCGAATCTGCGGATTATCAGCGGACAGGTTCGAATTCATCGTTTTAAAACCTTTTGACAAATGGATTCAATTTTTCGGCCCAGGTCGGCGGATGCTTCGGCGGTGCGCGTTTCAAAGATGATACGGACGATGGGCTCGGTGTTGCTGGTGCGGATGTGGAGCCAGCCGTCCGGCAGGTCGAGCCGACAGCCGTCTCGGGTGTCTGTTTTGGCCTGAGGGAAGGCGGAGCAGGCGGCCCGGATGAGGGCCTGCGCCTGTTCGGCGTCGGCGGTGTATTTGAGTTTGACCATTTCGTAACGGCCGATTTCCTCGGTTAATTGCCGGACGGACTTTCCGGTTTGGGCCATCAGCTGGAGGGTTAAGGCCATCGCAACTAAACTGTCGCGAATGGGGCCAACCCGCAGGTCGATGACGCCGCCGTTGCCTTCGCCGCCGATGATGCACTGGTGCTCCAGCATGGTATTGGCTACATGGGCCTCGCCGACGGGGGTGCGGAGGACAGTCCCGCTGAAGCGGGCGGCAATATCGTCTATCATTCTGGATGTGGACAGATTGGCGGCGGCTTTTCCGCCCGGTTGTTCGGAGAAACGCAGCAGGGCGGCAAAAGCGAGGGTGTATTCTTCTCCGATGTACGCTCCCTGCTCATCCACAATGGCCAGCCGGTCGGCGTCCGGGTCCTGAGCGAAACCCAGGTCGGCGCCGGACTGCCGAACCTTTTCGCAGAGGGACTGGAGATTTTCCTGAACCGGTTCTGGTTTGTGGGCAAATCGTCCGGAGGGTTCGAGATTGACCCCGATAATTCGGCAGCCGAGTTCTTCGAGAAGTTTTTGGGCTTCCGGGCCGCCGGCTCCGTTGATGCTGTCCAGAACGACGGTGTATTTGCGCCGTCGAATCTGGTCGGGGTTGACGATGGAGAGGACCTTGTCCACGTGGACCTGAACGGTCTGGGTATTGGAGGAAATGGTGCCGCAGCGGACGGCATCGACATAACGGATTTGCTTTTCGATAAATCGCCGGCGTATCTGTTCGGCCAGCGGTTTCGGCGGGGCGATGCCGTTGTCCAGCAGAAGCTTGATGCCGTTGTATTCGATGGGGTTGTGGCTGGCGGTGATGACAACCCCGCCCTGACAGCCGAGATGGCGAACCATCAGGCCGGCCGCAGGGGTCGAACAGATTCCCAAGTCGATGACGTCCACGCCGGTACTGCATAGACCGGACGCTACGGCGGCGGCAAACATCGCCCCGCTGATGCGGGAATCCCTTCCTAAGGCCGCAACGGGTTTGCCGGCGGCGCGGCCCCACTGCTCATTCAGGAATGTCCCGAAGGCTGCGCCGTATAATGCGGCCGTTTCCGGAAAGAAATTCTCTCCAACCAGCCCCCGCAGTCCGCTGATGCTGATAATCAATTCCTGTTTCATAATCTTTATTCTCAGAAGATGACAGATTCCGTTTTGAAAGTTTAAAATCCATATTTTATTCAATTTTCGGCCGCTTGGAAACAGGTTTGTTGTAAAAAAGGCAAATGGATGATTTTTCTCGTTTTTGGACCGGCGTGGGGGATTGTGGGTTTTGGAGTAAAAAAAGGAGTTTTTTAACCACGGATTTACACGGATGGACACGGATTAAGAAATGAAGAAATAAGAATGAAGAAAAAGCGGCCAGATTCCAGGAGCCAGACTCCAGCAGCCAGCAGGCGGAAGAAATCCAAAGCACAAAGTTCTAAACTCTAAAAATCTCGAAATTTGAAAAAAACAGGCAGATGGCAGAAAGAAGGGGTTGTTGACAAAGAAAAGGGTGTTTTATAAGATGACGCCCCAGAAAGAGGCAAGGAGAGATGTCTGCCGACCTTCTGAAGTAAGCACAATCTGTTTGAGGAAGGTGTTGAACAGCGGGGAATATTCAGTACTAGGCATCCGGATTTGTTATTGGCAAGCGTTCTCCATTTGCTCTTGGAGAAGAAGGGGAATTTCTTGTGCACGAAGAGAAGGCAAGATATCGAATTCTCAAAGCCGGATTCCTTCTGCTTGCGGCGTTGTTTGCGGCGACAAATATCGCCAAGTTTCTCCATGAAATCGGGCATGCTCTCGGCGCCTGGAGCACCGGCGGCATCGTGCGCGGACTTGTCATTCATCCTTTTTCCTGGTCTTATGCGCTCGCCGTTTCTCCTCGTGATGATGTAACAATCTGGGCCGGTTCTATTCTGGGCTGTCTTTTCGGGATTCTGATTACTTTTTCTGTGTTCAAATGGCGCAGCGGCCGTCTTCTGATTCCTCTGCTGGTTGGTCCTGTCACCTGCCTTTGCAACGGGAGTTATCTGGTGCTGGGAAGTGTGTTTCATCTGCCCGGGGACGGTTCCGTTTTGGCGGCCCGATATGCACCCGCAGGTGTTGTGGCTGCCGTCGGGCTGCTGATGCTTTGTGCGGGAATGCTGTTGGCGTTCCTGATTATCCCGGAACTCGGGTTTGGTGCGGCCGACGGCATTGCCCATCGAACAGCGGTTTTGGCCATGGGGATTCTTCCCTATGAATTGGTGATTCTCGGGGTGCAGTATTTTGGGCATCGGGAAGGGATTCGGTTTTGGCTGTTTTCTGCGGCGGCTGCCGGCACCGGACTGCTGGTTTTTGCCGGCTTGTCTTTTTGGCTTCAGCAAAGACTGTCCGGGCTCAGGAACCGGCCGCCTGCCAGAATCAGCCGGCGTGCGGTGCTGGCCCATCAGGGAATCGCCGTTTTTCTGCTGGCTGTTCTGCTGATGCAGCTGGGATATAAAAAAGAAGAGGATTTGTTCGGTTTGCAGACGAAGCGTCCCGAAGGGTTTCCGGAAGAGCTGGTGCCGCCGGACTGGGCGGAGGAGGTCCGCTATGGAGGGGCCCCTGCTTATTTGCTTTGTTATGTATGTCCCGAACAAGACCATCCGTTTGAACAGGTTCAGGGCTTCATTCATACTCATCTGCAGAATCACGGCTATCAGAAACTTCGCTATCTTCTCCGCGATCCCAATCAGGTTCTTTCGGATGAGTGGAACTGCCGGACCATACAGGGAGATCAAACAGCTCCCCCGTATGTACAGGTATGTATGTTCTCTGAGCAGTGGCTCAGACTGGACGATTTAAACCCCCGCTGCGTCCATGTCGGCTTTACGAAATTGATATATCCGGAGGAAAGTGAATCTCCAAGAGTGTTGGTATCCCTTATAGGCTGTGAAGCGGACTGGCCGGTTGTCCGTGATTACCTGAAGCAGTGTGAAGAACTGTACGGGGAGGAAGGAAGACAGGAAGACAAGTGGTCAGGTGATCAAGGGGGTAGGGCTGGAGAGGAATTAAGAATGAAGAATGAAAAGTGAAGAATTAAAAATGAAGAGAACTCGGTCGGTATTCAGCATCCAGAAACCGGATTTCTGCTGTAGGGAAGAAGGGAAAAAGGAGAGAGAAAAAATCGGGAAAAATTTTGTTGCGAAAGGGTCCTGGGGAGGGCATAATGTTTCATTTAATTTGCTGAGGGGAACTTTTACAATTTCAGAGAGGACTTTCGATGGGACCGATTTTAGAGGGCTTAATCAAGCTCCAGCGGATCGAAAATCGTCTGCGGGCGGTCAAGACGAAGCTGGCCCGCTGCCGACGGAGCGTGCTCTTTCAGGAAAACCAGCTGCGAACCCTTCAGAGCGGGCTGGAGGCCAAGCAGGAGGAAATCAAAATGACCCGGATTCAGGCGGACCGTCTGGAACTGGAGCTGAAGGAGCGGGATGCTTATATCACCAAGCTCCGTTCTCAATTGAACTTAGCCCGCACCAACAAAGAATATTCCGCTATCCTCACTGAACTGAATACCGCCAAGGCCGATGATGCCAAACTCGAAAATCAGGTTCTCGAATTGATGAAGAATCTGGAGGCCGACCAGGCGGCGTGTGCGGAGATTCAAAAACAAATTGAAGAGCAGAAGGCCCGGGTAGAGCAGGTGCGGACGGAGGCGGAAGTGAAAGCCGCGGAGTATCAGAAGGATATTGACGCGATTCAGGCGGAGTGGGATGAAGCGGCTAAGCAGATTCCGGCGGAGGTTTTGAATCTGTTTGTCCGCGTGGCCGAGACGTATGACGGGGAGGCGATGGCCGCGATTGAAAAGTCGGATGAGCATTCGACTTCCTACAGCTGCGGGGGGTGCTTTATGGGGCTGCCGGCGGAGATGGTCAATATCCTGACGACCAAGGATGAGATTTTACGCTGTACGAACTGCACGCGAATCCTCTATCTGAAAGAAAGCGGTTCGGATTAGCCGCTTTTTTTGTTTTAAAGGATGTGCAGATGGGGTGTTCCGGAAGTGAAATGAAGGTACATCTTTATACAGACGGGGGCAGTCGGGGCAATCCGGGTCCGGGAGCGGGGGCGTATCTTCTTCAGACTCCGGCAGGCGAACTGATTGAAAGCCGGGCGATTTATCAGCGGGAAACGACGAATAACATTGCGGAGTACACGGCGGTCCTGGAGGGGCTGCGGGCGGCTCAGAAGCGGGGGGCGAAGGAGCTTGTGCTCTTCAGCGACAGCGAACTGCTCATTCGGCAGCTCAACGGGCAGTATAAGGTCAAGAGTGAGAATCTCCTGCCGTTGTACGAGGCGTGCCGAAAGCTTCTGGCCGGTTTTGACCGCTGGAAGGCGGAGCATATTCCGAGAGAGAAAAACGCGGGGGCGGATAAACTGGCGAATGAAGCGATGGATTTGCAGCGAGACATTTTCCGTGAGGGCTCGTGGAGGGATATCAAGCCCATTCGGCTGGGGATTCTGCTGAGCGGAGGCGGTCGGACGATGGTGAATCTGCATCAGGAGATTCAGGCGGGACGTCTGCCGGCCCAGATTGTGCTGGTGATCAGTTCCCGCTCGACGGTGGCGGGGGTGCAGCGGGCTCGGGAAATCGGGCTGGAGCCGGTGATTATCCGCCGAAAGGATTTTGCGGATATTCATTCGTTCAGCGAGCGGATTGCGGAGGAGCTGGATAAGGCGAAGGTGGATTTGGCTGTGCAGGCGGGCTGGCTGTGTCTTTGGGAAATTCCCAAGCGGTATGAAAACCGGGTGATGAATATTCATCCGGCCCTGCTGCCGAGTTTCGGGGGGCAGGGGATGTGGGGGCATCATGTTCACGAGGCGGTGCTGAAGGCGGGCTGCAAGGTGAGCGGCTGTACGGTGCATTTCTGCACAAATGACTATGATGCCGGGCCGATTATTGTGCAGCGGTGCTGTCCGGTGCTCGAAGGCGACGATGCAGATACACTCGCCGCCCGGGTTTTCCGGGAGGAATGTATCGCCTATCCGGAGGCAATCCGCTTGTTTGCCGCCGGGCGGCTAACCGTTGAAAACGGCGTTGTTCATATCCGCAACTGAGCGTCCGGGAGCGATGGAATCTTTTCAGGAGCCGTATTCACAATCGGGCTGGTCCGGGGTTGTGCAGGACAGCCAGTTTTGAGCCAGGCAAGCCAGGTCATCCAGATTGACGAGGCAGTCTTTGTTGATGTCGCCGGGTTTGTAGCCCCAGTCTCCGCATTCGAGAGCGAGTGAACCTTTATACAGCTCGATTTGCTCCCAGGGGCCCATAGACCAGACGATTTGCCGGCCGGAAATGTCTGCCGCCATAATTTGGTCCGGGGCGGAGGTAGTCAGAAGGGTGGAAACACTTACGGTACTGCTGAGCAAATAAGCGGCCTTGAGCTGAGAAATCGGCTCGTTCTGGAGTGTGCCGGCGTCGGCTGCAGCGGGGGCTCGGGTCGTGACCACCCAAAGGATGATTGGACCGTCAATCTTGGGACCGCTCACCAGGTATTCATCACTGCCGGCTTCCTTCCAGAAGGTCAGGATGTTCCATTCTTCGGTGTTGCGGTAATTTTTGACAGCGCACAGAAAACTTCGCCAGTTCTGATTTCCTCGGGCGGCAAGGTTGTTTTCGGAGACCTCAATTTTGTCAAAGGTTATCCCATCCGGCAGCTGGACCGAGACAATCTGGGGCTGAGCGGGATTCGTTAAATCTGCGATTTTTACAAGGGATGGACCCTCTCCATGGGCTTCGTTCCAGACAGCGAAGGGGCCGTCGAGCGCTATCGTAGAGATGTAAGCGTCTGAGGGAGCGATGTCAATCAGAAAGTGCTGAGGATTATTTGGCTGGCTGAAGTCAACGGCCAAAACCGTATACCGATACTCGTTTTGGGAATCCGGACCGTAATAGACAATCAGATTGTCCGCGATGTCAAAATCGTAGATGTCATTAATCAAAGGGAGAATTTCCGTGAGAACGGGTGCATTTGGGTTTTGAATGTCTGCGATTTTCAGCAGGAGCGGAGACGGATAACCTTCTGTGAAGGTGTACAGGACAAAGGGGTCCGAAAAGGCGATTAAGGATGTCCCGAGGACATTGGTGTCAATACTGAACTCCGCAAAAGTTGGATCGTCCAGACGGACTCCGAATAATTGCGGAGTACCGGATGGGTCACGATAGTCGAGCCAGACAGTTTTTTGCCCGGAAAGTGCAAATGAATCCGGAGAACCGTAAAGAAGACAATCTTCACTGGTTGTGATTTGGGCTGTGTTGTTGAGGACCATTCCCGCTGTCGGATGAATGCTGACGGCAATCAGAATGAACCCAAGCAGAATTGACATACTCTTTTTCATAAAGGTTCCCTCCTAAAAAATCTTTCTTTTTTTGTGTGCCGAACTGTGTGTCGAACTTCGCGGGTGAACTCACTTGGCAGAAACGCTGACAGCTTCGAGTGTTGAAAGACTCCTTACATTTCAAAAGATACTGCGAAAGGAGGGGAAAGTCAATATTTTTGAAAAGAAATCAAGATTGCCTATTTTGGATTTAAGGGGTAGAATAATTGCAATTGTTAAGAATCGAGAAAACCGGTAAAACGGAGTCGATAATGGCCAAGACAAACAATTCGGGGAAACCCCGGGAGATGTGCAGTTTTTGCGGGCGAAGCAAGCATCCGATGGATGCTTTTGTAGCGGGTCCAGGCGGGGTGTATATTTGCGCAGATTGTGTAGAACTTTGCTACAACATTGTTCGGCAGGAAAAGAGGCGGCAGAGCTCGTCTTCGGAACTCATCCGGGATGTACCAAAACCGCGGGAGATTAAGGAATTCCTCGATCAATATGTGATTGGGCAGGAAAAGGCCAAAAAGGCCCTTTCGGTGGCGGTTCACAATCATTACAAACGTCTGCTGCATACAGACAGCCGGGATGAGGATGTGGAGATTGATAAGTCGAACATCCTTTTGATTGGTCCGACGGGGTCTGGAAAGACCCTGCTGGCCAGGACGCTGGCTCGGGTTCTGAATGTGCCGTTTGCGATTTGTGATGCGACGACCGTGACGGAGGCGGGGTATGTAGGCGAGGATGTGGAAAACTTTCTGCTGCGTCTTCTTCAGTCGGCGGATTTTGATATTGAGGCGGCCCAGCGGGGGATTGTGTATGTCGATGAAATCGACAAAATCGGCAAAACGACACAAAATATATCGATTACCCGCGATGTTTCGGGAGAGGGGGTTCAGCAGGCCCTGCTGAAAATGCTCGAAGGCACGATAGCGAATGTTCCGCCGCAGGGGGGGCGGAAACATCCGGAGCAGGCCTATATTCAGGTGGATACCACGCATATCCTCTTCATCTGCGGCGGGACTTTTGTAGGGCTGGACAACATCATTAAGAAGCGTCTGGGGAAAAAACTGATTGGTTTCAGCTCAGAATATGAGGAGAAACACGACAAGAAAGCGGATTATTCGGAGATTATTTCTCAGGTAACTCCGGAAGATATTATCGAATTTGGAATGATTCCGGAGTTTGTGGGGAGACTTCCGATTATTGCCACGCTTACGGCGCTGGATGAAGAGGCCCTTGTGGATATTCTGACCAAGCCGAAGAATGCGCTGGTTAAGCAGTACCAGAAGCTTTTTGAGATGGAGAATGCGGAGCTGCGTTTTACGGATGAGGCTCTTCGGCTTTTGGCCAAAAAGGCGATGCAGCGGGATACGGGGGCGAGGGCATTGCGGGCTATTGTGGAGGATTTGATGCTGGATTTGATGTATCGCCTGCCGGAAGAACCGAAGCCGGGCCGGTATGTGGTGACGCCGGAGGTGGTTGAGGGGAAGGTGGATTTGTTTGCGGCTGCCCGGCAGAAACGGGAGTCTGCTTAATGATTCCGGCTGAACGAGCGTTCCGGTAGAGAAGGCAGAAGCAACAAGCAGGAACAATAGGAATCTCGACTTAATGTCGAGATTCTTTTTTTGTATGGAAAACAGACAGCCCGTAGGCGGATGACGGGTTTTTTGATTCGGCGGGTTCGATTTTTCACTTAAAAACCTCATTTTTCACTCAAAAACCCTCTTTTTGCTTAGATGGCACGTCTCTTGCTCTTTTGAAAAGCAGTGTATTGTGCGCTTATGGTGCATATACAGGACTTTTGATGTAGGGAATTAGATGTCGGAAAAGAACGGTTCCAAAAAGACACCTTATGAGCTGTTTGCCAGTCCGATTTCTGCGGAGGCAAGGGAGCAGGAGCTTTTTGCAGGAAAACCTCCGCGCAGAGAGAGTGCCGGCTCGGTTGTTCCGCCTGCAAGTACCGTTCTGCCGGCGGAGGTTTCCGCAAAATCTTCCGGGCATCAATGGTTTTGGATTTTATTTTTGCTGATTTTGAACTCGCTGATGGTTGGAGGAGTCGTTTGCTATTTGCTGTTTGTGCGGGAGAAACAGACTTCGCTGCCGCAGACGCCTGCAGAAGCGAAGGATTCTTTTGAGAAAGATGATGCGGCGCTGCCGCCGCTGCCGAAGGGCCAGGAGGGTTCGATTGACCCGTCTGTGCTGATGCGGAGCATTCATTTGAGTTCTCTGACACGGCAGACACTGGATGATTCGGTTTCCCTTCGTTCAGCGGAAGCTCTTTATCGTGCAAAAGATTATTTTAAGGCCTCTTATGTCTTCGGGCGTCTCCGAGAGAATCTGATGAAGAACAATCCGGCGGATGCCTGTCTGGACGATTATCTGTCGCTGAAAATGGCGCTTTGTCTGCAAAAAACTCAGGAACAGGAGACGCTGACGGCGCTGTTTGGACAGGCGGTTGAAAGCCGCTCGCCGGTGGTTCGGGCACTGGCTTATTATTATTTGTGTTTTCTTCAGATGCACAATCGGCAGTTTCTGGAAGCCCGAAAAAGTGCCTATCGCGCCCTGTCGCTGATGTCTGCTTTTGATGCGACGATGCCGGCGACGGCGGAGTCCGACTGTTATTTTGCGGCGGCGGAGGCACTAATGAGGGCCGTTTTGAAACTGGGCAGCGAATCCGAGATTCTTCCGGGACCGCTGTGGACGGATACGCTGCCGATTGCCGAGGTGCCGCTCGAGGAGCCGGAGACGCTGAAAGCGTTTTTGATGCGGGGATTTGAAGAGATTAATGAAGGGGCGGTCGGGCCGAAAATTGTTTATCGACCCGGGGCGGAGACAGGGTCGCAGTGGACGGCTGTTTGTCTGAAGAGTCCGCTGGAAGAGGTTTTGTGGAAGTATGGTTCAGCTGCGGGGGTCGATCTGGAATGGAATGTTTCGGATGCGGCTGCTCGACAGCGGCCGGTTACGCTGTATCTTCCGTCCACCGCAGGGACGTATTTGGCCGAGCTTGCGGCCGGGAGTGCAGGGCTTTTGTGGTCTTTTGACGGGGCATCCGGCCGTTTGTATGACCCGGAAACCTATTCGAATTTTGAAGAGCACAAGGCCGTTTTGCTGTCGGAAACCATTGCAATTTGGCAGCGTTTTCTCCTGCGGTACCGCGGGGAGCATCGGGCTGCAAATGCACATTATGCGCTGGGGGTTTTGTATACGATGCAGGGGCAAACAGCCACGGCCCTCGGAGAATTTAAGTTGGTCAGTTCGAGGCATCCGCATCATCCTCTGGCTCCGTATGCGCTGGCCTATTCGAGCCGATTGAGGACGGATTTGGGTGATTTTGAAGGAGCGAGAGCTGATTTGAATGATTTGGTTGTGCAGTATCCGGAAAACCGGGCTGCCGATGAGGCCTGGCTGTATTTGGCGGAGGCCTCCGCGAAGAAGGGATTATATGAAGCAGCCCAACGGCTTTTTGAAAAGGTATATCGTCTGAATTTTTCCGCCTCCGTTCGGTATCGGGCGGCTTATGGGCTTGGGCTGTGTGCGTATGAAAGCGGAGATTATGAGCAGGCCCAGCGCTGGCTGAATGAAGCGCTGGAGCTGATGGAGCAGGAAAAGAATACCCAGGGAGCCGGTTCCGTCCTTCATCTGCTCGGCAGGGTTTGTCTGAAGCGGAGAGATTATGATACGGCCTGTCAGATTCTGAAGGCGGCGTTGAATCAGGTTCTGACGGCGGAGGAGATTTTTCAGGTGAAAACGGAGCTGATCGAGGCCAAGATTGCCCAGCGCCGATATGTGGAAGCACTTGAAATGCTGGAGGAAATCTCCGAATCGCGGCTGAGTCAGAAGGAAGTGTGCGATTTTATGCTGCTTCGGAGCCGAATTTTGCGGGAGATGGACCTGGCCGACTCCGCCGCTTCTTTGCTGCGGAGAAAACGGGAGTTTATAGCAGATGCCGGCCAGCGTGCCCGCCTGGGGGTGGAGCTGGCCCGCTGTTATCTTCAGAGCGGGGATTGGACGGCGGCGGAAAAGGAATTGACGGATGCCCTCTATGACCTGGAAGGCCGTTCGGAGATGAAAGAGGCGATGTTTTTGCTGGCGGAAACGGCTTATCAGAGGGGTCGTTTGGCAATGGCGGAGGATTTATGCCGTCAGCTTTTGACGCTGGAGGAAACGGAATTTCCGATGCGTCAGCAGATTTTCGCTCTGTTGGGCCGTATTTATGAAGGGCAGAAGCGGCTTGCGGATGCGGCCCTTGCGTATGGGGGGATTGTTCCGGAGGGAAGCGGCCGATGAACGGGATGCGACTTTTCACCATTCTGTTTTGGACGGTGATTGGGGTGCTGTCATCCGCCGCAGCCGGCGGAGCGGAGGACCCCAATGCTCCAGGCCGAACGGCTGAGCTTCGCCGACAGATTCAGGAGGAGCAGATTCAGCCGGTTTATCTGTCGATGACTTCGGTCAGTACGGTGGATTTGGAGTCGCTGATTGCCGGTCTGGAACAGCTGAAAATACCGGTTCAGACGAAAAAACCGGTTTCAGAGGCGAATCCTTCGGCTTCGGAGCCGCCTTCCAAGACTTCGTCGGAAGGGACCGTGAAAGCACCGGCTTCCGCCGAACAAACAGAGAAACCGGCCTCTGGACAGCCGAAACCGGCGGAGGCGGAGAAAACTGTCAAGCCCAAGTGGCTGGATCAGATTGATCAAATTGAGCAGCCGATAGAGCCGCTGGGAATCGCTGATGCTCTCTTTCGGTGCGGGCAGTTGGATCGTGCGGAGCGATTTTATCGGCTTGCCTCGGAGCAAGTGGATGCACCAAGTGAACCGGACTGGCAGTGGGCTGTATTTCAGCGGGCTAACTGCCTGCGGTATATTCAGCCCGGGCAGGCGGCTCAGCTTTATGAGGAATTGCTTCAGAAAGCTCCCGGCAGCCGCTGGAGCGGTGCAGCAAAGGCCTCTCTGGAAACACTACGGTGGGTTGAAACCCTTCAGACAGCTTCTTCTTTAAAAGGGCTTGTCCGTGAACCCAACAGTCTGTCTCAATGAGTTTCAGCAGGTTCTGATTCTGGACGGTGAACCGGACTTTGATCGGCTTGTGCTGGAGACCCTGGCACAGCGCGGGGTACGCGGTACCGTTGCGGGGACGGAACGGACGGCCCGCCGTCTTTTGGGGCAGTGTTTTTGGAATCTGATTTTTTACAATCCGTCGCTTGAGGAAGAACGAGGACCGGAAGAGGGAATGGGATTGCTTTCTCTGATTCGCCGGCAGTTTCCGGAGACGCCGATTCTGGCTGTCGGCGAACGGGATTCGTCGGAAGAAGCCCTGCGTGTTGTGCGGGCGGGGTGTGTCGATTATCTGGTCAAGCCAGTTCATCCGAAGCGGCTTCTCGAAATTCTGGACCGTTATCTTCCGGCTCATTTTTCGGATGTTCCGATTTGTTTCGATTCGGCGGAGCGTCGGCAGGTAATGATCGGACAAAGCCGGCGTTTGGGCGATGTCCTGGAAAGTGCGAAGAAGGCGGCCGCAACATCGGTTTCTATTCTGATTTGCGGAGAAAGCGGTACCGGCAAGGAACTGCTGGCCCAGTTTATTCACAGCCGAAGTCGCCGAGCGGGGGGGCCGTTTGTTCGGGTGAATTGTGCGGCCCTGGCGGAATCGCTTCTGGAGAGCGAGCTGTTTGGTCACGAGAAAGGGGCTTTTACAGGGGCGCTGTTCAGCCATCGGGGTCGTTTTGAGCGGGCCGACGGCGGGACTTTGCTGCTGGATGAGATTACGGAGACCCCGCCGGCTTTTCAGGCCAAACTGCTGCGGGTATTGGAGGAAATGAGTTTTGAACGAGTGGGGGGAACGGAAAGTATTCGTGTCAATGTTCGCATCATCAGCACGACCAACCAGGATATTTTGCGGCGTGTGCGGGACGGCGCCTTTCGGGCGGATTTGTATTACCGCCTGGCGGGGGTGCGTCTGACGCTTCCGCCTCTGCGAGAGCGGATGGAGGATTTGCCGCCGCTGATTTGGTTTTTTGTCAATCAGTATGCTCCGGAGACGGGCCGGCGGATTGAAGGGATTGAACGGGAAACGCTGGATTTATTTGAGCAGTACTCCTGGCCGGGGAATATTCGGCAATTGCGGAATGTAGTCCGGACGGCGCTGATTCTCGGAGAAGGTCCGCTGCTGTCGGTGACGGATTTGCCGGCTGTAATGGAGGAATTGCGTGCGGGTGAGCCGTGCACGGCGAACGTACGTTTTTCGCAGAAAGGGTATTCGCTGGAAGAGGTGGAGCGGCAGGCAATCCTGACGGTTTTGGAGCGTACCGGGGGGAATCAGTCTGAGGCGGCTCGCCTGCTGGGCATCAGTGATCGAACACTTCGGGAACGAATTCGAAAGTATCGGCGTCAGGAGATTCTGGCAGCTGATTGAGGGAGAAAGAGGTAGCAGTTATGGCGTCGGAAAAAACACAGGAAAAAAAAGGACAAGAGAAACAGGAAGCCAAAGGGGCCACGGCTCCGGCGGAAAGCAGCAAAAGCGGCTGGATGTTTTGGGCGATGCTGGGGGCCGTGATTCTCGGGGCGCTGAGCGGCGGGTTTGCTCTTTCCCAGCTGCTGGGCGGGACGGATGCGGAATGTCCGGCGGCTCAGCCCGCGGGGGACGGGACGGTGGAGAAGAATTTTGACGAGTTTCTTTCGAAGAACGGCAAGGACCAGCCGGCATGGATTTATGACGGTCTGGAGGCGGTCGTTTCCAATCTGGACGAACCCGGTGTGACCCGCTATGTGCGAGTGACGGTTTCGCTGGAAATGAGTCCGGAAATGGATCGAGCCAAGGGGGAACCATATCTGGATGAGCGAAAACTGGTTTTGCGGGACTGGCTGACGACGTTCTTTGCGGGCTTGAGTCTGGAAGACGTTCGCGGCAGCCGGAATCTGGAGAAAATCAAGCGGCAGATTCAGGAACAGTTTAATGAAATTCTGTTTCCGAACGGCCGACCGTATATTCAGCGTGTTCTTTTTCGGGAGTTTGCCGTGCAATGAGCCGCGAAGAGACCTCATTTCTGTTTACGCGGGAAAAACTTCAGCGTCTGGTTGAGCGGGCCCGACAAACAGCAGGTCCCCAGCCGGATGTGAAGGCGGAGGAATTCGACTGGACTTGTCCGCATCGGTTCGGGGCGGAGGCGCGGACGCTGCTGGAGGGGCTGGGCAGCCGAATGGCCTTGTCCATTAAGAAGGGGATTAATGAGCAGTTCAACGGTTCCGTGGAAGGAGTGCTGAAGGGAATCCGGGAACATTTTGCGTACCGTCTGGCTCAAACGGTGAGTGTGGGCAATGAAGGGCCTTATGTCGTCGGGCTTCGGGATGAGAGCAAGCAGTGCATCGGGTGTCTTTTGTTTACGTTTGAGAATGCCCGGTTTCTGGTGGCTCAAATGCTGAATGACCCGGAGGCGGCGGTCGGCCAGAACGGGGAGTTTTCGGCGCTGGAAGAATCGATTCTGATGGATACCTCCGGCGTCCTGACGGCGTTTTTGAGTGAAGTGCTGGAGGAACAGATTCGCTTGAAGATTCAGCCCAGCGGGCAATTGGTTCGCGGCGACTGGGTGATGCGTTCGCGGATTCTGGAGGATTTGTGTGAGTGGACGCTGGAAATTCAGTACGGCTCCCATTCGGTGGAGTTCTCTCTGGTGCTGGAGTCGTCTTTGCTGGATGCATTTGCGGGCGTCCCGGCACCGGCGGCTCTGAATCCGAGCCAGTGTTCGGCGCGAATCCTCGAACGGCTTCGACAGGTTCCGATTTCGGTGTGTGCCACACTGGATACGGATGTTATCGGACTGGGGGATTTGGCGGGGCTGGAGAAAGGGGATGTGCTTGTCCTTGGGCAGAAGATTCGGCGTCCGTGGCGGGTGCTGCTGAACGGCAAGCCGTGTTTTTTTGCGTATCCGGCGCAGCAGAAGGGAAAACTGGTGTTGGTCATCAGTGAGCCGGAGAACGAATAGAGAGTCTCGAAACAAGGAGATTGATGTATGGCGGATGAACAGACAACAAGTCAGACGGCAGGGGCTCAGGCAGCCGTTCAGGAGGCGGAGTTTGCGGCGGCGGACGGTCAGGATATTCGCGGCGGCCAGGAGCACCTGGATATGCTGCTGGATATTCAGCTGCCGGTGACGGTTTCGCTGGGCAAGGCGGAGATTCCGCTGCGGCGGCTGCTTCAGCTGCAGCCGGGTTCGATTTTGTCGCTGGAGAAGCGAATCGGCGAACCGGTGGATTTGATTGTCCAGGGGGTTCCGTTTGCCACGGGCGATATCGTCGTGGTGGAGGACTGCTATGCGGTGCGGATTCGGGAGATTCTCACTACAGCGGCGGGCATAAACGGCACGGCGGCTAAATAAAAGGGAGTTGGGAAGGCAGAAATGGCTTCGAGCACAGGCGCTTCTTCGGATAAACTTTTCGGCAGCAGTCAGATAGCCAGACTGGCGGCCAACAGCGATTTCTTGTTTGCGGCCGGACTGGTCGGGGTCTTGACGATGCTGCTGATTCCGCTGCCGACCTTTCTGCTGGATGTAGGGCTGGCGTGCAGCATTTCGCTGGCGATTGCCGTTCTGATTATCGTGCTGGCGGCCAGCGAACCGCTGGAATTGTCCACGTTTCCGTCTCTTCTGCTGATTACAACCCTGTTTCGGCTTTCGCTGAATGTGGCTTCGACGCGTCTGATTCTGCTGCAGGGCAACGCCGGAACGATTATCCATACCTTCGGCAACTTTGTGGCGGGGGGCAATCTGGTCGTGGGGATGGTGATGTTTCTGATTCTGGTGGTGATTCAGTTTGTGGTGATTACCAAGGGTGCCGGACGCATCAGCGAAGTCAGCGCCCGGTTTATTCTGGATGCGATGCCGGGCAAGCAGATGTCGATTGATGCGGATTTGAATGCCGGCATTATTACGGATAAAGAAGCCAAGCAGCGGCGGGACGCCATCGTCAAGGAAAGCGAATTTTACGGGGCGATGGACGGGGCGAGCAAATTTATATCGGGGGATGCCAAAGCGGGGCTGATTATTACGGCCATCAATCTGATCGGCGGAATTCTGCTGGGCTGGACGCGGGGGATGCCGATTGCGGCGGCGCTGCGGCATTATTCGGTTTTAACCATCGGCGATGGGCTGGTCAGCCAGATTCCTTCGCTGATTATCGCAGTCAGCAGCGGCTTTTTGGTGACGAAAATACGTTCGGAAAATACGGTCGGCTATGATATGACGCGGCAGATGTTCCGGCAGCCGCAGGCACTGCTGATTGCCGCGACGGTAATCGGGGCCTTTGCGATGGTGCCGGGATTTCCGAAAATCCCGTTCCTGCTGATTTCCGGTGTCATCGGGTTTCTGGGGTGGGGAGCGAAGAAGCAGTCGTCTTTGGAGAAGCCGGCCGAAAAAAGCAAGACTGAGACGCCTTCGGCGGCGGCTTCGGATGAGCCGCCTGCGGAGGAGCTTCTGCAGGCGGATGTGCTGTCGATTCTGGTGGGGGTTCGTCTGATCAGTCTTGTGGACCCCCGCCGGCAAAGCAGTGTATTTGAACGGATTGGTGCCCTGCGCAAGAAGATTGCACAAAAGCTGGGCTTTGTGTTTCCGCTGGTTCGTCTGCGGGATGATATTAATCTGGAGCCGTTGTCGTATGAGATTCGGCTGTATGACCATGTGATTGCCCACGGTCGAATTGAGCCGGATAAGTATCTGGCGATGGATTCCGGAGCGGTTCAAAAGCCGGTGCGCGGGATACCGACAAAAGAACCGGTGTACGGGCTGCCGGCGCTGTGGATTTCGGCGGCGGATAAGGAAACGGCGGAGCTGAACGGCTATACGGTAATTGACCCGGAGTCGGTTCTGATTACGCATTTGTCGGAAACGATTTCGCGGCATGCCCATGAGCTGCTCAGCCGCGAGGATGTTCAGCAGCTGCTGGAGCGGCTGCGGAAGGTGCAGCCGTCACTGGTGGGAGAGGTGGTTCCGGAGGTGGTGTCGGTCGGTCTGGTGCAGCGGGTTTTGCAGAATCTGCTGAAAGAGGGGATTTCGATTCGGGATTTGCCGCTGATTCTGGAGGCGCTCGGGGAGCAGGGAGGGCGTACGAAGAATGCCGCTTTGCTGACGGAATGTGCCCGCAAGGCCCTGGCGCGAACGATTACAGAGCGGTTCAAGGGGCCTGACGGGAAAATCAGTGCGATTGTTCTGGAGCCGTCTCTGGAGCATCAGCTGCTGGGCTGTGTGCAGCAGGGGACGGATGCCATTACGCTGGCGGTGCCGCCGGAGGCGGCTTCGCAGCTAAATCAGGCGATTGCCCAGGCCTGGAAGGCGACACTCGATAAGGGAATTGAGGAGCCAGTTCTTCTGTGTGATGCGAGGATTCGCCCGGGTCTGGTGAATCTGATTTCTCGTTCTCTGCAGCGTCTGCCTGTGGTGGCATATGATGAGGTCTGTGCCGGGACGATGGTCAATCCGGTGGAGACGGTTTCGCTGCCGGAAGCGTCCTCGGTCCTGAGCCCGATGGGCGAGGCAGTTCCGGTCTGAGCGATGCGTGAATAAGGATTTTGTGTGGAACAAAAGGTAAAAATTCTGGCGGTTTATCTGGCGGTTTTTGTGTTTTTTGTGATGGCCGCTGCCGGGGGGCTGTTCGGGTGCAGTCCGGCTGTGTGCGGCAGCCGGGCTCTGGCCGGGGCGGTCGTGATGTATGCGGTGGTTCAAATCAGCGGGCGGATTGTCATCAGAATTTTGCTGAATGCCATAGTCGAAAGCCAGTTGCGCAAGCAGAATAAGGATAGTCAATGACGGAACCTACTGTTTATTCTCCGCAGACGGAACCGGCTGCAGCTCCGGAGATTCGGATGGCCCAGGAGTTTCTGGAAGAAGCGCCGACGGCTACGGCCGGCCAGGCCCTGCGTGCGTATGGTTCTCAGGTGCGTGCGAGCCAGACGGAACAGCAGATTTTGCAGTATTTGCCGCTGGTTCACCGGATTGTCAGCCAGGTGGTTTCGTATCTGCATCCGCCGCTGAGCCGGGAGGATTTGGTTTCGGCGGGGACTATCGGTTTGGTCAAAGCGGCCCATGATTATGACCCGTCGAAAGATGCGGAGTTCAAAACCTATGCCTATATTCGAATTCGCGGAGCGGTGATTGACGAACTTCGGCAATGGTCGTTCGCCCCGCCGTCTCTGTCCAAGCAGTTTGAGCAGGTACAGGAGGCGGGTGCCCGTCTGCTGGAGGAAAAGGGGCAGCCGCCGACGGATGAAGAACTGGCGGATGCGGTTCAGATGCCCCTGGAGAAGCTTTATCAGCTGCTGGAGACGGCACGGGCTCGGCATTTTCTGTCGATTCACGGAATGGATGATGAAGCCCCGGCGCTGGGGGAATGTCTGGCGGATTCAGGAGAGCCGGAACCTTCCCATCGCTTGGAGCGGGAGGAGCTGGTGGAGCATTTGGCCAAGGCAATTCAGAATCTTCCGAAAAAACAGCGCCGGGTGATTGTGCTGTATTATCAGAGGGAACTGACGATGAAGCAGATTGCCGAGGTGCTGGACGTTACGGAGTCGCGTGTCTGTCAGCTGCATGCAGCAGCCCTGTTTGCCCTCTCGACGGCGCTGCGCGGCTGGAAGGCGGGAGGGGATGCCTGAGACAGAATCCCTGCAAAAAGGAAAGGGAAAACCGATGGCGGAAAGACCGGACAGAACGCTGGGACCTGTGGAGGGGATGCCTTATGTCGAACAGACCGCTTCGATCGGGGGGCGGGTTCATCGGAAGAAGGATTCTTCCGGACGTCGAAGGGAGAAGCCGCGGCATTCGGGAGGGATTGAAGAAGCCATTGAGGAAGAACGGGAACAGATTGAAAAAGGCGGCGGTGTGCAGGACGGCCATGTGGACTATCGTGCCTGACAGCAGCAGTGTGCCGAGGGGTTTGATAACAGTGCAAACGTTCAGGAGCAAACGTTCAGGGAGCAAAGGGGGATGGTTATGAACGGATTTAAACGAAAGATACGAATTCTCAAAAAGAATCAGGTGCAGACGGGTACCTCTGTGGTTTTGCCGTGTTCCCGAACGGCCGGTGCAGAACCGTTTCGAAAACAGGGAGATTCGTCCCAATCGGGGGCGGCTCAGGCGAGGATTGTCGAGAGCAACAGTGATTATGTAATTCTGGAAGTGATATGCGGATGTGGACAGAAAAGTTTTATTCAGTGTAATTACGGGAATGTAGCCGGTTCACCGGCTCAGCAGGAGATACGGTCATGAAGCGAATGATGCTCCGATGGATTGTAACGGCGGGGGCGGCGATGAGTCTGGGCTGTCAAATGCTGGAACAGCCCGTGCCGCCTTCTGTGCCGTCCACGCCGGCGGAGTCGGCCTCAACCGCTCAGACGCCTGCCGTCTCCACGGCCTCCGCAGCGGCCCTTGAACGCCGTTTTACGGAGGGAAGCACGGGGCCCGATGCAGTTCAAACGGCTCTGATTTGGTCCGAGAAATATCAGCAGATGTCGGAAACAGCCAGTCAGCTGCGGGAAAAGAATGTTCAGCTGTTTGAGGAAAACGCCCGTCTGAAGAAGGAGGTGGACTCGCTGAAGACTCAGCTGGCTCAAACTCAAAAGGAGCTGGATGAGGCCAATGAGTTTCTTCAGAAGATGCATGCGGAACTGAATCAGTGGAAGGCGGATGTGCTCGGATTTCGGGAGGAGATGCGCAAGGCCCAGGCCGCCCAACTGCAGGCCTTGGCGAAGATTCTCCGGATTTTAGGGGCCGAGCCGGCGGACAGCGGCGGCTGAGCTTTTTCGGATGGAGATTCGAACGATGGATAGAAAAAAGATATGGCTGTTGACTGTGTTGATTGCGGCAGTCGGGTGTCGGATTCAGGAGCCGGCGGAGCGTCCCGCAGGCAATTTTTATTTAAGTCCGACGGCGGATTTTGAGCAGATCGGCAAAGTGGTGATGCTGGAATTAGACAATCCGACATCGCATCCGGAACAGGGACGAATTTTTTCTGAAATGCTGGCAGACGGCTTGGGGAAAAAGCATTTGTTCAGTGTTCGGATGATACGGCGTGAAGAGCCCTCCTGGCGGCAGCTGGATTTGGATTCCATCCGTCGAAGCACGCCCCAGCAGCTGGCCGAGATTCGACAGAATCTGGGAGCGGATGCCGTAGTATTCGGGACGATGGGCCGCTACAGTCCCTATCCGCATCTGCTGCTGAGTGTTCATTTGAAGATGCTGGATTTGCGAACTGCGCGGATTGTCTGGGCGATTGAGGATGTGTGGGACAGCAGCGATCGTCTGATTCAGCAAAGAATCCGCCGGTATTTTGAAACCCAAATGCGCACGGGGTATGAACCCCTGAATTGGAAGATTGTAGAGAACAGTCCGCTTTACTTTAACAAGTTCGTTGTTTTTGAAATCACGGAAACGCTTCCGAGTTATCAGACGATGCAGAAAGAACTATCGTCCGAGAAGAACGGGCTTCTGAGCCCTGTTTCAAAAATCAGCGCAATTTTCTGAAAAATTCCTAAAGTTCCTCTGCCGGGGTACGACAATGGGGGCAGGTGAAAAGGCGAGTGAGCGAGTGAACTTTGAAAAATGAATCCGGCGGAACCTTCCAGTTCGATGCAGATAAACGGAGCACTCGGAGCGGCTTCCCTTGCGGGGACAGCCGGACCGAAGCGAAAACCCCCTCGGAAAGAGGAACCGGCTCTTCGGCTCCGGTATGCCGGACTTTTTGAGCGGGTGATGCAGATGCAGGGGGAGGAGCCGGAGGTGATCCGGCAGGCACGTGAACTGATTCTATCGGGCCGTGCGGATTCGATGGAAGCGGCTTTGGAAACGGCCCGCCGGATGCTTCAATACGGGATTTGAGAGACCTCAAAGGTTTTCGATTGGTTTGAGAAAAAGTGGGATTCCAAACAAGGATGTTTGGACTATCGGCCGCACGGACCAGCGAGTTGGGCACACATGGCTTTGAATCCTCCGGGTGATTCAAAGCCATGTTTGTTTATTCGGCCCCTCAGGCCCAGCAGTCCACCCAGATTCCCCGCGGGGCCTTCGTCCGAAACGGATTTTGGATTGTCCATTGACGGGCAATCTGACGATTCCGTACGAATGGTGATGGGCTCATCGGCGCATACGGTTCTGGTTCGGACGATGCCTTTGAGGTCCGAAGCGGACGAGATTGGATTACACGACAAATTACCGGTTTGGTCATCATCACCCCCAACCCAAAACAACCAGTTTTTCATTAACTGAATTCTATCACAAATAGGGTTTCCAGACAAGGTAGGAAAGATTTCAGAGGGGTTTCGTCCTATAAAACCCCGAAATTGGCGCATAAAAAAAGGTTTTTGGATAAAAACCGGTTGAATGAAGCCGAAAAATAATGGATATAGGAAAAAGCGTTTGTTGAGAGGAAAGAATGCGTCTTTTGGCTCGATGTCCAGACTGCGGTGTTGCGATGCGGCTTTCTCTGGAGGATGCCGACAAGCGGAAACGCTGCCGGCAATGCGGACGATTATTCAAGGTGCCTGCCTTGGAGCAACTGCGGAAAGCGCTAGAACTCATCAAACAGGCGCATGCGGGGGTCTATGTGGATGAAAAAGGGAATGTTTATGGATAATAGGAAAAAGAGGGCTTTTGAAGACCAAAGCGAATGGGCGAAAAATTGGTTTTAGGAATTTTTGACGGAAGCGGGGTTCGGATTGGTATTTTCTTTGGAGGGATCTTCTGAAGATTTCTCTGCGGACTGCTGCTGTTGCTGCTGGGCTTTTTCCTTTTGAATGAGCAGATAAATTTCCTTGCGATGGACCTCCACTTTCCTGGGTGCGTTGATTCCTAAACGAACCTTGTCGCCGCGAACGTCCACAATTGTGATCTCGATATCATCGCCGATCATAATTGATTCATCTTTTTGTCTGCTAAGGACCAACATATATCAAACTCCTTGCTGAATGCTGGTCATAAGTACTTGTTTTCAAAAGCATTCCGTTTCTATTGTCTTTACGCTGCCGGCTCGCGGTCGGTTGTCAAAATCCCGTTTGAAAACCCTGAATTCGGCATAGGTATCTTCGGCTATTTGGTTCAGTTGGGATAGCAGTTTTTGGATGAGGAGGGAAAAAAAGAGGGAAAAAAGGGGCAAATCAGGCATAACTATATGTAAAACAATCACTTGGAATCTTTTGATTCGAAAGATTCCAAAGACGGGGGCGGGATAATTTTGGTTGTTATAGGACTTCCTGGAGTTTTTTTGCCGATTTATATTTTATTATGAGCCACTGGCCTGCTAATGCCCCGATGGCCGAAAACGAGATAAACTGGATTGGTAATATCGCCGTTATTGTATTTGGAAAGTAGGTAACCGCCCAGTTTTCCGTCATATATTGGAGCATTTGAGGGCTGCAGGATACGGAGATGACAATGGCGTACAAGATGGGAGCGGCCAGAACAGCCCAATAATGTTCACAGTCCAAAAAGTACTTGATGACGGCACCAGCCAAGGCGAAGGAGGCCAGTACGGCAAAGGCGATTTGACGATTGCCCGGCTGACCTGTCACGGAGCCGATACGGGTATCCGGATATCGGACATCCTGTGCAAAGAGACCGATGGTTAACTGAACAATCACTACAGAAGCTAAAACAGCGATGAGGATAGAAAGTGCAGGAAAGCGTTTGGTTTTTGCGGATGCATGGGAACTATCGAGGGTCTTTTTCGGGGGCAGGAAACGGGAGAGAATCCAGATTCCGGCGGCGCCGCAGAGAAGCATTGCCAGCCAGAAGAGGGTTTCGATTCGGAGGAAGCGGTAAACTGCCAATCGCTCTTCGAAGGCGGAATGGGTCAGCAGGAGAGAACGGACGGAGCCGCTCTGGAACGTCCAGACGGCCAGGCCTGTCGGCACAGACAGAAGTCCTGCGGCTTTCCCGTAGGGATAGGCAATCAGGTATCCCCCGGCGCCCGCTAACAAGGACGCAAGCATACAAAGAAGGATGTCTGACAAGGAGAAAGCCCCGTTGTAAAGGGTAACAGCACCGAGCGGATCGATGGGAGCGATTTTCGGCCAAAGAAGAAATCCAATGAGAAATGCCCCGACTCCCATTGCCCCGAGGATGCGGAGGCGCATGAGCCAGTGGACGTTAAAAAGACTGAGCAGAATGTAAAGAAAGCCGGCGAAGGCGGCGGTCTTTAGTGTCCATTCGAGCGTTATGTGCATTCCGGATTCCCTTTCTACAGAACAAGCAGGTTAACATGAGGCGGGAATGCGGTCAAGATTTTAGCCCCTAAATTGAAGAGGCGGGAAACTGTTGGAAGGATTTGCCGGTGGTGAAAAAGGTGGTATAATATCCAGGATGAATGCGGATGATATAAGGAGACAATTATGAAGCGGAACTGGAAAGAGTTTACTCTTCTCTTGACAGCGTTTTTGTTTGGCTGTGCGGAGGTTCCGATTACCGGCCGCAGCCAGCTGAATTTGGTGCCGGATTCGCTGGTGAATTCGATGGCTCTGGAGGAATACCAGGCCTTTTTGAAAGAAAATAAGGTGAGTACGGACCCGCAGAAGACGGCGATGGTGCGTGAGGTGGGCAAGCGGATTGCCGGGGCGGTGGAAACGTACTTTCGGCAGCAGGGTCTGGCCAGCCAGATAAGCGGGTTTTCCTGGGAGTTTAATTTGGTGGAGAACGAGGAGAAAAATGCCTGGTGTATGCCGGGCGGCAAAGTGGTTGTTTATACCGGTCTGCTGCCGATTACGCAGGATGAGAACGGGCTGGCGGTTGTGATGTCGCACGAGATTGCGCATGCCGTCGCCCGACACGGCAGCGAGCGGATGAGCCAGGGGCTTTTGTATCAAATGGGCGGGATGGCCCTTTCGGAAGCGATACAGAATCATCCGGCGGCAACTCAGCAGCTGTTTATGCAGTCGTACGGGCTGGGGGCGCAGATTGGGGTTCTTCTGCCGTACAGTCGGCTGCATGAAAAGGAAGCGGACCGATTGGGTCTGATTTTTATGGGGATGGCAGGGTATAATCCGCAGACAGCAGTGGATTTCTGGAAACGAATGGCGGCGGACAAGTCCGCCAGTCCTCCGGAGTTTTTGAGCACCCATCCTTCAGACCAAACCCGCATACAGGCCATTCAGGAGGTCTTGCCGGAGGCGATGCGGTATTATTACCGGGCTACGGGGCAAACTCCCCAGATGTATCAGTATCCGTTTGGGAAGCCGTAAAGTCCTCACTTGACAAAAAGGGAAGGGGCTGGGCCGTCAGGATGGTGTGCAGGAGTTCTGCGTCCTGATTGTCCGCTGTCCGGCAAGAGCGGGCGTGCTTGAAAAGCATTTTGAGTGTGGCGGAAAACTTTTTGTCTAAGGGGGCGACAAACGTGCGGACCGTTTGCGGTTCGGTCGGCAGCGGCGGGATTTGGATTTGATACGCGTGGAGCGTAAGCCGACTGATGAGCGGGGATTCCGGGGTATCTTTTTTGAGGCGATAGTCTTTTTTGTAATCTGAAAGCATCAGGGGGTGCGGGCTGGCATAGAGCGGATCCAGGGCCAATGGAATGCCTCGATGAGCCAAATGCACACGGATTTGATGCGTTCTGCCGGTCAGGGGCTGAACCGCCAGAAGAGCGAACGGGCCTAACTCCATCAATTTGAGCCAGTCGGTGACGGCTTCCTTCCCTTTCCAGGGCTGGACGTGCATGGTTTGGGGATTTTGCCGGCTTCGCAGAAGGGGGGCTTTGATGCGTCCCCGATTTTGGGGAAGAGGGCCCTGTACGATGGCCAAGTACAGTTTTGCGAATCGCTGTTTGGAAAAGCCGGAGGTGTAAAAGGTTTGGGCGGGCTTGTTTTTGGCCAGAAGGAGGACACCAGAGGTTTCTTTGTCGATACGGTGAACCAGCCGCAGCGGTTCCGGTGTCGGAAATTCCTTTTGGAGGATTTCCATCAGCCAGGGGGCTCCGGAGCGGTCTTTGGTTACGGAGATGCCGGAGGGCTTGTTGAGAATCAGAATATCCTGATTTTCGTAAAGAACAGGAATAGAAACTTTCTTCATATGTATCTCACTTTTCCGCAGACCCGCGCAATCGTTTTGAGGCAAGTTTGGTTTTTTCCGTTCCGGCAGGAAAAGGGTCAGGTCAATTCAACGGACCAGTACGCGTGGTCGAGGAACTGCTTCCAGCTGTGGTAGCGTTCGTGACTGAGATGGATGTGGATAACGGGATTCCGTTTGGGTTTGACCGGTTTTTGAATCAGCTTCATATTGGCCTGCTGCGGGGTTCGGCCGCCTTTTTTGATGTTGCACTGGAGGCAGGCACAGACCACATTTTCCCAAGTGCTTTGGCCGCCGAGCCGCCGCGGGATGACGTGGTCCAAAGACAGCTCGGAGGTGGGAAATTTTTTGCCGCAGTACTGACAACGGTTTCCGTCCCGTGCGAACAGGTTTCGGCGGTTGAACTTGACGGTTTGGCGGGGCAGACGGTCGTAAAACAATAGACGGATAATGCGAGGCACAGCCAGATCGAAATTGACGGTGGAGACCCAGTCCTGAGGGTGCGCTTTGAACTGGTCTTTCATCCGGCTGATTTGCTGCCAGGTTTGGAAGTCGTAGTTGGCATAGGTGCCGTCATCGCAGGAAATCACCTCTGCGAGATTGCGGCAAAGCAGAGAAAAGGCGCGTCTTGCACTAATGACCCGCAGGGCCATATAGTGCTTGTTCAATACCAAAACGCGGCAGTCCATTGCCGATTGAGATGTTGCAGAAATCATGACTCCTCCGCAAAATCCCTTTAACCTGCCTAAAAGATACATTATCGGTCCTCATTGTACAAGTCAAAAATCGGCAAAAAATGGTGCTATCTGAAGGAAAATGGGCGGGGAGGTAAAACCAAACTTTCGTTGTCTGGAATTGCCCCCTTTCGGGGCTTCCGATGTTCTTAAACCTTTTTGCCTTTGGTGAAGAATAAGAGTACGGATTAGGAATTTTTCTTAGCCGGAGCCGGAGCAGAAAGTTTTTCCCGCATTAAACGGCCCATTTTAAATTTAACGCTGCGTTTGGGCGGCACCTGAACGCGTTCGAGTGTTTTCGGGTTTTGAGCGATTCTGGAAGACCGTGTTCGGGTTTCGAAGACCCCGAAGTCGCGGAATTCGAGCCGATTGTCACGAGCCAACTCATCAATCACTTCATCCAAAAATGTCTGGATTATTTTTTTGACAATCACTCGTTTGGCCTGTGTGGACTCTGAAATCCGGTCAATCAGTTCTTTCTTCGTAATAGTTGCCATCGGCCATCCTCTTGATAGTTTTGAAATAAAGAAACTTTTTGGTATCCAATGCAGCTGGGACATTCGTTTAAGAACTGCAACTTACTATACAGAAACGACTTCGAAACGGCAAGTTTTTTTTTCCTAATTTTTCATAGGGATGAAAAAATGGATACAGGATGTGGAGGGTCTGCAATAAACAACCTGTTTCTTTTTTTCTTTTCTTCTACTTGACCGATTTTTTTATCAAGGCCATAATGGAAAATCTTTATAAACAGCGAATGGTTCGATGGCTTTGGGTAAAAAAAGAGACAATCCATCTTGTGAGTCCACCGGTTTTTCCGTAGAGGGAATCTATCATTTCCTCGAGTGGCTGGTCACGGCACTGGCGTCCACGCTGGTTTTTATTGTTTTTATTATGCAGGTGTACCGCATACCGACCGGCAGTATGGCGGATACGCTGAAGGGGGCGCATTTTCGGCTTCGCTGTGAGCAGTGCGGATATCGGTATGAGTATGATTTTTCGCCGCGCCAGTATGGGCTGGGCGAGAATGTAATCCCAAAGCGGGATTTGCCGATTTTGAAGGAATGCCGCTGCCCGAGCTGCGGGTATGCGTATCGGGTCTGGATGCGGGAAAAAGACCCCCGGTATTACCGACGGGTGTATAAGGGGGATCAGATTTTTGTTCTGAAGTGCATTTATCAGTTCCGGGAGCCGAACCGGTGGGATGTGGTGGTTTTTAAGAATCCGCTGGAGCCGCACATCAATTATATCAAACGGCTGGTCGGCAAGCCCGGAGAGAAGGTGGAAATCATCGACGGGGATATTTATATCAATGATCGAATTGTGCGGAAGCCGCCGTCGGTTCAGGAAGAGTTATGGATGCCGATTTATGAGAATGATTACCAGCCGGCCCGTCCGGAGGAAGAGCGTTTCAATCGTCATTCGTGGAGACAGCCGTTTGAAAATCTCGGACCGAGCCGATGGGACTTGGGGGGACCGGGGCGTCCGTTTTTTGCGCTGGAGGAAAAGGGGCAGCAGGTTCATCGGATTCAGTATAATCCCCAGATAGGGAATGATTTTCGGGCTGTGTACGCGTATGACCCGCCGGATTTTATTCCGAATATGCCGATTTGCAGCGATTTGATGATTCGCAGTCTTCCTGAAATCGATTCCGGCAGCGGAGTGGGGTATGAGCTGGGCAAATACGGCAGACGCTATCAGGGATGGCTTCACGGGGATGGACGAATGGAGATTCTTCGGATTGAGTCCGATGAAAAATCCACCCTTCTAATGAGCGGACAGGCGGAGATGAAGGATTCTTTTCAGCTGGAGGAGTTTCGATTTTCTCACGTGGACCATCAATTGATTCTTCAGTACGGCCGGAGGCAGTTGGTTTATGACCTTGGGCGCGGGGCGGATGATGCCGGGACCTGGCGGCATATCCAGCCGGAGGCGGCTGTTCTCGGGTACGGAAGACTGCGGCTTCGGCATATTGGTTTATTCCGGGACATTTACTATATGAACACGGATGTGTCCAATCCGCGGAATCCGATTCTGCAGGGCGGGGCGGGCAATCCGATTGTTCTTGGAGAGGGTGAGTTTTTTGTGTGCGGGGACAACAGCCCGTACAGTCTGGATTCCCGCTGGTGGAATAAACCTGGACGGGGAAATCACGGGCGGACGTTTACCCAGGGGGTTGTTCCGAGGGATTATTTTGTCGGGAAGGCATTTTTTGTTCACTGGCCGGGCGGGGATTCGATTCTTCCGGGCTTTATCCGTTTTGTTCCCTATGTGGAGGGAATGAAAATCATCTATGGAGGCAGCCGGGACTGGGATAAGGCGGAAGCAGTGCCGGCGGATACGGAGAGGAAGCTGTGAGATTAGCCAGTCCTTCCAACGGTTTCTCGCCTGATTATCCGCGTTTGCGCCGCAGCAAGACGGTGGAGTCGGCTGTGAACGCTCTGGACGGACTGCTGGTGGCGTTTATTTTGGCACTGGTGTTTCGGGCGTTTGCGGTGGAGGCGTTTCAGATTCCGACAGGCAGTATGGCGGAGACGCTGAATGGGGCGCATTGGCATTTGCGCTGCCTGCGCTGCGGCATTCCTTACGATTTTGGGGCGGATGCGGGCTGGTCCGGACAGCCGGTCTGTCCGAACTGCGGGTATGAACAGCCCAGCACGGCGATGGGGGTGCTGGCGAACGGGGACCGGATTTTTGTGAACAAATGCATTTATCAGTTCTCGGAGCCGAAGCGGTGGGATGTGGTTGTGTTCAAGAATCCGCCGAATCCGCAGGAAAATTACATCAAGCGTCTGGTCGGCCTGCCGGGAGAGTCCATTGAAATTGCAGACGGAGACCTTTATATCAACGGACAGATTGTCCGCAAGCCGCGGAAGATTCAGGAAGAGCTGTGGACATGTCTGTACCACAACGATTATCAGGCAGGGTTTGCTTCCGGTCGGTTTTCATCCCCTTCGGAGGATTCCTCCCAATCCTGGCCGTTGGAGCCGCGGTTTGAGTCCGAAGGGCAGAGTGCATGGGAACTGAACTCGGAGGGAGGGACTGTTTTCGTTTTGCGGGAGGACGGTGCGGATGAGCATTCGATTCGTTTTGTGCCGAGACGTCCGGATGTGTTTCGGGTTTTTTATGCTTACAATGGGCCGGATGTGAGTTCAAACCGGCCGATTTGTTCGGATTTAATGATTCGATTCTGGGTTCAGCCGACGAGGGAACAGGGACAGGTCGGGGCTTTGCTGAGCAAAAACGGGGTTGGGTATGTCGGCCGATTCGACTTTCTGGGCCAGCTGATTTTTGAAAAAGTGACCTCAGACGGCCAGCGGACAGAACTGAGAAAACTGGCTTTTTTGCCGGACTGGTCCCGAAAGGGCTTGTGGTTTGAGTTTGCAAATGTGGACCGTCGTCTGGTTATTCGCTGTGGGGATTATCGGTTTTCTTATGATTTGAAGGAGGAGGATTTGGGGGAACGCAGCGGCCGCCGTCAGAATCCGGAGGTAAAGATTTTGGGGCAGGGGGGGATGCGGCTTTCGCATATCGGGGTGTATCGGGATATTTATTATCTTTCGTCGGATTCGCTTCGAGCGCGGCGCGGGCGGCCGTTTCAACTCGGGCCGGATGAATTTTTTGTTTGTGGGGATAATACGCCGAACAGTTATGACAGCCGGCAGTGGGCTACAGAGGGACTGGGCAACAACGGCAAGCGGTATCGGGAAGGAGTGGTGCCGCGTGATTTTATGATGGGCAAGGCCTTTTTTATCTATTGGTCGGATGCGTTTCGGCCTCGGGAGTATATGCTGCCGGTGATTGTGAATTTGGAGCGGCTGCGGGTCATTTATGGGGGTTCGGAGGAGATTTACTAATCAAACAGTCATCAGTTATCAGTCATCAGTTATCGGGGGGCGGCTGTTCGGCATCTGTTGGGCGGGGTTTGGCATCCGGAATGTTCATCGGATGAAAAAAAACGCCGGATGCAAAGAGCACATCCGGCGTTTGGGATTGTTTTTGTCTGAAGCTTACGCTGTTACCATCTGAGCGGCGACGAGTTCCTCGACTCGTTGGGTCGGGAAGTCCAATCCGCCGATGATGGTATAGACCCGAAGGGCCTCACGGCCGTCCTCGTAGATGCCGCGATGAATGGTGGCTTTACCGGTCAGGTCGGCCAGGACGTCGAAGGCGAAGTTGATGTTGTCCTGCAGGTTGGGTGTATTGGCCATCATCCGCTTTCCGCCGACGACGATGCAGCCGGCAACCTTTGCTGTGCTCAGGTCGAAGCCGTTGCTCAAGAGCGTCTTTTCGAGATTCTGCTTGACGGCGCTGCTGAGGGCAAACCGGTCTTTGTATTTTTCGACGCGGGTCAGGCCCATAATGGCGCAGCCGCCGGCCTTCAGGATGCTCTGGTAATCGACCGGGTCCAGCGTGGTGTAGGGGCTGCTGAGCGAGCTGAGCCGGTTGAAGATGTCGAACATGCCGGCCACGGTGTTGTTGACGCTGGGCCAGAATTCGCGAACCGTCTTGCCCGGGTACATCCGGCTGATTTTCTCATTGTCGATGATAATCAGCGGAGAGATTTGTCCTTTGGAGGCCATCTTACCCAGCTCGGCGGCCACCTGATAGGCGTTTTCAGCCACCTGCGGCGAGTTGGCTTCACCGTTGGTCGGCAGGGTCATAATAACGCCGACGTGCTTGTTGGGCTCGGTTTTCCCGATGGAATAGACATAATCCTTGGCGATGCTGACCAGCTCGGCTGCACTGCCGCCGCCGGTACCGCCGCCGGCACCAAAGCAGACCATCACATGGTCCACTTCCGTTCCGAAGGTCTTTCGGGTCAGGTGCAGGATGTCCTGCCGCCATTGAGCGGCGGCCTGCTGCCCGCGGCCCATGTCTTTGCCGGCGCCTTTTTCGCCGATGTCCATCAGAAACTTTTGCGAGGGGGGCAGACCCAGCAAATCAAGGTCGTGGTAAGTGGTGTTGACGGCGATGGCTTTTTTGTAGCCGAGGTCATAGAAGGCCTTCACGAGCCGTCCGCCGCACTGGCCGCTTCCTATCCAGGCAAAACGGGTGGAGCCGACAAAGTTGTCCTTCACGCCCGTTTCACAGACGGTCTTGACCTCATAACGTTCCAGGTCCAGAACGGGGATTATCTCTTTTTTGGCCTTAGCGGGCTTGGGAGCGGATGCTTTGACCTGTACGGAGGCGGTTTTTTTCGCGACCGGTCTGGGCTTGACGGTTTTGGTCTTTTTGACAGGGGTTGTTTTTGCGGTCTTGCGCACGGAGGTTTTGGCGACTTTTTTTACGGATTTGCGGGCGCCTGTCTTGGAGGACTTCTTTTTGGCTGTCATTCTTTTTCTCCTATTATTATTTTTTCATCATTCCTAAAAGTACTTCTGCCGGTAACCCTGTTTTACCGTCTGTAGAGTCTGTGCTGCCTTTGCGTTGTAGTTCGGATTTTTGAGGGTTGGGATTAAGGAGATTGTTTGAAAAAAAGAAAATTGAAGGCATTTGCCTCGAGAAGGGGCTTAAAACGGGGATTTTAAAGATTCCCGCAAGAGGTCCGATAAGCGGGAGGAAATTTTATCGGGCCTTCGAGAGGGGAAAGCGGTTCTTGTGTGTTGCCGCGGGAGCGGGTATAAAAAGGTCCGGCAGAAATGAAACCGGAGACAAAACAGGTGAAACATCTGAATATTGAAATAAAGGCGCACTGCCGGCATCCGGAAAGGGTTCGGCAGGTTTTGCAGGAGGCGGGGGCGGTTTTTCATGGAACGGATGAGCAGACGGATGTGTATTTTCGTGTGCCGAAGGGGCGGCTGAAGCTTCGGCAGGGGACGATTGAAAATGCCCTGATTTTTTATGAACGGCCAAACCAGGCGGGGCCGAAACGGTCGGATGTGTTTTTGTATCCGGCGGAGGACAGCGGTCTGCTTTGGGCGGTGCTGGAGAAGGCTTTGGGGATTTTGACGGTCGTCCGGAAAAAACGGGAGATTTATTTTCTGGGGAATATCAAGTTTCATCTGGACTGCGTGGAGGGCTTGGGGGATTTTGCGGAAATTGAGGTGATGGATACGCAGGGAAGCGGCAATTGTGAAGGGCTTCGACGGCAGTGTGAGGACTTTATGAGGCGGTTTGGAATCGAAACGAAAGACCTTCTGGAGCGTTCATACAGCGATATGATTTTGGAGAAGGGGCGATGAGGCCGAAAACGATTGGGGCGGTTATTTTTGATTTGGGCGGGGTGCTGATTGGGATTGATTTGGATCAGCTTCAGAAGGAGCCGGAAACAAAAGACTGGGCCCCGCTCATTCCAGAGATGCGCCGACAGCCGGAAACGGTGCTGCTGAACCGGGGGAAGATGCCGCCGGATGAGTTTTATCAGGTGATGCGGAATCGGTTTTCCCTGAGCGGCTCGTTCGAGGAGTTTCGACGGGCCTGGTGCGGGATTTTTACGCCGCGGCCGCCGATGGAGGATTTGGTGCGGCGTCTGGCGGGCCGAGTGCCGCTGGGGCTTTTGTCGGATACAGAGCCGATGCATTGGGATTATCTTCGTCGGCAGTACGGGTTTCTGGAGCTGTTTCAAAAGCCGGTGCTCAGTTTTGAGGCGGGGGCGGTCAAGCCGGCGGCGAAGATGTATCAGCTGGCGGCTGAATCGGTCGGCGTGCCGGCGGAGCGGTGCTTTTATATAGATGACCTGCCGGAAAATGTGGAAGGGGCCCGACGGGCGGGGATGAATGCGGCGGTCTTTGAAAGTGCAGAACAGGTGGGGGCTTTCCTGAAAGAGTCCGGAATTTGTTTTTGAAACGATACCGGATGTCAGAGCGGATTGACAGGAGGAGCGGCGGGGGGTACTATGGCGGAAAATCGAGCGAAGAACGGGTCGGGAGCGGCTATGCACATATTGCTGACGAATGATGACGGGATTTTTGCACCGGGACTTGCGGCGCTGTACAGCCGGCTGATTCGGCTGGGAAAGGTTACAGTGGCGGCTCCGTCGGATGTGCAGTCGGGAGCCAGCCACAGCATCTCGCTGAAGGAGATACGGTGTGATTCGGTGGAGCTGGTGGGCAAGTTCTGCGGATTTCGGGTGGAGGGTTCACCGGCGGACTGCGTGAAACTGGCGATGAACGAACTGATTGATGAGTCGGAGCCGGTGGATTTGGTGGTGTCGGGGATGAATTGCGGGGCGAATGTGGGGATTAATGTGTTTTACTCGGGGACGGTGGCGGGGGCGATTGAGGGGGCTTTTTACGGACTGCCGGCGGCGGCGGTGAGTGCGGCAATCGATGAACCGATGAATTATGAAGCTGCGGCGGATTATGCCTTTGCGGTGCTTAAGAAACTTCTGCCGATGCCCGCCGGACAGGTTGTAAACCTGAATATTCCGCGTCTTTCCCAGGGCAAGCCCAAAGGGGTTCTGGTGGTACCGCAGTCGACCCACGGTTTTGAGGAGTCGTATGATGCTGTGGAGGATGCGAACGGTCAGAGTATTTATCGGCTGACCGGCGGGCCTCATCGGGACCCGCACAGCGAGGAACCCGTGTCGGACACCCAGGCCCTGGCGGCGGGATACATTACTCTGACAGGGCTTCGGCTGGACCTGACGGATACGGCCGTCAACGAACGGCTGAAAAAAATCCGATTTGGGCCGGAGGGGATGTGAGTGTGATTTTTGAAAGCCCGTGGCTGCTGCTGGCGATTTCAGCGGTTCTGCTGGCGGGGGTTTCCGCCGTCTGGCAGATGCGGGGGCGTCGGGGGCGGTGGATGTTTGCTCTTCCGGTTTTGGCGGCGGTATCGGCTGTGGGGCTGGATGTGCTGGTGCAGACGGATTCGGAGCAGATTCAGTCGATGCTCGACGTGTGTCGGCGGGCGGCTCTGGCGGGGGATGCCGGGGCGATAGCTCCTTTTATCGCTTCCGATTATCGGGATGCTGTGCATTCAACCAGGGCGGAGCTGCTGAAGGCGGCGGAGGATGTTTTTCGTCGAGCGGCCCTGGAAAGAGTGGTGGAGCGGGGTCATAAACTTCAGATTGAGGGAAATACAGCCCAAAGCCGGGTGCGGTATCGTGTGCATCTGGATCCGCAGCGAAGTGTTTATGCGGCGGGGGGGACTCTGCTGTTTGTGGTGCTGGAAATTGACTATCGCCGAAACAGAGGACGCTGGCAAATCCAGCGGGTTGTTTTGGTGAGCGTAAATGACACGCCGATGGGGTGGAAAGATGTTTAGGTTATAAAAACCGGAGCCATGCACGGTTGGTTGTACCAGACCTGCACAGCTCCGGGTTTTGTCGAAGAAAATCCGATTTCTTAGTTGCGGGCCAGGGCCTTGCGCTGTTCGACAATGCTTTCGATTTTTTCGAGCAGTTCACTCAGGTCGAACGGTTTGACGATATAGTCGTCAATGCCGCACGAGTTGGCACGAGCGATATCCTGGGTCTGGCTGCGTGCGGTGAGCATGATGACGGAGATATCCTGACCCCAGGGTTGCCGACGAAGCGTTTCGAGCATCTCGTGGCCGTCCATCACCGGCATAATCACATCCAGGAGGATGACATCCGGCATTTCTTTTTCGGCCTGCTGAAGCCCTTCGCGTCCATCGTGGGCGGTCACGACCTCGTACTCGTTCATTTCAAGCCGGTCTTTGAGGGTTTGAACGATGTTGGGTTCGTCATCCACCACGAGGATTTTGGTTTTTTTTGTTTTTTTCTTAATTCCAAAAAAGTCAAACATGGTTCCTTCTCCCTATTTTTTATTGCCCGGACATGTTTGCATGTCCCTATTGGACATTTTGATTCGTGCGATTTCCGGCAGCTGATTCGGATTCTTTGTGTCGGCCGGATATTCCGCCATTCCCATCATCGGCAAAATGGGCAGAACGGAAAAGTTCTTTTTGATAGAAAGCTGAATCATTTTTTCAATTCTTTTTCGGACATTGTCTATCTTTTGGTGATTGGATTCGTTTATCACAAAGGTAATTTCCGACTCGCCGGTTTGAAGGGCCAAATCGGTGCTGCAGGTCAGATAAAAACGGCTTTGAGCGAGCAAATCATGGATGATTTTTTCGGCGGCGTCGCGTATGTCTCCCTCGGGGCTTGCGGATTCAAAACGGATTATCAGGACGGCGGTCTGCCTGTTGGAATCTTTTGTTTTTGGGATGGCTTCGAGGTGTTTTGTGAGAACAAACTGCGGGTCTGCCTTCGGCAGCGAGAAGTAGAAGCTGCTTCCTTTGGAAGGAGTGCTTTCAAACCAGATAGACCCGCCGTGGATTTGAATGATTCCTTTGCTGATGGCCAGTCCCAGTCCGCTGCCTTTGGAGCCCGGGCCGGCCTGCCGGGCGACCTGGTAAAATTTGGTAAAGATGTATTTCTGAATTTCCGGCGGGATTCCGACACCGGTATCCTGAACGCAGGCAATGATATCGTTCCCTTCGGTTTTTAAGGAGACGGTAATTGTGCCTCCGGAGGGGGTAAATTGAATGGCATTTCGGATCAGGTTGACCAGGACCTGGCGGAGCCGTTTGATGTCGGCGTAAACAGGAGTAATCGTTCCCTGGGTTTGAGCGGATATTCTGATGCCGGCTTTTTGGGCTTCCTGTTCAAACTCTTTCACGGTCATGCGAATCAGGGCGTCCATGTCCATGACCTTGCAGGTGATGGGCATGTTGCCGGCCTCGAGCTTGGCAATGTCGAGCAGGTCGTTGATGAGATCGGCGAAACGGCGGCAGTCCTGCTGCATGGATTGAAGGTATTCCCGTGTTTTGCCTGCGACTTTTCCGGTGACGCCGGCCAGGATATTGGAAACGGCGTTTTGGATGCTTGTCAGCGGGGTTCGCAGTTCGTGAGAGATGGCAGTGATGAAGTCATTTTTTGTGTTTTCGGCGATGAGTTCGTTGGTAATATCCCGGAGGTAAACGGCGGTGCCGATAATGTGCTCCCATTCGTCGCGGATGCGTGTCCAGCGGACCCTCAGGAGTCGCTGCGTTCCGGATTTAACCTGAAATTCACCCTGTGTGGGAGCCGCCAGTTCGCCGGGCTGCATCAGTTCCGCAAAACCGAGATGAGCGAGCGTTTCGGTTACAGCTGCACTGTCGGCTTCCGTCGGCAGGCCGAGCAGACGAAGGGCTACCTGATTGCACTCTTCAATTTGTCCTTTCTCGTTAAACAGGATCATTCCGTCCATCAGATTGTGGACGGCAGATTCGAGTTTGTGTTTGCGGGCTTCGAGAAGGCAGGCGGCGCCGACCTCCATTAATTCGATTTGGTTAGCCAGCTGATGCTCCAGCTGGGACTGAAGTTCATTGACCTTTTTTTGGATGTTGTCCAGTTCCCGGAGCATCAGTTCAAGCAGCCGGGCACGGGTCAGATAAACGGGTTTTTCATAATCGGGCAGGGCGATTCCGAGCGCATCGGCACCGGTGTCGATAACCGCTCGGACTACCTGCTGAATGGGCATATCGCCGTTCACGATGAGTGCCCCGGGTTCTTCAAGGAACTCTGCAGGACTTTCAATCAAATCAGCGATTCGGGTCACAACGTTATCCTTTCGGACAGTGAACAACTTCGGGCACGTTTTTCCTGATGGGACTATCGGAGATAGCAACAGAGGGTTTTAGAAAGAAAGTTATGAACAAATCAGGTTTTTCTTGGGACGAAAGAGGGGTAAATCTGTTTTTGGTTGGGCTTTGGAAAGAAAGAGGGGGTCAGCGGGGTTTTTTCAGGTTTGTGGAGGATTTCTTTATCAGACGTATTCAAATGGGGCTGAACCAGACGAACAAAGGGGATGTTGAAAGGATTGCCGGCAAAAGAGAATCCGTGCCTTCATCGGTCCGTTTTCTTATGGCGAAGTTCCTATAATCTGCTGAGAGCGAATATTTACCGGACGGAGGGGGAGCCGAAAGGATGTTCGAGAAGCCGGCCTGTTGGGGGTTGCGGGAGAGGGACAATTCGAAAGCGGCCCTGAAGCGGACGAGTCTGAGCGGCTTCGATGTGTGCTTCCGGAAGAGCGAATTTGGTTCCCAGACCTGCCAGAGCGGCGTTGTGGAATATGAGCAGGCCGTTTTCTGTTTTTTCCCAGCCGAGATTGCTCGGCGGGCAGACAATGCCCAACCGGACGGTGCCGATGGAAAAGAGAGCCGTTTCTACATCCATTCGGTTTCCGTTCAGGAAAGGAAATTCCGGCGGAATCGTGTGAAAGCCCCAGCGGCACAGTTCGCTTTTATCCGGATAAGCGGGATAAGGGCCAAACCCCTGCCAGGTGATAGCGGTGGGGCTCTGCGGCAGTTCAAACGCCAGACCGCACTCGAGCATCGCACCTTCCGGGGTTTTCGGAGTGAGGATGTATTCGACATCAACCCAGCCCTTTGGAGAGAGGGTATAGGAAATCTGTGCGTCAACAGTTTTTGTATCGTCCGGGCTTCGAAAGATCAAGTGGACGTGCAGGATGGTTCCCGCCGAAGTCTGTTCCTCCGAACGCTCGAGGATTTCTGTTTTCTCAAACAGAGGCGGTTCCCAGATTTGGAGTTTTGCGGAGGCATAGGTTCGGCGTTCGGCCATGGTTGGCTGTCGGCTTGCCCGCAAAACAGGGCCTTTAAGGAGAATTTGGTTTTGGTCTTTGAGGGTCAGCCGCCCATTGGATTCAACCAACAGAGAGATGCCGTTTTTCCCCCACTGCCAGGTCTGCCCGTTTGCGGAGAGAGAAGAGGGAGCAATTTTTTGCTCGAGCCAGGCCATCCAGTCCGGTTTATTTCCATCTGGAAGGAGTCGAACGGAGTATTCAGCAACGGGCTGCCTTCGGCTGTTTTGAAAGAGGATTTCCATCCAAAAGGCGTCTTCAGAAAGGTTGTCGGGCAGGGTCAGAGGAATGGAAAGGGGCTGTGTCGAATGGGGCGGAGCGGCCAGGGAAAGATTCTGTTCACGGAGCAGGGTGCTGTTTTGAAAAAGCCGGCAGGTTGCTGTGCATTCTTTCAGGTCTGTAAAATCATATCGGTTTTCAACAGTCAGGGTGATGGTTTGGGAACCGGGCCGGACGGAGATTTCCTTTTCAAGAATCCGGATGGGGGTGTACACGGCGCGGGTCTGGAAGTAATCGGTCTGAGGTCTGCGGTCGGCATAAACGATTCCGTCCGTACCGTACTGGCCGTGGCTGTCGAGAATCGTATCCGCATCCAGATAAACGTCGCCTGACAAGTCTGAGGGGCCGAGGTTTTCAATGTCCAGATAGGAATTATGGACGGGCCGTCCGCGGATGGAACGGCGAATTCCCTGATCGGCCCACAGCCAGATGAAGCCGCCGGCGATATGCGGTGTTTTCTGAATCAATTCCCACTTCGGGGCTAGTCCTCCAAAAGCAGTGTCGAGGGCGTGGTTGTATTCGGAATACAGATAGGGGATGGGAACGGTTGTATTCTGTGCGTGCTGTTCGATGTGTGTCAACTGGGGGTAATGGCGGGAGAAGAGGTCGATAAAAGAGGCGTGTCCGGTGTCGGCGGTGGATTTGGAGGAGCGGAAGTCGCCGCCGGGATAATACACGAGCCGGCTGGGGTCCATTCGTTTGACGTACTGAGCGGTCTTTTCGAGATTGACCGTCAGAGGATTTTCGTTGCCGATGCCCCAGGCGATGACGGAGGGGTGCAGGCGGTCCCGTCGAACGGCGGCATCCGCTCTGGACAGCATGGCCTCCAGACCTCTCGGGTCGGCCTGAAAGCGTTCGCCGAAACAGATGGGCACTTCATCAAAAACGTACAGCCCGTATTCATCGCATAGTTCGAGAAATCGCGGATGAGGGGTATAATGAGAGCAGCGAACGGCGTTGATATTAGCGGCTTTCATCATTTCGATGTCCTGCCGCCAATGTTTTTCCTGCAGGGCCCGTCCGACGTCGGGATGCGTTTCGTGTCGGCAGACGCCTCGCAGTTTGACGGGGCTGCCGTTGATTTTCAGGATGCGGTTGTCAACAGAGACCTCACGGAAGCCGATTTTTCGGCGGATGCTGTGTGTTTCCTTCTCCTCCGTCAGCAGGGTTAGCGTCAGTTCATACAGGAAAGGGGTTTCAGCATTCCAGAAGCGGGCATTTTCGACGGGAATGCGGAAGGACTGGTGAGGGAAAAAATCGGGGTTTTGGGAGTTAAATCGGTATTGCTGCCGGAAGATTTGCCGGCCGTTTGGGTCGTTTAATTCCACGTTGAGCTGAAGCGGGGGCAATGGGCCTTTGGGGTTCTCAGGGCGGCGAAAGAAGCGGATATCGACCTGTCCTTCGAGCAGACCGGATCGGCGGGCGGTGTCTATGCGGGTCTCGACGTTCAGATTGTCGAGAAAGTACAAAGGAGGCGAAAACAGGTAAACTTCGCGGAAGATGCCGGACAGGGCCCAGTCGTCGCTGCAGTCAAAGGGGGTTTGGGGCAAATCTCGGCGGCATTGCAGGGCGATGAGATTTTCTCCTTTTTGAATATACGGAGTAATGTCAAATTGGCAAGGCAGGAAGGTGTGCTCAAAACCGCCGACTTCTTTGCCGTTTACGTAGAGTGTATAGCCGAAGGCCACCCCTTCAAAATGGACGAAGACCTGGCGGCCCTCCCAGGAAGAGGGAATGGAGAATTCTTTGCGGTAGAGTCCGACTTTTTCAGGGTCGGGGTAATCGTATCGGGGTTCTTCAAATCCCTGCAGTTCCCAGTTGGACGGAATAGGGATGGTTTTGAAGTCGCTGTCGCTGAAATCGGGTAGGAAAAAGGTTTCCAGAAGGGACTGCTGCGAGCGGTCGGCCAGAAAGAACTTCCAGTCGGAGTTCAGCGAAAGCGTCCACGGAGAGTCGGGCTCAAAGACAACGGCGACGGCGGAAACGGTCCAGAAGAGAAAGAGAAGTCCGTATGATTTTATCCTGTTTGTCAATCTGTTTTCCTCTCATTTGCCGGGGATGTAGGAGCGTTTGAACCAGAGATAATCCTCAGAAACGGTGCCGTTTGGATTGAGAGCGGACCAGTTTTTCTGCTGGGCTTTGGCCATTTCGAGGGTATTTTTGGAGACCCATTTGTGGCGCTCGGCATGGCCGTCGGCAAAGGCCAAGGTGCTGCTGCCGTTGTGCCAGATGGCGAAGGGGTCCACCCATTGTGGAGAATTCATATTCATATTCCAGGTGCGGTGATTCCAGCCGTAGCCGTCGGCCTCTTCCAAAAAGACGATTTTGTTTCCGGGTGCAGAAAACTGGGACAGTTTGGTGATGGTGTAGGCATCTTCGCCGGTTCCGCCGTCGGGCCGCTGGGAGAGGACTTTTCCGATAGAATAGCTGCGGTATCCGCCCATCCAGTCGGGGTCATAGTTGCTTGCGCTGTTGCCTTTGTAGGTGGCGGGTTTGGTGTATCGTGTATCGACGGGGCAGTTATAGACCTTGGGGGCATCAATGTATCGCCAGAGGGCACCGGCCTGAAAGCCGCGAAACTTGTCGTCGAGAGTTTTGTTGACATCTTCGCGATTGGGGCCCATCGGCCTTCCGACCCAGTTCCAGACGCGGACGGAACGGCTGCTGATGGTGTAGTAATTGTATCCGGGTTCGGTCAAACTGTCCGAAGTGTCTCCGTCGACGATTCTGGCGGAGCTGTCTTCCGCATAGAGGAGCCATGCCTTAATCAGCTGGCTTTCATTGCCCAGGCAGACGGAGGCCGCCGCGAGGTTTTTGGCGCTTTTGAGGGCTGGGATGATGATAGCCAGAAGCAAACCGATAATGGCGATGACAACCAGCAGTTCGATCAGTGTAAAGGCCTTTTTGAACTTCATGGAGCCAATCCTTTCCTACGTTTCGGCTTTTCGGCAAGTTTTCGGCCCCCTCTGAGGAAATGGAGCCGATGAGATTCGAACTCACGACCTCTTGCATGCCATGCAAGCGCTCTCCCAACTGAGCTACGGCCCCGTTCAGAGAGGGACTATACCATAGTTTAAATATCCTGACAAGTCCTGATTTGCCGAAAAAAGAGGGATTATTCGTTTTTGGGTTCGGCGTGTTTTTCAAGCCATTGCTGAACCCACCGGCGCGCCTGATGGGGGGTTTGGATTTCCTCGGCAAGCTGGGCGATATACAGTTCGCGGGCCAGCCGGCCGACCATCGGGCCGGGAACAGCCCCCAAAGCGATGAGCTGATGGCCGTCCAGCAAAGGTTTGGGGCGAAGGATTTTGCCTTTCAGAGCGGCGGCCCTCTTTTGAATCGTTTTCAGGGGGCTGATGGACTGACCCTCAGACAAAAGAAGGGCCTTGCGAAGGTGGACTAAGTCCTCCCAATAGGGTTCAGCCATAAGCATTTTTAATTGGGCCAAAGGAAGTTCCGCGTCTGCCAGGACGTCTTTGTGTTCGAGCAGGTATCGGATATGTTTTATCGTGGAATTGCTGAGCCGAAGCGATTTGGCCCATTCCATACTTTTATTAACAGGAGCTGCTGTAAAATACGCCGCCAAAGCCAGCGGAAAGTCGATTTGTTCCGGCAAATGCCGAAGCATTTTGCCCCCGAAGTGCCGGCAGGGTCCTTCAAAACCGGGAAAGATGGTTTGGGCCAGCCCGGAATCGTTCAGGAGACGTGCACCGCGAGCCCTGTTGGGATGAGTCAGGATTTGCTCCAGCTCCATCGCAATCCGTTCAGGACTGATTTGGCTAATTTTGGGGGCGTGTCGGCAAACGGCCTGCCAGGTTTGTTCTTCGATTTCGAAATCCAGCTGGACGGCAAAACGCACCGCCCGCAGGAGCCGCAGATAGTCTTCGCCGAATCGCTCATCTGGGTTGCCGATCGTGCGGATGATTTTCTTTTGGAGGTCTTCCCGCCCGCCGACAAAATCGAGGGTCTGCCGGCTGATGGGGTCAAAGAACATCCCATTGACGGTAAAATCTCGACGCATGGCATCTTCTTTTGCCGTGGCAAACTCAACCTTTTCGGGATGACGGCCGTCCTGATAATCGGATTCCGTTCGAAAGGTAGCCACCTCCACCTGTTTGCCTTCGAGGATGACAATTACCACACCGAAACGTGCTCCGATTTTGAGGGTTTTTCGAAACAGCGGGATGATTTGGTCCGGTACGGCATTGGTGACGACATCGTAATCTTTGGGACGCCTTCCGAGCAGATAATCTCGCACGCAGCCGCCTGCGAAAAGGGCCTGATAGCCCTCCTGGCGGAGCCGTTTGAGTACTTTTAATGCCTGAGCACGATTCGACATTCCCAGTTGTTCCGATATCAGAATTTTGCTGAAGGTCTTATTCTTTCAGCCGCAGGCCGGACTGTCAAATTGTTCTTTGACGGAACAACTGTTTTTTCGGTTTTCGAAAGCCGAGGATTGACAGGGTTTGTTTTGTCAGGTACAGTATTGTATGGTTACAAAAAGAAGAGCATATCGAAACAGCCCACGTCAAATTGTCTTTGACGCATCTCTATTATGCAGATATATTCTGTCTTCTAAAAGGGTCTGTTTGTCTGTCATCGGAGACTGTCTATGAATATAGAAGAAAAAATCGTTGGGGAAGGAATTACGTTTGATGATGTGCTGCTGATTCCGGCCCGCAGTGATTTTGTGCCGGCTGAGGCCGATACGAGCAGCCGTTTGACCCGGCGGATTCCGCTGAATATCCCGATTGTTTCGGCGGCGATGGACACGGTGACGGAATCGGCCCTGGCGATTGCTCTGGCCCAGGAGGGCGGCATCGGGATTATTCATAAAAATCTTTCCATCGAGGCCCAGAAGCGGGAGGTCATCAAGGTCAAACGCTCGGAAAACGGGATTATTCTGGACCCGGTGACGCTCACGCCGGATATGTCGGTAGCCAAAGCCCGAGAGGTGATGCATGAACAGAATGTCTCAGGGATTCCGATTGTAGAGGGGGGGAAACTGGCGGGGATTCTGACCCGGCGGGATTTGAAGTTTTTGGCGGATGATTCGGTGCCGATTCGCCAGGTGATGACCAAGGACAATCTGGTTACGGGCCCTGCGGAAACGACGCTGGAGGAGGCCAAAAAGATTCTCCAGAAGCATAAGGTTGAGAAGCTGCTGCTGGTGGATAAAGAAGGGCGGCTGGCCGGTCTGATTACGATGCGGGATATTGACCGGGTGCAGCAGTTCCCGTCAGCAGTTCGGGACTCCCGCGGGCGGCTGCGGGTCGGTGCGGCGGTGGGGGTGCGGGACCACGACCGGGTGCGGGCGCTGATTGAAGCTGAAGTGGATGTGCTGGTGGTGGATACGGCGCACGGGCATTCCAAGAATGTGATTGAGATGGTGCGCTGGATTAAGAAGCATTTTGATATTGATGTGATTGCGGGCAACATCGCCACGGCGGAGGCGGCCAAAGATTTGATTCTGGCCGGTGCGGATGCTGTGAAGGTGGGCATCGGCCCCGGAGCTATCTGCACGACGCGGATTATATCGGGCGTGGGGGTGCCGCAGATTTCCGCGGTGATGAATGCCGTCTCCTATGCCGATAAAGAGGGAGTGCCGGTGATTGCCGACGGAGGCATTCGTCATTCGGGTGATATTACCAAGGCGATTGCGGCGGGAGCATCCAGTGTGATGCTCGGTTCGCTGTTTGCCGGACTGGCGGAAAGCCCCGGCCAGCTGGTGATTTACAAGGGCCGTCAGTTTAAGGAATACCGCGGAATGGGCTCGATTGGGGCGATGATTCAGGGCTCGGCGGACCGCTACGGACAGAGCGGAACTGCCGAGCGGGATAAACTGGTGCCGGAGGGAGTCGAAGGGCGGGTACCGTATCGGGGTACGCTGAGCAATTTTGTGTATCAGTTGGTCGGCGGGCTGCGGGCCGGAATGGGCTACTGCGGCACGCGGACGATTGAGGAGCTTCGACAGCGGGGACGGTTTGTACGGATCAGCCCGGCGGGCGTGAGCGAATCGCACCCGCACGATATTGTGATTACCAAAGAATCGCCGAACTATTCGGGATATGTGCCGTTTGACAGCTGATGGTTGAATCGATGCATGAGCAGATTGTCATTGTGGATTTCGGCAGTCAGTATGTTCAGCTGATTGCCCGTCGGGTGCGGGAGCATAAGGTCTATTCGGAGATTGTCCAGCCGAGTGTGCCGCTGGAGAAGATTCTGCGTCCGGGTCTGAAGGGGATTATTCTTTCGGGGGGGCCGGCCAGCGTCTATGCCCCGAATGCTCCGATGTGCGACCGTCGGCTGTTTGAGGCGGGCGTGCCGATTTTGGGGATTTGCTACGGGATGCAGGCGGGGTGCAAACTGCTGGGGGCGCACGTCTCTTCGGCTCCGGCCCGCGAGTACGGACGCACGGCCCTGAGAATCCTCCGTCAGGATGACTTGTTCCGGGGCCTTCCGGAGCATACAACCGTGTGGATGAGCCACGGCGACCAGGTGCAGCAGCTTCCGGATGAATTTATCCCGCTGGCCGAAACGCCGACCTGTCCTGCTGCAGCGGTTCGGCACAAAAACGGGCGATTCTGGGGGGTTCAGTTCCATCCGGAGGTAACGCATACGCCGCGCGGACAGGAAATCATCCGAAACTTCCTGTATGACATCTGCGGCTGTCGGGGCGACTGGCAGGTGAGCGATTTTGTTCAGGAGACGATTGAGGCCGTCCGTCGAAAAGTGGGCTCCTCGAGGGTGATTTGCGGCCTGTCAGGCGGGGTTGATTCGGCGGTGACGGCGACCCTGCTGCACAAGGCCATAGGCGACCAGCTGGTCTGCATCTTTGTGGATAACGGACTGCTGCGAAAAAACGAACGAGAAGGCGTTGTGGCGACCTTCCGCAACCATTTTCATATCGATCTGCGGGTGGTGGATTGGGGAAAGCAGTTTCTGGCGAAGCTGGCCGGTGTGACGGACCCGCAGCAAAAGCGCAAAATCATCGGAGCGGAGTTTATTGAGGCATTTAAATCCGAAGCCGCCAAAATCCCGGATGCGCGTTTTCTGGCACAAGGGACGCTGTACCCGGATGTAATTGAATCGGGCAAAAAAGACGGCAATCTGGCGGCGAATATCAAACTGCATCACAACGTCGGCGGGCTGCCGGAGCAGCTGGGGTTTGAACTGGTTGAGCCGCTGCGGGATTTGTTCAAGGATGAGGTGCGGCTGGTTGGGGAGTATCTGGGGCTGCCGGAGGAGATGGTCTGGCGGCATCCGTTCCCCGGACCGGGACTGGCGGTGCGGATTATCGGCGAGGTAACCGAGCCGAAGCTGGCGATTCTGCGGGAGGCGGACGATATTCTGATTGAAGAAATCAAGGCGGCGGGGCTCTATCGGACTGTCAGCCAGACCCTGGCGGTTCTGCTGCCGATTGGAACGGTTGGGGTGATGGGGGATGAACGCAGCTACGAGCATGTGATTGCGATTCGGTCCGTGGATACAACGGACTTTATGACGGCGGATTTCTCGCGGATTCCTTATGAGGTACTCGGCCGGATTGCCAATCGGATTATCAATGAAGTGCGCGGGGTCAATCGCGTGGTCTATGACATCTCGAGCAAACCACCGGCGACGATTGAGTGGGAGTAAGGAGACAACAAAATGGCAAACAGCTGGTTCAGGGTATTCGGGGGGCTGGTGCTGCCGGCGGTGATGGTCCTGAGCTCGGCGGGACGAGCGGAGACCTTTACAATTTATGCCGAAAACGACAGCCGGTATCTGAAACCCAATCACAATACCGATCGCCATTACACCAACGGGTTTAAACTGGTGTATGGGTTTCAGCCGAACTGGCGATGGCTGGATGGGTACGGACAGATGGATGTGCCTTTCTTTCCGGCTCCTCAGGGGCCGGTCGAGACGGCAGCCGGTGTGTTTTTGGGGCAGAATATCTATACCCCCGATTATGTGGATGAGCCCGCCAAGCGGCGTCTGAAGGATATGCGGTTTGCCGGATGGCTTTACAGTGGACTTTTTGTGCAGCGGGCTAATGAACAGGTTCTGGACCAGGCGGAATTGAGCTTGGGCGTCATCGGGCCTTCCGCGAAAGGGCGCCAGATTCAGACCTGTGTTCATGAAGCGATGCATTCCGGAAGACCGATCGGCTGGGACAGCCAGCTGGGAGACCGTCCGGCAGTGGATTTTTCCTGGTACCGCAAACATCGTTTGCAGGGGGCGTTTTGGAAGCCGTCCGAAAAGATAGATTTTCTTTCGGAGTATGGGTTTACGGCAGGTTCGGTCTTTTGTCATCTGCAGGCAAGTGTAGTGGGGCGGTTTGGTTTTTGGGAATTGCCGAAAGACTGGGGGCCGGACCGACTGGAATTGCCTGCCGGAGCAATAGCCGAGGCATTCCGTAAGGAAAAAGCGGGGTATTTCTTTGTTCGGTTGGGCGGCAGGGCGGTTGGATACAATCAGTTCTTGACCGATTTAGACCCGGAACCGCTTGTCGGGCACCTTCAGGTGGGGTGTGTTATTCAACTTCGTTCGTTGGAACTGGGCTACTCGCAGACCTATCTGACCCAGGAGTATAAGGAACAGAACTATTTCGACGGCTATGGTGCACTGACTGTAAAATGGGATTTTTAGAGTGGGAAAGTCTGTTTCTGGGGGATTCGGCAAATTTTCTAAAGACCTATAAAAACGATATTTGTGGTTGACATTTTTTGTAATGTCTGTATATTTTTTTGAAGATTGTCGATAATAAAAAAGAAGATTCATTCAGGATGAAAGGATAAATGGCAAAACTGACGCTCCCGGATGGGAAAGTGCTGGAAGCGGCCGACGGAATACGAGCCGAAGAGGCGGTGGAACAAATTGGGCCGGGGCTGGCCAAAGCCGCCCTGGCTGTCAAAATAAATGGAAAACTTGCCGACTTGTCTGCCCCTTTGCGGGGGGATGTTTCCTTTGAAGTACTCACAGCCCGCCAGCCGGAAGGACTGGAGGTGCTTCGGCACAGCTGTGCGCATATTATGGCGGAGGCAATCTGCCGGATTTGGCCGAAGGCCAAACTGGTTTACGGGCCGACGGTTGCTGACGGGTTTTATTACGATATTGACCTGGATGAGCCGATTCGTCCGGAGGATTTTGAGAAAATCGAAGAGGAGATGCGGAAAATCATCCAATCCAATCAGCCCTTCATTCGGATTGAGATGAGTCGGCAGGAGGCCCTCCGGAAGATGGCCCATGACCCGTATAAACTGGATAACATCCAGCGGGCCAGCGGGGACGTTATCAGTTTTTACCGGCACGGCGACAGCAATTTTGAAGACCTTTGCCGGGGGCCGCACATTCCGCGAACCGGCTGTATCGACCCGAAGGCCTTTAAGATTATGAGCGTGGCCGGCGCCTATTGGCACGGGGATGCCAGCCAGAAGATGCTTCAGCGGGTCTATGGAACAGTCTGGCCGACGAAGAAGGAGCTGGATGCCTATCTGGAACGGCTCGAAGAGGCCAAAAAGCGGGACCATCGGCTTATCGGAAAGCAGATGGAACTGTTCAGCTTCCACGAAGAAGGGCCGGGATTTGCTTTTCTGCACCCGAAGGGGATGATTATCTGGAATGAAATCATCGACTTCTGGCGGCAGGTGCACCGCAAATACAAATATGTGGAGGTCAAGACCCCGATTATCCTCAATGAGTCGCTTTGGCACCGCAGCGGGCATTGGGACCATTACAAGGAAAATATGTATTTTACCTCCGTGGACGGGGTCAATTACGCCATCAAGCCGATGAATTGCCCGGGCGGGCTTTTGATTTACAACTCCAAGAAGCATTCGTATCGGGAGTTTCCGATGCGGGTGGCGGAGTTGGGGCTGGTTCACCGCTACGAGGCCAGCGGGCAGATGCACGGGCTGGTGCGGGTGCGGCAGTTTACGCAGGATGATGCCCATATTTTCTGTACCCCCGAACAGATTGAAGGCGAAATTATCGGCGTGATCAATCTGGTGCAGGAGATTTACTCGACCTTCGGATTTGAGGATTATCATATTGAACTGTCCACCAAACCGGAAAAGCATATCGGCTCGGATGAAATCTGGGAGCTGGCGACGAATGCACTGGCCGGAGCCCTGAAGCACAAAGGACTGGCCTTTCAGATTAATGAAGGCGACGGGGCGTTTTACGGGCCGAAGATTGATTTCCATATCAATGACTGTCTGGGCCGTTCCTGGCAGCTGGGGACGATTCAGCTGGATTTTTCGATGCCGCAGCGGTTCAGCTTGGTCTATTCCGACCGGGACAATACCGAGAAAACACCTGTGATGATTCATCGGGCGATTTTGGGGTCGCTGGAGCGGTTTTTGGGGATTCTGATTGAACATTACGGCGGGAATTTCCCAGTCTGGCTGGCTCCGGAGCAGGTGCGGGTTTTGTCGATCAGCGAGAAAACAAATGCTTATGCTGAGCAGGTGCAGCGGCGGCTGGAAGAGGCAGGCATTCGCTGTACGGCGGACCTGACCGATGACAAGATTGGCGCCAAAATCGCGAGGTCCCATTCCGACCGGATTCCGTATATGGCGGTCGTGGGGCCGAAGGAGGAGGAGACAGGTACGCTGACGGTTCGGCTTCGCCAGTCCAAAGAAAGCTGTTCAATGAATGTAGAAGCATTTCTATCCGGCGTGCAGGAAAAAATCCGCAGCCGTTCTTTGTCGTTGACGTTATGAACAGGTCAGAAACGGTTTCACAGACTTTTTGGAAAGGGAAGCACTATCACTAAAGAGATTAATTTCCGGATTAATGAGCGGATTCGGGTCAGTCCGGTTCGACTGATCGATGAAAACAACCAGCAGGTTGGGGTTGTGTCGATTGAGGAGGCCCGAAACCGGGCGATGGAAGCGGGACTGGATTTGGTGGAGGTGTCGCCGACGTCGAATCCGCCGGTTTGCCGAATTATGGATTACGGCAAATTTTTGTACCAGCAGAAACGCAAAGCCAAAGAAAGTCAGAAAAAACAGCACGTCGTTACGCTCAAAGAGATTCGGATTCGCCCGAAAATTGACGACCATGACCGCCAGATTAAGCTGGCGCAGGCCGTCAAGTTCTTCGAAAAGGGTCATAAAGTACAGTTTACAATGCCGTTTCGAGGGCGGGAAATGGCCCATGTGGATCAGGGCTACCAAATGATGGATGAGATTGTTCAGGCCCTTCAGGAGGTGGCCAAGATTGAGCGTCCGGCCCAGATGCTGGGCAAACGGATTACTATGGTTCTGGTGCCCGCCAAGGGCAGTTAGACAGGCAAAAAATCAGTTCTTTTGCAAATTTTAGGGTTGACGGAGCAGTCAATCCGGGATAAATTGTTTGGCTCTTTTTCTGAAAATAATCTGTTTTTGAGGGATTCTATCAATGCCGAAACTAAAAACCCATAAAGGACTTGCCAAGCGGGTCAAGATAACCGGTACCGGAAAGGTGAAGCGCAAACGCTGCGGCGGCGGGCACTTGCTCAGCGACAAGAGCGCCAAGCGGCGGCGGCGTTTCGGTTCAACCACTCTGGTTAAAGGCGTTCGCGCCAAGAAAATCCGGGTCCTGCTCGGGCAGTAAGTATAGGAAAGACAAGTAGATTCTGCCTGCTTCCCGGCCTCATCAGCTGCCGCAGCGGGCGAGAGAAATGGAAACGAAAGGAAAGCTGGTATGCCGAGAGTACGTCGAGGCGCTGCACGGCGCCAAGCCAAAAAGAGAATTTTTCAGGTCGTTAAGGGACATCGCGGTCCGGACGGCAAGCTGCTGCGTCTGGCCAAAGAAGCCGCCGTTCGGGCCAACGTCAACGCCCGAATCGGAAGAAAGCAGAAAAAAAGGACCTACCGGGGTCTGTGGATTATCCGGCTCAGTGCCGCCTGCCGGCAGCGCGGAATCAGCTACAGCCATTTCATCAACGGCTGCAAGAAGGCCGGAATCGGGCTGAACCGCAAGATGCTCAGCGAGCTGGCCATTGCCGACCCGACCGCTTTTGACCAGATTGTGGAAAAAGCCAAAGCCGCCCTGTAGGGTTGGGATATGCTCGAGCAGTTTGAACAAATCGGCCGAGCGGCTCTCCAGGAGCTGGAGACGGTTTCAAACGCCGAACAGCTGGAGGCCTTCCGCATCAAGTATCTGGGCCGTAAGGGCCAGGTAACCCTGATGCTCAGCCAAATTGGTACGCTGCCTGCGGAATTTAAAAAACAGGGCGGGCAGCTGGCCAATCGAATTAAAAACGAGGTGACGGAGGCGTTTGAACGGAAAAAGAGCACCCTGGGTACCGTGCATCGAGGGGGGCCGATTCTCGATGTGACGCTGCCGGGACTTCCGGTTCGACAGGGCAAGAGCCATATCATTTCTCAGACCATAAGCGAACTGCTGGAGATTTTCGGGCGGATGGGCTTTGCTGTGGCTTATGGGCCGGAGGTCGAGGATGAATGGCATAATTTTATTGCGCTGAATATTCCGCCGGAGCATCCGGCCCGCGACCCGATGGACAATTTTTACATTGATGACCGGCGGCTGCTTCGCAGTCAGACCTCAACGATTCAAATTCGGGTGATGGAGCGGCAGAAACCCCCGATTCGGGTGGTTGCGCCGGGGCGGGTGTATCGGCCGGATACGGTGGATGCCACGCATATGTTTATGTTCCATCAGCTGGAGGCCCTTGTGGTGGATGAGGGCATCAGTATGGTGGATTTGAAGAGTACGATTCATCAGTTTATTCAAATCTTTTTCGGGGCCGGCACAAAATGGCAGTTTCGGCCGAGTTTCTTTCCGTTTACGGAGCCCAGCTGCGAGGTGGATATCCTGTGGACGGACAAGGACGGCAGCGAACACTGGATGGAAATCGGCGGCTGCGGGATGGTCGATCCGAATGTCTTTGATGCGGTGGGAATCGACAGCGAAAAATATACCGGCTGGGCGTTTGGATTCGGTATTGAGCGGCTGGCAATGAAGAAATACGGCATTTCGGATATCCGGCTTCTGTTCGAAAACGACATCCGCTTTCTGAATCAATTCTAAGTCAAAAACTTTGCCAAAAGGTCTGGATTCCCGCTTACGCGGGAATGACGGAAAGACCTATGCGCGGGAACACGTGTTTTGGGAGCAATTCTCGGCACGGCCGCAGAATGGAAGCACGGTGCTTTTCTTAAAACGGCTGCGAAGGCAGATACAGCCGCAGGAGGGGGATTTTTCCCTCTTGGACTGCCTCGATGTGTCCTTGGTGCTGAGAGAGAATTCGTGCTGCCAGCGGTAAATCCAATCCTGTCCCCCATTGGGCTCCTTTCGGTTCGGCGGGTTCAAAAAGATTGTTGGGGTTTTCCGGCAGGCGGCCTTGCCAGGCAAAAGAGATAAGCCATTCCGGTGTCTGCGGCTGGAAACGGATTTCGACGGAGATTGAATCGGTTTTCTGATCCAGCAGAAAAATGAGAATGTGCCGAAACATCCGGCGGATTTTGTCCGGGTCCAGATAAGCGGCGGGCATGGGGCTATCGGTTTGCAGCGTAATGGCAGGGAGTTTTTCCTTCATTACATTGGGCAAATCCGCAACGGCCTCCTCCCAAAGGGTTTTCAGACTGCACGGGACCGCTTCAATGGGACGAATTCGGCTGTATTCACACAAATCAAGAAGGGTTCGGCGAAGCCGTTCGAAATTGGGCACAAGCAAAGCGAGACTTTTTTCGAGGCATTTGGAGTTGCCGGTTTGGGCGGCTGTATGGGCGATTTCGGCACTGCCGCCGACCATTTGAAGGATGTTTTTGATAAAGTGAGAGAGGGTTCGGACTGCCTCCCCTGTCTGTAGAAGGGTTTGTTCTTCTGTAATCCGGCCGGATTCAGGAGTAAAAGTTTCCGGTTTATTCATTATATATCCTAACGAAAATATCCAGAATATTCCGTTCCTTTTTTTTACAACGTCATCATATCGGTTAAAAACCCATTGGTTTTTGCAGAAATCTTTTTCCTGTGCGTAAAGCCGCGAACAATCGGCGGTTAAGCGGACCGGTGATTCGGTCGAAAAGAATGTGGAAACGTTTTGATTGTCTGCGCGTGGAGTATCGAATGAAAGCGACTCCTTCGGGGATTGAGGAACAAAACGCGGCGGTCTTGGATGCCTTGCGGCAGCAGCATCTTCTGTCGGAAGAGCAGATTCAGGAGGTGCTGTCTGAACAGGAAAAGACGGGAGAGAGTCTTTTTCATCTGCTTCGGCAGAACGAGCTGCTGGATGAAGACGCTCTGACTCAGCTGGCGGCCGTCAGCAACGGAATCGAATATGTTCAGCTGAATCCGGAGATGGTGGACCCGTCGGCTCTGAAACTGATTCCACTGGAAACGGCCCGCCGCTATGTTTTGATACCGCTTCGGGTGGAAGGGGAAACGCTTCTTGTGGCGATGAGCAACCCGCTGAATCTGTCGGTTCGTCAGATGATTGCAGCGCGAACCGGCTATCAGGTTCGGCCGGTAGCGGCGAGTGCGGAGGCGATTCGCCAGGCCCTGCAGAAACATTTCAATGTGGAAAATCTGACTCGGCAGGACATTGTGGCGATGCGTCTGAAGAACAAACCCGCCGAGGAGAAAAAAAATGCACCGGTGCGGCAGGCGGCCAAATCCGCCGATGCACCGATTGTGCGGCTTGTGGAATCGATTTTGACGGGGGCCATTGACAATCGGGCCAGCGATATTCATCTGGAGCCGCGCCAGCCGGATATGAAAGTACGCTACCGGATTGACGGACTTCTTCAGGATGCTCTGGAGGTTCCTTCTTCGGTGCAGCGTCAGGTGGTTTCGCATATCAAAATCCTGGCGAATATGGACATTTCGGAACGGCGGCTGCCGCAGGATGGGCATATTGCTCTGGAGCAGGGGGGAAAACTGTATGATTTGCGTGTTTCTTCACTGCCGGCGGTCGGCGGAGAAAAAATTGTCATTCGAATTCTGGATTCGCAAACCGGTCTGCGTCGGCTGGAGGAGCTGGTGAGCGAGCCGTCGGATTTGGAGAAGTTTCGTTCCCTGCTGAGCAATCCGTACGGAATGATTCTGCTGACAGGACCTACAGGAAGCGGCAAGACGACCACCCTGTATTCAATGATTCAGCATTTGAATCGTCCGGAGCGGAATATTGTTACCGTCGAGGACCCAGTGGAATATCAGATTGCCGGGATTACCCAGGTTCAGGTCAAGCCGGAGATTCGGCTGACGTTTGCTTCGGCTCTGCGAAGCATTCTTCGACAAGACCCTGATATTATTCTGATCGGGGAAATCCGAGATGAGGAAACGGCTGAGATTGCTGTCAGTGCGGCCCAGACCGGCCATTTGGTGCTGAGTACGCTGCATACGAACACGGCGGTTGGGGTTATTCCCCGGTTTCTCAATTTGGGGACGGCTGCTCATCAGCTGGCCGGTGCCCTGCTGGGGGTGATTACGCAGCGGCTTGTTCGAACGATTTGCCCGCGATGCCGTCGTCCGTATAAACCCGATCAGGAAGCCCGGAAGATTTTGGAATTATCGGACATGAAAGCCGAACTTTATCGGGGGGCGGGCTGTGAATACTGCCGTCAAACGGGCTATCTGGGACGGACGGCGGTCTATGAGATTTTGATGATGACGCCGTCGATTCGACATCAGATTGTTTCGGGAGGGTCGGAAGATGATTTGAGGGAAGAAGCGATTCGAGAGGGGATGAAAACGCTGAAGATGCAAGGGCTGGAAGCGGTGCGGCAGGGCCGAACCACGCTGGAGGAAGTGATGCGGGTGATTGATATGCGGGAGAGATGAACGAATGCCTTCGTACCAGTACATTGCGGAAAACAGCCGAGGGGTTCGGCTGGCGGGTGTTTATGAAGATGTAGCAGATGCAGCCCATCTGGAGGCGGATTTAAGGAAACTGGGCTGCCGGCTGCTGGAGGCCAAGCCGGTGGAGCGGAAGGAGGGGGGCGGCGGAAAAAGGAAGATTCGTCCGACGGAAATTGTGGCATTTGCCTATGAGTTCTCCGGAATGTTTGCAGCGGGGCTGACGGTGGTTCGCTGTCTGGAGACCCTGGAGGAACAGGCCTCGAACGAGGACCTTAAGTCCATTTTAAATTCGGTTCGACGCTCCATTGAAGCCGGTGCTTCTGTTGCCTCCGCTTTTGAACCCTATCGGGGCGTGTTTGGAGATTTCTTTTTGGGGATGCTGGAGGCCGGACAGACCGGCGGCAAACTGGCCGAGACGCTCCGGAAAGCGGCGGAATATTATGAAAAGCAGCTGGAGGTGAAAACGAAAGTAAAGGGAGCGTTTTTGTATCCGGCCGTCGTGGGGCTGCTGTGTGTGTGCATCTTAACGGCCATTGTGATTTTTGTGATTCCGGTTTTTCAGCGGCTTTATCAGCAGCTGCATATCGAACTGCCTTGGCCGACGCAGATTCTGATTGGGCTCAGCGAACTGTTCCGGCATTATTTCTGGATTTTTCCGCTGTTGACAGGGGTTGTTTACTGGGGTTGGAAACGATGGAGGAATCATCCGGGGCTGCGGGCGGTTTGGGATGAAGCGGTTCTGAAACTGCCGACAGTCGGGCCGCTTCTGGAGATGATGCTGGTCAGTCGATATATTCGGACGTTTGCAATGATGTCGTCGGCCGGTGTGGGAATTGTTCAGGCCCTTCAGCAGGCCCGTCAGGTCTGCCGCAACAGTGTTCTGAATCGAATCGGAGAGCAAATCGAACAGGAGATTATGACCGGCGGTTCGCTGGCGCAGCTGCTGGCGGAACATCCGATTTTTCCGCCGGTGATTGTGCAGCTGGCTCATGCCGGAGAAGAGGCGGGACTGACGGCGGAGATGCTCACCAAAGGGGCGGATTACCTGGACAGCGCCGTCCAGCGGCGGACGGCGGCGCTTCTGGTAAAGCTGGAGCCGATGTTATCGGTCATTATGGGGGCGGCGGTTGGGCTGATTTTGCTGGGAGTGTACCTGCCGATGTTCGATTATATGAGCCATATTAAGTAAACCGTTGCGGCAGGAGGCATATTGTTAAAAAAACAGGTTTCCGTGCAAAAGTCGGGTTTGTTTTTGGACGAAGAAAAGGGTGCACGGTGGAAGCGGAATAGACAGAGAATAGAACAGAAAGGTACAGCCATGAAGGGTAAAAGAGGTATTACGCTGGTGGAACTGCTGATTGTCGTGATGATTTTGGGGGCATTGGCTGCGATTGCTCTGCCGCGAATTTCGCAGAGTGCCAGCAATGCCCGTCAGCGGGCTTGTGATACAAACATCAGCTTAATTAATTCAGCTATTGAAATGTATTATGTTGATACCGGCAGTTATCCGGCGGCGTTAACGAACGTCACCAACAATACGACGTATTTTCCGGATGGGGCGCCGGTTTGTCCGCTGGGCGGCACCTATACAATGAATGCCAATCATCGCGTGACGTGCAATCACTGATTGATTTCGAGCGGCTGTATTTCCAAAACAATCAGCAGGGATACCGCCTTTCTGATGCGGTGTCCCTCTTTTTTTGAGGACAAAGAGGTGAAACGGGTATCGGCGGGCATCAGTGTTATTGAGCTGCTGTTTGTGCTTCTTTTGGCGGGGCTGCTGGCGGCGGTTGCGGTTCCGCATCTGCCGATGGGGGCCGTTGGGAAACAATCGGCCAAGACGGCCGCCCGTCAGCTGGCCGCCGACCTTCGATGGACCCGTCAGCTGGCGCTGGCGGAGGCCGCCGGCAATCCTTCCGGCTATGAACTTCGGATGGAAGGCAGCGAGCCCTACAGCGGTTATTCCGTGCGGAATCGTCAAAGCGGACTGACGCTGGCGAGTTTTTCGTTTTCCGCCGGCGTGGGTTGCACAGGCGGGCGAAGCTTTGCATTCGGTCCGCTTGGCAATCTCATCAGCGGCAGCGATAGTCAAATTCATCTTTCTGCAGGCGATATCCATTATACCCTTACGGTGATTCCGGCGACAGGAGCCGTTTTATGCCGGAAAGAAGATTGAAGCTTTACTCAAGGACTTTTTGGCGTACGGGGATGACCTTTACGGAGGTTCTGATCTCCACGCTTATTCTTTCGCTGGCGATGGTGCCGGTTTTGCAGGCGATGAGCCGGGTGCATTTCTTTACAGCCCGGACAGAAAAAGTTTCCCGTTCGCTGATTTTGGCCCAGAATCAGCTGGAGGAACTTCGGGCTCGTGCGGCTTCTGATTTTCTATCTTCGTGGTCATGTTCCAGTCAGGCGTTGGGAGGGGGGTATCTGGGAACCGTGAGTGCGGATACGGACCCGCTGCTTCGGACGGTTTCCGTGTCAGTGGGCTATGATGAGAATCGAAACGGTGTTTTGGACGAGTCGGAGATACTTGCAGTACTGCGGAGTCGAATAGCCCGGCTTCAATAAGAAATAAAATGAAACAACGAATCGAACAATCCGAGCGATTCAGAGGCGGCTGGACGCTGATAGAGATGATATTAGCCCTGTCGCTGGTTTCGATGGTGTTTCTGGTGATTCTGCCGCAGTTTCGGCTCCTGCAGGCGGGATGGGACTCCAAAGAATCCGCTTCGGAGATTCAGCAGAATGCCCGGGTTCTTCAGGAGCATCTGAACCGTCATCTGGCGGCAGCTCGTTCGATATCCGCCGTCAGCGGCACCGCCCAGACCCTCGGATTTGTGGAGTTTCAGGATGCATCGGGGCAAACGTACCGTTATGAAGTCGGTCCTGACGGATATGTCTATTTTGGTCCGGCAGGGGATTTGTCACTGCTGGCCGGGCCGGTCAGCCGGTTTCAGATCACCGGTTTTTCTCTTGATGATTTGGTTAATCCCGCCGAAGAAGTGTCTTCGATTCGGCTCCTTCGTGTCAGTTCAGTCATTGCCGGCACAGGAGGGCGAAGTGAATCCTTTGATTTTTCTGTTTACCTGCGGACGGAGTCGGAGCCGACCGCGCTGCGTATTCTGCTGGTTGTGGGAAATCCTTCTTCTCTGACGGCGTATGAACAGCGGCTTTACCAGCGGCTGGAGGGCTGGGGATACGAGATTTCACTTTTGGATGATCACGCCGGCCAGACACAGATGGATGCAGCGGCTGCGGCGGCCGATGTGGTGTTTATTCCCTCCAGCTGCGGCTGTCAAAATCTCGGTTCGAAACTGGCACTCGTTCCAATCGGCGCAGTATTAGAGCACGAGAATTGCCATGATGATATGAGGATTTCGAATCAGGAAGGGACGACCTATTTGGCCTGGGGTGTGCGGATTGTGAACGATACTCATCCCATTACAGATTCTTATGCTGTGAATGATTATGTGGTCGTTTTATCTTACTTGCTGGGGGATTTGGTTCGAATGAGGGGTTCGGCAGCGGGGGGACTGATTCCGTTGGGGATGCGGCTTTTGCAGTCTCAGGTGAATCTGGCGGCTGTGGAGGCGGGCGGGGCTCTTTGGGGCGGGCAGCCGGCACCGGCTCGACGGGTGGTTTTGCCCTGGGGCTACAGCGGATTTAACAACAGCTGGCTGACGGATGACGGCTGGCAGATTCTCCGCCGTTCGATTGAATGGGCTGCCGGACGGATGTAGGGAATTTATCGGACCCGGTTTTTGTATTTTGAAGGCGGTTCCGAAGGAAATGCAGGGTTCCGATAAGGTTTTGATGGACGGGCCTTTTCGGTCTTTTTACCGCGTACTTCGGAGGGTTCAAACCGTTGAAAAAGCCGCTTAATTGGGGTCCTTGTATAGACGATGAACTCAAGGAGGCGGATTCTATAGTTTGTGTGATGAGGATACGTGATAACCGATAAAAAAAAGACAACTTGTTCCGGAAGCATTCTGCTGGTTGTGGTCTTCCTGCTGGCCCTCACAGCGGCTCTGGTTATCGGGATGCTTCATTTGACAACCGAGGAGCTTCTGCAGGTTAAAAATCAAATGGAAATGGCCCGGGCCCTGGCGGTTGCGGAAGCGGGGCTGAATGATGCCATTGCCGCGATTCGGCAGGATCTTTCCTGGAATAGCGGTTTTCTGAATAAACCGTTTTTCGATGATTTCTATACGGTTTCGGTAGCCGGAAGTCCGCCTTTGCTCACGATTGAGTCTGTTGGGATGACCGCGGCCGGCTATCAGGCGCGGCTTCAAGCCGAAGTGCGTACCGGATTGTCTTTGCCCTATCCGGTTTCGATAGAGTCTTTGCGAATCAATCCATGAGAGTCCAACGGAAAAAAGAATCGCTTGGGATTGTGCTGACGGACAGCTATGCGGAGGCCGTGTGGGTGGAAGCGGTCGGGCCGAAGGTTGTCCGCCTGCGTTCGGGCCGCACGGATTTGCCGGCGGGGGAGGTCTGCGGAGGATGGATTGAACGTCCTGCTCGTACGGCGGGGCTGATTCGAAAGATGCTGAAAACAGCGCGGATCGGACTGCGGCGTGCTGTTGTGGTGGTTCCGGATGCTCAGACGGCGGCGCAGATTCTGGATTTGCCGGCGGAAATTCCGTCCAATATGCAGAAATTTATCCATACGGAGATGCGATTCAGCCCGATTCTGGTCAAACGGACGGCCTATGCGGATTATCGTTCCCTCGGGGCTGATGAGGAAGGGAAAGAAAGAATTCTGGCGGGTCTTACAACGCGGGAGTGCATTCGCAATCTGACGGAGACCTTCCGACTTGCCGGCGTGGAGATTCAATCCCTCCAGATGGATTTCTGTGCCGTCTATCGGGCGATTGAGGCGTTTTGGGAAGAGGCCCGCAAAACCAAAAATCTTCTGACAGCTTCTCTGACCGGGCGGACGCTGACGGTTTGCGCCTATTTGAACCGAAAGCTGGATTTTGTGCAGAGATTTTCATGGGAAGGTCGTTTGGAAGAGCTTTCCTCTTTTATTCTTGAGCAAGTTCGGACGATTCAGCAGTTTTACGAACTGGAGAAGGGATTTTCGTTTCAGCATCACTGGCAGGTGATGGTTGTGTTGGAGGATAGCTGGAAGGAGGCATTAGAAGGCCTGCAATCCGGTCTGGAGTCCCTGTTCGGGGACAGGGTGGTTCTGATTACACCGGAGCGGCGGCCTGAAGGTCTTGGGCTCAAGGGGAATGAGCCGGTTTGGCCGGCGGCACTGGGGGCCGCATGGAAAGGAATTGAGCCGGCGGCTCACTCGGTTCCAGAGCTGCTCCCGCCGGAGGTGCTGGAACAATATGCCTGGCAAAGAAGTTTTTGGAAAACTGTTGCGGCGGCGGCACTGATGCTCGGGGGATTTGCTGTTTCCGCCTGGCTGATGCCTTTCAATGCTCAGGCACTTTCTGATTCTGAGAAGCCGCCGTCTTTGATTCAGACGGCGGAGCGTCACAAACAACTCAAAGAAAAGATTGACATCCTTCGGGACTTGCAGCGAGTCAGTGAAGAAATGAATCGTCAGCGGGCGGTTTTTTCCTTTTCTTCCGTTTTTGAGGAGATACGCAAGGCGATACCGCCGGCCCTTCAAATCACCTCTCTCGAAATGAATCGAAACGGGATGATGGAAATTTCCGGCAGAGCCCTTTCGATTCAGGCCATTTATCAGTTTGCCGCACGGCTGGGGCAGAGTTCCCTGATTTCGAATGCCGCCGTGGCGGAAAGCCGGCTCAGTGCAGGTTCGGGACGAGTGTATGAGTATCGAATCATCTGCCGTCTGAAGTCTTTTGAAACAGGAGAAGAATATGATGCAGATGCCGTCTCTGACTAAACGTCTGGTTCAGATTCGGGAGCGGCTGCCTTGGCTGACGGCGGGGGTGATTCTGGCGGCAGCTTATCCGGTTTTTCTGCATCCTTATTTCCAGTCGGCGCAGGCCCGCTCCCGCAGTCGGAATTTCGAAGGCCTTTATGCGGAGCGGCTGGCGTCGATGGAAAAACTCGGGGAGCGTCTGACAGTTCAGCTTCAACGGCTTGAGGAATGGAAAAAGGGGGAGTCATTTTCTGTTTTTACACCGGCGGAGGCGGAAGTGTTTTTTGCCCGGCTGGAACAAGGGGCCGTTCAGACAGGCTGTCATTTGGCGGCACTGGAGTATGACCTTGCTCCGAAAGGCCGTTCCGGTTTGCCGGATGAATCGGAAGCCGTGGAAATCCGGGCGGTAAAAATGCAGCTGTACGGTACCTACGATGCCTGGTCTCAATGGGTTCGGCAGATGGAATCCTATCCTCGATGTGTGCTGCTGGAGTCTTTGAAGATTGAGTCGGCCCGAGAGCGTCCGGGGGTGCTGGTCGGGCGGGTTTGCCTGCTGGTGCCGATTGCAAGGGATACAGACAGCCGGGAACCGTCCACGACCGAGAAATCAAAGGAGCAATAAGGTATGAATGGAATAATAAAGACCATTTTGCCGGGATTTTTGCTGTTTGGAATGTTTGTGTACGCCCAGGAAACAACGGTTTCCCGTGATCCGTTTGGCAGTTTAACGGCTGAAGAGTCTGCGGTGCAGCCTGCTGAATCGGCTGCCGCTGCCATCGACGGGCGGCAGATGGCCGTTCAGACAGTGATGCTGAAGTTTCTTCGTGCGGAAAATCTGAAAGACCTGGTCAGCGGAATGCTTTCTCCGGCCGGCAAGGTTTCGATTGATGCAGCCACCAACTCGCTGCTGTTGTGCGATTTGCCCGACTATCTGGAGCGGATTGTCAGCGAGGTGCGTCAGGCCGACCGGATGCCGGAGCAGATTCTGATAGAGGTTGTCATAGCGGACGTGATGCTTGTGGATGATACCGAAATCGGTGTCAACTGGCAGTTTCTGCTGGGCGGTGCGGAAGGCAGAGGAACGACCTCCAAGCAGATTTTGCTGGATACCTTTGACACATCCACGCCGGCTACGGCTGGAATGGACCTTACGTTTCTCAACGGGGATTTGACGGCGACGCTGCATGCACTTCAGCAGCAGCGGCACGTGGAACTGCTGGCGACCCCGCGGATTGTTGTACTCAGCGGACAGGAGGCGGAAATCAAAACCGTCGAGGAAATTCCGTATACGGAGACCAGCGATACATCCGGCGGCGGAACGTTGACGAGCACGAAATTTAAGGAAGTGGGCGTAACGCTGACGGTCAAGGCGGTGGTGACGGACGAGCGGAAAATCCAGATGACAATTCAGCCCAAACAGAATGTGACATCGGGCAAGTCGTCCACCAATGTGCCCATTGTCAATACTCGGCAGGCCCGGACAACGCTGCTGGTAGAGGACGGTCAGGTAATTGTTTTAGGCGGCTTGCGCAGAAAAGATACGCTGATAACGACTCAGAAGGTGCCGGTATTGGGAAATCTGCCGCTTCTGGGGATTCTGTTTTCGAGCGAAAGGAGGGAAAAAACAAACTCGGAATTGCTGATTATGCTTGCTCCGCATTTGAATAAAGGATTTGAGCCCACGTCGGAGCAGGCGGAGCAATATCGAACCTTCCGTCGTGAACCGACGCTCAAAATTGCTCCTGAACAAACCAATCTGGCCCCGGCCTATCAGCCGGTGGACGCCATCCTTGAATGGCTTGGCAGCCAGCCGCTGATGGAATCTGGAAAAAACGGATAAAATAGGGTTTTATTGTTGGTGTTTTGCTTGTAAAGATAAAAAAAATAAAGCCAGATCCCAAACGAGTCAGAATCTGGCTTCGGAGGAGGGCGATGAAAAGCCTGAAAAGTACTCTCTATAAGACCCTGAAAGACCCTTCTTTATGCTATAGTCATATCGAACAGATTTTGTTCAGAACTTTAACAAAATTTTAATGCATTTTTAAGGACATATTGTATCTTGATTGATTAAGCAGAAAACGATTCCCCTTTATGATTTTTTCCGCTTGCAAAAGAAAAGAGAGTAAGTTATTGTAAAATATAATCTTGTGAAAGATATGGCAGCAAGAAAGAACATTTTGAGTTTGCTGGAAATGAAGCGAGCCGGCCGGAAGATTACAGCGGTTGCCTGTTATGACTATACAACCGCCCAATGGGTCAGCCGAGCCGGAGTGGATATGATTCTGGTGGGGGATTCGGCGGCCCAGGTTATCTTTGGATATGAATCAACCCTGCCGGCCACTATGGATATGATGGTGATGCTTACGGCAGCCGTGCGGAGAGGGGCACCCGATGTCTGTTTGGTGGCGGATATGCCGTTCCTTTCGTATCAGACCTCTCCGGCGGATGCGGTCCGAAATGCAGGCCGGTTTGTCCGGGAAGCAGACGCACAAATCATCAAAATGGAGGTCTCAGCGGCCTATCTGGATGCCGTCAAGGCCGTCAGCGATGCCGGCATGGCGGTGATGGCTCATATCGGAATTCGTCCCCAGAGCATTACGAAACTCGGACGACTGAAAGCCGAGGGTACAACGGCGGAGCTGGCCTATGAGCTGCTTGAATTGAGCGAAAATATGGTCCGGGCCGGTGCCGGTGCACTCCTGCTGGAAGGCACAGCTCGAGAGGCCGCTGCTTTGATTGCCCGGCAAAGCCCTGTTCCGGTTATCAGCTGCGGCTCCGGGCCGGACTGTGACGGTCAGATTTTGGTCATCTCTGACATTCTTGGGCTGAGCACGGGACCGATGCCGAAGTTTTCCAGGCATTTTGCCGAGCTGGGACCGGCGGTCGAGCAGGCCGTAACCGCTTATGTGCAGGAAGTGCGGGAAGGCCGATTTCCCGATGATTCACAATGCTACCATATCAAGCCGGGCGAACTGGAAAAATTGACGCAAATCCTGACGCATCGCACCAAAAATCAGTAAAGGATTATGCCTCCTGATGAAAACAATACCGGCGGTTTGTGTCGGAAGGTTTGCAGACCTCTGCTTTTTGTCCGGCCGGAGGTGCTTCGGCTGTATCCGGGGCTCTTTCGCAGCATGCTGGTAGGGCTGGTAGGGTCTTCCTATCGGCCGGCGCTGGCAGGGCCGCAGGGAAGCGATTTTTACAAAGTTTTGTGTCCATCCGTGGAGGTTTTTGAATATCCTCAGAACTGGCAGTTTCGGCGTCGAAGCCGAGCCATGCAGGAATTTATCGAATGCCTCCGATACTATCGACCGACGGTGCTGCACGGCGTTTGGCCGGCCCATGCGCGTCTGCTGCATTTTCTTTCCGAGAGCTTTGAGGTTCCATATATCCTGTCTTTTTTTGACTTTCCGAAAAAACTGTTTTGCCGGCTGTTTCCTTTTGAGCAGGCGGATGCTCTGACAGCCGCCAGTGAGCCGATTCTGCAGGTCCTCCAACAAAGCGGACGCGGACAGCTGCCTCCGATTCACCTGATACGGCCCGGCTGCTATACAGAAGATGCGTGTGTCTGTTTTTCCGACTCCTCCCGTCTGCCGAGTCTGATTCTGGTGCATCCGCTGGACCGGGCGGATGCTTTGGAGCCGTTTCTTCAGGCCCTGCGTCATCTGCGGCTGGACGGCTTTGATTTTTTTGCGGCGATTCTCGGTTCCGGACGGGCGGAGCATGCGGTCCGCCGAAGAGTTCGAACTCTTGGATTGCGGTCGAATTTGAGCGTGGTTCCGATGGAGGAATCGATTCGGGATGTCTTGTCCGGTGCGGATATCTTTGTGTATCTGAATCCGGTACGGCGGTTCGAGCCGCTCCTGCTGGAGGTTATGGGAACGGGCCTGGCCATAGCGGGTGCCCCTGACCCGGCAGGGGGCCTGCTGCAGGACGGTGTAACGGCTCTTTGGCTGGAACCGAACAATGAATTGAGCATTTATACGGCTCTGAAGAAACTACTGAGCCGTCCGGAACTGGCGCGCCAGCTGGCGTCGGCTGCCCAGGATTACGTTCGCCGCCATCACCCCGTCAGCGGGATGATTGAGCAGCTGGTAGAAGTTTATAAAACCGTGCAGAAACCGTAATTATCTCTGAAGAGTATATAGACAGTTTCACTTGGTATTTATTGTAATATCATCCAATACAATCTGTGCATGCCAGTGTTCCGCGGCTCGTGTACCGATGTTTTTGAGAACAAGACGCAAAGGATGCCCTAAACCCGGGGGAGCGTTTCCGGTTGACAGCAAAAGAGTCTGACGCGTCCAGGTGTTTTTGGCCTGGCTAGCCAAATCATAAACGCCCCGGGCGATTTGGGTGTCGGAAGTCGAATCTTCAAGAGAGACTTCGAGAATTCCTCCGTATGTTCCTTCTATTCCGGCTCTGCGTCCGGCCCAGACGGTGACTTCATAAGTCTTGCCGGCTTCGATGAGAACGGAGCTGCCGTCGGAATAGTTCAGGTTCTGCCCAATCCAGGAACCCTGGTTTAAACCGCAGGTATTTTCAGGGCTCTGTGCTTCGGGAACAATGGCTTGCGAATTCAGATTTTGGGCATGAGAATAACCGCCGGAATCATCACTCCATCCCAGAATATCCCCTGGTGCCGACCAGCTTCCGTCGGCGAGTGTTTGAGCATCAAAGCCGGGATTTTGCAGAGCGATTCTCTTTTCCGGTTCTGAAATCGGGACGGTTTCGAGGATGGTTATCTTGTACAATTCCGCTCCGTGAGAGGCAACGGTCGGAGCGAAAAGTTCCGTAAACTCTCCCAAGTCGGTATGGGTCCATAAATCCCGGATGCGGCATCGCCTGATTCCCCGTCCGCTTTGTTTGATTTCCAATTGAGGGAGCACGACCTGGACGGAAGCGGGCCCCGATGATGTGCGATTGAAAACAGCCAGATAGAGCTCATTGCTGTCGGGAATGTCTGCAATCCAGAGAGGGTAATTGCCGCTCTGAATGCAGCGATTGTGGAAGCTTCGCTGGTTTACCTGGAAAAGCTCCGAATTTGTCAGCAGCGACAGCGTATAGGTGTCATTATTGGGCATATGACCGCCCATCATCAGCGGCGAGCGGGCAATCGCCCACAAAATCATCATGGTTTTCTGTTCGGTTTGGGTGAAATTAGTCCAGCCGCCGCTTCGGGCCCTGATGTTTCCCAGCGGCAGCATATCTGCATCCGGAAAGTGACCGTCTGCGTTCCACTGACTCCAGTCGCTCAACCGCTGAAACTGGCTGTCGAGGGCTTCCCAGCTGTCCCAGAAGTCATCGCTGATACGCCACAAGTTGGCATGCTGCGAGATGTGTTCGCCGGAGGATAAGGGCGTTGCTCCGGGCGATGTGCTGAAAACCATGCGCCGTCCGCACTGGTCGATGGCTTTTCGAATGGCCTCAATTTCTCCCTGATGATACGGGCGGCTTAAATCGTCAACCTTTACATAATCTACACCCCACTGGGCCAGAAGGTTGAAGACGGAGTTGTAATATTCCTGTGCTCCGGGTTTGGAGGTATCTACGCCGTACATATCAGGATTCCAGGAGCAGGTGCTTGACGTGTCGGCAATATCCCTTGCGGTGTATGGTGTTCCCAAAATCGGCGTATTCTGATTGTATGCCGCTTTCGGGATGCCTCGCATCAAATGGACTCCGAATTTTAAGCCCAGGTTGTGAACATATTCGGCCAGCGGGGCAAATCCCTTTCCGTTTGCGCTGGAAGGATGTTTATTGACGGCGGGCCAAAGACGGCCGTACTCATCGATATTGGTATGGGGCGGATTGGGATATTGATAGGGGTCTGCTTCCACCTGCGGTTCATACCATTGAATGTCGACGACAACGTATTCCCAGCCGTAGGGCTTGAGGTGTTGGGCCATGTAATCCGCATTGGCCTTGACTTCCTCCTCTGTAACACTGGTGCCGAAGCAGTCCCAGCTGTTCCAGCCCATCGGAGGCGTTGTTGCCCAGCCATGAAAATGCCCGCCAGCCGGCGGCTGAAGCCATGCATTGCCCAAAAGCTCCAGGTCCGATTTATCCACAGTGCCGTTTAAATCAAAATCGGAGCCGCCGCACCAGAGTATGCCCTGACAATCCATATCCAGCCAATTGGAAGCGAAGGATGCAAAATCGGACAGGGTTACCTGACCATCCCCGTCCGAATCCGGCGTTGGACCGGTTCTCACGGAAACCGGTGCTGAATAATCAGTCGTATTTCCGAAGGCATCCCGCAGACGAACCCGATACGTATAGGTCTGCATGGGCTGGAGGCCGTAATCCGTATAAGTCGGGACGGAAATCCATCCGCTGTCACCGCCGCCGGCATGGCCCGTCATCTCTTCAAAATAATAGTCCACCGGTCCGCTGTCATCCGTTCCGACAGCGGCTGTCATCTGAACGGTGTCGGGCCCTGCAGCATGCGGACTTTCCGCCCAGGCAGCCGGGTCAGGAGTCGGAGCGGAGGTATCCGTCAGAACAGAGACCTCGTCGAAAACGGCTGTTGAGATTTGTCCATCGCTGTGAGCGGTTACGCACAGACCGATGTAGACAGTCGAAGACATTGAAATCGTTACGGTTGAAATCAAGGTCCAGTTCGAACCGTCCGATGAACTGTATCCCTTGAATACATTTCCAACGCGAAGCAATTTCAGCCGGCAGGGGGTGGTCAGACCATTGAAGGGCGTGTCGTGATAAGAAATGCCGCCGGCTGCGGTTCTGTATTGGAAGGAACTGCCGTTAGAGGGGGTGACAATCATCATCACATGTTTGGAGCTGCTGTCGAGGGTTTCCCGAATCATCAGACCGGCTTTGGCCCAGCCGTCTGTTGCGGTTTGAGAAGAAACCCGGACCTCAATCTGCACATTTCCTGAATACGGCTGATATACGAAATGGAATTCATCCGCTGTATTCCAGATGTCCGCACCGGAGCCGTTTACGGTGAAAACACCGTTTGAATAGGTGCAGGAGCCGGAAGCACCGACATTCCCAATATCCTGATTTTGCCAGGGACTCGGCAAAGCTCCCCGAACCGGAACCGCCAGCCAGAGCATCCCTACCCATATAGTCTTGATGATTACGCGATTCATTCAAACCCCCTATTTTTGCGGCTTTCAAATTTCCCCACAGAGCAAAAAGAATCCGGGAGGGATGGTGTTCCTCCTTCCCGGATTCTCAAAAAACGTTCCATTACGGAAGTTCCGCGACACAGGACGGAACGGCATTGCATTCGAGCCATGCTGCCGCTGCGACCGCCAGGTCATACAGATTCACCCGGCAGTCCGGCGTACCCTGGGGTCCGCTGATGTCAAAGGTCGGACGGACCGGACAGAGTTCGATGCCCGGCTCCACGGCGGAGTACAGGTCTGTATAAAGCTTGGCAATCGCATTGTTGGTCAAAGCATAGTTCCAGATACGGACATCATCCACAATGCCGGTAAAGGAGCCGACCGTTCCGGATGCCGTTTCAGCACCGATGGTCAGCATCTCCTGCGTGAGGGTCAGAGCATTCATATTATAAGCGGCGGAAGTCGCCCGCAGAAGGCCGTCCACATAAATCCGGGATGTCTGCGTCTGCGGGTCCATGACTGCCGTAAGCATGTGCCATCCGCCGTCTTTGACGGCAACCGGACCAAACAGATCCCCGTGGGCTCTGCGTACCGTAAAGTGGGGCTGATTGGGATTGTTGCTGATATCGAGCACCCAGCCAATCCAGTTGGCTGATGTATTATCAACCCGGTATTGTTTGCTGAGGATGCCATCCCAGGTGGTGGTCTGCGTCTTCACCCAGACATTGGCTGTCATTCCCTGCGGATAGAAGTTGAAGTAGTCGCCGCTGTTCTGAATGACTACGGTTTGGCCGTCTCCGAAGAATTGACATCCGCTGCCGCTCAGGCCGGCTGTGAAGTTCGGGTCGGCGGCAATGCCGTTATGAGTCGGAACCCCGCTGATCACCTCCTGCACGGAATCATTCAGATTCCCGTCCAGCTTCCACCAGCCGACAAGACGCCGCGTCATCAGACGCGCCATTCCGGAAACAGCACTGGAGGGTTTGGAGTTGCTGCCGATACAATAATACCAGCCCTCGTCACCGAGCTGAACGTTTGAGAGGGTGAGCGTATTGGAGTTGACGCCCAGGTTTTGGTCGTCCACGCTGACGGCGGCGTCATTTGACTTGTACCATGCGTACGAGGAGGCGTTCAGGAATTCCGCGGTGAAGGTGACATTCGAACCTGCCGAGACGGTTTGACCGACCGGATTGGTTTGAACAACCACTTCTTCAGGAACCGTTGTGAAACGCCAGATATTTCCTTTGCGAACAATCGGCGAGCCGTTATTGGGGTCGACGGCATCCACACGCCAGTAGTATGTCGTTCCGAATGCCAAATTGCCGCTCGGACTGGGATCAACGGAGGTTCCCGTTATCCCCAGAGCCGCAAACTGACTCACATTCGGGTCTTTTCCGAGGTACACATTGTAGCTCAGAGGGGTAAAGGCCTCCGGGGCGGACCAGCTCAGATTGACCGTAACCGGCACATTTGTTTCTCCGTGGGCGGGGCTGGGGCCGGCGGCAATATAGGGCTCGCTGATTGCGACATCATCCAGAACGACCTGCTGGTACCAGTGGGTAGAACTGCGGTTTCCGACGTTTCGCAGCATCAGCCGCAGCGGGCTGCCCAGCCCTGCAGGAGCCGGGCCGGTGGAAAGATACAGGGTTTGCCGGGTCCAAGTGTTCTGCCCTTGAGCAGCCAAATCATAGGTAGCTTCGGCGATGTTGGTTGGAGCCGCACCGGAGGTTTCCTGAAGATAGACTTTCAGGATGCCGGGGAAGGAACCCTGAACGCCGGTTCTGCGTCCGACCCAGACGGTTACTTTATAGATTTTGTCGGCCTGAACCAGTACGGGTGTTGTTCCGTCGTCTTCTTTGACAATCTGCGAGATGTAGGCACCGCCGTCCGTACCGTCCACACCGTTGAGACCGCAGGTGTTTGCCCCGCTCTGGGCTTCCGGCGTGATGGCATCAGCAGCCAGATTTTGGGCGTGCGACCATCCGCCGTTCAGGTCCCAGCCGGTAATGGCGGCGGGAGCGGACCATGCACCGTCGCTGATGGTCTGTGCATCAAAGCCGGGGTTCGTTAGGGTCAAGCCCCAGGACAGGGAAGAGAGGATGGAAAGTATCCCTGCGAAACATGTGATTTTTTTCATCATATTGATTCTCCTTACTTTCAGAAACAACCAGGAAATGTGTCTGCTGAACAGGATAAGGCGAGGCCGGATGCGGCCTCGCCTTTTCTTTTGGGCATTCTGCAAAGTTTACTTTTTTCTCCGCAGCAGCAGCCCGCCCATGCTCAGCAGGATCAGGGATGCCGGTTCCGGAACAACAAGCTGAACAGCGGCGATGCCGCCCCATTCCTCCAAGTCGCGCATCTGAACGGTTACGGTTTGACTGGTGCCCGACAGACCGCTGAATACGGCGTAATTGGCTGCCGTCAAATATCCCGCTTCGGTGGTGTCCGTCGCCTGAATGAACAGAGCGTTCCCGGACGCAATGCTGGCCGGTCCGAGCGTATTGAAATAATACGTTGCAGCTCCATTTGTAACATATCCTTCACGCCCCGCCACATCGCTGGAGAAATAGACAACAATGCTGTAGGATGAGTACGGGATTTGAGAGAGGGTAACCGCCGAATGAGTCAGAGGCGGATTCCACCAGGCAGGACCGGAATTCAGATAGCCGTTCAGGATTTCTTTGTTATACGAGCCGTCAGCATCCTTGCCCGGATGAGAGCCCTGAATCGACCAGGAGTTGTAAGACACCCAGCTGATGTCGATCGTCGTGGGGGTTCCTGTATTGTCCAGCAGATCGGTGGTCCGTCCGTCCAGCCAGGTGTCATTCCAGTACGAAGCGGAATAAGGCGCCACACCGGCCACATCCGTGCTCTGGGTGCCGTAGGCATCCCCATATCGATTGTAGTTCCAGCTTACAATGGTATCGGCCCGGCACACGGCGCCGAACACCACAACCGCCGTCAAAGCTGCTTTGTACACTGCTTTCATCGCTCAATCCTCCAAAAATGAATGTTTAGTTTCCGGTTCGCTTTTTTCAACACATCTTCACACGTCTTTACACACCTTCACACACGGATTTATGGATTTGGCGAATTTAGATGATGGCTTTCCTCTGAATCGGAATCTGTGATTTGCAGTTCCGGCTGAATCAGAACGAACCAGTCATACTTAATACTCCGATTTTCATCGGTTGCGGCAAGGGTTAAAAACCGTTCCGTCGGCTGAATGTCCACATCGATTTTCAGAATGCCGGACTCAAGCGTGATTCCAGTGAATGTCTGTTTTGCTTTTCCATCCAGCAGAACGGCAAAATCAACGCTCGGCCTTTCATCCTCCGGGATGTTTCCGTCCGGGTAGATTTTTTTCAGGGCTTCTCGAGCAGAAAGAGCGATTCCGCATTCTGCGGTGAACCGCTGAATCTGAAGGGATGGAATCTGCCGGCGAATCTTGTTCAGGTCCAGCGTGAACCCCATATTCGGGTGCATGAAAAGTGACGGTTTTTCTGCGGAAGAGGGTTCTAAAAACAGAGGATAATAGGCGTCGGTTTTTGTGTCGTACACGGTTTTCTGATCGCTGAGATTAAAGTGCAGGCACCCGCTGGTTTGCGGAAACGAGTACGATAAGCCGCTGCGGCTGATGTTCTGCACCCCTCCCTGCGGAATAAAACTTCCGTCTATGAATGGAGAACTCATTGTGCGGTATTCGAGCTGTCCCCGGCGTTCGGTTCCCGAAACGTAGTTTTCATGAATTACATATTCTCCGCTTGCAGGGTCTATTTCGATGCCTTCCGGAGCGGCGGTGAAGATGTGTCCGGCAAGCAGATGAGTGAGCTGGATGGACCGTTGACCTTTCCAGAGGAGGCCGGTCCGTGAGTCAATTTTTTGGGTAAAGGCATAGGGGGCGTACCGGATTTCCTTTATTGTTGCACCGTTATCACAGACTGCTCCGGCGCTGCCGGCCGTCAGATTAAGGATGGATTTTTTTTCTTTGGGACCGCTGCCGACCAGAATCGTTTGGCCCCTGAATACATGAACTTCTGTTTCTCCTGACGGGTTCGAGATGACCCCGAATTCCGTTCCCAAGTCAATAATTTTTGCATGGGGTGTAAGCACGGAAAAGCCGGTGGCGGATTTAGGAATCTTGACATAGACCCTTCCGTAGGTAAGGGCAAGCCGGTCTTCGGCGAGGATTCGAAACTCCGCCGGCCCTTCGAGGGTCACACGGGCTTGGTTGTCGAACAGAAGTTCTGCGTATCCTTCCCGCAGCAGCTGAGGATTATTTCCAGTTGTCAGGCGGGTTCCCCGTTCCAGCAGGGGGGCCCTGTCCGCCCATTTTGCATTCATGCTGTCGGTCAGGGTGGCGACCTCCACACCACGGCCCACTGAGACCAAAAAGGCATAGCCGATTACAAAAATCAGAGCGGCTGCTGACACCGCCAGAGATGCCATTGACAATCGACTGACTTTGGCGGGAATCCCGGCGGATTTCACAGACGGCGGGATTTCCTGATGTTCTTTCCGTTCGGCAGGCCGCTCGATTTCCGGAGCTGTTTCCTCTTCGCGGGCCAGGGCCTTCCAGAAGGCCATGTTGTGCAGGGAATCACCTGCCTGCGGCAGCACGGACAGGTTCGGTTCAAAGGCCTTGCCGCTCCGCAGAAGGGCACACATATTGAAATATTCATAGTAAAACCGGCAGGCCTTTTTATCCTCCGCCAAAATGCGGTCCAGTTCCTCCACCTCTTCGGGACGGATTGTGCCTTCGCGAACGGCGTCCAGCAGTTCAAACATTCGCTGAATGTGTCGGGCGTTTTTCATTTTTAAGCATCCCACCCCATCTGCCTGCGGATGCATTGGAAGAGCTGATAGTGAATCCGCTGGTATTCCTTGTAGAGACTGTTGACGCTTTCCTGAATCCGCTGGGCGATTTTCTGAATAGTCGCCCCGTCCTCATACCGCAGGGAAAGAAGCTGCCGGCTGCGCTCCGACATCTTTTTGATGCACTGGCGAAGCGCCTTGAGGGATTCATCGGCATCCCCTGAAGAGGAAGCGGCTATTTCGCTGATATTTTCGATGGTTTTGCGGCTGAAATACTTGTTTTGAATCTTTTGCTTTTTGATATGGGACAAGACCTGAAAATGGGCCACCTTCATTGCCCAGGACAAAAAATCTGTTCCGGGTGTGTATTGTTCAAACTTATTCCAGAGCACGCTCATTGTTTCCTGAAGGATGTCGTCCGCCTGATCCCAGCTGCCGATAATGGACATAATAAATCCGTAAATGCGATGCTGATACGTGGAGTAAAGATTTAAGAAAACCTTTACACGCTCATGGTCATTAGCGGACATCATTTATCCTTTTTGAACTTCTGTTTTTCTTTCCCGCATTTGCCTATATCCTGAGAAAGAAAATTTGGTAATAAGAAATGGTTTATGGTAAAAAAAAACATAAAAGGACTATGATTGTCTACTTTTGACGGCTCAAAAGTGAATCCGATTGTTTATCGGTTGATTTTGGTTCTGTCTTTGGGGGATTCAAAGACAGTCGAGTTTAACGGATGGGAGATTTCTGGATCTCCAGGACTTCCAAATGAAGTTCGCCTCGGGGCACCTGAACGGAAATGCGGCTGCCGACGGTGCATTCGTTTAACGCCTGGCCGACTGGAGATAGAATGGAAATGCTGTCATCAGTCAAATCTGAATCATATGGGCCAAGCAGGTGATAGATATGTATTTTTCCTGTGTCGAGGTCTTTGACTTTAACGACCGTGCCGAACCCAGCACGTTCCGTAGGAATCTGGGTACAGTCAATTGTTTTGGAAAAGTTCAGCTTTCCGCGGATTTCGGCCATTCGCCCTTCAATGAAGCCCAGCTGCTGACGGCCGTAGATGTATTCGCCGTTTTCCCTCAAGTCACCCTGTTCACGTGCCTCTGCGACGCGCTGTCGGACTTCAACGGCTTCTTTTTCCAAACTGCGAAGCTCTTCTCTGAGTTTTTCATACCCCGTTTGGGATATAGGCATAATCTCCGGCATAAACGTTTTCCTAAAACAAACCTTTTGAAAACGGCATAGATATATCATTTTTCGTTTTGTTGTAAAGGATTGTTTGTAGAATTAATTTTATATATATTTACAAAAAGAGTTATCAAGACGGGTTTTGTCCTTTATAAACCTGCCGAGCAGCGTTGCAGAGAGAAAAGAAACGAAGTATGATAACGTAATCGATAAAGAAAGGAGTTTGGATGGATACCATTCAGAATACAAAGCGGAAAAAGGTTCGTCCTCTGGATTTGTCCCTGCCGTATCAGGTGGCGGATATTTCGCTGGCGGATTGGGGAAGAAGGGAATTGAAACTGGCCGAAAAGGAAATGCCCGGTTTGATGGCTATCCGAAAGAAATACGGCCCCAGCCGGCCCCTCAAAGGCCTGAAAATTTCCGGCAGTCTCCATATGACTCTCCAGACGGCGATGCTGATTGAGACGCTGGAGATTTTGGGGGCGAAGGTTCGCTGGGCCTCCTGCAATATTTTTTCCACGCAGGACCATGCCGCCGCAGCGATTGCCAAGGCCGGCCGTACAGCAGTCTTTGCCTGGAAGGGGGAAACGCTGGAGGATTATTGGTGGTGTACAGAACAGGCCCTTACGTGGCCGGACGGCGGGGGACCGGATATGATTGTTGATGACGGCGGTGATGCCACGCTGATGGTGATTCAGGGAATGCGGGTGGAAAAAGACCCGTCCCTCCTCGAACGCACGTACGACAACAAGGAATTCAGCATCATCATGGACCGGCTGGCGGCCTCCTATTCGCAAAATCCAACCAAATGGACGCAAATTGCCGCCAATCTTCGAGGGGTTTCCGAGGAAACCACCACGGGGGTTCATCGGCTTTATCAGCTGCAGGCGGCTGGGGATTTGCCGTTTGCGGCGATTAACGTTAACGACTCGGTCACTAAGTCCAAGTTTGACAATCTGTACGGCTGCCGGGAATCGCTGGCCGACGGCATCAAACGGGCTACGGGCGTGATGGTAGCCGGTAAGGTGGTGGTTGTCTGCGGCTATGGCGATGTCGGTAAAGGGTGCGCCCAGTCCATGCGGGGCTTTGGGGCCCGTGTGCTGATTACGGAAATTGACCCGATTTGCGCCTTGCAGGCGATGATGGAAGGCTATGAGGTCACGACAATGGACGAAGCTGCCCCCATCGGAGACATCTTCGTAACGGCGACCGGCTGCTGCGATGTGATTACCGGCGCTCATATGGAGCGGATGAAGGATGAGGCGATTGTCTGCAATATCGGCCACTTCGACAGCGAAATCCAGATGAGTTATCTGGAGAACAACCCCAAGTGCAAAAAGCAGACGATTAAGCCGCAGGTGGACAAGTGGACACTCGAGAGCGGACGTTCCATTATTGTCCTGGCGGAGGGGCGTTTGGTGAATCTCGGCTGTGCAACCGGGCATCCGAGCTTTGTGATGAGCAACAGTTTTACCAATCAGTGCCTGGCCCAGATTATGCTGGCAACGGAGAATCTTAAGCCCGGCGTTTATACGCTGCCCAAGAAGCTGGATGAAGAGGTGGCGCGGCTTCACGTTGAGGCCCTCGGCGGGAAAATTACCAAACTGACGCCGAAACAGGCCGCCTATCTGGGAGTGCCGGTGGAAGGTCCGTACAAACCCGACCATTACCGCTATTAAGAGAACGCTCTCGTATGTGGGAGCACTTTGCCCATCAGGCGGACATCGGCATCCGGGGAATCGGGGCGACGCTCGAAGAGGCCTTCGCAGAGGCCGCCTATGCCCTGATGGCCGTCATGTGCAATCCGCAGAAGGTTCGGCCTCTGGAGCCGGTGTCGGTTTCGGTTCAGATGGACGACAGGGAGCTGCTTTTGGCCGAATGGCTCAACCAGATTTTATATGAAGCGGACACACGGAAGATGTTTTTTTCCCGCTTTGAGGTGAAGATTTCCGGCGATACGCTCTCAGGCGTGCTGTGGGGCGAGCGGATGGACCCCGTGCGGCACGAGGCGGCTGTGGAAGCTAAGGCGGCCACGTATCAGATGCTGAAAGTTGCTTTTGAGGATGGACGGTGGATTGCCCAGTGTGTCGTAGATGTTTGAGGAGTCTTTATGGACCGCAAACTGGTCAAACGCAGAGATGAATACCGCTGGCTGATTGAACGAACGGGCAAAATGCATGTGGACGGCCTGATTTTTGCCTCCGAATCGCTGATTGCCGAGATGGACGACATGGTTGCCCGTCAGGTAGCGAATGTGGCCTGTCTGCCCGGGATTGTCGGATATTCCTACGCGATGCCCGACGCTCATTGGGGCTACGGCTTCTGCATCGGCGGTGTAGCGGCCTTTGACCCGGACAAGGGCGGGGTCATCTCCGCCGGCGGCGTCGGGTTTGACATTGCCTGCGGTGTGCGGACGATGCATACCGGCCTGAAGGAAAAGGATTTCCTCCCGCACCGCGAACGAATTGCCGACGCGCTGTTCCGTCATATTCCCGCCGGTGTCGGCAGCACCGGCAAAATCGCCCTTTCCATCCCCAAACTTGATGAAGTGCTGGCAGGCGGGGCGGTTTGGGCCGTCCAGCAGGGCTTCGGCACAGCCGACGACCTTCGCTTTATTGAATCCGGAGGCCGCGTCGCCGGAGCCGACCCTTCCAAGGTCTCGGACGAGGCCAAGAAACGCCAACGGGAGGAGATGGGTACACTCGGTTCCGGCAACCATTATCTGGAGATTCAGAAGGTTGAAGAAATCTATGACCCCCAAACCGCCGCGGCCTTTGGGCTCGAAGAGGGCGACATCAAAATCAGCATTCACTGCGGCTCGCGCGGGCTGGGTCATCAAATCGGGACGGATTACCTGAAAAAGATGGCGACGGCGGCCCGTGAAGCGGGCATTGAACTGGCCGAGCGGGAACTGGCCTGTGCGCCGCTCAAATCCGAGGTCGGACGCAGCTATCTGGGGGCCATGCGCAGCGGCATCAACTGTGCCCTGGCCAACCGCCAGATTTTGATGCATCTGGTTCGGGAGGTTTTCGAGAAAGAGATGCCCGGCGCGCAAATCCGCCTTCTGTATGATGTCTCGCACAATACCTGTCAGGAGGAGGAACACGAAATCGACGGCCGCCTGTGCCGTCTTTTTGTCCATCGAAAGGGGGCGACCCGTGCCTGGGGACCGGGGCATCCGGGACTTCCGGCGGAGTATCGTTCGGTCGGCCAGCCCGTTCTTATCGGCGGAACGATGGGGACTGCTTCCTATATTCTGGTCGGCACAAAAGAGGCCGAGTCGCTTTCGCTTAGTTCCTCCTGCCACGGGGCAGGCCGCCAGATGAGCCGAACTGCCGCCACCAAACGCTGGCACGGCAAGGAAATCATCCGAAATCTTCAGGGACGGGGGATTCTGATTCGAAGTGCTTCGATGCGGGGGCTGGCGGAAGAGGCCCCGGGCGCCTACAAGGATGTCAGCGAGGTTGTCGAAGTCTCCGACAAGGCCGGTTTGGCCCGAAAAGTCGCCAAATTAGTCCCTCTGGTCTGCATCAAGGGCTGATTAAAGAACAGCGCCGAGAAACAGTAGGAGCATTGCGGCGGCAATCAGGGCCATACTGGTTTGCAGTCCCCGCTGATACCGCTGCATAGCCGGATGGGCCTCTTCAAACTCGTAATACGTTTCCTCAATCTCGTGCCATTTCGGTTTCAGCTTCAGCCGTACATAAACGTAGGCCGCCAGTCCCGCCGCAAAAAGCAGCCCGCCCGCCGAAACCAGAAGAATTCTGATAAATCCGCTCATCCCTCTATCTTATCTTTTCGCCTTCTTTTCGAAAAGGGATTTACAGACAGGAAAAAACAGATAAACTGACTTTCGTTTCAGACAGGACAAGAGGAAGAAAATCGAATGGAACAGGAAGAAGAACTCAAGTCCATGAGTTTAGGTGATCATCTCGAGGAACTTCGGGCGCGGCTCATTCTGGCGATTTTGGGGCTGGCCGTCGGGATGGGAATCGCTCTGTTCTGGGGGCGGGGGTTTCTGCATTTGATTCTGGTTCCTTTTGAGCAGGCGATGAAAACGTCCAGTCTGGAGCCGTCGCTTCAGGCTATCAGGGTGGCCGAGCCGTTTTTGGTTTACCTGAAGGCCTCCCTTGTGCTGGGGCTGCTTTTGTCCTCTCCATGGGTTTTTTATCAAATCTGGGCTTTTGTTTCGGCGGGGCTGTATCGTCACGAACGGCGCTATGTTTATGTGGTTGCCCCGATCAGTGTGGTTCTCTTTGTCGGCGGGGTTTTGTTTTTTTTGCTGGTGATTGCACCGATTGCCCTGAAATTTTTCGTTCAGTTTAACGCCGGTGTGGAGTATATCCGCTATCAGCCCTCTTTGTCGGATTATGTGTCCTTTATTCTGATGCTTTCTGTGGTCTTCGGGCTGACGTTTCAGACGCCGATTTTTATCGTCTTTGCGGAGCGGATGGGCCTGCTTTCTCTGAAATCGCTTCAAAAGGCCCGCCGGTATATTTTTTTGGCGTCCTTTGTCATTGGAGCGATTGCTACACCGCCGGATGTGATTACTCAGATTGCTCTGGCGGTTCCGCTTTATTTACTTTATGAAGCCGCGATGCTGGTCTGCCGTTTTTGGCGGCGGCGGGGATAAAAAAACAGCCCGCATCATCCGCTGCGGACTGTCAAAGGTCTCGATATCCGAATTGTTTTGCGGAATTACTGGGCGGAATTTTTCGGCAGATTTTTTTCCGCCGTCTTGTCGGAATCTTCGAGGGCTTTGTGGATTTCATTTTCAGATTCTTTAATGCCCTTTTTGAATTCCGTGATGCTCCTGCCGATGCTGCGGGCAATCTCCGGCAGACGCCGACCGAATAGAAGCACCGCAATAATCAGGATAACCGCCCATTCCCACTGGCCTATAAAAGCCATAATTTGCATAAAAAGTCCTTTCTTTTGCTTCACAGAAACAGCTGACTGAATGATATTGTACTGGAAATACAGAAGACGTCAAGAAAACGATTGTTGAGAATATCGGTTTTTTGTGAAAGTATATCTACAATGGTTTTTTTGAGATTTTTTGAACCCTTTGCTCTTTGGGGCTAAGAGATTATAATCCTGTTTCTTGCGAATGGAAATCTTTTGAAGATGTTCACAGAACTGAGGACACGATGGAATCACGTACCGGAATAAGATGGATTCTGCTTGTCTGTGCAGCCGGATTGGCGGCGGCCGGCGGATGTAAAAAGCAGTCCCCTGTGAATCCTTCTCAGCCCGTCTCGTCCGTCTCGACCCAATCCGACGGGCAGCCGCGGCCGGCTGCGGCTCAGGAGAATCCTCAGCCCGAGTCTGGGGCTGAACCCGCCCATACAGGGGTACGATGGTACACCAATTTCGAGGAGGCCCTGGCCGCCGCCCAGAAGGAAAACAAGGATTTGCTTATCAATTTTTCGGGCTCCGACTGGTGTATTTTCTGCATTCGGCTGGAAAAAGATGTTTTTGCCCAGGAGGCCTTTGCCAAAGAAGCGGAAAAATATTTTGTCTTTATGCTGGTTGACTTTCCCAATGACCCGTCCAAACAGTCGGAGGAAATCCGCAAGCAAAATCAGCAGCTGGCTCGGCGATACCGTTTTCGAAATCTCTTTCCGACTCTCTATCTGGCTAAGCCGGACGGGACTCCCTATGCGATGGCGGAGTATCAGCCGCTTGGGCCGACGGAATATTTGGATTATCTGCTGAAGATTCGGCGGTACCGGGACAGATAAAGCAGGGCGGCTATGAAGTTCAGCACTTTTCTTTTTCTCTGGTTTGTGGGTTGGCTTGGATTCGGCTGTCAAGCGCCTCCCGCCGTTCAGACTTCTGCATCGTCGGAAATTTCTCGTTTGAAAATTACCGATCTGGCTCCTCTGCAGCAATCGACGGTGCAGGTACAGTGTGCATTTGCTGTCCTTGTTTGGCGGATTCCGTCGGAGAAGATGCAGGACCTCCCGCGGTGTCTTCCAATGCTTTCTTCCAAAGGAATCACCGTTTCAGAGCCTTCGGCCTTTGAATCCAACGGTTTGTGGGCTGCAGCGGGTTCCTATGACCAGGCCCCGGCCGTTTTGTCAGCTCTCGAGCAAATCGGGGCCAAACGGCTCGGGACGAAGAAGCTTCTGATCTTTCAGGATTATCCGGAAGAAATTACCGGTTTTCCGGTCGAAGCGGGTCAGACATTGTTCTATTTCGGGACGGATAAGATTCCCGCCGGCAAGCAGGTGCCGTCGGGACGTTTGTCTCTGATGCTTCGGGCCCGTCCGGACAATCCGCAGCGGGGGTTTGCATCGGTGCGGATTGAACCGGTTTTTCAGCCGGCCGTTTCCGGATACGGCGGAATAGCAGCCTCTTTTTTTGAGTCGCTGTCGTTTCGGGAGGGACGTGTGCTGGCGACTATGACCGAAGGCGATATGCTTGTCCTGGCCTCCCCGAAACCCGAAGAGACAAGTGTTTTCAGCCGGTTCTTCTCGGCCCCATCCTCCAAGGAACCGGGGATGCTGCTTTTTTTAATTGTCTGTCAAAAGACGGGAGAATAAATGTCGGCAGGAGGCGGCAGGTCTTTCCAAAGAGATTCAGCGGCTCAAGAATATCCGGTTGTTTTGTGCCGATGCAGCTCGTATGAAGCTTCCGAGGTTCGAGAAGCCCTCGAACGATTTTGGAATCTGGCGGGCGGAATCGGAAAGTTTGTTCGGCCGTCCGACCGGGTTCTGATTAAACCCAATCTGATTGTGCCTTCAGAGTCGGACAAGGCGGCCCAAACCCATCCGGCCGTCATCGCCGCGCTTGCTCAGATGATGAAAGAGGCGGGAGCAAAACCGATGGTCGGCGATTCACCCGCCTGGGGCGATGTCCGCACGTGTCTGAAGGCCCTGCAAATCGATACCGTGCTCGATTCGATGCAGGTGCCGATGGTGCAGCTGGACAGGGCCGTACGGGTCAAGATAGACGGGGCAAGCGTCGGGATAAGCCGTGCCGCCCTCGAGGCGGACATCATTATCAATCTCCCCAAATTCAAAACGCACCAGCAGCTGGGGGCAACCTTTGCCGTCAAAAATATATTCGGCTGCGTTGTCGGCAAGGAAAAACCCCTCTGGCATTTTCTTCGCGGCGGCGATGCAGAGGCCTTTTGCCGGCTGCTGCTCGGGATTTACCGGTACCTGTCGCCGGCGGTCAATCTGGTGGATGCGGTTATTGCAATGGAGGGGCAGGGGCCTATCAGCGGCAGCCCCCGGCATTTGGGGTATTTCATCGGCGGTACAGACCCGATTGCCTGTGAATACGCCTGCTGTCGGCTGGTTGGTCTGGAGCCGATGTCCCTGCCGATTCTTCGAACCGCCGCGGCGATAAATTTCGGCTGCCCGTCTCCGGAAAGGATAACGGTGCTGGGAGACCCTCTGCCGGTGACGCCCTGTCCGGATTTTCGCTTTGCTCAGCAGACGCCGCTTCGCTTTACTCTGCCCAGAATCTGCAAAAGCGTAGCCAAGCAGGCCCTGCTTCTCCTGAAAAACCGTCTGGGTTAAACAGTTTTTCTCCATTGCGGCCAAATGATTTCATCTTCAGGATTTCGGCAGTTGGGGTTTGAAAAGAATGATGAAGATGGGTAAAATCACATCTCTTACTAAATTTTTGAGTTGACAGGAGCGGCGGTCACAAATGGGAATTGCATCCTTTTTCAGGTGGAAGCGGAAGGAAACGGCGGAGGGGTTGCGAATTCGTCTTCGTTTTTTGGGGGCGGCGGGAAACGTAACCGGTTCCCGTCATCTGCTCGAATTTGACGGCACGAAAGTTCTGATTGACTGCGGACTCTATCAGGAACGGCAATATCAGAGCCGCAACTGGGAGGATTTCGGATTCGAGCCGTCTTCGCTGTCAGCGGTGCTTTTGACGCATGCACATCTGGACCACTGCGGGCTTCTGCCGAAACTGGTCAAAGAGGGCTTTCGAGGGCCGGTTTATTGTACCCAGGCGACGGCGGAGCTGGCCCAAATCGTTCTGCTGGATGCCGGCAAGCTGCAGGAAGAAGATGCCGAGTTTAAGCAGAAACGTCACCGCAAGGCCGGCTATACACCGCCCCGTCCGGTTGAGCCGCTTTATACGATGGAAGAAGCGAAGGCCTGTTTTCAGCAGTTTCGCCCGCTGCCGTTTCATGAACCGATTCGGCTGGGGCCGGGGCTGGAGGCGGATTTTCACGAGGCGGGGCATATCCTCGGGGCCTCAATGATTCGCATCGGCGTCTGTCGAAACGGCCGGTGCCGAACGATTGTTTATACGGGGGATTTGGGACGTGTGGGCCGGCCGATTCTGCGCGACCCGGAAACCTTTGACCGGGCGGATTATCTTCTGGTGGAGTCCACCTACGGCGACCGGGAGCATCAGACTCCGGAGGATACAAAGCGGCAGCTGGAGGCGGCGGTCAATCGGACCTGGCAGGCCGGCGGCAATCTGGTTGTGCCCAGTTTTTCCATCGGACGCAGCCAGGAGGTGCTGTACTATATGAATCAGCTGCTTTTGGAGGACCGAATTCCGCATATTATGACGTTTCTGGACAGTCCAATGGCCGTGCGTGCGACGCGGGTCTTTGAGAAATACTCCAACCTGTATGACAGTGAAATGTCCCGGCTGGTTTTGAATCATGAATCGCCGTTCAGCTTTCGAGGCCTGAAATTGATCGAATCGCCGCGGGAGTCAAAGGCGATCAATCACATTAAAGGCACGGTTATGATTATTGCCGGCTCCGGGATGTGCACGGGCGGACGCATCAAGCATCATCTGGTCAACAACATCAGCCGGCCGGAGAGCACGATTCTTTTTGTCGGGTACCAGGCGCAGGGAACGCTGGGACGGAAGATTTTGGATGGGGAGCCGGAAGTGCGGATTTTGGGACAGATGCTGCCGGTGAGGGCGGCGATTGTGAGGGTTCATGGGTTTTCCGCCCATGCGGACCGACGGGAGATTCTTGAATGGCTCAAAAAACTGCAAAAGAGACCGCAGAAGGTCTTTTTAATTCACGGTGAAAAAGAAAGTGCAGAAAACTTTAAAACGTATCTAACAGAGAAAACGGGTTGGGACATCCACGTACCCGCGTTTCAGGAGGAGGTACTGATTGATTGATGACGAAGAGAGTTATTCAGGATGTGTCATCTCGGAAATCGGGCCGCCGTTCTATAAAATACTTTCCTTTCAGCTGCGGACAAGATATACTAATGCCCTGAAGTTTTTGGAAGGGAAAGGGGAATAAACAATGGCAGAACGGATTCCCAAGGTGGTCATCATTGGGCCTGCTTATGTAGAAATGGCCGTCAAGTGCGATTCCTGTCCGGAGCCCGGGCAAATGAAAGAGGGGATGGGCTTTACCTGCGTCCCCACCGGGCCGGGGGTCAATCGGGCGATTCAGGCGGCCCTTTGCGGGTGCGATGTGTTTGTCTTGGGACGTATTGGGGAGGACTGCTTTGGGGAGATGATTAAACAAAACCTCAGCCGATATGGGGTCTCAACCGAACTGCTTTATGCTTCACCAGCCATCAGCACAGGAATTATCCTGACACTGGTAGATGGACGCGGGTCGAATCGTTCCTGCCGTTCAGCAGGGGCCAATAAGGTTTTCGGAAGGGATGAAATTGAATATGCGGCGGCGGAGCAGACCATCGGCTCAGCCAATGTATGTCTGATTCACGACAGTTTTTCGCCGGATGCCGTTGTGGCGGCCGTCCGATGTGCCCAGATTCACAAGACGCGGACGATTCTTGAGGTTAATCTTCCGATTCCCGACCGTGGGGTTGTGCACGCGATTGACTGGCCGGTCGATTTTTACAATGCAGATATTTTGGTTCTGCGTTTTGCGGGGCTGTGGAGCCGGACGGAACTGGGGGCAAGCGGCGAACAGGATATTAAGTTTATTGCGACCGAGTTGGTGGCCAAAGGTGCCGGCAATGTTCTGATTAGTCTGGGCACACACGGGGCTTTGCTGGTGGACCGTCAGGGCACTCACTGGATTAAGGGCATTGCAACCGAGATGGTGGACTATACCGGTTGCGAAGATGCTTTCTGCGGGGCGTTGGCAGCCTGTTATGCGACGGGCGACAGTCCGTTGTCGGCGGCTCGTTTTGCGGTTGCGGCGGAGGCCCTGGCCCGCAGCCGCTTCGGTCTGCAGGATGCTCTGCCGGTAAAAGAAGAGATTATTACTCTTCTTCAAGAGCAGCCGGATTAACCCCCGAACGATTCTTTGACGAAATTCCGTAACCCCCCAATTTTTGCAGATTTTTCCCTATCATTATCGGGCATCACTTCTTTGCTTTTCCTTAAGCCCTTCTGCGTGTTTGACGATATTTCTGGGGAGGTTTTCCTGTTTGTTTAGGAAAAACGAATGATGTCGAAGGGTTTTACGCTATTGGAAGTGCTGATTGTTGTGGCCGTGTTAGGGATTCTTGCGGCGATCGTGATTCCCCAGATGCACGGACAGACGCTTGCGGCCAAAGAAAGTACGGCGAAGGATACGCTTCAAATCTGGCGAACGCAGATAGAATTGTACAAAATGCAGCACGGAGGGCTGGCGCCGGGGTATAAAATCGGCTTTACAGGGACTCGAAGTGATGCCTCTGTTAGTGAACTAATTAGCCAATTTGTGGGAACCTCCACGGACAAGGGAGTGGCGGTGTCTTCTCCTGTGCCGACGGCTCCTTATTTATATGGACCTTACCTGAAGACTATTCCGAAAAACCCCTTCAACAATCTGAATACAATTGATTACGTTGCCGATACGCTTACTTTTGAGTCAGCAGCAAACGGCATGTCGGGCTGGCTGTATAAGCGGGCGACGGCAGAGATACGTCTGAACTGGCCCGGAACGGACAGTCGGGGAGAGAAGTATGTGAATTATTGAGAGGGGTTAATCCTCCAGATTGAGGGTGATGGTTTTTGTCTCTTCTCCTTCAGCTTTCTTGATTCCCTGTTCCGTTATCAGTTCCACAATCACCTTTCGCAAAGGCCGCTGTCTTTGGCCTTCCTGACGGCTGATTTGAACCGAGACCGTTTTCCCGCTGCGTCGTGCGGTGTATTCGGTGAGCAGGTATTGTCCTTTTTCGAATTCCCAGCCGTCGCCGGCATCTTCATAAAGGGTGCCTCTGGCGGTTCCGTTTTCATCCAGACAAACCAGAAGGGTCAGCTCCTCCAAAAAGTTTTCTTCGGTATTCTGGACGACTTTTCCGAGCGGCAGAATGGCTCCGCCGCGAACCTTCAGTTCGCACTGGTACGGGTCGCCGGCGGCGTCACCGTCCACCAGAGAAATGGTTTGCCAGATGCCGGAAGGCAGAGAGGGTTTGACGGCCCAGCGGGGAATTATCAGCAGGTCGCTGCCGAGGAGGAAGGCCTGATCTTCGGTTCGAAGGGATGGATTATCGGGTTCGGCAAACAGGACGGGGCGAGCAGCCGGCAGGCCGGTTTTGTGCGATTCGTAAAAGAGGGTGTACAGATACGGCATCAGGCGATACCGTCTCTGCAGGGCAATGCGGGCGGCTTTTTCCGTTTCCGGGCCGAAGGACCAGGGTTCCTGGTCGTTGGACTCCTTGACGGTATGGGCCCGGCTGAACGGATAAAAGGCCCCGACAGCAATCCAGTGTGCCCACAATTCCGGCGTTGCGTTGCCGTCAAAACCGCCGATGTCCGGGCCGCTGAAGGGCTGGCCCGACAGCCCGAGATTCAGGGACATCGGAATCGACCATTTCAGGTGCTCCCAGACGGCTTTGTTGTCGCCGGTCCAGGTGGCGGCGTAGCGGTGGCCGCCGAGGAAATTGGCCCGGGAAAGGATGAAGGGGCGTTTGTCGGGCCGGGCCTGAAGGATTCCTTCGCGGGAGGCCTTGACCATCAGCATTCCATAGACATTGTGGTATTGGATATGGGGGCCGCAGGGCAGGCCGTCCCCGCCGCGATGAAAGCAGTTGTCCGGCATGGTTCCGAGCTCGTTGAAGGCGGCCGGCTCGTTCATGTCATTCCAGACGCCGTCAATGCCCATTTCGAGGAAGTTTTTGTACAAAGCGGCCCACCAGCGGCGGGCTTTGGGCATGGTGAAATCGGGAAAGACGCAGTTTCCGGGCCAGACCGGTCCGATGAAGGGTTTGCCGGCGGCATCCAGGACCCAGATGTCTTCTTGGGTTCCGCTGTCATAGACGAAATAGCCGGGTTCATATTTGACGCCCGGGTCAATCATCCAGACGGTTTTAAAGCCGAGGGTGTGAAGATACTGATTCAGGCCTTTGGGGTCAGGGAAGCGGGAAGAATCAAAGGTAAAGATACGAAAGCCGTCCATATAGTCGATGTCGAGCCAGATGACATCGCAGGGGATTTGTTTGGCACGGAAGGTTTCGGCGATTTGACGGACGCGGCTGTCGGGGTAGTAGGAATAGCGGCACTGATGATACCCTAATGCCCAGCGCGGGGGCATCGGCATCCGTCCGGTCAGGTCGGCCAGATGCTGCAGGACTTCCTGAGGGGTTCGTCCCTCGAGGACGTAAACGGGAAAATCGGGGGCTTGAGCCGGTACGGAAAAGACGATGCCTGTTCTCAAGTCCAGCCGGGCCTGCCAGGGGGTGTCAAAGATTGCGCCGAAGGCCGAACCGTCGGAACGGACGGCTAAAACCCAGGGGTGGGACTGATAAAGCTGATCGGGTTTGCCGTAGCCGTAATTGTCTTTGTTGTAAAGGATAATTTGCGTGCCGTTGCGGAGGAGCCGCCCGGTGACCTCGCCGGTGCCGTACAGGTCGATGTCGGGGGACAGTTCGACCAGGACGTATTTTCGTCCATCGACTTGTGCAAACTTCGGTCTGACTTTCCAATCAGAGCCGAGTGTACCGATGGAAGGACGCGGTTTCTCGAGAGCGAAGGAGGGCAGGGCTTTGGACTCCTCGGCTCCTTTCGGCCAGAAGCGGGCGATTTGGGGAGCGACCTTTTCGGACTTGCCCGGGATGTCGGCTGATTTCAGAAGTTCTGAAAGGTACTCTCCGGGGCCGTTATCCGGGCGGGTGATTGACTGCCAGTCGGTTCCGATGCACAGTTCATCGAATTCCCAGGTATTCGATTGATTTCCGGTGCGCAGACGGATTTGATTGAAGGATAATTCCTGTTCGAGGTCGCTGATAAGGTTGGAGGGCTGGGATTCTTCGGGTCGGGCGTCGAGGGGGTTGAGCCAGATTCGGATTTGTTCGGGACCCTGCGGATTCTGCCGGATTCGAAGGACAATCCGATGGACGTGTTTGTCCACAGTAGTGGGAATCTGTCCGATGGGGACGCCGCGTCCATCGGAACTCCAATAAGCGAAATGGTCGGAGGCCCAGTCGTTGCCGACGCCGAAGACTTCGCGGTCATCCTGATAGAAGAAGAGGCCTGCATATTTTTCCTTATTGCTGTCGTCCAGATTGCGGAGCAGAAAGCTGATGTACAGGGTTTGTCCGGGCGGAGTGTCTTTAAGAAAATCAGCAGGAAATCTCATTCCCTGATTGCAGTCTTTCAGCCGCAGCCGCCCGCCGGTTTCCTGATGAAACGGGAAATCCAGACTGCCGCTTATCCATTGGGCTTGTTCGGAACTCGTAACGGAATCGGGTTGAATGAACGATTCCTCCCAGAGAACGCGTGCGGGAGCGGATGAGAGAAGGGCCAGAGAAATAAGCAGATAAAGCGTTTTCGGGTTCATAGATTCCAATCCTTTTCTGCAGAGACCATCCATTTTGCTGTATTTTATTGCTGAAGCCAATGCTGAACAAAGAAAGCCAAATCTTCCATTTCAACTCGTCCGGACAGGTTGAAATCAGCCCCGTCGCAGGCATCCCACGGGTCGCAGTCGGTCTGCCACCGGTCGGCAAAGAGTACCCAGTCGTTCAAGTCCACCGCCCCTGAATTGTTCAGGTCGGGCGTTGTACCCTGGGAGAAGATGACAAGCGAATACGGGGCGATGCTGATGTCGGCATTGTAAGGCAGTCCGTCTTTGGGACCTGCGGCCGCCGAAACATCCAGCGTGTTCGTGTTTCCAAAGGAGGAGTCGTAGCCGTTCCAGTCGCTGTTGAAACGGACTCTCCAGCGTCCCGGACGGGGAAAACCGATATTGTAGTTGGTGAAGCCCTGATAGGAAAAGTTGGCGGCGATGACGACATCATCCCGCGGTCCGCCGTTCCACCAGCGGTGAAAAGCGATAACCTTGGCGGAGTTGTTGACGTGGAAGACGTTGACATTTTTAGCCATGAGGCCCTTGGTCAGTCCTGTGCGGTTTCGGCGGAGAGAAATCAGGTCTGTATAAAGCTGCCGGATGCCTGCAAAGGTTGTGTTTTTGCTCCAGTCCAGCGGGGTGCCGTCGTTCCAGGAACCGCTTTCGAGGAATTCCTGGCCCATGAAAAGAAGCGGGATGCCGGGACTGGTCAGGACCAGACCGGCGCCGAGCGTCGAGCGTTTTTTGGAGTAGTAGCTGTCGGGATGTTCGGGCCAGATTCGTGTGGGGACGCGGGATTTTCCGCTGGCTGAACCGGCTTCGTCGTGGTTTTCGGTATAGATGACCCGCTGCGTGTCCCATCCGTTGTACAGATGCGCAATTGCATCGCGGATGTCCCACATATTGCGGTAGTCGTCGTAAGCGGTTTCGAGGGCGGAGACGACTTTGTGATGGAAGCCGGGATCCCATTGGGAATCGAAACCGGCTCCGCCGGCGCCGACGGGTTTGGTGAGCCAGTCATTGTCCCGCATATCCTCAGCAATGGAGATTTTGGCGGGGAAGGCGGCGTCAATTTCATTATTAATCCACTGCATCAGGGACCATCCGGCGGGGATTTCGGGGCCGCCGATGTCCACTTCGCGGATGTAGGCGGTGCCGTCCATACGGATGCCGTCGAGGTTGAAGTCGGTCAGCCAGTACATCACATTGTCGCGAATAAAGGAACGGACCGGTCCGCTGTCGAAATTGGGTCGGTCCCCCCAGGGGGTATAGCGAAAGTTGTTTTCGTAGAAATAAATACCGCCGGTATCCGGATAGGTGCTGAAGCCGTCAAACTGCCAGAGAGAATACCCCAGGTCCGCCGGTCCCCAGTGGTTGTACACGACGTCCAGAAGGACGGCGATGCCGCGCTGGTGGCAGGCGTCGATGAACTGACGCATTTGGGCGGGGGTGCCGTAGGCGCTTTCGGGTGCAAAGAGATTGCATGGATTGTATCCGGCTGAGAAATCGGTCGGGAATTCCGCGACAGGCAGAAGCTCGATCACATTGATTCCGAGCGATTGCAGATGGTCGAGTTTATCGATAGCGGACAGCCAGGTGCCGGGGCTGCCGCCGGGGGTATCATTGAAGGTTCCGATGTGCAGCTCGTAAATGACCATTTCGTTCCAGGGCGGGATGGTAAAGGGGCTCCAGGTATGGCTGGTGCTTACAATGACTCCGTTGCCGGTGGAACTCACAACATCCCGAGCGCGAGGGTCGATTTTCCAGAGAGAACCGTTGATGACATATTTATATTGCTGGTAAAGGGCGGCTCCTTCGACATCGGCGGACCAAAGGCCGTTTCCCTCATAGGCCAGAGGGTTTGCGGTGGTGCTCCAGTTATTGAAATTGCCGGCAACAGCCACAGAGGAGGCGTTCGGTGCCCAAACACGGAAGGTGGTGCCGGTAGCGTAGGGAATGGCTCCCATGCCCGGGCGTACGGAGGGGGCGGCGGCCCATAAAGGAGCTGTCAGCCACAAAAGAAGAAGACAAATACTCTTTTTGGGCATTTCCAAATGCCTTTCGTCTGGTTTTCTTTGGTAAATCCCCTTCCCGACCCGGAGTCGGGAAGGGGAGAAGTATATACAAAGTTATTTTTTCCGGCGTGCAGCCAGAAGCAGACCGCCCAATCCGAACAGGGTTAAACTCGCCGGTTCAGGAATCATGGCTCCGTCCCCGAACACAGGGCGGTATCCGGTTGTTCCGGCGGGCCAGGAGGCATCAACGGTATCATAGATGCCTTCGCGGGTCATCCAGGCCCAGACCATCACCTGGTGGGAACCGCCGATGACGGACAGGGGGATAGTCAGTTCATCGTTGGGGTAATCTTCGTTCCAGCCGTAATAGGTGCCGGCGTTGGTCCAGCCGTTCCAGTTCCAGTACGTGCCGGCCCAATTGCAGGTTTCATACCAGCCCGCACCGCCTGCATAGCAGTAGATAAAGTCAGGCCGCATGGTACCGGCAAAAGACAGGATGCCGTAGCCGTCCTGCGAGGCGCCGCTGCCGGCGATGCCGTCGGTGTCAATGGCAAAGAAGAACGAATCGTGAGCCCAGTAGTCATCGCCGAGATAGCGGTTGGTCGAATTGCGATCGACAGCAATGTACAGGTTGTTGTCGCCCCAGCCGGCCAGCAGAGCATAGGTGCCCGTGTCAATGCCCGGCTGTGTGCCCAGATTGACAATTCCTGGGCCTGTCCATTCATTCAGAACTCCATCCAGGACCGGCGTGAAGGCCGAAACGGGTACGGCGGCCGTCAGTAAACATACCAAACTCATCATCCACTTTCCTTTTTTCATTTTCCCATCCTCTCAAAAAAGTTAAACGATATTTTTTCGCGGGCTGTCCGCACCTTGAAAGATGCGGACAGCCCCATCCCATTTCCTCAGACATTAACTTTGCGGAGCGATGCTCGTATCGAGCAGCCATTTGGAGGCCAAAAGTGCCAGGTCATCCAAATCGATGCGGCAGTCGCCGTTAAGGTCATGCTGAAGCGGTGCCGGGCAGACTGATGTACGGGCGATGTCGGCATACTTTTGGGCGATTTCTGCGGCATCGAGGGCGTAGTTGTAAATCTCCACTTCATCGAGGATGCCGGCTGTGACGGAGAAGCCCTCGATAATCAGCCCGCCGACGGTGTCGCCGCGGACCCGTCCGGCCAGAGAAACAGGCGAGCCGGTCGGATTGATTCGTCCGGATACAGCATCAAATTCCTGAATGATAGAGCCGTCATCGGCGCTGTGAACACGGCTGAGAACCCCGTCAATATAGACTTTCTTTACGGCACCGTCGAATGTGCCGACGACATAGTGCCACTGCCCGTCATAAACGGTTCGGTTGGTGGGGGTCCCTTCATCATTGCCGGTTCCGCGGGTAGTCAGGCAGACCCGGTCGAGCGTAAAGCCGCTGTGCCGCAGCTGCCAGCCCTCGCCGAATTCGCCATTTCGGGCAACCATCGGTCCCCAGGTGGCGGCGGAAGATGCCTTGATCCAGCAGGCAACCGTCAGAGAATGATTGCAGATGTCAAAATAGGAGACCTCTTCCGGATTGGTATAGAGGAGGTCCTGTGCATCGGCATCGGCATCAAACTCCATCGCATCTCCGACAATTCCCGTTGTGAAAGCAGGGTCGCCGTACAAAATAGAGACCGGGCTGCCGGGAACAATGCTGTTGGGGTTTCCGTCTTCAAACGGCCAGTAAGCGATGCGGCGTCGGATTCCTAGAAGAGCTTCTTCGGAAGCGACCGGAATATTCGATTCATTGTTGACGATGCAGTAATAGCGGCCCTCGTCGGACAGCTGGGCGTTTGCGATGGACAAAACAGCGGTTTGCGTGCCGGAGTATTTGCCGCCTTCTGTGAGGGCGATGTCCGGGCCGCCTTCGACGGCCTTATACCACTGATAGGTCTCCGGCGAAGGAGAGAAAGCCGTTACGGTAAATACGGCCGTTCCGCCGGCAGGAACGACCTGATAAGCAGGCTGACCGGTGATTTTCGGAGAGCTGAGTTCGGTTGAAAAGACCCAGACATTACCCGCAAAGATTTCACCGGTATCCAGCACGGTATCAACACGCCACCAGTAAGTTGTGTCTTTTTGAGCGGAATTGAATGGGAAGGAGGCGCGAAGCGTTTGGCTGTCCCAGGAGGTGACGGTGCCTTGATAGACCATGTTCGGGTCGGGGTCGATGTCAATATAGACCTTGAATCCGACCAAATTGGGATCAGCCATTCCGTTCGGGTCCGTCGGAATATTCCAGGAAAGAACCAGACCGCTGACAGGGACCTCCTGTGCGTTGTGAGAGGGGTTAGGATTGTAGGCCACACGAAGGGCACCGGGTCGGATGATGATGCCGTCTCCGAAGGTTGGACGGTATCCTGTGACGCCGGCGGGCCAGGAGGCATCGACGGTATCATAGATGCCTTCGCGGGTCATCCAGGCCCAAATCCGGACGTTCGGCGAGCCGCCGATAGAAGACAGCGGAATAATCAATTCGTCATCCGGATTGGATGGGGCCCAGCCGTAATAGGTTCCGGCATTCGTCCATCCTCTCCAGTTCCATCCGCTGCCGGTCCAGTTGCAGGTTTCATACCAGCCCGAACCGCCGGCATAACAGTAGATAAAGTCCGGACGCATCGAACCGGAGAAATACAAGATGCCGTATCCGTCCTGTGTACCGCCGCTGTTGGGCAGGTTGTCCGTATCAATGGCCACAAAGAAGGAGTCATTTGTGTTTGCCGTATCGCCCAAATAGCGGCCTGTGGTTTTTCGGTCCACCGCCAGATACAGATTGACAGTATCCCAGGTTGCCAGAAGGGTGTATTGGCCGGTTCCAATACTTGGCTGACTGCCCAGAAAGACCACGTCCGGGCCGGTCCATTCCGTTAAGATTCCGTCGAGAGAGGGCGTAAGGGCCTTGAGGGGAGCGGCAGTAAAGAAGATGCTTACCAGTAAGAGGATTGCATTGACTTTTTTCATAAATTCACCCTTTCCTTAATGGTTTCTGATTATACCTTTTTTATGAATCGGCTACCATCCTGTATTTCCGGGTCCGCGTGTAATCTGAAAGTTCGGATTGTTCTGAAGCAGCCCTCCGGCGGCTGCATTTTGGACGGTGACGTATTCGAAATATCCGCTGCCCGCGGCGGAGATTTCAAGACCATACGTACCGGCTGTTTCGATGTGGGCGGTTTCAAAGCGGGTTTGGGTAATTTGTCTGGCGGCAGAGGAACCGCTCAGAAGGACGCCCTGATACGTGCTGTCGAGGAGCTGATTGGAAGCAGCGATGACCGGGGCGGTGATGTCTCCGTCGCAGGCAAACAGCCAAACAGCTCCGACATTGATGTTGTAGTCGATGCTGCGGCTGCCGGTGCGTTCAAGCCGGTTGCTCTGAATGGTTGTTGTTCCGGCGAAGGGATAGGAGGAGAAGCGGTTGGCAATCTGAATACCAGCCCCGTTGACGACGGTATCGCGAATCCAGTTGCCGACGGCGGTGTTGGCCGTGCCGCCGTAGAGACCAATGCCGTTGGCCAGCATAGGCAGCTGAATGGTGTTGTTTCGAAACAGGTTGTTCTGATTGGGACCGGGGCCCCACCCTGTATAAGACCACATGGCCATCCCGTCGTCACCCGTATTGCGGACGGAACAGTGTTCCACGAGGGTGTTGGTGACTCCATAGGCCAGATTCAGACCGTCAGCGAAGGTATTTCGGATGCGGCAGCCGATGATGCTCAGTCCGTCGCTGGGACCGCTGATCCAGATGCCGGCTTCCGTATGCTCAATCCAGACTCGTTCGATGCGTGAGCCCGGGCCGAATCGTCCTTCGATGCCGGTGCGCTGGCCGGAGGTTCGATAGGTGCTGAGTCCGTCAATTTTGAAATCGGACAGGATGATGGTGCCGCCGCGGCCGTAAAGCCGGCAGTTCAATCCTTCGAGAACAGTATGCCATATCCCTGCGCCTCGAAGAATGACGTTTTCAAGATTGACCCGGCCTGTGATGAGAAAACGGCCGGGGGGAATCCAAAGTCCTTTGCCTTGAGATTGTGCTTCAGTTACGGCATTTTGAAGAGCATTGGTATCGTCGAGGATGTCATCCGGTGCTGCCCCGAAATCGGTCAGACAAAGGAAATCCTCCGGTTTCGGCAGCGGTTCATCCGCCCGTTCAAAATCCGCCAAATCAATCAAGTAGTAGGAAGCCGTATCGCCGGTGTCTTTCTGAAGACGTATGCGGGTTCCGGCAGAAAGAGTATTTTCAAAGAGGACGGCAATTTCATCGAAGAAATGATGCGGGCTTCCGTCTGCCGGATTGTTGGTGTAGGGATAAGCCCCATACACCCAGCTGTAAGCGGATGTCAGGGGCAAATTGCTGTGATGAATATCGTTCAGATAAAGACTGAGCGTGTGCTGTGCACCCGCCCCGTCGGCGGAGTCCGGGGTGCAGAAACGAATGACCATAGCATCGGCAGGTTCCGCGAGGGTGAACTCGACAAAATGGCCTGTATTCGTGAGTTTGACGGCTTTGCGTCCGGAGGCCTCTGTGGCCTGTGTCAGGTATGTGCGGTTGGGGCCGATGATAGGAGCATTGGTCTGGGCCTCTTCCGCTTCGTATTCAAGATAGGGCAGATGAGCTCCAACTATTGGAACGGAGGAGAGCCATTGCGGTGCCATTGATTCCAAATGGGCTTTCTGCTGTGTTTGAAGCCATTCGGCGGCCAGCAGAGCAAAATCCTCCAGGTTCACCGCACAGTCCTGATTGAAATCATAGTCGAGCGGAGTCAGGCACCTGTAAGTGCGGGAGGGGACTGCTAATGCGGAAGCCGTCAGCCCAATCCACGCAAACAAGACTATTCGATGCCGTCTTTTCATCCACCTCATCCATCCGTTTATTTTTCTGTTTACCGGGGCAGGTATCCGCGGACCATATAATGGAGGTCCTCATTTTCCGCCGGACGCGGGTCCGCCACCCCGTTCTGGGCCAGATTGATGGTGTCCGGGTCCTCCCAGCGATGCCGCTCCGCATGTCCGTCCGCAAACCC
>JAKPDO010000001.1 GCA_029552545.1 Planctomycetota bacterium
AATGCCTTTCCAGTCTAACGGATGTTCGTCCGCCTTCGCAGCCGCCGATGACGCCGCCTCAATCTCGGCAATTATTTTCGCCGACTCGTCGGCGGAGATCGGCCAGAGTTTGCTTGACGATCCCCAGCCGCATCCGTAGCCGGAGCGAGACGCGGCGATCTCGGTTGCCGTATGAGACGCTGCGCGGCCGGTAAACAGTATGTCCAGACGGCGGACATCGAGATCTGGCCGCGTACCGTCATACGGGCCGAGGTCTACGGCGATAATAATGTCGGTCTGGTAAGGGCCGGCAAACGACAGGACCATGTTGTTATTCTTCGTCTTCATTTTTGTCTCCTTTCCGCCCGCCGGTCCGCGGGCAAAAAAAACACCGTCGCCCGCCACGTGCGGGCGTGGATTGAAACTTTACGGTCACGGACCGCCAATCGGTCCGTCCATTATATATATACGTTAGAGCAACCCAAAAATCAAGTAACTTTTTTGGATTTTCCGAAGGACCATGTTGTTATTCTTCGTCTTCATTTTTTTCTCCTTTCCGCCCGCCGACCGGCGGCGGGCAAAAATTATTGCCGAATTTGCTCTAGACGCGGGGTGGTCAGGTAGACGACTACCTTTTTGCGACCGTGTTTCATGGCTTGTCTCCTTTCTTCTTGATTAGGCGGGCCAGCCGAAGCCGGCCCGCCTATGCTTGCCTATGCTTGCCTAACTACCTCGGCGCCGCTGCCGCACCGCAGCACGCCGCGCCAGGTGTACATGGTCCACTCTTTCCCGTCCTCCCCGCAAACGTCAACCTCGACCTGTTCGGCCTGGCCGATGTTTGCCGACGGGACGCGCCGGACCTGCCTGACAGTTCCGTTAATTTTCCGCTCGTCGTTGGCGTCGCACGGAAGCCCGCCGACAACCCAGTTGACCGTTTGTCCGACCTGTAGGGCCTCCGCAGCCTCTTCGGTGATGGCTGCAGGGTGGTCCTCCGCATCCGCCATGCCGGTGATGATGGCATATGCGTTTGCAAAAAATTCCCGCGCCTTTTTGCTCTGGCCAACGTACCAGTTGCGGTGTTGGCCGCACGGTTTTACCCAGACTTTGAGGGCAGCGCCTTCGAGTACTGAGGGGTCGTCGAATTCGACCCACACAGAGACGTCCTTGCGGTAGCCATTGAGATAGAGCCGTTCTGGCTCACCAGAACGCCCCCACCATCGGGCAGCAAATCCGGCCCGTTCAAGTGCTTCGATTATTTGTTGCTGTTTTTCGGTTAGTTCCATTGTCTTTTCTCCTTTCTTTCTTTTTTTAGTTCAGTCCCGCCGACCGCCGGCGGGCAGGATTTCGACCCCGTAACTTTCGGGCTTCGAGGGGGGGCTCATATACAGAAGGCCGACTATGTTGTTGCTGCTGCTGTCAACTCTTCTTGATTAGGCGGGCCAGCCGACGGCCCCGCGCCGCCGTATTAAATCCGCCGGCCCGACTCGAACGGGCTGCCGTCCCACACGGGCGGCGGGGGGTTAGTTAGATCAGCTTTTCCTTTCCGCCGACAACCAGGGCCGGCAAATAAAAGTTAGAATGCATCCCTTATCCCGAAGTATATTCGCCCGCTTGCGCCCATACGCTTTGGATAAATCGTAATTATGTCGTCGTGGTCCCGCATCGCTATCAGCCGATAGCCAGCTGGATTATCCAGGTCTTGCTCCTCGAGGATTGTCTCTTCCTCGAGACCCTCGACCCACTCCTCTGCGAGGAGCAGGTCTATCAATCCGCGACCCGCAACGGACGGTGATACCTGGCCGAGGGATTTGTTTCTGTGTCCAGAACTGTAGATGATATCTCCTGCGTTAGACTCAATCACATAAATCATGTTTTTCTCCTTTCCGTCGGCCTTGTGCCGACAATTTAAATCATCTTTTTTCTCTTAAGGCTGCCGCTCGGCGTACATCAAGCCCCGGCCGCATTCTCAAACACCAGCCACGTCAACGATGCCCCTTTCCCTTTTCGCAAAATTTAGAAAACACGATAACTGTTTCCTCGGGCTTTGTCCCGAACATATCTTCCTCTAAATTTACGTCCACGGCGTAGCCCCTG
>JAKPDO010000007.1 GCA_029552545.1 Planctomycetota bacterium
AGCTGGGCCAGGGCATGGCATAAATCCACAATCTGGAGGATATCGGCCTCGGTTTCGCCGGGAAAACCGACCATAAAATAGAGTTTGACGCTCTGAAAGCCCGCCTCATAGGCGGCCTGAACACCGGCAAAAAGGTCGGCATCCGAAATGGGCTTGTTGATGACCTGCCGCAAGTGCTCGGAGGCGGCTTCGACGGCGATAGTCAGACCGCTTTTGCGAACGGACGTCATCAGCTTGGGCAGAAGCCGCAGCTGCTGCTGAACACGCAGACTGGGAATTGAAATGCCCACGTGAAGCGGGCGAAAGTACGCCGTCAGCCGCTCGACAAGCTCCTCAAGCCAGGGGTATTCGCCGGTGGACAAACTCAAAAGCCCGATGGTGTCGTGGCCGGTGTTCCAGTACTGTTTTTGGGCCAGTTCAAGAATCCGCCCGACGGAACGATACCGCACAGGACGCCGGCAGAAACTGGCCTGGCAAAACCGGCACCGGCCCGGACAGCCCCGCATAATCTCCAGCGTGATTCGGTCATGGACGGTCTGCACAAACGGCACGATGGGGGCTTCCGGTACCGGGGCATTTTCAAAATCATCGAGGGCGGCATCGTGAATGCGCAGGGGGATGTCCGGATGTTTGGCCTGCAGCGCAGCCGAATGCGTCCCGTCATACTCCCACTCATACAGAGAAGGCACATAGACAAACGGCAGGGTGCGGGCCGCCTGAAGGAGAAACTCACTTTTGGAAAGCCCCTGCTGTTTGCCCTGCCGATACAGCTCCAGCAATTGAACCACGGCCTCTTCGCCCTGGCCGAGCACAAACAAATCGACGAAAGGAGCGATCGGCTCGGCGCAGTTGGCGGCCTGACCGCCCGCAATGATAAGCGGGTCTTGCAGGCGGCGGTGTTCCGAACGAACCGCCAGCCCCGCCAAATCCAGCAGATTGAGCAGGTTGGTATAACACAGCTCGTTGGTCAGACTGAAACCGATTATATCGAAACTGTCGGCGGTCAGCCGGGATTCGAGAGAAAACAGCGGGATGTGCTCGTTTCGCATCCGCTCTTCGGCATCCAGCCAGGGGGCAAAGATGCGCTCCGCCAGTGCCCACGGCAGCCGATTGATGACCTCGTACAAAATCGCTAAACCGGTGTGGCTCATGGCGATTTCATAAATATCGGGAAAACACAGGCCCACCCGGACCTGGACGCAAGCCGGGTCTTTGCGGATTTGGTTGATTTCGCCGCCGATGTATCGGGCGGGTTTGCGCACAAACGGCAGGAGCCGTCGGCTGACTTGTTCCTTTACAGATTGTACGGGCCGTTCTATCATAGCGGGCGGCTATTATACACAATTTCGACCTTTTTTGAATCGATTTGCTGACAATGAAAGTAAAATTAGACGTTCTTTTTGGACTCCTGCTGAGTGGGCTTTATATCGCAACGGCCGTGTGGGTGCACCGGCAATACAAGCCGCCTGCGGTTGAAAACAGCGGATTTCATCTGATGATGGGGACAGTCGTGCAGGTGACGGCTGTGGCCGACAACCCGGCAGCCGCACGCAGGGCCATTCAGGCCGCATTTGACGTCCTCCAAAACGTCCAGAGGACGATGAATGACCGCGACCCGAATTCTGAACTGTCCCAGATAAACCAAACAGCATTCGAACAGGAAGTGCAGGTCAGTCCGGACCTGTTTGCCGTGCTGTGTGCAGCCCGGCAGTACAGTCAGCTGACGAACGGGGCTTTTGACAGTACGGTCGGACCGCTCGTGGCCCTGTGGCGGCGGATGGAAACAACAGGAATCGAGCCGACGCCGGAAGAAATTCAAGAGGCCCGAAGACGGGTGGGGTATGAAAAAGTGATTTTGAATCCGACGCAGCAGACCGTGCGGTTTGAGGCGGAGGGAATGCGGCTGGATTTGGGCGGAATTGCCAAGGGCTATGCCGTGGATGCGGCCATCGGGGCGATGAAAGAGCTGGGAATCCGAGGCGGGATGGTCGATGTCGGGGGCAATATCCGCTGTTTTGGGACGCCTCCGCCGCCTGCCAAACACTGGACCATCGGCCTTCAAAACCCCAGAGCCGAGGCCCTCAGCGCCAAGATTCGGCTGGACGAGCTGGCCGTCGCCACCAGCGGGGATTATCGCCGATTCGTCGAGAAAGGCGGAAAGCGGTTCAGCCATATCCTCAATCCGGCTACCGGCGAGTCGGCCGCCGAGTTAATCAGCGTGACGATTCTGGCCCCCAGCGCGATGGAGGCCGACGCCTTATCCACCGCTGTGAGTGTGCTGGGCCGAGAGAAGGGACTGGCACTGATTGAATCCCTGCCGGAAGTGGAGGCGATTGTGATTGCCGCCGACAAACCCGAGGAGCTGATTTTCACCTCCGGCGCCGCCGCCTACCTGCTGAAATAAATTCGGCTGTTCCGAATTTAAAAAATTTTTATTTTTCCTATCAATGACGGCCGGGGGTTGGGCGGACTTATTATAAAAGGACTCCAAAATCAGTGCCTGCCACTCCTATACGCAGGCCTATAAAATCAGGGGCTGACGGGGTCGGAGCCCCTGATTTTTTTGTCTCCAGGGGTACACTTCAAACAGAAAAAACGCCGGGGGGCGGTGGTCTTTCCCCGGCGTTTTCGATTTAAATCCTTTCAAAAATTGGTTTTACGGTTCAGCACAACGCGATGTACGCGGCGGCCGCCAGAATCAGGATGCGCTTCTTGCCGGCAAAAAACGGGTGCCAAATCTTCTCATAAAACCTTGCCATTTTTGAACCCCTTCACAAGAGTCTTCATTCCCCCATGACCGAAGCCATGACTGTTTCTACAATGCTTAGTATACCCGAAAGGAGGGCGGAAAACAACAAAAACGATGGCTATGTTTTGTATCTTCTTGATTACAATATATTTACGAAAAAACAGGGCCGTGTTTTTTCGATGGGTACTTTTCCATTTTCACCTGGGTTTATTGACTCCATCGCCGGTAGGCCTCATTGGCACAAAATTCGGCAAAACGCTCTAACTCGACAAAATCGGCCCTTTTAATCACCTTTTCAACTAACTCATTGTATTTTCGATTCTTATGCTGAAACTGAAGCTGGGATTCGAGGATATGCTGGACCTCATCGAACGATTTAGAGACCGGAGGCGTCAGAGAGACCAATTTTACAAGAAAGAGGCGGCCCTCTGCTTCGATCGGCCCTTTTACATCATTTACCGACATAGTTTCGGCAATTTTCTCTATCTTGTCATAGGGTTCGGCCAGTGAATCCGTCCCCATCGTCACGGGTGCCCACAGCCCGCCTGCGGAGGCCAGCGGGTCGTGGGAGAACTGTTTGGCCAGCTCCCCGAAATCACCGCCCTGCCGAATTTTTTCAAGTATCTCCTGTGCGATGCGGCGGGCGGCCTGTTCGGGGGATTCGCCTTCCTGAATCTGTTCAGAGGTCAGTTTCGAAGGCACCAGCTCAATCAGCTGAAACTGGAGCCGTCCGGGGCGGGAAAACTGCTCGTTTTTGACCTGTTCATAATAATCCAGCAGTTCCCGGCGGGTGAATTTCTTTTCTTCCATCACCGTGGCGGAGATAAACGAATGGGTCATGATGAGTTTCTTGTTGTACTCCTGAAAGGAGCGCCAGTCCATTCCCATCCGTTTGAGTTCCTGTTCGGCCAGTGCGACATTGTTGTCGTAATCGGCGACGAAGCGTTCGATTTCCTTCTTGACGGCGGCCTCCAGCTGTTCCTCGATGTTTTCGGGGGCGTTCTTGCGGGCCTCTTCATACAGGAGCAGGTCGGCGACCTTGGAACGGATGACGCTTCGAAGGAGCGGCATGGCCTGGGCTTCATAGGCGGCCAGATTGCCGCGTTTGGCCAGCGGAGCGAGAGCTTCCTGAAGCTGGGGTCCGGAAAGAATCTCCTCCGATGTAAGCGTATTGGAGCCGACTCGGATGGTCATTCCGCCGGTCGGAGCAGGCAGATTGTAGCGATTGGCCAGCGGGATATTAAGCATTTGCTCCTGCGTGAATTTTCCCTGCGGGATTTTGGAACTGCAGCCGAGCGCAAACAGAAACAGTCCTGCCGCATACAGCCCCATCAATCCCCTGCCTGTTCGAACGGTTCGCTCCATAAAACATCTCCTGAAATAATCCTTTTTCCGGCGGAGATTATAGCGGACGTGCCGGCCCTGCAAAAGAGAAAAACCCTTGTCCCGCTCGGCGATTGACCCAGGCGAGGGCGTCGGGTATCATCGGCCGAAAACGAAAATCCGAAATAAGTTTGCTGGAGGCCTCTATGAAACGCCCGTGTCCGAATGGTTCCGTCTTTGCCGCCTTTGTGCTTTTCTTTGTATTCGGTCTGTCAAATCCGCTGCTGTGGGCGGGGGCGGATTATCCCTATCAGCCGGTGCCGTTTACGCAGGTGCGGTTTACGGACCGATTCTGGCAGCCGCGGATCGAAACCAATCGGACGGTGACGATTCCGTTTGCCTTCGAGATGTGCGAAAAGACGCATCGCATCGACAACTTTAAGATTGCCGGCAAACTGATGGAAGGCCGCTGGGAAGGAGAGTTCGGGTTTAACGACACCGACCCCTACAAAATCATTGAAGGGGCCTCGTACGGGCTGATGGTCAAGCCGGACCCGAAGATGGAGGCGTATCTGGATCAGTTAATCGGGTATATCGCCGCCGCTCAGGAGCCGGACGGGTATCTGTACACGGCCTATACCGCGAACGCCCGCGAAGGCGGCAAACGCCAAATCACCTGCTGCTACGACAAGGAGCGCTGGGACAATCTGCCCGCCAGCCACGAGCTGTACAATGCCGGGCATATGTACGAAGCGGCTGTAGCGCATTATCTGGCCACCGGCAAGCGGAGCTTTCTGGATATTGCCGTCAAAAACGCCGACCTGATCTGTCAGACGTTTGGGCCGGGCCGGCACGAGGGTGTCCCCGGCCATCAGGAGATTGAAATCGGACTGGTGAAACTGTATCGGGTCACCGGCGAGGAAAAATACCTCCGCCAGGCCCGGTGGTTTCTCAATCAGCGGGGACGAACCGGACACAAAGACGCCTATATGCAGTCGCATATCCCGGTGGTGGAGCAGACCGAGGCGGTCGGACATGCCGTGCGGGCCGGCTATATGTACAGCGGGATGGCGGACGTGGCGGCCCTGACCGGCGATGCGGACTTTATCCGGGCGATTCATGCCCTCTGGGACAACGTGGCAAACCGAAAGCTGTATGTGACCGGCGGCATCGGGGCCCGTCATCAGGGGGAGGCCTTCGGAAACGATTACGAACTGCCCAACGCCAGCGCCTACTGCGAGACCTGCGCCAACATCGCAAATGTCTATTGGAACCACCGGATGTTTCTGCTGGATGGCGAATCCAAATATATCGATGTGATGGAGCGGGCCCTGTACAACAGCGTCATTTCGGGCGTATCGCTGGACGGCAAGCGGTTCTTTTATCCCAATCCGCTGGAGTCGGCGGGCAATTACGAGCGAAGCGAATGGTTCGGCTGTGCGTGCTGTCCCGGAAATATTACGCGGTTTCTGGCGTCTGTATCGGGCTATGCGTATGCCGTCCGCGGCAAGGCGGTGTATGTGAACCTGTTCGGCCAGTCGGAGGCCCGGCTCAAACCCGACGGCGGAACTGTGCGAATCCTGCAGGAGACGGATTTTCCGTGGGACGGCAAGGTACTCCTGCAGATTCTGCCGGAGTCGGACAATCTGCCAATGGTGCTCAAGCTCCGGATTCCGGACTGGGCGACGGATATCTTCTCTTCTTCGGCGCTGTACACGTTTACAAAACCGCTGGAGCGGCCGGCAGCGCTGGCGGTTAACGGCCAGCCGATTGAGCCGGAAACAGAGAAGGGATATGCCGTCATCGACCGGGCCTGGAAGGCGGGCGATACGGTGATGCTCGATTTGCCGATGCCGGTACGGCGGATTGTTTGTGATGAGCGGGTCAGGGACAACATCGGCAAGACGGCTTTTCAGCGCGGGCCGTTGGTGTACTGTCTGGAGTGGCCGGATGTCGAAGGCGGGCAGGTACTGAACGTGATGATTGAAAAGGATGCGCCGCTGGAGGCGGTGTACCGGGCGGACCTGCTGGGCGGGCTGGTTGTGCTGCGGGGGACGGCGGCGGAAGTCAGCCGAACGGAAGACGGGCAAACCCGCCGAACGCCGCGAAAGTTCGAGGCGATTCCGTACTATGCCTGGGCGCATCGCGGCAAAGGACCGATGGCGGTGTGGATTCCTTATACGGAAACCGCTGTGGGGAGGAAATAATGGAGACGAACAAATCAGCCGGCTCCGAACCGTGGGAAGAAGTTTTTATGCCCCTGTTCGAAGAGCGGCAGCGTTTTGGAATTCTGCTGCAGGTGCCCCTATGGGCAGGAATTGCCGTTTTTGGAGGGGTCATTCTCTTCCTGCAGTTCAAGGGGGCCCTGTCAGGAGCTTTAAGCGGGCTCCTGTGGCTTTGCTGGGCATTAATGGCCGCAGTGGATGGGCTCCTTGCTTCGGGGGGAATGCTCACCCGCGTAAGAAAGGAGGGAATTGAGGTTGTATGCCTGCCGCTGACGTTATTGCGAAAGCGAATCGCCTGGGAGGAGATTGAGCGGCTGTATGCACGCACCTATTCGCCGATTTCCGAATACGGCGGCTGGGGGATTCGATATGGGCAAGCCGGCACGGCGTATAACATCCGCGGAAATCAGGGAATCCAGCTGGAACTGAAAAACGGCAAAAGGATTCTCATCGGCACGCAGCAGCCGCAGAAATTTCTGGAAGCCGTCCGCTCCGCCGCCCCGGGAAAAACCTGACGGCTCTCTTACGACAGTCATCAGTTATCAGTTATCAGTCATCAGTTGTCAGTGATTGGTCAGGAAGCGTAAAGAGCAGCCTGTCGGGGGTATAGAACGGAAATTTGCTTTTCACTCAAATTTTTGTGCAGGCGGATTTTCACGGGTTATTTTGTTGAGGGGGGCGGCTGGGGCGGGTAGAATGGGTGGTAAACTCTTCAGAAAGGAGTGTGAGCCGATGGAAAAGAAATACAAACTGGCGGCCTCAGAGATTCAGTCCTTAGTACCCGATTTGGGGTTCGGCTTTGTTTCGGACAAGATTGCCGTGGACGGACACCGCGTGCAGTGCATGGTGCGGGAAGAACCTGATGAGGAGGCCGACAGCGGCTGGCGGTTTCTGGGAGGCGGAGAGACCGAGGAATATCTGGACGAACCGGAGCACATTTCGCTGCTGGATATCAATACAATTGCCAATTATGACCCGGAGATTATCCCCTTTCTGATGTATCCGCCGGGCACGCAGATTGAGCGAAACGCCTCCGGCCGGCTGGAAGTAACCAGCCTGGGCACGGAAGAGCCGGAAATCATCCTGCTGCCGCCGGTGGTCGCCGGCACGGTGCTGGTGCCGCAGTGCTGGCGGTTTGACATCAGCGGGCGGATGTTTCGGCGGATTGACGGCGGCAGTCTGGTGCTCTGGCGGCCGGGGTTGACTATCTGGATGGATGTCTATACCGCCAACAATCAGTCGATTGAAGAGCGGGTCAACGGAATCCTTTCCATCAAGAGTGAAAAAGCGGCCGACCTGCAGCGGCGCGACGAAGAGGGCATGGTCAAACTGCGGTATTCGCTGACGGAAACCGTGGCCGACAAGGAACTGCACGGCGTCTATCTGTTCGGCTTTACCCCCGAGGAGGAACTGCATCTGGCGGTGTACTATACCTCGGAGGCGGACCGGAAAGAAATTGAGAAAATCTGGGAGACTCTGGGGGTCGTGAAAACGTAAAAAAGAAATTTCCCCGCAAAGAGTCAAACCAAGAGGATGGGGCAAAAGAGACGAAATCCGTAAAGACAATCCTTGGTGTTTCTTTGTCCTCCCTGCGGGAAATTAATTGGAAGATGATAAAAGGGTTTTGAGGAAAGGATGCCTTCGAAATCGATTTTTTCAAGCGGAGTTTTTACCGGGATTTTGCTGGGCTCAGCGGTAATTGGAGGACTGCTGGGCTGGTTCGGCGGGCCGCGGGCGGAGGTGCTCAAGCCGCTGGGGGATGTGTTTTTGAATCTGCTGTACTGTGCGGCGGTGCCGCTGGTGTTTTTTTCACTCAGTTCGGCGGCGGCGGGCGCCGGTGAAACAAAACGGCTGGGATGGATGGCCGTCCTGATGCTGGTTGTGTTTGCCGGAACGGGGGTAATCGCATCCTGTCTGATGATTGGGGCGGTCAAACTGTTCAATCCGGTCGGAGGACTGACTCTTTCGGCATCGGCCCCGACTGTAAGCGAGTCGGTCCGGCTGGGGCGGACGCTGGCTGAGATGCTGACGGTTCCCAATTTTTCAAATCTGTTTGAGCGGGAACATATGGCGGCTTTGATTGTGTTTTCGATTCTGACGGGGCTGGCGGCGCAGGCGGCGGGCACCAAAGGCCGGGCGTTTCGAGCATTCCTGAATTCCGGAGCGGCTGTAATGGGCCGGCTGATTCGCCTGATTATGGCTTATGCACCAATTGGGCTGACAGCGTATTTTGCCTATCTGGTCGGGGTGTTCGGGCCTCAGCTGGCGGGCACGTACGGACGGGCGGTGTTGGTCTATTATCCGCTGGCGTTTTTGTATTTTGCGGTTGGTTTTTCGGTATACGCCTATTGGGCGGGCGGAAGAGAGGGGCTCGGGCGGTTCTGGAAGCACATCTGGCCCGCCTCGCTGACGGCACTGGGTACGGGCAGCAGTCTGGCGGCTCTGCCGGCCAATCTGGAGGCGGCCGGACGCATCGGCATCCCGGACGACATCCGCCGATTCGTGCTGCCGCTGGGGGCGACGATTCATATGGACGGCACGTGTCTGGCGGCGATTCTGAAGATTGCGATTTTGTTTGCCCTGTTCGGGCGGGAGTTTTCCGGGGCAGATGTGCTGGCTGGAGCAGTGGGTGCGGCCCTGCTGGCGGGGATGGTGATGAGCGGCATCCCGAGCGGCGGTTTTCTGGGGGAGATGATTCTTGTATCGCTGTATGGGTTCGGACCGGAGGCCCTGCCGGTAATTGCCCTATTGGGTACGCTGGTGGACCCGCCGGCGACGATGGTCAATTCGAGCGGGGATACGGCGGCGGCGATGCTGATTGCCCGGCTGATGGAAGGCAAAAGCTGGCTGTCCGGAAGACCGCACAAACCGGATTCGCCTGAAGCAGATAAGCAGAACCTTCCTGAAGGCGCTTTCGAAGAAAAAACAAACGAAACCGCCGACCTGTAATCCAGTCAGTCCGGTCGGGTGAGCATAAAGGTGCCGAGGGGTTTTTGGAGAAACGCCGCCACGACGGGGCATTTGACCTGAAAGAGGAAGAACAGATTGGCGGATGTCTCGTTGAGCGTTTCAAAATTGCCCTGCCCTTTGGCGACAATCAAATCGGCCTGCTCAAACAGGCGGCGAAATTCGCGGCTGCAATCCTCCGGAACCGTCCCGGGGGCGTCGGCGCCGCTGTCGATGACCCGAACCATTTCAGTCAGACCCGCCTGAGCGGCCTCTTCTTTTGTTGCGTCATTGAGAATCGGCGAGCCCTTGACGACAAAGGTAATCTTCTCGAGCGGCATCTGTTCGAGCAGGAGCCGGTCGAAAACAATCTCACCGGCGTTGTCGCCCAGATAGAGAATCGAGCGGGCGGCGGCAATGGACTGTCGAAACAGCTCGAGCACCTGCTCATCGAGCGGCTGGTGAAGCGCCCGGTCGATGGTTTCTTCGACTGTCTGCATCTGCAGGGCGCCGTTGATGCCGTAGTCAATAATATTGCCTGCAATCGCCAGCAGAACAGCAGACCGGAACGGGTCTTCGGAGGTTCGCACACGCTCCCGGAGGCCGGGCAGCCATTGAAGGGCCAGCTGATTGCAGCGGTGTTTGACCTCTTTGTACGGGTCGGGATTTCCGCTGATTCGGCGAATCTGATGATGAATCTGCCGGCTGATAATCGGCGGAGGTGCATTCAGGTCGATGCCGGATAAAAGAGAATGAACCTGACGGAGTATCTCCTGATGAACGGCCGGGTCGCCGGAGGCCATCCGAGCCGCCTCGAGGGCCTGCCGAAGGAAACAAGGAATGCATTCGGGCGCTGCTTTCATTTCAGATTCCGCTGTTTTTCAGGAAAGCGGAGGATTATGCCCGAAGCCGTCCGAAAAGTCAAAAAAATCCTTCTTCGAAGGGAAAGGCAGTCAGCCGCCGAAGGGTTTTTTGAGAATGAGGAAAAGGACAATCAGCCCCGCCAGGACACCCCCTGCGACATACCAATAAGAGCGGGGCCATTCCTGCCAGTTTAGGGTAAACCCTTTGGAGCGAGATTGGGCCTGTTGGGCCAGCATCTGCTGACGGAGTTCCTCCTGCCGGCGCTGTTCTTCCTGTCGGCGGAGCTCCTCCTGAAGGCGTTTTTCCTCCTCAAGCCGCTTTTGTTCGGCCAGCTGCTGTTGGCGTATCTGTTCCAGCCGCTTTTGCTGGAACTCAAACTGTTCAGCACTGTAAGCAGGCAACTGATTCCAGTCCGGCTGGCGCCAGGTCTTCAGGAGCATCTGTTCCTGCCCGTTGAGAGCGGTTTTTTTGAAATTGAGAAACCCGAATCGCGGCCGCTGGATTTGTCCGCTGGGAAGCCGCTGGGGGGTCTGGTGATAATACCACACACAGGCCGTTTCACTGCTTTCTTTTTCGAGGGGCTCACCGAGCAGTTCCGTTACCTTTTCCGCGGTCATTCCAACCTGAAGCATCTGCCAGAAATGCCACACCTGGCGGCGTTCGATGAGCGGTTCATTCGGAAGCAATTCCGTCTTAAACGTCGGAGCGGGCTGATTGGGCTCCGCAGCAGACAGAACAGCCGCTTGGCAAAACAGAACAAGCCCCCACAGGACAAAAGCCCCCTTCACCTTCACAGAAAACTCTCCTTTCTCCCCCCTTCTGCTTACTGATTCTGTTTGGTCCAATCTTCCTGCCTTACGCCGTGATAGGTGGTCAGGACATATTCAATAGTCCGAGCCGACTGAGGCGGCATAGAAAGTGTGTATTTTACCGTATCCAAGTCGACTTTTTCAAAGGTTTTTTCGCTGTCTCCCCGGTTCTCCAGCGTCCAGTATGGAGTGGCGAAGTTCCGCTTGATTTCCAGCCGAATCGGCAGCGGCCGGCTGTTTTTGACCTCGACAGCAACGGTTTGGATTTCGTCCCAGCCGCTGATATTCCCCCGGTCGTCAAAACGGTAATTGTCGGTCTTGAAATCCATCAACTTGGGTTTGACCAAAACATCTTCCGCGGGCCCCAGATTCAGCTCTACCTCCTGGCCGACCGGGATGTACTTGATTTCACAGCCGCCTTCATACGTCAGATGTCCCTCTCTGCTGACAGTTCGATAGACCTTTACCGACCCGCCCGGGATGGGGGTTTGGCCCAAATGATGCTCGGCATCGTTGAAAAAGTACAGATACCGGATGACAGACGGGCCGGACATTTCCTCTTCGAATTTGTAGAGATTGACGACCGGCACGGCTTCGGCCTGAAAACTGGGCAGGCGTTTGGACCAGCCGTTCGGGATGGATTCCGTGCCCTCGATGGTATAAAGAAAGTACTCGCTGAGCCCTTCCTTTTGGATTTCCTTGGGCTTGGCGCTCGCAGCAATCTCGTCCATCGCCTTGACAGCGCCAAAGGCCAGCCGAGCCCGTTCCATCTGCACCTGCGGCGGCATTCCGGGCACTCCCTCCCCCGGCCTACCGTACGGCCAGGTCCGTCGGGCCAGGTCGGCGATTTCATCGAGCAGATGAACCTGCCCGACAATCAGCCGCACCTGGGCGTTTTCGTAATCTTCGCCGGACTGATTGAATACGCGGACGTATCCTTCCAGCCGCATCGTCTTTTCATCCTCGGACAGGATGCCCGCATAAAACGCCCGCCAGCTGAAACCGCTCGTCAGGTACGTAATCTCAAAGGGAATCCGCCCTGCCTGTCGGCTCTCGAGCGTCCAGATGCCAACGTTGACGGCATTCGGCGGATACGACAGGTCGGTGATGTCCACCTGGTCGGCGGCCTTTTTGGGCACCAACATCAGGGACGTCGGGTCAATCAATGTGCCCGCCCAGGAAAACTGGAGCTGGTTTGTGCCCTGGCGAAGGGTCAGCGGGCGGCTGTCGCGAACGAGCGTCAGGTCGGCGGATTCATAAATCGTAATCTGCACGGACTCAGAGGCGGGCAGCGTAACCAAATCCACTTTGGCCAAGGACACGGCGGCAAGGCCCGTCATCCAAAAAAGCACGGCATATCGTTTCATCGCAAACTCCTTGACAGAGGTCTATTCGGATTTCGACATTCGGATTTTTCATCAGGGTCTTACATTTTTTCGCTGGTAGTGCATTTCCAGCTGGACGACGGCGGGTTTATCGCCGTTGCGGGCGGGCAGAGCAATTTCAAACTCGAGCGTCTCGGCGTCCTTGCGAACATACGGCAGAGAGCACGATTTCATTTCCCACTGGCCCGGAATCCGCTCGATCAGGGTCAGCACGGCGGGGGAGTCCTTGAAGTTTTCAATTTTGGCCGTGAGGATTTCGTCCATATCAAAGAGGACGATTTGTTCCTTGCGGTTGCGGCGGATGTTGATTTGTTCTTCTTTCATTTTGCGCTGGGTGACGACGATGTCGCGGCTGTCTCCGATGTACAGTTCAGCCTTCTCGCCGACCGGCAGGAAGGACAGGTTGTCCTCGCCCAGAAAGATGGTGCTGTCGTGCCCGTCATCCTGAAAGAGCCGCACCTTGCCGGGCCAAAGGGCCGCCTGACCCAGCCCTGCGGCCTTTTCATTCACCAGCCGATAGCGGACGGGGATGCCGATGTTCTGCCGCTCCAGCTGTTCGGGGTCCCAGGGCTGCAGGGCCGAATCCCACGTCCAGACTTTCTTGACAGGCAGGGCCCGGGTCTGCATCCAGAGCAGCTGACGGGTCTGGCCGTCGGCAAGGTCGCGTTCAAAGACGCTGTCGGCATCCAGCCGGATGCGGGCGCTGGCAAAGGGCTCGCCGGAGAAGTTGCGGACAATCAGATAGGCAGTCAGGTCCAGTTTGGTTTCATCCTTGTCCGCCACGGCCTTGTAAGCCGTCAGGCGGTCAATCTGCCCGAGCAGATAACTGATGCGGACGCGTTCGGCCCAGTCGCCGTCGGAGGCGATTTCCCACACGAGGGCCGCCTCGCCGGGCGGAAAGCTCACATTGAGAATCCGCACGCCGTCCGGATGGTCCAGCGGCGTCAGTCGGATGGAATCCGGGTCGATGGAGACGGACTGCCAGGCAAAATCGACCTGATTGAGCCCCTTGCGGAGCGTCAGGATGCGTTCTTCTTCGATGAGGGTAAAGGTCGGATTGTCCATTCGGATATCCACGCTTTCCCGCTGGGGCAGGGCCGCCAGTTTCGTTCGGGCTTGCGCGGCAACAGTGCCGAACATCAGTCCTGCGGCTGCTGCAAACCAAATCGCCTGTTTCATTGTCAGACTCCTGAATTGGGTTTATTTTTCTTTGGTTGGGTCCGCCACCCTGCCGACAAACAGCACGGTGCCGGTTGATTTGTCCTGAATGAGAAAGACAAAGGGCTTGTCGGCCCGAAAGACCGGCGGAGGGGCCTGTATTGAAACGAGTTTCATCACGGCTCCGGTGGCGGCGGCGGCCTCGGTGCCTTCCTCATCCACCTTGACAAACGCCTTGTGAAGAACGTTGGTCAGGAACAAATCCTTTCCGCCGGTGATGCCGGAAAAGTCCGCATCCGCAGAAAAAGCAGTCCCCAGACCGAGCAGCGCGAAAACGCCTTTCAGTTCTTCCTGCCACGTGAGGGTAAAACGAGGCAGATAGACTTCCACCTCCCGACGGTCCAGCCGGCTGAGCCATTCGGCAAGGGTGTCTGCGGTGAGGGCCTGTTCGAGCCGAATCAGGTCGGGGTCTTTGGGCAGGAGGATCACCATCCGCAGGTCGCCGCCTGTGTAGGGCAGCTCGAGGATTTGGCAAATATCATTCTCCGCATAGCCGAAGTCGTCTTTGCGGGTCATCATCGGCACCTGGACTCGTCGGGTTTCAACCTGCGGTCCCTCTTCCCGAATTGTATAGGTTGATACTGTAAACCAGTCCGGCCGGGTGACCTGCGGGTCGAAAGGCAGGACCCATTTGCCCTTAAAATAAACAGCATTGGTGACGACCAGTCGGGTGAGGGTGTCGAGTGTGCCTTCGGGGATCAGATTCTTGATGCGTTCCCGGGTCCGTTTTTCGACCCATTGATTGATGACTCGCGCGGCACCGGAGGGATTGGCCGCAAAATCGACCCGCTCCAGATTGGCCGAATAGCAGTTCTGGACCTGTTTGAGAAACGGCTCGGCAAAGGCCGTCCTGCGGTCCATCCAGAGGGCATTGGCAATCGTCAGTTCATAATCGCCTTTTGCCGCCTGTTTTGTGAGCTGATTTTCCAGGCGGCCCATCGCTTCGTGAAACGATTCCTGCGGGAGCCAGAAATGCAAGACATCACAGAACTGCCTTTCGGTGTTGCCGCGGGCGCCGGCGAAAACAACAGCCATCGCGGAAGAGATGCTGTGGGGTGAATAAAAGACATTCTCGACAGGTTTTTGTGGCATAGGAAGCCCGGCCAGCGCCCGATACAACTCCACAGCGAAGGTTGTCTGGGCTTTTACGGCCTGCTGTATAGGGTCATTTCCTGCATCGGAAACGGGCTGGGCCGCCCAACCTATCGAAAAGCCGGCCAGAAGGGATAAAATACCCGACCGAACCCAAAACCTGCGAATCTCCATATTCATTATTCCCTCGCCTGAATTTCCATTTTTCCTTCCCGCCCTTCTTATTAGACACCAATGGAAACCGAGAGTTGACAAAAAAATGGTAAAAATATCTTTTCGTCTAAAGGTCGCCCGACGTAGAATTCTCTAAGGGTTCCTTAATAAAGAACTGACTTTAAGTTTTTGGGGTTCTCTGGAAAATATCATTTTTTGATGTTGCAGAATCGGAAAGCCGATAAAAAGAATATGAGGGATACTCTCTTTACAATCGGGTATGAAGGTCGGACTTTAGAGTCATTTCTTGCAACCCTAAAGGAACATTGTGTTGACTCGCTGTTCGATGTTCGGGAATTGCCCCTGTCCCGGAAGAAAGGATTTTCCAAGAACGCCCTGGAAGAGTACTTAACTCGAAATGGAATACGGTACTTTCATCTGCCGCAACTGGGTAGTTCTCGTGTGCTCAGGGCTCAACTAAAAAAAACTCAGGACTATTTATCCTTTTTTGCAGCTATGGAAAATACTCTGTCCGCCGCTGAGGAAACGATTGACCTGATTTACCGGCATCTCCACGAACATGTAAGCTGCCTGCTTTGTTTTGAAAAATCGGCGGATTTGTGTCATCGAAGTCTGGTTGCCAAAAAAATTCAGGAACGAAATCCGAACCGGGTAGGCATCTGCAATTTGTAAACAATCGAAGAAGGAGCTGTTCTGATGGGGCTGCTGAAGCAGAAGGTGCTGATTACCGTCAAAACTTATCCCGCATTATCGTCCACCTATGCCGAACTGGTGTGTACCGCCGGTCTTACAGAAGACGGCAGATGGATACGCATTTATCCGATTCCATTCCGACGATTGAAAGATTATTACCAATTCAGAAAATACACGTGGATTGAACTTCCTTTGGTAAAAAACTGCAAGGACCCTCGCCCTGAAAGTTATCACCCCGCCAATTTACAGGAGATTCAAGTACTCGAACCTGTCGGAACAACCCATCAATGGCAAAAGAGAAAAGAGATTGTTTTTCGGGCCTCTATTTATTCCAATATGACCGCCCTCATTGAAAAAGCAAAAAAGAATGTGCTGTCTTTAGCCGTGTTCAAACCATCTAAAATTAAAGATTTTATCTGGAAGGAAGATGATAGAGAATGGGATGAAGCCAAATTCAGAAAGGCCGTCCAAATTTTTCAGCAAAAACCTCTTTTCACAGAGGAAGAATACAAAGATACTTTTCGTTTTGCCCCTAAACTTCCTTATAAATTCTTCTACCTTTTCGAGGACGAAGAGGGAAGAGAATCCAAGTTGATGGTGGAAGACTGGGAAGCAGGAGCCCTTTTCTGGAATTGCCTTAAAAAAGAGCGAGAAGAGCAAGCAGCTCTTCAGAAAGTCAAACAGAAATATCTGGACAGTTTTCAGAAGAACGACTTATACTTTTTTCTCGGAACAACACGGCAATGGCACCAGATAAGCCCTAACCCTTTTTTGATTGTCGGCGTATTTTATCCGCCCAAAAGTGCGCAATCTGAATCACTCTTCTCCTGATTTGCTATATCCCCACCCCGAAAAAATCTGTTCAAATTGGACGGCGGAATTTGCTGATGACAATCCGGTCAAAGCCGGAGCGGAAGGTCAGCTGCGGATTGAAAAAGAAACGCTCCACCGCGCTGAGTTTGGTTCGCGGCGGCGTATCTTCGGGCAAGGCCTGGAACAGCAGCACCGGAACAATCCGCATCAGCGTGCTGAACAAAAAGATGCTGTGCAGCTGGCTGTCGGTAAATGTCGGCAGCATCGGTCCGACCCAGCCGCCCAGCGTAGTCCCCAGAAAAATGAAAACGGAGGAAAAGAAATTCAGATACGACAGACCGCTCAAGCGGCTTTGGTGAGGGAGTGAATTGATAGAATAATTGAAACTGGTGAGCGTCAGACCGCCCCAGGTCAAACCGGCCAGGACCTGCACAATCATCAGAATCCAATAATTCTGTGTGACAATCCAGACCAGCGGCAGGCCCATCACAACCGTACATTGCAGACGCATCGGACGCACATAGCCGATGCGGTCGCAAATCCGCCCCCACAGCGGCATCGACAGCAGGGTAATCAGCGTCGGCATCTGGCTCAGACATGTATAGCGGATATACGACAGCTTCATTTCATTGAGCATATAAATCGTGAAAAACGGGGCACTGAAGTTGGCCGCAAAATGGATGAGTGAATAGGCCAGCGCGAACTGGCCGAAGGCGCTGTGAAACATCTGCCGGCAGAAATCGGAGAACTGCCCGGGCCGCAGCGACTCGCTGCTGAGCGTGTGCGGTTCGTGGTGCCAGAAAAACAGGAAGGAACTGACCGTTCGGGAAAGTCCGCCGACAATCCAGATGCCCGCAAAAATCAGCAGGGTCTTGCCCCCGTTGGTGTCCAAAAGATACCCGGCAATCACGGAGGCGGTTAACTGCGAAAGCGTCAGGAGCCGGTTGCGGTTCCCGAAATATTTGCCGCGCCGTCGGCGCGGAACAATATGCCCCATCCAGTCCGCCCAGATGCCCGCTCCGAATCCCATCGCCGCGGCACTGACGGCCATCACAGACATCGCTGACCAAACGGACACCGGACCGCGGAGAAAAATCACCAGGGCCAGCGGGAAGAAACTTAATCCGTGCAGGCACGTGCCCCAGAACAGAGCCGGTTTATAGTGGCGGGGATTGCGAATCCAAACCGGCACCCGCAGCTGAATCAGACCGGTCATCAGAGCCGGCAAACCGGCTCCAATACCGATTTCAAATTTGGTCGCACCGAGGGCATTTAGAAAGGGGACATAAAAGGTCTGTTGAAGGCCGATGGCTATCATAGCCAAAAGCCCTTCGAACACAGACAGACGCATCGTTTGCAGACGCTGTCTGCGGTCAATAATCTTTTCTTTCAGTGAAACTCTCGACATATCTTCCTTATTCGGCCAAAAAAGAAAGGGAAATTTATAGACGAAAAGGAACAGGAATACAAGAGACAAATCCTAATAGAAAATATTTGCTTCTTCGACTGAAAGATGTAAAATCCTATCGAGAATTGGGCATCTTAACCCCTTTTAAGGAGTTCTGCTATGACAGTTTTGAAAATCATTCTTGCGATTATTCTTCCTCCGGTGGCCGCTTTTCTGCAGGTGGGTCTGGGAATGCACTTTTGGCTGAATATTGTTCTGACTATCCTTGGCGGCCTGCCGGGAATGATTCACGCCCTCTGGCTGGTTGCAGCAAAAAAACAATAAAAAAGACCCTCATACTATACATTTTCAACACAGGGTATTTAGGCAGTTTTGGCTTGATTTTTCTGCCCCTCCGTGGTAGAATTCATTTGGATTGATGGGGGCAGGAGGAGTTAACGGATTCGCTAACTCCTATTAAGGAGGGTCAATCGTGAAAACCAAGCCGCTTTTTCTTGCCGCAACTTCTCTTTTCTTCCTCTTTCAGTCCTGTCTTTTCGCTTCTTATGCAATTTGTAACGCCTACTCGGTTTACGGAAACCTGTCAGATTCCGACCTGAAAACCAGCCATTCACTTACCAAACCAGCCCAGGCAGAGGTACTGGTCAGTGCCGGTCCTTCGGATCGTGCCTCCAGTTGGGCCCAGGCAACACTCGATGGAAAAGTTTATGGCTTCACGGAAGGGTTTGGCACCGCCGGCGTGGATATTTATGCCCACAGTTCCGCCGTCAGTTCCGCCGACTGGCTGGTCTGGTCGGATACCGTCCCGCTCGGCACACCCGTACGAGTCTGGGTGGATCTGCTTTTCGTAGGATACCTGTCTTCCTATCACAGCCGGGCCGCCAGTTCCGCCTCTGTGCAGCTTTCGCTAAACGGACAATCCATCTACGCCGGTTCCGCCCGCTATCAAATCCCGACTGTCACGGCGGAGGGTTCATGGGTAGACTCCTGTGGCGCCAGGATCGCTTATTACTGCAATGTGTATGCGCCGGGTTCGCTGTTTCTTCAGACGGCCGTCGGGCAGACAATCAACCTAACCCTGACGCTTCAAACATCGGTTGAATGCCCCCAAATAACAATCGGCGGAGCCCGAACTGATTTTTCCTCGTCCGGCTCCTATACCTTTCTGGGTGTTTATTCCACCGGAACGCCGTCCAAACCTCTGAACGTCCAGATGATTCTCATTCCGGAACCGGCCTCGCTGTTCCTGCTGGCCTGCGGAGGATGTCTCCTGGGACGAAATTTCAGAAAGTAAACGTTTTTCCGCTTGCCCGGCGAAAAGAAACCCGCTACAATACCCGAGCAAAACGCTGAAATAAGAAAAACCGAAAGGGGTCGGACCTATGGCGGGCTGTCCAAAGAAGGACGTTTGTACACTGTTGACGGACAAAACTTTTCAGAAGATGCCGGGGCTGCTGCAGCGGTTTCGGCAGAACTTCTGTGATTCGGATTTTGCTCTGTGTGCACGGTATCAGGTAGCCGTCGAGTGCGGTGATGCCGCGGTTCCGGAACCAATGCTTCCAACACAAATTGACTGGGCACAGCAGCTCGTCCGGGAAAACAAGACCGCCAAGACTCCTCCGAAGCAAAATTGCTGAAAACAACCTCTTTTTAAGCAAAATCCGGATTTTCCTCCAAATCTTCCCCTTTCTGCGCCATTTCTTAATAGAGAGGGCCCTGCTTGACCGCAGGGGAAAAGGGCGATGTTGGTTTTTTGTTCTTACCCAAGCGTTTGGGGGAGCAGATGAGCAAACTTCGGCAGCTGCACCGGCCCGGCCGGCATCGACCAAAGCGGCTGCTATTATCGATTGGGCGGAGTTTGCAGCCTTTACACAAAGACGCAGACAAACCGATGTTTTGGAGAAAAAATGAGAACGTATAAAAATATTCTAATGCTCCGCGGCCTTTTTCCACCGGCTATACTCCTTCTGTTCTTTTCCTTCCCTTTGCACGCGGCCACCGTGATGCTCGGCAGTTTCGAAGGAAGTATGGACGGTTGGACAGCCGACAGCAGTGTCTCAGTCTCTTATTCAACGCAGGGGGTTACCGCCGGAGCTTCTTCGCTGCGGGTCGCTTTCCCCAGCGGCTGGATCGGCATCCTGAAGAAAAACATGCTCCCGCAGCTGGACCTGCTGAAAACCATGACCTCCATCCAGGTGAATGTAACCACACGAAACGACGCCGGTCAGATTCCCGGCTGGCTGGGGTTTTATTTTATTATCAACAGCGGCTCGACCGGCTGGCAGCAATTTAGTCTGGCGTATCCCGGAGTCCCATCCAGCCCGAGAACCGATACCCTGACAGTCACAATCCCCCAGAGCATTCGTGATGCATTTCAGAACGGCACCGGAGGCTACGCGGACTTTATTCTTATTGCCAATTCCAACAGCGGCGGCATCGCCTGGTTCGACAATATCAAGGCGACGGTTCCAGGGGCGGAGGCCGTAACGATTGATATCAGCGCCGATGTACCGATTCGCACGATCCCGATGACCCTGTACGGAGCCAACCTGCAGTCCTGGGACGGTGCACAGGCCGGGACGAATACGACCTTCAACAATTTAATGAAGGCGTCCGGACGAAAATATTTCCGCATTCCGGGCGGCTCCTGGGGCAACGGCCATCTCTGGAGCGACATAGAAGGTCCCAACGGCACCGCCGCCTGGAAGGTCAGTTATAACGAATACCTGAATCTGATGGCGGCGCTCAGCCAGCCGGGCGAACCCATTCCTCCGACGCTTCAGCCAATCGTGAACTTTCCCGGCTGGTGGTATGACACCCTTCAGGACGATACCCCCTACGACGAAGAAAATCAGAACTACCAGATTGCCCATCAGAACGCCGTCAATGCGGCGGCTGCGTGGGTTCAGGACCAGACCTCCCGGCCTGTATGCGCCCAATACTGGGAAATCGGCAACGAAATCGGCGGCCCCTGGGAAGTCGGGTGGTTCGAAGGCATCAGCGGAACGTATTACGGCGACCGATTTGCGGATTTCTATCTGGCAATGAAGGCCGTCAATCCCTCCATTAAAATCGGCGCCTGCGCCGAACCCAAACACGAACTTCAGCCCTGGGGCTGGTATGTGGGCTACTGGACCTACGATACGCTTGTCGCCGCCGCCGCCAAGAACGCGGTTCCCGATTTTCTGATTATTCATGCGTATCCCGCTTCGGGTCAGCCCGCATCATACAATCCGACGCTCTTAAGTACAGATATCGACAACATCGGACTCTTTACCTCCAGTCTGAACAGCATTGTTCAGAACGCTCTCGGGGCACAATATGTGGGTCAGATTCGCTATGGAATGACGGAATGGGATGCCGGCGGACATGACAGCTACGACCGCGTGAGCTGTTATGTCAACGCCCTGTTTCATGCTCAATATATTTTGGAAATGGCCGAGCATAACTGGGACCTGTCCAATCCCTGGATTCCGGAGTACGGTGCCAATTTCCGGGTCTATCCGGTTTGGTATGTCAATCCGATGCTGATCCATCATTTCGGACGGCAGATGGTTCAGGCCTCCAGCTCCAATACCCCCCTGGTTCGGGCATATGCGGCCAAGGATGACCAGGGGAATCTGACAATCTTTGTCTTTAACAATTCCCCCAACTCGGACATCACGGCAAATATCCAGATTACTGGTTTTTCCGCCGGCCAAAGCGGTCAGCAATGGCTGCTGGAGCCGGACGGGGCCGTTATCTCCGGCGGCATTAACATCCAGGATAAAGACGACATCCGCATCAACGGCGTCCTCCATCCGGACCCCCTGGCGGCTCCTTTTTACGCACCGCAGGCATTTCGTTCGGGAAATACCTTCCAGATTACGCTGCCGGCAAGCTGCATGATGCTGATGAAAATTCCCCCTCCCAACAGTGACACGACTCCCCCGGCCGCTCCAACCGGTCTGACGGCTGTTTTAAACGGCATCAATATCCGGCTGGACTGGAACGACAACACCGAACCGGACCTGCGTGGCTACCATATTTACCGCTCAACAACCGCCGGCAGCGGGTACCGCCGACTGAACGCCGCCGTTCTGACCGAGTCCGGCTACCTCGATACCGACGTTGTCTCCGGCCAAACCTATTTCTACGTGGTTCGGGCCGTGGATACCCTCTGGAACGAGTCCGATGTTTCCAATCAGGCCTCCGCCACTGTTCCCAAGACGGCGCTGGGAACCATTCTCTATGAACGATGGGATGGGATTGCCGGTTCCTCGGTCTCCTCGCTGACGTCGAACCCTGCTTATCCGAACAACCCGTCCTTTGCAGGTCGGCTTACCGCCCTCGAAGGTCCAAGCAACATTGGAGAGAACTACGGCACCCGCATTCGCGGCTATCTGTATCCGCCCGACACCGGCACCTATACCTTCTGGATTGCCGGGGATGACAACTGCCAGCTGCGGCTGAGCACAGACGGCAATCCGGCCAATGCCTCTCTGATTGCATCAGTCCCCGGCTGGACAGACCCCAGACAATGGAACAAGTATTCTTCTCAGCAGTCCAGTCCGCGAACACTGACGGCCGGCCAAAAATACTACATCGAGGTCCTGCACAAGGAATACACCGGCGGCGATCACGTGGCCGTCGCCTGGAGCGGACCGGACTTCTCGCAGGAAGTCATCGCCGGAAACTACCTGTCGCCGTGGCTAAGCGGCCTGTACGGCGACTTTAACAGCAGCGGGTCCGTCTCCATCGAAGACCTCATGCTCCTGGCGGAAGTCTGGGTGTCAAACAATTGCGTTCTGACTTCGGCAATCGACCAAAACGGCGACTGTACTGTCAATCTGACGGAGTTTGCTGAGCTGGCCCGCCGCTGGGGACTGTAAAAAAAGACCGAAAAAGCAAAATCTCTGTTTGCCTGTTCCTCCGTTGTCCGATACAATTTGCACGAATGTGAACTTTTGCCGAGGAAACGGGCTATGGAAACCTGCAAATACCTTCAGGGCTGTGCATTTTTCAACGACCCCTCCGTCCAGCGGTTTCAGACGCTTTTTGACCAGCTGAAGGCCGACTACTGCCACGGGAACTTTGCCGACTGCGCTCGCTATCAGGTCGCCAGCCGCATCGGGCGGGAACATGTGCCGACGTCGATGCTGCCGACCCAGCTGCAGTGGGCGGAGATGATTCTGCGGCGGCACTCGGAGGAATCCGGCGGTTCGGGGGCGTAAATCCGCTGAGGGCTACAATTTGGCCGCCTCGACGGCAATCAAGGCCGCAAGATATACCTGACTCTTCAAGTCAATCAAAGTGCCGAAACAAAATTCCTCCTGCCCATTCCGAATGCAGATACCCTGAATCGGAACGTCGTCTCGACGGAAATTCGAATCTTTCAACATAATGAACGAGTCCCGGCTGTACGAAAAAGTTCGCGTGCGGCCCAGCGGCCCGATGCCGACAAAAACCGTTCCCTGACCGTTTTCCAATGTGATGACCACTTTGCCGAATAAGCCGAACAGAATCATCGCAATCAGCATAATCGTGCCCAGCAGAAACGGAATCCCAAAGAGCATCCGTCCCCAATCGATCGGGTCCTGCATCAGCGGCTGAATATACAGACCCCACATCGACAGACCCGACCAGAAGAACACAAAAGGAATCAGAACCCAGACAACCGGCCAGATGCGTCGATAAACAATCACCTTTTGGCCGAAATCCTCTTCAATCCGAATATGCCTGGGACATTCCATTTCCGAAAAATCCGACACCGGACAAGCGCGTTCGAGAAGCAAAAAAGAAAACGAAGAGCCGCACACTCTGCACAGAGCAATATCCTTCGAGACATTGATATCCTCTGTCGCAATGCGGGAGCGGCAATTCGGGCAGATTCGTTCCATCGGGTTTCCCTTCTGATTATTGCCTTCCATGATACCGGCCTTCCGATTCCCCTGCAAGAAAAGAACCGGCTTGGGGCCTTACTTTGTCAGCGGAAGCTGCGGATGAAACCAGACAAAATAGGCCGGGCGGGCATTCAGACGCGACAGAACAAATCGGAGGCGTGCAAGGCCCTCCGGCATCTGCCGGCGCCGGCCGTACGGGCCGAGAAACCGTTCCACTGCTTTTTCCAGCGGCTCTCGGGCGAAAGAAGGCAAAGCGCGGATTTGCGCAGCCGCCTCGGCGGCGTCCGTCCAGAGGTCCTCCGGAATGCCCGCCTGAACCAGCTGGTCGGCCAGAAGCCGGGCCTGGGGGCGCGGCGGGATGTCTATCTTTCGCATCCCCGCCCGTTCAAAAAAGCGGCCCATCGAGCCCATCACGGACACGGTCTCTATAACCGGAACATTTAAAAGAGGCATTGTTTCCCGCACCAGCCGGGCCGCCAGCCCCAACCCGCGAAAACGCGGGTCTATAATAACTCGGCTGATTCGCCGCACACACTGGTTGAGTCGCTCCAAACGCAGCCGTTTATCCGGAATCGAGAAAAAGTCCCCCGCCGCCTGCCGACGGGACGCACAGTTCAGCAGCGGCATCGCATAGGTAATAATCCCTATGGGATAAGTAATGAAAGCAGAACCCATTAGGGTTTTATGACAGAGTTTCCACGCCGCCGCATACGGCTGTCGGCCCAAAGACCGATAATGCATTGCGGACATCTTTCGTACATCATCCGCGGAAGCAGCCGTAATCGAAAAATCTTCCAAAATTCGATTTTTTTCATAATAATCCATCTTTTATAGCCCTCCAAAAATATTTGCAGGAATTTTCAGAAAAAATAATCTCATTCTTTCAATCAGACGATAAGAAGATGTACTGACGGCAACATAGGTACTATTACCTATGGCAAAAACAGAATAATTCGGTGAGACCACGTGCCAATAAATGTCGACATCCGCAAAAGAACGGATGAAGGCATCGGGAAAAAAGAAGGAAGCGACTCATATGCAAAAAACCTGCACACTAATCGAACAGTGCCAGTTTTTGATTCAGAACGAAGAAAATATGCCCAAGCTGAGAAACCTGTTCCGGGAACGCTACTGTTTAGGGTCATTTGATCAATGTGCCCGCTATCAAGTCGCCATGGCCCTCGGCATTCGGACTGTACCGGAATATATGCTGCCGACTCAAAATGAATGGGCCTGTCAAATCATTCAGGAATTCAAATCTGAAAAAGAAGCCCCGATAAGCCAAACCTCCTGATTTGTTTTCCGGTCAAGATTTCAGCCCTCGCCTGCGTATCGCCGCCTGGCTGACCTTCGGGTCGTCAGGCGGCATACCTTTTTCAAAAAGGTTTTTTTAAACGGAAATTCAGCACTTCCACGTGAGCAGCCGCATCCAGTCGGAGCCAGATATCGGGTGCAAAGTAAGGGGCCAATTCATCCCGTGCAGATGCAGCGAACAGCGTTTGTCGGCGCTGCCGAATGAGATGCGCCGTCTGGAGAGCCAGCATTGCAGCACCGGGAAGGTCCAGGGCGGTACCGAATTCATCGGCAAACAGCCACGGCCTCCCGGCTAAAACGGCACGAAGGAGACGATACCGAAACTGCTGGCCGGTGCTCAGATGCGCCGGAGCCCGCAAAAGTGCAAAGACATCTCCTAACCCCACCCGAGACAGAAGACCAACCGCCTCTTCCAGCGGTCCCCCTACACAATCAATCACACTGCGGTCGGATTCAAGGACAATATCTTCCAGCCAAAGCCGCGACTCGGCAGGCGTCTGCTGATAGAATTGACGCAGTAGCAGGGTTTTGCCGATTCCGGACGGGCCTGTGAGCAGACAAATCTGCCCCGCAGCCGCCTCGATAACAATCGGGACCGATTCGGAATGCTCCTTCAAATCCAGACGGTCCAACCCAAAGCATCGCATCAGTTCCTCTGTCCGCGGACTCCGTCGAGCGAATTGCGGAGCTTTTGTTGTTCCCGTCAGCCGCATCATCGCCGCCCTTCCGCTGCAGCAGTCAAACTGAAATTGCTGAAGACCTTTTGCCGGTCAATGAAAGCCGTCATTGTCTCCAGATGGCGGTTCAGGGCATAAAGAGAAATGCGATGGAACCGCGCCAGCCAACGGCGGCTTTTCTTCCGGACAAAATAGTGACGGGCGATACTCATCTGCAGCGGGGTCAACTCGCTGCGGCATCGCAGACAAATCTGATACTCCGGGGAAAAAAGACCCTCCACGAGCGAGCGAATCCGCCTGGCCACCGTGGAAGGATTTTGTCCGAGGACGGCGGCAATTTTACGGATGGACATCCCCTGCTCATAGACCATTTCCAGCAGGAGCCGTTCGGGTTTGTCAAGCCACTCGAGCCGCCGGCAGATTTGTTCGGCCGCATCCCGAACAGCTTCCCTGTTCCCCCGAAACCCGACCGGCAAATCGGCCCAATTCTGCAAAGCTCCCGCTCGTAAGCAGCCCATTTGTTCTCCTTTCTGCCGCCTCAAATCCTCAACTTTTTACACATCGGATATTGTATTATATTTATTAAAACTGTCAAGAAATATGTTTGATATTTATCTAACATTTTTTTCAAAATACAAATGCCGGACCCTCGCCTATTCAAAAAAGCTGATTAATCGACCTTCAAAACCGAATTCAGCGTCCCGTAGGGATTAAAGGTATAAGCCCCGTTGTCTTTGTCTTCCATCCAGTTGCCGTCCACAAGGAACTTATACTCATAGTACCCGGCTGCCAGGGGGATTGTCAGGGTGTATTCGCCGTTTTTCTGTTTGGTCATCGTTTGCGGTTTCCACTGATTGAATGAGCCGGCCAACGCCACCTTCTGCACCTTGCCGGTCGGTTTGTAAACGAAACAAAACTCGCCTTTTTTCTTTCCTGATTTAACCATATCAGACACTCCCTTCATCTGTTGACTGGTTTTCGCTCCCTGCTTTGGCGGTGTTTGAAAAAAAACAACCCCGCCTTTTTCATCATAGTTTCCGCAGATACAAAGGCAAGGAGAAATTCCCTTTTCGTTTTTCTGCGCTTTCTACTTCAGAACAGTCCCAAATGTTCACCGTTTTTATCCAAAACCCTCCTGTTTGTTCTATAAAGCAGCATTTTTTGCTAAAAATTTAACAGGAAACCAGTGAGAAATCCCCGTTAAAAACCAAAGAACCTCCACAGAATCCGAAAACGAAAATTCCCTTTTTTCTCCAAACGTATCCAGAAACCGGATTTATATAAGTGTTTGTTAATACAAGAGATAGAGGCATATAGAGCTCCAAAAGGTCTTTTGTCTGACTCCAAAGCACAAAAAAGACGCAGAAAAAAAGAAAAAATCAGAAAAAGAAGAAACAAAAAAGACGATTATTTATCAATATTTAATGAAGAATTCATCACCCTCCTCCGAAGCCAGATTTCGCTCTCGAGCGGATCTGGCTTTTGTTTTTGAGTGTCTCCTTTCTCAAAAAAGGGAAAATTTTTTGTTCCCGCGCTTGACAAATCTCCCGCCGGACGGTTCAGTAAACTCCGGCAGTAACGGTGGAGGGTGCGGCCCATAGCGCCAGGAGAGGAGCTGTGGGCCGGCTCTTTGCGCCAATCCCCTCTCTTCTCCCCGGTCAGGTCAAATTCTTTGAACATAGACAAGTTGCGTCTTGCAGTTTCTCCCAAAAACAGATATAAAAAATAAGAGAAATTCCCGGAGTTTGCTGATGATAGAACCGGAAGAATCCGAAAACCTTCAGAAAGCGTCTCTCCCCATTCTCTCGAACAACTGTCCCTATTTTGACGCTTCTTCCGGCTGTTCGGTTCAAAAAATCATAGAGGAGCTGGCTCGTACCCGCCTTCAGGCCGAAGAAAATGAGCAGAAATTCCGGGCTCTTTTTGAAAACGCTTCGGACGGGATTATGCTGCTGGACTGCCGGACCCGCCGCTTCCTGATGCCCAATCAGCAGATGTGCCGGATGCTCGGCTGTACCGCCGAAGAAATTGAGCAGCTGACCCTCTTGGATATTCTTCCGCCGAATGTCCATGAATCGGCTCTTGGACACTTTGAACAGCTGGCCGCAGGCCGTCCGCAACAGGTTTCCGCCCAATCCATCCGGCGCAAAGACGGGCAGATTTTCTACGCAGATATCTCCGCCGCCCTGTTTTGGCTGAACGGCGCCCCCTACGCCGTCGGGATTTTTCGGGACGTAACAGAAAAAAAGCGGCATCAGGAAGAACAGGCCCGACGCCAGCAGGAGCTGGATGCCGTCTTTCAGGCGGTCCCGGTGGGCATCAGCCATGTGAAAAACCGCATCTTCCTCCGTGTCAATCAAATCTTCTGCAACCTCATCGGATATTCGGCGGAAGAATTAATCGGACGAGATACTTCCTGCCTGTACCGTTCGAAAGAGGAATTTGACCTATGGGGGCGGTCGCTGTATTCGCGTCTTCAGGCGGCGGGAGAAGTGATGGACGAATTGACCTTTCGACACAAAGACGGCCATCTGCTTTCCGTGCTGCTGCGAGGGGTTTATCTGGACCCGCAGGACCGCTCCAAAGGAGAACTCTTCGCCCTGACGGACATCACGGACCGCAAACAAGCTGAACGGGCCCTGCAGTTTACGCAGTTCGCTGTGGACCATTTGACCACGCCGATGTATTGGCTGGATTCCAATCTTCGACTCATCCGGGTAAATGAGGCCGCCTGCCGCACCCTCGGCTACACGGAGGAAGAACTGCTGCAAATGTCGATTCTGGACATTGACCCGGTTTACTCGAAAGACAAAGCGGCACAAGTGTGGGCTACAATGAAGCAAACAGGTTCCCTGCGTCTGGAAAGCATGCACAAAACCAAAGACGGACGGGTCTTTCCGGTCGAAATCGTCAGCAGTTATCTGAATTATGAAGGGCAGGAATACCACTGTGCCTTTGCGCAGGATATTTCCGAGCGAAAGGCCGCCGAAAACGCCCGGGAAAAACTGCTGCGGGAACTTCGAACCAAAAACGAAGAACTGGAAAGTGTTGTTTTCGTGGCTTCTCATGATTTGCGCGGGCCGCTGGTGAACATTGAGGGCTTTGCCGGTGAGATTCGGCGGGCACTGGAAGAAATGAAAACCCTTTTGGAGAAGGCGGGGCTGCCGCCGGAAACAAACGAACGGCTTCAGGAGCTTCTCCAGAAAGATATCGGCGAATCCCTGCACTTTATCTCGGCCGGCACGGCCAAAATGGATTCCCTGCTGAGCGGTCTGCTTCGGCTTTCCCGGGTCGGGACCGCCACGATTCGGATTGAACGGATTCGGATGAACTCCCTTCTTCAACTGGTCCTGGGGGCCATGCGGTATGAGATTCGCCGGCTGGGGGCCCAGATTCATCTGGACACCCTTCCGGATTGTCTGGGGGATGCTGTTCAAGTCAACCAGGTCTTCAGCAATCTGATAGACAATGCCCTGAAATACCGCCGTCCGGAAGAACCTGTCCGGATTTGGATTACCGGACAAATTCAGGGGGATGAAGTTATTTATACAATCCAGGATAATGGAATAGGCATTGCCAAAGAACACCACGAGAAGATTTTTGAAATCTTTCATCGCCTCAATCCGGACGGCCCGCAAAAAGGCGAAGGGCTCGGATTGACAATTGTGCGTCGGATTCTGGACCGGCTGGATGGGCGAATCTGGGTGGAATCTGAACTGGGGGCGGGGGCTTCTTTTTTTGTGTCTCTTCCTGCGGTCCGATAATCTCCCTCGTTGGGGAAGGTTAGCTGTTTTCAATATTAAAAAAAGGGAAAAATCAGCAAAAAAGCGACGATTTCTCTTATGTTTTCAGGCCTGACAGCCGACATAAGGAAAAGCGGAGAATATGCGCAAATAAGGCAAAAATTTTTTTCAAAAAACGCCGCGGGCTTCCAACATTTTGTATAGTTTGTTTGAGAAGTCTTCGGTAAAATGGCAAGGTAAACAATCTGCGCCCAGCCGAAGCAGTAACGGGGAGAAGAATTATGAAACCTATCCCAATTTTCATTTTGGCTGTCGCAGGGATCGCACTGATAGGCAGCGGATGCGGAACGTCGGATTTCCGCGCCCAATGGGCTCAAGACCGCTGCGAGCGGGTTCTGGCTCAGGCGCGTCTGGAGGCCGTACAGGAACTGATGGCCGCCGGACAAACCGAACAGGCCCAGCAAGTCCTCTCACGCTATCTTCCGGAAGCGGCCCTTCCCATCAGCAGCACACCTCTGATGGCCGCAGAGGATGACGGGAAAGAGGAGGTCCCCTCCCAATACGCCCGTCTGAACCTCGAAAGCGAACTGGAAGCGCAAAATCAGACCTGGTAATGGTCTGATGGAGCAGGCGACCCTTACGGCGCACAAAACGGTTTAAGCAAACCGGTGCAGGATTTCCCGGCAGAAGGGGAATCCTTAATTTTTTGCGCTCCATCGAAATCCATTCCGAAACCGGAAATCCCCTTTTCAAACGAGCGGTCTTATGGTTCATTATCTGAATGAAGGAATGAACTTCGGATGATGGAAAGGAACGGGAATGAGCGGGAGCAAATTCTTTTTTGGGGTATTGAGCGCGCTTTTGCTGGCCGCGGGCTGCGAAATGGTCGGGCAGCCCAAGAAACTGACCGCCGGTCCGCAAGTGGCCCACTGTGTCTTTTTTACGCTGCACAATAACTCCATTTACGCCAAACAGCAGCTGGTCCGGGATGCTTATGCCTGGCTTCGCAGCCACGAGGGGGTGGTGTATTTCGCGGCGGGCGAGCGGGCGGTCCAGATGCAGCGTCCGGTGAATGATATGGCCTTTGATGTGAGCGTGCTGATTGTCTTTGACAGCATCGCCGCATACGACGCCTACCAAACCTCCAAAAAGCACCTCGAATTCATCCAGCGGAACGAGGCCAACTGGAAACAGGTCCGGGTGTTTGATTCCCTGATTCAGTAAGCAGCTTCCTCCGGAAGCGGAAGGACTTGCTTTCGGGGACGATGAATGCTATGCTGAATATAGTTTTTTTGAGGAGGACAGGAGATGAAAAGTCGATATTTTGGGGTGGGGTTTTTCCTTTTGGTGGTGTCTGCACTCGTTTCCGCAACGGCGCTGGATGATTACGTCGCAATGCCGGATGCGGCGTATTCCTGGGCCCAGGTCGGCAGCGGCCAGTTTGACTTGAACACTTTAACTACGGCTTATACACTACGCCTGAACTCTCAGCAGTGGCGCAGCAGCTTGGAGGTCGAATCGGGCCAGGTGGTCTGGCAGCACTGGGTGACCGTAATTATCCCTTCCCCCCTTCTGGGCCCAACGAAAACCACAGGTTTAATCCTCATCAGCGGCGGCAGCACGAATGACCCCGCCCCGGCCGCAGACAGCCGGCTGCGACAGCTTTCGGCGGGGACCCGCTCGATTGTTGTGGAACTGACGGCGGTGCCCAACCAGCCGATTCATTTTCTGGATGAGCCGTTTTCCCGCAGCGAGGATGAGATTATCGCCTATACGTGGGACAAATTTCTCGACGGCGGCGACAATTTCTGGCCCGCCCAGCTGCCGATGGTCAAGTCGGTCAAGGCCTGTATGGATGCCGTGCAGGCCTTTGCCGCCTCGCAGGGCAAGACCGTGAACGGGTTCGTGCTGACCGGCGGGTCCAAACGCGGCTGGACGGCCTGGCTGACGGCGGCGGTGGACAGCCGGGTAAAGGCCGCTGCCCCCATCGTCATCGACCTGCTGAATATGGAGCACTCCTTTGCTCACCACTGGTCCTGCTATGGATTCTGGGCGGATGCGCTGGCCCCGTATGAACAGATGGGGATTTTCGAGCGGTTTGATGCTCCCCGCACAAACGAGCTGCTGGAGATTGTGGACCCGTATCGCTACCGCAGCCGTCTGACCCTGCCCAAATACATTATCACCGCCTCCGGCGATGATTTTTTTGTGAGCGATTCCTCCCAGTTTTATATCCACCAGCTGTCCGGGGAAACGTTTCTTCGGATTGTGCCGAACACCAACCACTATCTGGACGGGGCTATGGAGACGGTTTTCGGAGGAATGGTGCCCTACTACGATGCCTTTCTGAACGGGGCAGCCCGGCCTGCTTTCAGCTGGACCCTGGAGGCGGACGGAACCATCCGCATTCAGACGGTCACCGCCCCCCGCTATGTGAAACTGTGGCAACTCACCAATCCCACAAGTCGGGATTTTCGGCTCCTGACCACCGGCTCCAACTGGACTTCGACGGTTCTGACTAACCAGGGAGGCGGGGTGTACATCGGGCAGGTGCCCGTGCCGCCGCAGGGCTGGACGGCCTTTTTTGCGGAATTAACGTTCCCGGGACGCAATCTGGGGGGGACGGTCTTCGATTATGTCTTCACCACCGAAATGATGGTTCTGCCGGAGGTGCGGCCGTTTGAGGCCGACTTCAGCCGAGACCGAAGGACCGACCTGTCGGATTTGGTCATCTTCAGCGAATACTGGCTGACAGGCAATCCGTATCGGGATATGTACCCGCGTCGCGGCGGGGACGGACTGGTGAACCTGAACGACCTGGCCCTGTTCGGGCTCCACTGGCTTGAGGCCTTCTGACCGGCCGTTTGACGGAATGCCGCGTAAAATAGTTGCACAAACGTTTCGTCCGGGGTATTTTTGTCTTTTTCAAACGACAAGGACTCGTCTATGGCGAAAAAAACCCGCAGACGTTCGGAAAAGGCCGGCTTGCCCCCCGGGACGCTCGTACATACCGGAGAGCGGCCGCCGGAAGCAACCGTTATCACTGTCTTTGAATACGGGCCGGATTTCTATGAGGAGCGAAAGCCGGTTCGCCTGGAGGAGTGCTTTAAGCCCCAGCCCCTGCAGACCGTTCGCTGGATAAACATCGACGGGCTGGCGGATATCAGCGTCATTGAAGGCATCGGACGTCAGTTCGGGGTTCACCCCCTGATTTTGGAGGATATTTTAAGCACCGGCCAGCGTCCCAAATGCGATGACAGCACGTCCCATCTGTTCGTCGTGTTTCGGATGCTGCAATATATAGATGCCACCGAGGCGATTCAGTCGGAACAGGTGAGCATCCTGCTGGGGCCCGGTTATGTCGTCTCTTTTCAGGAAAGTGTGGGGGATGTTTTTGACCCGATTCGGGAGCAAATTCGTACCGGACGGGGACGCGTGCGGAACACCAAGGCGGATTATCTGGTCTATCGGCTGATGGACGCCGTCGTGGACGGGTATTTTCTGATTCTGGAAAAACTGGGCGAGCGGGTCGAGGCCCTCGAGCAGGAAGTGATAAAAGAACCGTCGGAGGAGACGCTCAACCGGATTTATGCACTGAAACGAGAACTGATTTATCTGCGCAAATCGGTCTGGCCGCTTCGGGGGGTCATCAGCCAGATTGAAAAAACCGCCAGCCCACTGATTACGGATACGACGGAACCGTATTTTCGCGACGTCTATGACCATACGATTCAGGTGATGGATTCGGTGGATACCTTCCGCGATACGGTGTCGGGGCTTCTGGATATTTACCTGACCAGCATCAGCAATCGGCTGAATGCGATTATGAAAGTGCTGACGATTATCACCACGATTTTCATTCCCTTATCTTTTATTGCCAGCATTTACGGGATGAATTTTCGGTATATGCCGGAACTGGAATGGCGCTGGGGGTATCCAACCGTGCTGGGGGCGATGGGGACAATCTTTTTAGGAATGCTGTATTTCTTTAAGAAGAACAAATGGCTGTAGCCGCTCACGAAGAACCGAAATGGCTGAAAGCTGGATGAATTCTTTTTGGTTTTCCTGGGTTGTACTTCCGTTTCTGATTTTCATTGCCCGCATTGCGGATGTGACGATTGGAACGATTCGTCTGATTTTTGTCGCGCGCGGGATGAAGGTACTGGCGCCGCTGGCTGGCTTTTTTGAAGTGCTGATCTGGCTGGTAGTCATCAGCCAGATTATGCAGCATCTGGCCAATCCGCTCTGCTATATTGCCTATGCCGCCGGATTTGCGGCTGGCAACTATATCGGGATGATGCTTGTGGACCGGCTGTCGCTGGGCAAGGTGATTATTCGAATTATTACACAGAAAGATGCCGGTCCGCTGGTGGAGTCTCTGAAGGAACACCAGTTTGGCGTGACCGTCCTTGACGGCCGGGGTGTTCAGGGGAAGGTGCAGGTGATTTTTACAGTGGTCAAGCGGGCTCACATCGAGGATGTGCAGCGGCTGATTCGTCAGTTCAATCCGCAGGCCTTCTATTCGATTGAAGAGGTCGGGGATGTGGAAAAGGGGGTTTTCCCGGCAGAAAAGACCCGATGGAAAGCGGAATGGCTGCGGGCACTGATGCCGTTTCGGAAAGGGAAATAAAGACCCACAGGGTCTTGTAAAAAGGGCCGCAAGGGGGTCGCCCTGCGGCCTGTGTGTAAACGGGGGTCTATCGACCCCTTTTAGGGTACGAATCAGTGTATAAAATGGGCAATCCCTTTACAAGCAAGGAAACGTTAAAATAGAGAAGATATTGAGATTTTGCCCCATCCGGCCGGATTTTATCGGAAATCCCCCAAAAAATTTTTTTCAAAGAATCAAGCACGCATGTAGAGGCCGCCGTTGACGGCAATGTATTCACCGGTAATAAAGTCCGCCTCACGGCTGGCCAGAAAGAGCATCACTTTGGCGACATCTTCGGCGGTGCCGTTGCGTCCGAGGGGGGTTTCCTGGGCGACCTTCTGTCTGCGTTCGGGCGTGGAGAACCGCTCGTGGAAGCGGGTTTCAATCAGGCCCGGCACAACGGTATTGACACGGATGCCGTAGGGGGCGAATTCGCGGGCCATCGCAATGGTCATCATATGCACCGCGGATTTGGCGGCGGCGTAGATGCCGGAGCCGCCTCCCCCGCCGTGATGCCCCGCCACCGAACCGACATTCACGATGCAGCCGCTCGATTGCTTCAAATGCTGCAGGGCAAACCGCGTCGCCAGAAAGACGCTGCGGCAGTTGGTTGCAAAGACATCCTCATAAAACTCCAGTGTCATCTCTTCGATGGATTCTCGGGCCAGCATCGTGCCGGCATTGTTAATCAGGATATCCAGTCCCCCGGCCGCAGAAACAAAATCGCGGACAAGCCGCTCGACCTGCTTTTCGTCCCGCATATCTGCGCAGAGCAGACAGCCGTCGGAAACGGCTTTCACCTGCCGGAGCGTCTCCTCGCCGCCGGAACGGGTTTGAAAATAGTGAACGCCGACAAAACAGCCCTGGCGGGCAAAGGCCACTGCAGCGGCCTGACCGATACCGCTGCTGGACCCTGTCACCAAAACGCGCTTGCCTCGCAGGTCTTCGTAAACAGCCATACCCTTCCTCAGCGGTGCAGTCCCGTTTCGCATTAATGAGCGACCGGCTGGCCCAGAAATTCCTTCAGTTCCGCCAGTTTTTCCGCGAGCAGTTCGGGCGTCTTGGCCTCGACATTCAGCCGCAGGAGCGGTTCCGTATTGCTCGGGCGGACGTTGAACCACCAGTCCTTAAACTGCACGGTGATGCCGTCGAGGTCATCGACCTGTCCCTGGCTGTATTTGCGGGCCAGCTCCTTCATTACGGCTTCTTTGTTTTCCACCTCAAAGTTCATCTCGCCGCTGGAGGCATACCGGCGAAGCGGGGCAATCAGTTCACTCATTGACTTGGTGGAGGTGCCGAGAATATTGAGCAGATGCACCAGCGTAATCATGCCGGAGTCGGCATAGAAATTGTCGCGGTAATAGAAATGCCCGCTCAGTTCGCCGCCGAAGCAGGCGTGGCTGTCGCGGAGGGTCTTCTTCATAAAGGCATGGCCGACCCGTTCGCGCCGCGGGGTGCCGCCGTGTTTGATAATCTCTTCAGGCACAACATGGCTGCTGCGGAGGTCATAGACGATTGCCGAGCCGGGGTTTTTGGCCAGGAAATACGGCACCATCAGGGCCGTCAGCAGGTCGCAGCCGATGGTGCGGCCCTGCTCATCGACAACCATCAGCCGGTCGGCGTCGCCGTCGAAGCAAACCCCGACATCCGCCTGCTTGTCCCGAACGACCTGACGCAGCTGGTTCAGGTTGGCTTCCACGAGCGGGTTGGGGTCGTGGACGAAGGTGCCGTCGTGTTTGAGGTTGATGCCGATCAGTTCGAGATTGTCCACATCGCCGAAGATGGCGGGCACCATCTTGCCGGCCATTCCGTTGGAGGCATCCACAACCACCCGAAGAAACCGGCGGCTGGGCTCCAGAAACTTCAGCACGTGATGCTTGTACTCGCGGGTCAGGTCGCACCGCTCCACCGAACCGTCGGGCCGTCCGAGGGTATGCAGCAGGGCCGTAGCAATATGCTTAATATCCTTCAGGCCTGTATCGGCCCCGATGGGTTTGGCCTGCTGGCCGGAAATCTTAAAGCCGTTGTACTTGGCCGGATTGTGCGAGGCGGTCACCTGGACGCCGCCGCAGGTGCCCAGATGATTGATGGCAAAATACATCTGCGGGGTGTCAATCATCCCGATGTCAATGACATTCGTGCGGGCGGCATTCATCCCTTCAATCAGGGCCTTAGCCAGGGCCGGGCTGTGCGTGCGCATATCATAGCCGACGCAGATGCTCTGGGCGTTGGCCAGACCCCGTTCATATCCCCGCAGCATCGAGCGAAGGAACTGGGCCGTGGCATGCCCGATTTTCCAGGCGGCTTCCTCATCCAGCTGATCCGGATAGATTCCGCGAATGTCATAAGCCTTAAAAATGGCAGGATTCATTCGACATCTCCCAAAACGTAAGGATTTCCACCGAGACCCGCCTTCGAACAGGCGGGACGTTCCATCATAAGCGTATCTTATGCCCTTCAGAAGCCCCTGTCAACAGACAAATTCGAGCGGTTTTTTCCCTTATCCTGATGAAAAGACTCTTGGTAAAATGATATTGAAGCCGCTCGCTGAAAAAAAAGAAAGGAGGCCTTTTATGAGTGTCAAACTTCCGTCGGTTTGGTTTCGAAAACGGCTGAAAAGCGAACTGCCCATCCTGGAGGCGGAAGGTCTGCTGTCTGCCGAACAAGCGGCGGCCGTGCGTCAGCGCTATCGACTGGATGCGCTGGCATCCGAAAGCACCGGAGCCCTGCTGACCACGATTTACTTCATCGGGGCTACGCTGGTCGGCATCGGCATTATCAGTTTTGTGGCGGCACACTGGACCTATCTGAGCCGTGAACTGAAACTGACGCTGATTTTAGGGGTGATGCTGGCCGCTCACATCAGCGGATTCCTGCTCTGGAAGGTGAGCGGGCGCTGGCCCAAACTGGGTCATACCCTCGTACTGCTGGGGACGCTGATTTTCGGGGCCAACATCGGCCTTGTTGCCCAGATTTTTCACGTGCAGAGCAACTTTTACAACGGTTTTGCGGCCTGGACGCTCGGTGCCGTCGCCGTCGCCTGGGCGGTCAGGAGCGTTCCCAATGCCGTGCTGGGGCTGATTACAGCCGCCGTTTTTGGATTTGGAAATCTGGATTCTCCTTTGTTCATCTGGTTTGCTCCGGCGGTCCTGATTCTCTTTGTTCCGCTGGTTTATTATCTCCGGTCGCAATGGGTGCTGTGGGGCACACTTCTGGTGAGCGGTTTTTTCTGGCCGATGTCAGTCCAAAACGCTTTCGAAGACGGCTTTTCCGAATACAGGTTCGCCGCGGCGGCCTCCCTGCTGGGGTTGGCGTTTTTCTGCTGGGGTCTGGCGGGCTGGAGAAGTCCACAAGGACGGTTTGTGTCTGTGCCCTGCTGGATTGTCGGGCTTTTCTGGAGCATCCTGACGGTCTTCTTGGCTTCGTTTATTCAATACGCCCAAGATATGGCAACGGAAGTTATTGAAATGAATGAATCGACCGGTCAGTTTCCCCTGCTGATTCTCGCCGGCGTGCTGGCCGCCGGGGCTGTCGGACTTGCGGTGTATTCCGGGCCTGTTCTGAAAAACCGGCTGTCGGTGATTTTTCTGGTGCTGTCGGGGGCGGCCTTTGCCGCAACGGCCCTGCTGCCGCAAACGAGCACCTTTGATATTGTGCTGATTGCCGCCAACGTGATTTTTCTCCTGATGACGGGGGCCTTTTTTACGGCAGTCTGGTGCTGGAGGACCGTCGGGTCTTTTGGGCCTCAGTACTGCTGGCGGCCGGGTATATCCTGGCCCGCACGCTCGAGTATGAAACCGGACTGATGCTAAAGGCCGCGGTCTTTGTCGGCTGCGGCATTGGGCTGATTGCGGCCGGTGTACTGTTCGAACGCTATCTACGAAAGAGGAGGTCCGCTCATGGCTAAACAAACCGTTTTCTTTGCGCTGGCGGTCGGGTTTCAGCTGGCTATCCTGGCCGCTGTCCCCGCCCGGCAAATTCATGCCCGGCTGACCGGGACGCTGATTACCATTCGTACAGCACCGGTCGATCCGTATGATTTCTTAAGCGGCTACCATGTCGTGCTGCGCTATGAGATTTCACAGGTTTCCAAAGAGCAATGGGCCGCTGTATCTTCTCCACAGAATCCCGCTGCAACGGTGTATGCCGTGCTGAAAAAAGGGCCGGAAGACATCTGGTCGCTCGAATCGCTGTCGCGAACGCTTCCGAAAAATCTTTCTCCGGAGCAAATTGCCGTGAAAGGAAGAATTCACCGGGATCAAATCCTCTACGGCATCGAACACTTTTTCATTCCGGAAGAGGGCCGAAATGAATTGGAGACAGCCCTGAGAAACAATCGTGAACGGGCGCTGGCTCAGATTCGTGTGGACAAGTACGGAAACGCCGCCCTGATTCGTCTGATTGTGCAAGGCAAAACGTACGAATATTGAGCCGTTCCGGCGTTATTGTGCGGGGGTCTTCAGTTCGGCCACCAGCCGGCGTGTGGAAGGACTTTGGGCGGACTGGGCCTGCTTGAACGACGGGGCTGCATCCGGATAAAGGGTCTTGAAGAGCTCGTTGTTGCGGACGATTTCCTTGAGGGCATCGGATTTTTCCCGCGCCTGCCGGAAAAAGGCGGCGGCCTTCAGTCCCCACGCCCCGCCCAGCAGCCCCGCCAACGCCAGGCCCAAATCCAGCAGACCATCCGCCATCGACCACGGTTTCAGCTCGGCGGCGGAGCTGTCGGCTTGCGCCCGGACGGCCGCGGGCCCTGCGGCAGCCAGAATCTCCTGCGCCGTCAGCACAGACCCCATTTCCTTCGGCAGGCCGTAATCGGCTGCAAAGGCACAGCTCTGCTGACAGGACAAAGCCGTCAGGTCCTGCAGCAGAGCAGAGGTCTGTTCCGAGACGGCCTGTTCGGCGGCCAGCTGGGCCGTCCGCAGGTGAAGCCAGGCGTTTTGTTTTTGGGCCTGCGTAGCCGGACGGCGGAACCCCTCACAGCCGCACAACAAAACCAACAGAATGAAAAGCCCACTGTACTTGTTCATGTTTGCCTCCTTTTTTTCTTGATTTTCCCTGTCTTTTTTTCTATTCTGTTAAACAGATTCAAAGGATTCATCGATGAGAACCGGAACACTGATTCTTTTAACGGTGCTGTTTGCCCTCGTCGGCATTGCCCTGATTGGAGGGGGAATCGGGTATCTGATTTGGGATGCCAAAAAGCAGAAGAAGGCGGCCCAGCGAAAAGCCAGGTTCCAATCGCCCGCCGGTTTTGCAGCTCCTTCCCAGCCGACCCAGGGACACGGCCCCGCCTCAAAATGAAGGGGATGACTTTGAGGCCTCGACGGCCCGCAGGCGGTATTCCTGCGAAAGGGTCTTTTCCTGCAGGGCCTCGAGCCGGCCTGTAAACCGCTCCTGATTGTTCAGCAGCAGTTTGACATCATAGGCCACGCGGTCCAGCTGCCGCTGGAGATTGACCCAGGTGCCGACAATCAGCCCCGCCAGCGTCAGGAGCTGAATCAGGACGGACAGATTGATTTTTCGATCCAGGTGCCAGTGCTGTGTTTCCATCGGTGCATTCCTTCCTGACTGATTATTTTCGGGACATTTTCGGGGACAGAGGTGCCAGCGTTTTTTCGACAATCGTGCCGTCTTCCGAAAGAAACCGCAAAAGCGTTCGGCGTCGGATCTGCTCGGCGGCCTGCTCATAATGCTGCTGCTTGCTTCGATAGAGCGCCTCGGTCTCTTTGTTCTGAATCAGCGAGGCAAAGACCATCGCCAGAACCATCCGAACGGACAGGATGCGCAAAGGTTCTGTGCTGAGCAAATCCTCGAGTCGAAAGGCCGCATCGGGCCGGTCGGGAGCAATCTGAAGGGCCTCCATCAGCAGACGAGCGGCTTCGGCGGACTGAGCATCGAAGGTGCCGATGCGGTAAAACAGCGAGGTGCCGGTCCCAACAGGAATCGGCTCGCTTTCCGGATCGGCCCGTAAGACCGAAAGGGTCAGCTGCGAGGCACTATCCACACGAACAATCTCGTAAATCCCGTCGAGATTGCCGACGCCGTCCGACAGATAAATCAGATGCCCCGCACGCACTTGTTTGGCGGGGAAATTTTCGCCAGTTGCCAGGAACACGGTGCCGGAGACCTGCCCGTTCTGGCCGCGGGCGAGCGTCTGGCCGGCAAACGACGTGCCCTTGAAAATCATCGGTTCATAGCAAAGTAAGTCTGCATCGGTGGAGAAGGCAATTTTCATAAGACTGCTCCATCTTTCTTCTTTTCGGATTTCGAAATCAGGATTTCAGAAAAGAGGCGGATTCTGCGGACCTCCTGCTGCCGTTCGGGGTGCCCTGCCGCAGAACCCGCCCGATTTTTACTGACAGGTCAGCCCGCGAATCAGACCGTGGGCGGCCTCGTTCTTCAGTTCGAGGGTGTACTCGCCGATGAGCTGGCCGCATTCATAATCGCCGCGGCTGGCCAGCGGTTTGTAATGGAAACTCCGTCCGGCCAGAGGCAAAACGCTGATGCGGCTGGAATCCAGCAGCAGAACGGCATCCTGGGGTACCCATCGGGTCGTCACAATCCGGCACAGGCCGAAATCGCTCTCATAGAAACTCACCTGATCGCGGTAGGCGGTATCCGCCGGCCCGAAGGAGCGCAGCCCCGTCAGAAAGCCGTTGATTCGGCGCTTCTGAAAGCCGTTGACGACAATCAAATCAACGGTTGAGGAACTGCTTTCCCAGATTTTGCGCAGAACATAATTGATTTTCGGTTCATCCAGGTCATTGCCCTGCGGAAAGCCCTGCGTACCGACGGAATAGACGTGGGTTTGGAGGTGCTGAATGATGCCGCGCAGGGTCCGGCGGACGGTTTGGCTGCCCTGCGGCGAGGAGATGAGCTGACCGCCGTTGATGACGGTGTTTTCGAGGTCGCGCAGCAGTTCCCGGAGCCGCATCTGCTTTTGATAATCCATCTCATCGGCCAGGCCGATGGGACTGGCGGCCAGGTCCGTGCCGCTGACCTCGACGGACTGGGTAAAAATCTGCGTCCAGTTGCTCTGACGCTGCCGGCAGGTAAAACGGGCCTGGGGACGTTCATCCCCTTCGAGGGCGGCATTGCCGAGAATATTCACCGTCTGCCCGTTTGCCAGAGCCGAGCGCGTCGTGCCGGCATATCCGCGGATAACAGTGAGCGTATTGCCGGACACCTGCGTAACGAGCATCAGTTCCTGTTTGCCTTCAACCTGAATCTGATCGCCCGCTCGAAACCGCCCGCCGTCGCTCACATCAAACTGCGTTTCGTTCACTGGGTCCAACAGCGACGAATCGCTGATGGAATCTTTGTTGGGCAGCAAGGCATCCTCGAGCCACTCGTGGCGGGTGCTGGAGGCGCTGCGGGACGGGTCGCCGAGGGCGTCCAGCAGCGGCGTTTCATAGGGGGAAATGATACCAACCAAATCCGATACATCCTCCGCCAATTCAGGCAGAGCGGGGCCGGCGCTGTAGGTTGCTTTTCCGGTAAACGGCATAATCAAACTCCTTTCTTTGAATCAATGAATTTCGAATCTCGAAATTCGAAACCAAAACGATTTATTCGTGACTTCATACGGCTGATTTCAGCATTTCAGGTGAATTGTCTCCGGATGCGCAGATACTCCTGCACATCGTTGAGCCGTCCGGTGCGTTCGGCCCTGCCGGCGGCCTGCTGAAGGGCGGCTGTGCGGTCGGGCAGGACGCGCTGTCCGGCGGAACGTTTCGGTCGTGCCGCATTGTCCGCCTCAAACAGCCAGCTTTTTTCACGCCGGAGCCGCTCCAGCAGAGTCGGCACATCGGCTTTGTCATTTTCTGCCAGCTGCTGACGAATCAGCAGACAGACGGTCTCGCCGTCGATTGCACCGGCGGCCCGGGCGGCCTGAACGAGCTGCTGCTCCGTCTGAATCCGGTCCAGCGTTTTGCGGAGAGTCTGATTCTCTGCATCCAGCCGGTTGCATTCGGCCTTGATTTGAGCCAGTTCCTTTTCGGCGGCCTGGGCCTGCCGGCGAATCAGGACGGCCTCCGGTATCGCTTCCGCACCGGAGGGGGTTGTCTGTTCCTGTCGGGGTTCATCGTTTGTGTGTGTCATAAACTCGCTCCTTTCCGATCAGGATTTCCTTGTTTTGTCTGCTGCGAAATTATTCCGCCGTCGGCTCGAAGTCCGTCGGTTCGTATCCCAATTCTTTAAGGATGTCAGCTGCGGGCACGCCGAGGTCTTTTTTGAGCTGGGCTTCTTTGAGCTGTTCGGCGGGCTCTTCGGGCAGCGGATTGGGAAAGCGCACATCCAGCTGCCGCTCTTCGGGCGAGGTCGGAAAGACGCCGGCACGGTCGAAGATATCCAGAATGATTTCGGCCATCCGCCGAAGCCCCTGCCCGTAGGTGTACTGCTTGCGGCTGTTGCGGGTGAGCATCCCCATAAAGGTCATCTTCAGGGCCACGCCGGAGGTCAGATGGCCGATTTTGTTTTTGAGCACACCGGCCACGACGGGGGTTACGCCGCTGATTTTGTCCATCGCATCGCGGATGTCGAGGATGTGGAGGTTTTCGCTGGGGCAGTTGTCGTCGCCGCCGAATTCCTGAATGGAGGCGTTCTCGTTGTCCGTACACCACATTCGGCCGGGCGAGACGGGTTTTTCGCCGACGCCCTCGATGCCCTTGGCCAGATACATCCGAAAGGCCTGCATCGTAAGCCGATTGGCCCGGTCGGACAGGCGTGTGTTCAGTTCATTCTGCAGGCCGATGAGCTGCTCAACGTCGCTGATGCCCTCGTAGGCATAGGGCTGTGAAAGATTCTGAATGTGCACGACAGGGATGTAGCCGAGCGGATTAGGGCCTTCGGCGACGCACTGAAAATCTTCATAGCGCTGGAAGCAGCGAGGGCCGATGATTTCCGTGACGGCGGTCTTGCGGCGGCCGGCAGGAATCGAACGCCTTCGGAAAAACCGCTCCAGAAGCGCCGGCGGCTGCTCCGGTTCGTTTCGCTCCTGAAGAAAATGCTGAATGTAATAACGGATAGTTCGGCAGTCGTCTTCTTCCAGGACCGGCAGGGCTCGGGGGGCTTCGACCAGGTCCAGGGCAATCTCGGAAGCGAAGGTGCGGATGCGCGGAAGGGATACGGATGCATCGGGAGTCTGAACGGAACGGCCGGGGGTGGCGGCCTGAAGACGTGTGTTCAGCCGAGCGCCGGGACGAATGATGCAGTCGACAAACCCATAGACCGCCCCGAGCACCGCCAGGTCCTGGAAGAATGCAGGGCCCCCGTTGGCCTCGAACACAGCTTCAAGAAGCGTCTGAATGGCTCTGCGACGAGAAGCATTGGGGGCCCTGCTGACGAATGAAACGCCTTTGCCGAAGAGAAAATCCACCATCGCACTGATGCGCCAGGCGATGTCATTTTCAATCACAACCTCCTTACGGCGGATATCGCGAACGACCTTGCCGGCGTCGATGCCGTCGGGAGTATCATAGAGCCGTCCGGTAATTCGCGGAGGCAAGCCCATTTCCTGCGCCTGAATGTAGGGACGGGCGGATTCGGCACAGCGGCCGTCGGCGTCTTCAAACGAAACCGGACCGATGAAACGGTTCTGATAATATTCCCACAGGCGATGAAAGCGGGCAAACCAAGTCGGCCAGTGGAATTGAATCAGCCAGTCGAGAAAGGACTCCTTTAGTGAAGAATCCTGAAAAATCCTTAAGTCAAACGCCATCGGTCGCCTCCGTTTTGCTTGTTCTGTTCTTTTTTGTCTCTCTACCCTTGGCGCACTGTTGCACAAATGAAGCGAAAATTGGGGATGAAACGGACGGCAGGACCTCCGGTAAGTCCGAAAAAAATAAATGATTTATCAAAAAAAGATTAATTCTGAAAAAACGTCTTCCCCTGTTGCAGTTTTGAACTGTATTTTTAAAAAAGATGCATTTTTTTCTTAAGTCCAAATCTAATAATCCCGAATCCCATCTCAGAATAATTCCCGATATTTAGGGAAAAACAAACCCAAGTATTTAGGAGCTGAAGAATGGCTGTCTCAGCAACATCCTCATCTGTTATAAGTTCACCCTCCGAAAAAAACCCCGCCTCGGAAGGCAAATACTTAACATTTGCCATCGGGAATGAAGAGTTTGGGATAGAAATCCTGCAAATCCGCGAGATCATCGGCTATGTACCTGTTACGCCGGTGCCAAAATCACCTGTTTATCTGAAGGGTATATTGAACCTGCGCGGTCAGGTCATTCCGGTTATCGACCTTCGCCTGAAATTCGGAATGCCTGAGAAGGAGATTACAGACCAGACCTGTATTGTCATCATTGAAACGCAGACAGCAGAAGGGGCAACTCTGACCGGCCTGATAGTAGACCGGGTTTCAGAGGTCTTAGAGATTGAGGCCGAACAAATTGAGCCGGCACCATCCCTCGGCAGCACCATCGATACCTCCTTCCTCCGTGGGATTGCCAAAACAAACGATTCGGTCAAACTGCTGCTTGAAATCGATTCTGTTGTTCAGCAGAGTGCTGAGGAATCGATATAGTTCCCTTTTTTTCTGAGGAGTCTGCGAATGGTTAAGAACATGAAACTGTCCACGAAACTGTTTTTGGGATTCGGCTGTCTGGTTGTGATTACCGCCCTGCTGGGGCTGATCAGCTGGCGGGGAATGGCCAGGGTCAAGGTCCTCTCTGACCTGACC
>JAKPDO010000008.1 GCA_029552545.1 Planctomycetota bacterium
ATTGACTGGATGACGTGGGCCGAACTCAATGAGTCCGTCCCTCCTGCCTACAGTTATTATATCGCACAGTGGTATCTGAAAGACAAACAGCATATAGAGGCAGAGGTGAAAACAGGTTGATTACACCAGCAAACCGCAACGAGTCAGGGCGGTCTATCCGCCATTTGGAATCGAAACCCAATGACAAGAAAGGGATGGTGCAAGTCAAGAGCAGAAGTTTGTCTACTGGTTAAATCTCTTGACAAGACATTTCCTTTTTTATACAATTCATCTGCTCCTTTCTTATCGGCAAGTCCGCCGGAGAGTCAAGACCTCCGGACCTCCGGCGGACTCTTTGTTGGGCCCTATGCATCGGTATGGCGGCCCGTCCTTAAATGCCTTGTAGATACGGATGACCTGCTGGGCGAACCATTGTCGGGAATCCCTCGTCCGATAGCCTTCGTAGTTTATCCTCTTGGCGATTTTTCGGTAGGGCATGGGCCGTCCTTTTTTGTCTACCATATTGCGTAATTCCACGATTCGTCTTGCGACCCGCTGCTCGTAGAGGTCTGGGACCATCCTTTTCCCGATGAAGCGGTAGCCATACGGCGGCTTCCCCCCCATTTTCCGGCCTTGGTCCATATAGACCCGCATGGCGTCCGCCGTTCGCTCGCTGACCATCTCCCTCTCTAACTGAGCCAGCGCCGCAAAAATGGTAAAAACAAATCGGTCATATTTGCCGCGTGTGGAGATATGCTCCTTCTCCGTGTAGATCCCGCCCCCCCATTTGTCAATGTCGCAGGCAATCTCCAGCGCCCTCACTGTGCTTCTTGCAAGCCGAGACAGGGAGTAGACCATCAGAATGGCCCGATTGTTTTTGACGGCTTCCAGTGCGGCCAGAAGACCCGGCCTATTATCCGAGCCCCCGCTGATGTTCTCGTCAGCAAATTCGCCGATAATCTCGTATCCCTCGACCGCCGCACGCTGGCGGAGAATCGCCAATTGGGCTTGGCAGGAGTCGCAGGATTCGGCGTTTCTGCGCGGGGAAAACCTCGCATAGAGCACGCATTTTTTATTCTCGTTCTTTTGTTTCATCGCCGATGTCTCCGCAAGCCGTCCTCGCCAAGTACTCGGACAGACTCATCTTAATGTTGTGATAGGCGCAGAATTTCAAGTACCGTTCAATGATGCGGCGGCGGGTAGGATCGTCGCATCGGATGGAGAAGTAAGTTTTCTTTTTTTCATTTTCGTTCATCATTGAATGTCCTCCTGAAACGTTTCAGCATTTCGGCTAACTCTTTCTTGTTCATGTCGGGTTCAGTCCCAAAGAGATAGACAATATGACTGTCTATGTCCTCTTCCGTCAAGTCTTCCTTCCAAATGTGTGGATACAGTTTTTTCAGCATTCTTCTGATTTTTTCGCTGTCGAATTCCGGCATCTTTTGCCTCCGTATCTGACGCAGTCTTCACAGATTCTTATTTCAGTTCCTTCTACCGTCAATTCCAGTCCGCGTACGATGAGCCGTCCGCAAATTGTGCACTTTAACAAGTCCTCGATTCGGATTTTTCTGACATTTAGACTGTTCATCGCTTCCTCTCTTGATTAGGCGGGCCAGCCGAAGCCGGCCCGCCTATGCTTGCCTATGCTTGCCTGACTACCTCGGCGCCGCTGCCGCACCGCAGCACGCCGCGCCAGGTGTAGAGGATCCATTCGTCCCCGTCCTCACCGAGAATGACCACCTCGACCTGTTCAGTTTGGCCGATGTTTGCCGACGGGACGCGCCGGACCTGCCTGACAGTTCCGTTAATTTTCCGCTCTTCGTTGGCGTCGGACGGAAGCCCGCCTACAACCCAGTTGACGGCTTGGCCGACCTGTAGGGCCTCCGCCGCCTCTTCGGTGATGGCTGCAGGGTGGTCCTCCGCATCCGCCATGCCGGTGATGATGGCATATGCGTTTGCAAAAAATTCCCGCGCCTTTTTGCTCTGGCCAACGTACCAGTTGCGGTGTTGGCCGCACGGACGGATCCAGACTCTGAGGGCGGCGCCTTCGAGTGCGGCTGGGTCGTCAAATTCAACCCATACTTTTACATCACGACGATAGCCGT
>JAKPDO010000012.1 GCA_029552545.1 Planctomycetota bacterium
TATATAATAACGTTAGATTAGTTGGCCGTGTTGGCCAACATAACAAGCCGGCAAAAGCCGGCGGAAAGGAGAAAAAATATGAATAGTCATATATGTGAATGTTGCGGGTCAGATGCCGCCAAAAATACGGAGTATGGCATCTACTGCGACGATTGCTTACAATGGATACTGTCCAGCATTGAAGATGAAAACGAAGCCCGGAAGGCGGAAAAAGAGGCCGCCGACCGGGCTTATTATTTGCGGGACGTGGCCGAGTCATTTTCGAACTCGGTTCGGCGATTTGCAGAGATAGAGGCCTCTGGCTCATCTGAGGCCGTCTATATAACTTATGACGGCGTAACGGTGCGTCTGGCTGACCATTCAGCGCGGCCAACCTATCAGGCCATTTACGGAGCGGCTGACATTGAACTCGGCAATCACGAATTTGCCGCCCCGTTGCCGGATACCATCAAAGCAGCGGTAAAAGAGATTCGGCGCAGAATCGCCACCGTTATCTGGCAGCGGCGCCGAGGTAGTTAGGCAAGCATAGGCGGGCCGGCTTCGGCTGGCCCGCCAAATCAAGAAAGGAGACCCAAATGAGACTTCGGAAAAACCACGACTTCGGCCGCGCTCGAGCGCGGCTGGAGTCCCGAATCGCGAAAATCAGATCTGAGATCCAGCAGCACATCGAAATGTATTCATCGAAATATGGGGGCTTCTACGATTCGTTCGAAGCGAAAGCCCCCGCCGTCTACATCACCACCACCGATCGCACCGCCGGCGGCGTAAGGGCCGTGAAGGCCGGTCCGAAGACCCGCTACGGTCGCAAAAAGGTAGTCGTCTACCTGACAACCCCGCGTCTTCAACGGCTCGTCCGCCTACTGGCTTTCGTCAGGAAGAAGGCGCCTACGGAAGCGGAAGTTGCCGAATCAGAAAAACGAAAAAAACAACGTAAAACCTCCGCAGAGAGGAGACAGAGGCGAATCCGGCGGCTGATCGATCTCGGGTTCTCCGCCGAGTTCGCAGCAGGAAACCATTCCACAGACGCGGCCTATGCCCTGCTGTACCTGGAGGGGAAAGGTCTGGTTCGCGTGGGGGCGGAGGCCCGCGAGGTCTACGCCGCCATCGAGGCAAATCGGCAGACAGGGGGTAAACTCTACCCGGCATGGCTGCGGGACGAGGTCGGCGACTCGGATTTCATCCATCGCGTCCTCGCCGCCTACAGGCGACACGCCTACACCGATTACGATGATATTTTGATATTTTGGCGGAAAACAGCACTGGGCCTTTGCGGAGAGGACGCACGCGAAATGGCCCGAGAACAAATTCGGCAATAATTTTGCCCGCCGGCGGTCGGCGGGGTAGAAATCATACAAAATTTCCATTTGAAAAGGAGAAGAATATGACATTCGTAAACATCTCAAACCACCCCAGCAGCGGCTGGAGTGAAGAGCAAAAGGCAGCGGCGCGGTGGTGGGGCGCCGCTGAAATCACCGCCTGCTGCGGCGCGGCGGTGAAGGAGTCAGAAGATGGCGAGCACATCTTCTGCGCCAAATGCGGAGAGGCAGAGCCCGCCACCACCTCGCAGATAACGGATATTCCGTTTCCGGTAATCCCGCCGGACGCGGATATGGATGTCGTCCGTCGCATGGCGGACGACATGTTTAAGGAAATTTTGGCTGCAGACAATACCTGGTATGCAGCCAATTTTAGAGGTGCCGTGCACCTCATGGGGGAGCAGAGCTTTTGCTTTGTCCTCGCCTCTATCCTGATCGAGGCGGGGATTACCGTGTTGGTTTCCACCACCGCCCGCGAGGTGGTGGAAAAAGACGGGGTTAAAACCTCCATCTTTAGATTTGTCCAGTTCCGCGCCCTCAATCCGCGTCGAGCGGCAAAGGAGACATTGAATTGTACACCTGGCGCGGCTGCCTGCGGTACGGCAGCGGAGCTGAAATTGTAAGACAATAAATCCGCCCCCCCCGACCAAGCGGGCGTGCCGGCTGCAAGTCCGGCAGGGGGCTTTCAAATCGCCGGCCTGTGTTGGGCCGGCAATGGAAGGCCGGCCAGTGGGCCGGCGGAAAGGAGAATAAAATGTATAAAAGTCAGCTCGAAATCAAAGGTACGGAGGGGCGACAATGAATAGCGCTATGAGCCGTTTCAACGATTGGCCACGCGAGAAACGCAGCGAGGCGTTCTATCGTCACAGCCGACTGATGGA
>JAKPDO010000021.1 GCA_029552545.1 Planctomycetota bacterium
TTAGACGCCATTCTGGAGCCGCAATGTCGCCGGCTGGGGGTCCCCCCAGCCCTGGTCCATAAAGCCATGACTCGTCGATAGGCTCTGTCAGTCATGCAGCGAATCCTCCTAAGGGGGATACGATGTTCCATGGCCATCCCAAATTTTTAAAAAATGGTTCTTGACAGGGCCGAAAAGTTCCGATATAAGGAATAGCGGAAGTTAAGTTGCGGAAAGCAACTTGACCATAGTCCTCGGCGAGGCTAAGTGGTCATCCGTTTTCCCCCCCAGACGGACCCACATCCTCGCCAATTTTTTGCGCAGCGGGTCCACATCAGGGGCGATTTTTCCTTAACTTCTTTTTTCGATTGGGTTTAACGTTTTTCGAGAGCAGGTTTTGGAAACGACACAATTGTATATACAAGATATATATAATCCACTTATCGTATTCTTTCCAGAGTTTCCGGTTTTTTGTTGGATTTTCCGGCCGCAATGGGGCAACTTTTACGGAAAAACTGCCGGAGAGTACTTCAGGCATAAGGAATGGAAGATATGGATTTTCAAAAAGCCCTTCAGCTGATTGACAGTTCCCGTCGAATCGTTGTCACCAGTCATATTCGTCCGGACGGAGATGCCTGTGGGTGCATGCGTGCATTGATGGAGGCGCTGCGGCGTCTGGGCAAAGAGGTGCATGCGTTTCTTTTGTCGCCGCCGGCTTCGTGGTATGCGGAATTGTTTGGAGAAAAGGTGCCGGTATTGGGAAATGATTTGAAGCCGGAGGATTTGGCGGCAAAGCCGTGGTCGGAGACGGAGCTGGTGATTGTGGTGGATACAAACAGCATCATTCAGCTGCCGGGACTTGAGGGCTGGCTTGCGGAGCGTTCAAAGAAAAAGGTGCTGGTGATTGATCATCATATTACGGGGGATGGTTTGGGGGATGTGCAGCTGCTGGATGCGGAAGCGGCGGCGGCAGGAGAGCTTGTATTTGATTTGTTTAAGGCGGCCGGCTGGCCGATTGCGGCTTCTGCAGCGGAGGCGATTTTTGCCGCGATTTCCTCGGATACGGGCTGGTTTCGCTTTGGAAATGCCGACAGCCGAATCTTTCGCACGGCGGCGGAACTCATTGAGGCAGGCGCTCGGCCGGATGTGCTGTACCGGCTGATGTATCAGAGTTTTTCACCGGCTCGGCTGCGGCTGATGGTTCGGATGCTCGAGCATCTGGAGCTGTATGAACAGGAGCGGATTGCTTCGCAGTATATTCTTCGCAGCGATTTTGAGCAGACGGGAGCGAAAGGGCCGGACACGGAAAATCTGATTGATGAATGCCAGCGGCTCAAAACGGTGGAGGCTGCGTTTCTGCTGGTGGAGCTTTCGGACGGGCGATTTCGATGTTCGCTGCGGAGCAAAGGGAAAGTGGATGTGCGGGTGATTGCACAAAAATACGGCGGCGGCGGGCATACCCTGGCGGCGGGTGTGACGCTGCAGGGACCGCTGGAAAAGGCCAAAGAGCAGATGATTCAGGAGATAACCGCCCAATTAAGGATGCAGTGAGTCGGATTTGTAAAGCGATGTTTTTTCGGCAGTTGCATAAATTCAAAGGGTTTTGAGGTCGATATTTCTAAAAAGAGCGGAAGCAGGTCAAAAAAATTTTAAAAAATCTTGTTGACGTTTTTGGCTTTGGAGATACACTTATGGTTCTGGAGCGGGGGGAGAGTCGAGTGGTGAAAACGCAAAGCGGCATAGCAGTTTTGAAAAAAAATCGAAAAAAAAGATTTTGTACTTGACTGCTCATCGGAAGTCATTAGACTTCTGGATCTCAGCAAATGTCGCTGATAAAGATGGGCAGCGGCATTTTTTATTGCTCTTTAAGAAGCGAATAGACGATGGTTGAGTGGTAAGAGCCGACTGGTTCTTCAGGACAAATGTCTTGCTGTCCGGTACGGCTACCTGTCGGGCTCGTAGCTCAGCTGGTTAGAGCGCACGCCTGATAAGCGTGAGGTCGGAAGTTCAAGTCTTCCCGGGCCCATTCCTTGGCCTTCGGTCAGGGAAGCACACAAGGCCGAAATCCTGAAAAGAGAAGCAAGGGATTTGAGGCGAAGGGTCCGGGGACGTAGCTCAGCTGGGAGAGCGCCGGCTTTGCAAGCCGGAAGTCGTGGGTTCGAGTCCCATCGTCTCCAATGGTTCAGAATCGGTCCTGAGGACCGAGCTGATAAAAGCTCTTTGACAAGTGCAGATTGGTTCAATCGTGGGAAATGAAACATTCGTTTCATTCACCACTCAAGCGTCAAGACCAACCTGTACGGCACAGCAATGTGCCGTCGGCGAAAGGCCATACAATCGCGGATTGATATGGTCAAGTTACTAAGAGTGTATGGGGGATGTCTTGGTGTCGAGAGGCGATGAAGGACGTGGCAGGCTGCGATAAGCCCGGGGCAGGAGCCGAGCATCCGTTAATCCCGGGATGTCCGAATGGGGAAACCCGACGGAAACGGGCAACCGTCATCCGTCATCCATGGCTGAATGCATAGGCCATGTGAAGCGAACGCAGGGAACTGAAACATCTTAGTACCTGCAGGAAAGGAAATCAACCGAGACTCCGTTAGTAGCGGCGAGCGAAAGCGGATGAGCCCAAACCCCGCACCTATTTTTGCTCAGGAGAGATGCAATGAGCTATGTGTATGTGCTTGTGGAAGAAGCGAGTCGAAACGTTTATATTGGGTTTAGTGCCGACTTAAAAAAACGAATCCGTCAGCATACGGGCGGATGGGGAGCCCAAACCACAAGGCATGGAACATGGCATCTGGTATATTACGAGGCATACGCGGATGAAGGCGATGCCCGCAGACGAGAACTTCGGCTCAAGCACGATGGACGAGCCAGACGTCAGCTGTATACCAGAATTCAAAGCTCTCTTGCTGGTCAAAAATAGGTGCGGGGGGTTGTGGGTGCCGATCAGGAGTTACAAAGACACGGTCAGCAAAACGGTCTGGAAAGTCCGACCACAGAAGGTGATAGTCCTGTATGCGAAAGCCGGTGTCCTCCGTTACGTTCGGCGTACCAGAGTAGCACGGAGCTCGTGGAACTCCGTGTGAAGCCGGGGGGCCCACCCTCCAAGGCTAAGTACTCCTCGACAACCGATAGTGGAAAGTAGCGCGAGCGAAAGATGAAAAGAACCCCTACGAGGGGTGTGAAAAGGACCTGAAACCATACACTTACAAGCAGTAGGAGCCCTATGTCCCGCACCTATTTTTGGCCAGAAGATGATTCAGAATAGAATTATTTTTGTGGTCAAAAATAGGTGCGGGAAACGGGTGACTGCGTGCCTTTCGCATAATGAGCCGGCGAGTTACTGTTTGCGGCCAGGTTAAGCACTTCAGGTGCGTAGCCGCAGCGAAAGCGAGTCTGAATAGGGCGTTCAGTCGCAGGCAGTAGACGCGAAACCACGTGATCAATCCATGGCCAGGTGGAAGGGGATGTAAAAATCCCTGGACGACCGAACCCGTTAACGTTGAAAAGTTATGGGATGAGCTGTGGAGAGGAGTAAAAGTCTAATCAAACGTGGAGATAGCTCGTTCTCTCCGAAATAGCTTTAGGGCTAGCCTCGAGTGGTCCCTGCTGGGGGTAGAGCTACTGATTGAGGATAAGGGGCTACCCGCCTACTTACCTCTACCAAACTCCGAATACCAGCAGGTACAGCCCGGGAGTCAGTCTGTGGGGGATAACCTTCATGGTCGAGAGGGCAAGAACCCAGACCGCCAGCTAAGGTCCCTAATTTCGTGCTCAGTTACTAAGGAAGTCCGATTGCTGAGACAATCAGGATGTTGGCTTAGAAGCAGCCACCATTTAAAAAGTGCGTAATAGCTTACTGATCGAGCAGTTGGGTGCCGATAATAAACGGGAATAAGCCGAAAACCGAAGCTGCGGATCCGCGCAAGCGGGTGGTAGGAGAGCGTAGCAGTCAGCGTTGAAGCGGTACGGAAACGAGCCGTGGAGCGGCTGCTAGTGATTATGCCGGCATGAGTAACGATAAAGCAGGTGAGAATCCTGCTCGCCGAAAACCTAAGGTTTCCTGGGGAAGGTAAATCCGCCCAGGGTTAGTCGGTCCCTTAGTCCAGGCCGAAAGGCGTAGACGATGGGCAGCAGGTTAATATTCCTGCACCATGTTGTCAGACGACGGAAGTGACGCATCTTTCTCCGGTCATCCCGCGGGCAGTAGTGCGGGTTCCGCAAGGACGAGGCCGCTTTACGATGCCGAAGTGACCCGAAAAGGTGCCGAGAAAGAGCTTCCTAAGGATGAAGACAGCATGACCGTACTAAAACTGACACAGGTAGGTGAGGAGAGTATCCTCAGGCGCTCGAGAAAACTGTCCTTAAGGAACTAGGCAATTTGACCCCGTAAGTTCGCGAAAAGGGGTCCCTCCGGGTGCTGTTATTTCGATAGCAGCATGCCGAGGGCGCAGTGAATCGGCTCTGGCGACTGTTTACCAAAAACACAGTTCTCTGCGAACACGTTAAAGTGGATGTATAGAGAATGACGCCTGCTCGGTGCCGGAAGGTTAAGGGGATGGGTTATCCCGCACCTTTTTGCCCAGGAGAAAGAAGATGTTTTATGTGTATGTCCTGCTGAATCCGCAGAAAGGCCAGACGTATATTGGATATACAAAAGACCTGATACGGCGGGTCAAAGAGCACCAGCAAGAAAAAGGTGCTCGATATACCCGACGCGGTGTTTGGAATCTGGTGTACTATGAGGCCTATGCGGAGCAAAGGGATGCCGCTCTTCGAGAACGGCGTCTTAAACAGGATGGGCGAAGCAAGACACAGCTGCTTCGCCGGATTCAAAATTCTTTAACTGGTCAAAAAGGTGCGGGAGAAGCTCCTAACTGAAGCCCCGGTAAACGGCGGCCGTAACTATGACGGTCCTAAGGTAGCGAAGTTCCTTGTCGGGTAAGTTCCGACGTGCATGAACGGCGTAACGACTGGAGCAGTGTCTCAAGGACAGACTCGGTGAAATTGTACTTGTAGTGAAGATACTACAGACCCGCGGCAAGACGGAAAGACCCCGTGAACCTTTACTGTAGCCTGGTATTGACGCCTGGCATATCATGCGTAGGATAGGTGGGAGGCTGTGAAGCGGTGCTTCCGGGCATCGCAGAGCCGACGTTGAAATACCACCCTTGCTATGTTAGTCGCCTAACCGTGACCCGTGAACCCGGGCATGGAACAGTGCTAGGTGGGCAGTTTGACTGGGGCGGTCTCCTCCTAAAAGGTAACGGAGGAGTTCAAAGGTACCCTCAGCGTGGTTGGCAATCACGCGTTGAGCGCAAAGGTAGAAGGGTGCTTAACTGTGAGACTGATAGGTCGAGCAGATGCGAAAGCAGGACTTAGTGATCCGGTGGTTCTGTGTGGAAAGGCCATCGCTCATCAGATAAAAGGTACTCCGGGGATAACAGGCTGATCGCCTCCGAGCGTTCATAGCGGCGAGGCGGTTTGGCACCTCGATGTCGGCCCATCACATCCTGGGGCTGAAGGCGGTCCCAAGGGTTCGGCTGTTCGCCGATTAAAGTGGTACGCGAGCTGGGTTCAGACCGGCGTGAGCCAGGTCGGTCTCTATCTGCCGTGGGCGCAGGAATCTTGAGGGGATGTTTCTTTAGTACGAGAGGACTTGGAAGCACTGACCTCTGGTGTACCGGCTGTAGCGCTAGCTGCACCGCCGGGTAGCTAAGTCGGGAACGGATAACCGCTGAAAGCATCTAAGCGGGAAGCCAACCCCAAGATAAGGATTCCATGGACCTTCGGGTCCGAGAGACCCCTGGAAGACTACCAGGTTGATAGGCCGGGTGTGTAAGCGGAGAAATCTGCTCAGCTAACCGGTACTAACGGTCGAACACTTGACCATATCAATCGGTCGGTTGTATGGGATTTCGCCAAGGTTGGAAACGGCGCTGGATTGAACCAATCTGCTTTTTTACAAGGTACGAGAATTTCGGCAGGTCCCGAAAGGGATACGCCGATTCACGAACTCCTGGTGACCATGCGGACGGGGAAACGCCTGATCCCATTCCGAACTCAGAAGCTAAGCCCGTCCGGCCGATGATAGTCCTTCGGGGCGAAAGTAGGTGATTGCCAGGTTTATGAGGCCCGTCGGAGATATCCGGCGGGCCTTTCCTTTTGCGCGAAAGAATGCGTTTACGGCAGGGGGGCGACAACAGGCCAGCCGTCTTTCCATTCCATCGTGGAGATTTTCAAATAGGGTCTTCCGGTCTGTCCGTGATAGGCGTGAAAGACCAGATAGTCCTGGTCGCCTTCCCGAAAAACAGCGCAGTGGCCGGGTCCTTTCCAGTTGTCTGTGGTGGCTTTGATGACTTGGGTGCCGCCGCCTTCGAGCATCGGTACGCCTTCGCGGTTGAAATAAGGGCCGGTGACTTTTTCGGCACGTCCGACGACGATGTTGTATGTGCTGTCAGCCCCGCGGCAGCACAGGTCAAAGGAGACGAACAGGCACCAGAAGCCGTCCCGCCGAACGATAAACGGAGCTTCGACGGCCCCTTCGACGGGCGGGGTCTTGTGTTCTGCTTTCCTCGGCCGGCTGGCGAGCGTGTAGTGGGTGGTATGTTCCGCGGACAGTTTGCCTGTGGCGGGGTCGATTTTGCGCATCTGGATGCCGCTCCAGAAACTGCCCCAGCAAATCCAGATATTTTTCTCATCTTCGATGACGATGTTGGCGTCGATGGCGTTCCAGTCGTCCTTGCCTTCCGTGGAGCGAAGGACCATCCCGTGATCCTCCCATTTGTACTCCGGGCTGTTTGGGTCGAGGGTTTTATTTGTGGCCAGGCCGATGGCGGAGTTGTTCTTGCCGAAGGTGGAAATGGAGTAATAGAGATGGTACCTTCTGTTAAAATAGGAAATATCAGGTGCCCAGACACCGCGGGTTCCGGGGATTTCGATGGGGGCCCATTCCGGAAGGGTTTCAAAGACATAGCCGCGCAACTGCCAATGGTGAAGGTCTTTGGAGCAGCGGATAGGAACGTAGCCGGTTCGGCGGTTTCCGCCGGTACAAAACAGATAGTACGTGTCTTTTTCCTTGATAAGGACCGGGTCGTGGACGTTCAAATCCCCTTCCAGTTCGAGCATAATGGGTTCTCGGTCCGGTACGCCGGCAGAGGAAAGGCCGAGCCAGCAGAGCAGCAGAAGAAAAGAAGCGGCTGAGGAGGTTCTGGAGCAGAGAGGAATGTTGGATTGTTTCATTTTTTGCACTCCGAAAAGGTTTTGCCGGTACTTATTGTATTCGGTAAACTGATTTTTACAAAATTGTTTTCCGTAGAGAAAAATGGAGGATGCAATGAAACAGTTGCTGCTTTTTACGGCGGGATGGATGTTGGCGGCGTCAGTTGCGGCCGGAGCCGAAACGTCGGACGGGTATGTGCTGGTTTGGGCCGATGAGTTTGAAAAAGACGGCAGGCCCGACCCGAACAACTGGACGTATGAGATTGGGTTTGTGCGGAACGAGGAACTGCAGTGGTATCAGCCGGAAAACGCCTTCTGTAAAGGGGGAATGCTGATTATTGAGGGCAGGCGGGAACGAGTCAGGAATCCCAATTACAGTCCGGACAGCCGATCGTGGCGGCGGAATCGGGAATATGCGGAATATACCTCCGCCTGCGTAAAGACCTCGGGGAAGCATTCGTGGAAATTCGGGCGGTTTGTGATGCGGGGGCGGATTGATACGCGTTCGGGGCTGTGGCCGGCGTTTTGGACGCTCGGATTTGCCCGCGGCTGGCCGGGCTGCGGCGAAATCGACATTATGGAATATTATCGGGGGATGCTTCTGGCCAATGCCTGCTGGGACGGCGGGGGCAGGCGGCCGGCGTGGGATGACCTGAAAAAACCGCTGGAAGAGTTCGGCGACCCGGACTGGTCGAAAAAGTTTCACATTTGGCGGATGGACTGGGATGAACAGGTTATCCGGCTGTATGTGGATGATATGCTGCTGAATGAGATTGACCTGTCCAAAACCATCAATCAGGACGGGCAGGGGGCGAATCCGTTTCATGAGCCGCACTATATTTTGCTCAATTTAGCCATCGGCGGCATACAGGGCGGAGACCCTTCGGAGACGGGATTTCCGGCCCGCTTTGAGATTGATTATGTGCGGGTGTACCAGAAAAAATCTTAAGGTTTCGAACAAGATGAGGCCGGGGAGGGCTGGATTCCCGCCTTCCTCCTCCGCTGAAGCTTCGAAGGACAGGTCGCGGGAATGACAGGAATATGCGGGAATGACAGGGGGGTTGTTCGGTACCTTTCGAGATGTTCAGTTGGTTCCGACGGCCTTGGTTATTAAGTCGATTGCGTACACAGCGGACGGGGTGTTGATATAAAGGGTTTGCCGCTCGGGGCCGCCGATGCAGACGTTGGTGGGGCTCTCGGGCAGGTCAATCGTATCGAGGAGCTGTCCGTCGGGGGTGTAGATTTTGACCTGCCTGCGCCAGGTCAGATAGACATTTCCGCGGCTGTCGAGGGTCATCCCGTCGGAGCCGTCGGAGCAGAACAGCCGCTTATTTGTAAGTGTGCCGTCTTTTTGGATGTCATAAAGCCAGGTTTTGCCGGCGGCATGGTCGGCCACGTAGAGGAGGGTCCCGTCGGGGGTTCCGATAAGTCCATTCGGACGTATCATATCGTCAATCACGCGGATAACCCGTCGGTCCGGGGTGATGTAATAGACGTGCTCGCCGTCCTGCTGCATATCATCACGGCTGCCGTACCGAGGGTCGGTCATGTAAACGCCGCCTTTGGGGTCCAGCCAGCAGTCATTGGGGCTGTTGAATTTTTTGCCGTTATAGCCGTCCGCCAGGGTGATGATGTTTTTTTGGCGGTCAATTCGAAAAAGACGCCTGGGGCCGGCAGATTCGCAGACAATCAGCGAGCCGTCCGGGGCAACCTGAAGGCCGTTGGATTGATTGGTTTCGATGTATTTGGAGAGGGTGCCGTCGGGGGAGATTTGGTAAATCAGGCCGGCGGGAATGTCGGAGAAGTAGAGGGTGCCGTTGGGGTCGGCGGTGATGCCCTCGGTGAATTGAAAACCGCCGGCGATTTTTTGGGGCACAGCAGAAGGACGGACGGGGGAGATATGTGTGTCAATCTGAAGAAAAAGAAGCATGCTAAACCATAAAAGGACAACTGAAGTCTTCATTGTCTAACTCCTTTTGTTCGTATATTATCGGACATTATTCTATCGCAGAAATGAGTAAATAAAAACTGAAAAACGAATGTTTGAGATGCTGTCAGAGTTTTTTGGAAGGCATCTTGTGTTTCTGAAAAGTTTGCCGACACAACAGTGCTTTTCGAAAAAAAGAAAAGCCGAATCGTTTATTTGAACGACTCGGCTTGCTGTGTGCAGTTAAGAGCAGGTCAGCAGGTTGTTTCAAAGGGATTGTTTTGGAGCATTTTGAGAAGCTGGTCTTTTTCCTCTGAAGACAGTCCGAAAACATCCTGGAGGATTTTACTGAGCAGGTCGTAGCCCGTTTGTTCCTTTTTTTGGGATTCGCTATTTTCAGTTTCCTCTTGGTTGCTGTTTTGGGCGGGTGGAGGCGGCGGGGGAAGCGGAGACTGGGCAACAAAGGATTCCAATTCTTCACGACTGACAACGCCGTTACCATCGGAATCGGACTCGGCGATTTTTTGACCGAAGAGACCGGCTGCATTCAATTCTTCGATGCTCAAGACCCCATCGCCATTTGTATCCAAGTCACCGAGAATTTTTGTGCTGACTTCGGACGGATTGGGTGTTGGATTTTGCTGAATAATTTCTGTACCTGCCTGAGTCAAGAGTTCTTTCAGCGCATTCAGATCCGGTTTCTCTTTGAAACTCGATCTGGGTGTGATTCCCATTTCTTCCATTTTGGCTGTAATTTTGGCGAGGATTTCCTCCGCGGTAATGGTGCCGTCTTCATCTGTGTCGGCTTGGGCGATTTTTTGGCCGAGTTGTCCGGCATTCGTGAGTTCTTCAGAACTAATGCTCCCGTCGCCGTCTGTGTCCAAGGCGTTGAGAATCTTGGAGCTCAGTTCATTTGGTTCCGGCGGTTTCATTTTCCCCAGGTGCATCATTGAAAGCATCTGACCCGTTCGTTCCACCCCATTGATTTCCATACATTTTTCCCTTTCAAATGAGTAACTGTCTTTTACGCTGAAGCACAAGGATATTGTGCAAAATTTATGCCAAGGGTCATTGTGAGAATGTTTTCTGCCAATACCAAGGTTTTTAGGCCGAAAATGGCGGATGTGAGCACCTTTTTTCCTGTCAAGAGGGAATTTTTTTCCGGATTCATAGAAATTTTTTCTGAGGCAGCGATTTCGTCTTATTTTTTTTCAGGAGAAAGCATAAAGTTGGTTGTTGACAAGGGGGTTTGTTTTTTTAGTTTGGGGAAAAAAGAACGAGTTTGGAAAGGACAATTACACGTGGCGGCAAAGATACTTGACGGCAGGCAGATAGCATCTCAGATGCGGGAAGAACTGAAAGGGCGGATTGCGGGACTTGTTCAGCGGGGTATTCGCCCGGGGCTGGCGGTCATTCTGGTGGGGGATGACCCGGCATCCAAGTCGTATGTGACGGCCAAAGAAAAGGCGTGTGAAGAGGTCGGGATTTATTCGAGCGACAATCGGCTGTCTGCCGCAACGACGGAGACGGACCTGCTGGGGCTGATTGAGCGGTTCAATCGGGACCCAAAGATACACGGGATCTTGGTTCAGCTGCCGCTGCCGAAGCACATAAACGAAGAGCGGGTTTTGAATGCGATTTGTCCGGAAAAGGATGTGGATGGTTTTCATCCGGTGAATGTGGGGCGGATGGTGATTGGACAGCGGTGTTTCCTGCCGTGCACGCCGCATGGGGTTGTGCAGATGCTCGTGCGAAGCGGGGTTGTTCTGGAGGGAGCGGAAGTCGTGATTGTGGGGCGAAGCAATATTGTGGGCAAGCCGCTGGCCAATCTGCTGATTCGGAAGGGACGGATGGGAAATGCAACGGTGACGATTTGTCATACAAAGACGCGGAATCTGGCCGAGCATGTCCGTCGGGCGGATATTGTAATTGCGGCGGCAGGACGTCCGAGGACGATTACGGCCGATATGGTCAAGGAAGGGGCGGTAGTGATAGACGTAGGGGTTAATCGAGTCGAGGATGCGTCTTCCAAGAACGGGTATCGGCTTGTAGGCGATGTGGATTTTGAGGCGGTCCGACAGAAGGCGTCGATGATTACGCCGGTGCCGGGCGGGGTGGGGCCGATGACGATTACGATGCTTTTGTATAATACCGTGGAGTCGGCGGAGCGGGCGGCGGAAAACCGTTAAAAGGCCGATTATTGGAGATGGCTTTCATCCGGCCGGTTGGGTGAAGGAGAGGGGGGTGTGGAAGTTTGGTTCAGCGGGGCGGAGGAGGGCTGTGCCGACGGGGAAACAGGAAGGGGTTTGGGGTCTCCGAGTGAAATGAGGTACTCGATGGTTTTTTGGGGCTTATCAGCCAGATACTGAAGGGACCATCCGGCCATAAAATGACATATTTTTACGGTTGTAGAGGAGGAAAAGGTTTTCATTTTGTCGAGGGAAATGAGCCGCAGGAAGAGTTCATGTCTTGAAAAGGGCATAATGCAGACGGCTAAAAGAAGAAAGGAGGTCAGGGTATAGCCGATCAGGAAGCCGAGCAAACTGCCGGCGGCTTTTTCAAAAGCAGCCGGAAAGACGCAGTCGGCCCCGCGGAGAAAGAGGTAATAGCAGATTCCCTGCAGGAGGATAAAACAGGCGGCGGCCAGGAAAAGGATGGAAAATGCGGCGTAATACCCGGATTCCTGCAGGACGGGGTTGTTTTTGAGGAGGGCGGGTGCGGCCATGACGGCGATATAGAGGGACATCAGGAAATTAAAGGCGGCGGCGGCCATGATGTAAACGCCTTTTTTGAAGCCGAGCCAGGCGAAAAAGATTCCGAGCAGCAAGGCGGCAAACCAAACCATGTTATCCTCCTAAGTGGGAAGTGACTCGTTTGATTTCCTCGAGGGTGGTAATGCCTGCCAGAACCTTGGCAAGCCCGTCTCTCCGCAGGGTGGCAAAGAAGTCGCGGTCGCCTTTCTGTTTCATATCGGCGGGGGTGAGGGTGTTGCTGACGAGGGTATGCCGGAGTTTGTCGTCCATGTAGGTGACATCCATGATGGCGATTCGGCCGTAATAGCCGGTTCCGCCGCAGCGGCCGCAGCCGCGCGCCTGGAAGATTTTGGTCTGGTCGAGATTATTCTGGATGCAGTAGTTGATTTGGCTTTGGGTCAGTTCGGCGGGCCCTTTGCAGGCGTCGCAGAGCCGGCGAACCAGCCGCTGGGAGATAATGACGCTCAGGGCGGAAGCCAGCAGGAGGGGACGGACTCCCAGGTCCATCATCCGCACGAGGGCGGCCATATTGCTGGAGGCGTGAAGCGTGGCCAGGACGAGGTGTCCGGTCTGGGCGGCCTGCACGGCCATGGCGGCGGTTTCCGCATCGCGGATTTCCCCCACACAGATGACATCGGGGTCCTGACGCAGGATGCTTCGCAGGGAGGAGGCAAAAGTTACGCCGGCCTTGACATTCACTTCAATCTGGCTGGCGTGGGGCAGAACGTGTTCAATGGGGTCTTCGATGGTGACGATGTTGCGTTCCTGGACATTCATATTGGAGAGCATTGCATAAAGCGTGGTTGTTTTTCCGCTGCCGGTCGGACCGCAGACCAGAACCATCCCGGAGGGCTGCCGGATGATATTTCGAATGGCCTTCTGGGTTCGGTCGTCCATTCCGATTTCCTCCAGGGACATCAGGCCGCGGGTCTGGTCGAGGACGCGGATGGCCAGTTTCTCCCCGCCGAGGACACCGGAGGAGGCGACACGGAAGTAGATTTCGCCGTCGGGCGTTCGGGCCATAAAAGCGCCGTCCTGGGGGCGGCGTTTTTCGGCGATGTCCATTCCGGAAATGGCTTTGATGCTGTTGATGACGGCGTTGCAGACCTTGCTGTCGATTTCTTCGTGAACACGGAGCATCCCATCGATTCGGTACCGAACGGTATAGATTGCATCGGATTTGGGGTCAATGAGAATATCCGTGGCTCGCCCCTGAAGGCCCTCGAGGATAAGCCGTTCCGTCAGGTCCAGAATCTCGCGATTGGTCCGTCTGCCGGAGGACTGCTGGGCATAGACATCGGCAAAATGCCGTCCGGCGGCGTCCATCAGTTCAATCGAGGGGCCGATGGAGGTGATGGGACGGGCCTTGCTGATAGGGTTGGTTCGAAAGACGGCGGCAAGGGTGTATTTAGGCAGGTCAGCCCAGGCAAGCTTGCCGGCCTGAATTTTCTGGACGACATCTACGACAAAGAGGACAAAGAGAACGGCCGGTCCGAAAAAGAGGGCGGCCGTATTGGCCAAAGCCCGATATTGGTTGAGAATCAGGGGGCTTTCATCGGAGCGGCGGACGGAATACAGGCACAAAAAGAACCAGCTGATCAGAAAAATAACTTTGTAAGGACTGAAAGGAAGAGCCCAGTCCATCTGCCCCCAATCCGCCACAAGCCCGTTCAGATCGGCCATACGACCTTATACACTCCTCATACCTGTTTTTTATAACGCTGTAGGTATGAAAGGTATTTTATCCGGCTTGGGAAGCGATATCAATCCATTTCTTATCCGATTATTTTTGTCCTCAAGCGGGGGTTGCCGAATCAGGGCGTTTCATCCTGCAAAAACCGCTGGCGGATATTCTCCTGCATTTGCTCGATTTGTGTTTTGACTTTCGAGTGCGGCTGATAAATCTGACTGTTTCGCTCTTCTTCTGATTCCGTCGGCATTTGAGCCAGACCCCGCTCATCGATGACGTAAGGCGTAACAAAGACGAGCAGTTCGTCGTTCTGAAGGACGATGTTGTTGTGTTTAAACAAGCCGCCGACCAGCGGAAGGTCTCCGAGGAGAGGCACTTTCTGGACGATGCTGACATCGTTCTGGAAGAGCAGACCGCCGAGGATGACGGACTGGCCGTCGTTGACAATCATGTGGGTCATGGTATCCAGGTTCTTTCGGGTCGGCTGGGTGTTGACGATTTCCTCCTGCAGCTGCGAGATATTCAGATGAATAGCCATATCGACGGCCTTTTCCGGGGTGATGTTGGGCCGGATTCGCAGGGTGACGCCGACATCCTCAAAGTCAAAGGTGCGCTGAACGGAATTGGTGTTGGTGCGGTCGTAGGAGTCACCGGTGATGAAAGCCACCTTCTGGGCCTTGACAAACCGGGCTTCTTCGTTGTCCTTCGTCCACAGTGTGGGCTGGTTGAGAATCTTGGCGTTGGCGTTTTTGACCAGGAAATCGATCAGCAAATCCGCATTGCTTTCGGCGGAGAGGGCAAAAGACTGCCGCGAATAGGTGGCGGTCAGGTTGTTGAGGATATCGACGGCGTTGACGCCGATGGTGCCGAAGGCACTGGGGTCGGAGGAAAGGCGAACCCCCAGCGAAGTGACATCGCTGTGGTCGATTTCCATGATGACGACCTTGATCATCACCTGCATGCCGGGCTGATCAAGCTGTTCAATCATCTTGAGGATGTCATCCATAAACTTCGGCGGTGCCAGAACCAGCAGCGCTTTGCTGCGGGCAACCGGGATAAAGCGGACCCGTCCGATGAGGTTGCTGGGCGGCATCTGGTCTTCGCTTTGGCGCTGGGTGGTCCACCAGGGCCGGATGGTTCCGGCGGATTCCTGCATTTGGGCTTCTGTGGTGGTTGTGGACGTAGATTCGGTGCTGTAGGCGCTGAGCCCCTGCACGCTTCGCTGAATGGTAGCGGTGGTGCCGGCTTCGTTGAGGATGGCGTTCAGCTGCTCACTGAGCTGCTCGGCATCGGCGTATTTGAGCGTGACAACGCGGGGCACTTCGGCGCCTTCCTGGCCGTCCAAATCCTGCACAAGCCGTTCAATCACATCATAGGCCTCGGGGATTTTGCTGATGACGAGGATTTTTTTTGTGTCGGGAACGGCTTCAAAGGTGAGCATTCCATAGAGGGAGCCGACAATTTTACCCTTGGTCTGTTCCTGTTCACCGAACAGAATCCGCAGCAGCGACCGGGAGCCGGAGGACTCGGATTCCTCGCTGAACAGGCGGGTGAGCAGGTCGGCCATTTTGACGGCGTCGGAGTTTTGAAGGGTAATAATGCGGTACTGGTCTTTGCGCAGGTCCAGGGGGATGTCCCATTCCTCCTCAATTTGTTTGGCGATGCGCTGCATGTTCTTTTCGGAGGCAATGACGGTCACCTGCCGCAGCGTCGGATAGGAGATGACTTTGACGGTTTCCTCCGGATTGATGGTTCGAGAGCGGGAGGTGGTTCGGCTGGAGCCCCAGCTGTAGGAGCTGAGGGTTCCGGCCTCGGTTTCATAGAGTCCTTCGATATTCTGCTTAATCTGGTCGGGGTCGGCGTGTTTGAGTTTGAAGGTACGCTCAATGTAGATGTCTTCTTTGGGCAGGTCAATCTGGGCGATGAGTTTTTCGACGATTTTTCGATTTTCATCGCTGCCGAAGACGACAATCTGATTGGTGCCCTGCAGGGGCTGGACGATGAGGTTGGCGGTCAGGTCTGTGCCGGGCATCTCGCGCAGGGCCTGGGTGACCATCGTGGCGACTTCGCGGACATCGGCGTAGCGAATCTGGAAGACCTGCTGCTTGGGTTCGGTGCTTTCGCCGATGTCGAGTTTCTGAATCCAGGATTCCACGGTCTGCATATCTTCTCGGCTGCAGCGAGCCAGAATCCAGTGCTGTTTGGGCATAGCAATCAGCCGGATGGGGATTTCGCTGGTTGGAATGACAACGGCCGGGGCTGCGGGAGTTGTTGTTTGGGTGCCTTCCCGTCCTCGTCCGGGACCGCGGAAACCGCCTTGGGAAGAGGAGGTTCGCTGCGTCTGGGCGGTTTGGCCGAGGATGAGGTTAAGAACCTGGACGACCTCGATGGGGTCGGCGTATTTCAATTCAAAGATGCGTTCAACCGTTTGGGAGGACTCCGGCACATCCAGCTGGAGGATGACCTGTTCGATGCGGCGGAGATTTTCGACGGTGTCGATGACGGAGATGCGTCCGGTGGCTTCATCGGCGGTGACGTGGCCGTATTCTGCGGTCAGGGAGCTGACAATCTGGGCCATTTGAGAGGCCTTGTAGTTGGACAGCTGGTACCACTTTTCGACAACCTGGGCGGGGTCGGAGATGCGGGCCAGCGGTTCATCTACGCCGAGAGTCGGGACGGCCCCGAGCCGGGCACTGGCTAAGGGCTTTAGGAAGATGGTGCTGCCGGTTTGGTCCACGAGGACTCCGCGAGAATGGAGGGCGGACACGAGCAGGGCCAGGGCCTCCTCGCGGGTGACTCGTTTGGGAGAATAGACAGTAATGCGGGTCTGCATGATTTCATCGTTGACGGGGATGACGGGTTTGTTGGTCCAGTCGGCGAGGATTTTCAGGATGTTTTTCATCTCCATATCATTGAGTTGAACCGATTCGAGGCCGTCTCCGGGCTGATTGGGGTCGGAGCGTCCCATTTCACCGGGTCGCGGGCCGCGGTCTCCGAACCCACCGAAGCCGCCGAAGCCCTCGCCGCGTCTGCTGAACCGGGAACGGCGGGACTCCTCCGGCTGGGAGGGCTGATTTTCTGCGGCCGGCTGCGTTGGAGATTGTTCTGCAGCCGGCTGATTGGGTTGGGCGGCTGCCTGGGTGGTTTGGGATTCGCCTTGTGCGGGTTCCGTTTTGGCTGATTCCTGTTCAGTCGGTTTGGAGCGTGCCGTCATCCAATATCCGATTAGGAAAAGGCCGCAAATCAGAGCAATTACAATCCATCCTGTCTTTTTCATATTCATCATCCTGCTTTCGTTATCATAATCATTTTGAAGTTGTTTAAAATTGTTCCCGCCCGGTTATTGTCCGCCGGAGCCTTGGCCGCCGCCGCGTCTGCCTCTGCCGAAGCCGCCCTCCTCAAAACGGCGGCGCATTTCATTGCGGAGCGCCTCGCGTTCTTCCGGTGTCATTTGTTCGAATCGCTGCCGCATTTGTTCTCTTTCTTCGGGGGACATCATCCACGGAGGCCGTCCGGAGAAACCGCCGAAGCCTTCCGGCGAGAAGCGTGCGGAGGGGCGAGAGCCGCTTTCAGAACCCTGTCGGCTCTGCCGCGAGCCGTTGGGACCGCGCGGCGGCTGTCCCTGCTGGCCTTCAGGTCTGTATTCGAACGGATATTGTTTGATTTCCTTGCCTTCCCACAGGAGGGTGACGGTGGTGCTGTCGATGGCGATGACTTTGGCACCGTTAATTTCTTCGCCGACCTGGACCCATCGGTCGCCGAAAAAAGCGGCATTGCCCAAAATCTGGGTGGCCTGCGGGGGCTGTGGAATGATTTTGGGTGCGAAGAGGTTTCGTTCCTGCAATGGTTTCAGCCGTGCTGAGGCAGCGGACGCTGCGGTGCGGGCTTCCTTCTGAAGAGTTTCAAATCGTTCGGCGGCGGTTTCCATCCGATGAGGATTCAGGAGGATTTCGCCGGCGGCCTTAACCCAGGTGCCGAGGAGAATCAGGCCGGCGCAAGCCCAGCCGGCTCGGCGGAGCATTTTCATTGAGGCGAGCAGTTTGGGTTCTTTCTGCTGTTTCATAAGAGTATCTCCTTAGCGGCTTGCATAAGTAAAGACAGTGATTTCCCATTCGAGTTTCTGCCGGTCTTTTTGGTCGGGTTTGATGGAGCATTTCTGAACTCCGACACAGTAGGGGTTCTGGGGCAGGTCGGCCAGAAGATTGAGAAGCTGCTCATATCGGCCGGTGCCCTGAGCCGTCAGATTGAGCACGATGTATCCGGCGGGGTCGTTGCGGATGGAGCGGCCGCGGACCAGCTGCATCCGCCGTGAGACCAGGCCGACTTTGCGGAGCTGGTTGGTAAAGGCCTCCTGAAGGAGCGGGCCCTGCTGGTCGGAGGGTTTGGGCAGTTCGAGGACGGGGACCAACTCCATCAGCCGCTTCTGCTGCTGGGTTTGAGGGCTTTTCGGGTCCAGTTTGAGCAGGGCGGCTTTTTGACGGGCGGACTGAAGCTGCGTTCGCACTTCGCCCCAGGTTCGGGTGAGCGGCTCGACGGCCAGAAAATAGATCAGAATCAGGCCGCAAACCGTCAGACTGAACAGCACAATTCGTTTTTCTCTCGGTTGAAGTTTTTCGAGCATAGGCATCGGTTATCCGCTGAAGTTTCGATACAGAAAACGGATACGGAAGTTAACTTTTTTGGTTTTTTCGTCGAGTGTGGGCTCGATGAGCTGAACTTGACGAAGCTCATTTCGCTGCTGGAGATTTTTCTGGAATTGATAGGCCTGTTCGTAGCTGGCGGCCACACCCCGCAGCTCGACGGGTTTGCCGCGTTCAAAAAGGAATTGGTCGAGCAGGAGGCCTTCGGGCTGTGTCTGGCGAAGCAAATCCAGCAGTTCGAGCAGGTCGGGACGGGCGGCGGCGACCTGTTTTCGAAACTCCATCATTTGGAGCATCTGCTGGGCGGTTTGGCCTTTTTCCGCCGTGCTGAGCTGCTGCTGAAGGATACGCAGCTCGGTTTTGTCCTTCCAATAGAGGCCGATGAGCACAAGGACGACGGCCAGCACCAGCGAGAGGGCGGTTCGGCGGACGGGGGCCGAGAAGAGCTGCTGCCGAAGCGAAGGAGCCGGCTCAGTCTGTTCGATGGTAAAGTCAAAATCGACGGCCTGACCGTCCAGAGCCAACAGGGCTAGACCGAGGGCTTCCGGACAGTCGGCGGCGGTTTCCGGGGTCAGACGGGCCAGACGTTTGGTTTTTTCAGGAGACGGACGGCAGGGCTGAACCTGAAAGTTCTCCTGCCGAAGGTCATCGATGAGCGACGGGAAAGGATCGGCCTGCGTATCGAGAACAAAAATCGGTTTGGAGCGGATTTGGGGTGTGAGAGACTCGAGCATCTGAATGAGGTCGGTTTTGAGCAGCTCGAGGGGGGCCTGCGGGTCAATGTCAATGCGGGCTGCGCCGAGAAGACGGCCTTCTTCGGCGAGAACGGCGGAGACCTGATGGGGGGTGAGCTTGAGCAGGACGGTTTCCTGCGGTCCGGGGGCGGGATGGAAAAAGGTCCGCCAGGCGGTCAGCAGTCCGACCAGGTCTGGAGCGATAGACACGGAAGCGTCGGCAGGGAGCGGTTTGGAAACGTGTTCATACAGGTCGTTTTTGACGGCTGTCAGGATACAGCGGTTTTCGGAGAGGTGTTTGTCAATCCGCCAGGCCAGCCGCATGGCTGAAACCGGAAGGGGGAGATATCCTTCCGCCTGCGTGCGGACGACGGCGACCAACTGCGGGGCCGGAAGAGACGGCACCTCCAGACGGTAGAATCCGACGCAGGACGAGTCGATTCCGACCGCCAGAGCGAGGGCACCGTCGCCGGGATTTGCCGGAATCGCATGGCGGAGGGACTCGGAGACGGAAGAGTTGAGGGGAAAGGTTCGGAAATCCTGAAACTCGATCCCCTGCGGGCTGCGGCGGAGCCGTACGACCTGAATCAGGTTATCAGCTGCGGACCATCGCAGGCCGATGGAGGTGTTCGGCATATCGTTTTTTTCTTTTTCGGCTGTCAATCCTGAATCTCCTGCTTTTCCTATTGTTCTCTCCAATAAAGGACACGTCCGTTTTGTTCATCGCGATTGAGGATGACTTCGATGGTATATTTTTGTCCGGTGGCGTCGGAGACAGCAGTGCTTTGAATGGAAAAGACGCTGGAGCGGACATCAACAAGGTCGATAATTTGCCGGAGGACGGATTCGGTCATCCCTTCGACCTGTGCCAGGTCCTGAAGGGTTTCAAAGCCCGCGGCCCGTCCTTCGCGGTAGGCGATGATATTTTCGGCCAGGTCCCGCTGACCCTCCAGCAGGGCGGTCAGCACAATCAGACCGGCGGTGTTGACGTTGACTTTGCCGGACGTGACGGTCTGGCTGCTGAAGCCGATTCGGTCGGCATTGGCCAGAACGCTCTGCCAGGAGGGGGTTGTGCCGGAGGTTTGCTGGCCGGTGCGGGTTGACGTAGCGGAAGCGGTAGTTGTGCTGCTTTGGCCGGTGCGGGAAGAGGTTCCGGATGAGCCGGTACCGGACTGTCGGGAGGATTGCTGGTTTTGGGAACCGGAGGAGCCGCCGGCGGGACTGCTCCCTGAACCGGAACCGCTTCTGCCGGATTCGGAAGAGTCGGAACCGGTACGGCCGGAGGAGCCCTGGGTCTGGCCGGAGCCGGCGGAGCTGTTTTGACGGGAAGAGCCGGATTGGCCTGACTGACCGGATTGACCGGATTGTCTGCCGGTTTGTCCCGAAGAAGAGCCGGCGGATGAGCCGCCCGCAGATGAACCGGACGAGGTGCCGGAAGAGCCCCCTGTTCCGGCAGTCGTTGAAGCCGAAGACGCCGCAGCGGTTGAGGAGGAGGTGCTTTGCGTCAGAGAGACGAGGTTCTGGAAGGGGCGGTTATTCAGAATCCACTGGGCCTCATTGCGGCTGAAGGACAGCGAGCTGGTCAGTTCATCCCGCTGGGCCTGGTTGATATCGATTTTGGGATTGCCTTGGCTGTCGATGTTGGGCTGGGCCGAATGGCAGGTCAGGTAATTCATCCATCCCTCGTTTTCACTCCAGGCCAGTTCGGGCGAGGAGGGACCGTAGAAAATATCCCGGGTGACTCCTTTGACGCGGAGAAGTTCCCGGATAGTCTGGAAAGAACCGTTCCGGCAATAGTAACCGTTTGGGAGGGTCAGATAGTATCCGGATTCGGCGCCGTCGGTTCGGATTTCTTCATCGGTATCGCGCCAGTCGAGGATGCTGCTGAGGATTTCCTGCGTCATATCCGGCAGATAGGCCAGGGCGGTTTCGGAAACGGTGTTGATGTTCAGTTTGGAGGATTCATCGATAACTTTGGCGGTGAATCGGCAGCCGTAGAGCGGGACATCGACAAGGTCGGCTTCGTTTTGAGCCCAGATGTCGAGTTTGGTATCGGAAGCACGCTCGTCCGACAGGAGCAGGGCCCGGGCGGTTTCGACGCCGGCGCGGGCGGCCCAGCGGCAGCGGATGCGTTCAGCCGCCAGCTGGCTGATGCGGCTTTCGAGCATCGCCATTCGGGCAGTGACGACCGCGACGGTGGTCATCAGCATCACCAGCCACAGGACGATGACCAGTGCAGAACCGTTTTTCCGGATTGTTCGGGGTTTACTGGGCACCGGTTTGTGTCTCTCCTGAAACGGTGGTTTCTGTTTGAGTTGTCGTTGTGGTTGTCGTCGAGGTATTTTGTCCGAGATGGGGCTGTCCCGGGAAGAACATCCAAATGGTTTTCTGCAGGACCCGCGGCTGTTTGGCGGATGTTGACGAATTCTTTTGCAGCTGGGAGGTGTCGGCGGCCAGCAGGTTGATTAAAACCAGCTGAGGCAGTTCCGTTTCGGTCAGCCAGTAATCCAGCCATTGGCTCCCGTCAAAGTACTGGGCCTGAAAGTCGAGGATGGATTCGCTCAAGACGGTCAGAATGCCGCCGGAGGTTTCCTCGCGGTCAACTTCAACGCCGACAAGGGGGCAAATCCGACGGACGAACAGGGTTTTGTCTTCGGACTGGAGCAGGGAATATTCGACCTCGTACAGATCGGATTCCGGGGAATTCGGACGGGCTGGGTCGGTTTGATAAATCCGCATCCGCAGCGAAGGGGGCATACCGATAGCGGGGTCGGCGGCAATGGCCTCAAAAATGACTGAGTTTCGAGCGATGGAGGCCAGGTCGCGTTCGAGGATTTCCGCGGCATATCGCAGGGCATCCGCGGCTTCGGAGGCCTGGTCGATGGTGGTCCGCGTCATACTGACGGAACGGAGGCCCGCCACGGCCACCAGTGCCACAAAGGCCGTCAGAACGGCGGCCAAAAGTACTTCCAATAATGTAAAGCCGCGTGTTTTCATAAAGGGGTTTCACTCTGGGTTGTTTGCGATTCGGTTGTTGGGGAGGTCTGCTGAGTATCGGGCGGTTCACAGAAGCGGGTTTGGCAGCGAATCGAATGGACTTTCGAACCGGACTTCCAGGAAACGACGATTTCAACGGAATATAAATAAGGAATGTCGAGTTCTTTGATTTCGGCCTGCCAGGAATAGGATTCATCCTGAGAGAACTGTCCCGAAAATTGTCCGAGTTTCTGAAAGGCGGATACCCCATAGGCATCGATAAGTTTGAGCTGCATGTCGGCCAGCTCCCAGGCGCGTTCGGTTTCCTGATCGAGCCGGACGGTCTGAACACTTCGGCTGCTCAGGGCGCCGAGGGTCATCACAGCGCCGGCCAGCAGCGAGGAGGCCAGAATCGTCTCGAGCAGATTAAATCCGGAACGAAATGGAACGGTTTTGGTGCTCATTGGACGGCGGTCTGTTCCTCATCTAAATCCACACGGTCCAGCAGAAGGGTAGTCAGCTCGCCGGAGGTTACTTTGACCCGTCCGGTGATCTGATGGATGGTGACGGCGGCCTGATTTTTTCCGTCTGACAATTGGATGACAGCGGTTTTGGCGGAACCATTCGGCTGAAATTCGATTTCGAGCGAATCGGTCGGTTCGTCGCTGAGGATCAGAATTTGTTCGAATGTGACGGAGCTGGGCAGCTGGACGGATTTTATCGGGGCTGCTTCGGCCGGTTCTTCCTGGGTTGCGGAGGGCAGCACGGAGACTTTTTTGTTTTCGCGGTCGAGACTGAGTCGGCAGGGCTGTCCGGACTGGACGGCCTGGATGCGGGCGGCCTTGGCGGTCAAGGCAATCTGCTGGGCCGCCTGAAGAAGTCTTGTTTTGGATTGATTGCGGAGCATTAGGGCGGTGCTTGCTATGGCTGCGGCGGCAATGACCGCTGCGACGGCCAGCAGCTCAATCAGGGTAAAACCATTTTGTTGAAGCGTTTTTTTCATTGTTTAGTCATTGACAATATCAGCATTTTCGCCCTCACCGCCTTCCACACCGTCGGCGCCGAGGGAGAGAAGGTCATAGCTGCCGACGTTAATGGTGCCCGGTTCGATGTAGAGATAAGGACGTCCCCATGGGTCGAGGATTTCGGACTGTTTGAGGTAAGGGCCGGCCCATTTGTCTTCCACATCCCGCGGGGCGGTCAAAAGGGCTTCGAGTCCTTCGCTGCCGGTCGGCAGGCGTCCGCAGTCATACTGAAACTGGGCGATGGCCTGTTCGACAATGGCCATTTTCCCGCGGGCAATGTCCTGTTTGGCTTTGCCCAGTCCCCGGAAGGCCCGCGGAACGACAAAGACCGCCAGCAGGGCGATAATCATCGCCACGGCCAGCAGCTCGATGATGGTAAATCCTTTTCGTTTTCGCTTCATTTTTTGAGGTTCCTTTCCTTGTTTCATCGCTAACGACTGAAGACGCTTAAATCCATTCCGATGACGGGCAGCAGGGTGGCGGCGATCAGGAAAAAGATGACGGCGGCCAGCATCAGAATCAGCAGGGCCGGAACGAGAGACATATACCGCTGGAGGGTGGAATCGGCCTGTTCATCGAAGGTGTCGGCGGCCTGCAGGAGCATCTCATCGAGTTTGCCGGTTTGTTCGCCGATGGAGACGATTTGAACCAGCAGGGGGTCAAACAGACCGGATTGCCCCAGCGGTCGTGCCAGGTCGCTGCCCGCTTTGACCTCCTCGCAGACATGGTCAATTTGCCGCGCAAGGACTTCGTTGCCGAGGGTGTCGCGGACAACGTGCAGGGCTTCGAGAATAGGAATGCCGCATTTGGTCAGCGAGCCGAGGGTGCGGGCGAATCGGCCTACGGAGAGGGTTCGCAGGACCGGCCCCAGCAGCGGAACCTGCAGTTTGAAAGAGTCCCATTGAAGCAGACCTTCGTCTGTGCGTTTCCAGCGGAGGAAGGCGTAAAGAGCCGCAGTCAGTCCGGCAGCCAGAAGCCAGCCGTAATAGAGCAGAAAATGGCTGGTGCCCATCAGGATTCGCGTCGGCAGGGGCAGCGCAGACGGTTCCGTGCCCAGGGCTTCAATCAGTTGGGGAAGAATCCAGACCAGGATTACGATGATGGAAATCAGTCCGACCGTCAGGACGAAAATCGGGTAGGCCGAGGCGTTTTTGAAGCTGGACTGGATTTTGTGTTCACGGGAGAGCAGCCGAACCAGCTGCTGCATGGTTTCTTCGAGGATGCCGCCGGTTTCGCCCACCTGGACCATCGAACGGTACAGGGCGGGAAAGACGGCGGGATATTCGGCCATGGCTTCGGACAAGGAGCGTCCGGAACGAACGGCCTGAGCCATCTGCTCGAGAATCCGCCGGGCCGGCAGTTTGTTTTGCTGCTGAGCAACGATTTCGAGGGTCTGGAGAATCGGCAGTCCGGCCCGCAGCGCCGTGGCGATTTGTTCAGTGACCAGAAGAATATCACGGCTGCTGATTCGGTTCGAGACAAAAAGGGACTGTGTTTCCTGCAGGGGAGCCGCCTGAGGGGCTGCACCCGGCACGGCTTCCTGAATTTCGAGGGCGAACTGTCCCCGCTGGGCCAGCAGCGAGACCGCACTTTTCCGGTCCACCGCTTCAATGATGCCGGCGGCGGGTGTGCCGTCCTTTGAAACTGCCTTGTACGAAAACCGAATCATCCAAAGCTTCCTGTTTTATTATGAAGTTTCGACAGGGGCGGTACCGCTGCTTTCGGCGCGGTCTTCTTCTTCCATTCCCTGTGTGACGCGCAAAACCTCTTCCGGTGTTGTGATGCCCTTGAGGATTTTCTGGATTCCGTCGTGACGCATGGACGTATGGTCCTCGGGTGCGGCCTGGAGGATTTGGTCAGTTGTGGGCCGCTGGGCGATGAGTTTTCGCAGAGGTTCCGTGATGCGCAGCAGTTCAAAGATTCCGATTCGGCCTTTCATTCCGGTCTGGCTGCACTCTTCACAGCCGCGTCCGTGATAAAGAACGGCATCAGGCCCGATGGAGATGGAGTTGGTGAGCGTTTCGAGCAGGTGCGGGTCGGGGGTGTAGCGTTCTTTGCAGAAGGGGCAAATCTTCCGCACGAGCCGCTGCGCCAAAACACCTTCAAGGGAGCTGGCCAGCAGGAAGGGCTCGACGCCCATATCAATCAGCCGGGTGACGGCACCGGCGGCATCGTTGGTGTGAAGCGTCGAGAAGACCAGGTGGCCGGTGAGGGCGGCCCGGATGGCGATGTCGGCGGTTTCGCGGTCGCGGATTTCACCAACCATAATGATGTTTGGGTCCTGACGGAGGATATGGCGGAGTCCCCGGCTGAAGGTCAGTCCGCGGCGGGGGTTCACCGGCATCTGAATGATGCCTTCCAGCTGATATTCCACCGGGTCTTCAATCGTAATAATCTTCAGACTCGGGTCGTAGATTTTGTTCAGGGCGGCATAGAGCGTCGTGGTTTTTCCGCTGCCGGTCGGGCCGGTAACGAGAACAATTCCATGGGCTTTTGTAAGGCAATGGCTGAATCCCCTCAGGGTGTTCTTGTCCATCCCGAGGTCTTCCAGCGGAATCAGGGCGGTGCTGCGGTCCAGCAGACGCATGACCACAGATTCGCCGAAGATGCTGGGAACGGTGGAGACTCGGATATCAATTTTGCCGCGTGCGGTCGGAAACTCGATGTGCCCGTCCTGCGGGATAAACCGCTCGGCGATGTTCATATTGGCCATGATTTTGATGCGGGAGAGAATGGCCGCCTGAAGCCGTTTGGGAGAGGCGGATTTTTCGATGAGCATGCCGTCGATGCGGTATTTGATTTTGACGCAGTTTTCGAACGGCTCAATGTGAATATCGCTGGCCCGTGCCTCGATGGCTTCGAGAATAATCAGATTGACCAGGTTCACCAGAGAGGGTTCGCGGGCCAGTTCGTGGAGTTTGGCGGGTGTCAATTCTCCGTTGGTTTCGATTTCAGCAGCAGAGCCCTTATCGGCGGGGGCCAGGTCTTTGAGCATCCGGGCAACGTTGCTGCCGTAATATTTCAGGATGGCCTTCTCCAGTTCCATCGGGCTGCTGTAGCAGCGGCTGATGCTGCATCCGGTAACCAGCCGAAGGTTTTGAAGAGCTTCCGTGTTGAAGGGGTCGGCCATTGCCACGGTCAGTCGGCCGTTGCTTTGTTCGAGAGGAAGAACGTTGTACTGAGTGACTATTTCCGGAGGTATTTTCTGAAGAACATCCGGTTTTATGGTAATGTCTTCCAGATTCCTTTTCGGGATGCCGACTTGCTCGACAAGGCATTCGATGAGCTGCCGGTTTGTGATGGTTCCCGATTCAAGGAGAATCTGGCCGAGTTTTTTTCGAGTATGCTTTTGGGACTCGAGGGCGGAAGCCAGCTGTGAATCGTTTATAAGTCCCTGCTGACAAAGAAGTTGTCCTATTTTTATTCGCACGTGTATTCCCTGCTTTTTTTTCAATTTCTGAAATTTCGTCCTTTTTATTAGATTGTGAATAGACAAGGGTTGCTGGAGGCCCTGTCCCGGGAAGATAGACGTATGAAAAGGGGGGTTTGTTTCGAAAACTGTTTTTTTTGAACGGTTTTCGGGATGAAATTTTTAAGTCTTTAATATAAAAGGGCTTAGAAAAACGAATATAGCCGAGTGTCCGGGGACACTCGGCCATATTCACAACACCTCCTCCAGTGCCAACGAACGTGTGTCTTTTCCTTGTTAACGCTCCAGTGTAGAACGTATCATAAGTTCGTTGTTTGCTTCCTGGCCTGCAGGTCTATCCTGAAACGCGTTTGAGTCGAAGCAGAACAGTCCCGGCAGCTAACAGACACACCGTTGTTGGTTCTGGAATCGGATTATCCCCCGGTACCGGAAAATCCTGATCCGGGTTATCCCCGGGAACGGGGAAGGGGTCATTTTCTTCTTCCGGCAGGTTGGGCCACGTAAAGGTGGCGTATTCCATTTCCGGATAAAAGGCCATCATTTCCCCGCCGCTCCCGACCGCCAGAGGAGTCTGGACGGCTCCCCCCTGCGGGGCGCCTGCCGGCAGGGCACGGCTGACTTCGAGGGGGATTTCGAATTCGTCTCGCTCATAAACGGCGATGACGATTTTAGGGGCGTCCACACGCATTTGGGTTGCCATACTGGCCGGGTCGCTTACGTCGCCGAGCCAGTAGAGGAAACGATAGCCCGGCTTGGGCATCGCCGTCAGCGTTACGGTGGCGCCGACCGCCAGTTTGTGGACGCCCAAGCCGGGGTTAACCGTTCCTGCGTGAATCGGACTTTGTTCAATCAGCACGGCATAACCGTTCTCATCCGTGTCGGCTGCGAACGCAGCGGCCGCTGCAACCAGCAGAACCGCCAGCGCGAATCCCTTCATCCCTTGATTGAATGCTTGTTTCTGTTTTTCGGACATTTGGGTCTCCCCAGCCGATTTTGAGTTTGGAACATTCGTTGGCATGTGTCGGGATTAATGGATTTTTCGGACGGCCGCCGAGGCCAATCCGATGCTGAGAATCAGCAGAGTTGCCGGTTCAGGAATCGGATTGCCGTTGTCTTCGTCGCCGGGGACGGGGATATCCTCGTCTTCCGGCGGGAACAAATCATAGGTTCCGACCTTAATCGGACTGTTGCTCCGGATCAGCAGGAAAACAGAATGTTCTCCCGCCTGGATGTTCTGGGTTTCGAACAGCCAGTTTCCCTCCGTTCGGCTGACGTTAAAGAAAGCCGAGGAGGCATCCACACCGGAGACGGTATTGTCCGTGCCGATGTAACTGTTTGGATTGTCGGCGGGAATAGCCCCGTCGCCAATCTGCTTAATTACGAACGCGGTCAGAGCGGAGGAACCGGAGTTCTGGAAAATCTGATAGGCATAGATGTAGCGTCCGGTTCCGGGAGCAGTTCCCGTAAACTCACTCGGATAGGCCTGGGTGTCGTACACGGCAAATTCGATGCGTCCGCTGAGAATCTGGCCGTTGCCGAGGTTGAGATTGTAATGTGTCTGACCGTAATAATAGGAACTTTCCGGCAGGTGAGTCAGGGCCGCCTGCGCCGCCGGGATGGCGGCAAGCGCCGTACAAATTAACAGCCACAGGTGAATCGTTTTGATTTGGGTCATATCAATGACCTCCTCGCTTTTTTAGAGTTTGGACTGTTTCGTCAAGGATGCTGCACATTCAACTGTTTCTCTTTCGAGAAAAACGGCTCAGCATGCCCCCTGCGGCCAGAAGCAGCGCGGTCATCGGTTCCGGGACGAACTTCGGGGTGAGAATCTTGCCGACCAGGAAATTGTATTGACCGGCTGTAATACCGGCTAATGAACCGTCTGCTTCGATGGGCTTTTGGGGACTGATGAACCAGAGCGTTGCGGAGGTGTCACCCGGCTTGAGGGGGTTCTTGAAGAACGCCTCAATGCTTTTAATTTTGCCTTCGTCGGGGTCATTGACCGGTTCCCAGGCAAAAGGAGTTTTGCCGTCTACATCCCATCCATAATCAAGAATCTCCACGTCCGCTAATATCTCAACGGAGAAAAAGCTGAGATTGACGCGGGCATCGGAGATTAGGTAGGTGTAGATGTAATTGCCTCGGTAGTTGTGTTCTTCGCCGGCCAGATAAACCCGGCTGAGTACCTCGGCGGCTCCTGTGCCTGTACCCGGCTCAAAGGTGTCGCTTAGAGAGGCATAGAGGGTGCTTCCGTCGGTGATCCCTGCGAAAGCGATGGGTGAAACCAGCAACGCCAGAAGAATAATCCAGCATTGCCTTTGAATCGGTTTCATAGTCTCCCCTTAAAGAAAGAGTTTAACACGTTCGACTGCACAGACTGCAAACTGCACACACACTTCCTGAAACACACACACAAAACGCACACTGCACCACACACACACGCTATTTCCACTCGAACCCGCCGCACGCCGACGAATTCGAGTACCACACCGTTTTGTGCGGAAAGGCCGCACGGCTCAAAGCATGCGCAGACTCTCTCCGGCTCGTGTTTCCTCTTCCTCTAAGAAAGCGTCCTATCCTCCCCAATTCGAACGGTAAGATGTGTCCTTACATCCGCAGACAAAACCTTGTCAAAAAAAGGTGCAGGGTCATAACACGTTCAATCGGCACTATCAATGATCCTGCTTCTCTTTCCTCGACCTCCCCAGATTGGATGATACTGGTATTTAACCAGATTGACGTTTTGGAGTCAAGAGAAAAATTTTAAAAAAACAAAAAAGTTTTTTCTCTTCCATATCGGCGTTTTTTTCGGACGTGCCGAGGGCGGCCCTTCAAAAAAAATGCTGATGCGGAAATGGAGCCGACAGGGCCGTCTAAGGAATTTGCATTTGTTTCCGTCGTTTTCCGGGGACGGGTTTGCCCTGAAGGTAGCGTCCGATATTCCGAACGGCCTGACGAAGCCGGTGTTCGTTCTCCACCAGAGCGATGCGCATGTGGTATTCGCCGTTTTCTCCGAAGGCGCGGCCCGGGGCCATGGCGACATACGCATTTTCGAGCAGCTCCATCGCAAAATCGATGCTGCCTTTTCCTTTGGAGTGTTCGACGGGAAATTTCGTCCAGACAAACATCGAAGCGCGGGGGACATCCACTTCCCATCCGATTCGTTTGAGGCCTTCGCAGACGACATCGCGTCGGGCCTGATATTTTTCGTTTTGAATTCGGATGTGGTCGTCGCAATGACGCATCGCGATAATGCTGGCGATTTGGATGGGCTGGAAGATGCCGTAGTCGTAATAGCCCTTAATCGTAGCCAGGGCCTCAATCATTTTTCGGTTGCCGGCGGCAAACCCGATTCGAAAGCCCGCCATCCCGTAGGGCTTGCTGAGTGTGGTGAACTCGACGCCGACGTCTTTGGCGCCCTTGGCGGACAGGAAACTGGGGGCTTTGTAGCCGTCAAAACAGGTCTCTCCGTAGGCGAAATCGTGGATGACGGCGATTTGAAAGCGTTTGGCCAAATCCACAACAGTTTCAAAGAATCCTTCCTCGACGGTCATTCCGGTCGGGTTATGCGGATAATTGAGAATCAGCAGTTTGGGCCGCGGGAACAGGTGCTCGCAGACCATCGCAATGGTGTCCAGAAACTTCTGGTCATTGCCCAGCGGGACGGTGATGACATTCGCGCCGGCCAGAGCGACGCCGTAAATGTGGATGGGGAAGGCCGGGTCGGCCACGACAGCCGTATCACCCGGGCCGAGCATCGCCAGACACATATGGCTGAAGCCCTCTTTGGAGCCGATGCAGGCGAGGACTTCGGTTTCCGGGTCGAGGGAGACGTCCCATTTCCGCTCGTATTTGAGGGCCATCTCGCGGCGGAGATTGAAGATGCCCTTGGAGGCGCTGTAGCGGTGGTTGCGGGGATCGCGGGCGGCTTCGCAGAGTTTGTCGATAACCAGGTCCGGCGCCCCGTCCATCGGGTTGCCCATACCGAGGTCGATGATGTCGATGTCCTGCCGGCGTTTTTCAAGTTTGAGGGCGTTTAAGCGTCCAAACAAATACGGCGGCAGCCGTTTGATTCTCGAAGAAGGTTCAATTACAAACTCGTCCATTTTTTGTGGTCCGTTTTTTAGGTTTTGATTTTTGATTTTCCAATTTAACCGATAAGGCGGCTTTTGTAAACCATCGGCATACAAGAAGAGAAAGGTTTGATTTTTCGATTTGCCGATGCGGAAAATCTGTATAGAATGTCCGAAACTTACAGGTCTTGTCCGGTTGGAAAGGTTTCGGATTGCGGAAAGGCAGGGCTGAGTTGTGAAGCGGACGGTTTTGTATGATTGTCATCTGGAATGCGGGGGGCGTCTGGTGGACTTTGCCGGCTGGCATATGCCGGTGCAGTACCAGAAGGGGATTCTGCAGGAACATTTGGAGACGCGGCGTTCGGCCGGTTTGTTTGATGTATCTCATATGGGGCGTTTTGAAATTACAGGCCGGCGGGCACTGGAGTTTTTGCGGTGGGTTCTAACCAATGATGCGGGAGCTTTGCCGGTCGGTCGGGCTCATTATACCCTGCTGGCGGATGAGACAGGGGGAGCGATTGACGATGCCTATCTGTATCGTTTTTCGCCGGAACAGTGGATCCTGGTTGTCAATGCGGCCAATACCTATAAGGACTGGGAATATTTGCGGAGAAAGGCCGGAGAAATGGGTGGGGGGATTCAGCTGAAAAATGTCAGCGAGGAGCTGGCTATGATTGCCCTCCAGGGCCCCCAATCCGAGGTCATGCTTTCAGGTGTGGTGGAAAGCGGGCAGCTGCCGGAACCGAAGCGGAATGCACTCGGGACGGTTCGGATTGCCGGCTGTGAGGTGCTGGTCGGGCGGACGGGCTATACGGGGGAACCGGTCTGTTTTGAATTGTTTGTTCCTGCTAAGGCAGCGGAGGGGCTCTGGTGTCTGCTTTTAGAGAGGGGGGTTTGTCCGGTTGGATTGGGGGCTCGGGATACGCTTCGTCTGGAGGCGTCGTTGCCGCTGTACGGACATGAATACGGCCGGGATGTGATGGGACAGGAGATTCCGATTTTGGCCTGTCCGGCGGCGAAGGTTGGAGTGAACTTAAAAGACCCGGAACGTCGCTTTATCGGTCGGGAGGTCCTCGAGGAGCAAAGCAAGACTTTAAAAAAAGGAATTTGTGCGTTTCGTGTGCTCGGCAAAGGGGTCGTACGGGCCGGGGCGGCGGTGTTTCAGGGTCTGCGGGAAATCGGACGTGTCACCAGCGGCACGGTGGTGCCTTACTGGGTGCCGCGAGAAGTGTCCTGTCCGCATCACTGCGGTCATGGAACGGGCTGGGAGGCACATTTTTCCGGACAAACCGCTCAGCGTGCCATCGGTCTGGCGATGCTGGAAGGGCCTTTGGGAGCGGGGGCTTTGATCGAGATTGACCTGCGGGGGCGGCGGGTCGAGGCGGAGGTTGTAAAAAGAAATCTTGACAATTCCTGCGGGCCGATTACGTTTGCGGTGGTGTGAAAGAAACGGCGATATTCTTTTTCGATATCGGAGGTTCACAGGATGATTGACCCGGAAGCCAGATACTTAAGGACCCATGAATGGGCCAAAGACGAAGGCAGGGGAGTTTTTGCCGTCGGTTTGAGCAGTTATGCCCTCGAACAGCTGGGGGATATTGTTTATTTGGAACTGCCGGAGGTTGGGGATACGGTGGAGCAGGGAGGTACGTTTGGGGTGGTGGAATCCGTCAAGGCGGCTTCCGATTTGTATGCCCCGCTGGGCGGGGAGGTTGTGGAGGTCAATCGGGCGGCGGCGGAGAATCCGGACATGCTCAAGGAGGACCCGTATGAGGAGGGCTGGCTGATTAAAATCAAGGCCTCCAATCCATCGGAGTTTGAGGATTTGATGGATGCCAGGGAATACAAGCAGTTTTTGGAGACGGAAGCAGAGTAGCCGCTGTTTTTAACAATTCATTTTGCCCCGTTATTTCTTGAGGACAGGATGCCTTACATTTCCCATACGGACCGGCAGCGGGCTCAAATGCTCGCGGAGATTGGACTGAAACCGGAGGATTTGTTTTCCGATATTCCGCCGTCACTTCGATGCAGACCGCTGAATTTGCCGGAGGGCTTAAGCGAGCAGGAGGTGCGCAGCCGTCTGGCGGCGATTGCCTCCAAGAATTATATCCATCTGACCTGTTTTCTGGGCGGCGGGTTTTATGACCATTTCATTCCGGCGGCGGTGTATGCCCTGACAAGCCGAAGCGAATTTTATACGGCCTACACGCCGTATCAGCCGGAGGTGTCGCAGGGCACGCTTCAGGCGATTTATGAGTTTCAGTCCGTCATCTGCCGGCTGACGGAGATGGAGGCGTCGAATGCGTCGCTGTATGACGGAGGAACGGCGCTGTATGAGGCGATGATGATGGCGCTTCGGCTGACGCGCCGCAACAAGGTGATTGTGGATGATTCGGTCAATCCGATTTATCGGGTGATGCTGCATTCCTATACGCGGAATCTGAAGATTGAGCTGACGGAAACGGAAAACGCCGGCGGATTGGCCAATCGGGAGGCGATACGCCGGGCCCTCGATGAGCAGACCGCCGCCGTGATTGTACAGAATCCGAATTTTTTCGGGTGCATCGATGATTTTACGGATTTGGCCGAGGCGGCACATTCGAAAGGGGCGCTGCTGATTGTCTCGTGCTATCCGATTTCGCTGGGGATTTTGAAGACCCCGGGAGCGATGGGAGCGGATATTGTAACGGGGGAAGGGCAGAGTCTGGGGCTGCCGATGTGTTTTGGGGGGCCGTATCTGGGCTTTATGGCGACGCGGAAGGAGTATGTGCGTCAGATGCCCGGACGGATTGTCGGGCAGACGACCGATGCCCAGGGGCGGCGCGGATTTGTGCTGACGCTTCAGGCGCGGGAGCAGCACATCCGCCGGGACAAGGCGACCTCGAATATTTGTTCCAATGAGGCGCTCTGTGCCCTCACGGCGCTGGTGTATTTATGTCTGCTGGGCAAAGAGGGACTGCGGGAGACGGCACAGCTGTGTGCAGACAAGGCCAGTTATGCCTATCAGCGGCTGACGGCGATTCCCGGGGTGCGGCCGCATTTTCCGGCGCAGTGGTTTTTTAATGAGATGGTGCTGGATTTGCCGTGCGAGGCGGCGGAGGCAGCGGCCAAACTGATTGAGCGGGGGTATGCGGCGGGATTCCCCCTGAGCCGCTATTACAAGGGGATGAACAATTCGCTGCTGATTGCCGTCACGGAAAAACGCACCAAACAGGAAATCGGAATGCTGGCTGAAGAACTGGAAGCAATTTTATAAAACCGCTGCGGTGTAAAAAGGAAAAATGAATCGATGAAGCTGGTGTTTGAAAAAAGTTCAGCGGGACGGCGGGGCCTGCGGATTCCGAAATCGGATGTGCCGACGAGCATTCATCTGAAGAAAGAATACCTGCGGGCGCAGCCGGCGGCCCTGCCGGAGCTGTCGGAACTGGATGTAGTGCGGCATTTTACGGAGCTGTCGCGGCGCAATTACGGTGTGGATACGAATTTTTATCCGCTGGGCTCGTGCACGATGAAATACAACCCGAAGGTCTGCGAGCGGATTGCGTCGTATCCGGGTTTTGCCCATCTGCATCCGCTTCTGCCGCAGCTGCGGGGCGGCGGGATGCTCACACAGGGGGCGCTGGAGGTGCTGTATGAGACGGACCTGATGCTGCGGGAAATCTGCGGGATGGCGGCGTTTACAATGCAGCCGATGGCCGGTGCCCACGGGGAGCTGACGGGGATTATGATGATGGCGGCCTACCACCGCGACCGGGGCAATCACAAGACGACGGTGCTGGTGCCGGACAGTGCCCACGGGACGAATCCGGCCAGTGCGGCGATTGCGGGCTATACAGTCAAAACAGTGCCCAGTGATGAGCACGGCTGTATGTCGCTGTCAGCCCTGAAAGCAATGCTGAACGAAGAGACGGCGGGCATTATGCTTACCTGCCCGAATACGCTGGGGCTGTTTAACCCCCATGTTAAGGAGATTTGCGAGCTGGTGCATTCAGTGGACGGGCTGGCCTATTATGACGGGGCGAATCTGAATGCGATTGTCGGCAAGGTGCGGCCGGGGGATTTGGGCTTCGATATTGTGCATGTGAATCTGCACAAGACCTTTGCAACGCCGCACGGCGGGGGCGGGCCCGGCGCCGGTCCGGTCGGGGTGGTGGAAAAACTGGTGGATTATCTGCCGGTGTCGGTGGTGGTCAAGCGGGAGGACGGGACGTATGCGCTGGAGTACAATCGCCCCAAGTCGATCGGCTATATCGCACCGTTTTACGGCAATTTCGGGGTCATTCTGCGGGCGTATGTGTACCTGCTGATGCTGGGCCGGGAGGGGCTCGAGCGGGTGGCGGAAAATGCCGTGCTGAATGCCAATTATATTAAGGAAAAACTGAAACCGTATTACGACCTGCCGCATCCGGGCATCTGCAAGCATGAGTGCGTCTTAAGTGCGGCCCGCCAGGTCAAAGAAAGCGGCGTCCACGCCCTCGATATCGCCAAAGCGCTGATTGATGCGGGTTTTCATCCGCCGACGATGTATTTCCCGACGATTGTGAAGGAATCGCTGATGATTGAGCCGACGGAGTGCGAAAGCAAAGAGACGCTGGATGCGTTTATCGAGGCGATGATTGCGATTGCCCAAAAGGCCCGAACGGAGCCGGAAACCCTCAAGGCCGCTCCGATGACAACGCCGGTCGGACGGCTGGATGAGACCAAAGCGGCCCGGGAACTGAATATCGCCTGCCTGTAGGAAAAGACCAAAGGAAAGGGGCACAGCGACGGGCTATTTCTTGCCGGACTGCAGGGGCGGTTTTTCAGAGCCGAGCAGGGTGGCCAGCCATTGGGTGTCCGGGCGGCTCTGGAGGATGATTTTGACCAGCATCGTCAGGGGGACGGCCAGCAGCATCCCGAAGGGCCCCAGAATCCAGCCCCAGAAAACCAAAGACAGGAAAACCACCAGCACGGACAGCCCTAGGTGTCTGCCGAGCATTCGCGGTTCAATAAAATTGCCGAGCACTACATTGACGACTAAATAGCCCAAAGCCGTCAGAAGGGCGGTGCCGGGGCCGAGCTGCAGGAGGGCCATCAGGACCGCCGGCACGGCCGCCACCAGCGAGCCGATAGTCGGGACAAAATTCAGCAAAAAGGCAATCAGCCCCCAAAGCACGGCATAATTGACCTTCAAAACAATCAGCCAGATGGTAATCAGCAGACCGGTCAGGAGACTGATGGCGGTTTTGATGGCCAGGTAGCGTTTGACGTCATCGGCCATTCGGGCAAGATTTTCAAAGGTCTGGGGCGACTTCTGCATAGCGGCTCGGATTTTGGCCGGCAGAATGGAGGCCTCCAGCAGGATAAAAACCGTTGTCAGGAAGATGAGAAACCCGTTGGTCAGAATGCTGCCCAGCTGAGAGAGCAGGTCTTTGAGGATGTTTACGATTTCGTCCGGATGGATATACCGCTGGATGGAATTTTGAATGAGTCGAAGGACTTGATTGACTTTTTCTTCGGCTCGGCGGCCGATGGATTCTTCGCCGGTCGGGCTGCTGTCGGAGACGGGCGAAGGCGAAAACCATTCCGTCCATTCCACGATGGTTTTCTGGAGATTTTTTTCGAATTCCGGCAGGGCGCGGGTGAAGTCGGCAATGGTGGCGGCCAGCAAAGCCCCCAGCAGCAGGCCGGCAATCAGAATGACGGCGGAGAGGATAAAGACGGCAAGACCGGTGGGAATCCGCTTCTTCTGAAGCCAGAAAAGGGCCGGTGTGGCGATAATGGCCAGAAAGACGGCCATCAGGAACGGCACAATGATGGAGACAGCCGCCCGCAGACCCGCAATGATAATCACAAGGGCCGCCAGCGGGATGAGAATCTGTGCGGCTGTTGAATGTCCGGTAGGGCCGGCAGGGGTTGGATGCGAAGACGGCTGTGCTGTCATACCTGGATTTCCTCAATCGAAATTAAATGCCTGTTTTGAGAGGACAATAGCCCCCGACTGCAATTCTGTCAAGGCCGTTTCGCAAAGCCGGTGTTCTTGACGGGGCGGGTTGAGGTGGTATAATCCGCGTTTCTGACTGAACCTCTGGCGAAACGGAGCGGTTTGTGTCGATTCAGAAAAAGAGCAAAAACAAGAAGAAAACAGAAGGGGCGGATTGCCGCGACTGCAACGGCTTATGCTGTCGGTATTTTGCCCTGCCGATTGATACGCCCAAAACATGGAAGGATTATGATGACATCCGCTGGTATCTGAGCCATCGGGGCGTTTCCGTTTTTGTGGAAAAAGGCGATTGGTACCTTCAGGTGGACAATCGCTGCAAATACCTGGACCGGAGTCATCGGTGCCGTCAGTATCCGCTGCGTCCGCGCATCTGCCGGACGTATCATACAGGGGACTGCGAGAAAGCCGGCGATGATTACGGATATGAACTGCATTTTCTCAATGACAGGCAGATGGCGGAGTATATGCGGAGCCGCTTTGGGGTGAATGTTTTTCAGCGGCTTGAGAAAATCAAGGTAGAAAAAACGGTTCGGCGAAAGGGTCGCTCGTGAAGATACCGGCAGTCAAAGGGACACGAGATTTTTATCCGCCGCAGATGGCGGTGCGGAATTTTATTGTTGAAGGGTGGAAGGCGGCCTCCCGCCGAAGCGGCTTTGAGGAATATGACGGCCCGATTTTCGAATATCTTTCGATGTATCAGATGAAAAGCGGCGAGGAAATCGTTGAGCAGCTGTTTTCGCTGACGGACCGGGGCGGCCGGCAGCTGGCGATTCGTCCGGAAATGACGCCGACGCTGGCCCGAATGGTCAATCAGCAGATTCATACGCTGCCGCGTCCAATCAAATGGTTTTCCGTGCCTCGGCTCTGCCGGGCGGAGCGGCCTCAGAAGGGGCGTCTGCGGGAGTTTTTCCAGTGGAATCTGGATATTGTCGGGGCGGAGGATGTGCTGGCGGATGCAGAAGTCATTTTCTGTGCGGTGGATTATCTTCGTTCGACCGGGCTGACGGCGCAGGATATTGTGGTGCGGCTCTCGAGCCGGCGGCTGCTGGCGGCCCTGCTGAAGGAAGCGGGGGCGTCCGAGGAGCAGCTTGCGGCTATTTACGGGGTGTTGGACAAGAAGGCCAAAGTGCCGGCGGAGGCGTTTGAAGCGATGCTTCAGGGGGCGGTGCCTTCGGACCAGACGCGCGGACGCATTCTGCAGATAATGAACAGTCAAAGTCTGGATGAACTGGAGCCGAAAACATCAGAAGGCAAGGACGCAATGGAGGAGCTGCGTCGGCTGTTTTCGCTGCTGAACCTGATGGGAATCGGCGATTATGCCCAGTTTGATATCGGAGTGGTGCGGGGACTGGCGTATTATACCGGCGTGGTGTACGAGATTTATGACCGGGGGGCGTTGCTGCGGGCGATTTGCGGAGGCGGCCGGTATGACAATCTGCTCAAGGATTTTGGGGGACCGGCTGTATCGGCAACGGGAATGGGGATGGGCGATTGTGTGCTGGAGATTCTCCTGCGGGAAAAGGGGCTTTTGAAGGACGAGAATCTGCCGACCCGCCGGCTGGATTATTATGTGGTGTTTGCCGCAGAGCAGTGGGCCTCGGAAGTGGTGCGGCTGGCGGCACAGATTCGTCTGGCGGGCTGGGCCTGTGATTTCAGTTATAAAGGCGGGAATCTGGGCAAGCAGTTAAAGCAGGCCGACCAGTCCGGGGCCGAGCGGGCGGTCATTTTAGGAGAAGAGTTCAATGCCGGAAAACTGATTGTCAAAGAGATGAAGAGCGGCCGCCAGGAAGAAGTCAGCACAGACGAGTTCCTCGCTTCCCTGAAGCGGGTGTAATCCGCTCGTTTTTTACCATTTTTTGAAGACAAAAAACACAGCGGCGATAATCAGAGCAAATCCGACAAGGTAATTCCACTTCAGCGGTTCCTTCAGGTATAGGATGGAAAATCCGCAGAAAACCAGCAGAGTGATGACTTCCTGAATGGTTTTTAACTGGGCGGCGGTGAAAATGCCGTGCCCGATACGGTTGGCGGGCACCTGAAAGCAGTATTCGAGAAAGGCAATCAGCCAGCTGCACAGAATCACAATCAGAATCGGTTTGTCCTTGAATTTCAGGTGGCCGTACCAGGCGAACGTCATAAAGATATTCGAAATCGTCAGAAGGAGTATCGTTTTCATCTTGTTTTCCTTTGTTGAATCATTTCTTTCGATTGAGGCGGTGAATTATACAGATAAAAGAACCCCGTTTGTCAATTGTATTTTGGCGGAGGATGGGGTATCTTTTTGCCTGATGCGGAAAGTCATGCAAAAATCGGTCCGGGAGCGGATGGAGTCCCCCAATCTTTATGAGGCGGCTTTTGAGACCTGGCTGGCGGAGCGGAGAATCTCCTATCGGGCCGTGCCGCAGGGGCCTCGGGCGGTGCCGGAAGGACCCCAGAAGCGGTTTGACTATCTGCTTTGTCCCGGAGGGACTGTGCCGATTTTGGCGGAAGTGAAGGGGCGGACATTTGAAGGGAGTTCTCTGGTCGGACGGCGCGGACTGGACGGCTGGACGACCCGGCAGGATTTGCAGGCTTTGCAGCAATGGGAGGATGTGTTTGTCCGGCATTATCCGGGCTGCCGGGCGGTTTTTGTGTTTGTTTTTTGTCTGAAACAGCCGGATGTGGACGCAGACGGCCTGGAGATTTTTGTTCACAATGGAAGGCGTTTTGTCTTTTTGGCTGTTGAGGCAGGAGAGTATAGAACATATGCAGTCCAGCGCAGTCCGAAGTGGAGGACGGTTACCTTAAAAGCAGAGGATTTTCGAAGGTGTACCGTCCCGCTTGAAGAGTATTTGGAGACAATTTGGAATGAATAAGGTGATTCAGTCGTATGCAGAATCTGTCTTGTCCGGCGGACTGCTGAACCGCCGGCAGGCCCTTGAACTGGCGCAGGCGGGCCGGACGGATTTTGAAGATTTTCTGTATTGGGCGGACCGGATTCGGCGGCATTTTTTCGGAGAAACGGTCCATATTTGTTCGATTGTGCCGGGCCGGCTGGGCGGATGCAGCCAGGATTGTGCCTTTTGCGCCCAATCGGTTCATTATGATACAGCGGTGGACAAAAAGCCGCGTCTTCTGACGGAGGAAGAGATTGTCTCGGCGGCGGCGGAAGCCAAGGCGAGGCGGGTCAATCATTTCGGAATCGTAACCAGCGGCCGTTCGGTCCCGGAGGGAGAGCTCCAGCGGCTGGAGGGAATTATCCGGCGGCTCCGTCAGGAGTTCGGCATTCGAGTCTGTGCGGCACTGGGAATTCTCGATGAAGAGGCAATGAAACGGCTGGCCGCAGCGGGTGTGGAACGCTACAACCATAATTTGGAGACATCCGAGCGGCATTTTCCGAATATTGTAAAGACCCATCGGTACGAAGAGCGGGTTGCGACGATTCGGGCCGCTCTGAAGGCGGGACTGAAGGTCTGTGCGGGCGGCATTTTCGGAATCGGAGAGACCCTCGAAGACCGGATCGATATGGCGATGGAGCTGCGGGGGCTGGGAGTGGATATGGTGCCGCTGAATTTTCTGCATCCGATCCCCGGGACACCGCTGGGGACGATGCCGACGCTGGCTCCCCGGGAGATTCTTCGGATTGTGGCTCTGTATCGGTTTCTTCTCCCGCAGACGCATCTAAAGGTGGCGGGGGGCGTGTGCGGAACCTGCGGGATCTGCAAAGCTGGATATTTCGGGCGGGATGTACGAGCATCATCAGCGGCAATTACCTGACTACGGCGGGTCGGGCGGTCGAGGAAGACAAACAGATGATAATGGATTTGGGGATGCAGCCGTCTGATTGCTGCTGAAGAAAGAAGCCGTTTTCAGTGCAGGACGGAGCAGCAGTCCTGGATGAGTTTGACGGCCTGGTCCACATCCGTCGGATTGGTGAGGACGGCATCGAACCCTTTTTTCTTGAGGGCGGCGGTTTCGTTTTCGTTCAGCCCGGAGGCGACGGCGATGATTTTTGTGTACTCCAGGTCTTGATGCTGGCGGACATACGTGCAGAGCTGCTGAGGGTTGACGGCGTTGGACATCAGATTGACCAGGATGACTTGGGGTTTGAATTTTTCTGCCAAAAGGCCTGCATCGAAACTGTTGTGCGCACAGATTGCCTCAAAACTGCCTTTCATTTGAAGCGTCTCGGCGAACTGTCGGCTTTTTTCCGGACAGGAGTCAATAATCAAGACTTTCATTTGCCCTTTTTCGAGGGCATCTGTCGGCATATTGTGTGCTTTCATAAAGCGAATGAGCTCGCTGGTCGGAATTCGACGGTCTCGAGAGCCGGGGATGCGATATCCTTTTAACTGTCCGGAATCAAACCATTTGGTGACGGTGCGAGGGGCCACGTTGCACAGTTTGGCTACCTCTCCGGTGGTCAGAACATCTTTTTTCTTCATCGTTCAAAATCCTGCAAGAGTCGGCTGTATGCCGTAAATAGTCTGCCATAAAGGGCTGGACAGCGGTTTTCCAGCCGTGATTTACATCGGACTAAGGTTTTCCCTGTTTAACATCCTTCTTCAAAAAATGAAGATTTTTTCTTTTTTTCGACCGTTTGAAGGGGGCTTGCAAAAGACAGGTCCGATAATAAACAAGATAAATTCGAGTTATTTTGTTTTGTTGGTTTTTGAAGGAAAGTTTTTTGAGTATTGTCAAAGAATTGTTCGTATAGGGGAATAAGAAACAGGGACGTTCTGAGATTTCCCTGTTAAACGGAAGGTTTCGGCTTGACCGATAAGAAAAGTAAGGATATGATTCGGCAAGCTATAAGTTTTATTCAAAAGTGAAGCGCATGACAGAAAAGCCCTAATAAAGATGGGCGAAGTCGAAAACGGCAACTTGGCAGATGGTTGGCAGAGCTTCATGAACATCGTTTTCTGCCGGCAGGGCGAAAGGCGTCGAATGATATGCGAGATGCCAAGTCCAAAAACCGGCCGAAGCGATGAATGGGACGAATTTGGAATTTGTGGATAAACAAAACACCAGTGACAGGGCAGGCAGGAGGCCGGCCGACAATGACAGACAAGACAAAAAGATTCATCGCTCTTCAATCAGCCGCCGGAGATTCCCCGGGCGGAGAAAGCGAGAGGGTCTGACGGTCTTTTTGAACGCGTAAGTCCACAAGTTTCCTGATTTTGTGCCTTTCTGAGGTTCCCCCCTTCTAAGGTGCCGGTTATGTTGTGCGCCCAGTGAACGATAAACGGTAACCTTGAAAGGTGCAAACTATGGAAGTGTTGATGGCCATTAACACAGCGTCGTGGATTGTTGGCATTCTGCTGGGGGGGATAATTGGTCTTGCGGTTTCCATTCTTGTTGGTTTTGCCATATCCAAAATCCGTCTTAAAGAGGCAGAAAAAGACATTCAAGGTCGTCTTGAAACAGCCCGGCGTGAAGCCGAGACGATTTTGAAAGAAGCCCGTCTGGATGCTGCCAGTGAGTTTATCCGAAAGCGGGAGGAGTTTACCAATGAAGTGGCGGCCAAAGAGGCCCAAATCCAGAAGCAGGAACTTCAGCTGGAAAAGATGAAGGATGCTCTGGAACGGCAGCAGGAACAGATTGAGCAGCGGGACAGGCAGTTAAAGAACCTCGAAAAAGACCTTCAGCGGAAGATTGAGAGTGTAGACAATAAAAACCGGGAATTGTCTTCTTTGCTTGTTCAGCAGAAAAATCAGCTGCTGAAGATTGCCGGAATGTCGGTGGAAGAGGCCAAAAATCTCCTGCTTCAGGAGCTCGAGGAGGAATGTGAAAAGGAGATGAGCGAACTGATCAGCCGCAAGGTCGCCCAGGCGGAGGAGCAGGCGGAGGAAAAGGCCAAAGAGATTATCAATCTGGCCATTCAGCGGTACGCCGCCGAGCAGACCTGCGAGGTGAGCGTTTCGATGGTGGATATCCCCAATGATGAAATGAAAGGCCGCATTATCGGAAGGGAAGGACGGAATATCCGGGCATTTGAGAAGGCCACTGGCGTGGATGTGATTGTAGATGACACGCCCGGTGTGATTGTGGTCAGCGGGTTTAATCCGATTCGCCGCGAGGTGGCCCGGCTGAGTATGGAACGGCTGATTCAGGACGGGCGGATTCATCCGACGCGGATTGAAGAGATTGTGGCTCAAACGAAAAAGGATGTGCATCAGCGGGTCATTCAGCTGGGCAAAGAGGCGGCCGAAGAGGTGGATGTCCGCGGGCTGAACAACAAGATTATCGGGATGCTCGGGGCCCTTCACTACCGCACCAGTTACGGGCAGAATGTGCTGCGGCACAGTGTCGAGGTGGCTTTCCTGGCGCAGGTGATGGCGGATGAACTGGGGCTGGACGGTTCGCTGGCCAAGCGGGCGGGTCTGCTGCACGATATCGGCAAGGCGATGGACCGGGAGATTGAAGGCGGGCATCCGTCGATTGGGGCCAACTACCTGCGTCGATTCAAGGAATCACCGATTGTGCTGAATGCCGTCGAGGCGCACCACGGGGATATACCGGCCGACAATCCCTATACGCCGCTGATTGCGGCGGCGGATGCCATCAGTGCATCCCGGCCCGGTGCCCGTCGGGAAACCCTCGAGCGGTATATCAAACGGCTGGAGAAGCTGGAGGAAATCGCCCGCAGCTTTGAAGGGGTGGAAGGATGTTATGCGATTCAGGCGGGCCGTGAAGTGCGTGTGATTGTCAATGCGGAGAAGGTCAGCGATGATGCGGCAATGAAGACGGCACGGGATATTGCCAAGAAGATTGAGGAAGAGATGACCTATCCGGGCGAGATTAAAGTGACGCTGCTGCGGGAGGTTCGGTGCATTGAGTACGCTCGATAGCGGAACTTATGCTGAACAGGTCCGCGGCGGTCCGGATTGCCGAAAGTGAGGGGACTGTGAAGATTAAAGTGCTGTGTATCGGGGATATTGTGGGCCGTCCGGGCCGGCGGATTCTATCCTCTCAGCTTCCGCTGCTGGTGCGGCAGCATCAGGTCGATGCAGTAATAGCCAATGCGGAGAATGCGGCGGGCGGTTCGGGGCTGACGCCCCAGATTTATGAGAAATTAGGCCGCTACGGAGTGCACCTGATTACGCTGGGCGATCACTGCTATCGGAAGAAAGAGATTTTGCCGATTCTCGAAAGCGGAGGCAATATTGTCCGTCCGGCCAATCTTTCGCCGGCGGCTGCGGGGAAGGACTTTGCCGTCTATCAGACCTCCAAGGGAGTCTGCGTCGGTGTGGTGACGCTGATGGGGCGGATTTTTATGAAACCCGCGGACTGCCCCTATGCCAAAATTGATTCGATTCTGCCCCGGCTGTCGCAGCAGGCGGAGGTGATTTTCGTGGAAATGCATGCGGAGGCCACCAGCGAAAAGGCGGCGATGGCGTATTATCTGGACGGCAAGGTCAGCTGCGTGTTCGGTACGCATACGCATGTGGTGACGGCGGATGAGCGGATTCTGCCGGGTGGGACGGCGTTTATTACCGATATCGGGATGACGGGGGCGCACGATTCGGTTTTGGGCCGCAAGAGCGATTGTGTCATTCGGGCATTTCGCACGCAGATGCCGTATCCGTTTGAATTGGCCGCCGGGGATGTGCGAATGAGCGCGATATTGGTGACGGTGGACAGCCATACCCGCCGGGCGGAGTCAATCGAGCGGATTCAGGTTCGGGAAGAGACGGCCGACGAGATGATTTACGACAGCGATGACGGCAAACCGGATTCGGCAAACGGTTTTATGAGTTAAGGGGTAACGGTTCCGCTGTTCCGGGATCCAGAGCCGGCAAGGGTTGTTCAGTCGAAGGAGGGGGCTGACCCTGCGGCCTGTTTTTCTTTGAATTCTTTAGCGAGTTGACGGAGTCTGAGGATATCCGTCTTGCCGGAGCCCAGACGGGGGATTTCGTCGAGTCCAATCAGATTTTCCCGTTTGGGCAGATAGAGTTTGGGCAGGTCGCTTTCCGCAAGTTTTTCGTAAAGGTCTTCGGGATTCACTTTGTCTTTCACATACAGCAGGACGATTTGCTCGCCTTTTTTCTCATCGGGCAGACTGGTGACGGCCACCAGCGGTTCATTCAGATGGAGAAGTTTCATACAGGTTTCTTCGATAGTCAGGTGGGACACCATTTCCCCGCCGATTTTGCTGAAGCGGCTGAGCCGGTCGGTGATGGTGATGAAACCGTCCCGGTCGAGCGTGACGATGTCTCCGGTATTGTACCAGCCGTCCTGAAGGGCCTGGGCGGTTTTCTCGGGAAGATTCAGATATCCTTTCATCACGTTGGGGCCTTTGACCCAGAGCAGTCCGGGCTGTCCGACAGGGACGGGACGGCCGGTTTCCGGATGGAGGATTTTGACGGCGATGCCGGGCAGGGGGTGTCCGGCGGTGCCGTCTTTGGTGCCGATTTGACGAACGCCGGCGACTTCGACATCGGGAACATTGATGGCAATCAGCGGGGAGCATTCGGTGGTCCCGTAGCCCTCACGCGGACGGATGCCGAATTTCTTTTCAAATTCGTCGATGAGTTCAGGTTTCAGTTTTTCGGCGCCTGCGATAATAAATCGCAGGGTTTTGAAGTCGTCCGGTTCACATCGTTTCAGATAATTCAGAAGGAAGGTAGTAGTGGCGAACAAAAGGGTGGCGTTTTCGGTGCGGACGGTCTGGCCGACGGCTTTGGCATCGAGGGGATTGGGGACAAAGCAGACCGGCACACCGGCCAGAATCGGCAGCCAGAGCGTGCAGGTCAGGCCGAAGGAATGAAACAGCGGCAGTACGGCACAGAGCTTGTCGCCGGGATAAACGCGGAAAATCATCAGGGCGCCTTCAAGGTTGGACAGGATATTGTGGTGGCTTAAGAGGATGCCTTTGGGTTTGCCGGAGCTGCCGGAGGAAAAGAGGATGACGGCTGTCTGGTCAGGGTCAAAAGTTTCGGCACAGGCCAGGCGGCGGCGAGGACAAAAGAGGGCCTTGAGGGCGGCCAGCCGTTTTTGTGCCGGCGTAAATTGAGTCAAAAGGTCTTCGAGGAATAATGCGCCGGGCAGGGTGATCGGAGAAACGCTTATCTTCTCGAGAAAGAGACGGCTGGTGAGGATGGTCTTCAGGCCGGTCTGTTCGATCATAAATTGCCGGTCGGACGGAGAAACGGCATAGGAGAGGTTGACGGCGGTTTTGTTGAGCAGAGCAACGGCCAGGTTGGCGCAGACGGCTCCCACAGAAGGCGGCAAAAAGATGCCGATGTTGGGCTGGTCGGCGGTGCGGTCTTTCAGATAGTCCCGCAGAAGGACGGCGGCGATGAGGGTTTTTCCCCACGTGAGCCGTTTGCCGCTGCTGTCGCTGATAAAGGGCCGGCGGAAGTGTTTGCGGGCGGAGCGGACAAAGGTTTCTCCCAGACTGATTCGATGCGGTTTTCGGCTTTCAAAATAATCGCAGGACAGTTCCGCAATGGCCTGGCGGGCTTCTTCGGCGGAGGTGTCGGCGGGCAGGGGCTTTCCAAAATGAACCTGGACGGGATAGGGCAGTCTTTTGGGCCAGGCGGACAGCAGCCGTCCGTGATAATGACTCAGGACACTGCCCCAGATTCCGCCTAGGTAGGCGGGAATGACGGGAATATCCAGCCCTTCGGCGATTTTTTCAAACCCAGGCCGGAAGCGGTTCATCTGGCCGGTGCGGGTAATGCCGCCTTCCGGGAAGACACAGACCAGCTCGCCGTTTTGCAGGGCCCGACGGGCTTGTTCGATGGATTCAAAGATGGATTTGGGCGAGTCGGAAGGACTGACAGGAATCGCTTTCACCAGCCGAAAGAGCCAGTGAAGGCCTTTGTTTTGATAAAGAGACTTATCCATCAGAAAACGGACAGGACGAGGCAGGGAGGCCATCAGAATCACGGCATCAGCCCAGGAGACATGATTGGAGACCAGCAGGGCCGGGCCGGAGGCGGGAATGTGTTCGGCACCGAACACACGGAGGCGGTAGAGCAGTCGGGTCAGAACAGCGGCCAGAAATCGAAGAAGCGGATAAGGCAGGCGGACGACGGCGCCGACGGCCAGCACCAGTGTCAGCAGTCCGAACAGAAGAAACATCCAGCTTGGGCTGATTTTCAGGACTGTCGTGCAAAGGTTGACCAGCACGGAGGCCAGCAGAACGCCGACCCAGCTGAGAAAGTTGGAAGCGGCCAGCACCTGTCCGCGGATGGCGGCAGGGGCTTTCCTCTGGATGAAGGCGTGGATGGGAATAATAAAGAGGCCGGCGCCGACTCCGAACAGGAAGGTCAGGGAGAAAATGCCGGGATTTTGGGTGAACATTTCTTTGGCGTTCTGCGGGGAATGGGAGTTGGGATTGACCAGGCCGAGGGCAATGGCGGCAGCGGCCATCATCAGGCCTCCGATGGGAACAATCCCCAGTTCAATCGAGCGGCCGGACAGTTTGCCGGACAAATAGGAGCCCAGACCAATCGCCAGAGAGGCCACCACGAACAGCAAAGCACTGAGTTCTTCGTTGGCCTTGCAGACTTCCAGACCGTAGGGGATTAGATTGATTTGAGCAAAAGCCCCGAGGAAGAGGAAGTAAGCGGCCGCCGCCATAGCAATCAGCAGGGCGGTTTCGGAGCGGATGGCTTTTAAGGTTCGCCAGATATCTTTGAAAAACAGGATAGAGGCCTGAACGGATTGTCCGCCGGCAGGGGTTTTTTCAATTTGAAGACTGGTGAAGACCCCGACGGCAGCTACAAGGATGCACGCTGCATCGGCCAGCGGGTAATTGCGGTTTGTAGTCAGGATGAGGATGGGAGCGGCGGCGCTGCCGAGCACGATAGCCAGGTAGGTCATACCTTCGAGAAGCCCGTTGGCCTTGGACAGCTGGTCAGGGCGAACCAGCTCGGGAATGATGCCGTATTTGGAAGGGCCGAAGAAGGCGCTTTGCGTGCACATCAGGAACAGGACAACGTAGAGCCCGGCGGCGCTTTTGAACAGGAACATCAGCAGTCCGAGTGCCATAATGACCAGCTCGGCGATTTTGGCCAAAACGATGATGTCCCGTTTACTGAAGCGGTCGGCCAGAATGCCGGCATAGGGCGTAAAGAGAAGAAACGGAATGACAAAAATTCCGGCGGCCCAGGCGCCGATTTGTGCGGCTTTTTCCTGACCGAACAGTCCGATCAGGAAGAGGACCATCAGCCAGCGGTAAAGGTTGTCATTCAAAGCACCCAGAAACTGGGTGGCGTTGTGCCACAGGAATGAGCGGCTGAGGTGATTGCCGCCGGTTTGGATTGAGATGTTTGTTTCCGTCGGTTTCATGAGTTTTCAGATTTTTGATTGTTCTCCAATCCTATTTTTACCGGTTTTTGGGGAAAAAAGAAACGGTTCATTTCCGGAAAAATAATCGAGAACAGCCCGGATGGCCGCCTGACGATAAGTGCTTGCCTCGTTGAACAGTTCGTGGCGGGCGCCGGGGAGCATTTGGAGATGGGCGGTGGGAAATTTCTTTTGGAGCATTTTCAGGTTGTACGGCCAGTCCACCGTTTTATCCTCTTGCGGCTGAAGGATAAGGATTTTCCGATCGGAAGGCGGCAGGGTTTGAAGCTTGTCATTCCACTTGTAAAGGGCTTTGACCCATTGCAGGGAGACGACTCGGGCGTGGAGGAAGTCCCGGCTTCGATTGAAAGACAGGTATTCGGGGTCGGAAGAGTTCTTCTGCTGGATACGGGGAATGCGGTCCGTAAAAAGGCAGACGGTTTTCCAGAGGGGTTTGGAGAGGTTATAGGCGGCCCAGCGGAGAAGGGGGGCGGCCAGGACAACTTGCTCGAGGCATGGAACCGCACCGGTCAGGAGGGTATCGATGAGAACGGCGGCTCCCATACTGAAGCCGACGGCACAATAGGGACCGTGCAGGCGGGCGCGGACCTTTTGGAGAAAGTCGGCCAGGGCGATGGTGTACTCCTCGAAATGGTTGATAGAAGCGTGCGGGCCGGTGGAAAGGCCGTGTCCGGGCCAATCAAAGAGAGCGACGGCAAAGTGATTCTCGAGCAGAGCGGAGAGCAGATGCCGCATCTGGCCGCTGTGATTGAGATAGCCGTGGAGTAGAACCACAGCGGCTTCATAACGGGCGGGCCGGTAGATGTGGGCGGCCAGCTGATAGGGGCCCGACGCGAAGGAACCGAAGAGATGCTCGATTTGGGGGCCGCAGTCGAGGCCGTAATAGGCAAAGTAAGCTTTGGCTGATTCCGAATAACAGTCGGGTTTGGCCTGTTCGAGCGGTTCGAGAACAGGCAGCGGGCCGCCGTTCGTTCTTTTTTGAATTCGATTCAGCATAGGCCTATCAGGTCCATCTTATCACAGACGGAATAATCTGACACGATTTAAGGATTCTTATTTGTTTTGACGGACAAAAGATAGCTGGAGCAGACAAGGAACAAAAAGACAGCAAGGCAGTTCTGGTAAAGCGGCACAAGGAGTGTCATCTTCGGTGAAACATCGGGATGAAGGTTGAATTGCCGGACCAAAAGGGCGGAACAGACAAGCAGAAAGACCGATGCGGAAACGACGATCCTGCCAAAACGGGTTTTTGTGAAGAAAAGATTGAGCAGACCGAATGCCGCATAAGGACTCAGACACCACACGAAATCGAAAGAACGGTTCAGGACTTCGCGGAAAGTCCATGGGACTGTACCCAAAAGATTTGCGCCGGCGGCGATGAAGCCGAAGAGAAGAATGAATGTGTTAAAAAGAGACATTTTTCGGGCTCCTATGATAGGAAAGTGGGGTGGAGATTTTTTTGGGCAATAGGATTTGGAACAAATGGAAGGGGTTGCAAGGCCGGGTTGTAACCTTTTATTTTGAAAGAGATTACACGGCCGAAGTAGGCCCAGTTCAGAACAAAGGGATAGATGAAATTGGACAGGCCGCCGGGTGCGGCCAGCCAGCGAAGGGTGCGCCGAAGGATTCGCCATGGGGAATAAAACCTGCGGATAACCCAGTCGGTGCCGGCCTGCAGCTGGGCGGCGGACATAAGTCTCGGCTGGAAAACAACATGACGGTAGTCGTAATGCTCCCAGTCGGAGTCAGTGATGCGGGGTTTGAATTCCTCATAAAGCGGAGTGCCGGGCAGCGAAGTGAGGATGGAAACCTGGACGGCGTCGATGCCGATGTCTTCGAGTAAGTCCAGTGTTGACTGGAAGATATGAATATCGTCATTGTCGAAGCCGAAGATGATGCCTGCCTCAACAAAGATGCCGTATCGATGGATGGTTTCGACGGCTTTTTTGTAATGGAATGGGACGTTAAATCCTTTTTCCGTAAGGGTTAAGACGGACTGGGTGAAGGATTCCAGCCCGATGAAAAGGCCGACACAGCCGGCTGTCTGAAGGGCGGACAGCAGGTCCGGGTCGTCGGCGATTTCAATGGAGGCCTGGGTAATCCATTTTTTCTTCAGCGGTGCTAACTCTTTTAAGAGATTGAGGATATATTCACGATTCTGGGTGAGGTTGTCGTCCACAAACATAAAGAAGCGGGAGGGGAAGGAGCGGATTTCGGCGATAACGTCGGGGATAGGGCGACAATAATGCTGAGATTTATATAAAGTTCCGATAGAGCAGAACTTACAGCGGTTTCGACAGCCCATTGTGGCATACGTTGCGTAGGTTGTGGAGTATTTGCTTTTGTCGAGAAGATGACGCGGGAGTGAGGCGGGGACCTGACCGGCTGGATTGCCGTAATATCTTTTCTGTAAACGGTTTGCGCGAAGGTCGTCGAGGAGTTTCGGCCAGGCGTCCATCGCAGGACCAATGACGACGGCGTCGCAATGCTGCAGGGCCAGGTCGGGATTGAGGGTGGGGAAAAAGCCGCCGAGGACGACGGGGATGTTATACTTCCTGTAGTGGTCGGCCAGCTCGAATGCACGAGGGGCAGTGGCTGTCATGCAGGTGATGCCGACCAGGTCAAAGTCGGTGTCGGGGGGAACCTCATCAATTTGCTCATCGATGAGAGTAATCTGAGCGTCGTAAGGGCTTAATTTGACGAGAGTTAAAAGAGAGAGCATGGAAAAGCGGAATGTCCTGCCGTTGAAAAGCTTCCTTCTGCCGACCTTACGCCAGCAGCCCGATGCCGGAGAAATCAGGAGAATCTTCATGGGGTTTTGTTCCTTTCTAAGCTTTTGTTTTTCAAAGAGTTATGATTTTCGACGAGTTCTATAGGGTATAGTAAGCAAGGAATGTGCCAAAGATCGTGCTTTGGCTTAAGTGATTATGAACAAAAAGGATACAGAATTTTCTTCGTGCGAATGATTTTTGTTTTATGTTTTGTGATTGACAAAAAATGTATACATGATATACAAAAAATGTATATGAAAAAATTAATAATTAAAGATAGACAATTCTTTAATCTGGTGACGGAAGCCACCTTTTCGAATCCATTTAGTCCGGACCGGGAGGCGATTGACCAGCGGATTACGGGTATGGATTCTTCGAAACCGAGGTCGGAGGTTCTGGATGAAGAAATCCGCTTAACCCGTCAGCGGCTGGCAGATTTGGACCGGGGGAAACGGTGTCGGCTGGAGGATTTTGAGGGGCCGGACCGGGACCTGATGAAGTATGTGTTTTTGTTTGTGATTTATCATCAGTGGGCAGAGGCGCTTGATAAGCTGATTGCGCAGCAGGCGACGACGGAGGAGCACCATGTAAAGGTCTGGTTTGCACCGGAGGTTCTCAAGCAGCTGCAGGAGCGGGGATTCAGCCAGGAGGATTCGGTGCGGTGCCTCTCGATGTTTTACCAGATACGGCGGGCATATTATCTGATCGGCCGGATGCTCATCGGGCCCAGTGCGTCGATGCGCCGGCTGCGGATGCATCTGTGGAATCATATTTTCACGCAGGATATTCGGCTGTATGAGCGGTATCTGTGGGACAAGATGGAGGATTTTTCGACGCTCCTGGAGGGGCCGACGGGCAGCGGCAAGGGGGCGGCGGCGGCAGCCATCGGACGGTCGGGATATATTCCGTTTGATGCGGCGAAGAACTGCTTTGTGATTCCGTTCACGAAGCTGCTGGTGGAGGTAAATCTGGCGCAGTTTACGCCGACGCTGCTGGAGTCGGAATTGTTCGGGCATGCCAAGGGGGCGTTTACGGGAGCGGTGGCGGATTACGGGGGTGTGCTTTCGCTGTGCGGCCGGCACGGGACGATTTTTCTGGATGAGATTGGGGAGGTTCGGCCGAATGTGCAGGTGAAGCTTTTGCGGGTTTTGCAGGAGCGTCGGTACTGGCCGGTGGGCAGTCATCAGGAGCGGATGTTTCTGGGTCGTGTG
>JAKPDO010000030.1 GCA_029552545.1 Planctomycetota bacterium
CGGATTCTATTTAGGCAACGCCATAAAGTATTTGCTGCGGTTCAATGTCAACCCGAGCGCGCCCGGCGCGTCGGGAAAGGGCGGATTAACGGACCTGAAAAAAGCAGCTACCTATATCGAGTGGGCGATTGCTCTGGAGGAGTCGGCATGAGCGCCAAGCCGAGCCAGTTCAGGCTGAAAGCACCCCACGTTTTAGAGCGTGTGGAGCAAGAGGCGCTGTTTCGGTGGGCGGCGACGATGGAGCGTAAAGAGCCTCGGTTGAAGTTGCTGAATGCGTCGCTGAATGGAGTCCGGCTGTCGCCGCACCAAGCCGTACTGGCAAAGAAGGGCGGAATGAAGAAGGGTTATCCCGACGTGTTTTTGCCGGTCGCTGCGCTGGGTTGGAATGGGCTGTTTATCGAAATGAAACGCCGTGATGGCAAGCCGTCTGATGTAAAAAAAGAACAGCGGGAATGGTTGACTGATCTGGAAACACAAGGCTATCGGGCGCTGGTGTGTTTTGGATGGGAAGAAGCAGTACAGGTGATTGAAAGGTATTTGGGGATGGATGAGGCAACAAAAACCCCGCATGAGCGGGGCATTGCGCCGGTAGCAGCCGGCTGATCACTGACTGAACGGTGAAGGAAAGAATCAATGACTGGAAATAGTGTAGCAGAAATCGCCGTCTCCAATATCCAGCCGTCGCCCTTTCAGCATCGGCGGATGTTTGATGATGGGGCGTTGCGGGAACTGGCAAAGAGCATTCAGCAAGATGGGCTGATCCAGCCCATCACGGTTCGCCCCGTGAATGCCCATTTTGAATTGATTGCCGGGGAACGGCGCTGGCGGGCGTTTCAATTGGCCGGGCTGGCCGACATCCCGGCGCGGATTCTTGAAGTCGATGACTTGCAAGCTCGGCGCTTGTGCGCGACCGAGAATCTGCAACGCGCTGACCTGACCCCGCTCGAAGAAGTCATGGCGCTCACTGAACTGGTCGACGCCTCGCTGTTGGAGTTCAGCGCTGAGTACGCGCCGCTGGCGACCATTCAAGAACCGAAATGGCGGGTCAAGGCGTTGCTTGGAAAACTGGAGAGCGATAGAGCCAATAAGACAGATTATTTTATCACTAAATTTAGTGATAAAGTTGATGAGATATTTTCAGGACTCCCAAAGCCAAAAGAATATGGCCCATTCACAAGAAACGACCTTCCCCTCCTGTTCACGGCCAATGAAGTCCAGCAATTCGCTTTAGAACATCGGCTGAACAAGGCGCAGACCAAGGCGATTGACGCGCTTCAAAAGGCCGCGCCGGATGTGTTTAAGGCGATTGCGCAGTCAACGCCGCAGCAGGTGATTCAAAAGATTAGCGATCTGGCAAGTGATCCCGTTAGGCCGGTTGCGGATAAGGAGGTCAGTGACATTGAAAGCGTCAATGACTTTTCTGCGGAGACGATTCGTCAGGCCGCCAAGAATCACCGAGCGATGAGACGCCAACAGGCCGCTATCTTTGTTGAGCGCTCTTTTGATAGCCCGCAGTCAGAATCGCCCGATCAGCCGGTTGCGATTCCCGTCAATCCGGTTGCAGTCGGCGATTGGTGGCAATTAGGCCGGCATCAGCTTTATTGCGGCGATACCTCCCAGCCAGAATTCTATGCGGAGTTGCCGCACGTCGATTTCGCCTTTGCCGACCCGCCCTATGGGGTTCAGGCCGATGAATGGGATGGAGTGTTCTTCTGGGACCACGATTGGCTGATCGAGAAAGCGCCCATCGTTGCGGTGACGCCGGGGCAACCGGCGATTGTTGAGTTTTCCAGAAAAACCGCCATGCCCTATCGAAACTCCATGGCGTCCTGGATTACCAATGGCATGACGCTCAGCGAGTTCGGGTTTCAGAACTGGATTTATCTGGCCGTTTTCGCCCGCGACGGCATCAGTATTTTCCGCCAGTGTCAGGATGTGATCCGCTGTACGATTGATCTGTCCACCACCCTCGAATCCAATCACCGGGGCCGTAAGCCTGCGGAATTGCTGACAAAGCTCATCGAACTGTATTGCCCGGAAGACGGGGCCGTCATTGACCCCTTTCTCGGGAGCGGAACGACGCTGCTGGTCGCGGATACGATGAATCGAGTCTGCTACGGCGGGGAATTAAACCCGGATTACTGTTGGCGGATTATTCAGCGATGGGAGTACCAGACGGGCAATAAGGCCGTAAAACGATGAGCGAAAGAACGGGATATTCCGCAATAGACCGCGACCATACCGAAAAAGCGCATCTCGCCGCGCGCCAGGCCCTCTACCCCGCATTCTTTAATGTCCCGTTTGACGCTATTTCTTATCAAGAAGGCATTGAATACTTTAAAGAAGATGGGTCGCAGGGGCGGGTAGGTATTCAATGGCTGGATTCCTGGATGTCGATTGACCGCATCTTGCGAGTTCCCGCCCCGGTTGAAAGGTCATGGCTGGAGTTTACCGTGCAGGAACGCTTTGAGCGCGCCTCAGCGGCGTCCTATCGAAATATCAGCATTACCCATCTGAATACAGCAACCGGGAATGTGAGCGAACTTTACAAAATCAAGGCGCATTATTTTGTCAGCGGGTATTTTGACGGCGCTCGTTTTGTAGGGAAAGCGCATATCTGTAGCGTTGAGCGCATCTTAAAGAAAACCCAATCGGGCGAGTTGCGTTTTTTCAAAAAGGCTAACCATAAAAATCAAGATTTTATTACCTACGGCTATGATGACCTTGAACGGGCGGGCGCCATGTTAATGCAAATTGATTTTAGCGCTGAAGCGCCGGTCGTTTACGTTCCTGAGCAGGCAACGCTACAGAGAATAGATCATTTACAGCAGGCGTTAGACTCAGTATGCGGTCAGGCCAAAACAACGAACAGTCTCCTGTTGCAACTGTTGGATCAAACAAAAGCGGTAAAGCCCATAAAGCGCGGCAACGTCGTTCCTATTAACGGCAGCTTTCCGTTTGAAAAAGGAGCTTCGTGACCCCCCTCCTTCCCATCCTCTACGGCTTTCTCTCCGGCATCGCCGTCGCGCTGGTGCTGGTGCTTGTTGAGACGGCGAAATGAAAACTATCCCCTGGCGCAAGGTGAAAATGCGAATGAACACGAACGACACTGAACCCCCGACCGGCTTTGATTCCAGGCCGCTGCTGACCTGCATTGGGGTGCTGCGCCAGCAGGCGAACGTAACCATCGAGGCGGAGGATTGGAAAGCGGCGGCGTCGCTGCTGGAGAAGGCGGGTGATTTGTGCTGGCTGATGGCCGAACGGGCCGGGAACGCAGCGGCGTGAATCCCGATGAAGCCGCCCAAACCGCCTAAAAAAACCGCTGCTCAGCGCCGCGCGTTCGCCGCCGCCAAGCGCATCCCGAATGCGCCGTCGCCGCTGCGGGAAAAGCGCGTTCATGCCTGGGCCGAGTTCGTGAAGGCGGCGATCCGGGATGAGGATGTGGCGGGCAAGGAGCGGGCGAATGAACCTTGAATCGTGGGGCGGCGTGGGGTATGCTTTCGGGCAAGTGCTGAACACACTGACACAAGCGGCCCTCCGCTCCGTTATTGCGGCGTTTTTGTTTTTGCCCCATTGGTTTGATC
>JAKPDO010000017.1 GCA_029552545.1 Planctomycetota bacterium
AAAGGAACAATATTTGGAAGGGGAACTGGAGCAAAGGCTTATTCAAAATCTCGAACTGTTTTTGCTGGAATTGGGCAAGGGGTTTGCCTTTGTGGGCAGGCAATACAAAATCTCTCTGGCCAATCGGCATTTTTATGTGGATCTGGTGTTTTACCATCGCATTTTGAAATGTTTTGTGCTCATCGACCTCAAGCGCGGCGAGATTGATCATACCGACATCGGGCAGATGAACCTATATCTAAACTATTTCGCCAAAGAAGAAAATGTGGAAGGCGATAATCCGCCCATCGGCATCGTGCTGGGCGCATACAAAGATCGTATTTTGGTGGAATATGCAACGCAGAACATCACCAACCAGCTATTTGTGAGCAAATATCAGCTGTATCTGCCGGATAAAAAGCAGTTGCAAACAGAACTTGAGAGGCTTTTGAGCGATGGCTAATCAAGAATTCTTCCCCCAGCGCCCTAAGGTCGAACCAAAGATCTACGCCTACGAGGATACTAACCCGCAGTATGCGGGACTTCTGAAGGTCGGCTACACGACCAAGAGCGCTGCGGAGCGTGTGGCGGAGCAATATCCCACAGCCAGACCGGGCCAACCGCCCTATCGTATTGTGTTAGAAGAGCTGGCCATCCGCAGCGACGGCACGACCTTTACCGATCACGACGTGCACCGAATGCTTCAAATCAACGGGATTCGAAAGAAAAGAGGGGAATGGTTTCGGTGTACGGTCGAACAGGTGAGATCGGCCGTCCATGCCGTCCGGAACGGTCAGCTTTATGAGGAACAGCGTTCGCTCCACTTCACAATGCGGCCGGAGCAGGAGGCGGCGGTGAAAAAGACCATGGCCTACTTCCAGAGCTATCGCCGGGATAACGACAAGCCGCCGCATTTTCTGTGGAACTGCAAGATGCGGTTCGGCAAGACGTTTGCGGCGTATCAGCTGGCCAAGAAAATGGGCTGGAAGAAGGTGCTGGTGCTCACCTTTAAGCCGGCGGTACAGAGCGCCTGGGAGGAAGACCTGAAGTGTCATATTGATTTTCAGGGCTGGCAGTTTATCAAGCCCGGCGGGCCGATTACCTGGGAAACCGCTGATAAAAGCAAGCCGATCGTCTGCTTCGGCTCCTTTCAGGATTATCTCGGCCGCAATCCGAGCACCGGCGGCATCAAAACGAAAAACGAATGGGTCCACGCCACGAACTGGGACTGCGTGATCTTCGACGAATACCATTATGGCGCCTGGCGGGAGAAGGCCCAAGACCTTTTCGAGGCGGAAGACGAGCAGGAGCGGAAGGCCGCGGAGGGAGAGGATCTCGATACCTTTGATGAAGAGTTCCTGCCGATTACCTCCGATCATTATCTGTACCTTTCCGGGACGCCGTTTCGGGCCATCGCCACGGGGGAATTCATCGAGGAGCAGATTTACAACTGGACGTATTCCGACGAACAGAAGGCCAAAGAGGGATGGAAAGGAGACGGCAATCCGTATGCGTCGCTGCCGCGGATGGTTCTGATGACGTATCAGCTGCCGGACGCCATCCGGGAAGTGGCGATGAAGGGTGAGTTTAACGAGTTCGACCTGAATGTCTTCTTCTCGGCGGAAGGCCTGGACGCAAACGCAAAGTTCAAATATGAAGATGAAGTCCAGAAGTGGCTGGATCTGATTCGCGGGGCACATCTGCCGACTCAAATCGACCTCCTGAAGATGGGCGGTCAGAAACCGCCGCTGCCGTTTTCGGATATGCGTCTTCTGGAGGTGCTTTCGCATACCGTCTGGTTTCTGCCGAGTGTGGCCTCGTGCTATGCGATGCGGAATCTGCTGGCCAAGAGACAAAACAAGTTCTACCACGATTACAAAGTCATCGTGGCGGCCGGGGCCGCTGCGGGCATCGGCGTTAAGGCGCTGGAGCCGGTACTGAATGCGATGGACGATCCGCTGAAGACGAAAACCATTACCCTGACCTGCGGAAAACTGATGACGGGCGTTACGGTGCGCCCGTGGACGGGCATCTTCATGCTGCGAAACTGCTCCAGCCCAGAAACTTATTTTCAGGCGGCCTTTCGCGTGCAGAATCCATGGACGGTCCGGAATCCCGACGGGCAGTCGCCGAATGAGGAACTGATTCTGAAGAACGAATGTTATGTCTTTGATTTTGCTCCAGAACGGGCATTACGGCAGATTTTTGAATACAGCTGCCGTCTGAATCTTGACGAGGACAATCCAGAAAAGAAAGTCGAAGAGTTTATCCAGTTTCTGCCGGTGCTGGCCTATGACGGCAGTTCCATGAAGCAGATTGACGCTGCCGGTGTGCTCGATATGGCCATGAGCGGGACCACGGCAACCCTCCTGGCCCGCCGCTGGGAAAGCGCCCTCTTAGTAAATGTGGATAACAACACTTTGCGGCGGCTGATGAACAACGAACAAGCGATGAAAGCGCTGATGAGCATTGAGGGGTTCCGAAATCTCAATCAGGATATCGAGATCATCCTCAACAAGTCTGAAGCCGTGAAAAAGACCCAAAAAGAGACAAATGACAAAACACTTCCTGAGGAGAAAAAACGCGAGCTAACCGAAGAGGAAAAGGAATTCAAGACCAAGCGGAAACAAATTCAGGAAAAGCTCATCAAGTTTGCCACGCGGATTCCTGTTTTTATGTATCTGACAGATTATCGGGAAAAGACGCTTCGGGATGTGATTACAAAACTGGAGCCGGGCCTTTTCAAGAAGGTGACCGGACTGACGGTGAAGGATTTTGAACTGCTGGTAAGTCTGGGCGTGTTTAATGGGCCGCTCATGAATGAGGCGGTGTATAAGTTTAAGCGATATGAGGACCCCAGCCTGCTTTACACAGGCATCAATTGTCACGAGGAAGAAAAGGTCGGGCTGTATGATACGGTCTTAAGTGCGGAAGAGTATCGAAGGCTGTCGGGACAGAGAGAATAGGCGGCCGTTAGAAAATAAGATGCGGGGCCTATGGGAGGGGGAGGGCATGTGAGCAGGGAAAGAAGAAGGCAGAAGACGGCGGAGAAATTTTGAATGTCTGATTTTGAATTTTGAACCCGCTCCCCCTTGGCAGGGGGAGAGCTATTCATTTTTGCTTTGGGGGACTTTCCCTTGGGAGGGGGAGAGTTTTTTTCTGCGGATTTGTTTTCCACGGGCTTTCGGCTGCGGGCAGCAAAACGCACAGAAGGCAGAAAAGGGATTTTCGACTTTCGGGTCGAGGGGCGAGCGGAAAAAGGGCTTGCAAAGCGGAAGGGATTGAGGATACTGGAAGGGTCCGAGCGAATGAAGAAGAAGTGTCTGTGCGAAAGGACCCAAGGCGATGAGAAAGACGGCGAAAGGAAAAGAAAGGCGCGGGGGGCGCGGGCTGTCGATGTCGGCGCGTGCGGTGCATGCGGGAGAGCCGCGGAAGCGGTATGCAGATTCGATTACGACGCCGATCGTGCAGACGTCGACGTTTGTGTTTGCCGACAGCCGGGAGATTGAACGATATACCCGCGGGGGCAAGCAGCGGTACGAGTACGGTCGGTACGGAAACCCGACGGCCACAATCGCAGAACGGCGGCTGGCAGACCTGGAGGGGGCGGAGGACTGCGTGGTGTTCTCGTCGGGGATGAGCGCGATTACAACGACGATTCTTTCGCTGGTGCAGTCGGGCGACCATATCGTGATTACGGACGACAGCTACAAGAAGACGCTGGAGTTCTGCCGGTCGTATCTGAAGCAGTTCGGGATCGGGTGCACGATTGTGCCGTTCGGGGATTATGCGGGGCTGGAGAAGGCGATTCGGAAGAATACGCGGTTTATCTTTTCGGAGTCGCCGACGAATCCGTATCTGAATATTTTTGATCTGGTGAAGCTGAAGGGGATTGCGCGGCGGCACGGGGTGCTGACGCTGATCGACAGCACGTTTGCCACGCCGCTCAACCAACGTCCGCTGGAGTTCGGGATCGATCTGGTGCTGCACAGCTGCACGAAGTATCTGGCGGGGCATAATGATATTCTGGCCGGGGCGGTGCTGGGACGGACGGAGCTGGTCAGCCGGATCCGCGACCTGCATAAGTCGATGGGCGGGACGATCGACCCGCACTGCTGCTATCTGCTGCTGCGGGGGATGAAGACGTTTCCGCTGCGGGTGGCCAAACAGAATGAGACGGCGCTGAAGGTGGCACGGTATCTGGAGGGACATCGGAAGATCCGGCGGGTGTATTATCCGTTTCTGGAGAGCCATCCGCATTATGCGGTGGCGAAAAGCCAGATGAGCGGGGGCGGCGGGGTGGTGACGTTTGAGACGAAGGGGACGCTGCGGGCGGCCAAGCGGTTTCTGGATGCGCTGCGGCTGTGCTATATCGGGCCGAGTCTGGGGGGCGTGGAGACGCTGATTACGCATCCGGCACTGGTCAGCTATTACGACTATTCGCGGAAGGAGCGGTACGAGCTGGGGATAACGGATACGCTGTTTCGGCTGGCGGTGGGGATTGAGGACGCCGAGGATATTATTGCGGACCTGGAGCGGGGGCTGAGGAAGCTGTAAGAGGCCCGAAAATTGAAGCTCGAAATCCGAAAAAGAAGAATCCGGAGGAAGAGGGTCAGGGGTTGAGGACGAGGGCGGCGGCGCCGGTGATGCGGCTGTGTTTGACGGCCAGGAGGGCTTCATTGACCTGCTCGAGCGGGAAGGCGGTCACTTCGGCCTTGAGACCGATTTGGGCGGCGATGCGGAGGAATTCGCTGCCGTCGGCATAGGTGACGTTGGCGGTGCTTTGGATGGTGCGTTCGGACCAGAGCAGCTCGGCATAGTCCATCGGGGGGATGGGGTCGATTTTGCGGATGGCGTTGATGACGAGCTTGCCGCCTTTTTGGAGGTTTCGCAAAATCAGGGGGATGGCCTGGCCGATCGGCGTAAAATCGATGACCTTGTCCATTTTTTGCGGGGGATTGTCTTCGGTATGGCCCGCCCAGTCGGCCCCCAGCCGGAGGGCCTGCTGCTGATGCTCCCGGTCGCGGCTGAAGGCAAAGACCCGACAGCGGGGATACAGGGCCCGCAGGACCTGGATGGTCAGGTGGGCGGAGGCCCCAAAGCCGAAGAGGCCGACGATTTGGCCGTCTTCAATTTGACAGAGCCGCAGGGCGCGATAGCCGATGACGCCGGCACACAACAGCGGGGCTGTGTGCAGGTCATCCAGCGAGGGCGGAAGCAGATGGGCGAAGGCGGCCGGGACAGTCATCCGCTCGGCGTATCCGCCGTCGGCATCCAGGCCGGTCCAGAGGGCTTTTTCGCAGAGATTTTCCAACCCGCGGGTGCAGAAGGAGCAGGTGCGGCAGGATTTCCACAGCCAGGTGACGCCGACGCGGTCGCCGATTTGGAAGCTGCCGACGCGGGGACCTTTGGCAATGACACGGCCGACAACCTGATGGCCGAGGATGCGGGGAAGCCGGGACACGGGAAGACGGCCTTCGATTTCATCCAGTTCGGTATGGCAGACGCCGCAGACGCTCACCTCCAGGAGCAGTTCGTCCTCGGCGGGCTGCGGGTCGGGCATTTCGAGCAGACGGACGGGCCTTTGCTCGACGGGGGCAATTTCAGTGAGGGCGGCGGCTTTCATCTTGCAGCTCCTTTAGGGCGGCGGCGAAGGTCTCATAGGCGGGCCGGTCATACAGACAGAAGACGACCCGCTGAAGAGAGGTTTGGGGATTGTTTTGGAGGAAATCGCGGGCGGTTCGGAGCAGAATGCGGGCGCAGCGGTCGATGGGATAGCCGAAGATGCCGGTGCTGATGGCGCAGAAAGCGATGCTTTGGAGACGGTGTGTGTCAGCAACCTTGAGGGAGCTCAGGGCGGCCTGCTCGAGTTTGCGGTCTTCATCGCCCTCGCCCATTCGGGGGCCCACGGCGTGGATGACATAGCGTGCTTTGAGATTGCCGGCCCCGGTCAGAACCGCCCCGCCGACGGGTATGGGAGCTTTCTGATCACATTCCTGCTGGATGGATGGACCGCCCTTTCGGCGGATGGCCCCGGCCACACCGCCGCCTAAAATCAATCGAGAGTTGGCGGCATTGACGATGGCATCCGTATCCTGTTCGGTGATGTCGCCCTGCACCAGTTCAATGGTTTTGTCAGCGAACATCCATTTCATATCCGTATTCTCCTGTTTGCAGCCCCCTGCTTTGGCTTTCCTTGTTTTTTCAGCATAACGTTTTTCTTGCTTTTTGGCAAAGGGATTGAGTACAATCCTGTTTTTATCCGAAAAAGAAGGGTTTCGGGGTGTAGCTCAGTTTGGCCAGAGCGCCTGGTTTGGGACCAGGAAGTCGCAGGTTCGAATCCTGTCACCCCGATTGGGAGAATTTGGGGGCGGGCATTCCTTTTGCATATTCCTTTCTCTGTGAACGCAAGAAAGTGCGAATGTCGGGACTTTTTGCGACAATTCTGTAGAAAAGTGAAAATAAAACTACAAAAGTGTCATAAGGATGTGTTTTGATGAAGATTCGCTGTCTTCGCCATGTTCCATTTGAAGACGCCGGAGCCATTGAGGATTGGGCGGTTCATCGGGGATTTCCGCTTTGTTATACCTGTCTGGATGAGAATGAAGGGCTGCCCAGAACGGAAAGTTTTGACTTTCTGGTTGTTCTGGGCGGGCCGATGAATATTTATGAGGAAGAGCAATACCCCTGGCTTGCGGAGGAAAAACAGTTTTTGAAAGAATGTGTCCGGGCCCGAAAAAAGATTCTGGGCATCTGCCTGGGGGCACAGCTGCTGGCCGACGTGTTGGGAGGAAAAGTCTCTGGAAATCCCTTCAAAGAAATCGGGTGGCATCCTGTTCATCTTTCCCGCTCGGCCGAACAATCCCCTGTTTTGCTGCGGATTTTTCCCAAACGCTTTACAGCGTTTCAGTGGCACGGCGACACGTTTCATATCCCGCCGGGCGGACTGCGCTGGGCGGAAAGCAGCGCCTGTCAAAACCAAGCTTTTCAATATGGACAGAACATTATCGGTCTCCAATTTCACCTTGAGTACACGAGAAAGAATATCGAGAACATGCTATATTACTGCTCCGATGAAATTATCGACTCCCCTTTTATCCAAAAACCCTCAATTATTCGAAAAGGATATGACTATCTTCCTCAAATGAACGCTATGCTGTTTCGGTTTTTGGACGAATGGCTCGCACAGTCCCCTGTGCCCTCCTAACAACTCCAAAAAGGTGCATTCCCCACCAGCCAGATTTTTTATCTCCTTTTCTATCAAGCACTTGAAGACAAAATATTTCCTGTTTTTTAATTTGACTTGACAAGTTTTTCCGACAAAGATAATATAAAGTAAACGTTTACTGGAAGTTTGTCATAAAAATACAAAGCCAAGGATGTGCCTGAAAAACGGAGTAAGGCCTTTTTTTTCATCGGGTTCAGTAAACGTTTACTGAAAAAAGCGAGGGAGGGCGAGGGAAAACCGAACCATGGCCAAGAAACGCACCTCTATCCCGACGGTCCGCGAGATAGCCAGCCACTGCGGAGTCAGCAACGCCACCGTCAGCCGTGTTTTGAACGGCAATTATTCCAACGGTTTTTCCGTCCGTGAGGAAGTGCGTCAGCTGATTACCCAGATGGCGGAGGAACTGGGGTATCGGCCCAATCTGGCGGCCAAGAATCTGGTCAAACGTCAAACCAAAATCATCAGCATCATCGGCTACAATACCGTATTCGGCTGGCCGAGCAATATTTACCAGCTGACGACGGAAGAGGCGGTTCGGACGCTCCAGGACCATCAGTACGATGTGTGCTCGACGGCCCCGAATCTGCTGCGGGATGATACGGAACTGCCGCCCTGGCGTGTGGACGGGATTATCGTGATTCAGGAATGCTCGCCGCGGACCATTGAGGAGATGGAGAAAATCCGTCTGCCCTATGTGGTTATCAACGGCCCCCGCGGACCGATGGGCTCGTCTGTGATTCCGGATGACCCCGAGGCCACTCGGGAAGCGATTCGGTATCTGTACGAACTGGGACACCGGCGGATTGCCTATGCCGGACCAACCCCGCAGCACCGCAGGCATTTCAGTATTGAGGAGCGGCATCGGACCTATCTGGAGGAGCTCCAGCAGCGCAAGCTGGACAGCATCAGCGGTCATGAGAAGGTTTTCGAGGACGGGGCTGCGTTTCTGAAGCATGCGGTACTGGAGGAGAAGGCGACGGCGATTCTGGCGTATGACCACGTGGTGGCCCTGAAGATTCTGCATGATGCGCCGACGCTGAATATTTCGATTCCGGAGCAGGTGAGCCTGATGTGCTTTAACGATGAATACCTGTGCGATATCGTCAAGCCGGCCCTGACGACGATTGGAGCGCCATCGCGGGAGATGGGCAAGCTGGCGGCTCAGCTGCTGCTGCGTCAGATTGAACTGCCGCCGGAGGAGCGAAGCGGGCAGACCGTCAAACTCAAACAGCATCTGATTATTCGTTCCTCGACCAGCCGGCCCTGGGGCGCCGAAAGAGCGGAGGGGTCGGGCTGTCTGGAAACGCGGCTGAGCGGATATGACGAAGAAGTGCTGCCCACACAGCCGAAATAAAAGGGTCTGCAAAATTCTCAATATTCGGGTATGGAAACCGAAACGGAAGACGGGTGTCAGGGAAGAAGAAAGGAAGATAAGAGACTGAAAGCGGAGGCATTATGAAGAAGAGAAGAGGAGTTGCAATTCTATTCTTGTGTCTGGCGATGTCGGGGGCGGCCCGAGCGGTCGAAATCATCAATATTGACATCAATAATTACGGCAATGACAGCGCCTATTCAGGGCCTGGCGCCGCGGCAGGCCGTACGGACTGGATTCCCTTCTACGGCGGCTGGGGCATTGCCGTGGGCTCTCAGCGTTCGGCGAATCTGGTCAATCAGGGAGCCGGAGCCGCCGCCAGCACGTATGCCGAGCAGATTTGGATCGGCGATGACGGCCGCGGACACGGCTATATCACCGGCGCCGGCAGCGGGCTGATGGATGACGGGTTTGTCAACACAGGCGGAGCCGGCGGACTGAATGACCCGAACATCGCCTTTATGGGCGAAGGGGCCTACGGCGGAACGTTTGACCTGATTGTGTACGGAAGCCAGGCGGGCACCTTTACGCTGGCGGACGGCAATGACATTCTGGCCAGCAAGTCCGTTACGGGCGGGGTGCCGTCGGGCTTTGTCGAAGGCGGCAACTATGTGGTGTTTCAGAATGTGACGCTGGGCCAACCGAATATGATTCGGCTGTACTATACGAACGTCATCAACGGCCTTCAGCTTGTCAGCCGAAAGACACCCGTGACGATTGAGCCCTCTTCCGACCCGAATGACAATCTGATTGACGCCCGCAATTATGACGTGGCGTTTGATACGAATGCCCGGGGCGGCGAAATCACGATTTATGGGCCGGATTTGGGCAACTATGTCCATTACCTGGACACGGGCGAATATATGATTTATGACCTGTATGTCCCGCAGGAATCGCAGGGCAAGTATCTGCTGTCAGCGGATTTTGTAACGTACTGGGGAGCAGCGGGTCTGAATCTGTATCTGGACAACAAACCTCTGGGCTCTCTGACACAAACTCAGCACCAGGAGGACTCGACCATATACCGGTCCCTGGAAGACCTTCCGGTCAATCTGTTTGCAGGCATTCACGAACTGAAATGGGCCAATACGCAGCTGTACTTTGATGTGGTTCGGCTGCGTCTGACGTATGAGGGGCCGATTTCTCTGGATAACTGCAGCGATGTCTATCTGTATGAACTGGAGCCGGCGGGCGACCTGAACCAGGACTGCCGAGTAGATTTGGAGGATTTGTCGGTTTTGGTCAACAACTGGCTGGTCAATTATGACCCTGAGGCGCAGTAAAACGGCGGAGTGTGACGGGAACCTTATTCGAAGAAGAGGAGATAACCGATGAGCAATCGAATGAAGACAGTTACGGCTTTTTGTGCGGCCCTGCTGATGCTGGCGGCCGCACCGACTTATGCGGTGGTAATCGGAGATTGGGAAGGGACACCGGACGGATGGATTGACTGGGGAAATAAGGAATCGGTTGATTCGGCCAACAATATGCCGTCGAAATATCAGTATGCCTCGATTGGAGCCACACGCGGCAGTCAAAGCTTGAAAGTGATACAGTCCGGATGGGGCCAGAGCTTGTCGATTCAGCTGAACGCCGAGCAGCGTGCGGCTTTTATGGCCGGCGAGAAATTTTCGATTGATATGACGGTGGCAGCCAATGACGGAAGCATCACGGGCGGTTATACACAGATTCATACCGTTTATATGAATGCACCGGGACCCGGCTTTACGGCCGTAGTGACGGACGCGCCGCTGAACTTTTACTGGTGGTCGGGCTCGCCGCAGCGGACCCAGACGCTCGTGGTGGATTATAAGGCGTTTCGAGACCAGATTACCAGCCCGGACTATATTGAGATTGTTTTGGCCCTGAACACGGGCGGCGGCGCCCCGCCGGAGATGTATTTTGACAATGCACAGATTATTCTTCCGCAGACGTACGAAGAACTGGTTCGGCAGGATAATCCGGTGCTGTATCTGAAGTTTGATAAAATCCCGCTGGCGGATTCGTCGCCGAACAACTACTGGGTGCAGCAGCGTACCGGGGCAAGTCTGGCTGCCAACATCGGTATGGGGAATGCCATTTATCTGAACGGCACCTCCAGCGGCTGTGTGGCCGCCTCCAAAATCAATAATCCGAGCTGGGGCGGAACCTACGGGGACCAGTATTCTTTTGCCCCGAATGACATTACGTTTGAGTTCTGGGCCAAGATTGAAATGATGGAACAGTACGGGATGTTCTTCCAGCAGATCGGCCCTTACACCCGAGAAGATTTTGCTCCGGGCTTTGGACAGGCGGGACCGGCCGCAAATACGCTGGGCAATCTTCGAATTCTGAATGGTACAACGGATGCCAACGATCTGGATTTCTGGTATCCGGGGACGGCGACCCCCTCTGACGGCGGATGGCACCATTATGTGGTGACTTACGACGAAGGGTACGGCGGCAATCCGGACCAGATGCAGATTCAGCTGTTCCTGGACGGGCAATTGGTCGGCTCCACGGTGGTTGGACAGACGGGTCTGCCGGCCCGGCTGGGACCGGAACAGGACCATCTGGTCATCGGCGGAGAAAACAACCGGGGATACATTTATAACGTTTTCAAGGGGTGGATGGATGAATTTGCCATCTATGCCGGTGTGCTCAGTTCAGAGCGCGTAGCGGCTCACTATGCCCAGGGTCGGCTGGAAATCGAGCCGCAAAACTGCGAGCAGGTCTTCCAGCGGGGCCAGGGTCTGGCGGGCGACTTCAACCGTGACTGTATGATTGACCTGAATGACTTTGTGTATATTGCTCAGTCGTGGCTGGTGTGCAATGACCCGCAGCTGTTCGGGTCGGACCCGCTCTGTGAGCCGACGTGGTAATCCGAAAGAAAAACGGGAGCCGGTCTTAACGGGCCGGCTCCTTTTCCGAGCGTGTCGAAGTGTGTGAGATGCAGTAGAACCGAGCCCTGAGGCGCAGGGCAAAAGAGAACGAGAACAAGAAACTGTTTTTGGAGGAAGGAAAATGAACAAGTGGATTGCTTTGGTTTTAGCCGGGCTGATGCTCGGTGTACAGGCCCCGGCCCTGGTCATCGGCAACTGGGAATCGATGCCCAACAGCGGGGACGGCTGGATTGACTGGGGACAGGGACAGGTTCCGATTGAAACGCTGCCGGCCAAATACAGCGCCAGCACCATCGGTGCAACGCTGGGCAGCCAGAGTCTCCGCGTGGACCAGTCGGGCTGGGCGCAGGCCCTTTCGATCAAACTGAACGCGGCTCAGCGTGCGGCGTTTATGAGCAGCTCGACATTCTCAATCGATATGACGGTGCGGGCCAATGACGGAACCATTTCGGGCGGATACACCCAGATTTATATGGTGTATATGAATGCCCAGGGTGCCGGCTGGCAGTCGGTAAGCGGGGCCACACCGCTGAATTTCTACTGGTGGCCCGGCTCTCCGCAGCGGACCCAGACGCTCAGCGTGGATTACAGTGCGTATCGGGCTCAGGTTACGCCGAATCCCGGCTGGGTTGAAATCATTCTGGCGCTGAATACCGGCGGCGGCGCTCCGACGGATATGTATTTTGACAACGCTCAGCTGACCGGCGTTCCGGAACCGGCTACGCTGGCCCTGCTGGCAGCGGGTGCCCTGCTGAGCATTCGGAAGCGGAAATAAGCAGTTCGAGATTTCGAACAGAACGGCGGCCCGGACAAAGCGGGAGGGCCGAATTCCGGGCCGCCGTCTTTGAACAAAAGGCCCTGCAAGCGGGCCGATGAAAAAATCTATACGGTACCAAACGAAGAGACAGAGAGAGAGAAGAGAACCATTATGAAAACCAAAAAGGCCTTTACATTAATTGAGCTGCTGGTGGTCATCGCCATCATCGGACTGCTGCTGGCCATCGTGATGCCTGCCCTCCGGCGAGCGAAAGAGTACGGGATGCGCGTTCTGTGCAGCAACAACCTGAAATCCATCGGGACAGCCAACCAGGTGTACGCGAACGAATACAAAGGGGCGTATGTGCCGCTGTGCTACAAGACCTCCCCGACCAGCGCCTGGCGTGTGGACTGGATTCGCAACGACGGATTTCGGGCGATTCTGGATGTGGAGAGTCTGCGAAGCAGCGAAGAGCCCCGCTACTACGGCATTCCGAGAAAACTGATGTGCCCGGCGGACAAAATCAGCAAGAATCTGGCCAATGTGAGCAGTCAGGGAGTTTTAACCAGTTATGCGATGAATTCGACCGAATGGGGCGGCTTTGACTACATCAACAACCCGACGTACAACTTGTATATAGGCCATACCATCCGGACGATGACCCTGCCGGCGGAACGGCTGGCATTCATTGACGGGATTGACTGGTGGACCCACTGGTATTCCGCAGACCCTGCCAGAGGGTGGAACCTGGCCGGTCAATTGTCCATTGATGAATACAAGAGCCAGTACAATCTGCATGGACCAGTGATTTACCGTCACAGCGAAGGGGCCAATGTCGCTTTTTACGACGGCCATGTAGAGTCGTTCCGCAAAGAAGATTTGTTTGTCCGGGAAGATTATGAGAAAAAGCCCCAGCGGCCGGGAATGTGGGTGATGAACCTGCCGTTGTTTTATGAACGCAATCCCGGGTCAAAGTGAGCCGGCACCCCCAACCCGCCGGGAGGCCTGTTCGGGCGGCCGAGTCTCTTTGACGGTATCGTATGGTGAAATGCTGAGGGCCTGTGAAAAACAGGCCCCTTTTTTTGACATCAGGAGCCCGAAAGAATGCAAAGAAGGAGAAAAACAGCGTTTTGGCTTGCGGTCATCGGATGGATGCTGACGGCCTCCTGCAGCCGGGCGGACGACGGCAGCCGATTGTGGCTGCGGTATGACCTGCTCGAAGAACCGCTGCGAAGTCAATATCAGCAACGGATTCGGGAACTGGTGATTCCTTCGACCAATGTGTTCGGTGCCGTTCGGGAGGAACTGCTGGAGGGGTTGGGAGGGCTGCTGGGAGAAAAACCGGCTGTTCGTGAATCTGTTTCGCAAAACGGGGCTGTATGGATAGGGACGGCTCAAACGCTCCGGACGTATTCCTGCCCTGTCGATTTGTCCGAATTGCAGGAACTGGGGGAGGAAGGGTTCCTTATCCGTTCCGTCAAAATAGACTCCAAGGATGTGATTGTGATTGCGGGCAATACGGAACGAGGCGTTTTGTACGGGGGGTTTTGTTTTCTGCGGCTTCTGCAGACCGGCCGGCCGATTGACAATCTGTCTATCCGGGAAAAACCGCGGATAGCCCGCCGCCTCCTGAATCACTGGGACAATCTGGACGGCAGTGTCGAGCGCGGCTACGCCGGACGCTCTATCTGGAAATGGCAGGACCTTCCGGAACGGATAGACCCCCGGTACAAGATGTATGCCAGAGCCAACGCCTCTATCGGGATTAACGGGGCCGTACTGAACAACGTGAACGCTCAGCCGCAAATTTTGTCTGAAGCATATCTGAAAAAAACGGCGGCGATTGCCCAGGTGCTCCGTCCGTACGGCATCCGAGTCTATTTGAGCATCAGGTTTACCTCTCCGATGGAACTGGGAGGGCTTGGAACATGCGACCCGCTGGAGCCGGCCGTGCGGGACTGGTGGAAGAAAAAAGCCGAAGAAATCTACGCCCTGATTCCGGATTTTGGAGGATTCCTGGTCAAAGCGTATTCAGAAGGACAACCCGGGCCGCAGATGTACGGACGAACCCATGCGGACGGTGCCAATCTGCTGGCGGAGGCGCTGGCACCGTTCGGCGGGATTGTGATGTGGCGGTCGTTTGTGTACGACCTGACCATCGACAAAGACCGGGCCAAATGCGCGTACCTGGAGTTTGTGCCGCTGGACGGAAAATTTGCTCCGAATGTGCTGGTCCAGACCAAGAACGGCCCGATTGATTTCCAGCCGCGCGAGCCGTTTAACCCGCTTTTTGGAGCGATGCCGAAAACGCCGCTGTTGCTCGAACTTCAGATTACACAGGAATACACAGGCCAGGCCAAGCATCTGGTCTATCTGGGGCCGCAGTGGAAAGAGGTTCTGGGGGCCGACACCTATGCCTACGGACCGGGAACCACGGTCGGCAGGATTGTGGACGGCTCGGCGGAGGGGCATACGCTCAGCGGAATCGCCGGGGTGTCGGGAATCGGGACGGATGTCAACTGGACGGGACACCCCTTCTCGCAGGCCAACTGGTATGCGTTCGGCCGGCTGGCCTGGGATTATACGCTCTCGGCAGACACCATCGCCCGGGAGTGGATTCAGATGACCCTGACACGCGACCCGAAGACGGTCAACACCATTGCCGAAATGATGGCGGGCTCGTGGGAGGCCTGTGTGGATTATATGACGCCGCTGGGGCTGGCACACCTGATGGCGGAAGGCCACCACTACGGACCGGCGCCGGATTATGTCCACCCGGTACGGCATGACTGGAGCTCCACCTATTATCATCGGGCAGACCAAAGCGGAATCGGATTTGACCGCAGCTCCAAAGGAAGCAATGCCGTCAGCCAATATCATCCGCCGCTGCGGGAACTCCTCGATGACCCGAAAACCTGTCCGGAAAAATATCTGCTGTGGTTTCATCATCTGCCGTGGGACCGGCGGATGAGCTCCGGACGGACGCTCTGGGAGGAGATGCAGGCCCGCTATCAGCGCGGTGTGGAATACGTGGAACGGATGCAGCAGACCTGGAAAACACTGGAAGGCAAAATCGACCGGACGATTTTCGATGAAGTGAGCCGCCGGCTGGCGCTGCAGGCAGACAATGCCCGGCAGTGGCGGGATGTCTGCTTAAACTATTTCGGGCATTTTGCAGCCGCATCCATTGAAAAAAAGAACGCACAACAGTAAAGTCATAGAGCCGAAAACAACACAGGAGACTTTTATGGAAAATGGAGTGAAAAAACTTTCAATCGGTGAAAAAATCGGCTACGGTCTGGGCGATGCGGCTTCCAATCTTTTTTTCCAGATTTTCATCATTTATCTGTCCTATTTTTACACAGACATCTTCGGGATTCCCGCCGCGGCGCTGGGAACAATGATGCTGGTGACTCGCATCTGGGACGCCGTGAATGACCCGATTATGGGGATGATTGCCGACCGGACCAATTCGCGATGGGGAAAATTCCGTCCGTGGCTGCTCTGGTGTGCAGTGCCGTTCGGCGTACTGGGGGTGTTGATGTTTACCACGCCGAATCTGGGACCGACGGGCAAACTGATTTGGGCATATGTAACCTATACGGCGATGACGATGATTTATACGGCCATTAATGTGCCGTACTCCGCCCTGATGGGCGTCATCACGCCGGACTCGATGGACCGAACGGTGGTGTCTTCCTTTCGGTTTGCCCTGGCCTTTGTGGGTACCTTCAGCGTTCAGCTGCTTCTGACAAGGATGGTGCGGTTCTTCGGCCAAGGCAATGAAACCGTCGGATGGCAATGGGCGGCGGTCGTTTTCTCCTGCGCAGCCGTCATATTATTCCTGGTCACCTTCACCACAACTCGGGAACGAGTGCAGCCGCCCAAAGGCAAAAATCCGATTCTTCACGATGTAAAAGATTTGCTGACCAATATCCCCTGGCTCCTGATCGGCGGAGCAACCGTCTTTCAGCTGGCCTTTATCGTCATGCGCGGCAGCTGCATCCCCTACTTCTTTAAATACTATATTCAGGACAGAGAAATCAGCTTGTTCGGAATGACCAAAATCATTCCTCATGACGACCTGTCTTCTTACTACCTGATGGCCGGCACGGTATTCACGCTGGCGGGGGCGGTCCTGTCCAAATGGTTCAGCCTGCGGTTGGGCAAACCCCAGGCCTATTTATTCTTTTTAATCCTTTGCGGTCTGTCCACAGCGGCCGTTTATTTTCTGGACCGGGATAACCTCGGGCTGCTGCTGATTCTGCAGCTGATTGCCTCCTTTTCGGTCGGGCCGGTCTCCGTGCTGCAATGGGCGATTTATACGGATACCGCCGATTATTCGGAGTGGAAGAACGGCCGGCGTGCGACGGCTTTGATTATGGCCGCCTCGCTCTTTGCCCTGAAGATGGGGGTGGCTATCGGCGGAGCCCTGCTGGCATGGATTCTGGCGGCCTACGGATACAACGCAGAAAATGCGGAGCAGACCCCGACGGCCCTGACAGGCATTCGGATGAGCATGAGTCTTTATCCGTCGGTTTTCGCCTTTCTCGGAGCGGCCCTGATGCTCTTTTATCCGCTGAGCAACCAGCGGATGAAGCAGATTGAAAGCGACCTGATCGCACGTCGAAAACAATATGAAAGCCAATCGATTCAGTAACGTTGTGCAATGGAAAGGAATCAGCCAATGAAGCAGGTGAAATGGAGTATTCTTTTTGCAGCAGCGATTCTGTTTGTTCAAACCGCCCGTTCTGCGGAAAAGGAAGAGCCGGCCCTCAAAGATGTTTTTGAAGGCAAATTCCGGGTGGGTGCGTCTCTGAATGCGGACCAGATACACGGGAAGATTCCATCGGAAACATCGCTGGTCGTTAAACACTTCAATACGATTACGGCGGAAAACGCGATGAAATGGGAAAGCATTCATCCGAAACCGGAGGAATACACATTCGAGACGGCGGATGCGTTTGTGGAGTTTGGGCAGAAAAACAAGATGTTTATCGTCGGTCATACCCTCGTCTGGCACAGTCAGACCCCGCGATGGGTCTTTCAAAACGCTGAAGGCGGTCCGGCGGGCAGACAGATGCTTCTGCAACGAATGAAGGAGCATATCGAAACCGTGGTCGGCCGCTACAAGGGGCGTGTCCACGCCTGGGATGTGGTCAATGAGGCCATCGAGGCGGACGGAAGTCTGCGCAAGAGCCCGTGGCTGCAAATCATCGGCCCGGATTATATCGCCCGCGCATTCGAGTTTGCTCATGCGGCTGACCCGGAGGCGGAACTGTACTACAACGATTATGACGAGTGGAAGCCCGGCAAGCGGCAAACCATCGTCAGTCTGGTCAATGAACTGCGGGAGAAAGGTATCCGGATTGACGGAATCGGGATGCAGGGACATTGGGGTCTGGATTATCCGGAGCTGGAAGAGGTCGAAAAAAGCATCGAAACCTTTGCCGCCCTCGGACTGAAGGTGATGATTACGGAACTGGATGTGACGGTGCTCCCGCACGCCAGCCGGCAAACCGGAGCAGAAGTCGGTCAAAATTATGAACTCCGCAAAGAACTGAACCCGTGGCCGGACGGTCTGCCCGATGAAATGCAGGAAAAACTGGCCAGCCGTTATGCAGATATTTTTGCCCTGTTCTGCAAACACGCCGACAAAATCGACCGGGTGACGTTCTGGAATGTCCACGACGGCAATTCGTGGAGAAATAACTGGCCGGTGCGGGGGCGGACGGATTATCCGCTGCTGTTTGACCGGCAGGGCAAACCGAAACCGGCCTTTTATGCGGTGATAAAGACCGCAAAAGGAACCAATTAAAACAAGAGTGTGCGCAAGGGGAAAAAACCTTGCCCGCACGGGGGAAACATTTGACAAAGGGTGTTTTCCCGACGGATAATCATTTACTGAGAGAAGGGACGTTTTCCTAATGTAAAAGGCGGAAACCGCCGGCAAAAGGTTTCGATTGAATAATTGTTAAACTGGAGAAAGAACGGCTAAAAATGAAAACGGCATCCAAGAGCAAACCATCCTATCTAAATCCCTCTCTGCCTGTGGAAAAACGGGTTCAAGACCTTCTCTCACGAATGACCCTCGAAGAAAAAGTGGCCCAGATGCTCTGCGTCTGGAATGAGAAAAAAAACACCCTGCTCAATGAAAAAGGGCAATTTGACCCGGACAAGGCCAAAGCCAGCTATCGAGACGGCTTTGGGCTGGGGCAGGTAGGACGTCCGAGCGATGCCGGGGGCGGAACAACACCGCGGCAGACCGCGGAACTGACCAACGCCATCCAGAAATTTTTTATCGAGAACAGCCGGTTGGGAATTCCGGTGTTTTTCCATGAAGAATGTCTGCACGGACATGCAGCACCGGAGGCCACCAGTTTCCCGCAGCCGATCGGGCTGGCGTCCACGTTTGACCCGGAACTGGCCGAGCGGCTGTATGCAATGACGGCCTATGAAGCCCGGGTGCGGGGAACGCATCAGGCCCTTACCCCCGTGGTGGATGTGGCACGAGACCCACGATGGGGACGTGTGGAGGAAACCTTCGGGGAAGACCCCTATCTGGCGGCGTGCATGGGGGCGGCGGCAGTGCGGGGATTTCAGGGTGACCGAAATTTCAAGGACAAAAAACATCTGATTGCCACGCTTAAGCACTTTGCCGCACACGGCCAGCCGGAGTCGGGAACAAACTGTGCTCCGGTCAATGTCTCGATGCGCATCCTGCGGGAGGTGTTTTTGTACCCGTTCAAAAAATGCGTCGAGGCGGGGGTTGTGAGCGTGATGGCCTCCTACAACGAAATCGACGGCGTGCCCTCTCATGCCAACCGATGGCTGCTGCGGGAGGTGCTGCGGAAAGAATGGGGTTTTAAAGGATACGTGGTCTCCGACTATTACGCCGTTCGGGAACTGTATGACCGGCCCGGGCTTTTCGGCCATCACGTAGCGGCCAGTCAAAAAGAAGCGGCGGTGCTGGCGGCCAAGGCGGGCGTCAATATCGAACTGCCGGAGCCGGACTGCTATCCGCATCTGGCGGCGGCGGTGCGGGAAGGCCTGATTGAGGAATCGGTGCTGGATGAGCTGATTGCCCCGATGCTCGAATGGAAGTTTCGGATGGGACTTTTTGAAGACCCGTACGTGGACCCGGACGAAGCCGAAAAAGTTGTGGGATGCCCGGCCCATGCGCAGCTGGCCCTGGAGGCGGCCCGCAAGACGATTACGCTCCTGAAAAACGAGGGCGGCCTCGCTCCGCTGGATTTAAAGAAAATCCGGACGATTGCCGTCATCGGCCCCAACGCCGACCGCGTGCTTTTGGGCGGATACAGCAGCACACCCAAACATTTCGTTACGGTGCTGCAGGGCATTCGGGAGTATGTCGGCGGACAGGCCGACGTGCTCTATCACGAAGGATGCAAGATTACGGTCGGCGGCTCCTGGGCACAGGACGAAGTGGTGCTCAGCGACCCGGCTGAAGACCGCAAGTCGATTGCCGAGGCCGTCCAGGCCGCCCGGCGGGCCGATGTCGTCATTTTGGCCATCGGCGGCAATGAGCAGACCTCCCGCGAGGCCTATGAGAAGAACCATCTGGGCGACCGGGCCAGTCTGGAAATGGTTGGTCTGCAGGATGAGCTGGTTAACGCACTGGCGGAAACCGGAAAGCCCATCATCGCCCTGCTGTTCAACGGCCGGCCTTTGTCCGTCCGCAATCTGGCCGCCAAGGTGCCGGTGATTTTTGAGTGCTGGTATCTGGGGCAGGAGGCCGGACGGGCCGTTGCCGAAGTCCTGTTCGGACAGGTCAATCCGAGCGGAAAACTGCCGATTACGATTCCCCGTTCGGTGGGACATATTCCGGCCTACTACAACTACAAGCCGTCCGCCCGCCGCGGGTACCTCTTCGACGAAATCAGCCCGCTGTTCGCATTCGGCTACGGGCTCAGCTATACGACGTTCCGATTCGAGAATCTGCGTCTGGAGAAAAGCACGATTCGGCCCGACCAGTCCACGCGCGTTCTGGTGGATGTGACCAATACCGGCAAACTTGCCGGAGATGAAGTCGTCCAGATGTACATCCGGGACTGCGTCAGTTCCGTAACGCGGCCGGTCAAGGAGCTGAAAGGATTCAAACGCATCACCCTGCAGCCCGGACAGACCCAAACCGTCGCCCTGCCGATTGAACCGGAGCATCTGGCGTTTTACGACATCCATATGAATTACACGGTCGAACCGGGCGAGTTTGAAATCATGGTGGGCAGCTCCTCCCGAGACGAAGACCTGCAGAAGGTGATTCTGACGGTTCAGAAATAATCGAAGAATGACGCGTCAAACAGAACAGACAGAAGAGAAGGGAGATACTCTATGCGGACACGCTGCGTCTTGTGGGGCTGGCTGCTCTGGACGGGGGCAATTTTTGCGGCGGATATCCCGCACCTGCGGCGAATCGGCGAGCATCTTCATCTGTTCGTCGAGAACGAGCCGTTTCTGATGCTGGCCGGGGAGGTCGGCAATTCGGCGGCGACGGAGCTGTCCTATCTGGAACCCGCCTGGCCGCGATTCAAACAAATGCAGATGAATACCGTGCTGGTGCCGGTGTACTGGGACCTGCTCGAGCCGGAGGAGGGACGCTTCGATTTTTCGCAGGTGGACGGCCTGATTGAGCAGGCACGGGCACACCAAATGCGGCTGGTGCTGCTGTGGTTTGGGACCTGGAAAAACAGCATGTCCTGCTATGCGCCGGCGTGGGTCAAGCAGGACTGGCGGCGGTTTGAGCGCGTGCGGCTCAAAGACGGGCGGACACTGGAAATCCTGTCGGCCTTCTGTCCGGAGAATCTGCGGGCGGATACAGCGGCGTTCCGGGCCCTGATGCGGCACCTTCGCCAAATGGATGAAAAACAGCAGACCGTCCTGATGGTCCAGGTGGAAAACGAAGTCGGAATGCTGGAGGATGCGCGGGAATGGGGCCGTGCGGCCAATGAGGCCTTTGCCGGACCTGTGCCGACGGAGTTAATGGACTATCTGGCCGGCCGAAAAGAGACACTGCATCCGGCCCTGCGGGCCCTTTGGGCCAAACAGGGTTTTCGCACCAGCGGCACCTGGCAGCAGGTCTTCGGCAAAGGGCTCGAAACGGATGAGATTTTTACGGCCTGGCACTATGGGCGTTATGTGCAGGCGGTTGCGGCGGCGGGCAAGGCGGAATATCCGCTGCCGATGTTTGTCAATGCGGCCCTGAATCGTCCAAATAAAAAGCCGGGCGAGTACCCCAGCGGAGGCCCCCTGCCGCATCTGATGGACATCTGGAAGGCGGCAGCCAAAGACATCGATTTTCTGGCACCGGATATTTATTTCCCCAATGTCGCATTCTGGTGCGAACAATACACCCGAACAGATAATCCCCTGTTTATTCCGGAAATCCGCAAGGGGCCGGAATGCGGCGTGCAGGTGTTTTATGCTGTCGGGAAACACCGGGCCATCGGCTTTAGCCCCTTTGCGATTGATACGGCCGATGAGAAGACGGCGGCGGCCCTCGGACAGGCGTATGCGATTCTGGGGGGACTGTTTGGGGAACTTACATCCTCCAAAGAACCGCCGGCGATGTACGGGGTGCTTTTGGATAAGGAAAAATCCGCAGACAACGTCCAGTTGGGCAAATACCGCATTCACATTCGCCACGATTACACCTGGGGCTGGTCCGGCGGTGACTCCAATGCCTATTCATGGCCGCAGGCGGGTGGTCTGGTTGCTCAGGTCGGACCGGACACCTTTTGGACCGCCGGTCAGGGAATTATCCTCACCTTTCAATCCGCCAATCCAAATGAAAACGTCGGGATTTTATGGATAGAAGAGGGGCAGTTCCAAAACGGACAATGGGTTCGGACACGCCGGCTGAGCGGCGATGAAAGCCATCAGGGCCGTCATGTCCGGCTGCCGATGGGCGAATACGGCGTGCAGCGGTTTCGCCTGTATTGTTATCAATAAGTCAGCCGGAGCCAGCCGGCAGCAAACCCCGCCAGTTCGGTCAGGTCAATCCGGCAGTCGCTGTTGAGGTCCAGACGCCCGCAGTCTTCCGCCAGCCAGGATTCAATAAAAATCGGCAGGTCATCGAGATTGACCGTAAGGTCCCAATTGAAATCACCGTAGAGCCAGTCCCTCGGAATTCCCTGCACAACAAAGCCGAGCACGGCTTGTCGGTTGACACTTGAATGAGTCAAGGCAGGGGTTTCATCTGCGGCCTGGCCGGCGGTTTTATAGGCGACCACACCATCGGCGGAAGAAATGGTCAATTCAACGGCCTTGAGAAAACCATTTTCAGGGGTGTACGTGCCCGTATTGCCGCAGGCCCCGACGGCGACAACCAAATCCCCCGCTTCGGCATAGAGAGGAGCCGTGGAGACCGTGGCGGTCGTGCCGCTGTTGACGGCTTTGAAGGAAACGGGTGAGGTCGGATGGACATTAAACAAAAAGGCAGAGGCATATCCGACACTGCTTGGGGTAACATTCCAGGTTGGAACAAACGTACCGGAGGAGGCCGCGGCAATGCCGGCTTCATTAAGAATGAAGGCGGCCGTATAAATTCGTGTGGTTGTTCCGTGTTCCCGTTCGGCGATTTTGAGCATCGGGACGCCGCCGTACGTCACAGAAGAGAGCGAAAGGGATGCACTTGCTTCGGCGTGGGCGGTAAAGACCAGAAGGCGATTGGAGCCGGCCAGCGCCGTATGAGACAGACCGCTTTGCCAATTGCTGAGGATTTGGACGGGAAGACGGGGATTTTCGGTTATCACAGAAATTTGCGAAGACCACTCTGTTTCATTTTGTGCGGCGGCGCTGTCGCGGGCTTTGAATCGGAAAACATATTCCGAAGCCGGAGAGAGCCACCTGATACTGTAAGCGGGTGAGGTCTGCCAGCCGCTGGACAAAGAGGGCTCGGTCAGGCATTCGAAATAGTACTCCACCGGCGGATTGTCATCCGTACAAGAAACAGCGGCCATTGTCAGGCGGGTCGGGCCTTCGGCTGTCGGCAGGAGCTGCCAAGCGGGCTGCGGAGACGGAGGCGTCAGATCGTATTCGAAGGAGGCATAAAGGGTATAATCGCCATCTACGGTAACTGTGGTGGAAGCGGCGGAAGGATTCGCAACTTTGCCGGCATCGACGGCTGTACCGGTCCACTGAACAAACCGCCAGGAGGCATCTGCGGAGGCGGCAATCGAAAGAACCGTTCCATTGTAATAAGTAAAGGTTCCTTCTCCGGGTGCGGATACAGCCCCGCCGTCGGAAGAGGATACCGTCAAGGTTCGCAATGGGCCTGTGTAGCCGGTCAGGGCCAGTGTTGTGACGGATTTGGGCGGGACAGAGAGCGGACCTCCGGTATACGTGCCGAGGTTGACACAATTTTCCGTCTGCGAAGTCCGATAGATAGTTCCGCCGGTGACGGTAAAATCAGAAAACGCAAGAGAAGCGTTTACCGTAATGCTGTCGCTGGTATTGATCAGAACGGCAGTCAGGTTTTGATTGTTGGGGCTGATGTAGGCGGAAACACGAAGCAGCGGCGAATTCGAAGATGCTCCAATACGCTGCCAGCCGGAATGAATAAAGCCGGAAAACTGCTTAAAACCCCAGTAATCGGAGTTGATGGTGTAGGTGGAAGTGGAGTTGAGCGTAATCAGCCCGCCTTCGGAGCCCCAGAATAAATCCCAATACAAATAGGCGCTGACCTGCTCCACGGTCAGGGCATTGTGCAAAAGCAAAGCAAGGTTATAGGCATCGGGCCAGCTGCCGGTGGCCTTCTCGTATTCCGTCTGAAAGAGCGGCTTGGTGCCCCACTGAGCCCGGAAGCTCTGCATCGCGGTCAGGTAGGCATCGGGATTATCGCCGGCATTGATGTTGTAGAGATGGTGGGCGTAGCCGTACGCCTGTGCCGGATCAAGCAAAGCAGAGATATAAGCGGAAGGGCTGCTGCCGGCGGCGCCATATAAACCGGTGGTTTCCGGTGCGAGCATTTTGGGCATTGCAGTCCCGAATCGAGCATACAGTTCATTGTAAACGGCCTGAAAGGCCTTGTTGTAGCCGGCATAGGTTGAGGTTTCGCTCGGCTCATACCGGCAGGTATCCCAAGAGGCGGTCCAGTCCGGTTCATTCTGGATGCTCAGATAATCGATTGTAACGCCCAGATTGTTCCAGGCAGTGATGCTGTCGGCAAACCAGTCGGCCAGCTGGTCATAGGCATAATTGGAGGGGCCGCCGATGAGTGTTCCGCCGTTGGCGGTATCCCCGTTGCTTTTGAGGTAGGCCGGCGGCGACCAGCAGGAAAGCAAGACTTTCAGGGGGCGGCCGAGGGCTGCCTGGCCGGCGGCGATAATTTGGGCCGAACGGCTCATATAGTCCGCACCCCCCGACTGGTCATAGGTATTGCGAACACGGTAGATATCCAGCCCGAGGTCGCGGAACAGGAGGTTGTAAAGTGTTGCCTTCTGGGTATGTCCGGTAAGCATGCTTTCATACCAGGCGCCGGCGGCTCCGAAACCCTCAATGGTCTGATAGCGGGCGGCAGCGGATATCTGGAGGGAGGCCTCATTGCTGACTGTCGGGCCGTAAACGGCGGCATCATCCACATACAAATCCACTCCGGAGGCGGGACCTTCGAAATAGACCCACAATTCCGTGAGCGTGCCGGTGACGGTAACGGTGTAATTGCCGGACAGATAGACCCAGCCGGTGTCGTTTGCCGTACCGCTTGCCACATTGGTATAGGTCGTCCCGTTCCCGTCCGTTTTTTGGACGGAAACTTTAACCGTAGAACTGGCAGTACTGACGCGGACATAACCGGAAATCTGATAGGTTTGGCCCACAACCACTTTGTCCATCAGGGTTTGCTGAATACCCTGCCAGGTTGCGGTTCGTCCTGTTGCGCGGGCACTGTAAGAGCCGGAACGAACGGGCGAGGTGACGGCACTGATGGTGCAGCTGCGGGCCGCCCAGCCGGTGGTACCGCTTTCAAATCCGGGATTGGTCAGAACATTGGCATCGGCGAGCAGCCAAGAGGAAAACCAGAACAAAAAAACAGGCCCGAAAAGGAGCTCTTTGAATCGTTTCATCCCCTGTCTCCTGTCAAAGTTGGAAAGCAGCTTCCGTTAGACCCCCAAAAGGAATTGGAAAAGACAGATAAGCCGGCTGGGCAGGCAGATTTTGCCATAGTCTCTTCTCTCCCGGAATCCCTCGTACCGAATTGAACGTTTGCCCCCCTTCGGCCCGGCCAAATGTTCTTTTTCAGTAAACGTTTACTTCTTTTTCGTAATTATAGTTTTTCAGGAGAAAAGAAGTCAAGAACAAAATCCGAAAAGAACGATAAGATTTTTAGAATCAAGAAGTTGTGAAATCCTTGGCCCGAAAAAAAGAATCGTTGGAAGCAGCTATGTTCACGATTTTGAAAAACGGTCGGTTTTCTGTCCAATCATCTCGTCCAGCGGTATTACAAAGGGAGGAATAAGTGCAATGAGTGAAGGACATTCTGACAATACGAGATTCAACAACCATAAATCGAGAGATGAACTGTTTTTTCAATTATTTATGACATATCAGAGAAACTTTTACGCCTTTATTCTTTCTTCTGTTCATAACTACGCGGACGCAAATGACTTACTGCAGGAAACCGCTACGGTAATGTGGCGAAAGTTTGATGAGTTCCAACAGGGTACCAGTTTTTTGGCTTGGGGGATTACGATCGCCCATAATTTGGTATTAAAATTCTTTAACGAACATAAGAGATCCAGAATTCAGTTTGATGATGCCCTGCTGAAAGACTTGGCCGACACCACGATGAATGAAATCAAAAATGTCAATACCCTCACCGAGGCCCTGCGGCACTGCTTTCAGAAACTAAACGAAACAAACCAAAAACTCCTTCGACTCCGCTATCAGGAAGGGATGACGATTAAGGCCATTGCCAGCATGCTGGGCAAACCGGTTTTCGGAATGTACAAGGCGTTTGCCCGCCTTCAGGATGCCCTTCAGGTCTGCATTGAAAACACGCTTCGGCGGGAAGGAGCGGTCGAATGACTGAGGTGCTTCGAAAAGAACTGGCCGAATTGATTCAGATGGAACTGGACGGGGCTCTGACCGATGAACAGTTCAATCGGCTCTCGTTTCTTCTGAAAAGCTCTCCGGATGCGCGGCGGTATTACGGACAAACTATTGCGATTATTGCAATTTTCCACGAACCATGCGGGGTTCAGCCGACAGGGATTGACAATGATGCCTATCTGTGCGGCGATTCCACGGATGCGGCCTTTTGGAGAGAGCTGGCTTTGAACGAACAAACCGCCGACCCAGTTCAGATTGAGAAAACAGAGAAAACAACCGCTGTCACCCCTCTTCCAGCCAACCACTCCCAAGGACATCCTTACAAGGTGAGCAAACTTTCTTTGTACTCCCTGCTGGTTTCTTCAGCAGCCCTGATTTTTCTGATTGTCTATGCTCTTCTTGGACCCGCCGGACGGGGTGTGGAAGTGGCAACGCTGACAGAAACCCTGAATGCCCGCTGGGCTTCCCCGGAGCGGGGGCTCCGCGAGGGAATGCGTCTGAGCACGCAGTCTAAGCCGCTGCGGCTGTGGGAGGGAATTGCTGCGATTCAGTTTGATAATGGAAGCCGAGTTGTGCTGGAAGGTCCCGCCGAATTTACCCTTTTGACCGATGACCAGATTCAGCTTCGTCACGGCCGGCTGTTTGCCTCCGTCCCCAAAACAGCCATTGGATTTACCGTCAGCACGGCCTTTTCCAAAATCATTGATTTAGGCACGGAGTTCGGGGTGAAAACCGACCCGGACGGAATGGAGGTTCACGTAATGGCCGGCAAAACGATGCTGATTTCCGGCACGGCCAAGACCTCCAAAACCCAGCTGGAGGTCCGGGAGGGGTTTGCCAAGGCCGTCAGCGCCGCCGGTACCGTGCAGGATATTGCTCTGAAGAAAGAGGCCTTTGTCCGTCGGCTTCAGCCGCAGACGCAGTTTGTCTGGAGGGGACAAAATGTGAATCTGGCGGATATTGTCGGCGGCGGCAGCGGCTTCGGAACCGGACGCATCGAGGCGGGCATTGACCCGCTGAACGGACAGAAAGTGGAAAAAATCACTCCGCGCTACAGCATCAAAGGAAGCGGACGGTATGAACTCGTTCCGTGGAATCCCTTTGTGGACGGCGTTTTTGTGCCTGACCCGAGCTCCAAACCCGTCGTTGTCAGTTCCCGCGGCGATGTATTTGCAGAATGCCCTGCAACGAACGGGGAGTTCTGGACGGAAATTACCAACGGCGGGCAATTGTCCGACCCGGTGGAATTGTCCAGTCCGCAGTTTCGGCTGGACGGGCAGGTGTACGGAACGGCGGACAAACCGGCTATTTTCATGCACGCCAATCTGGGAATTACCTTTGACCTGGAAGCCATTCGCCGCACGCTTCCGAATCTGAAAATCAGCCGATTTACAGCCCTGGCGGGCATCAGCGAAAACGGGCCGCGGCGAAGTCCCTATGCCGACTTTTGGGTGCTGGTGGACGGCAAAGTTCGGTTCTGTCGGCGCGGAGCGGACGGGACGGAAGTGTATTCGATTGAGGTGGACTTAAACGAAAGCGACCGGTTCCTGACGCTGGCGGTCACTGACGGCGGTCGGGAAAAATGCCTCTGGATTGACGGTCAGCCCTACGTGCTGGACGGAGACTGGGGGCTGTTTGCGCTGCCGCAGCTGCATCTGCGGGCGGAATAATAACAACATACAATGCTCGAAAAGCGTGTGAAGTGTGGAGTGTGTGATAGAGCTAAGTAAAAACAAAGAATTTTTTTGGAGGAATGGACAGATGAAAACAACATGGAAACTGGTTTTCTGTACACTCATCCTTGCCCTGACGGCCGTCGTTTGGGCGGATGAGCACAACTTCTGGATTCAGGGCAATCAGGGCTCGTGGAATAATCCGGCCAACTGGTCCAGAGGGGTGGTTCCGGATACGCTTCCGGCCGGCGACGGCGGCGGCAAGTGTGTCGGATTTGCCGGCAGCACATCCGTGGCCAATGTAGGCGTGGGAGAGCTGGCGGAATTCGGCAACGGCGCCATTTGGTCGGACTTCTGGGGCCCGGAGTGGGGCGCGACGCTGAACATCAACGGCGGAACGTTTATTCATCGCGGTTTTGTGGCGGCTCCAATCGGTGCGGCGGATGCTCCCTCCAACGTCAATGTCTCCAACGGCGGATACTTCGAAGTCGGAGAATTGGCGCTGGGCGACAACTGGTGGTTCTGGGATGCGCCGTATGCGAATCTGAATGTGTATGATACGAGCACAGCCAGAGCCCGCGGCTGGATGTGGCTGGGCGGCCGGGTCAACCTGTATGACAATGCTGTTCTGACTATCGGCGGGCTGGTGAATATGGCGGCCCACGGAAGCCCGTATGCCCGCATTGACATCTGGAACAATGCTATGATGCTCATTCAGGGGTCTGCCGCAGGACGGGACCCCTATCAGGAAGCCCTCAGCTGGATTGCCAGCGGTCAATTGGTGGCCTTCGGCGGTGCCGGACAGGTTCTCGTGTCCCAAACCCCGAACGGCGTTCAGATTACGGCAATGATTCCCGAACCGGCAACAATGCTTCTGCTGGGGCTGGGCGGACTGACGATGCTCCGCAAAAGAGGATAAGGATAATTGAACTCAAAGGGTGCCGGTGCCTTCAGTCGGCATCGGCCCCTTTTTGCTGGACTCAGGAGGATATCCAATAGGGACGTAAAGCAGTTTCTGCTTTTCAGGCGGCAGAGCCATTTTTTGATAAACCATTCATCGGAGGACTTTTGTATGAAAAAAATTGCTTATTTTATCCTTGCACTGGGGATATTCTCCCTGCCGGCGCTGGCAGCGGACACCAACTGGACGGGTGCGGCCGGAGACGGGCTGTGGGTCACACCGGGCAACTGGTCCAACGGTGTGCCGCCGTCCAACCCTACGGTAACCGGAAACATCAACATCGGCTACATAGCCGCTTCTCCCTCGGTTACCATTCGGGCGCAGGACAATATTGTCTGCGGCAGCACCACAGTTCGACCCACCGATATTCATGGACCGAACTGGGGCGCCACGCTGAACATCAACGGCGGTTCGCTTACCCATCTGGGGTTTGTGATGGCCCCGGTTGCCAGCAGCGAAGCGGCCCGTTCAGTCATCAATATCCGAAACGGCGGACGGCTCAGCGTAGTCAACCTCTGCCTGGGCGACAACTGGTGGTTTGTAGCGCCGTATGTGACAATGAATGTATATGACAACAGCACCGTCACGATCAGCGATTATCTGTGGCTGGGCGGCTATCTGAACCTGTACAGCGGCACAATCGACATCACCAACGGAATGAATATGGCAGCCAACACCGCGGGGCGGGGGCTGACCTGCCTGGATATTTGGGACGGGACGCTGATTCTTCGGAGACAAGACCAAAGCGCCAATATTCCGAGCTGGATTGCCAACGGATATCTGAAGGCCTATGGAACCACGCCGGGCAGCCGCGGCGGCGGGACCATTGTCGTCGATACGCAAACGATTCCGGGCGGAATGATTTTGACGGCGATTCCTCCGCTTTGTGCACGAGACCCTAATCCCCTGCCGCAGAATGTGGACGGGTCCGTCGGAACACTGATTAATCCGACCCAGACGCAGGTGCAGCTGAACTGGAAGGCGGGCGTTGACCCCAACGATGTTTATCCGGTCAATCCGAAGATTCGGATGCACTATATCTGGGTAGGCGAAAGCGAAACGTCTCTCAGCTGTGTCGGTCAAGTTCCTCACACAGATTGGAACAACCCGGATGTTTCTTACACGATTACGCTGGCGGAAGGACGCAAGTATTACTGGAGCATCGAAGAAGGACTGGACAACGGCACAGGAAATGCCTATCCGTCGGGTGATCCCAATAATATTTTGGGGCCGATTTGGTCGTTTACCGCCAAGGGTGCAACACCTCTGATTCTGGTTGACCCTGTGAACACGGTTGCTTCGCCGAATGCGGTCCTTTCCATTGTCGCCAATGACGTCGCCAATACGTATCAGTGGTTTAAGGTGGGCACTCCGGATATTCCGCTGACAGACAACAGCGTTTATTCAGGCACAACAACCAAGATGCTGACGATTACGGCTCCCACGGTCGCCCACGAAGGACAATATTACTGCATTGCCTATAACGGCCTGACACCGTCGGCTCCTTCGAAGGCGGCCTGGGTATGGACAAAACGGCTGATGGGACACTGGAAGTTTGACGGCAGTCTGCTGGATTCTGTTTCGGCCAGTGTGCCCGGCGCTCCGGCGCATCACGGAACGATGGCCGGCGGCGGAACCGGCATTGACACCTACGGAGCGGGCATCAACGGCAATGCCATCGTCTTTGCCAACACGGCGGATTATGTGCAAATTGAGAATCCTGAATTCTTCAACTTCTATCCGCTCGGCTTTACCATCAGTTTCTGGTACAAAGAAAACAGCGCGGTCGGGTGGCGGCTTCCGGTTTCCAAGCTGGATGCAGGCACGGCGGGCTGGCTGTTCGGTGTGGACAAGGCCTGGCGGAATCAGGCGGTCTTTTTCTTTGATTCGAACAACGACCCGGCCTACTGGGCGGACGGCAATCCGAACATTGCTCTGGACGACGGCCAGTGGCATATGATTACAGCTGTTTATAATCCGCAGACAACGTCCTACACCATTTACACCGACGGCGACAACAACGAAACGGTTGTCCTGGACATTTCGGGTGCTCCGCTGGCGGCGGCCCCGCTTTCCATCGGCGGACGGGCCACGGAACAATCGATTGACGGGGCTATTGACGACGTGCGGATTTACAGTTATCCTCTGACACCGGTTCAAATCGCCCAGCTGTATGTGGATTTTGAACCGAGCAAGTTCGTGTGTATGGAAGACGAGGAAGACCCGCTGACGGCGTTTGATTTGAACGGCGACTGCCAGGTGGATTTGGCCGATTTCGCCCTGTTCGCGGCTCAATGGCTTGAATGTCAGCGTTATCCACAATCCGCCTGCAATTGATTTGGATTGCAGAGCGGTAAACCCCAACCACACACTCCGGCTTCACGCGGCCGGAGTGTGTTTTTTTTGTTCATACCGAAATCACCGCCGGCAGGGTTCGAACCGGCGTCTGCCGGACGGCCCGAGCAAAATCGGCCTCTTCTTCGGGGGATTCAAACCCGATAGTGACGGCATCTATACAGCCCAGATTGAACACAAAATCGACGGTTTCGGCTCGTCTTTCGGGGCTGTTCCGGAATGCCCCTTCGCCGATGAGTTTCATTCCGATGACGCCTTTGCCGTTTTCATGCGCCTGCCGAAGAACCGGAACCACAGCATCCGGCGAGCCGTCCATCTGGACACCAAACGGATTGATGCGGGCGTGAATCGACTCCACCCACGGATGCGAAGCGGCGGCGGACAAAGCCGGCAGCGAATGACAGGAAACACCATGTGCCCGCAGAAGGCCCTTTCCCTTCAGACGCGTCAGCACCTCCATTTCCTTTTCGTACCGCGACGGCCAGTCCGGCTCAACCAGGCAATGAAGCAGGAGCAAATCAATATAGTCCGTTCGAAGCTCTTGCAAAAATCGATGCACGACCTGCTCCGTATCCGTCGGCTGTCCTTCCGGGAGTCCTCTGGGCCGAAGCCAGATTTTGGAAATCAGAACATACCGGTCCCGCGGAACCCCCCGGAGGGCTTCGGCCAGATAGGAATGGCTGCCGTACAGGTCGGCGGCATCGAACCAGGAAATCCCGCGGTCCAGACAGGTGCGGACCAGCTCGGTGAATTTCTCCTGCCCGAGCCGGGTTTGGTTGGACATCCGGCCGGAAGCCCGCATTCCCGTTCCCAGACCGACGCGGGACAGCCGGATAGGCGTGCGGCCCAGCCGCACCTTTTCATAGGGATTCCAAAAAGCCGGAAGCGAATGTTTCTCGCCTCTGCGGCAGCCGAGCAGAATGCTGCCTAATCCCCACAAAGTCTGTTTCAGAAATGTACGTCTTGCGATTTTCATAGAGAACTCCTATTGAAGCGCCAGACGAATCCGGCACAGATTGACCGGACGCCAGTTTTTCAGGTCTTGCGTCTGAAGTGTCAGATGATAGACGCCGGACCTCTGAAAACGGATTGTCCCTGCTTCCACAAACCGCAGGTCCTCCCAGTCGTCCGTTCGGGGAAATCCGAAACGGAGTTTTTCCGAGCCGCAGGAGACCATCAGGGAAACCGGACCGATAGCGGCCGAGCCCTCCAGGCGGACGGCATAGCGCCCGGGCTTTCGAATGTGAACAAGCCAGTGGATTTTCTCCTGGGGGTCTTCCCAGATAATCCAGTTCAAACCGCCGTGTTCTCGGCGGTGAAGACGCTCTCCTTCGAGGAGTGCGGCGGCCGCTTCGAGCACCAGGGCATCGGGGCCGTAAAAGGGGTCGGCCTGGATGTCGAACCCCTCCAATTTGAAAACATAGGCATAGGAACATGGACGCTGCGAGGGGGCAAGGTCAGGCACATCCATTGCCAGCCGATGGTTGCGGTCCACTCGAAACGGCAAGGCATCAGACAAGCCCAAAAGAGTAACTTTGGAGCGTGAATCGGAGGCGCGCACCTGCAGGGATTGGGGCCGCAAAGGACTTTGCGGCCAGCCGAACGCGATGACATAAAGTGCTCTATCATCAGCAGCAAACCGAAGCACAGGCGCTCTCTCGTCCGAACCAGAGGTCAAACCGTCTTCCCCATAAAACTCCCAGGGCCGGGTTGAATAAACGGCCGCACCGTTAACCCGAAGCCACTGACCGATTTCGGAAAGAATCTGCTGCTGGTCGGAGGGGATTGTTCCATCGGCACGGGGGCTGATGGTCAAAAGCAGAACCCCGTTTTTGCTGAGGACATCAATCAATTCATAAATCAGCTCCTGGGCGGATTTCAACTGCAGCGACTCGGTGAAACAGCGGCTGTTTGCTCCGATAGAGTCGAGGGCGAGCCACAGGAAGGTTTGGATTGCCTGAACGCGCGCCGGCTCCAGAATCGGCATCCCTGCGCCTGCGGGAAAATCCTGAGGCAGCCCGGCTACAATAATAGATTGGCCGAATTGTCCCTGCTGACTGGAAACGAAGGCGGCCATGCGGCGTTTGTAAGCATCCGGGATGCCGTCAAGGCCGGATTCAAAGACAATCTGGTTCGGTCTGCAGGTCTGGACAGCCTCCTGGACCTTGACCAGCCAGCGTTCATACCCCACAACCGGGTCAAGAAATTTTCCATAAAGATCGGCATATTGGGGGTCTGCCGTATCCCATCCTTCTTTGGCGGGAAAACCATCCTGAAGATTCGAGGCATGATGAAAACTGAGAACAACTCTCAGCCCGCGTTTTTGCATCGCAGCGGATAATTCGGCGGCGATATTTCGCCGAGGTCCTAAATCCATTGCATTCCAGCGGTTGATTCGGCTGGCCCACATCGAAAACCCGTCGGCGTGTTCGGCCACCAGACCGCCGAAGCGGGCCCCCGCCTCCGACATCAGGGCCGCCCATTCTTCGGCGTTAAAGTACTCCGCCCTAAAAAGCGGGAAAAAATCCTTATATCCGAATACGGATGGGTCTCCGTATTTTTCCCGATGATGCTGATAAACCGGATGGTCCTCGAGATACATATTCCGAAAATACCATTCGTTATCAAAGGCAGGTACACTGTAAGGCCCCCAGCAGACAAGAATGCCGAATTTAGCATCCTTTAGCCATTGCGGGAATGAAGGTTTTTGAAGCGTCTCCTGAGCCGGCACCTCCCGGCCCTGAGATAAAGCTGTGCCAAAAGATGCGAGAACCATTCCGAGAGCCCATAAAAAGAAGAAGTCGATAAAAGACCGCATTTGTCCATAGTTTCTCCTCCTTTTCTCGCGATGGTTCCGCCCCCCTGCAGCTGATTTTAAACAATTCATGAAGATTCTCCCAAAAGTTGCTTGAAATGCTATCCGATAGATTATAGGGTAGATACGGAGAAAACAAAGTTTTTTCGGAGGAATCCGAACACTGCTGGAAAAACGCCAAAATAAAAACTTATAGGAACCTCCTGCGGCTTGCGGAGGGTCCGGCTTTATTCGAAAGGGTCGGGAATGAAGCTTGCCTCCTGTTTTTACAACAACCGCGTTACATGCGGAATTGTAACGCCGGAAGGGTTTATTGACATTCCAACCGCCACTCAGGACAACCCGAAAAACCGTCTTCACAGCGTCAAGGAAATCCTGATTAAAGGGGCCTCTGCTCTGGAAACGCTCCAGAAGATTTTGGAGCGGCCGACAGAAAAAGTTCCTTACGACAACCTGATGTGGCTGGCTCCGATCCCCAAGCCCAACAAGATTCTTGCTTTGGCGGGAAACTATCCGCAGCATATTCAGGAAACGGGCCGCTACAAAGATTTGCCGAATCTGACGGGCAAAAAAAGTCCCATTCGACCGTTTATGATGCCTCCGACAGCGGCCTGCGGCCATCAGAAAACCATTTTGTGGCCTCTGTACAGCGAGGAAGTGGATTACGAAATTGAACTGGCGGTCATTATCGGAAAGACGGCGCGCGCTCTCTCACCGGAACGGGCCAAAAACGTGATTGCCGGTTATACGATTGCCAACGATATTTCAGCGAGGTCGGTCACTTTCGGACGGAAAAAAGAAGCAGGCGGTGAAAAGGATTTTTATGAATGGCTGATGGGCAAATGGTCAGACGATTTTCTGCCGCTGGGGCCGTGGATGGTTACGGCGGATGAAATCGCCGACCCGCAAAACCTTCAGATGACGCTGAAAGTCAACGGCGAAGTTCGGCAAAACGCCTCCACCGCCGAAATGATTTATACGGTTTACGAAATCGTTTCCTTCCTGAGCTATCTGATGACACTGGAGCCGGGGGATGTGATTGCCACCGGCACACCGCACGGAGTCGGCGCCGCAACCGGACGCTATCTTCAGCCCGGCGATGTGATGGAATGCACCATCGAAGGCATCGGCACGCTGACCAACCGCATGGGCGAAAAACCCCCGGCGTTTTACACCGGCGTGCGATAAACTCCTTCGCCTATTCCAGCGTCCAGAGAATCAGGTTTTCCTGGTCTTTGATGTAGATGCGGCCGCCCGCAAGGACCGGATGTGCATAGGTCTGCGTCTGGGAAACCTTATAGGAGGCGGTTTGCTTAAACTCCTTCGGATTGGGCTCAAACACAACCAAATCACCGGTCGGCGACAAAAACATCAGAACCGAACCGGCATCGACAATGGCTCCGAAACCGCCGCGGTCATACTGGGTCTGGCCGCGCCAGCCGAGCGTGCCGTCGGAGGCATTCAGGCAGAACAGATACCCATTGTCCGTAAGACCATAGAGAAAGCCCTGATGAAGAACGGGGGTATTGTATTTGGCGGCCGCTTCCTTGTTTTCCCAAAGCGGTCGGGCCGCAAACCCGTCACCCTGTTTTTCCACACGGACGGCAAATGTACCCCGCTGAGCGCCGGAATAGATGACCGTTTGTCCATCGACAACGGGAGAGACGGAATTGTAAGAACGTTCCAGCGGCGGAAACGGCAGTTCCCAAAGAAGCTTGCCGTCGCTCAGAGCCAGTCCGACCAGTTTCTTGTCGGTAAATGCGACCACCTGCCGGATTCCCTCGACAGTCAAAAGAACCGGTGAGGCATAAGCGGGCCCTTCCTGCGTCCACTGCCAGCGGGGCTGACCGGAATTCAAATCATAGGCGATGACACCGCCGTTTTCTTCCTTGCCCAGCTGAACAATCGCCATTCCGTCGGCTATCAAAGGCGAAACAGCCGTGTAAAACCGCACAACGGCCCCGGAATAGGGGTCGGTCCGCCACAGGAGTTTCCCGTCCTCCGCATTCAGACACGACACGACACCGCCGACGCCGAGGGTGACGACCTTGCCTTCCCCGACGGCCGGGGAGCTGCGGGGGCCGGGAAATCGTCCCGGAGCCCCGGTGACTGCGGCGGCTTCATAGCGGTTGGACCAGATTTCTTTTCCGGTTTGAGCATCGAGGCACAAAATCACTTCTTCATTGCCCTGCCGGGTGAACAGATACAGCCGCTGTCCCACAAGGGCGGGAGTGGCTACCCCCTGTCCGACGGGCACAGACCACTGCTGTTTGAGTTCCGCCGGCCACTGAGAAGGAGCGGTAAAATCCTGTACTTTTCCGTCACGCCCCGGACCGCGCCATTGAGGCCAATCAGCGGAAAAAACCGTCGAAGCCTGCATAGAAATCAAACCTGCAAAAATCAGCAGAAACGAGAATCCCTGTCTCATAAATTTCTCCTTTCGTGAAATTCCCTTTCCCAAAACGAATTACCGACGGACTGTCGGACTGCGCCGGACAGACTGTTCGGTTTTCTTCTTTTTCGGCTCCAGATGTCCTTCGAGCACTTTCATCGCTTTGGCCACATCGGCGACCTTCAGGACGCCGGTTGTGCGTCCGCCGCGGGCGCCCGCCGTGCAGTAGGCATACGAAATATTGATATGGGCATCGGCCAGCTTGCCCGTAACCGTCGCCAGAGCACCGGCATGATTGGGAAGATTTACACAGAGAACCTCCGTTTCGCTGAACTGGAGGTTGAGCCGCTTGAGGACGGCCCGCACGCGGTCGGCTCCGTCTCCCACCAGGCGCATCACCCCGTGCTCATACGAATCGGTCATGGTCAGAGCCACGATGTTGATTTTGGCCTCGGCGATTTCTTTCAAAATGCGGGCCAGCACACCGGGCTTATTCACCATGAAAATCGAAAATTGGGTATCCAGATACACGGTCGGCTCCTTTCCTTATTGTTCCCTTTTTTGTACGAAAAATCCACTACGGATTCTGACGAAACCATTCGAGGGCATGTGCACAATCCGGAGAAAATTCAAATATCCGGTCCAGATGAGTCACGCGGAAAACCCGCATCAGATGGGGCTGAAGACCGCAGATTCGCATGCGCCCGCCGTATTCCCTCAGACGCCGCCAGGTATCCACCAGCAGGCCGAGCATCATCGATGAAAGAAAACGAACCCGGCCCAAATCGATAATCAAGCGATGAGGCCGTCGGGAGGCGATATAGTCGCGGAGCGTACCGGCGATTGTCTCCAGTTCCGCCAGACTGACCGACTCCGCATTCAGGGCCGCAATCGCCGCTCCGTCCTGTTCCGTCAGCGTAAGCCGGTTCGAAGCTTCCATAGGTTTGCTGTTTTCCTTTCCACTTTATTGTATACGCCTGGGCGGTTTTTGTCAATCCAGCGGGGTGCCCGCCTTCCAGCAGGCCGCCCAGCGGTCCTTTTCATATTCAACCAGGGTTTGCTCCTCCCGAGCACACCGCGCTTCCGCCAAAGGACAGCGAGGATGAAACGGACAGCCGGAGGGAGGATTGGCAGGGCTGGGCACCTCGCCCTTAAGAACGATGCGTTTGCGGCGGCGGCCCGGTTCAGGAACAGGAATCGCACTGAGCAAGGCCTGTGTATAAGGATGAAGCGGCCGTTCAAACAAGGCATCTCTCGCCGCCTGCTCAACAATGCGTCCCAGATACATCACCGCCACGCGGTCGCTGATATGGCGGACCACCGCCAAATCATGGGCAATAAACAGATACGTGAGCTTCAGCTGCTTCTGCAAATCCATCAACAGATTGATGATTTGAGACTGAATGGATACATCCAGTGCACTGACCGGCTCATCGCAGACGAGAAATTTCGGGCCGAGGGCCAGGGCACGGGCAATGCCGATGCGCTGCCGCTGCCCGCCGGAAAACTCGTGCGGATAGCGGTCCAGATAGCGTCGGGACAAACCGACCTGTTCGAGCAGTTCAACAACCCGCTGACGCCGCTGCTGCCCGGAAGCCAGGCCGTGAACCTTCAGCGGCTCTCCGACAATGGCCTCCACGTTCATCCGCGGATTGAGGGAACCGTACGGGTCCTGAAACATAATCTGCATCTGACGGCGGAGGGGTTTGAGCCGTCCGGACGGAATCGACAGGATATCCATCCCGTCAAAAAAGACCCGACCTGCGACGGCGGGAATCAGCCGAAGAATTGTCCGCCCCACCGTGGTTTTGCCGCAGCCGCTTTCCCCGACCAGCCCCAGGGTCTGCCCCGGCTCAATCCGAAAACTGACGCCGTCCACCGCGCGGATAAACCCCGCCGTACGGCCGAACAAACCGACGCGTATCGGAAAGTAGGTCTTGAGGTCCTGAACCTCCAGCAGGGGTTTCTTCTCTGCGGACACCATCCGTTTATCCTCCGTATCCTTCCGCATACCAGCAGGCCGCCCGGCGGCCCGGCATCACTTCCTTCAGGGGCGGCTCCTGCGCTTGACAGCGTTTGTCCCGACAGCCGACGGAACAGCGGGGATGAAACTTGCATCCCGTTGGAAAATCCACCGGATTGGGCACCGTTCCGGGGATAACCTCCAGACGCTCTCGCCGCTCATTGAGCCGCGGCAGCGAGCGAAGCAGCCCCCTTGTATAGGGATGCAGAGGGTTCGCAAAGAGCGGCTCGACCGGCGCCGACTCCACAACCCGCGACGCATACATCACCACAACCGAATCGGCGTTTTCCGCCACCACCCCCAAATCATGGGTAATCAGCAGAATGCTCATCTTCTGCTGCTGCCGCAGATGCCGAAGCAGGTCGAGAATCTGGGCCTGAATTGTCACATCCAGAGCCGTGGTGGGTTCATCGGCAATCAGCAGTTTGGGCATGCAGGACAGCGCCATCGCAATCATCACGCGCTGCCGCATCCCGCCGCTGAGCTGATGCGGATATTCATCGAAACGCCGCTGCGGGTCGGCAATCCCCACTTTGGCCAGCATTTCGACAGCCGCCTGACGGGCCTGACGGGCGGTTTTTTTCTGGTGCAGACGAATCGCTTCAACAATCTGGCTGCCGATGGTAAAAACCGGATTCAGACTGGTCATCGGCTCCTGAAAAATCATCGCAATCTCATTGCCGCGGATGCGCCGCATCTGGGACTCACTCAGGGACAGCAAATCGCGGTCTTCCAGAAGAATGCGTCCGGAAACAATGCGTCCGGGCGGCTGGGGCACCAGCCGCAGAATCGACAGGGCCGTAACGCTTTTTCCGCAGCCGCTTTCGCCGACCAGAGCCACCGTCTGTCCGCGCAGGATATCGAAACTGACCTCCTGAACAGCCCGGGCCAGCCCCTGCTCCGTGGAAAAGTGCGTCGAAAGATTCTGAATGGACAAAAGCGTATCCGTCATTTCAATCCACCCTCAATTTCGGGTCCAGGCAGTCGCGCAGGGCATCGCCGAAGAGATTCAGGGCCAGCGACAGCAAAAAGATGGCAATCGTGGCGGCGGTCATCTCCCACCAGACATCGCGGGCCAGTTCCGCCCGGGCGGCATCAATCATCGCGCCCCAGCTGGGCTTGTCAGTTTCCCCCAGCCCTAGAAAACTCAAAATCACTTCGGCATGGATGAAGTGGACAAACCGAAGCGACAAGTCGATGATAATAATATGAAACACATTCGGCAGCAGATGGGAAAAGATAATGCGGGTGTTGGAACAGCCGGTCGCGCGGGCAGCCAGGACATATTCGCTCTCCTTGCGTTTAATAAACTCGCCGCGGATAAGCCGGCAGATGCCCACCCAGGACGTCAGCCCCATCGCCAAATAGACGCTCGTAATGCCCCGCAGTTCCAGCCCGAAAACGGTCTTATCCCGCAGCACTACGGCAAAGGCCATCAGCAAAAGCAGATACGGAATGGTGCTGAGGGTGGAAATCAGCCAGATTATCAGTTCATCCAGCCAGCCGCGAAAATAGCCGGCGGCGGCCCCCAGCGGCACGCCGATGGCCAAGCTAATCAGCGAGGCAAAAAGGGCCACTGTGATGGAGGTCTTGGCCCCATACAAAGCCCGGCGGAAAGTCGAGCGGCCCATAAAATCCGTCCCCATCCATTCGCGGCGGATTTCCGTCTTGCCGTCCGCCGTCGTCCACTCATACGGAACCATCGGCTTCTGATAGGAGGGGCCGACGATTTCATTCCAGCGAATAAATGCCGGGCTTTCCCACTTGCGGACCTCTGCAATCCATTCAAAGGCGGCCAGCCCCAAATAAAAGACAACAATCCAAAAACAGACCATCGCCAGCCGCTGCTTGCGGAGACGGCGAATCCCATCCGCCCACAGGGAGCGGCCCGGCGGGATATGCTCTTCGGCCCCCGGCTGAAGGGACGAATTATTCGAGTTTGATTCGCGGGTCGGCCCAGGCATAACAGATGTCCGTCAATAAGGTAAACACCACAATCAGCAGCGAAAAGATAAACGTCATCGCATTGATAATAAAGAAATCGCGGGAGGCGATCGCCTCAATCATCAGCGAACCCAAACCCGGAATCCCGAAAAACCGCTCCAGCAGAAGAGACCCCAAAAACAGATAGGGAATCGACAGAACCACGCTGGTAATAATTGGAATCAGGGCGTTCTTGAGCACGTGTTTGAAAAGGACTTTGGAGGTGGAAAGCCCTTTGGCAAAGGCCGTCCGCACGTAGTCGCTTCGCATTTCATCCAGCACAATGGTGCGGTAAAACCGGAGGTTGCCGCCCAGACCGGCGGCGATGCCGATCAGCACCGGCAGCGCCAGACTGGTCAGAAGGGACTCTTCGGGCATGTACATAATCGGAAACATCCCCAGTTTGTAGGCGAAGATATACTGGCCGTAGATGATAAAACTCAGATACGGGATGCTCATTCCGGCCACGCAGAGCACCACCGCCGCCACGTCCAGCCAGCTGCCGCGGACGAACGCCACCATCAGGGCCAGCGAAATCGACAGAACCAGCGTGCCCAGAAACATCGGAACCGTCAAAGACAGAGACGGGCCGACGCCGCGAAGGATTTTGTCGCTGATTTTCTCGCGGTCCAGGGCCCGCCCGAAATTGAACGTCAGGGCCTTGCGGAAATGGTCAATAAACTGACTGTCCAGCGACCAGAAAAGCGGCTTGTCGAACCCGTATTCGTGGCGGATTTCAGCGATGGTTTCCGCATCCGCATTTTTGCCGGCAATCTGCTGGGAAATATCACCGCCGACTACGGAAAAGAGGAAAAACGTCAGCAGAAGCACGCCGACGACTATCGGAACCGTATAAAGCAGTCTTCGAATAATATAGACAGTCATTTGGGTTTCTTTTTGAGCTCGTTCAGGAGTTCTTTATAGCGGTTTCGCTTCTCCAGGTCAATCCTTCTGTATTTGGCGGTATTGTAGGAAAACTCATGGGGTTTGGCGTTTTTGTACCAGCCGTGAATAATCGCAATCGAGACGCGGTGATTCAGAAAAACAGCCGGATAGTCTTCGAGCATAATTCGCTCCATTTGACGGCACAAGCGGGTTCGCTCCGGACCGGGAAACATCGGCTCGGCTTTTCGATACAATGCGTCATACTCCGGATTGGAATAAAAGAAATGATTGCCGCCGTAGCCCCAATTCCAGGAGCAGAACCCCATCAGCATATCGAGGGAATCCGGAATGCTCGGACTGGCCCCGCTGAAGAAAATCTGAAGTTTGCCTTTGTTCAGCCCGTCCAGATAGGTCGGCCAGTCCATATAATCCACACGAAGCTGCAGGCCGACATCCTCCAGATATTTCTGCAGAAACTGCCCAATCTGACGGTCCAGATTTGACGTGCCCGGAATGGCAATGGTCAGCGGCGGAATGGGGCCGCCGTGAATCCGCTGCGCTTCCTGAAGCAGCGTACGGGCTTCCGCCGGGTCATATTTGGCATAATCGGTATGGACAATATTGGGGTCATATTCCTCCAGCCCCGGCGGCAGATAGCCGTAGGCAACCTTATGCACACCGTTAAAGAACAAACGAATAGCGGCCTGGCGGTCAATCGCCCGGCTGACGGCTTTTCGGAGCGGCTTGTTCCGGCCTAATACAGGGTCCTGCATATTAAAGCCGATCCAGAAAACCGATGGGTCGTCAAAAACGAGCAGCCGAATATCACGCTCGGCCATTGCGGGGGTCGCCGTCAGGGTGTCCGGATTGACCGCCTGAGCAAAGTTGTCCTTGAAAATCTGCATAATGTCCAAATCGCCGCGCAGGAACATCAGCCAGGCGGGCTGAAACTCTTCAATGATGCGGTACACAATTGCATCCGCAAATGGAAGGGGCTTGCCGGCATCCTCCAGATAGCCGTTCTCCCAATCGGACGGCTCGCCTTCCGTCGGATAGGTCCCGCCGTGCCAGTTTTCATTGCGGACCAGTTCAATATAAAACCCCCGCTCCCAGACCTTCAGCCGAAACGGACCGGTGCCGACGGGATGATACAGAATGTCTTTGCCGTAATAATCCACCGCTTCGCGCGGGACCGGGGCCGTCACAGCGGAGGCCAGATACCAAATCAGCTGGGGCCAGGGCTTGGTGAGCTTCAGCTGGAGCGTATAATCATCCAGAGCCCGCAGCCCTTCCACCTCCACGCTGTAATCCACATCCGATTCCCGCCGAAAGCCCTTGGTGTATTCGCGAAAGTCATCCAGACCGACGATGCGTCCGTTCCAGTCGGTCCACCGCTGACTCATATATTTGACGTTGGCGATGCGCTTGAGAGCAAAGACAAAGTCCCCCGCTTTGACCTCTCGTCCCTTGCCGTCGGGGAAACAGGGGTCGTCGTGATAGAAAATGCCTTTTCGGATGCGGATGGTATAGGTCAGATGGTCCTCGCTGATGTCCGGCATCCCTTCGGCCAGCAGGGGCACCAGTTCCACCGGACGCTTGAGGTAATGATATTCATACAGGGATTCGTAAATCTGTGAGGCCACTCCGATGGAATAGACATCCGTCAGGTTGCCGCAGTCGAGCGTCTGAATCTTGGAAAACATCGGCACCCGGATAACCATCCGTTCCGAGGCGGAGGGCTCCGGCTTTTTGCGGCAGCCGGGCGGCAAAAAAGCAGCCGGGACCAGCAAAGTCATAATAACCAGACGGAGTTGAGCGGTTCTTTTTTTCATTCGTACTGCTTCCAATAGGCACGACGCTTGTCCGGGTCGATTCGATAATACTTGGCGAATCCTCCTCCCATACATTCGGCTTTATAGGCGTTCGGCTTGAAATTTCCGACCCAGTCGTGATAGAGAATATACCCGATGCGGTGATACACAAAGGCCACGGGCATATCCTCAATCACCAGCCGCTCGGCCTGCCGATACAAACGGGTCCGCTCCGGCGAAGGCGGCAGAACGCGAATCTGCTCATACAGCCGGTCAAATTCGGGACTGGAATAATTGCTGCTGTTGGGCCAGGGGGCATTCGGGCCGTAAAACACCTGCAGGAAACTTTCCGTATCGGGATAATCGGCCATCCAGCCGGTCCCGCCGATCAGCTGAAGCTGATTGGTCCGCATTTTCTCCAAAAATGTCGGCCAGTCGAACACCTCAATCTGAACCTGAAGACCGATTTCCTGAATATTTCGCTGAAAATACTGGGCGATTTGGCGATAGGTCGTATCCGTGCCGCCGACCGCCAGCCGAAGCCGCGGAATCGGGCCGCCGTGAATCCGTTCCGCTTCGCGCAGCCAGGTGCGGGCCTTCTCCAGGTCAAAAACAGAACGGGAAACCTGCACGATGTTGGGGTCGTAATCCTCCATCGCCGGTGAAATAAACCCATGGGCGACAATCCCCCGGCCGTTCATCAGCAGCTCAATGAATTTTTCACGGTCTATCGCATAGTTAATGGCCAGCCGGAGCGGCTTATTGGGGCCCAAAACCGGGTCGCTCATATTAAACGATACATAAAACACATTCGGCTCAATATACGTCTGCAGCCGAATCCCCTTCTTTTTCATATCCTCTGTGAGGGTCTTGCCGAAGGCAACGGCCTGTCCGAAATTGTCCTTCGGGATGGAATTGATGTCAATCCGCCCCCGCATAAACATCAGCCAGCGGGGCTGGTCTTCCTCGATGATGCGCCAGATAATTCGGTCAATAAAAGGAACAGGCAGACCTGCATCGGCCAAAAGGCCCTGTTCGGCATCCTCGGGCATTCCTTCGGTCGGATAAAAATCGGGTCGATAGGACGGATTGCGGACGGCTTCAATGTAACTGCCTTTGACCCATTTCTTCAGAACAAACGGACCGGTGCCGACGGCGTGGTTTCGAATCTCATCCCCATAGTACTCGACCGCCTCCCGGGCCATGGGGGCGGTCGGCACGTGAGCCAGCCAGAAAATCAATTGCGGCCAGGGACGAATCAGTCGGATTCGCAGCAGATGCGGCTCGAGCGCCTCCAGCCCCTCCACCAGACGGGAATAATCCACCCGTCCTTTTTCACAGGTTTTGGTATATTCGCGAAATTCATTGAGTCCGACAATCCGTCCGTCGAAAATCCACCAATTTTTGCTGGCGGTCTTGACATCCGCTATCCGCTTCCAGGCATAGATAAAATCCTCCGCCGTCACATTGCGTCCTTTGCCGCCCGGAAAACAGGGGGCATCGTGGAAATACACATCCGGACGAATCCGAATGGTATAGGTGCAGCCGTCTTCGGAGATTTCCGGCATTTGGGCCGCCAGCTGCGGCACCAGCTGATAGGGACGCTTGAGATAATGATAATAATACAGCGTTTCAAAGAATTCTCGAGAAACCTCATCGGTGGGCACATCGCCGATTTGGGCGGGGTCGAGGGTTTGAATCTTGGCACGGGAGCGCTGCTGAAAAAGGATTTCTGCTTTGGATGAGGATTCTTTGGGACGGCAGGAAGCCGCCAGCAAAGTTAGAACAAGACAGCTGTATATCCCCCTTCTCTTCCAGCAAGTTCGTGCGGTTTTTGTCTGCGGCTGCAAACGGTTCACGGCATGCTTCCTTTGGGGCCTCTCGGGAAGGAGGACAGGAATGCATCCGACTACCCGGCAGCAGGAGCAGCCGGCGCCGCAAAACAGTTCGGCAGCGTCGGAGGAACCGTCAAAGGCCGCCCGTCGGCATCCCGCCCGAAATCGACCCCCAGACGTGCCGGCAGCGTTCCCCGTCGGCTGACTGTTCCCATCAGCTCCTCATAAACCGGCTGCAATCCGCCGCTTCGTTCAAAAGCCCGGCGAATGCCGGCCGCTGAAATCTCCAGCTTCGGCAGCAGACGGTCTTCCGTCTCCGCCAACACCGTAATCAGCTGAGTGCGGGCCTCTTCCGAAAGATTCTTTCCGCCGGCGGCCTCATTCTGGAGCCATCGCTGCATTACAGCGCTCAGCAAAAGTACAAAACGCCTTCCGGCGGCGGTTTTCTCTTCCGGCACTTTCGCCGACACATACTTCTCCGTCAGGGCAGTCAGAATGCGTCCATCCACCCAGGCACTTTTCTCCTGACACTTCGTATAGTCATTCAGCCGCCGAGCCGTCAACTGCTCAAGAAGTTCACCGGAACGGGCATCCTGCCAGGCCGCTGCAAAACCGGCTGTCAGAGCCAGAATCTCCGGCAGCGGTTCCTTCTGAATCAGCGACCGGAGTGTCTCAAAAATCTTTTGAGTCGCCTCGGGATCGGCGGTTGTCTCCGAATTCAGTTGTTTGGCGATTTCCGGATCAGTCAAAGACTTAACCGCCCAGTAGCGTACCACAGCATCTTCATCCTGCGACCAGAGAACGCCGAATTCCGTCAGAAGTAAACTACGCAGCTCGGCAATTAAAATGGCCAAATTGAGACGGACCAGCCGACGGCGCGCAGGGTCGTCAATTCGCTCCAAAGAGGTTTGGGCCAGGGACCGAAGACGATCGCGAAGAATGGTTACATAAGCAGTGGCATACAAACTTAAGTCTTTTGTGCCTTTCTGCTCCACAATCTGCCGGCGTGTTTTGGCCATTTCTTCGGATTGCTCGGCCAGAAATATCCCGTTTAAGGTAGCCAAAATGAATTTGTCGATTTCGGCTTTGTCTTGTTCGGAAATGGCTGTTGCAGACTCGGCTTTAGTTCGTACGGCCGTAACGGCCTCTGTGGGAACGACGGCCTGTGCGAATGAAGCAAACACCCCTGCGGTCAGAAAGAAAAAGACCCTTTTCATCGGCTTGCACCTTCAGAAAACGAATTTACTGTATCCACAATATACGAGAGTACGCAAAGAATAGCCCGCCGAAGCTGTTCTGTCAAGGATTTAAGCGGCAGGAGAGGTCCAATTTCGAAGTTTTTCCAGTCCGATAATGAAAAAGACGGGAAAGCACCTCAAACAGAAGGGGTTTTTAACCGACAAAGTAAACGAGTCGAAATCATTGATTCTTATCAGGAAAAAATTGAAAGAACGGTTCCATGACGTATATTGCTAATAGAAAGAATGGGTATTAAGCCGATGAACAAGACACGTTTTTATCTTTTTGGATTTCTTTTGCCTGCCGTCCTGCTGACGTTCGGGTTGTCTGTGTTCGGGCAGGAAAAAACCAACGAACCGAATTCCCCCCCTAACCTATCTGAAAACCAGAACCCTCCTTCTGCCGAGCCGAACAGCCCGTCGGAAAACGGAAACGGGACCGGCAATCATTCTTCTATCGTCGATGAACAGTCGGACAGCCGCATTCCGGAATTTTTTGACCTGTGCGACCGCATTTTTTCCACCTATGTGACGGAAAACGGACTGGTCAAATACGCCGCCCTGCGGAGAAATCGACTGGATTTGCTGCCGGCGATGCGGCTGCTGAAAGAAATCAATCCCCTCCACCTGATGGCCCTCAGTCAGGACGACAAAACAGCCTTCTGGATTAACGTGTACAATCTGTGCACCCTGCAGCTGATTATAGACAACTATCCGATTCAGCCGAAATGGTATATGATTCGCTATCCCAGCAACAGCATCATGCAAATCTCCAACCCGTGGACAAAGAATTATTTCTGGGTGCAGGGGCTTCAGTACAACCTGGAAGAGATTGAGCAGGAATTTCTGCTGGCCCGCACCAAAGACCCGCGGGTTTGTTTTGTCCTGTCTTATGCCAGTCTGGGCGGAGGACGCCAGCGCAATGAGGCCTATCGAGGCAGCAAACTGGACCAGCAGCTGGACGACCAGGTGCGCAAGTATCTGTTCAGTCCGCAGGGGTATTCGCTGAACCGGGAAGAACAAACCGTCTCTCTGTCCGTGCTGTTCCAGACCAAACGAACAGTCTTTCTGGAATCGGAATACGCTTCTATCCGGCGGTTTCGGGACTATCCGGAGCTTCAGCGGGCGTGGCTGAACTTTTTGGCGCGGTATCTAAGCGCCGAAGAAATTCAATTTCTTGAAACCACGCCGGTGACCTTCAAAATGATTAACTACGACTGGCGTCTGGATGAGATTCCGTAAATCGGTGTATCTTCCGGCTCCGAAAACGCTTTCCGGTCAACTTTCTGAGAGTCCCATCAAAACAGGCCCTGAATCTTTCCGGTTTTGACATTGACGTCGATGCGTCGGAAGGCGGGATCGGAACCGGTTCCGGGCAGGAGTTTGATGTCGCCGGCAATCGGCACAACGTAGCCGGCGCCTTCATAAATCATCACATCGCGAATCGGCAGTCTCCAACCGCGCGGACGGCCTTTCAGGTCCGGAATGTGGGACAAACTCAAATGGGTCTTGACCATGCAGGTCCCCAGCTGTCTGCGGAGAGGGTCGGCATCAATCTTCTTCAGTTTCTGAAGGGCTTTGTCTTCAAAATCTACTCCATCTGCGCCGTAAATCTGTGTTGCAATCAGTTCAATCCGCTCTTTGTGGGGCATCTCGAGGGGATATAAATAATCGAAATCGCGCTCCTCCTGAGCGGCGGCGGCAACTTTTTCCGCCAGTTCGAGGGCCCCTTCCCCGCCGCGAAGCCAATGGTCGGAAACAGCCGCTTCGGCCCCGTGGTCTTCAGCAAACCGGCGGACAAAATTCAATTCCGCATCTGTGTCCGTCTTAAAGCGGTTGATGCAGACAATCGGACGGATTCCGGATTTGCGGACGATTTCGATATGAGCAGCCAGATTGTCGCAGCCCTTCTCGAGCAGCTCGAGGTGTTCGCGGGTATATTCAATGCTGAGCGGAGCGCCGGGTTTGACAGCCGGACCGCCGCCGTGCATCTTCAGGGCACGGACCGTCGCCACAATCACCACCGCATGGGGCTTCAGCCCCGACATCCGGCATTTGAGATTCCAGAACTTTTCGTAGCCGATATCCGTCCCAAAACCGCTCTCGGTGACGACGTAATCCGCCAGTTTGCAGGCAACCAAGTCCGCAATAATGCTGCTTTGGCCGATGGCGATATTGGCAAAGGGGCCGGCATGCACCAGAATGGGCTGGCCCTCGATGGTCTGCAGCAGGTTGGGATTGAGGGCCTCCACCATCCAGGCCGTCATCGCCCCATCCACCTCCAGGTCGGCGGTTGTGATAGGATTGCCCTCCTTGTCATAGGCCATCACGATTTTGCTCATTCGCTGGCGCATATCGGCAAGCCCTTTGGCAATCGCCAGAATAGCCATCACTTCGCTGGAGACGGAGATTTGGAAGCCGGATTCCATCTGAACCCCATCCATTTTTCCGCCTTTTCCGATGGTGATATTCCGCAGGGCCTGTGCACAGAAATCGATAGCCCACTTCCACTGCACATTCTCCGGGTCAATATTGAGCCGGCGAAGGCCGATTTTTGCCAGACGTTCGTCATCATAATTGCGTTCATGCTGCATCCGTGCCGTCAAAGCAACCATTGCTAAATTGTGGGCATTCGTGACGCATTCGATATCGCCCGTCAGCCGGAAGGAAAACGGGACCAGCGGAATACACTGGGAAAGGCCCCCGCCGGCCGCCGTACCCTTGATGTTGAAGGTCGGGCCGCCGCTGGGCTGACGAATAGTGCCGACCACACGTTTGCCCAGTTTGCCAAGTCCCTGCACGAGCCCGATGGTCGTCGTAGTCTTTCCTTCGCCCAAGGGGGTAGGAGTGATGGCCGTCACGTCGATGTAGCGGGCATTTGGGGCAAATCGGAGCCGCTCAAGTATCTTTTTATAATCCAGTTTCGCCAGTTTTTCCCCCATCGGAAGCAATTCGCCGTAGGCCAGCCCCAAATCACGAGCCAGCTGATAGAGCGGTTTCATATTTTCTTCGGCGGCCTCGGCAATCTGCCAGTCGGGCATTACTCGCGGGTCCAGCGTATTCATTGTTCCCTTTCGCAAAAAAAAGAAGTTCTCAAAGATATTTCGGGGGATTCAGTATATAAAATTATCAATCGGATTCCTGTTTTTTCTTTATTTTCAGGAAGAGAATATTTGCTGAAAGTAGATATTGTATAGCTATATAACCTTAAAATAAAATTAAAGCTACAGTAAATCTCGATTTTTTCTATATATAGAAAGATTAATACTCGGAAATTTTTTCTTTTTTCTTGTTGACATAAAGCCGTCGCTGCGGTACAGTAAGCCGTAGATTTACGGAGGAGGCAAAGCACATTTGCCTGCCTGAAAACGGAAGAGGTTTGAGAATGGATGGGAGGTAGAGATGAAAAAGGCAATTCTTCTGACGGCACTTCTTGCAATGGCTTCCTTCGCTTCAGCACACTTTGAACTGTTCGAGGAAAATCTATCGTTAGGACAGCAAAAAGACTTAATTCTAGGACAGCAAAAAGACTTAATTCACAATGATGCGGACCCCTGGAAAGGATTGATCACTTTAAATGTAACCAACACGGGGAGCGACCCGTGGGGTGATTTTCATTTTCAAATCGTCGGTCCTGGGGCTTTCTTCTCCGAACAGGGCACAGCCACGAATATCCCCGGAGCCGTCTGGACTGTTACCCCGAGCACCGTTGATTTCTACTTCTACAGCAACCCCATCGGACAGGGCCAGAGCGCCAGTTTCACGGTATATACGAACAACCCGAATATGATGTCGTACTTTATGCTCTGCGTCTGGCCGACCCCTGTTCCGGAACCGGCAACATTTGCTCTGCTGGGACTGGGCGGGCTGGCTTTGATTCGCAGAAAATAGCAGCGTTCCCTTTTTCATCCGATTTTGAATATCCAAAGGATTCAGAGAAATCTCTGAATCCTTTTTTTATTGCGCAACAGCAACCCGCGTTCCGTTGCACACCTGCAGTGAATCAGGTATAATGAAATCTGATGGAAACCCCGGTTGTGCATACCGTTTTGGCTCTGGCGTGCGTGTCGCTTCGCCGCTATGCAGAGGCAATTCAAAAGAACCTGGAGACAGCAGCACAGGGTGAGGATATTGAGCCGATTCACCAGGTTCGTGTGGCCTGCAGACGGCTGCGGACGGCCCTGCGTTTGTTTGCGGATTGTCTGCAGGAGGATTCCGTCTTCAAGTGGCGGAAAGAATGCAAGCGGCTTTTGAAAGATTTGCGCAAGGCCCGCGACCTCGACATTCAGATTCAGTTTCTGGAAGACCTCCTGAAAAAAACCATTCGGGACAAAAAGATTCTGCCCGGCATCAAACGACTTCTGCTTCGGCTCCGGCAGAAACGGCAGCGTCTGCAGAAGCGAATCCGCAAAAGCGCAGACCGATTCCGAAAACAGAATATCCTGAAGGAAATTGCTTTGGAAACGGAACAGCTTGAACGGATGCAAACCTCCGCTGCAGAAGCCGGCGGACTTTCCGTCGCCGAACGGGCAGGGACGGCTGTACGGGAAGCAATAGAAAAAACGACAGCCCTTTTGGACCGCCTGAACGACAAAAAAGACATCAAGGGTCATCACCAGCTGCGAATTGCCGTCAAACGACTCCGTTATACACTGGAAACTTTCCAGCCGGCGTTCAAAGAGGATTTCGACAAACTGATTCAGCCCCTGAAAAAAATGCAGACCCTCCTGGGGGATTTGAATGACTGTGCCGTCTGGCTGGAGCAAATCGAAAAATTTTCCGCGAAGGAAAAAGAACGCACAGAAGAATACTTCGGACATGCCCGCCCTTTCCTGCGGCTTCAACCCGGGATTGAGTATGTGCGGCGGAATCGAAAAAAACAATGGCAGACCCTGTTCCGAGAGGTTTTTGCTTATTGTCGGAAATTGGAAACGGACGGATTCTGGAAGCAGATGACCAAAACATTTGCAGCGCCGGAAGCAGCTTTCCCTCAAGAAAATCATGGCCCATCTTCTCCATGACAAAATTGCACAGGCAGAACGATTTGCCGACCAATGCGGAGCGGAACGCGGGCATTGGGAGCAGGTGCGCCGGCTGTCAATGCAGCTGTTCGACCGGCTTGCCGATTCGCTGAAACTTGATGAGTCGGACCGCTTTGTTCTGGAGTGTGCGGCGATTTTGCACGATATCGGCTGGTGTACAGGGCAGCAGGGACACCATAAACAATCGATGAAAATGATTCTGGATGATACAACCCTGCCGCTGAGCCGGACGGAGCGAGTGCGCATCGGTCTGACCGCCCGCTATCATCGAAAAGCCCTGCCGGCAAAAGACCATCCGATTTACAACGAACTGGGAGCGGAGGAGCAAAAACGCATAGACCTGCTGGCGGGTCTGCTGCGAATTGCAGACGGTCTGGACTGCAGCCACCGGAATCTGATTAAGGGGGTTCAAGCGGAAATCAGCCGAGACCGGCTGGTGATTTGCTGCCAAAGCGATTCAGGGGCCCATGAAGAGATGCAGGCCGCCCGAAAAAAATCCGACCTTCTGGAAAGAGTCCTGTCTGTCCCGGTCCAATTCACTCAGGAATCCTCCGCTGCGAATTTGTATTGACGAAACCCTTTTCAAAAGGGATACTGCGGCATATGGCAGAGCAGGAAGCAAAACCAGTATCTCCCACAGAATCGCCGATCCTGGCGGTCATTGATATCGGAACCAACTCCATTCGTATGTCCATCGGCCAGGTTCTGGCCGACGGCAGCGTTGAAGTGCTTGAGCGGCTTCAGCGTGCCGTCCACCTGGGGCAGGATGCGTTCCGCTTCGGTCGTCTGGAACGTGTCACTATTCGCGCGGCTATCAGCATCCTGAGGGAGTTCAAGAGACGGATTGACTTTTACGGGGCCCGGCGTGTCTGGACAGCCGCAACCAGCGCTCTGCGGGAGGCACGAAATGCGGATGTGTTTGTGGACCGGGTTCTGATGAGCACCGGTCTGGAGGTGGACATTCTCGACCCGACGGAGCAGGGACGGCTGACGGTTCTGGCCGTTCGGGAAGCCCTGAAAAACGATATGTCTCTAATGGGGCGCCAAACCCTGATTACGGAAGTCGGCGGCGGCAGCACGATGCTCACATTCCTGAAAAACGGGCAAATCACCGCCTCCCAGGGACTGGGACTTGGGTCCATTCGGCTTCAGGAGATGCTGGAGCCGGCGGGGAGAAACTGGATGCAGACCTCCGAGTTTATCCGTCGGGAGATTGAGTCAATCCTGTCCCCGCTGGAATCATTGATGCCGCTGCGCTCGGTGAAAACCTTTCTGACACTGGGAGCGGATGCACGGTTTGCGGCGGAACAGATAGGGACACCGCTGCCGAATCCTTCTTTTCGAAAGATTTCCCGTGCCCGGTTTCGGCGTTTTCTGGAAAAACTGAAGAATTTTTCGCCCGAACAGCTGGCTCAGCAGTACGACCTGCCGTACACGGAGGCGGAAACGCTGGTGCCCGCCCTGCTGATTTATCAGGAGCTTCTGGACGCCACGTCCGCCAAAGAATGGATTGTTTCGTCGGTTTCCATGCGCGACGGGCTTCTGGTTGAACTGTCTCGTCGAAGCAGCGGACGTCAGGAACAGGCGTTTCGGCAGGAAGCGGTGCAGTCTGCTCTGGCGCTGGCGGAAAAATATAAGGTGAATCTGGACCATGCTCAGCGGGTAGCGGCCTGTGCCGTCCGTCTTTTCGATGCCCTGACAACCGAGCACGGCCTTTCGGAGCGGCATCGTCTTCTCCTGGAAATTGCCGCCCTGCTGCACGAAATCGGAATGTTTGTATCAGCCCGGGCTTATCACAAACATTCCCTGTATCTGATTTTGAACTCAGAAATATTCGGGCTCAGCCGTGAGGAGGTCCAGATTGTCGCCCACACCGCCCGGTATCACCGACGGGGCACTCCGAAGCCGACCCATGTGGAGTATATGAGTCTGTCCCGGGAAAATCGTCTGGCGGTCAACAAGCTGGCCGCCCTGCTCCGGCTGGCCAAGGCGATGGACCTGGAGGAGACCCGGCAGATTGAACAGATGCGCATCCGTCTGCAGGATGACACACTGACGATTGAAGTGCCGGGGCTCTCGGAAGAATCGCTCAAAACGCAGTCGATCGGACTGGGAACGGATTTCTTTGAAGATGTGTACGGACTGAAAATCCGCTGGACAGGGGGACTTTGAAAGACATCCTATGGGCAAAAACAAAACAGAAATACTGGAACAGCCGGAATCCTTTCTGAACCGGGAACTCAGCTGGCTTGAATTCAATCGGCGAGTGCTTCAGCAGGCCCGAAATCCGAAACTGCCCCTGCTGGAGCGTGTGAAGTTTCTGGCGATTTTTGCGTCGAATCTGGACGAGTTTTTTATGATTCGCGTGGCCGGTCTTCGTCAGCAGGCGGCGGCAGGCATTCGCAAAAAGGACCCCAGCGGAAAAACCCCCGCCGAACAACTGGAGGAAATCAGCCGGCGCTGTCATCAGATGATGGAGGAACACGCCCGAACAATGCGTCAGGTCTTTGCCGAACTTCGCGAAAACGGGCTGATTCTTTTCCGGCGGGAGGAACTGACAAGCAAACAGAAAACCGCCCTCCGGGCCTATTTTGAATCTGAAATTTTTCCGGTTTTAACGCCGATTTCCCTGACGGGTCTGAATCCTCCGCCGCTGCTGGAAGGACTTCAGCTTTTTGCCGCAATTGTTCTGGAACCGCAGGAGGACACGGAAGAGGTCTCCATCTTGGCCGTTCCCGTGCCGGACAGTTTTAAGCGATTTCCGGCGATTCCGTCTTCGGGACAAACGGTTTTGATTCCTTTGGAGGATTTGATACTGGAATACGCCGCAATGCTGTGTCCTAACCGGACAATCCGCTCCACCGCCTGTTTCCGGATTACACGGGATGCAGACGTTCCGATTCAGGAAGATGAAGCGGGCGACCTGCTGGAAACGATGGAGGAGGCGGTGCGGGAGCGGCTTCGTCGGGCGGCGGTGCGGCTGCAGATTTCCTCCAATCCGGCGCCGGAACTGCTCGAATGGCTGCGAAAACACCTGAATCTGAAGTCGGAGGATATCTACGAAACCGATGCCCTGCTGGGGGCTCGCAGTTTGTGGGAGATTGCCGAACGGCCGGGATATGAACGGCTGAAACTTGCCGACTGGCCCCCCCAGCCGCCGGCGGACCTGCCGGAGAGGGAGGACCTTTGGGAGACTCTTCGCGACCGCGATGTGCTGCTGGTTCATCCGTACGAGAGTTTTGACCCGGTGGTGCGTCTTTTGAAAGAGGCCGCGGAAGACCCGCAGGTGCTGGCCATCAAGCAGACGCTTTACCGGACCAGCGGGGATTCACCGATTATCCGGGCCCTGGAGGAGGCCGCCCAGAACGGCAAAGAGGTCACTGTGCTGGTAGAACTGAAGGCACGGTTCGACGAGGAACGAAACATCCAATGGGCCCGCCGGCTGGAGGATGCCGGCTGTACGGTGATTTACGGTGTGATGGGGCTGAAAACCCATGCCAAAGCCCTGCTGATTGTTCGACGGGAGGAAGGACGCATTCGGCGGTATGTGCATCTTTCGACGGGCAATTACAATGACAAAACGGCACGAATTTACTCCGATATCGGCCTGATGAGCGCCGATTCCGAACTGACCCGAGATACGGCCTCCTTTTTCAACCTGCTGACAGGACTGTCTGAATCCGTCGGCTGGTCCAAACTGGTCATTGCCCCGACAGCAATGCGCCGACGTCTCCTTGAACTGATTGAGCGGGAAATTCAGGTGTCCAGTCCGGACCGTCCGGGGCTGATTATGGCCAAACTGAATGCCCTGGAGGACAAACAAATGTGCCAGGCGCTGTACCGGGCCTCGCAGGCGGGGGTAAAAGTGCGGCTGAATATTCGCGGAATCTGCTGTCTTCGGCCCGGTGTGAAAGGGCTGTCCGAAAACATTGAAGTCGTCTCGATCGTGGACCGGTTTCTTGAACACGCCCGGATTCTGTACTTCGGCAACGGCGGCCATCCGGAGGTCTATCTGGCCAGTGCGGACTGGATGGGCCGCAATCTGGACAGACGGCTGGAACTGCTGTTTCCGATTGCAGACGCCGGTCACAAAAAACGCCTCATTCAAATGCTCGAATTGTATCTGCAGGATAATTGTCAATCGTGGCAGCTGCTGCCCGACGGGACCTACAAGCTCAAAGAATCCAAAGGCAAACCCGTTCGGGCTCAGCAAGTCCTCTATGAACAGGCCGTGGAGGCGGCTCGGCGAGGCCGAAGGAGCCAAAGCCGCTTTCGGCCCATCAAACAGGACTAATCCTCGCAGTGTCCTGCCTTCTTTTTTCCGCTGTACCGGCGAAGGAAACCGCCCCTCGGATTTCCGTGATGGAATCAGGCAGGCTCTGTTCCGGGTATCGGAATCACATCATCGGCCGGCGCCTTGACGGTCCCCTTCTCAAAATCCTCCGCCGTGGGAGAAAGAGTGAGATTGTACCACGGACTTTTGGACTGGGGGTCGGTCAGGTCCTGCCAGCGAACCAGCTGGCCGGTATAGGCGCTGATTCGTCCCATCAGAGCCGTTAAATTGGTCTCGGCCGCCCACTGTGCATCCTGCAGGGGCTTGCCGTCTCGAATGCTCTTGAGCAGGTCGATATGCTCCTGAACATAGGGATTTTCGTGCAGCTGCAGCTCCGGGACAGACACGCGTTTGCCGTCGGAAGGATTGACCGGTCCGCTTCCGGCCGCGGTGCCCTGCGTGCCGGTAAAGAACTCGGCCACGCGGTTATAGCAGCTGTCCACCTGACGGCACATGCTGTGGATATGAATCCCGCCGCCGTAGTCAAAATCAACACTGAAGAAGTCGAATTGGTTGCCTGTCTTTCGGCGGGCCCGTCCGCCGAACCCCACGCACTGCTTCGGGGTTTTGCCCAGGAACCAGTTGGCCACATCGATATTGTGGAAGTGCTGTTCGACAATATGGTCGCCGGACATTTCGGTGAAACTGACCCAGTTGCGAACCATGTAATCGGCATCGCTTTCGCCGGGAAGCCGCTTGTTGAACCACAGGTGTCCCATGCACCACCAGACCTGGCCGGACAGGATGGTGCCGATAGCCCCCTGGTCAATCGCAGCTTTGGTCTGGAGGTAAGAGGCCTGATGTCTCCGCTGGGCCCCGACACAGACAGCCAGCCCTTTGGAAACGGCGGTCTGTCCGACCTCGAGGATTTTTCGTGCTCCCGGCGCATCGACGGCCACGGGTTTTTCCATAAAGACGTGCTTGCCGGCGGCTATCGCCGCTTCAAAATGGCGGGGACGAAAGATGGGCGGTGTCACCAGCAGCACCACATCCGCTTCCGAAGCGAGGGCTTTTTGATAAGCCAGAGGGCCGTCGAAACATCGGTCCTGGGGCACCTGATGTTCCTGAGCGGTTTTCAGGACGCGGTCTTTGAAAAAATCCGCCAGCGCGGTGATTTCCGCTGTCATTCCGAGGGAAGAGACGGCCTGAAGACAGTCTTTCAAGGCCCCGTTTCCGCGTCCGCCGCAGCCGATCAGGGCCAGCCGAATCTTTTCCTGTCCGGCGGCGAACAAAGCGGAGGCCGCAGGCCAGAACGCCGCGGAGGAGGCAACAGCCGATGTTTTCAGAAAATCCCGACGCGTCAGATTTGTATCACTTCGCTGGTTCATCTGTTCGCTCCTAAAAAATTTGTCTTTGGAAGTTTCCGCCCCTACCGAAGCTTCTCGAGAACAATATTGCGAAACTCAATCGGAGACCCCTCCGACTGGAGGGCAATAAAGCCGGATGCAGCGGAAAGCCCTTCGGCCCGATTCTGCCGCACGCCGTTGACAATCAGTTCGAGGGTATTGTCCCGACAGATAATTTCATAGCGGTTCCATTGCGGGGGCTTCTTTTCGCTGGAGGGTTTCTGACGAGCCAGCCGCAGATAGCGGGAGTCTTCAGGACGGAAGGCCTTCCCGTCCACCGTCAGCGACAACTCCTCCCCAATGATAATCAGGTCGCCTGCATCCCCGCTTCGCAGCTGGGCTTCATAACAGGTCGGCCAAAGCCGGTCTTCTCCGGTCCCGTGCAGGAGCACGCCGCTGTTGGTCGGTTCCTGCGGCCAGCGCCATTCGAGCGTCAGTTTGTAGTTGGAGAAAGGCCGAGTCGTGCGAAGATACCCGTTGGGACGGCCCTCGCACCGCAGGATACCATCCCGGATGCTCCAGACTTCGGACACAACCACACCCGGGTCATCCGTATAGAACTTCCACCCGTCCAGATTGTAGCCGTTAAACAGCCGGATGCGTTCCGCACAGCCGGAGGTCAGCACGCCGACACACAAACTAATCAGAGCGATTCCATACTTCATCGAAAGACTCCTTGGTTTCAGGGTTCAAATGCGTCGCAAAGCCGATAGGCGGCGATTCGGGCCAGCTCCCCTTCTTTGCCGGGTTTGCTGGTGCCGTGCTCCATACAAAGCACCCCCTCGTACTTTTTCTGATAAAGATGTCTGAAAATGTTTCGGTAGTTGATTTCGCCGGTGGTCGGCTCCATCCGCCCGGGGACATCGCCGATATGAAAGGCGGCGATGCGGCTGTAGGCCGCATCAATGTTGTGGATCAGATTGCCTTCCGTAATCTGCTGATGGAAAAGGTCGTTGACAATCATACAGGCGGGGCTTCCGACGGCCTGACAAATCTGAAAGGCCTGCGAGATTTTCGTCAAAAACAGGCCCGGATGGCTCTTGGGATTGAGCGGCTCAATCACTATCGTAAGGCCGGCCGGTTCGCAAACTTCGGCACAATACTTGAGATTTTCGACCACATTGGCCGTCTGGTAATCCCACTCCAGACTCTGGTCATACTGACCGGGAACCACCAGAGCCCACTTGGCACCGGTGCGTTTGGCGGTCTCGACGGCCTGCTTCATTTTGGAAACCAGCTGATTACGAACCGATTTGGACGGCATCACAAAGGTGCGCTGGCCGAACTGTGCCTCCGCGACAAAGGGGCCTATCATCATTTCGTACTGAACGGCGGCCTGAGCAATCTTTTCCTGCAGGTCGGTGCTTTTGCCCATCAGCCCGTTGTCAAAAAACGCCCGAAACCCCTGCTCATGCATAAACTTGATCTGGTCAATCGGGTCCTCGCCGGCGTGATGTTTGAATTGACCCAATTCAGGTGCGTAACGGAGCTTGAAAGGGCCTGTCGGTTTTTCAGAAGTTTGCTCCGCCGCCTTCAGCGAGGAAGAAAGTGCGGCGGTTGTCAGCAATGACGTCCCCAAAAACGTGCGTCGATTCATAAGCAATCCTTTTCCTGACATTTTTCTCCACCCAATATGATTCCCGAAGCCGCCTGTTTTATCGCAGCCTCGCCCGCTCAGACATTCGCTTTCAATCTTCGTCCGATTGGGGTTCAGACGGCTCATCGTTCGCTCCATCAAACGGAGCCGACTTTCTCTTTCCGCAAAAAATCATGATTTCCTGCGCGGTGCCGTAACCCACAAAATCAGGGCACCGATGAGAACAATCGGCAGGACCCAGGCCGTCGAGGAGGTATTCGTAATCTCCGGCAGCGTAATTTTCCCGTAATTGAAATGCTGTTCCAGAGAGACCACAACCGTCGGGTAGATTAGAATATAAACCATCGCCCCGACAAACATCCCGAGTACAGTAATCAGGGCATCCATCCGTCCGGCCGCCGCACAGGCCAACCCCGTTCCCGGGCAGTAGCCGGTAATCCCGAATCCCACCCCCAGCAGGGCACCGCCGATAAACACCGTAAGAACAGCGGCCGGTTTGATATCCAAGTTGGCATGACCGGTTTTCTGGAGAATCCAGGTACCGAGCATGCCGACCAGCACAAAAAGTGCAATCGTCCGAAAGGCATGGAAATCTTTTAGACGAAGAGTCCCGATGATTTTATCCGGTTCGGCAAGACCGCCCAGGTACAGCGCAGCGCCGAACAAAAAACCAATCAAAAGTCCCCAGAAAACCGTTGCCATAATAGGTCCTCCCTTATTTTTCAATATTCGGTGTTTTGGGGTACACAAGCCAAGCCGTCAGCATTCCGAAGCTGAACAGCCCGATTGTCATCGGTACAGCATTCAGAGACAGCTGCGCCCATCCGCTGGCGAAGCCCCCGCTGGTGCAGCCGTGGGCCAGCCGAGCCCCGAGCAGGATAAAAATCCCTCCGATAAACCCGGCGAAAAATCGCCCAAAGAGCGAACCGTTTCGATTGGTCTTCCACCAGACAGTCGAGGTCTGCAGTTTCCAGCGTTTGACCAGGACGGCGGCCGTAAACGCCCCGAGAACAATCCCCACATCCAGCCAGAAGCCGTATCCAATCTTCCGGTTTTTCTCCTGACTGAGGAGAGGATGATTCTGGGCATATTCGGGGGCTGCTTTATGCATCACGATGCTGTCGAGAATCACAAACTGAGTGGAGACTCCCAGCGGGCCTTTTACATAGACAGCCAGGACCTGAATCAGGCCCAGAATCAGCCCAGCCGCCCACCAGGGAAGAGGCGCCTTAGGAACTTTGATTTCTTCCATAAAAGACTCCTTTCCGAAAAAACATCAAAAACGATTGAATTACACCGGGCAATCCGAATCGTTTTCTGTTCAAAAGACTCCTCGTTCTCCTGATAAGTTTCCTGTTCTCTCATCGAGACTGTTTTGAAAACTTATCGGCATCTTTGAGCAGCTTGTATTCCACGCTGTCCACCAGAGCCAGCCAGCTGGCCTCGATGATATTCTCCGAAACGCCCACCGTGCCCCACAGGTCCGTTCGGTCGCGGCTTTCAATGACAACCCGGACCCGGGCCGCCGTGCCCGCTTTGGCATTGACCACACGAACCTTGTAATCAACCAGAGACATTTCCCGCAGAGACGGATAGAACCGTTCGAGGGCCTTCCGAAGGGCGTTATCCAGTGCATTGACCGGACCGTCTCCTTCCGCAACAACGTGTTCCACTTTGCCGTCTACCTGAAGTTTGACCGTGGCCTCCGTGACCATCGCGCCATCGGGATTTCTCTCCACATCAATGTGATATTTAATCAGTTCGAAACTGGGAACATATTCGCCGAGCGTTTTCTTCACAAGCAAATCGAAGCTGGCCTCGGCCGTTTCAAACTGATAGCCGGCGTTTTCAAGGTCCTGAACGGCTTTGAGAATTTTGGCCGCCGTTTGTTTGTCGGCGGTAATTTTTTTGCGTTCGAGCTTGTCGAGTACATTGGAAGAACCGGACAGCTCCGAAATCAGATATTTGCGCTCATTGCCCACCAGAGAGGGGTGGATATGTTCGTACGTTTTTTCGTTCTTGCGGAGGGCATCAATATGCAGTCCGCCCTTGTGGGCAAAGGCACTTTCGCCTACGTAAGGCAGGTTAGACACCGGGGGCAAATTGGCCACTTCAAAGACAAAACGGGACAGCTCCGTCAGGCCTTTGAGACGAGGAAGGCCGACTGTTTCATAGCCCATTTTCAGAGTCAGATTGGGAATAATCGAACAGAGGTTGGCATTGCCGCTTCGCTCCCCGAGGCCGTTGATGGTTCCCTGAACCTGGCGGGCCCCTGCCTGCACGGCCGCCAGGGAATTGGCCACAGCACAGTCCGAGTCATTATGGGTATGAATTCCGATGACCGCCCCGCTCAGGGTCCGGCAGACCACCTGTGTGATTTCGAAGACCTCCTTCGGCAGACAGCCGCCGTTTGTCTCACACAGCACCAAGACTTCCGCCCCGGCCTCGGCGGCGGCCTGAAGAACCTTCAAGGCATACTCCGGATTGTTTTTATACCCGTCAAAGAAATGCTCCGCATCAAAAAAGACCCTGCGTCCCTGCTTTTTCAGATAGGCAACGGAATCCGCACAGAGCTGAAGATTGTCCTCGAGGGAACAGCGAAGGACCTCCTTGACGTGCAGGTCCCAACTTTTTCCAACGATGGTCAGAACCGGAGCACCGCAGGCCAAAAGCGCCCGAAGCCCCGCGTCTTCCTCCGGTTTCTGAGAAGCCCGCCGGGTGCTTCCAAAGGCCGCCAGAACGGAATTTTTCAGCTTTTCCTGAGCCAGTCGGGCAAAGAACTGCTCTTCCTTGGGATTGCTGAGAGGAAAACCGCCTTCGATATAATGGATACCAAACTCATCCAGTTTTCGGGCAATCAGCAATTTATCCTCGAGGGAAAAACTGATGCCCTCGGCCTGCATTCCATCCCGCAAAGTTGTGTCGTATATGGCTACTTTTTCCATTTTTCCCATTTACCGAAAAAGACAGCCGCATTGTAGCCCTCCGGCATCCACAAGTAAAGCAGAAAAACAAGACACCTCTCTGCAAGAAAAGATGAGTTTCCTTGAAACCGTTCAGCCCCCCTACAAATCATTCAGGATTTGACCTTGGCCTTAAACTCTCCGCACCAGTTGCTGTCATAGACCTTCGGCCAGTGAACATCCGTCTTATAGCTGCCTGTCGCTTCGGAGCGTGTAACAAAAATAGTCCTGTTCGGGCTCGGGGCATACCGTCGGCATTCCCCAGACCCTGGGGAGGTTTGAAGATAATACTCACATTTGTCACAAGTCTGCTGGCGGACTTCCATCATAATCGGCTCCTTTTTTCCAGAATGTCCTCTTTCATACACGACCAGAAAGTATTGACAATCCTAAAAGAGAAAAAGTCCGGGGTCAAACCTTTTTCTTGCAGGTTTTCTGCAGGAAAACAACCCCAGCAGAAGAAAAACCTCTTTCGCCATCCTTTTGGGAAAATTCCGGACCAAAACAGGAAAGAATTGATAAAACAGAAAAGAGATTTTACGAACCTGACATTTTTTTCTTGCAATTCGAAGAAGCCCATGTGTAAAGTATATGGAATCAAGCAAAGTGAGGTTCTCTGAGCGGCCCTGCTCATTTTGAAATTGAAGTACAAAACGCTGTTTTTCTCTCCTGCTGATTTTTTTCTGCGTTTGAACAGAGCGAAGTTACTCCATCTCTTGCCTTTCCTCCGCCGTTTGTCTTTGAGTTTCTGCAACAAGTCCCCACGGGCTTTGCGCAGACATCGCTGACAGCGGGCTTTTTATCATATACGAGTACACAAGGCGGAAACGTTATTTGGAGGGTTTTAATCTTATGAAAACAAAAGAAACTGTCATCCTCGGACTGATTGCCGTCCTGATGATTTCTCCGTTCATCTTCGGTCAAATCCGGGAAGGAATGTTTCAGGTGAATCTGTACAGCCCGGAGGAAATCAGCTGGGACCGGCAGCTCAATTCCGGCTACAACAACACATGGTATTTGTATCCGCAGCCGAACGCCCCTCAGCCCCGGCCGTGGTGGAATGAATGGTTCTGGAATGACCCGTACATCCCGGGAGGCAAGAGGGTACGGGTATCGTTCGACTACAAGCTGCTCATTCCGGATCTGCCGGGTGATGTGTTCGTCACCATCAACTGGACCAACGGACTCTGGGTCGGGCAGAATACTCCGCCTACCTGGTCTGATCCCCCCGGCTATGACCCGGAGATGTACATCGAGCGGCTGTGCGACCCGCAATACAATATGAATCTGGATGACTGGAAATTCCATCTGCAGCCGGGAACTCCGCCCGGACATTGGGACAGCGGATGGTTTTGGCTGCCCATTGACTACAATCCGGAGTGGGTATCCGTGGATGTACAGGGGATGGGCAATGTAGGCATCTGGAACGGTGTGATTCTTCACGAGTGTGTGCCCGAACCGTCCACGCTGAGTCTTCTGGCTGTGGCTGGAGCGGTGGTGATTCGGTTGAAGAAGTAGTTTTCTCCGTCTTGTTTTCACAAGGCCGGCGGGGCTCCCATGCAAAAAAAGGCCTCGTCGGCCTTTTCTTTTTCAATCCTTCTTTGCTCCTGATGAGCAAGTGTCTATAATATCTCCCGACAAAACGAAGGCAGAAGGCCTGGATTCCCGCCTTCCTTCTTCGCTGAAGCTTCGAAGGACGGGGCGTGGGAAGGCTGGATTCCCGCCTGCGCGGGAATGACGTGGGCTATTGCGGGAATGCCGTGAAACGGAGCGGGAATGAACGAGGGTTTTGTCCGACACACAAAAGGAGACGGTTTATGGGCAGGGAGTTTGTTGCAATCGGAAGTTGGAAGAGCCGAATTCGTACGGAAATCATCGCCGGATTAACCACTTTTCTGACAATGGCCTACATTATTTTCGTCAATCCGGATATCTTATCCAAAACCGGAATGGATGCCTCAGCCCTGATTCTGATTACCTGTCTGGTAACCGGCGTCTGCACTATCGCCACAGGGCTGCTGGCTGATGCACCAATTGCAATGGCGCCCGGAATGGGGCTGAATGCGTTTTTTGCCTATACGCTCGTATTGACAGAACACATTTCCTGGCAGACGGCACTCGGTGTGGTCTTTCTGTCGGGCCTGTTCTTTCTGGTACTAACCCTGGCCGGACTTCGCCGAAAACTGGTGGAGGCGATTCCGCCGTCCCTGATAGCCGCTATTTCCGTCGGAATCGGACTGTTTATCACATTCATCGGCCTTCAAAATCTGGGGCTGGTTCGCGACCATCCGGTCACACTGGTAACGGCCGCCCCGCTGAATAAAACCATCCTGATTGGCTTGGCAGGGCTTCTGATGATGCTCTTTCTGGAAATCCACCGCATCCCGGGTGCCCTGCTGCTCGGAATTGCCTTTTCGACCGCCCTGGCCGCCGTGTTCGGAGAGATTGCCCTGCCCAAACAGTTCATCTCGGCCGATTTTCGGATTTCCACAGTCGCCTTTCAACTGGATATCCTCGGGGCGTTAAAATGGGGGCTTTTTTCGAGCATCTTCACCCTGATGTTTATTGACATGTTTGACAGTATCGGCACGCTGCTGGCCGTCGCACCTCAGGCGGGCCTGGCCGACGAGACCGGAAAGATTCAAAAACTCGACCGACTGCTGGCCATCGATGCGGCGGCAACGATGTTCGGAGCCCTGATGGGAACCTCGACGACAACCTCCTATATTGAATCCGCCGCCGGGATTGAGCAGGGAGGCTGGACAGGACTGACGGCCGTCGTAACCGGGCTTTTATTCTTGCTGTCCGCCTTTTTGGCCCCATTGGTGGCGATTGTCCCCTCTTATGCCACGGCGCCGGCCCTCATCATGGTCGGCCTGTTCATGATGAAGCGGATAAGAGAAATCGACTTTTCAGACGTCGAACACGGCCTGCCCTCCTTTTTCATTATGGTTTTGATTGCCCTTTGCTATTCCATCAGCGAAGGGCTGGCCTTCGGCTTTATCGCACACACATTGATTATGCTTCTGAAAGGGAAAATCAGGCAAATGAATCCGACCTTGTGGATTATCACGGGGCTTTCCGTCTTGTATTTTGTCTTTAAGGTGCTCCGGGAAGCGGGCATCCGTTTGTAAACAAAGATTTGCAGTTTGCCGCCGATTTCGTTATATTTCCAGCGAAAGGTATGGAACAGCAGAGATTGACAGGCATTGTTCGGCACCTTCCCAATGCCCTGACGGTGGCCCGTCTGATTATGACGGTGCTCTTTCTGGGGCTGATTTTGTATGCGCCCCGGACCGGCCAAGCCAAACCCGCCGGTATTCTGATGACGGCATTTGCTTTGTTTGTCCTGGCCGGAATAACGGACATTGTCGATGGACCGATTGCCCGCCGATTCAACGTAACCAGCCGATTCGGACGGGTCGTGGACCCGCTGGCCGACAAAGTGCTCGTCTGCGGTTCGTTCGTGTGCTTTGCTCTCGTCGGACAGCCCCTGCTGGCGAATTTCCACCTTCCGGAATGGCTGGGGCACACCATCCGCTGGGGAACTGCCCTGCTGCTGACGGGACGAGAAGTGATTGTTCAGACCCTTCGGCACATCGCGGAAGCCAGAGGAGTGCCCTTCGGCGCGGTCATCTCCGGCAAGATTAAAATGTTCGTTCAGTCCTTCGGAATCGGCACCGTCCTGATTGGATGGGCCTTTGTCTCACGGACTTGGGGAGACTGGTTTACCCTGATTACCTATCTGATTGTACTGGGGGTTACTTTGTACTCGGGTCTGGAGGCGCTGCGGAGGCCGATTCGGTAAGAATGCGCATCCGCTGAACATACAGAATCAGCGGAACAGAAAGCAGCTGGGCGGCGGCGGAAAGCACTGACGGCCAAAGCAAAGAATGTGTGTACAAAAACCCCATCAGGGCACTGCCGGCAAACCAGGCCAGGCCGAATCCGGAATTGAAAATTCCAAACCCTGTTGCCCGGCGTTCTTTGGGAACCAATTCGGACACAGCCGCCCGCAGAATCGATTCGAGGGCCCCCATCCCGATTCCCCACAAGACCATCCCGGCCAGAAGCCCCCAGCGAGAGGTCAGAAAGACCAGCGGTGCACAGCCCGCCGAAAGGACCGCCGCACCGGCCAGAATGATCATTCCCTTTTTGTCATACCATCGCCCCAAAACCAAAGCGGCAACGGCATCAATGCCCATCACGACCGCATACAGAAACGGAATCCACGCATCGCCCAGCAAGTGCGTCGTCTTGATATGAAAAGCAATCAGCGGAAAATCAACAAAACCAAACGCAATACAGGAAGCAGCCGCCAGATACAGCCAGAAAGCACGATGCAGCCCGCGTCTTCCGGAGACCGCCTGCGTTTCCAGACTCGACGGATGCGGATACAGAATCCGAGCCAGCACCAAGGCCGTCAGTGCCAGCAGAGCCGGAATCAGCAGAACCGCAAAACCAAACCGGTAATCGCCCCTCCAGGCCAATACGGCTGAAACAATCAGCGGCCCCAGGACGGCGCCGATCTGGTCCATCGCCTCATGGATGCCGAAGGCCCAGCCGCGTCCGACCGAAGCGGCGGCATGCGAGAGCATCGCATCCCGCGCAGGGGTACGCAGGGCCTTGCCGAAACGTTCGGCCATCAGCAGAACGGCGGCAATCTCCCACCGGCCCGCCAAAGCCAGCGCCGGCACAGCCAGCAGATTCACCGTATATCCGACCAGCGTCATCAGCCAATACCGTCCGGTGCGGTCGCTCACAAGACCGGAGAGGATGCGCAGGCCGTAGCCGAGCAGTTCGCCCAGACCGGCCACCCCTCCCACCACCGCCGCTCCAGCCCCCAGCACCGCCAGATACGGCCCGCTGATGCTGCGGGCGGCCTCATACGTCACATCCGACAAAAGGGATACCACCCCCAGGAGCACAACAAACCGCATCGCCGACTGAGAAGAAAACGTTTTCATTGCGAGTCCAAAAAAGTTATGACGGAAAATGCCAAAACACCGGCAGAATATTGTGCTCGTGCAGAAGCTCCAGAAAGTCTTCCACCTGCGGCAACAGCAAGACTCCGATTGTATCCAAAGCAATCCGTCGAACGGCCTTCACATTTACCTCAACGTATTCCGGGCTCTGATAGGCGGAAAAACGGGGCCAGAAGCGGGGAACCCTCCTCTGGTACTCCAGATAGGCCGTCCCAAACCTTTCCTTCAAATGGCTTTCTTCCATGATAACAGTCAGAAAATGAACCGGAATAATCACCGCCGGCACCAGCAGAAGCATCAGAAGATTTTCAAAACACAGCCCAACACCGATGGACAGCAGAAACGTCCCCACATACAGCGGATTGCGGCAGATTGAATACGGCCCCTCGGTAATCAATTCTTTGGTTTTTCGCCCTCCGATATAAAAAATACACCAAATCCGGACGGTCAACCCGCTCAGCAAAAACAGATATCCTAAGAATTCAACAAAGAAAGCCCGATACGAATCCAGCGACCAGGAGGGCCGTACAAACACCACCACAAAAAGGATCGGCACAAAAAGCAGCTTCAAAAGGTCGATTCGGAGTTTGCGCAACTTCATTTTTCTTCTTTCCGAAGAGTTTTTTCATCATATCGGTACGCAAAGATGTTGACGGTTTCGAGAGTGACCAGCCCTTCCTGAATCATTCGGTCCAGCTCCGGCAGAAAGGCCTGAATGCGCTCCGGCTTATCAACAATCTCAATCACAATCGGCAGGTCTTCCGACAGTCGGAGGATTTTGGCGGTATGCAGTCGGCTGTGTGCCCCAAACCCCATCAGTCCCCGCAACACGGTCGCTCCGGCCATCCCCCGCTGACGGGCCTGCATCACGATGGCTTCATAAAGGGGCTTGCCGTCCCATTTGTCGGCTTCTCCGATAAAAATCCGCAGCAATTGTGCTTCTGAAGGCAGCTGCATAGTCATCTCCCTTCTCAAATCCATTTTCCGATTGCAAGACCCATCATCATCGCCGCAAGACCCAACCCGTTCTGCAGAATCAGGTTGCCGGCAGCCCAGAACCACTGGGAATCATCAATCAGCTGGGCGGTTTCGAAGGCGAACGTCGAAAATGTCGTGAACGCCCCGAAAAAGCCCAGAAAAACCACCAGTTTCATCTGCGCGGGAATATTCAGACGCAGTTCAATCACCGCCCACAAAAGACCGAACAGAAAACATCCGAGAATATTGACCAACGCCGTCCCGACAGGAAACGTTGTGGAAAACGTCCGATGAACAAATCCCGAAAGCCAGTAGCGACAAAGCGTCCCCAGGGCTCCGGCAAAACCCAAATACCATAATTTCTGCCACATGGTTTTTTCTCCTGCGTCAACAGTTCTGCAGGATGCATGAAGTGGGGATGACAAAAAGACTCCCACAGTCATCCTGCAGGAGTCATCAGCTCGCAGAGCGGTTCAAGGGGGACTCCATCCCCTTTTGTCAGCATCTTTAGCCGAAAAAGGAAAAAAAGTAAAGTTTTTTATGAAAAAACTTCCGACCGAGCAAAGGCCGCATCCCAGTCCTTCCAGACGGGGTCTTTGCCTTTGGAGCGAATCATTTGGGCAATCTGGGCGGGCGTCCGGGTGTCGGCGACGACAAACTGCTCGGCCGTATCGTCATGGCCGGTATAGCCGCCGGGGTTGGTTTTGGAGCCCGCACTCATACTGGTCACGCACAAGTCAACCAGATGGTCGCGCAGTTGGGCACGCTCCCGGGTGGACAGCACAATCCCCGCATCCGCAAAACACAGCCGCAGCGCCAGCATCATCTGCACCAGATTCCGGTCCGAAAGCAGATGCGGCCAGTCCGACGGCGTGCCCAACGCGGGTCGAAGCCGGGGAAAAGAAAACGAAACCTGCGAACGCCAGTATCGTTTCATCAGATACGCCGCATGCTCCGCCAGCGCCAGCGTCTCCAGACGCCAATCGGTCAGCCCCAGCAGAACCCCCAGCCCAATCCGGCGCATGCCGGCGGATGCAAACCGGTCCGGTGCCTGCAGCCGCCGGTCATAATCCTGCTTCGGACCGGCGGGGTGATAATACGCATAGGCCGCCCGGTCATACGTTTCCTGATAAAGCGTCACGCCGTCGATGCCCGCTTCAAAGAGGGTTCGGTACTCCTCCTGCGTCATCGGATAAATCTCGACACTCAGGGAACTGAATCGCCGGCGGAGCCGAGCCGCCAGCTCCGCCAGATATACCGTCGTCACAAACGAACGGTCCTCGCCGCTGACCAGCAGAAGATGACGGAATCCTTCCTCCGCAATCACCTCCGCATCCGCCAGGGCCTCTTCGATGGACAGGCGCGTCCTCTCAAAAACCGTATGCCGATTGTAGCCGCAGTAGCGGCAGCTGTTCACGCACACATTGGAGACATAAAGGGGAGCATACAGCTGAATGGTGCGTCCGAACCGCTGCACCGTCAGCCGGGCGGCCTGCTGCGCCATTTCCTCCAGAAATCCTTCTGCGGCGGGACTAAGCAGCGTCAAGAGCCGCCTGAACGAGTATTTGCCCGCCGGAACAGACAATTCCCTCTGCACATCCTCCGGGCGGATTCGAAGCATCTGCTCCGTCCAGACCTGCCGGTCATGGTCGAGATTTTTTTGAGCCAGAATGGTTCGAATTTCGTCCATCGTCCGCCTACTCATTCCGCAAAAATCCGGTCAGAGGACTGGAGGCCTGCGCCGTTGTGCTTTTGGGCGGCAGTCCCGCCTCATAAGCCAGACGGCCCGCTTCGACGGCCTGCTTAAATGCCGCCGCCATTCGAACCGGGTCCGCTGCCGTGGCTATCGCGGTATTGACCAAAACGGCATCCGCCCCCATTTCCATTGCCTCGGCCGCATGGGAGGGCGCCCCCAGCCCTGCATCCACCACCACAGGCACCGTCGCCTGCTCGATGATAATCGCAATTGAATCCTTCGTCCGCATCCCCTGATTAGACCCGATGGGGCTGGCCAGCGGCATCACCGTTGCACAGCCGACTTCCTGGAGCCGCTTGGCCAAAACCGGGTCCGCGTGGATATACGGCAGCACGACAAACCCTTCCTTGACAAGGGTTTCAGCGGCCTTGAGCGTTTCCGTGCCGTCCGGCAGCAGATAATACGGGTCGGGTGTCACCTCCAGCTTAACCCAGTGAATCCCGCTTGCGGCCCGTGCCAGACGCGCCAGGCGAACGGCCTCCGCCGCATCACGAGCCCCGGACGTATTCGGAAGCAGCTGATACCGTGTCCGGTCGATGGCCGACAGCATATCATCGCAGGGATTCTGAATATCCACACGCCGGAGGGCCACCGTCACCATCTCCGTGCCGGAGGCCTCAATCGCCGCCGCCATCACACTCGTCGAGGCAAACTTGCCTGTCCCGATAAACAACCTCGAACGAAACGATTTGCCTGCTATCACCAGTGAGTCCATCAGGGCTCCTTATCCAGATTCTTTGAACGGCTTATCCGCCGCCGACAAAACGAATCAGTTCAATGGATTGACCATCCCGCAAAACCGTCTGGGCAAAATGCTCACGGGGGACAACCTGTCCATCCACCTCCGCCACCACAGCGGCTTTGTCCATCTGAAGCTGCTTTAATAAATCTGCCAGCGTGGCCGGCTGCTCCGACGGTTCAAACGTCTGCGGCGTTCCGTTAATCTTTAATGTCCAGCTCATTGCGCACCTCGTGATAATTGCCCATGCTTGAGGTCCATCAGAACCTCGACAATGGCGTTGGCCTGATGATAGGCCGCCACGCCGACCCGTGCAGCCGTCATGGGAATTCCCGGACCCGTCCCGCTGACGCTGTCACCGACAAGAATCAGCCGATTGTTGATAGGACGCGTCACAATCTCATTGCTGGCCCCCCAGCCCGCCAGACCGCTGACCGAAACAATCACCTTGTCGGGCATTTTTGACAAAACCGTCTCCACAATCATCTGTTTCTGGTCCGCCCGGTCAAAACACTCCGCAATCACATCTGCGGAAGCAAAAATCGATTGGACCGTTTCGGGCGTCAGTCGAACCTTGTGCCCTTCCAACTGGGCTTCCGGCCAAATTCGTAGCAGATTTTCGATGGTGGCATCGACCTTCCAGCGGCCGATTTGATCATAAAAATATTTTTGACGGTTGAGGTTGCTGGCCTCCACCCGGTCAAAATCTACCAGAATCAGCTTGCCGATTTTCATCCGGACCAGGGCTTCTGCCACATTGGAGCCGAGCCCGCCCAATCCGGCGATTCCAACCACGGCCGATTTTAACTCATAAAAGACAGGCGGAGTCATCTTGGGGCCTTCTCTAAACAAAAAAAACGCTCCCAATTTCGGGAGCGCATGGATTCGTAAACCTTGTGCCTCCCTACGCCGGTATTAGCCGGATCAGGTTCGAAGGGTTGGTCTTTCCAGACCTCTCAGCGTCGGCAAAATGCCTTGCGCTCCCCTGACACGTCTTTGATAATACGGACAAGATAAAAGAAGGTTGGATGGTTTGCAAGAAGATTGTCAGTTTTTTCTTGTTTTCTACCTCTATTGTCTGGTATTATGCTTCTCTATGTCTGACACGACAACTACAGCCAAACCGCAAAGCCGTCTGCAGACGAGTCGGCTTTTTCTCAGAGAGTTTCTGAGAAATCCGACCCGAATCGGGGCTATCGCTCCGAGCAGCCGCGTGCTGGCGCGAGAGATTGTGCGTCTGGCCAATGTGGCCGAAAGCCAAGTCATTGTTGAATACGGCGCCGGCACCGGGGCTTTTACAGAAGAGATTTTGCGCTGCAAAAAACCCGAGGCCTCGTTTCTGGCGATTGAAAGCAATCCGGCTCTCGTTCAGGTCCTTCGAGAGCGTTTCCCGAATTTGGTGATTCTCGAACACAGCGTGGAGGAAACCCCCCGTCTTCTTCGGCAGTTTCAGTTTGCCCACGCCGACAGTATCGTCTCCGGACTGCCCTGGAGCGGTTTTTCCGAAGAGCTGCAGGACCGGCTCCTGAAGGCCACGCTGGAGGCCCTGCGTCCCGGCGGGGTGTTTGCTACATTTGCCTATTTGACGGGCCTGATGCTGCCCAGCGGCATTGCCTTCCGAAGAAAAATCAAATCGCTCTTCCGCCGCGTGGCGATTTCTCCGGCCGTCTGGAGAAACCTCCCTCCCGCCATCGTTTATCAGTGCATTCGCTGACAGCTTCAAACCTGCAAGACGTTTAAAACAAAAAAAACACACGGCCCCAAAAAAGGGACCGTGTGAAAGGGTTTCCGTTTTTAGACTGCCCTACCGGCGAAATTAGGCCGCATTGGGCTTGGTGCATCCGCCGCAGCAGGAGCAGGAATTCTGTCCGCATGTGCAGGGAGAACACTCGCATTTTTCACAGGCGCATCCGCTGGTGCATTTGCAATCCGTACACGAGCAATCGGTACATGTGCACGCACTGCAGCAGGCATTTGCAGCCGTCAGCGCATCAGCACTGCATCCGGCCTGTCCATGCGAAGACATTCTTAATGCACCGCCCGCAAAAGCAACCGCCAGCGCGGCTGTGCCGGCCAAAATCACAAACAATACGGTTTTATTCTTCATGGTTCGTTCCTTTCATTCAGAAAGCTTCAGGTTCTTTTTCAAAAAAGTCAGACTGAACTCGAAAGAGAACGAATCAACAGTTCAGCCGACAAAGAAAGGATTGGGCACGTGCAGACCAGCCGTACACAAGCCCGGGGGTTTGCCGTTCTGAAAAGACTTGATGGAGTTCATTCTCTTCACTCGACAGAGACGTTAAGGACGAGTTAGAAGTTTTATTCTCAAAAGAGAAAAGGTCACGATTGCGTTCAGCAGGAACGGCTTGGGCAGACTGAATTGTGCATCGACAGGAGGGTACGGGAGCAAGGGTGCAAAAAGAAATCTCGGATTTTTCGATTTGTTCGGAACAGCAGGAAACTTCTTCAGGTTCCGCTTCAATCTTTTCGTGTGTACAGCATTCACACTGAACACAGCGAAGGTTTGCCGCTCCTCCAAAGGCCATAGCTATGGCCGAAAAGAAAACCAGATAATATTGTCTCAAACCAGTCATCTTATTATTCCTATTTTATTTCAGGTTATTATATTATACCTCCTTTCTCAGAAATGTGTTCGGAAAAAATCAGATGGGTTCAACGAGCAGGTCGTATCCTTCCCGGCCGACGACACGGGCTTGGATGAACCGCCCCGGCTGGACAGGCGGCCCCTGAAGAAGACAAACGCTGTCAATATGGGGGGCTTGACCATAAAAACGTCCGATAAGATTGCCGTTCTGATCCGCCTCATCCACCAAAACGGTCAATTCTTTGCCTTTCATTTCATCCGCTTTTCGAAAGGCAATCTCCTGCTGGGTGAGCATAAGTCGACTTAATCGCTCTTGTTTGAGCGAATCCGGCACTTGGTCCGGAAGGTCTGCCGCCTTGGTTCCGGACTCGGCAAAATAGGGAAAAGCCCCGAGGGCGTCAAACTGGGCCCAGCGGATAAAATCAATTAATTCTTCGAATTGTTTATCGGTTTCCCCCGGAAACCCTACGATAACGGTCGTTCTTAAAACTATGTCAGGAATAGCTTGTCGCAGCTTTTGGAGCAATTGGAGCGTGTTTTCTTTGGTATCAGGCCGATGCATCGCCCGCAAAATTGTGTTGCTGATGTGCTGGATGGGAATATCAACATAATGAACCACTTTGGTGCTTTGGGCAATTTTATTAATGAGGGCCTCATCAACGGAGGCCGGATAGAGATACATCAGACGAAGCCAATGGACTTTTTCGATCTTTTCCAACTCACTTATCAGTGTTATCAAGCCGTTTTTCAGACCTATGTCCCGTCCATACGAGGTCGTGTCCTGAGCAATAAGATTTAACTCCAGAACCCCGTGTTCGGCGAGCTGTCGGGCTTCTGACAGAACTAAATCGAGCGGCTTACTCCTGAATTTGCCGCGAATGTCTGGAATCGTGCAGAAGGAGCATTGTCGGCTGCATCCTTCGCTGATGCGAAGATACGCCCAATGAGAGGGGTTGATTAGAAGACGTTCGCTGTCGTCAAAGACCACATCCGACGAGGGCTGGAGGAATTGTCGAGTCGCCGGCTGTCTTGCCGGTGATTGGAGAACAGAACGGAGAATCTCCACAATTTGGTCCCTCTGGCCCAACCCGACAACGGCATCGATTTGGGGAATCTCCTCCAAAAGAGCTGCACCCATCCTTTGGGATAGACATCCGGCTACAATAATTCTGCTGAGCCGGCCTTTTTTCTTTTCTTTGACGGCCCGGCGAATCACGTCCAGGGCCTCTTGTTTGGCCGGTTCGATAAAGCCGCATGTGTTAATAATGACGGCATCGGCCTGCATCTCACCGGTCAGGACGAAACCCGCCTGGCCGATTCGGGCAAGCATCACTTCGCTGTCCACTGTGTTTTTCGGACAGCCCAGCGAAACAAAACCAATCGTGATTTGTTTGTTTCCAATTCCCTTGCTTTTCATTTTGGCAAAAGTACCACAATCGAGCCGCATTTCCTATGGGTATCTCATAAAATCGCGGTTCTTTTTACAGAAAAAAACGTTTCATCGCCGATATTGTCCTTAAAGCGTCAAAAAGCAGAAAGAGTCTGTCAACAGCGAGCGGGGATGTTTTTTTTCCGAAAATATCGGACCAGCCGTCGAACAAGCATTCTGCAGCAAGGAATGGTTTTGGGCGGCTGTTTGGCTATGCTGTGTTTCTGGGGCGGCTGTGCGCAGGAGTCCGCCGACCAGAAAATCCGGACATTTTTTGAGCGAAAATCAACGGAAATCGAATCCCGAATTATCCTGAACGAACTCTCACAGGTCCGGGAGAATCCGCACATCGCCAATCCCCTGCCGACGATGTATCGCCAGCCGCCGCTTCGCCTAAAGGTTCCTGACGGTGTGAAGATTTTTTACTTCACAAAACATCATCCTTCCGGCGACCTTTCCTTCCGAAATCCGGACAAAGCCAAAGAGAAAGAAGTGCATTCGCTTGCCGGAGCGGTTCGGGATTTGGGGTTTAAGGTCAGCTCGAATCCGACAACCAACCAGTTAATCATTCATTGTGCAGACGATGCAGAAGCGGACCAGGTTTTGCAGTTTCTGGAACGGCTGGATGTGCCCCCGATTCAGGTTCATATTGACTGCCTGATTCTGGAGCGGTTCGGCGACATCACAATGGACTGGGAGACCTCGCTGCTGATTGAAAACCTTTTCGGGGAAGGGGTGACGCTGGGGGCTTCCAAGTATCCCAAAGCGGCCTTCCCGGGGGCTTCGCTGCGGGAAAGCCGCCGGTCGGAGTTTGGAATGGATTTCGGATATTGGCATAAAAAAGGAATCGACGGGCATCAGATTCGTCTGGTGGTGGACATGCTCGAATCCCGCGGCTACCTGAAGATTCTGCTGAATCCGTCGATTGAGACCGTCAACGGGAAAAGTGCTACGATTACCATTCGGGATAATGCTCCAATCGAGCTTCAGGTAACCGCCAAAGGAACCTCTGAGACGAACAACACAATTACCTATACACTTACAGACTACAAATGGGTGGCGGATACCCTGACGGTGACGCCGCGGGTGTACGCAGACGGCTCTATCGGTCTGCAAACCTCGATTACGATCGGTTCCAAATCGAAACCGGAAGGAGTAGTTCAGACGTCGATTATTACGGAGCGTTCGATTCAGGTGGCGGAAAATCGGATTGAGCCGGGGAAAAGTCTGATTATCGGCGGAATGCGGAAAAGTGAAAATCGCTCCGTTATTCGGGGAATTCCGGGCCTGAAAGACCTGCCGATTATAGGAGTTCTCTTTTCGAGCAAAGATTTTGAAGAGAAGGCAACCGAGATTATTTTTATCCTGACGCCGAGCATTTCGTCCGGCAGTATTCCGTATGCCCAAGCGGCTCAAATGGTTCGCAGCAAATATGAGGCCCCGGAGCGGAAGCAGACTCTCGAAGAGATACTGGGCGACCCGATGGGGGCTGATATTTACACCAGTTTGATGGAAAAACGCACGGCCGAAGCCCGGGCAGCACTGGTTAAGGCCCAGCGTGAGGCCGCAGAGGCGCAGCGGTTGGCGGCGGAGCGGCGGCAGCAGGCCCAATCGGCCCGTCAGCAGGCCGAAGCGTTTGAGAACCTGCGAAAAGAGGCGCAGCAGCAGATTGAACAGGCTCGTCAGCAGCTCGAAGAGAATCGCCGGAAAGCAGAGTCTGAAAAAATGACGGCGGCAGAACAGCAGGCGCTTCGCGAACAGCTGGAACAGCAGATTCAGCAGGCCCGACAGGAAGCCCAGGCAGCCGAAGCCGCCGCTCTGGAAGCCCAGAAACGGGCCGCGGAACTGGAACAGCAGGCCGTCCAGGCGGAAGAGAAAGCCGCCCAGCTTCGGGAAGAAGAGGAACGCCTCCAAAAGAGCCGACAAAAAACGGAGGACAATCAGCCGCCCGCAGAGTCGGTCCAGCCGAACCCCTCGAACCAGGTGCCCATCCAGACAGAACCAGAGAAGTAAGATGAAACGAGCAGCCATCCATTCTTTCTATCTGAAGACAGCCGACAGAGCATCAATGCTCCCGGCGGCGGTGCTGGCAGGAATTCTGTTCTGTGCAGGATGCGGCAGTTTTTTTGAAAAGCGGAGTACGGAGGTTGAAACAGCCCGTGTGCTGAAGGAACTGCGGGAAATCCAAACCAAAGCCCAGACCGCCAATGCGATGCCGGAGCTTTACCTCCAGCCGCCCAGCCGTCTGGAGATTAAGGACGGCATCAAGGTCTTTTATTTTACCCGCCACCATTCCGCAGAGTACCTGGCCGGGCTGGTTCGAGAGCAGATGGACATTCAGGCCGCTGCGAATGAATCAACCAACCAGCTGGTGCTGTACTGCAAGGACCATCCTCAGGCGGATGCCGTTCTGGCCTATCTGGAAAAGATTGATGTTCCGCCGATTCAGGTCAACGTGGACTGCCTGATTTTAGAACGGTTCGGCGACGTCACGATGGACTGGGAGACCTCTCTCTTTATTGAAAACTTTCTGGGAGAGAATCTGACCCTCGGCGAAAAATTGGCCACGTTTTATTATGGAGAAAGCGGCGGAAAGCATTACGCCGTCAAAAACGGGCAGCTTTTCCAGATTGACCCGACCAAATATCCCGGTCTTTCGTTTAAACCGGGAGAACTGATTGACCTGGACCCGGCCTTTCCGGGGGCCTCTCTTCGGGAAACGGAACGGGCCAACTTCGGCGGGGATTTCGGCTACTGGGTGGACCGGTGGGTGCCGGGACATCAGGTCCGGGCTGTGCTGGATTTGCTGGTATCCCGCGGTTATCTGAAGATTCTGCTCAATCCGACGCTGGAAACCGTCAACGGAAAGCAGGCAACCGTAACCATTCAGGATTATACACCGGTGGAAAAAGTGAAGACGGGTCTGGGCGGAGCGAGCGATGCCTACAACATTACGGAATATGTCTGGGTGCAGGATACGCTGACGGTTATTCCGACCGTTTATTCGGACGGTTCCATCGGACTGGCTGCCTCCATCAAAATCGGCTCTCGTTCCAAGCCGGAAGGGGTTATCCAGCGTTCGATTATCACGGAGCGTTCGATTGAAATCGCAGAGACAAGAATCCGGCCGGGAGAAAGTCTGGTTATCGGCGGGATGCGCAAGAGCGAGAAGCGTTCTGTGGTTCGCGGGATTCCGTTCTTTAAGGACCTGCCGATTATCGGGTATTTGTTCTCCAGCAAAGATTTTGAAGAAAAAGGCACCGAAATCTTCTTTATTCTGACCCCAAGCATTTCCGGCGGAGGCAAACCGTTTGAGACCGTCACGGAGGATATCCGCAGAAAATTTGAAAAACCCGGATTTGATCTGGAGATGGAACCCGGCATTCTGGAGCCGTTCTGGGGCGGTTCCTATCGCGACCTGATCGAAAAGCGAGCCGCCCAGATGGAAACTCGCCGGGTCAAAGCAGAGGTGCAGCGTGAGGAAGCCCTGCGCCGGCTCCAGGAAGAAGAACAGCGTTATCAGGCGGCTTTAGAGGAAGCGGAGCAGCTTCGACAGGAGGCCCTGAAGCTTCAGGAGCAAGCCGCTCAAGCCGAGCGGGAGCTGCAACAGGCGATTGAAGCGGCAGCTGCGGCTGAACAGCAGCGGCGGACCACGCAGGAAACCACCACCGCCCTTTCGGAAGAAGTCCGGAAGGCATCCGAGGAAGCCCGGCAAAAACAGTCGCAGATGGAGGAAGCTCGGAATCGTGCCGCCCAGGCGGAGGAAAAAGCCCGCCAAAGTGCCGAGGCGGTCCGGCGGCTTCAGGAAGAACTGCGTCAATCTGAACAACCCAAAGAAGCCACACCTGCCCCGCAAACTGAACAGACTCCGTAGTCCAAAAGGTCCGCAGGATTACAGGAAGTCCTGCCGGGTTTCATGAGGGAGGTCTTCCAGAGGACATCCCCGGCAGGCGGCTTTGGGTTTGCAGAACTCCTTACCGCACCGCACGAGGAGGGCATGGTATTCATTGAAAAGGACCGTGTCTTTGGGAAGGGCGCTTTCAAAAAGAGACTGAATTTCTTCATAGCCGGCCCCCTCTTCGAGGAGGTGATGCCGTCCAAGGATTCGCGCGGTGTAGGCATCGACGACAAAAACAGGTTTCTCGAGGGCATACAGAAGAATGGAATCCGCCGTTTCCGGCCCGATTCCCCGGATGGACAAAAGTTCCTCCCGGAGCCGGCCTGTCGGCAGTTCTTTGAGAGACTCAATTTGTCCGCTGCACCTTTTCGAAAGCCAGGCAATGAGATTTTTCAGCCGTCGGGCTTTGATATTAAAATAGCCGGCGGGCCGAATCAGCTCCGCAAGGCGGTCGGGAGAAAGCTGCTCGAGTTTGCGGATGTCCAGAAGCGATGCGGCCTTCAGATTGGCTATGGCTCTTTCGACGTTTTTCCAGTTGGTATTCTGCGTCAGAACGGCCCCAATCATAACTTCAAGCGGGGTTTCTCCGGGCCACCAGTGCTGCGGGCCGAAGCGGGTATAAAGCCGACGATAGATGTCCATCAGGGTTTCAGAGCGCATTGATTTTCCTTTCCGGTCTGATAAATTATCTTTACTTTTCCGCAAAGGAATTTTACTGTTTCAAATGCCTTGTGAAAAGGAAGAAGCCCCCGCAGAACGGGTGAAAATGAGCCGAAAGCGAAAACATCGGGATTCGTTCCGTCAGCTGATGACGTTCGTTCCGGATACTTATATGGACCGGACAAGCCGGCCGATTTACGCCCTGGTATATCTGCTGGGCTTTATTCTGCTGTATGAAATGGGAACCTATCTGATCGACCCGGCGGCCCTTTCGGAGCGTCTGGCCCAGCCGCAGACCCGAGTGGTTGCGTTTTTGTGGGTCCAGAATGTTCTGGAGTATCTGGGGTTCTCCCCCCGGATGATTTGGGTGGCTACCCCGCTGGTTCCGCTGGTGATTCTGCTGATTTTTCAAATGACCTCAAAGAGTCCCTGGCGGATTCACTGGCCGGACTTTCTGCCGATGACAGGTGAGTGCCTGCTGCTGTCGGTGCCGCTGATTGTCCTCAGTCTTCTGCTGAATCGGACAACGGAAATCTCTTCCAATGCGGCCCTGCTTCTTTCCTCCGCCGTCGGCCTGGCCCGTCAGGAGCTGTGGCTCCAGGTCATCACCGGCATCGGGGCGGGGATTTATGAAGAACTGGTGTTTCGGCTGATTTTAATCGGCGTGTTGATGCTCCTGTTCCAGGACATTTTGGGGCTGAATCGAAAACAGTCGGTCATCGGGGCAGTGCTGGTGTCGGCCTTTTTGTTCAGCGTCCATCATCATGTCTTTTTTGTAAACGGCCGGCTGGGCACCGGCGAGGCCTTTGAGGGAAGCAAGTTTTTCTTTCGGATGATTGCCGGCGTGTATTTTGCCGTGCTGTATGCGTTCCGGGGGTTCGGCATCACAGCAGGCACCCACGCCTTTTACGACATCCTGGCGGCTGTTCTGAATCTGCTTGTCTTTCAGTGAAATCTCTGAAAAAATAAAAATTTCTCAATTTTTCTGCACTTCTTTAGTTGTTGTTTCGTACAGACTTGCAAAAAATAAGTCCGATAAAGCGGACCCAACCGTTTTTTCAGTACTGATAAGGGCCTTGATTTGCCTTTTTCGGCTTTGGTATAATGAGAAAAGACAAACAGGGATTTGCACAGAAAGGCAGGAAAGCAATGGATGTTCCGAAGACCAACCTGGCAGTCAGCGAATTGACCTTCTCCCTTTTTCAGCGTCCGCTGCATCCTGAACTGTTTCGGATTTACGCACGACGGCATCTGAAGACGGAACGGTACGAGATGCTGCTGTGGGCAACCGGCTGTTCGCACGTGGTGAGTGTTTTTGCAGACGACAACTGCCTGACGGAACTGATCAGCGGTCCGGACCAGCCGCTGCCGCGCCGGGGGCTGGTGGAGCGGTTTCCGTTTCGCGGGCCGCGGACTCACAAGTGCACCCTCAGCCGCGGTTTGAGTTATATGACGGACTTTCAGGTTGAAAAGATGAGTCCGAATCTCTATCGGCAGAGCCACATCGATTTGCAGCGGTTTGCCCGAAACCGGGGGCTGTTTGTCGCCTTTGGAAGCGTCTCGGCCGAGGGGCTGGAGCCGTTCAGTTATATTGATTTTGAGGCCCGCCGGGACGAACTTCATATTCACGCATTTCACGCGTTCCCGGAACAGCTGACGATTATCAAGACTCAGTCGCTGTTTGATATGCGCGGCTGAGCCGCCCCCCAAAATCCGTCAGGAAGCGGTGCCTTCCGAAGCAGTTTGACGGGCCCGCTCCTGCAGGATATCCATTTTCCCGCGGATTTCCGCCGCCATTCGGCTGTTGGGAAAATGCTGAACAATCTGCCGGGCGGCGTGCAGGGCCGCCTTCCAGTTTTTCTCCGTAACCGCCATCTGAAACTCCACGCCCAGGTTGTGCAGTTTGGTTTTAAAGACGGTGCTGGCAGACTCCTGAAGGGCCAGGGCTTCGGCGGGGGTCAGATACATATCCAGTTCTTTGAGGATTTCCAGACTGCGGTCGGTCTCTTTGTTTTTGACCGCCTTGTCCCATTCAGCCAGAAGTTTGCGTTTGTACTGGTTTTTCTTTTCCTGCAGTTTGGCGGGCATCTGCCGGGCCTTTTCGGAAAAGGAATAAAGCGTGAGCAGATTTTCAATCTGGGCGGCGGCCTGCGCCCAGAGGTGCCGCTCGAGCAGGTCGTTGATGTGATTGATAATCTGGTTGATTCGTCCTTCTTCGGTGGCCGTGCGGTATTTGACGGCCATCTGCCGCAGGCGGGATTCCAGCTCTTTGTAGCGGGCCTCTTTGGCCATTTCATCGAGCATGGCCTCGGCCGCCTCAAAATCGTGCTGATGCACTTTGCTCAACACGGCCTCGCCCAGTTCAATTTGTTCGGCATCGCGGAAAATAATTTCTTTGGCCCGGTCGCTGACGCGGACGGCCTGAGAAATTTTCACCAGCAGGGTCTGCTGACGTCCGAGTGACTCGAGAGTCTGCTCCATTTTTTCAATCACGGCGTGAAGACACTGGGCAATATCGTTCAGATACAGCAGAACGGCGATGACCCCGACAGAGGCGGTAATCAGAAACAAAAAAACAGAAGGCAGCACCAAAAAGCTGAGAATCTCAAACAAGCGTCCGGCGGCAAAACACAACAGCGAAATAACAAACAAACTGATAAAAATCAGAAGCCAAAGGAAACCTTTTCGGTAAGCCGGCTGTTTTGGAGACAGTATAAAATCCATTTTTTCTCTCCCAGGAGGGGCTCTCTGGCTCCCAAACTGTGCAAAGACTGTTCTCTGTTCCTTCTCAATGGTAATCAGACCGGCGGGATTTGTCAATCTTTGGTTTTCAGGGGCGCGGGTGGTATTTTCGATGGATGGCTTTCAGGCGATTGTGGTCCACGTGGGTGTAAATCTGGGTGGTTCGGATGTCGGCATGACCGAGCATTTCCTGAAGCGAGCGCAGGTCGGCGCCGCCGGCCAGCAGGTGACTGGCAAAACAGTGACGGAGGGTATGGACAGTCAGTTTTTTTGGCAGACCGGCCCGTCGGGCGTATTTTTTCACAATTCGCCACAGTTCGATTCGGTCCAGAGGCCGGCCGGTTCGTGATAAAAACAAAGCAGAACCGCTGAACGGTTTAGCCAACTGGGGCCGCAGATTCTCCAGATAGGTCTGAACAGCTTGAGCCGCCAGACGTCCTAAAGGGACGATGCGTTCTTTTCGTCCTTTGCCGAAGCAGCGGACATATCCGACGGACAGGTTCACATCTTTGATTTCCAGAGCGGCCACCTCCGCAGCACGGGCCCCGGTCGCGTAAAGCAGTTCGAGCACCGCCTTGTCCCGAAACCAATACGGGTCGTCCGGCCCGGGCGCATCCAGCAAAGCAAAGATTTGCTCTTTGGAGCATACGGCGGGCAGTTTCTGCCATTGTTTGGGACTTTCGAGCGTATCGATAAAGGTCTCTTTTAAAAGACCGGTCAGCACGGCAAACCGAAGCAGCATCTTAACGGCAACCAGATGTCGGCTCAGGGATGCCTCTGAAAGCCCGCGGCGGGTTTGCAGATACTGGTAAACGGCGGACGGCTGTATATCCTGGAGCCGATGAACATTTCGGCTGCGGCAAAAACGGGAAAACTCCAGCAGGTCCCTGCCGTAGGCCAGAATTGTATTGGCCGACAGACCCGCCTCGACGAGCAAATAGTCGAGAAATTGTTCAACAATTTTCCCGAGGGGCTGCTCGGCCAGGCGTTTTCGGACATTTTGGATTTGGACATTCAGTTTATTCATTTCTTCTTTCTTATCGACAACCGCTTGCCCGGAGGTTGAATAACGGACAGCGGAAGGGAAAAATCAAAAGGACGCTTGAGAAAAGAGAGGATTCCGGATACAATTTTGCATTAACTTACAGGGAGACAGGTATGAAACAGAAACGGATTTTTCTCGGATTTGTCCTGGTACTGCTGGCCGGCTGCGCTTCGACAAAGCAGAGCCAACAGACAGAGCCGATTTGTCTGGAATCGGTTTCGATGAACCAGGTTTTTTCTGCGGCGGAGCAAACCCTGACCCGGATGCAGTTTGCCATCGAAAAATCAGACATTCAGGCAGGCCGAATTATCACCTATCCGCTGCGTGGAGCCCAGTTTTTTGAATTCTGGCGCGGGGACAATGCCGGCCCTTCCGATACGGCCGAGGCGAGCATGCATAGTCTTCAGCGAATTGCGGAGATTCGGATGGAAGCGGAGGGCAATCGGGTCTGCGCCAACTGCCGGGTGCTGGTTCGGCGGCTGAGCGTTCCGGACCGCCCGCTGGAGGGAATGAGTCGAGCGGGAGGTTTCATTACAGACAGCGCTACCCGCCGGCAGTCCCTTCAGATGAGGCAAGAGGTTCTTGCAGAGGCCGAGTGGATTGACTTGGGGACCGACCCGCGGCTGGAACAAAAAATTCTGCGTTCAATTCAAAAGACCGTTTCTCGCGGAGGAAAGGAATGAATATTCTGGTATGCGGCGGGGCCGGCTATATCGGCAGCAATATGACCGAAACGCTGGCTCGGGCGGGACATCATCCGGTTGTGCTGGACAATCTGAGCAAGGGACATCGAGCCGCCGTGCGAAATGCGGAGTTTGTGCAGGGAGATTTCGGAAATCTGGAGTTTACAGTCGAGGTTCTGAAAAAACATCGAATCGAAGCCGTGATGCATTTTGCGGCCTTTATTGAGGTCGGCGAGTCGGTCGAAGCGCCGCTTCGCTATTATGACAACAATGTGAGCCGAACGCGCACGCTGCTGGAGGCAATGGAGAAGGCAGGGGTGGAAAAATTTGTCTTCAGCAGCACGGCGGCGGTGTATGGGATGCCCCGGACGATTCCAATCCCGGAGGACCTGCCCAAAGACCCCATCAATCCCTACGGTGAAACCAAATGGGCCGTGGAGCGGATGTGTCATTTTCAGTGTCAGACCGGCCGGCTTCGCTATGCTGCGCTTCGCTACTTCAATGCGTGCGGGGCGGGTTTTGACGCTCAATTCGGCGAAGACCATCGCCCCGAGTCGCATCTGATTCCGCTGATTATTCAGGCGGCGATGGGAAAACGGCCGTCTATCAAGATTTACGGGACGGATTATCCGACACCGGACGGCACGTGCATTCGCGATTATATCCATGTGGAGGATTTGTGTTCGGCGCATCTGCTGGCTCTGGAGCGGCTGGCGGACCAGCGGGAGCTCGTGTACAACCTGGGCAACGGAACCGGCTATTCCGTCCGTCAGGTGATTGACACGGTGCGGCGTGTGTCGGGGCGTTCATTTCGGGTGGAAGAGACGTCCCGCCGACCGGGCGACCCGCCGGTGCTCACGGCCGACGCCTCCCGCGCCATCCGGGAATTGGGATGGAAGACCCGCTATCCGGACCTGGAAACCATCGTCGAAAGCGCCTGGAAATTTCATACAGCGCATCCGAACGGATACGAGTCATAACGCAGAGGCTGCAGACCGCCGCAGGCGGATGACGATTACGGAATCTTTCAGTTAGGAGGATGAAATCTTGGTCAGGAAGAGAACAAAAGAGGCCGGGCCGGTCCATCCGAAATCGGTCCGCCGGCAGGTGATTCGTTTCCTTCGGGACTATGAAATGGATGTCCTCGATGTGGATTTTGAGGAAAACGTCAGCCGGTTTCTGGCAGAGATGCAGAAGGGACTTGCCGGAAAGAAAAGCACGGTAGAGATGATTCCGACGTATCTGGAGGCGGATGCGGATGTGCCGGTCGGTCAGCGGGTGATTGTCGCCGATGCCGGCGGAACCAACTTCCGGGCCGCCACAGTGATATTCGATGAGCAGAGAAGGCCGATTCTTGAGAATCTGCAGCTGTTTTCCATGCCCGGCATTGACAGAGAAGTCCCGGCGGAGGAGTTCTTCCGCATCATGGCCGGGTATTTCCGCGACATTGGGAATGCCTCCGAGCGGCTGGGATTCTGCTTTTCGTATCCGGTGGAGATGTACCCGAACAAAGACGGGCGGCTGCTCCGCTTTTCCAAAGAAATTAAGGCCCCGTCGGTCATCGGTCAGATGATCGGCGAGCGGCTCAATGAGGCCCTTCAGGCCGCCGGACTGGGTCGGAAACATATCGTGCTGCTGAATGATACGGTAGCAACCCTTTTGGCTGGCTGCGGCTACCAAAACCGAATCTTTGGGGGAATGATAGGTTTTATTCTGGGGACCGGGACAAACTGCTGCTACATTGAAAAGAACGCCAATATCCTCAAGAAAAAGGATTTGGATTTAACCCGCAGTCAGATTATCAACACGGAATCCGGCGGTTTTGGGCATTGTCATCGCGGCAAACTGGATATTCGCTTTGACAAGTCCACGGTCAATCCGGGCTCGCAGCGGTTTGAAAAGATGATTTCGGGGGCGTATTTGGGGGCCCTGCTGGGGTTTGTGATTCGGCAGGCGTGCAAAGACGGGCTTTTCAGCCGCCAGGCCGCTGAGCCGCTGTCAACCCTGGAAAATCTGACTACGAAAGAGATGAATGAGTTTCTGGAGCATCCTTACGGCATGGGGCGTCTGGCGGCGGCGGTGCGGCAGGGCCGGCCGGAGGATGTGCAGATTCTTTACGGACTGGCGGACCGCCTGACGGAGCGGGCGGCAAAACTGGCGGCGCTGAATCTGTCCAGCGCAGCCCTGCAGTCCGGACAGGGGACAGACCCCACACGTCCGATTTGCATCGTGGCGGAGGGCACGACGTTTTACAGAATGAAGTCGCTCAAAAGCCGCGTAGAGTTTTATTTGAAGGACTATCTGGAAAACAAAAAAGGAGTTTTCACCGAAATTGTCAGTGTGGACAATGCGACGCTGGTCGGTGCGGCGATTGCGGGATTGACGAATTAAAAAAGCGGAATTCGAACGGCTCCGTCGAAAAAGTTCCCGACAGACAGTGAAGGGGTTTGCTGTTCCTTTTTAATACTTTTTTCGAAAACGGGCCGTCGGGATATTCAGGATTTTTCGGTATTTGGCGACGGTGCGGCGGGCGATATTGCCCATTCCCGCCTCGGCCAGTTTCTGACGCAGCTGGTCGTCGCTGAGCGGGTTGGATTTGTCCTCGCCGTCCACCAGCTCCTGCAGCTTGGCCTTCAGGGCGTCCCAGCTGCGTTCCTGTCCGCTTTCATCCTCCAGCCCGCCGCTGAAGAAACTGCGAAGCGGCAGAATGCCCTGCGGACACTGAACATATTTGCCCGCCACGGCACGCGAGACCGTTGCCACGTGGACGCCGACCTTCTCGGCTATCACAGACATCGGCAGCGGCTTTAAATACAGCGGGCCCTTTTCAAAGAAATCCCGCTGATAGTCCACGACGGCCTGCGCCACCTTCTGCAGCGTCTGGCGGCGCTGGGCAATCGCATCCATAAACCACTGGGCCGAACGGATGTTTTTCTGGAGAAACTGCCGGGTTTGCTCATCAATGCGCCGGTTCCGGGCCATTTGCTGATAAAAGCGGTTGACCCGCAGATTCGGCAGGTCGGTTTCGACCAGCACCGCCCGGAATCCGCCGGACTCATCCGGCTCCACCAGAATGTCGGCGGTGATGGGGTGATTGTCATTGCGTCCGATCTGCAATCCCGGCGACAGGTCCATCTTGCTCATCCGCTCAATGGCCTTGTTGACCTCCTCCAGGGAGCAGTTCATCTTTTTGGCAATCTGCGGCAGCCGGTTTTCAAGCAGTTCCTGCCAGTGATTTTCCAGAAGACGGATTTCAAAACTCCGGTCCTCCGGGCACTGCCGCAGCTGAATCAGAAGACACTCGCGGACATCCCGGGCCCCCACGCCCACCGGCTCCAGCTGCTGAACCAAACCGAGGGCCTGCTGAAGATGCTCGAGCGTGAAAGAAGACTTGTCTTTCTGATACAGCTGTTCCAGCGGAACCGTCAGATATCCTTTTTCATCCAGATTGTCAATAATCTGCTCGCCGGCGGCTTTCACCTCTTCCGCGGCATCGACCAGGCGCCACTGGTCTTTCAGATATTCCTGAAGGGACTGGCCCGCCGCCGGGGTATTTTGGATGGCCTCCAGTTTCCGGTCCGGCTCCGACGGGTCGTACGCGCTGCGGCGGAAAAAATCCCCGTTGGAAATGTACTCTTCAAACTCCTCATCCAAACTGTCCAGACGCTGAAAATCTTCCAGCCGGTCCGGGTCTTCCGAAACAACCATTTCTTTTTCCGGGAGGGGCTCCTCGGCTGTCTCCTGCGCCGGGGCGGCCTGTTCGGAGGTCTCTTCGACCCGTTCAAGAACCGGATTGCTGTTCAGTTCGGCCTCGATTTTTTCCTGAAGGGCCAGCAAAGGAAGCTGAAGCACTTCCATCGACTGAATCATCCGGGGAGCCAGCTTCATCCGCTGCTCCATCCGCATCTGGCCGCTGAGGTTCATCCGCATATTCATAGGCTGTTCCGTTGTCCAAATCAGGGGTTCCAAAAGCCGAACGAGTCCTATTGTACAAATCCTGTACCAGAAAGGCAAAAATTTTTCGCACGATTGCCCTAAAGCTCGCTGCGGCCGAGAATTGCATCCGCCAAAATGGTGCCGCTGGAGAACTCGATTGTGGAACCGCTCGGCAGACCTCTGGCCAGGCGGGTCACTTTAACGGACAGCGGCGTCAGAAGCGAGCGGATATACAGAGCCGTGCCGTCACCTTCGAGGTTGGGATTGGTGGCCATCACAACTTCTTTGACGCCCCCCTGCCGAATGCGTTTGACCAGGGCATCGATGGTTAAGTCCGCCGGCTCAATGCCTTCCAGCGGGGCAATATGACCGTTAAGGACGTGGTAAACCCATTTGCAAAGCCCGGTTTTTTCGAGCATAATGATGTCTTTGGGCTGCTCGACGACGCAAATTGTGCTTTTGTCCCGCCGCGGGTCGCTGCAAATGCCGCAGACGTCCTCTTCAGATAGATTGCAGCAGATGCGGCACTGACGAATGCTTTCCTTGACGTTTCGAATCGCCTCCGCCAGCGCCATCGCTTCGGTTTTGTCGGCTTTCAAAATGTGAAAGGCCAGCCGTTCGGCGGTTTTGGGGCCGATGCCGGGCAGTTTGCCGAACTGCTCAATCAAATCATTCAGACTTTTGGTATAAGCCGGATTCATTCTTCAGACTCCATCGGTTCCGCTCCGCTTTCTTCGAGGGTTTCGTCTTCAGACTCTTGCTTTGATTCCTCTTCGGAAGCGGGCAGCTCGACGATTTCCGTCGGGGTAGCATTCAGCTCCTTCAAAATCATCTGGACTTGGGGGTCATCGAGGGCCTCAATACGCTGCTGACGTGTCGCCGGGACTGCCGCAGGGGCGGCCTTCGGTGCGGGCCGGACATTCGTCTCGCCGGACAGTTCAAAACGGACTGTCAGCCGGCTGCCGAAAAAGTCCTGCAGAGCCCTCTGGATTTCCTCATGCCGTTTCCGGCAGAACTCGGCGGCGAAAAGAACGCTCGACGAAAAACGAAGGGCCAGAACAGAGTCGGCAAATCCGGCCACGGTCCCCTGTGTCAGGTAATTGGCCAGGATGCCGTTCCGCTGTGCCAAAGCGGCCAAAAACTCCTTCCATCGACCCTTTATAGCTGCCTCCGTCAGAGGACCATTCGAAAGTTCCGCAGGGACCGAACGGGGTTGGGATGGCGCAGGCGGAGGGCTTCCGGCTGCTAAGTTAGGGAGCGGAGCGTTTTTTTTTATGTCGGAGACCGCAGCCGGCTGCCCCTGTGCCAGCTGGTCCAGGCCGATAAAATGCTCACTGAGGGCCAGCCGCAAAAGCGACGCCTCCAGCAGATAGCGTGCCGATTCGCTGTTGCGAATCATCCAGCGAAGCCGCTCGAGGGCGGTCACCGCGTAAATCAGCCCCGGAAGGTCAAACAAATCCCCCAGCCCAGCCAGCGTCTTTTTTTCCGCCTCGGTGAGAATCAGGATGCCGCTGTCCGCTCCGGCGGCCTTGAGCACCATCAGGTCGCGAAAGAGCTCAATCAGGGCATCACAAATCGTCACCGGCATTTGGCCCATCTCCAGCAGCCGGGCCGCCTCCGCCAGAACACCCGGGGCGCTGTGGGAGGCAATCTGTTCCGCCAGCTTCAGCAGGTGCCGGCGGTCCGTCCGCCCCATGCACTCCATCAGCATCGCCACCGTCAGCGGACGCTGACCGACACTGAGCAGCTGATCGAGCAGACTGAGCGCATCCCGCATTGAACCGTTGGCCAGCCGCGCCAGATGAACCAGCAAATCTTCTTCGTACTCAACCTGTTCCTGCTGAAGGATTTTGCGCAGCTGCGCCGTGATGGTCTGCGCATTCATTGCCGCAAAATCAAACCGCTGGCAGCGGGACTGAATCGTCGGCAGAACCTTATTGGGCTCTGTCGTGGCAAAAATGAATTTTACATAGTCCGGCGGCTCCTCCAGAATCTTCAGCAGCGCGTTAAAGGCGCTGGACGTGAGCATATGCACTTCATCGATGATGTAGATTTTGAAGCGCGCCCGGGCCGGCCGGTAAATGGCGTTGGCAATCAGCTCCCGAACATGCTCGACCTTGTTGTTGGAGGCCCCGTCAATCTCAATCACATCGATATCATCGCCGGTATGAATCGACCGGCAGCTGTCGCACTCCAGACACGGGTGAACCGTCGGTTCCTTGGATTTCAGGCAATTCAGCGATTTGGCCAGGATGCGGGCCATCGTGGTTTTGCCCACCCCCCGGGTGCCGGTAAACAGATACGCATGGGCCACCCGCCCGGACAAGATGGCGTTTTTGAGGGTTTGCGCAACGGCTTCCTGCCCGACTACATCGTCAAAGGTCTGCGAGCGGTACCGTCTTGCCAAAACCGTATAAGCCATCCGATTCTCCTGCCTGTTTCTTCATCGATGTGAAGACCAAAAAAGGTGGCCGGGTTTGCCATACACAGCCCCGCTGCCGCTTAGGGCTGCTCGGTTCCCCGCCTGACCCGGTTCACGCGCGGTGCTTGCATGGGGCCCGACCACAAAAAAACATTTTTGGATGAGCCCCTTCTTATTTCAAGGGCCCTTCTACTATAAAGACCCGACGGCAAAATTTCCACAAAAAACAAGTTTCCCGAAACACTTTTCCGGACTACAATACCCTCACTCGGAAGCCGATGGGCAGGGAGGTTGAAAAACCCGGGAAAACTGGAGGTGTTTTGGTATGAAAGTTCGAATTGAAGACAATTGCACGGCGTGCGGTTTGTGTGTCAATACCTGTCCGGAAGTCTTCACGATGGGGCAGGATAAGGCAGAAGTCCTGGTCGAGACAGTGCCGCCGATGTATGAAGAGGCGGTCGAGCAGGCCGCCGACGAGTGTCCCGTCGAAGCCATCATTGTCGAATAATCTCCGCTTTCAGGCCGACAATTCTCTGGAACGCCGGGCCGCCGCCAAAAGGGCCTGCCGCACCATCGGACCGAAAGAATACTCCCCGAAAACCTTCAGGGCCGCTTCCGTTGTCCCTCCCGGCGAAGTCACCTTTTTTCGCAGGATATCCGGTGTTTCTCCCCGGCCGGCGGCCTCCTCCGCCAGAAGTGCCGCCCCTTTGGCTGTCTGAAGAACAAGGGCTCGGGCGGTCGCCTCATCCAGCCCCAGCTCCGCGGCGGCCTTGAGCATTTCCTCCATCAGCAGGAAAAAGTACGCCGGCCCCGACCCGCTGACCGCTGTGACGGCATCGAGCAGCTCCTCTTGTTCGGCGACAACCGCTTTTCCGACCGATTCAAATATCCGAAGGGCCTCCTGCATCTGCTCCGGCAAGGCCCCCGCATTATACAGGGCGCTGGCTCCCGCAGAAACCATAGCCGGTGTATTGGGCATCACCCGGATAATCGGATTCTGAGGCAGAAACGAGCGGATTTTGGCCGTCCGAATGCCGGCGGCAATCGAAATCACAAGCACTCCGCGGCGGATACTGTCAGCAATCTCCTTCAGAACAGCGGCCATCTGCTGGGGTTTGACGGCCAGAATCAGAATGTCGGCTTTTCCGGCCGCCGCCCGATTGTCTGCCGACGTGTGAACCCCGTAGGTCTGCCGCAGAAATTCCAGCCGTTCCGCAAGGACATCCGAAACCCAAATCTGCTCCGGCCGATATATCTTCTGCTGCAAAAGCCCTTTCAGAAGGGCTTGAGCCATATTTCCCCCGCCGATGAATCCGAGTGTTTTCTTCTGCATTTTGTCGGCCTTTCTCTATCCGAACAATTTTTGGGATTATTGTATGCATCAGCCGGTCAGCAAGTCAAACTGTTCCGGACTGAGCGTCCGCCGGAGCTTCTGGAGGGCCTGCAGTTCAATCTGGCGGACCCGCTCCTTGCTCAGCCCCAGCACATCTCCGATTTCCTTGAGCGTCTTGGGCTTGGGGGGAATGACTCCCTCACTGAGGGGAAACCGGTTCAGCACAACAAACCGCTCTCGCTCATCCAGCTCCCGTTCAATAATATCCCGCAGACTGCGCTGGGCCTGTTCGACGGCCCCAAAATCCGGTGCAGCCTTTCCTTCCGACGGCTGGGCCACGCGGGACAAATCCGACCCCCCGGCTCGGTCCGGACGGGCGGCCTCGGCAGGGATGCGGCGGGCAAAATCCTTGGCAATCGCCAGAGCCGCATACGTGCTGAAACGATAGCCCTTGGTGTAATCAAATTTTTCCAGAGCCGCCATCAGCGACAGATTCCCCTCTCCCACCAAATCCCCGACGGAAGCCCCGAACTGACTGTGTCTGCCCGCCACCCGAATCACCAGCGGCATATTCACCTGCAGGAGGAAATGCTGGGTCTGCTCGGCCAAAGCCAGACAGTCTTCAATTCGGCGCAGCTGCCGGCTGGATGGATGAGCCGGCTGAATCTGCGACCGTTCCGTGAATGCCAGGTATTTCAAATAATTGTACCGTCGAAACAGCGCCGTCTCCTCCGCTCGGCTCAGCACCGAAGGAGGGGCCGCCGAAAGGTCTTTCAAGAGAGCATCCGTCGATTCAACGATTGTGCGGTACGCATCCGGAGCGTGAAAGTCCGGGCTGTCCACATACTCCAGTTTCAGCCCGAGCAGTTCTTTGGCCCGCTGCTGATTAATGATTCGATGAACAGAGCTGCAGCTTAACCCAAACCGCTCCATCAGCTGCCGAACCGGCGTCTTCTGCTTATAAAGTTTGTACAGGGCGGCACGGTCTTTGGGACTCAGACGGCCGAACGGTCGGGCAAATACGGCCTTTTCCGGAAACTGCCGGTCATGTTCAGCCAAAATCAACCGCACCGTCTCCCGTGCCCTCCCGATGCGCCGGGCAACCTCCTGCAAAATCGGCTCTTTCGCACGGGTCGGCTTTGCCTTTTGCAGCTGTACCGCCAGGTCAATCACGGTTTGCTTTTCTTTCTCACTAAGCCGGGAAAATTCTTTTGCCCTCGCAAGCCGGTCCGGATGAGAGGAAACAAACTGATTGACAGCAGACTCCGGAAATGCCAATCGTCTGCGCCCATCCGGAAAAAGGCAGTGTTTCCCCAGAAGCCCCTGCTTCTGCCAGCGCCGAACCGTTTTACCGGAGACGGAAAACCGCTGGGCCAATTGAGAAACGGTATAGAGCGGCTCGTTTTGTTCGGCAGCGGACAGCTCCATCCGGCGGCTCAGCTGCATCGAAAAAATCCGCAGGTCATCCAGAATCCGTCGCCCGGGAATCAAAAGGTCCGCAAGAGGCCCATGGACCCGCCGTCCGCTGAGCCGAAAGACAATGAAATCGAACGGATACTCTTTACGCGGGTCTAAAAGAAGGAGAAGTTTTTCTATATTATCCAGAATCTTCTTCTGCTCCCGACGGGAGACCTTCTGAAAAGGTTCCAAAAATTGACGCAGGGCTGGGTGTTGAATCTGTATTGCCATAAAAGGAATTATGGAGTCTGTAAAGAAACAAGGCAAGGGGTTTCCCTCCAGCTGAAGGAAAACCCCAAGCTGTTTTTCATTGACCGATGAGACAACGTTGATAAGATAAGGCGGTTTTTGATGGGTCTTTTAGGTCAGTGATAACGGGGATTCATGAGCGACTATATCGTTTTAGTCAAGCAAGTACCGGATGTTTCTCAGATTACGGACAATGCCTTTGACCCCAACACCGGCAATCTCATCCGAACCCGCCTGCCGAGTGTGATTAATGAATTGGATGCCCAAGCCCTTGCCTTTGCCCGCAGGATGGCTTTTCTGGCCGGTGACCAAAAAGCCCGAATTATCGCCCTGACAATGGGGCCTCCCATGGCCGCAGAGGTCCTTCGCTACTGTCTGGCCCGCTGTGCCGATACCGCCATTCTCCTGACGGACAAGGCATTAGGAGGAGCTGACACGTGGGCCACAGCCAACCCGCTGGCCTGGGCCATCCGAAAAATCGCCAAAGAAATGCTTCAGGACCCGCAGGATTACTATATCGTAGCCGGGATGCAGTCCGTAGACGGCGACACAGCCCAGGTTCCTCCCCAGATTGCCGAAGAATTAAATATCCCCTGCGTTTCCTATATTACCGATGCACAATTTCAGCAGGGGCAATTTGCGTTTACCCGAATCATCTCCGGCGGCAGCCAAACCGTCCAGCTGCGGCGGATGCCGGCGGTTTTGACGGTCGCCAAATACGAATACCCCCTCTTTGCCTCTTTTCAAAGAACCCGTCAGGCGGCTAAAACACCTTTGATTCAGTGGGATGCCCGAACCATTCAGGCCAAGGCCATCGGTGTGGAGGGCTCAAAAACCCGGGTGATTCGGGTATTCCCGCCCGGCAAGACAAGCCGCAAATGTCAGCCGGTTCACTCCGCCAAAGAACTGGCCCAGATCATTGCCCAATCCCTGCGGCAGGCCTCCGCCGACGAACAGGCCCAGCAGGAAAAAGGCCGGCCGGCCTATCTGCTGCCCGCCAGACGAAAAAGTCCCTTTGACCGCTCCTTCGAAGGAACCGCCAAAGAGCTGGCCGATTTTCAGGTGCTCACACAAATTCTCGAAGAGATGAAAATCACTCGCTTAGAGGGAATCACAGAGCAGGTCTGTGAAAAAATCCTGCAAGACCCTCGCGTAGATTTTCACAAAAAAGCCCTCGAGGATATGCTGGAGGGGTATCGTCAGACCGAACCGACCTACAAAGGAGAGGTCTGGGTGGTTGCCGAGCAGGACGAAAACGGAATCCATCCGGCGGTCTTCGAACTGCTGGGCAAGGCCCGCGAGCTGGCGGATTCACTGGAGGTCCAGACGGGCGTCGTGCTGGCCGGCAAATCCGTCCGGGCTTTGGCCGATTCGCTGATTGCCGCCGGTGCGGACAAGGTCTATCTGCTCGAACATCCTCTGCTGGAGCCCTTTGACCCGTTCGTCTGGCGAAAGGCCGTCGCGGACGTCTGGGAAAAATACCGCCCGCAGATTGTCCTGTTCGCCGCCACGCCGCAGGGGCGGGTGCTGGCCCCGATGGTTTCTTACCGAACCGGCTGCGGGCTTACGGCCGACTGCACCGGTCTGGATATCCGCGACAGCAGCCGCAAAAAACAAATCGCCATCCTTTTCCAGACGCGTCCGGCCCTCGGGGGCAATGTGATGGCAACCATCTGCACAAAGGATTCCCCCTGCCAGATGGCCACCGCCCGTCCGGGTGTAATGCAGCGGCTCAAAGACAATCCTTCCCGCAAAGGAATCATCATCCCTCATCCGCCGGCCCTGACCGCGGAAGACCTCTCTCTGGAGATTCTGCGGACGGAAAAAGGTACCGGAAAGGTCCATTTCGACAGCGACTGCATCGTCAGCGGCGGCAAGGGGATGCAGAACCGGGACAACTACGACCGGCTCCTGAATACACTTTGTACGGCCATTCGTGAACGCTTCGGTGTATCCGTAGAAAAAGGGGCTTCCCGCACAGCGGTCGAGCAGGGGTTTGCGGAGCGGATTTATCAGGTCGGCCAGACCGGTACGGCCGTCGGTCCAAAACTGTATATCGCCGTCGGCATCTCCGGCGCTATTCAGCATATGATCGGCATCGCCAATACCGAAACGATTGTGGCGATTAATACAGACCCGCACGCACCGATTTTCAAACAGTGTGATTACTACCTTATCGGCAGCGCTGAACAAGTGATCCCCCAACTGGCGGAAGAATTGAGGACAATGGGATGAGCACACCGCAGGCAAATCCTGTTTCGGTTTTGATTATCGGGGCCGGACCGGCGGGCCTGTCGGCGGCCATTCATCTGAAAAAGAACCATCCGCAACTGGATGTGGTTGTCATTGATAAGGCCTCCGGACCGGGCCATCACAATCTGTCCGGCGCCGTGGTTGAATCCGCGGCCCTCGAGCGGTTGCTGAACCCGATTGACCCGAACTGGCAAACCTCCGAACAGGCCAAAAAAGTGCTCATCGGACAGGTTCAGCAGGATGACCTGCTCTTTATGGCCGGACAATGCGCCGCATTCAAAATCCTGCCCGCCGTGCATCTGGCCAAAGCACTGGGGCTTGGATTCGGCCAGCTGAGCCATCGCGGAGACTGGATTTGCTCGCTGAGCCGCCTGACCGCCTGGCTGTGCGAACTGGCGCAAAAGGCGGACGTCGAGGTCCTGCACGGTTTTGCCGCCGGCGAAATCCTCTGGAACGAGCAAACCCATCTGGCCGAAGGCGTTCGGCTGGTGGACCAGGGACTCGACAAGGAAGGACACCCGCAGCCCAACTTCCTGCCCGGGGAAATCATTCCGGCCCGGATGATCCTGATTGCCGAAGGATGCGACGGGCAAATCGCCGAGCAATTCATCCAAAAAGCCGGACTGCGGCGGCAATGCCCCCAGCTGTTTTCGCTGGGTGTAAAGGAATTGATTAAGGTCTCGCCGCAGCAGTACGAGGCCTTCGGCTCAGGACGCGTCGTCCATGCGATGGGCTATCCGCTCTGGACGCCGCTGATCGGCCCGGGGATGTTCGGCGGCGGGATTATGTACCCGATGGGGGCCGAGCAGATTGCCGTCGGGATGATTGTCGGGCTGGACTATCCGTATTATGACTTCAATCCGCAGGACGCCCTGACGCTCTTTAAGCAGCACCGCTGGGTGCGGCGATTTATCGAAGGCGGCAAGGTCGTCGAAGGCGGCGCCAAGATGATACCCGAAGGCGGCTTTTACGCCCTGCCGCGCTGCCCTCAGACCGGCTCCATCGGCAAAAGCAATGTCTGCATTCTGGGCGACAGCGCCGGGTTCGTGAATATGCTCAAAATCAAAGGCATTCACAACGCCGTCTATTCGGGTCTGGCCGCCGCGGAAGCCGTCGGGGTCAATCTGGACACACCGGCGGCCGTCGCCCGATGCTACACGCGGCTGCTGGAGGAAAACGGCGTCTTAAAAGAAATGGCCTCCGCCAAAAACTTCCGCCAGACCGTCGCCAAATTCGGCCCGCTGCAGGGATTGCCTTTGTCCGTTCTGGGAGACTGGCTGCCCCGATTTTCCGTTGAACCCGACTGGCAGGCCATGCGCCGGCGTCGCTATCGGCTCAAACCCCCTGTGCGGTTCGACAAAGATACCTTCACCGCCGTGGCCGGCACGACTCATCGGGAGGAACAGCCCTGCCATTTGACAATCCGCGATGCGGCCGTGTGCAAAGAGAAATGTCAGCCGAGTTACGAAGCCCCCTGCATCACCTTCTGTCCGGCGGGCGTGTATGAATCCATTCAGGGCGTCGTCAAACCGGCCAATCCTTCCAACTGTCTGCACTGCAAGACCTGTCAGAGGAAATGCCCGTTTGACAATATCCGCTGGCGGTGTCCGGAACCCAGCGGCGGGCCGAAATACAAAACCATGTAGTCGGATGTTCGGCCCCCGTCAGGGCCAAAACGCCGCCGCCGTAATCAAAAGCCAAATCAGGACCCCCATCAGGACTTTCAGGAGCGCCCCAGCCGCCGTGCCCAGACCGGCTCCAATACCGGACCGAATGGAGACCTGCCGGGGCTTTCCGGAACGACGCTCGAACGCCCAGGCGGCCAGACCCGCCCCAATACAGCCGCCCAGCAGCGTTCCCGCAAAAGGAACAGGAATGAAAATCGTCCCCAAAACCGCCCCCGCCATCGCCCCGCCGACGGCCGCTAACGAGGCCTTCCAGCCCGCCCCGGCTCTCCGCGCCCCCGCCAGACCCGCCCAGAACTCAGCCAGCTCCCCCAGCAAAGCCAGCACGGCCGCTGCCGCCAGCGTCCAGATAGAAAAAATCCCGTGTTCCGCCTGCCACCAGGCAAACCCCGCCGTCGTCAGCACCATCAGCCAATTGCCCGGCAGATAAAGAAAGCCCAGCACCAGCCAGAGGCCGTTTATCAAAAGAAGCAAAAGGATATACAACGTCATCATTGCCGCAGATTGACCTTTTTCACCAAACCGATTAATCTGAACATTCGGCATATGCAGAAATAGCCAAACAGATAACAAAAAACAATGAAAAACCGGCCGACCGAAACAGCCAAGGTCCTGCAAGACAATCTGAAGCACTGCACGCTTTGTCCGCGCCGCTGCGGCGTCAACCGATTGGCCGGTCAGAAAGGGTATTGCAGGACCGGGGCCCAGCCGGTCATCAGCAGTTTCGGGCCGCATTTCGGCGAAGAACGTGTGCTGGTCGGGCACGGCGGCTCCGGCACGGTCTTTTTTACCGGCTGCAATCTGCGCTGTGTCTATTGCCAAAATTATGACATCAGCCAGCTGCATCAGGGCGAGGAAATCACCATCGAGGCCCTGGCGGAGATTTTCCTGCGGCTGCAGGCAAGAGGATGCGTCAATATCAATCTGGTCACGCCAACCCATCAGATTGCAGCGATTGTGCCCGCCCTCTTGAAGGCCAAACACGAGGGACTGCATCTTCCGATTGTTTACAACACCGGCGGATACGACCTGCCCGAAATGCCGGCAATGCTCGACGGTCTGATTGATATCTACATGCCCGATATGAAATATGCAGATTCCTCGACTGCCGCACGCTATTCAGATGCACCGGATTACCCCCGGGTTAACCAGGCGGCCGTCCGCCAAATGCACCGGCAGGTCGGCGATTTGGTCATCGAAAACGGTCTGGCCGTGCGGGGCCTGCTCATTCGGCACCTGGTCCTGCCCGGCGGTCTGGCCGGCAGCGAACAGATTTTCGACTTTCTGGCCGAGCAGATTTCCCCCCATACAGCCGTCAACGTAATGGATCAATATCACCCCTGCTTTCGAGCCGATGAGTATCCGCCGCTGAACCGCCGCCCGGCAAAATCCGAATACGAAACTGCCATCGCCCACGCCCGCCGAAAAGGCCTGCGGCTCATTCAATAAATCCTTTTTGCCGCATCTAATTGATTGCTTTGAAGGGCTTCTTGCCCTATACTGAGTTTTTCGACAAAACAGAGCGTCATTCCCGCGCAGGCGGGAATCCAGTACTTCTGCTGAAGTTTTGTGGGATGTTTTTGTATATTTGGCGGAGAAACACGATGGATTTTGTGAAAATGCATGGGCTGGGCAACGATTACGTGTATGTGGACTGCTTTCGGCAGCGGGTGGACAATCCGAGTCGGCTGGCGGTGCAAATCAGCGACCGCCACTTCGGCGTCGGTTCCGACGGGCTGATTCTCGTGTGCCCCTCGGAAAGAGCGGATGTCCGGATGCGGATGTTCAACGCCGACGGCTCCGAAGCCCAGATGTGCGGCAACGGCATTCGCTGTCTGGCCAAATATTTTTACGAAACCTATCACCCCCATACGGCCGACCACGAAATGTCGGTCCCCGGCCAGCGAACCTTTCCGGCGATGCTGCGGGTGGAAACGGGACGCGGCATCCTGACCGTCGGTCTCGAACTGGATGAACACAATAAGGTCAGCCGCGTGTGCGTCAATATGGGCCAGCCGATTCTGAAGGCCCGCGAGATACCGGTGGCACTCGACGCCGAACAGGTCGTCAACGTCCGGATGCCGGTGCACGGACAGGAACTGTCTATGACCTGCGTGTCGATGGGCAACCCGCACGCCGTCTTTTTCTGTGAGGATTTGGACGCCATCGACCTGCCGCTGATCGGCCCGCTGATTGAACATCACGAATTGTTCCCGCAGCGGGTCAACGTGCATTTTGTCAAAAGCGACAATCCGAACGAATTCACCATGCGGACCTGGGAGCGCGGCAGCGGCATCACGCTGGCCTGCGGCACCGGCGCCTGCGCTTCGCTGGTGGCGGGCGTTTTAATCGGACGCTGTCAGCGGCTGGTTCGGGCCCATCTGCCCGGCGGCGACCTGGACCTGAACTGGTGCGAGACGGACAACTGCGTCTATATGACCGGCCCGGCCGCAGAGGTCTTTCGCGGCGTCTGGCCCGACTGAAAGCATCGAATAACACTTTGCCGAAAGATTTTGGATTCCCGCCTGCGCGGGAATGACATGAGAATGCGCGGGAATGAATGGAGGGGTTTGTAAATCCTGTTGACAAAAAACACACTTCCAGAGATAACAAGGGAACTAAAAAGAAGGCACGCCCATCGCAAGGAACTCGGCAGGCTGCAGAAAACAACCGTGTGTTTTTCAGGTACACAAAATACTCATCTCCGGTCAGCCCAGAATGACCCGGACCTCGTTGCGGTCTTTCATCCGGTCGGGGCGAATCAGATTGCCGTCAACAGTCTGGCCGTTCACAATCAGCTGTTTGACCCCTTTTTGAACTCCCTTGTCGTTTCGGATTTCTATGTCGAACCATTTCTTGCGGAAACGCCGGCAAAGGCGAATCTCTTTCCAATCGGAAGGCACACACGGGTCCAGGCGCAGCCCGTCATACTCCGGCTGCACGCCTAAAATATACTGAACCGCCGCATAATAGGACCAGGCCGCCGCCCCCGTCAGCCACGGCAGACGCGAAGCCCCGAAGCGAGGGCTGTATTTGCTGTGCGTAAACTGACAATAGACATAGGGTTCAATCTGGCGAATGTCCGCCCGGCTGTTATACGCCGCGGGCAGATAGGCCCGAAAATAGCGATAGGCCTTCTCGCCTCGGCCCAGCATTGCCTCGGCAATCACCGCCCAGCCCTGCGTATGCGAAAAAATGGAGGCATTCTCCTTCATCCCCTGATTAAAGAGAGAGGCCTTGATGATGTGATGATCCGTTTTTTCATAGGGCGGGTCGCAAATCATCAGGCCGTACTCCGTCGCCAGATGCCGGCCGACTTCCTCCATTACCGCCAGAGCCCGGGGCCCATGCAAATATCCGCTCAGGACCGCCCAGGTCTGCGGATTGAGCCAGATGCGGCCCTCCTCGTTTTCCTGCGAACCGAATTTCATCCCATCCCATCGATACGCCCGCAGGAACCAGCGCCCGTCCCAGGCATACCGTTCGATGTTCTCATCCAGCCGCGTTAAGTGCCCCTGTGCCCAGCCGGCCTCATCCCGCCGTCCGAGCCGTTCGCAGATTTCGATATACGTCTTCAGCGCATACCGCAGCTGAAAGGCCACAAAGACGCTTTCGCCCTTGTGTCCGAGCTGCAGGCAGTCGTTCCAGTCCGCCGATAAACCGCACGGCAGCCCGTGCGCCCCGCTTCGCTCCAGCGAAAACTCAATCGCCCGCTTCAGGTGCCCCAGTACAGTATCCTCCCCCCGGTCGGCATACGGCAGAACCTTGTCATAAAAGGCCAAATCGCCTGTTTCCTTTACATACGCCGGCACAGTGCAGAACAGCCACAGGCAGTCATCCGAACGGTATTCCTCCTCTTTCGGAGGGCACTCCTGCCCGGGACGATGAGCAAACGGCTTTACCAGCGGCATCGCCCCGCCGGTAGAGACCTGACCGGTGAGCATCAGTTCCAGCCGCCCGCGCGCCTCCTCCGCAATCAGATGCATCACCCCCAGCAAATCCTGCACGGTATCGCGATAGCCCAGCCCATCCCGCTCGCCGCAGTAAACCAGACTGGCTGCCCGCGACCAGGCATACGTAATCAGGCAGTTGTAGGGGCTCCACATATTGAGCATGCTGTTCAGGTCTGCATCCGGCGTCTGGACCGTCAGACCCTCCAGCCGGCTGTGCCAGTACTCTTTGAGCTGCTCAAAGGCCTGATGAACCTTCCGCAGGTCGCTGTACTCCTGCAGGGTTTTGCGCCCCTCGACGGCGGCTTTGCCGATGCCCAGAAAAACAGCCAGCTCCTGCGGCTGCCCCGGCTCCAGAACGACATCCATCTGCAGCACCCCGCAGCCGTTGTCGCCCCAGGCCAGCGACTGCGTGCATCGGCCCTGCTCGACAATCAGCGGATTGCGGTACGTGCGGTACGGCCCTAAGAAGACATCGCGGTCCGTATCAAACCCGGTAATCTGTGCCCCCGCCGCCGCCAGAAACGTATGACGGTTGCCGTCGTGATGCGGCAGACTGCCCGTACTGTCCGGCAGCAGCACATTGATGCCGTGATCAATGATATTGTCCACAACCTGCATCCGGAGAATAAACTGCGTGTACTGCAGATTGATAAAGTCCTGCCAGACATGCCAGTTGTTGGCGTACTCGACAAACGTAAACAGCCGCAGCCGCCGGCGGACCTTGTCCAGGTTCGTCACCTTCAAAAGCCAGCACTCCAGGTGTCTGCCCAGCGGAACAAAGTATGTCGTCTCCGTGCGGATTCGGCCGTATTCGGACTCAAGAATCGTATAGGCGGTGCCGTGCCTGCAGACGGATTTGTACTGCTCGAGGGGCTTGCCGACCGGCTGCCACGAGGCCGACCAGAAATCCCCGCTGTCCATATCGCGCAGATAAATGTAGCGTCCGGGCTGGTCCATCGGAATCGCATTAAAGCGAAGCCGCAGGAAGCGGCCCTGGGCGGCTGAATGAAAGAAACTGTAGCCGCCGGCGTTGTTGGTGATAATGGCTCCGTATTCGGTCGAGCCCAGATAATTGCTCCACGAACGAGGCGTATCCGGGCGCGTAATGACGTATTCTTTCCGCTCGTCGCCAAAGTATCCGTACTGCATATCTCCTCCGCAAACCGTTTACACCGTACCGCGTCGGGCCTCCAGCGCCGCCCGGATTTCCTTGCATTTCTCCCGTGACAGCGGCACCTGCAGCACAAAGAAAATCACCCCGAGCAGGCCGACAATCGGTATCAGGGCCAGCATCGCCCGAATCCAGAAAATGGTCTGGGGACTCTGCACATCCACCTGGCGGTCAAAGCCGGCCCAATCCAGAATCAGACCGGAGACAAAATACCCGCCGGCATTGCCCAGTTTCAGCAGATACGAACCGCAGGCGGTAAAAGACCCCTCCCGCCGCGTTCCCGTCTGCCATTCGTCATAATCAATCACGTCCGCCCCGATCGAACCGTGGAGCATCCACAAGCCCGCCGCCGCCATTCCCATCAGTCCCGCCGCCAGGGTCTGGAGCCAGGGAACCAGCGGCGTGTACAAAAACCACGAACCGCCGTATCCGAAAATCCCGATGGCCGCGGCCGCTACAACGGCCCTGCGTTTCTCCGTCCAGTAGGCAATCCGATTCAGCACCGGACCGCCCAGCAGCCCTCCGACCATAAAGGCGATGCCGCTCCAGAAGTTCCAGTTGTCCCCTTCAATTGTATTGCCCCGGCAGACATAATAGACTGTGGCATAATACCCCAGCGCCCCAACCATGCTGGTTCCGAGGGTAAAGGATGCGCCGAATCCCATCATCAGCCGGAAAGGACGGCATTTGAGCGTTTCATAAAAAGAGCTTCGCAGAGGAATGCGCCGAGCAGTTTTGACTACCACCTTTTCGTAATACCGCTCCGGCACCTGCAGGAAAATCACGAGGGCAAACAGGGCCATCAGCGTACCCAAAATCGCCGTATAGACCTGCATCCCCAGCAACGTGTTCTTTTTGTTGACCTCCGGCAGCAGAAACCACGACAGATTCGTAAAGCGAAGGGCATAAAAATTGCCGACTTCGAAGATTTTCTGCATCACACTCCGATAGGTCATCACGGAGGTGCGCTCTTCATAATCCGGCGTCATTTCCGCCCCCAGACTGTTGTAAGGAACGGAAAACGCACTGACAATCGGAATATAAATCAGCGAAGAAAGCATCATATACCAGAACACCGCCGACAGCCCCAGAATCGTGACTTGCGACCAGGAAGGCGAAACCCAAAACAGCGCCGGCAGTCCCAGCCCGCTTGCAATTCCCGCAATCAAAATAAAGGGCCGACGCCGCCCGTGCCGGCTGCGCAGATTGTCCGAAAGCCACCCGGCCAGCGGGTCCGAAACGGCATCATAAATCCGAATCAGTGTCAGCGCCAGTCCGACCAGCCAGGGGGGCACCCCCAAATAGATATTGAACACTGCATAGGCCACCGCCGGATAGAGCCAAAACCCCCACATATCCAGGGCCGTACCCAGTCCATAGCAGACTTTGGTCAGGACCGGCAGCCGGTCTCGTTCGGGTTTGTGCGGACTGGCTTCCAACAGGACCTCCAAAACCGTCTCAGACCGATTTAAAAGACTTCGGAATTGTTCCGGATATAGTCAATCAGTTCATCCACCTGCGCGAAGGCAATCGCCGTGCAGGTATCGGCGGCTCCATAGTAAATGGCGATTCGCCCGGTGTCGGCATCGTACAGATTGGCACAGGGGAAAACCACATTGGGCACAAAGCCCACCGTTTCATAGGGTTTTTCCGGTGTCAGCAGATAATCGCGCGTACGGTACAGCACTTTGCCCGGGTCGTTGATATCCAGAATCGCCGCCCCGAAACTGTACACAAAACCGTTGCAGGTATTCGAGACGCCGTGATAGAACAGAAGCCAGCCGGCCGTCGTCTCAATCGGCACAGGACCGGCACCGATTTTGGTGTTCTGCCACCAGCCCTGACCGCCGCGCCCCATCACCCAGCGGTGACGGCCCCAGTGAATCAAATCCGGGCTTTCGCTGAGAAAAATATCGCCGAACGGCGTATGCCCGCTGTCGCTCGGACGGCTCAGCAGCAGGTATTTGCCATTGACCTTGCGCGGGAACAGCACCCCGTTGCGGTTATACGGCATCAGCGGATTGGGCATTCGAATAAACGTCTTGAAATCCTTCGTGCGGCCCAACCCGATGGACGGCCCGTGCATATCATCACACCAAACAATATAGTACGTGTCTTCAATCTGCACAAACCGCGGGTCATAGCCGAAACTCAACGGGCTGGGTTTGCCCTCTTCATCCACCCAGTCAATCGGGTCCGGACCAATCGTCCAGCGGATTCCGTCCGGACTGCGTCCGAAGAACAGCGTGGCCCGTCCGTTCCGCTGGTCGCCGCGAAACACGCCGACAAACTCATTCTTGTACGGCAGAACCGCACTGTTGAAAATCCGCGCAGCCCGCGGAATCGGATTCCAGTTCAAAACAGGATTGCCGCTGTAGCGCCATACAACATCCCGGCATCCTTTCGGCTTGTCTTCCCAGGGGATGTTCGGCAAGGCAGAGCCGAGAATCGTTTTCTTCATACCGCCGTGTTCCTTTCCCATAGCAAAGATGCCTTATCAATTTTCCTCAGAAACCAAAGACAGCTCCCGGTTCCTTCGCTCCTGAAGTTCAAGACCGATTTGCCGAAGTGTCTGCTCATCCAGATTATAAAAGAACATAATCACAATGGAAATCAGACCCGCCAGACCGGGAATAATGCTCATCAGAAGACGAAACCCGAAGATGACCCGTTCCGGCTGCTGGGTATCGGGCTGATAGCCGAACCAATGAAGCAGCCAGCCGGTCAAAAGAGCCCCGAAGGCCCAGGCGAATTTCTGCGCCATCGTCGAGGCGGAAAAAACCAGCCCCGTGGCCCGCCGCCCGTTCTTCCATTCCGAATAGTCCGCCGCATCGGCGTACATCGCCCAAATCAGAGGCGTCAGCGGCCCGCCCGCAAACGAACCGACAAACTGCGCCGCCAGAATCAGAAAAAGATGGTTGGGCGTATAAATGAAGAAGGAAATCGTTAATACATTGGCAATGAGGAACAAAACAATGAATGCTTTTTTCTTGCCGAGCAGACGGGCAAACCCGCTCACGGCCGCTACACCGGCCAGACTGCCGACCATTCCGACTGTATTGAAAAACGAAATCCATTTTTCATACTTGCCGGGAGCGATGTAATACTTGAAATAATAGTTGATAACCCCCAGCCGTATCGAAACCCACAGAAGCATCATGAGCGTGGCAAAAAGCAAAAGCAGCCACGGGCCGTTGGTCAGGAGGTCCCGAATATCCTGCCGGATGGACGTTTGCTGGGAAGCCGGCGGTGAAACTCTTTCCCGCGTGGACAGAAACGTAATAACAAAGAACACAACGGCCGCCGCTCCAAACACAAACATCGTAATCTTCCAGCCGAACGGAGAACTGCCGGAACCGCCGATCCATTTGACCATCGGCATCAAAAACGCAGACACGACCAAACCGGCCCCGTAAGCCCCGAAATATTTAAAGGAAGACAGCACAACCCGTTCCGACGAATCAGGCGTCAGCACCCCCAGCATCGCCGAATAGGGAATATTGATGACGGTATAAAGCATCATAAAAAGGTTAAAGGTGACATAGGCATAAATAAGCTTGGCGGTCGGGCCCCAAGAAGGAGTTGTAAAAGTCAGGACGGCCGCAGCGGCCAGCGGAACAGCCGTCCAGAGCAGATACGGTCTGAATTTGCCCCAGCGGGTGGACGTGCGGTCTGCAATCAGCCCTACCAGCGGGTCATTGATACCATCCCACAGACGCGACAGATAAATCATCGTCCCCGCCGCAGCGGCACTGAGACCGAACACGTCCGTATAAAAGAAAAGCAGATGCAGAGAAATGGTCTGCCAGAACAAAACCGAGGCAAAATCCCCGCAGGCATAGCCGATTTTTTCCCAAAAACTCAATTTTCCGCTCGGCTCATCCATCCATTGCTCCGCATTCAGATTCCGGATAAATATTGGCTTCTTATTCAGGACAGGTAAAAATTCTCCCTGAACGGGCTATCCAAATCCATCAAACCCCTGCTTGTCAAGGAAAAATTTTTTAGCAAAAAACCTTATGCAAATATTTTCGAAAATGAGGAAACAGATTTGAGACATTCAGGATGTGCTAATGGTTTTATCGTCTAAAAAACAGGAAAAGACCCTTAAGGAACTTTTGGGGTTACCGTTCGGGTCTCTTCCTTGGAGGGGAGAAAACATTTTATCAGTTCATAGACTTATACGTAATATTACCGAAGCGGGTCTTCCATTACAACCTTTTTTTAAAAATTTTTATATATTTCATAAGTATTTGTTTATAAATTGGTTACAGCCCATTGTTAGAAATTATTTAAAATCTACATCGGTATATATACTGATGTCCCTCTAAAGATTTCTCTATATTAACCAACACATTTCCCAGAAATTCGGCTCACAAAACAGTTGATTAGCCCCTTCCTTGCTCTTATGATGCCCACAGAAATGTACCGGAACGGAGTGATGAACGATTATGGACGATAAAGGGTTTATTCACCTTCACTTACATACACAATACTCCCTGCTCGACGGCGCCATTCAGCCCGATGCTCTTTTTGAAAAATGCCGTCAAATGGGGATGGATGCCGTCGCCATTACCGACCACGGCAACCTCTTCGGGGTTCTCGATTTCTACCTTCAGGCCCAAAAATACAGCATCAAGCCCATTTTGGGAATGGAGGCCTACATCGCCCCCGGCTCCCGCTTTGAGCGGCAGAAAGGCGGCGGCGTTAAAGACAACACCTATCACCTGCTCCTGCTGGCCGAAAATCTCAAAGGATACCAGAACCTCCTGCAGTTGAGCAGCATCGGCTATACAGAAGGGTTTTATTACCGCCCGCGAATCGACAAGGAAGTCCTGGCCCAGTTCAGCGAAGGGTTAATCTGCACCAGCGCCTGCATTGCCGGCGAAATCTCCACCGCCCTCGTCCGCGAAGACCGTCCAGCCGCCCGCCGAGCCGCCGAAGAATACCTGAAAATATTCGGCCCCGAACGATTCTTCATCGAAATCCAGCAGCACGAAAACGATGAACATCCGCACCTCCTGCCGGCCCTGGTTGACTTGGCCAAAGAGATTGGAATCGGACTGGTTGCCACCAACGACGTTCACTTTCTGAACGCCGATGATTATGAAGCCCATATGGTTCTGTGCTGCATCAACACCGGCAAAAAAATTACCGATGTGGACAAGATGGAGTACCCGCCGGATGTCTATTTAAAAAGCCCTGAGGAGATGAGAACCCTCTTTGCGGCCTATCCGGAGGCCTGCGACAACACCCTGGCGATTGCGGGCCGCTGTCAGGTGGAACTGGACCTGAAAACCCGCCATGCCCCGCGCTACCACACCCCGCCGGGAAAAACGGCCGAACAAATGCTCACGGAACTGGTGCTCGAAGGGGCCAAAAAACGCTACGGACACATCACCCAGCCGATTCAGGACCGAATCAACTGGGAACTGGAAGTCATTAAAAGCAAAGGGTTTGCCAGCTATTTTCTGATTGTCTGGGACTTCTGCAATTACGCCAAAGAGCAGAACATCCCCGTCGGGGCCCGCGGCAGTGCCGTCGGAACCGTCGTTGGATACTGTCTGGGCATCTGCAACATCGACCCGCTCCGCTATGACCTGCTGTTTGAACGGTTTATGGACCCCGAACGCAACGAGATGCCCGATATCGATATCGACATCTGTCAGGACGGACGGGAAAAAATCCTCAATTACGTCCGGCAGAAATACGGGCACATCGCGCAAATCATCACGTTTGGAACGATGAAGGCCCGTGCGGTCATCCGAGATGTCTGCCGGGTGCTCGATGTGCCGCTGGCGGAGGCCGACCGACTGGCCAAACTGGTTCCGGCGGAACTGAAGATGACCCTCGACAAGGCCCTCGAGGCAGAACCGGACTTAAAAAAGGCCTACGAAGCCGATGAAAAAACCCGCCGCGTGATTAACATCGGAAGGAAACTGGAAGGGTTGGCCCGCCACGCCTCCGTCCACGCCTGCGGAGTCGTCATCGCCGATGAACCCCTGACCCGCTTTCTGCCGCTGTACAAGCAGGCCGGCTCCGAAGAACTCATTACCCAGTTTGAAGGCCCCTTTGTCGAAAAGGCCGGCCTGATGAAGATGGATTTCCTGGGCCTCAAAACCCTCAGCATCATTCAGCGAACCGTCGATTTGATTCAGGAAATTCACGGCAAAACCATCGACATCGAAGCCATCGATATTATGGACCAGCGGGTCTATCGGGAAATCTTCAGCGCCGGCAGAACCAAAGGCATCTTCCAGTTTGAATCCAGCGGAATGCAGGAAATGCTTCGCAAACTCCGGCCCGACCGGCTGGAAGACCTTATCGCCGCCAACGCCCTCTATCGGCCCGGACCGCTGGCCCTGATTCCGGAGTTCATCGAGCGCAAGCACGGCGCCCGCTGGTCGCCCCCCCACCCGATTATGGAGGAAATCCTCGCTGAAACCTTCGGCATCATCGTCTATCAGGAACAGGTGATGCGCATCTGCAATCGGCTCGGCGACATTCCGCTCCGCGAGGCCTATACGCTGATTAAAGCCATCAGCAAGAAAAAAGAAGAAGTCATCCAGGCCGAACAAAAACGCTTCATAGACGGCTGCATCCGAAAAGGGCTTCAGCCCCCGCAGGCCGAGGAAATCTTTGCCCTGATTCGCCGGTTTGCCGACTACGGCTTCAACAAAAGCCACGCTACCCGCTACTCCTTCGTCGCCTATCAGACGGCCTGGCTGAAGACCTATTACCCCGTGGAGTTTATGGCGTCCCTGCTCACCTACGAAATGGGCGATACCGACAAAGTGGTGGAATATATCGGCGAATGCCGGGAAATGGGCATCGAGGTCCTCCCCCCTGACATCAACGAAAGCTTCGTGGACTTTACGGTGATTTACGACGAGCAGAAAAAGAACGGTCTGATTCGCTTCGGTCTGGCGGCGGTCAAAGGCGTCGGCTCCAAGGCCGTCGAACAGATTATCGCCGCACGGGAGCGTGTCGGAGGGTTCCGCAGTCTTTTCCATTTCTGCGAAAGCGTGGACCTGCACACCGTCAACAAACAGGTGCTCGAAGCCCTTATCAAGGCCGGCGCCTTTGACTCCCTCGGAGGCAGCCGTGCTCAAATGGCCGCCGCCCTCGAAAAAGCAATGCAGTGCGGGGCCGCCTTTCAGGCCGACCGCCAAAAAGGACAAATGAATTTCTTCCTGAACGGCCCCCTGGCCGCCGAAGAGGCCAAAACCGAACCGATGATTCTGCCCGATGCGCCGGCCTGGTCCGAACAGCAGATGCTGGCCTATGAAAAAGAAGTCCTCGGCTTCTATGTCACCAGCAACCCGCTCAGCAAGCACGCACAGATTATCGAACTGTATTCCACCTCCAACACCGCCAAACTCCGCCTGCTGCGTCAGGAGCAGGAGGTCATTGTCGGCGGAATGATTACCAAAATCCGCTACACCGTCACCAAAAACGGTAAAAATGCCGGCGCCAAAATGGCTGTCGCCGAACTGGAGGACCTTCAGGGCAAATGTGAAGTCGTGCTCTTCCCCAAAACCCTCGAAAAATGCGGTCATCTCCTCCAGCCCGATCGAATTGTCTTCGTCCGCGGCACCGCCCAGACCCTCCGCGAAATCCCCAACATCCGCTGTGACGAACTGATTGAACTGGAAGAAGCAGGACGCCGATTCAGCGCCAGGGTGAAGCTGGAAATCGATGCACAAACCGCTGATAAAGCCCTGCTGGAGAAAATCCGCCAAATCTGCCTGAACAACCGCGGCAAAAGCCCGATTGAACTGACCATTTACACGCCGAAACGGTTTCGAATTACAGCGAAAGCGGATTCCAATCTGTCCATCCGCGCCGACCTGGAGTCTCATCGGAAACTGGAAGCTGTGCTCGGACGCGGCAAAGTGCATTTTACGGCCTGAGCCAATCCCGACTTTTTGGGTAGCACGAAAACATTTTTTTCTTATAATAAAAACGACAAGGGAAAGTCCGTTTTTCCCCTCGGCAAAAAACAGAAAAGCGTTCGATATTAAATGCCTCAGAAGGCAATGAAAATCCTGATGGTCCGCTGGCCGGAAGCCCTTATGCTCACCGGCCTGTTCGGCGGTCTGTCCTGTCTGGCCGCACGGATGAATCAGGAGGCCGTTCCGCAGGGCCTGCTGGCCCAGATGCCCCTCTGGGCGGGCTTTCTCTTCGGCGTGGGACTCATGATTCTGATTATCCTGATTGGAATGCTCTTTACGGGCTTTCTCCGCTCGACTGTTCTGGCCCCTCTGTCCGCTCGGCATCCTGTCGAGCTGCTTCAAATCGGCCGGCCGTTTTTCTGGAAACTGTTCCTGCCCTATCTGGTGTTTGAACTGGCCTGGTCCTTCTTGTCCATCCTGCTGATGATGCTTCTGCATATGCTGCTTTACCGAAGACTGCCGACGGAGCCGACCCCGGAATGGCTCCTGCGGGTCTGCCAGCTGATTGTTCTGTGCATCCTCATCAAACCGTTTCTGCTGCTGCCGACCCTGATTCTTCTGGAAAATCGACCGGTCACGGAAACCCTGGCGGTCATCCGTCGAATCCCGCTGACCGCCGTCAAACCGCTGATGAAAGTCCTCGAACAGGGTCTGGTGGTGATGGCGGCTTTTTTGCTTTTGCTGTTTGTGATTCCGTTTCCCAAACCCTTTTTTTGGGTTCGAAGCGGCCTTTTGAATACGGCAGGCGGTGCGGTCCTTTTGGTTTGTTTCCTCACCGCCCTTCAGGAGTTTGGACAATTCTTCGGCCCCCATTCTGAGGAGAAGCCATGACGGCACACACCCCGGGACGTTTTTTGGTGCTGGATGGAACCGACGGCTGCGGAAAATCGACACAAATTCCGCTGCTCCGAAAGGTCTTTGAACAGAGGGGATTCTCCGTGGTTCAGACCTACGACCCGGGCGGAACAGACATCGGCGAGCAAATCCGAAAACTCCTCAAGTACGACGCCAAAGGGAAAATGGATGTGCACACAGAGACGATGCTGTTTATGGCCTCCCGGGCGCAGCTGGTCAGCGAAGTCATCCGCCCGGCCCTGGCCGAAGGCAAAATCGTCCTCTGCGACCGCTTCGTATCCTCGACCTGCGCCTATCAGGGGGCCGGCGGCTATCCCGTGGAGGAGATTATCAATCTGGCCCGCTATGCCATCGGACAAACCTGGCCGGATTTAACCATTATTTTAGACCTGCCCGCAGAAAAAGGGCGGCACCGTACAGGGGTGCGCAACGGACAAAATCACTCCAATTCCTCCGTTCATTCCGCCGAAGACCGATTCGATTCCAGAAGCTTGGAGTATTACCAGCGGGTTCGTCAGGGTTTTCTGGCCCTGCCCAAATACTATCCGACTCCGGTCGAGATTGTGAACACGGACGGCCTGTCCATCGAAGAAGTCCATCAGAAAATTGCAGCACTTTTGGAAAAACGGAACTGGTTCTGATGCAGATGCGGAACATTCACAGTCAGGACAAAGCCGTGGCGGCCCTTCAGCAGGCCTATGCTCAAGGGCGTATTCCCCATGCCTATCTGTTCGTCGGTCCTGACGGCGTCGGCAAATACACCACGGCCAAGGCCTTCGCCCGCCTGCTGCTTTGCCGGTCCCCCATCCAAAACCCCGACCGCAGCGGCCCCGTCAAGGCGGACAGCTGCGGCCGGTGCCCTTCCTGTCAGCTGATGGACGCAGGAAATCATCCCGACTTTGTTCTGATTTATAAAGAACTGCTCCAATACACCGAAGAGGGGAAAGATAGAGACGCTCCGCTGGAAATGCCCGTGGATGTCATCCGCGAATTTTTCATTGATAGGGCGGCCCGAAAACCCGTCATGGGTCCTTATACCGTTTTTGTGATAGACGAGGCGGAGAAAGTAAATGACTCCAGTCAAAATGCGATGCTGAAGATTCTGGAAGAGCCGCCTTCGTTCTGCATCATCATCCTCTTGTGCAGCCGTCTGGAGGAAATGCTCCCCACCACCCGCTCCCGCTGCCGGATTCTTTCCTTCGGACCGGTCAGCGAAACCGTCATCGTCGGGGAGCTGACGCGAAAAGGAATGGACGCCTCGCAAGCCCTCTTTTGGGCGCGATTCAGCGAAGGCCGTTTGGGAGAAGCCCTGCACTGGGCCCGGCTCAAGGAAAGCGACAAACCCGTTGACGCCTACGAAATCAAAAAAGAACTGGCCGAACGCCTTTGCCGTCTGGAGCCGGCCGACCTGATCGACACAGCCGGATGGCTCATCCAGTCCGCCAAAGCCGTCGGCGATGCCTGGGCCCGACAAAAACCCAACGTCAGCACCAAAGACCTCTTTCGCACAGCTGAAAAGGGGCTGTTGCGGATGGTCCTGACCCTCTTGGCCGACTTGATGAAGATACCCTATTCAGAGGAATCTTCTCTTGTTTACTCGGATCAAATAGAACTTGTCAGACACTTAAGCAAAAAAATAAATGCAGAAGAAGCCGCAGAAAAGATAATCAACATCCAGAAACTCCTCGGCTGGGTGGATGCAAACGTCAACGAAAAACTGATTTTCGAGCGGCTCTTGTTAAATTGGACCTTCTCTGATATACTGCCGGTTCGGTCGGACGATTGAACCGACCTCAAAAAGGCCCTCGGAGTATGCCTTTCCATGACACAGGATGAGAGCGCAAAAACAAAAGCGCAAAAACATAACAGCAAATTGATGCTTGTTCGGTATGGGAAAATGGGGCTTTTGGGCTGGTTCGAGCACAATGAGCCCCAAATCCCCAAAAACAAGCAGTATGTTATCGTCAAAACCGACCGCGGCCTCGAATTAGGCCAGCTGGTAGGTCCCTATAACTACAAAGCGGGAAACTACCGTTTTACCCCGGAGCAGGTCGAGGCATATTATACCCAAGGCAATAAGGATATCTCCATCACCACAGGGGGACGGTTTGTCCGTTTTGCCACCCACGAGGATATCCGGGAACAGGAACACCTGGAGGCATCCGCCATTGAAGAGGCCAAATGCTGCCAGCGGTTTGCCGATGAGCTCGGCCTGAATATGAAGATTATCGAGGCAGAACATCTTTTCGGGGGCGAACGCATTCTTTTTTATTTCACCAGCGACGGCAGAGTGGACTTCCGTGAATTGGTGAAAAAACTCGCTCGCGAATATCAGACCCGAATCGAACTTCGCCAAATCGGCTCCCGCGATGAGGCCCGGCTGGTCAGCGATTACGAAAGCTGCGGGCTCGAATGCTGCTGCAAGCGGTTTTTGAAGATTCTGGACCCCGTAAATATGCGGATGGCCAAACTCCAGAAAGCCACCCTCGACCCGTCCAAAATCAGCGGCCATTGCGGGCGTCTGAAGTGCTGTTTGCGGTATGAAGACTACACGTATCGGGAGTTAAAAAGCAAGCTGCCGCCCCGCAATACCCAAGTCCAGACCCCCAAGGGCGTCGGTATCGTCGTAGATTTTCAGGTATTGACTCAGCTGGTTGTTGTTCAGACGCCCGACGGCGAAAAGCAGGCCTGGCCACTGGAGGAAATTCAAATCCTGTCCGACAAGCCGGCAGCAACACCGCCGGCGGAAAGTTCGGCATCGGAAGAACCTGAAGCCTCTGCTTCGCCTCAAGAACAGGAAGAAGTCTCTTTCTCCGACGAAAACTCCGTTCAGTCAGAAACGGTCGAACCAGCCATCCCCGAAGCCCTCGCAGAGGAGGTTGCCGAAGAAATCGAAGAAGTCATCGACCAAATCGAAGAAGCCCCCTACGAAGATTCAACAGACGAACCGGAGGAGCCGAAATCTTCTGACAGTGAGGAAAACAACAACAAATCCGAGTCTCCCGCCGCCGCACAAGTCCAGCCCGGACAAGACAAACCGTTTCCGAGAAAAAAACGGCGTAAAAACCGGCGCCGCCGCAATCGAAACAACCGGAACCTTTCCGGCCGGGAGGGGAACCCTTCGCCTGATTCGAACAATCCTTCAAACGGGAATTCAGCCGTATGACACGAAAACTGATTGTCACTTCCGCCCTGCCGTATGCCAACGGTCCGATTCACATCGGCCATCTGGTTGAATACATCCAGACCGACATCTGGGTCCGATTCCAGAAGGCCTGCGGAAACGAATGCTACTACTTCTGTGCGGATGATACCCACGGCACCCCGATTATGATTCGCTCCCGCTCTGAAGGAATTCCGCCGGAAAAACTCATTGAGCGGATGCACAAAGAACACCTGCGGGATTTTACCGGCTTTCAAATCCGGTTCGACAATTACTACAGCACCCATTCAGAAGAAAACCGCCAGCTGAGCGAACGCATTTATCAGGGGGCTCTCCGCGCGGGTTCGATTATCAAAAAGACGATCCAGCAGGCCTACGATGAACAGGAGAAAATGTGGCTGCCCGACCGCTACATCAAAGGCACCTGCCCCCGCTGCAAGGCTGAAGGCCAGTACGGCGACTCCTGCGATGCCTGCGGAGCCCATTATCAGACCACCGAACTGATAAATCCGGTCAGCGTCATCAGCGGAAAACCGCCGGTCCTGAAGGAAAGCGTGCACTACTTTTTCCGGCTGAGCGACTACGAGACCGCTCTCAAAGACCTGTTCGCCAAAGGGTACGTCCAAGACTCCGTCCGCAATAAGCTGGATGAGTGGTTTGCGGCGGGCCTGAAAGACTGGGACATCTCACGCGACGGTCCCTACTTCGGTTTTAAGATTCCCGGCGAGCAGGACAAATACTTTTATGTCTGGCTGGACGCCCCCATCGGCTATATGGCCTCCTGCAAGAACTTCTGCGACCGAAACGGAATGGACTTCGAGCAGGTCTGGAACAGCGGCGAGTACGAAATCTGCCATTTTATCGGCAAGGATATTATGTATTTTCACGCCCTGTTCTGGCCGGCTTTGCTGATGAGCGCCTCCCTGCGGGTGCCGACCAAACTGTTTGTGCACGGCTTCCTGACCGTCAACGGCCAGAAAATGAGCAAAAGCAAGGGCACCTTTATCACCGCCGAAACTTATCTGAAACACCTGGACCCGCAGTATCTTCGCTACTATTACGCCTCCAAGCTCACCGGCGATGTGAGCGACATTGACTTAAATCTGGAGGATTTCATCAGCCGCGTCAATGCGGACCTGGTCGGCAAACTGGCCAATCTGGCCAGCCGATGCGTTCCGATGCTCACGCAGAAACTGAACGGCCGGCTCGGCCGACTGGATGAAAAAGGAAACGCCCTGCTGGAACAGATGCAGACGGCCTGCGAAAAAATCAAGGCCGACTATGAAGCCCTCAATTACGCCTCTGCGGTGAGGACGATCGCCTCGCTGGCCGATATCTGCAACCGCTTCGTCGAGGAGGCCCAGCCCTGGGTAACGCTCAAAAGCGACCCGGAGAAAACCCGGACTGACCTGACGGCCGTCCTGAATGCCGTCAAGGTGCTGACGATTTATCTGAAACCGATTCTGCCGGTCTTTGCAGAAAAAATCGAAGCCGTTCTGGATATTCCGCCTCTGACATTTGCCCAGGTCGAACAGCGGCTTGAAAACAAACCGATTCGTCCTTATATCCGTCTGGTGGAACGAATAGAAAAAGAAAAGGTGGACGCTATGCTCGAAGAAAGCAGACAAGAAACGGCACCGGCTCAGCCGGCCCAGCTGGAAGAACCGCTCGCCCCGGAATGCACGATTGACGATTTCGCGAAAGTGGACCTGCGGATTGCCCGCATCAGCCGAGCCGAGCGGGTCGAAGGTGCGGACAAACTGCTCGCCCTCGAACTGGATTTGGGGGCCCTGAAAAAGAATGTCTTTGCCGGCATTGCCAAGGCCTACAAACCGGAGGATTTGGTCGGCCGGCTGGTCGTCTGCGTGGCCAATCTGAAACCGCGAAAGATGAAATTCGGCGTCTCCGACGGGATGGTCTGCGCCGCCGGCTCCGGCGGGGACCAGATTTTCCTCCTGACGGTGGACCCCGGCGCCAAACCCGGCCAGCGCGTCCACTAAAATCTTTGGTTTGCTTGCAGGAGAGGGAACCGCGAAAACTCTATGAAAAAATCGATCGAAGAAATTGCACGGCAGGACGGTCGATACGACCCGAAGGCCCTGAAGTTTGTTTTTGAAGGACTGGCGGAGACAATCGACAAGATTCGAAAAGACGAAGGAGACCCGGCCCACCCCCGCCACATCACCGGACAGGAACTGGCCTGGGGACTGGCGGATTTGGCGCGTCAGCGGTGGGGCCGGCTGGCGGAGATGGTGCTCAACCAGTGGGGCGTTCGAACCACCCGCGACTTCGGCGAGATTGTGTATCTGATGATTGCCAACGACTGGATGACCTGTCAGGAAAGCGACAGCATCGACGATTTCAACAATGTCTTCGACTTCAAAACGGTCTTCGAAGACCACTATTCGTTCGACAGCCGCTGAGCCGAATCCAGCATCTGAAGACACCGCTGGAGCACCGTCTGAAGTGTATCCTCCGGTCCGATGTCAATCCAGCGCACCCCGCAGAAGGTCTTAAACCAGGTCCGCTGGGCCTTGGCCAGCCGGCGCGTATTGATTTTGATTTGCTCAATCGTATCCTCCAGCGGCCGCTTGCCTTCGAGGTGCTCAATCATCTCCGCATAGCCAATGGCCGCCCGGGCCTGCGGACTCATCGGACGGGGTTCATTCAGCAGCCCCCGCACCTCCTCGAGGAAGCCCTCGTCCATCATCTTTTTGACCCGCTGATTGATGCGTCGGTTTTCGAGCTCCTTCGGCCGGCGCAGCCCGATAACCGTCCAGCCCTCCGGCTCCCGGCGGGTCCACTGCCGCTGAAACGAGCTGATGGGCCTGCCGGTCAGCCGATAAACCTCCAGGGCCCGTATGATGCGTTTTTGGTCGTTCGGATGAATCCGCCCGGCGGCCTCGGGGTCCACCCGAACCAATTCCTGGTGAAGTGCCTCCAGCCCCTTTTGCTCAATCTCCTGCCGGATTTGCTCCCGCAGGGCCGCATCCGTTCCCGGCCCTTCAAACAGCCCATACAGCAGGGCCTTGATATACATTGCCGTGCCCCCCACCGCAATCACGGGCTTTTGGGCCTCTGCAATCGCCTCAATTGCCTGATGTGCCATATCCAGAAATTGGTCCACACTGAACGATTCCCACGGCTCGACCACATCTACCAGGTAGTACGGCAGCTGTTTTCTCTTTTCCAGAGGCGGTTTGGCCGTCCCGATATCCATCCGGCGATAGACCTTCATTGAATCGATACTGATGATGCCCCCGCCGAGTGTGCGGGCCAGCTCAAAAGCCAGGGCTCCTTTGCCGGAGGCCGTCACCCCCAAAATCAGTATCTTTTTTTGTCCGGAATCCACCGCCGCTCCCAAACGGCCGTTTCGTTTTTTCTATCTTATTTTTGATTGAGATTTGATATAATATCTGTTTTTCAGAAAGAATCCAGTTTGGACATATAATGGACGTGCAGAATCTTGAAAAATCCGTCTCCGAAATACCCTTTTCGGAGGAATTGACTGCCTGTGCCGAGGCGACTGACCGAACCCTTCGCCGGCTCCTGGACGGTCAGAAAGACATTCCGTCTCGTCTGAAAGAGGCGATGATTTATACCGTTCTCAGTCCGGGCAAACGCATCCGTGCCGCCCTCGTTCAGTGGTGCTGCCGGGTTGTCTCCGGACAAGTGAATGAAAACGCCCTGAACACCGCCGCCGCGGTGGAAATGGTGCATACCTATTCACTGATTCACGACGACCTGCCGGCGATGGATGATGATGATTTCCGTCGGAGCCGGCCCAGCTGCCATAAGCAGTTTGACGAAGCCACAGCGATTCTGGCCGGCGATGCCCTGCTGACGTTTGCTTTTGAAGTGCTCGCCGCAGAAATCACTCCTCCTCAAACGGCCGTTCAGATGGTGCGGATATTGGCCGAGGCCGCCGGCCCGGCCGGAATGATTGCCGGACAAATCAAAGACCTCCAAAGCCAGGGCGTTGAGGGAACTTTGTCTGAGCTCCAATCCATCCACATCTGCAAAACAGGACGGATGTTTGCCGCCTCTGCGGAATTAGGCGCCGTCGCAGGCCGCGCCTCTGAGAAACACCAAAAAGCCCTGGCCCGATTCGGACTGGATATCGGGCTGGGGTTTCAGATTGCCGATGACCTGCTGGACGTCTCTGCAACCAGTGAACAGCTGGGCAAAACCGCCGGCAAGGACAGCCGCCAGAAAAAACTCACCTATCCGTCTCTGGTCGGAATCGAAAAGGCCCGTCAGATTGCCGAACAAATCACGCAGCGGGCCCTGGAGGATTTATCCTGTTTCGGCTCCGAAGCGGACATCCTGCGGCGGCTCGCCGTCGAACTTTTGAATCGAAAAAGGTAAGCTATGAGCTCCATCGAAGGTCCATCGAAACAGACTGCATCCATCTTAGAGCGTATCCGTCAGCCGGCGGACCTGCGGACCCTTTCCACCGCCGAACTGGAACAGCTGGCCGGTGAAATCCGTCAGCTCATCACCGAAGCCGTCAGCCGCCGCGGGGGCCACCTGGCCAGCAATCTGGGCGTCGTGGAACTGACCATCGCTCTGCACTATGTCTTTGACTTCTACAAAGACCGGCTGCTCTGGGATGTCGGCCATCAGTGTTATGCCCACAAAATCCTCACCGGACGGAAAGACCGCCTGCTTCAGCTGCGTCAGGAAAACGGACTGAGCGGGTTTCCTTCTCCCGAAGAAAGCCCGGCGGATGTGTTCAGCGTCGGCCATGCCGGCACGTCCATCGCCACGGCCATTGGAATGGCCCTGGGGGCCCAGCACAACAAAACCGAAGAGAAAATCGTGGCCTTCGTCGGGGATGCAAGCATCGTCAACGGTCTTTCGTTTGAGGCCCTCAACAACCTCGGACTGGTCAAGCGGCAGCTGCTGATTGTCCTGAACGACAATTCAATGGCTATCGACACCACCCAGGGTTCGCTGGCCTCTCTGCTCTCGCGGGTGCGGCTGAGCCATACCTACGAAGACATCCGCCAGACAACCGCGATGATCTTAAACCACCTGCCGGTTATCGGCAAACCAATGGAGGAGGCCCTTCAGAATCTGAAAAAAACCATCCGTATGGCGATTTCTCCCAGCCGCCTTTTTGAAAGTCTGAACATTCATTATTTCGGCCCGGTGGACGGACACGATATCGGCTCGCTGATTCAGATTTTCAAAGGGCTGTCCGAATTGGACCGTCCGGCCATCCTTCACGTGTTCACCAGGAAAGGCAAGGGGTTTACACCGGCGGACAAAAACCCCCGCCGCTTTCACAGCACCGGTCCCTTTGTGATGAACGGGGAATCCGTCTCCCCCAGCCCGCAGGGACGCACGTTTACCGATGCTTTCAGTGACGCCCTGCTGAAGGCGGCTCAGAACAATCCGCGAATTATTGCCATCACGGCTGCCATGTCCGACGGCACAGGGCTTTCAAAATTCCGTCAGCAGTTCCCGGAGCGGTACTATGACGTGGGAATTGCCGAAAGCGCCGCCGTGGACATCGCCGCAGGTCTGGCCAAACAGGGCCTTCAGCCGGTTGTGTGCATTTATTCCACTTTTTTGCAGCGAAGCTTTGACCAGATTTTTCAGGAAGTCTCGCTCCAGAATCTGCCGGTGGTTTTCTGCATCGACCGAGCCGGAGCCGTCGGAGATGACGGACCGACCCATCACGGCCTGTGGGACATCGGGTATCTGCGGATGCTGCCGAATCTGATTCTGATCTCCCCCGCCAATGAAAAGGAAATGGAAGGGGCTCTGCACTACGCCTTCCAGCAAAAGCAGCCCGTGGCCATTCGCTATCCCCGGGACCTGGTACCCGTCTGTCCCCCCGCCTCCGAAATCGGAAAGGAGCCGTTCCGGACAGGCCGCAGTGTTTGGGTCCGCCGAGCCGAATCGGAGTGGGTCATCGCGGCCCTGGGGCCTTTGACAGCCGAGGCGCTCCAGGCCGCAGAAGAACTGGCTCAGGAGGGAATCGAAGTATCCGTCATCAATGCCCGTTTCGCCAAACCGATTGACCCGGCTCTGGTTGAGCTCTTTGCCCAGGGCAAAACGGTGATCGTGCTCGAAGACCACAGTCGTGCAGGCGGATTCGGGGAAGCCCTGCTGGCTGAAGCCGCTCAAAGGGCCTTTGTCGAAAAACGTCCGGACATCCATACCGCTATCGGAAAAGCCGTCCTGCTGGCCGGACCGGATGACCAATATATCCCTGTCGCCAAAAGGCAAACCCAGATGAAATGGATGGGGCTGACGGCGGAAAACATTGCTGAAACCATAAGAAAACTGGCTTCCGCGGACCTGTCTGTCCGATGCAAGGAAGAATCGATACGGAGCAGAAGACAATGAAACCTCTTTCCCTGATTCTGTTCGGCGATGCCCGCAAGGCCTATGCCAAAGAGGCCCTCGAGCGATTTCTTGCCTTTGCGCAGGGTCGTGCCCGGATTTTGGCCAACTGTATGGAGAATCCATGCTCGCTGGATGTTCTCAAACAGGCCGACTACGCCGTGGTCTTCGGCGGCGACGGAACCCTGCTTTCCGCCGCCCGGCAGCTGTGCCAATCCAAGATTCCGGTCATCGGCGTCAATGTCGGCAAACTCGGTTTTCTGGCGGAATTCAGCATCGAAGAGCTGCTCGAGCAGTTTGACCGCATCGCCTCCGGTCAGGTCGTCATCGAAGAACGAATGGTTCTGCAGTGTTCCCTGCACCGCCGACGTCAGGAGATTTTTTCCTCCACGGCGGTCAATGACGTGGTGATTACCGCCGGTTCGCCGTTCAGCATAATTGAACTGCAGATTTTCATCGAAGGCCAGACTTTGGCCGGCTGCATCGGGGACGGCATTATCGTGTCCACTCCGACCGGCTCAACCGCATACAATCTGTCCGCCGGAGGTCCGATTCTGGCGGCCAACCTGTCGGCGTTTGTTCTGACTCCGATTTGTCCTCATTCGCTCAGCTTTCGTCCGGTTGTCATTGCAGCGGATCGCCGCGTCGAGATCTCCCCGCTTCGGGTCAACCAGCAAACCTCTCTGCTTCTGGACGGCCAGGTACAAAGTCAACTGGAGAAGGAGGATGTGATTCGAATCCAAAAGCACGAGGGGCGATTCCTCGTGGTGAATAACCCGCTTCGTACCCAATGGGACACGCTGGCTTCCAAACTTCATTGGGCCCGCAAGCCGGGATATACCCTATCCAATGAACCCAAACCAGACGGCAAAAGGAAAAGATAAAGAGGCCTTTCTATGAACGGAAAAATCTTTCTTGTTTCAGCGGTCTTTTCTGCGGCAATATCGGCAGCGTGGGCGGCAGAAGCCCCGGGGGCCCGTTCCCCGATCGGCTCTCCCACTCAGGTCCCCAGCGCCAACCGAACGGCGGCTATTCCCAGCCAGCCCAACCTGTATGGGTATGTCGGCAATCTGACTATGACCGGCAACATCGGCGGCGGACGGCATTTCCGCGGCTTCGTCCCCTACAGCTCCAGCGACTACATCGACCGACGGCTTTTAGACCCGCAGTCGAGGGCTGTCAGTTCTTTTTTGAGGCGCTCCGCACAGGCCGAAGCGTTCTTCGACCCCCGGCAAACGGTAACCTCCCTTCAGCGTCCCGGCGGTTCCGGGTTGGGGGCACCGACCATTCCGCCGCAAGTACGCGCGACGGCCTCCAAACAATGGCTCGAATCCTTTGATATTGCCGATGTCATCCGTCCGCCGCAGCAGCGGCCTTTAGCCCCTTCCACCCAGACCCTCGAATCCATCCTGCAGCAGCATCTGACTCAAAAAACAGCCGAAAAAAGCAGGAAAATCGTCCCCCTTGACCCGCTGCAGACTGTTCCGCCCGGAATGGACCTTTCGAAACCCTCTTCAGAAGCAAAACCGGCCCCGCTTCTGACAGACAAAACGGCACCAAAGCCCGAATCGGAAGAATCCACCTCTTCATCCCAAAGCATTTATGCTCAGATACGGCGGCAGCTGGGACTGAGCAGAGACAATGAGCAGCCCGAAAAAGAAACCCTGTTAACTGCTGAAGAGCCGGCCGCTCCCGAAGAAAAAACCAAACCGCAGCCCTCTTCTTCCCGCTCCGGTCTGCGGATGCGTCCGGAGGATTTTGTGAATCCGGCGGACGGGCGAGCGGTCCGGCAGGACTATCCGGACTTCGAACACTTAGCGGCGGCACGAGCCGAAGACTATCTGTTTTTAGGGGAAGAGTTTCTCAAAAACGGTCAATATTACAAGGCCGCAGACGCCTTTGAACTGGCTTCTGTCTGGGACCGCAAGAATCCGCTGCTGGTGCTGGCCCGCTCGCACGCCCTGTTTGCGGCGGGGGAATATATGAGCAGCGCCTTTTATCTGAGCCAGGCCATCGAGATGGAGCCGAAGGTTCTCGAAAGCCGTTTTGACTGGGCCTCCCTGCTGAACAGCCGCGATGCCTTCGAAAACCGGCTCACGGAACTGTCCACCTGGCAGCAGCGGAGCAACTCCCCGGAATTGGCCCTGCTGATGGGTTATGTACTCTTCCAGGACGGCAAACTGACTCGCGCACGGATTTCCGCAGAATACGCTGAAGATATGATGCCGGACAGTCAGGCGGCCAAGATTCTTGTCCAGGCCGTTCAGGCGGCGCTCCAATCCGCCCCCTCTCCTGCGGCCCCCTAAACCGGAAACGATATGATTGCCCATGCTCCCCAGGACGGTTTGGAGGCGCATCAGCTGCTGGGACCGAACGGCTGGGTCGCCCGCTGCAGTGCCGATTATGAATATCGGCCCCAGCAGATTGCCATGGCCTCCAAAGTCATCGAGGCACTCCGCCAGAAATACATCCTTGTGGCGGAGGCGGGTACGGGCGTCGGCAAAAGTTTTGCCTATCTGGCCGCCGCTCTCGACCAGGCCTTTCGCAAAAACGGGCGGGTACTCATCAGCACATACACCATCCACCTCCAGCAGCAGCTGTTGGAGAAAGACATTCCCTTCCTTCAGCAGGCCGTCCCGCAGCCCTTTACGGCCTGTCTGGCCAAAGGCCGAAACCATTACCTGTGCCTGCGGCGGCTCCGCTATGCCCTAAACCGCCGACAAGCCCTCTTTGAAGACCGAGGCAGCGAATTGTCCATCCTGAGCGAATGGGCCCGGAACACCCAGGATGGTTCTCTCAGTGATTTGAAAACCCAGCCCTCCCCGCAGCTCTGGCAGACCGTTCAGAGCGAACACGGCATCTGCCGGGGCCGTAAGTGTCCTTCTTTTCGGGAATGTTTCTACTGGCAGGCCAGACAAAAACTGGAAACCGCCGACATCATTGTCGCCAACCATGCCCTCCTGTTCAGTGATTTGGTTCTCAGACAGAGCGGAGCGAGCATCCTGCCTCCCTATCGATTTGTCATTCTCGACGAAGCCCACAATCTCGAACACGTTGCGGAAGAGCATTTCGGAATCGAATTGAGCCCCTTCTCCCTCCGGCACCTGCTGGATACGCTCTGCCACCCTCGACACCACAAGGGGCTTTTGGACAGCGGTGCCGCCCACCAAAAGGCCCGCAAGCTTGTCAACCAGTGCCGTCGAGAAGCAGACCTGTTCTTTGCACAGATTCAGGCCTGGTACGAGCAGACCGCCGAAGAAACCGGCGGCCGATGCACCCCGGACTTTGTCAGCGATAACCTCACCGAACCGCTCCGTCAGCTTCGGCTCGAGCTGAACCGTCTGGTCAAAGAGGAGGAAAACGAAGACCAGCGGCTGGAGTTCCAGCGGATTATCGACCGCTGCCAGGAAACCGAACAGAAGTTAAAAATCTTTCTGTCCCAGTCCCAGGAAGGATTTGTGTACTGGGTGGAAGAAGAAGCCGGCCCGCGCAGGACGGTGGTTCTTCGCAGCGCGCCTTTGGATGTGGGGCCGTATGTCAAGGCGTGCCTCTTCGACGTGTTTGACTCCGTTGTGCTCACCAGCGCCACCCTCAGCAGCGGGCAATCCGAAGACGGTTTTAACTTCTTCACCCGCCGTATCGGACTGGAAAACTATCAGTCTCTTCAGGTCGGCTCTCCCTTTGATTACAGCCGTCAGGTGCGTCTGTATCTGGAAGCCAACATGCCCGACCCCAACAGCGAGGCCTTTCAGGAAAAAGCCGTCCGGGCCATCCAAAAATATCTCCTCAAAACCGAAGGCCGTGCCTTTATCCTCTTTACAAGCCACACGATGCTTCGGCAGATGGCCGACTGCCTGGCCGGCTGGCTGGCCGAACAGAACATGACCGCCCTGATTCAGGGCGAAGGACAGGACCGAGCCGCCCTGCTGGCCCAGTTCAAAACCCTCCCCCGCTGCGTCCTCTTCGGCACCGACAGTTTCTGGCAGGGTGTCGATGTGCCGGGCGAACAGCTGTCTAATGTGATTATCGTCCGGCTGCCGTTTGCCGTACCCGGACACCCCCTCATCCAGGGCCGAATTGAGCAAATCCGGGCCCAGGGAGGCAATCCGTTTTACGACTATCAGGTCCCGATGGCCATCCTAAAGTTCAAACAGGGCTTCGGACGTCTGATTCGCCGGAAAACCGATCAGGGCATCGTCGCCGTATTAGACAGCCGAATCCTTCAAAAAATGTACGGAAAACAGTTCCTTCAAGCCCTGCCGGAATGCCCCATTTCTATTGAAGAGTAATTGTGTCCCCTTAATGTATTTTCCCTTTATTCAATTCAGTCACTCGTCCTTTTTGCCGATAACAGCAAAGACCTAAACTGTTATTTCCGGCAAGACGAAAATCCGGAAAAAATGGGGCAGATGGAAGTATGAAAAACTATACGGAATCTTTGATTCTGGATGACTGGCGTCGCATTTGGGCCGCCTATCAGAAACACCTTACCCTTTTTATTCTCGCTCTGGCCGTTGATACCGTGAGCACAATCTATTTTATGACTTCCTCCGGGCCGGAACAGGAGTTTCACCCGCTGGTTCGGATGGCCGCATTCGCCTACGGACCTATCGCAGGTCCTGTTTTGGCCGCTGCCTATAAACTAATCGCTGCCTTGATTGTTGTCCTGTATTGGCACAAACTCGCCGCTCCTATTTTGACCACAGCGGCGTTGTTTTATTTGTTTGCGGCCTTTTACAATTATTTTGCGGTTGAACTCTATCTCAATGGGCTTATGCCCTGGCTTCCGTTTTAGCGGCAGATAATTCCGGTGTGCGCTTCATGCGCTCGCTGTATCCGAACTCCAAATCTTCAAATAATTCCATATCCGGGGCTGTTAGTGTCTCCAACGAATGATACGAAATCACCAGTTGGGGTTTCAGACGAACGGCATCCGAAAAAGAATCTGCAACATAGCGGCATTGCTGAAGAATCGGCTCGGATGGATAATCCGGAAAGGCCCACGTCACTTCCCACCAGGTACGCTGGTGCTTCTGAGCCCACTCCGTCAAAACATCCTCATCATACACCCCTTCCAATACAGAAAAATACCCCGCCGGAATCCGTATCTGGCGCCAAATTGGAGAAGCCGGGGATATCTTCAGCAGGATGGGCCAAAGCTCCTCAAACGCCATCAGAAGGGTCTGCCTCTTCATAAGACCTCCATCATCACAATTTCTTCCTCCGAAGCCGCCCGGCCAAGATAAAACAAAATTATTGTGAAAAGATTGACGGCAGGTGTTTTTTTGATTATTTCCGGAGCCGTTCCGACGACAATCCAGACAAAATCCTGCAACCCCCTTTTGCGAAAGCACTTCCAAACGTCCCCGAGAGGAGTCGAACCTCTAACCTTTGGCTCCGGAGGCCAACGCTCTATCCATTGAGCTACGGGGACTTTCCTTCTTACAAATACGCCAAAAACCCCCGCAAGTCAAGAACCAAAAACCCATTCCGATACTTTCCGGACTTTTTCCACAGATTGACAGCCGTCCGGATTCGGGTAAGATGCCCTTTTCCTGAAACGGCGTACCCTATGAGATACCTGATTGATTTGGCTTACATCCTTGCTTTGCTCGGATACAGTCCGAAGATTGTCTATCGGATGCTGAAGGAAAACCGCTACAAGTCCGGCTGGGACCAGCGTTTGGGAAAGGTCCAGCGGCGGTTTCCGGAGCATCCCTGCCTTTGGATACACGCCGTCAGCGTAGGCGAGGTCAACGCCGCCCGCACCCTCATCGACGAACTCCTCCGGCAAATGCCCGAGTATGAAATCGTCCTGACCTCCACCACTGACACCGGTCTTCAGCGTGCCCGCTCGCTGTATGAAAAAACCCTGACAGTCTCCTATTTTCCGTTCGACTTGTCCTGGATTATAAGTCGGGCCTTCAAACGAATCAAACCCCGGGCGATTCTGCTGATGGAGCTGGAGGTCTGGCCGAATCTAACGGCTCTGGCGACAGAGCAAAAGATTCCGGTGATTGTGGTCAACGGACGGCTCAGCGACAAAAGTTTCCCCCGCTATCTGAAAATCCGTCCCTTTGTCCGGCGCACCTTCAGCCGTCTTGCTATGGTACTGGCTCAAACGGAGGAATACGCCCACCGCTTTATTGCCTTGGGCTGCCCGCCCGAACGGGTCCGTATCACCAGCTCGCTTAAATACGATACCGCGCGAACGGAACCCGACGCACCGGCCGTGCAGAAACTTGCCGAACAGCTCCATCTGGGCCCGGAACCGCTGTGGGTTGTCGGCGGGACCGGTCCGGGCGAAGAACAAATCGCCCTCGAAATCTTCAGCCGGCTTAAAAAAGAATCGCCGCTCGAATCGCTTCGAATGGCCGTCATCCCGCGCAAACCCGAACGCTTTGAAGAAGCTGCCGACCTGATTCGACGTTCCGGCTTTCCCTGGGTGCGGTACAGCCGCCTCAAAGAACAAAATATCGCTGCGGAGGGAAAACCGGACATCATCCTCGGCGATACCATGGGCGATTTAAACAACTTCTATGCCCTCGCGACTGTTGTTTTCGTCGGACGTACGCTGGTGCCGATGGGCGGCTCGGATATGATGGAGCCGGCGGCACTGGGAAAATGCACTCTTTTTGGTCCGCACACGTTCAATTTCAAGCAGACTGTACAGGAGCTGCTGGCCGGGCAAGGCGCCATCGAAGTCGCCGACAACGAACAACTCTTTGAGATGACTCGCAAGTGCCTTCTCGACAGAGATTTCGCCCGCCGAATTGCTGAAAACGGACGAAACATCATCCTTCGCAGCAAAGGGGCCACGCAAAAAACGCTTCAGGCCCTTCGTGAAGTGCTCAGCGGCGGAGGTGTTTGACGGCCGCGGCCAGATGCTCCGGCGACGTCCCGCAGCAGCCGCCGACAATCACCGCCCCGGCCTGATGAATCCGCTCCAACCCGCGGGCAAACTCCTCCGGTGCAAGGTCATAGACCGCCCGCTCGCCCTCCAGGCGGGGCTTTCCGGCATTCGGTTCGGCCAGCAGAAGAAGCCCCTTGCCCGACAAAGCCCCGGCAAACTCCTGCGCCAGGCGAACATAGGAATCCATATCGAGTGTGCCGCAGTTAAAGCCGACTGCGGAAATCCCCAGCCCCGCCAGCCGACCGACGGCCTGCTGCGGCGAAACCCCCATCATCGTCCGAAAACTCTCTTTGGCCGGGTCAAACGCCAGTGAAACCAAAATCGGCAAATCCGCACAAATCGACCGCACGGCCTCTATCACAACCTCAATCTCCTCCAGGGCCGTCATGGTTTCAATCAGAAAGCCGTCCACGCCGCCGTCCAGAAGCCCCCGCACCTGCCGGACGAAAGCGGCCTTCAGGTCCTCCGTCTTGAGTGTTCCGATGGGCTCCAGAAAATCTCCGCACGGGCCGATGTCGCCGAGCACATACCGGTCCGGCCCGGCCTCCCGGCGTGCCAGGCGGGCGCCCGCCTCATTCAGCTTTTCCGTCCGGGCATCGACCCTGTGCCGCCGCAGCGAAAGCGAATTGCCCCCGAATGTATTGGTCAGCACGGCATCACAGCCCGCCTCCAGATACGCCCGATGCACCTCCGCCACAATCTGGGGCTGTTCGACATTCAGCCGCTCAACACACTGACCCTGCCGCACGCCCCGGGCAAACAGCTGGGTGCCCATCGCCCCATCGAGAAAAAACAAACCTTCTCGCAAACGCTGTGCCAATAATTTTCTGATAGCCGTTCTCCCGAATAGAGTCTCTGTTTCTTTTTTGCTTCCTCTACAGGAAAACTGTCATTTCGTCAAATAAAAAAGGCCCGCCGAATTGACGGGCCTTTTCGAAAAAGCGATTCGTAACAAAACCGCTGTTAATTGCACGCTTCCAGCGTGTTGTCGCACACCAGCCAGTTGTTGACAATCAAGGTTTGCAGGTCCGTCAGGTCCACAATGCAGTCCTGATTGACATCCGCGGCATTGTACGGCTGATTGTAGAAGACGTGGCTGGCCGCACAAGACGTAGCCCCAACCACCACCCGGACTGTATCCGTCACGGTTTCTAAGCTGTCGCTGACCGTCAGCCGGAAGGTATAGTCACCGGTCTCCGTGAAGCTAACCGTTGTGCCGGCCGTATTGGGACTGTTAATGACGGCAGTGGTCGGTCCGGCCGTCCGCTCCCACAAATAGCTCAATTGCCCGGGCGGAATCGGAAGCCCGTCATCCTGAGCCGTACCGGTCAGTGTTACCAAAGCCGTTCCGTTCACCAGCCAGGTCGCCTGATCGGCGCCTGCCGAGACATTGTACGGCGGCTGATTGTCGTTCGTATAGAACGTCCACATCTCTCCATCAATCTTTCCCTTGGTCTGGTCATAGCAGTCCACCACCCAGTAATACCGGGTGAAATTGGTCAGCGGCACAAAACGCGGGAAATTGGCCGCCGTCAGGGCCACACTGGAAATATTGTTGCCCAGCGTCACCTTGTCCATCAGAAGCCGGTTGGGTTCCGTGCCCAGATAGACATCACAGTAAATCGGCTGGCCCGGCACATTCGGCTCCGGATTCGTCCAGGATAAAACCGACAAGCTCGACTCGACATCCGCATCATCCGCCGGCACCGGAGCATGCGCTTTGAGCAGATTCTGCCCCAACGGATACGTAAGGGTAAGAATCGGCTCCAGGGGCTGGCCCACATTCCACAAATAAGTCGTGCTTCCGGCGGTAAAAATAAAGGTAATCTTTCCGTCTGTATCCGTATTCAGGAAGTTCGTCAGCGCTGCCCGACTTCCTTCCGGAGTTTCAGACATTACATTTAAAACAGGAACCGGTATTGTTGCTGAATAAAGATTAGTCGTTAAGGAAGGAATTAGAGCCGTGCCGTGATTGATATCATTGCCTGGAGCGTTATTCCATGTCAGCTGCGAAGCAACCCAATTCTCAAGATTTGCGCTATCATTCAGGCCGCTGACCACATAACTCTTGGAACCTGTTTCGCTCTTAGCCCCGTAAAATGTCAGCTTGGCATCCAGAATGTTGCCCTGAATGCTCGGATTCTGAGCATACAGTTCTGTAAGATCAAACTGCAGCCAGGACTTTTTGCAGTCATTCCCCGATGCACTGCGGGTCATCAGCTGGGTAGTATTGCCCATCACAGTATCCGGGGTTCGCCAATCTGTCGCCTTGCCCTGAACCCCCCTAACCTCAACAATCCCTACCGCCCACACGGAGCCCGCCAGGGCCAAGGTGAGAAACAGCATTATCCGGAAAAAAGACGCTTTTTTCATGTTTTATCTCCTCATCGAATGAATCTGGATTTCAAACAGAGCCGGTGCGGGGCACGTACCCGAACCATTTCCTGCGAAAACCGACGAATTGATCTTTTTCTTCGATTCATAATTTCAGACCCTTAGTTGCACCCGACCAGCAGGTCTGTGCAGTTCTGCCAGTTCTTGCTGAGCAGCTGGGCAAAGTCCTCCAGGTCCACAATGCAGTCCTGATTGAAATCACCGACCATATACGGCTGTCCCGTGGACAGATGCGAGGCCTGGCAGCTGGTTTCCCCAACCACCACTTTCACCGTATCATAGGTCTGCTTCTCACCGTCATTGGCGGTCAATCGGAATTCATACACACCAGGCGCTGTGATTTCCACCGAAGCATCCTCTGCATTATCCGGATTGATGCTGACCGTCGGGCCGCTCACCTGCGTCCACTGGACTGTATAGGCCCCCGGAGGAACAGGCAGCCCGTCATCCGAAGCGGTTCCGTCCAGAGCAATCACTTTCGGCAGTCCCCATGTAATCTGGTCCGGCCCGGCATTGACAGTCGGTGCCATGTTATCATTTACATAGAAGGACCAAATCAGACCTTCGAGCACCCCTTCGCGGCTTGAATCGTGCACATCCACAATCCAATAATACCGCTGGCGGTTCTGCAAGGGGGCAAAATGCGGGAAGTTCGCCGCATTGACAGCGGCAATATTCACATCCGGTCCCAGCGTCACCTTATCCATCAGAAGCCGATTGGGCTCTGTGCCCAGATACACATCGCAGGTGATGGTCCCGCTCGGCAGATTCGGCTCCGGATTGGTCCACTGCAGAAACGCCAAGCTGGTCTGAACCGTCTGGTCCTGGTACGGTATCGGCCAGTCCGCCCCAAGCGGTGGCAAAAGAATGGTCAGTGTCGGACGGTAGGCAACCGTCGCATGATCATGGGTGGCAAAATTGATCAGGCCGGTGGCCCCATGAAGAACAAACTGCACGATTCCGTCGCTGTCTTCCTGAATTGCAGGCATCGCATCAAATGTAAACGAATCTCCCACAACACAGCCGGAAGAATAATCTACAACTGCAAGAAAAGCGGCCTTGGCTGGATCCAGATTGGCTCGAAGATCAGTAACGGTAAAACTTGGATCGGCCGGAGTCTGCCCGTCATTGCTGGGGATATTCCCGGGGGCATTATTCCATGTTAATGTCGTTTCCGTCCAGCCGATATTATCCAGACAGCTGTCCTTGACATAGGACAGCTGGGTCGTTCCGGTCTTGTCGGTAATTGAAGTGATCTTCAGAATCGCCGCTCGAAGAGAACTCGATTCCTCCGGCTCCAGACTGCTCAGGTCAAATTTAATCCAGGATTTTGCAGCCTTCTCATCACTTCGGACGGAAAGTTTGGAGCCGTCTGTCCTGTTGTCATTCATCCGGGGATTTACTCCGTCGAAGAGTTCCGTTCGGCAGCTTTGAACCGCCGTAAAGACATGTTCAACGCCCACCAAAGGGCCGCCGTAAGCCGCCGGAATCTTTTCAATCTTGATGCTGTTGTAATCCACAATATCCGCCGTTCCCGTATAGGTGGATAGACGGAAGAACAGCTGGTCAAACGACGTATAAATCGGAAGACTGCCCAAACCATTATCCGTTAAGGTATTCGAAGCGATGACTGTGCTGCCCTGCAGGAATGTAAATGTCACCTTCATTTCCGCTTCGGCAGTTCGCTCAAGTACCAGCTTCATTGTATATTGCGTATTCAGACTCAAATTGGCCGCCTGCCCGGAACCGGTATTCCAAGTATAGGTTCCGGTAGAACTCAAAAGCCCGTCTGTGCCTGTCACATTCGTCCGTTTGCCGACCTGAATCGTCCCGGCTGTTGAATCCGGGCTGAGCGTAAACATCACGGCATAACCGCGGGAATCATACCAGCGTCCGCCGCCGTTATCCGAGTTGGTATCCTGCAGAAGCTGGGCGTCCGTCGGGTCATAAAAAAGTCCCAGCCGGAAGTTTTTGGATGTGGTGCTGTACATCGCACCCCGCGGCGTAAACCGAATCTCTGCAATCAGCTTGTCCCCAACCCCCAGCGACACAGGGGAACCGTTCGGAGCAAAATATGTCCACATTTTGGAACTGGTGTTTCCGATCGCCAGCTGATTGACGGCCAAAGAGCCGCTGCTGACCGTTAGATTGGCCGGATGCGAAAACCACACAGCCGACTGTGTCGGCAGACTGGTTTCTGTACGGCTTCCGTCGGCAAACGTGTCATAAAGCAGAACCTCCGCCGAACAGACGGCCCCCAGTACAAAAACCGCAGCCAAAAAGGTGTACCGAAGTGTCCTTGTCATTGTGCATCTCCTCATCTTATGAATCCCTGATTTGTTACCTCCGCAGACCTAAAACTGCGGAGCCGCCTTGGATAGAAAAACTCATCTAATTATCTTCGGTAAAATGGACAATTCAGACAAGTCAATCTTGCGCCAAAACAAAAGCGATTTTGCGCAAAAACACGGCCCTGCTTTTTCCTCTCCCGCACGCTAATACTGAAAATACGGTTTTTGCGGCTCCATCACCCTTTTGGAAAATCCAAATCCTGTTCAAAAAACCGGCCCCCGCCGTTGGGCGATGGGGCCGGTGTTGTATGTCAGACGGTTCGCTTCCGGAGGATTTCAGCGACTCCTGCGGAACGTCAGCAGGCCGCCCAAGCCGAGCAGGGCCAGCGTCGCCGGTTCCGGGATATACTCAATCTTGATACTCTGAAAATTCACAACCTCCGCCGTCCCCGCATTGCTGGAAAGTCGGAAGAGCAGAAAGTCAAAGTTAGTATAAAGCGGCTGGCCGCCCAACCCGTTATCAAGCAGCGAGGCTGTGGCTATCTCCGTATTGCCCTGCAAAAACGCAAAGGAAACCAGCATCTCACTGGCAGATTGATAATCCAAACTCATGACCAGCGTATAAACGGTGTTAAGACTCAGATTGGCAGCCTGGCCGCCGTTGCTGCCCCACGTATAGGCCGCATCGGTACCCAGAAGCGTGTATCCCCCCGTCAAATTCGTCCGTTTGCCTGCACGAGCATAAGCCACAGAACTCGTATCACTCAGACCAAACTGTACGGCATAGCCCGTCGCATCCTGCCAACCGTTGCTGATACCGCTGTCGCCGACACTGTCCTGAGCATATTGGGTGTCATTATAAAAAAGACCAAAACGGAAATTCCGGCTCGTGGAAGCCACAAAAGCAACTTCGGGGATAATATCAACCGTTGCAATGAGTTTCTGGCCGACTCCCAGCGAAATCGGTGAACCCGCCGGAGCAAAATAGGTATGCATCCGTCGGCTGCTTGTCGCCATATCCAGACGAACATTTCCCGGGGTCGTCGTCACATCCGCAGGCGAAGAGGCCCAGAAGCCCGACTCATACGGCAAGTTCGTGTCTGTACGGTCTCCATCGGAAAAAGTATCATGGAGAATTACAGCGGCCTGACCGAGGGTGCCGGCGAGCAACACCAGCAGTAAAAGAAATGCTTTCTTCATCTTTCCTCACTCCTTTCCAAAAGTGTTTTTGGAATTTGTAAAAACTTACATCAAAACCCCTATTTCGAGGATTTCTCCTCACCCATACACACACATCACACACACTCCACCACATTCTGGATTATCTGAAAAAGAGGGATATTTGAACAAGGCAATCTTGCGCATAAATAAAAGCAAATTCGCGCAACACCCTGTTTTCAAAGGAGTTTGGAAAAAAGTCAGCGTCCGACCAGCACAAATTCGCATGCGCTGCTCAGACGATAAACCGTCCGATAATTCTCCTCAGTCGGTCGGGAAAAAAGCCGTTGGGCCCGTGCAGGGTCCACCTCGAAAAGCCCGACCCCCCGCAGCTCCAGCCGCAGGAACGCATCTGCACGCCCCCCGGAAAAATGCCGGGCCTCTATCACACTCGGCACCGAAAATCCTTGCTCCGTCGGGACATAATCATCCATTTGAATCCGGACATTTTGCCGCCCCTGCGAGTCAGCGGATTCAATCGAAATCACCTGATAATCGCAAGCCCTTATCCAGATTTTTCGAATCAGCACCCCATTCGGGTCCGTCAAGGTCAAAACATCGAATCCGTTGTGCCAGTCCAGGGCCCAATTTGCATCAACCTGAACAACCCCGAGGGCTTCAATTACATTCCACGGGTTAAACTGAAGCATTTCCCTGCACTGCTCGGCGGCCTGCCGGGTTCCCCACCAATAGGTATCAATCTCCGGCTTGACCATCATCCAGAAGGCCTCCGCGTTGGTGCCGAAGCGAATTTCACCGAACTTGTCGCCCCGGACAAACAAACAATCCGGCGGAACATACCGGAACTGTGCATCAAATGTTTCTTTGCGAACCTTCCCCTCTGAATCCGTCCATTCGAGAAAACAGCGGGCCGAGGCCTTCAGCGGATGAAGATTGGCCCGTTTCATCGCCAGGGCCTTCACGGCCTCCTCAATCGTCCCCTTGCCCCGACAAGGCCGAACTTGCGCCGGCGGCATCGACGAAGGGGAGGCACAGCCGGCCTGAAAGACCGCCCAGACAACCAGCAAAATCAATCCGTTTCGAAACACGCGTTGCCCTAATCCAGTTCCGTCTGAAGAATCTGCCCCATCTGCTCAGAGAGCTGCTGAATCTGCTCATCCGTCAGGTTCGGATTGACAACCTCCTCCAGCCGCTCCTGACCGACCACCCGAACCGTCCAGATTTCCCGCCCCCCTTCGACCCGACTGGCCTCATACTTCAGCCGTTTCTTGCGCATCAGAATCAGCATCAAAACAAAACGAAAATTCAGCTTCTCCGGCTCCGTTTCCGATGCCAGACGGTCAAAAAACGCCAGCAGCATCTCCGGCTCGATAAAAAGCTGCTGCTTTTTTTTCTGGGGGTTTGGCATGCGGGTTTTCCAGAAACAATACACCGCCGGCCGATTCGCCTCCCAGTATTCCCGGCAGAAATCCCGCCGTTCAAATCCCTCCGGCGTTTCCACCAGCGCGGCATAATACTCCTCTTCCGGCGCAAACTCCCGGCCTGTCACCCAACAGCGTCCAAGCGGTTTTTTAATCTCCCATTCCGACATTCTGACCTTCGTTTGTTTCCTCGGTTGTCATCTGTTCCTGCTCAAAAGCAAGAAACGGAGCAATTTTTGAGACGGTTTTCGGGCCGATTCCTGATACGTTTTCCAAATCCTCCGGCCTCTCAAAACTCCTTCCGTCTGTCTGCTGCCGATACCGAAGCATCTGCAGGGCCCGGACCGGCCCAATTCCCTCCAGCCGCATCAGACTGCCCATTGAAGCCGTATTCGGATTCACCGTACCGGCAAGACCCGCTCCCGCCTTCCCTTCCTGCTGTCGAAAACACATCCATCCCCAAAACAGCCCGGAAACAATACACAGCCCCACAACCGCTTGCACCCCTCGAATGCCCTTTTCAAGACCGATGCCGGTGCCTGAATCTGGAGAATCATTCAAATCATCGGCCGCCATACAGACTCTATCGCTTTTCAATCAATTTCTGAAATTTTACAATGCTCAGGAGTGCCTTCTTGGGATTCAGATGTTCATCCAAAAGTCCCTGTCCAGCCAGCGCATTGTGATTTCCGTCGGCCAAAGCCCCGTATGTAACCGTATTGATAAACGAGCGGCTCAGCGCGGCTTTGTAGAAACTTTCAATCCACTGGGCCTGAATCTCCTCCGTCCACGGTTTGTGCCAATAGCCGCACAGCTGCGGGTCTCCCTGGGGCATCGAAATCCGATCCGGAACAGCCACACTTGTAATATGCACCGGCTTGGCCACTTGGGCAAAGAAATCCAGACGCGAGGAAATCTGCATCATATCCCGGACATGCATTCCCGGCAGATTGGCCCCGAACTGCAGCTGCAAGCCGACGGCGTCAAAGTTAATCCCGCTTTGGATAATCATATCCGTATAAACGAGGGGCGGAATGGTTGAGCGGTCGGTGGCGTAATATTCTCCCCACGGAAAAACGATTTCGATGATTTTCCGCGACTTGGTATCCGCTGTCTTGGCCGCCAGGCAGGCCGTCCGCGTCATTTCAATCACCTGCTCAAAGGTAAAGCCGAAACAATTCCACGCATGCATTCCGGAAATCACCCGCCAGGCATGAACGTATTTGGCATAACGCGCCACCGTTCGGGCCACAAACTCATACGCCGCCTCCCGGATTTTTTCAAACTCTTTTTCTTCCGCAGACAGCCACGCAGGTACACTGCTCGGATGAAAACGAAGCAAGGGACCTGCACAGAGGGCCAGACGGCGGCCTGCCAGCAATTCCATACAGCGGTCAATCGCCTCAAAATCATAGCAACCGGGCTTGGTCTCAATCTGCCCCCATTCCATCGGAATCGTTACAAATCCGAAAATCTCGAGCAGCCATTTCCGATAAGTTGCATCCTCTATCCGATTCAAATCAATCCCAACGCCGAGAGAATGACGCCCGAGCCCGCGATGTCGGCAGCGCAAAGCCAAAAGCTGGTCGGCATGACGGGCCGCCAGCTGCTCGGAAAACTGAAGCCCCTTTTCCAGGGATTGGTCTGCAAGGACAGAGGCCTTCGCGGGATCCGCAATATGAAGGAGAGACTGGATAAACAAATCCTGCGCTTCATGGGCCAAATCGGCAAAGCGGGTATCCTCCTCAAACAAAGCCCAATCCTCGCGCTTCAGCGTAATCTGCATCAGGCGGGCCCGCGCCAGCTCTATATTCAAATTGTAGGGCTCCTGCCGGTCCGGAAGTCGAGTGGTCGACAAAAGCAGTCGCCCTGCCCCTTTGACAGGCCAAAGCAGCGCCACCCCGGCCGAATCCGGACTCCGCTTGGTACATTCCAGCAGACCGTCCTTGTAGTCCATCTGAACCTGATAAAGCGGAATCTGGTCCGCTCCAAACATATAAGCAGCCGCCAGAGAAAAATCCTCCGCCGGCTTACCGTCCTGAAACACCTGAAACTTCAAATATCCGCTCCCAATTGGAAAAACATTCATTGAACTTTTAAATCCAGCGCTTTGGGGATTATAGCAAAACCCCGTTCGGATGCAATTGATTCCTTCTCGAGAGGTCTATCCAGATAAAACAAAAAAACCGCGGTCGAAATCCCGCGGTTTGGAAACATCAAAAAAACATCCGCTTAAAACTGCCAGTTTGCAGGGTAGTGGATATATTGCGTCTTGATATTGAATCGACGGCTCAGTGCCTCTACCAGTGCCGCCGTTCGACGCAGCTGATAAGCCGTCACAGGGCTGTCATACAAATCCGCCACCACACAGATTCGAATGATTCCGTTGGTGGTCTTCTGCTGAATCCAGCTGTCTGTACACTGAATCTGCCCGTCTCCGGCCCCCTTGCCGTTGCCGACAAGAAAATGAAAATCGGCCCGTGCGGTCCCGCGAAGGGAGGAAATCATCGCCACATCGCCCGCATTTCCGGAATTCGTCCGGCTGTAATAGACCTCGATTCGATTCCACTCCGCAGGCCGTGCTGTTATCGGACGAAACGCCGCCTTCTCAATGGGATCCAATCGTAAATAACTGGCCAGACTGTAGGCCCCGGTCATAGGGGTCTTCTGGTCGAGGGCCATCAGAAGCAAACCGGCAATAGTCATTGAAGCAACCAGTGAGACCCATACGAAGAACGTGCGATTCCGACGATTCATGCCCATCCCTGTGCGCTCATTCCAAGATTTCCATCTCATAACATCCTGCCTATTGTACCAGTTATTTCGGCGCTTCAAACAAAAATCCTGAAACTTTTTCACCTCGTCTTACAAAATATAAAAAATAAAATGTGTGCAAGATTCATAAAATACCATTCAAATCATCCGTACGCTCTGTAGCGAATCCGCCGGGGAAAGTTTGTAGGGTTTATAGGGGATAAATCAAGAAAAAAACGGCGGCAGGTTTGGAAATTGCTTGACGCATCCTTCCCCATTTTCATAGTATAGGACTTGCGCAAACAGGAGGATGGATGCATGGAAGAGATAGAAGGGATTCGCCGACTCGCAGAGGAGGTGTTAACCTTTCAGGGGCCCTCGGGACACTCGGAGCGATGGCTTTGGGAGAAAGCCGCACGGATTGCACGGAATGCGGAACTGATCACCAAATTACCCGAATTAACAAAAAAGGGCGAATCCTTCGACATCTTCTCCCTCTTGGCCGCTGCGTATCTATCCGATGCGGGATACCGGCTTTACAGTCAGGTCAAAGGCCAAACTCTGGCAGAGGCGGTGGTGGAACTCCGAGGGAGGCAATTACGAGATTACTCCATTCAACTGGTCAAAGAGAAGGAAACGGCTTCCTTGTTTAAGGGCAAAACGGACCATATATGTCGCATAATTGCAGAGGTCGAAAACCGCTCTACCCAGCTGACTGAAGCCAAAATTCTTTCCGATGCCCGCCTGCTCGATGAGATTGGAGCCATCGGACTTTTTCAGGAAATCCGCCGGTATTTTCTTCAGGGCAAAGGGGCCGGCGCCCTCCTGGAGGGATGGGACCGCAGGATAGAATACCGCTACTGGGAAGCCCGTCTCAAAGAAGGGTTTCACTACCAAACCGTCCGTCAAATCGCTCAAGGCCGATTTGCGGCGATGGAACAATACATCCGTCAGCTCCGCAAAGAATACCTCGGCCAGGACCTTCAAAACATAGAACTTGAATCCTTCAATACAATCTCCTAATATTGTCAAAAACAGCCAACGTTTTCCGGACAAAAAAGGGAAGTTCCGATGAAGCAGCGGTCGATTACTGCGATTTTTCCGGGTTCTTTTGACCCTATTACCAACGGGCATCTGGATGTGATTCGCCGGGGGTATAAACTGTTTGATCAACTGATTGTGGCGGTCGGACAAAATCCCGGAAAAGAAGAGCTGTTCACCAAAGCCGAACGGGTGGAGATGATTCGCGCTCTTGTATCGGATTTGCCCGGCGTAACCGTCGAAAGCTATGATACCCTCACGGTGGAATTTGCCGCTCACAGAGGAGCCCAGGTTATGCTGCGGGGCCTGCGAAACCTCACCGATGTTGAATATGAGTTCCAGCTGGCTATGACCAACCGAAAAATCGCCGGCATCGAAACCGTCTTTATCATGACCAGTGAAGAATACGGCTATGTCAACTCTACGATGGTCCGCCAGCTGGCCCTGCTGGGCGGGGATGTTTCCGGGCTGATCCCCCCCTCCGTCTATCAGCGGCTCCGGCAGAAATTAGCCGTTCGAAAACCCGCCAAACAAAACGATGTGCCGGAATAAGGTATCTCCCGTAAAAGAAGAGGATTACACGGTTCGTTCCGGAAAAATGGACTTGTATTCTTTTTCCAACTGCAGCAGATGCCGCATTTCCTCCTGACTTAACTGAAAGAAAATATCCGCAATTTCCGGTTTGTCGGCCTTTCCCATCCATTCTGCAAACAAATGAAACGATTCACGCTGTCGTTGAATCGCCAGCTCAAACGCATCCTGAATAAGCATCCGTTTGGCCAGAAACTTCCACTCCGGCCATTCTTCTTTTTCCGTCAGTTCGGAAACATCCGGCTCCGAAACCGTCAAACCGATTTTGTACAGCTCCATTTCAATTTTTTTTCGCTGCCGTTCTTCGGCCTGTGCCAGTGCCAGGAAAATGGCCTGAGCAGCGGTATTTTCCACACTATCCGCCAAACGCCGATAGATTTTCTCTGAAAAAATCACGCGAGCCAGCACAAACTTCAGGATATCTTCAACGGTATGAAACTCAATCATGACACTTCTCATCAAAAACGAAGTGAGAATAAAAGCCGAAACATTTTCCTTCTGAATTACCTTCCTTAACTACTCTCCTGCTGCACACAAAGTTCTTCCTATTCTATCTGAAAATTTTTGCCTGAAAAGCAGGATTTTTCCCGAAAATACATCAGAAAAAAACGGAGTCAGACAGGGGAAAATTAGGCAAGCCACAGCTCAGGCCGGCTGAGGGCGTACTTCAAATCGATGTATCGATACGGCAAATCATATTGAACGCAGAGTTCTTTAAACCGCCGAATGGCTTCTTCGCTGAGCTGATGCTGCCGCCGCGGGTCCGATGTGCACGTAAAAATCCGGCAGGCGGCAAACCGGTACAGATAAACACCGCAAAGCCCGTTTTCCCGATACGGACAAACCCCATCCGTCATCACCCGAAAATCCAGGGGCAGATGATGGAGAAAATAAAGCATCTCCGGCGTTGTGATGTACAACCGATGCCCGTAATTCTCAAAATCACAGCAGGTCCCGCAGGCCCGACAAACGGGATTCAGGGCCCCAATCGCCTCCGCCAGCCAATCATAGACCTGCTGAACGCGGGCAAGAATCTCATTCAGGACGTCCGTCGGCATCCGGTTTTGCGGTTCGCCTGGATTCAATCTGTTCGAAACTCCACAAAGTACCCTGGTTGATGCCGGGGCATTTTTGCCCCGTCGCCTCCCACGCCTGCGGCGTGCGAAGGTTTTCATTCCAAAACGGCCAGGTTCGGCACTGAAGCGGCCGCACCGGATAGATCGCACAGCCGCGCCGCCCCCCGCCGAAGTCCGTCAGAAAAATACAGTCTTTGGTTCGCGGATGCTCAATGAGACTGAGCCGAAAGCCCACTCGACGGACATATTTTTCTCGAAAGACCTCCGGAAGGATTTTCAGATACGCCGCCGCCCGCTGAAGCTCTTTTCGGGTCAGCCAGATATATCCTTCCTGCGGTCCTGCACAGCACCGCCCGCATCCGAGACACGCAAAGAACAGCCCCTTTGCGTACCACTTGCCCGCCCGAATGTCCATCAATCCCATTTCAAAACGGCTCCGGTATCGGCGCTTGTGGCCATTGCGGCGTATTTGGCCAGACAGCCGCTGGTAATCCGCGGCGGACGCGGTTTCCACTGCGCCTTCCGCCGATTCAGCTCCTCTGCACTCAAACGGACCGCAAGAGTCCGCGCCGGAATATCAATCTCAATGATGTCGCCGTTCTGAACCAGCGCAATCGGCCCGCCGACCGCCGCTTCCGGACTGATATGACCGATGCAGGCGCCGCGCGTGCCGCCGGAAAACCGCCCGTCTGTAATCAATGCCACGGAATCCCCCAGCCCCGCCCCCATAATATAACTGGTGGGACTGAGCATCTCCTGCATCCCCGGTCCGCCCTTGGGCCCTTCGTACCGGATGACCACGACATCGCCGGGCTTGACCTTGCCGCCCAGGATGCCTTCGCAGGCCTCTTCCTGGCTTTCGAAGATTACCGCCGGCCCGCTGTGGCGAAGCATCTTCTCCGACACACCCGCCGTCTTAACCACACAGCCGTTGGGGGCCAGATTCCCGCGAAGAATCGCCAGTCCTCCCGTTTTCGAATAGGCGTTCTCAAGCGGACGGATGCACTCTGGGTTCAAAATCTTGGCCCTTCGAATCCGCTCTCCGATTGTCACCCCCGACACCGTCATACATTCCGGATGCAGCAGCCCTTCAATCCGGCTGATTTCCTTCAGAATGGCACTGATTCCGCCGGCCGCATCCACATCTTCCATATGCCAAGGGCTGGACGGCGAGACCTTGCAGATGTTCGGGCATCGTTCACTGATGCGGTTGATTCTGTCCAAATCGTAAGAAATGCCCGCTTCATTGGCCACTGCCATCGTATGCAGCACTGTATTGGTGGAACCGCCCATCGCCATATCACAGATAAAGGCATTGTCGATAGACTTTTCGGTAATGATGTCCCGAGGCCGCAGATTCTCCTGCACCAGCTCAACGATTCTCTGTCCGGCCGTACGGTACAGTTTCTGCCGGCGCCGGTCCACCGCCGGAATCGTACCGTTGCCCGGCAGAGCCATCCCAATCGCCTCGCAAAGGCAGTTCATACTGTTGGCCGTAAACATCCCCGAACAGCTTCCCTGAGTCGGGCAGCCCGAACATTCCAGCTCATACAGCTGTTCTTCGCTGATTTTGCCGGCGTTAAACTGGGCAACCCCTTCGAAAATACTGATTAAATCCGTCGTCTTCCCGTCCTTTGTCTTGCCGGCCAGCATCGGTCCGCCGGAGACAAACAGTGTGGGAATATTCACACGGACCGCCGCCATCAGCATTCCGGGAATAATCTTATCGCAGTTCGGGATGCAGACCATTCCGTCAAAACAATGGGCTCGAAGCATTGCCTCCACAGCGTCCGCAATAATCTCGCGGGAAGCCAAAGAATACTTCATTCCCGTATGCCCCATGGCAATGCCGTCGCAGATCGCAATCGTGTTAAATTCAAACGGCACCCCGCCGGCCTGCCGAATGGCTTTCTTCACCGCTTTGGCCACCTCATGAAGATGAATATGTCCCGGCACAATGTCGCAATAACTGTTTGCCACCGCAATAAACGGCTTGTTGATATCTTCATCCTTCAGTCCGCAAGCCCGCAAGAGCCCCCGGTGCGGAGCCCGCTGAAATCCCTGCTTAATCTGGTCGCTGTTCATACACTTCTCCCAAATAGCGGTCTCTGTTTTTCGTTCGATAAAAAAACGCATTATATCGAAAAAATTTTCCGACCATAACAGAAATTTGGGAACTCAACCTCCCCAAAACCAAAATGTGGATGTCAAAAACCCTGATTTTGCCGCCCTTTGAGAATTTTCAGTTGTCAACCATCTTTTGAATCCCTATAATCCCTCTTCCATAGGAACAAATAAAAAAAGATAAGGATATCCATCAAATTTGAAGGGAGAGTCCCATGCGTCGTTCGGTAATGATGAGTTTGGCTGTGCTTGCCTTCGTCGTCTCCGCCTTCCTGATGCCCGGCTGCAAAGGCCCCTCAAAACGAATTTCCTTTCAGGCGGCCCAGCGGTTTGCGCCGCAAACCACAGATACCTACGAAGTCACAATGACCACTACCAAGGACTTCAAGTTTGAGCAGCCCGCTCTGGACAAGCTGCGTCAGGAGGAAACCACCACCTCCGTCCGAATGACGTTCGAACAGCGGATTGAGAAGGTGGACGAAACCGGCGCTGCAGAAGCCGTTATTACCATTCGGGACCTGGCCTGCCGCGTCGTGAAACAGAATGAAGTGCAGATTAATTTCGACAGCCGACGGCAGGAAGACCAGTCCAATCCGCTGGCCAAACTGCTGGGGCAATCCTATACGGTTCGGCTGACTCCTGACGGCAAGGCCGAAGCCCTCGATGTGAGCACCGTCAAGACAGCCGACATCCCCGGACAGGAAGGCCGTCTGGCCTCCCGGCTTTTTGCCAAAGAAGAGGTTGCCAAGCGGCATGAAATCCTCTCGCTTCCGGATGCAGGCACCCCCGTCAAGGTCGGTACCTCCTGGGAACGCACGGCCCCATCGCCTCAGGGACTGCTCTCCAGCAAAAACTTCCGCAAAGTCTATACCGTCAAAAACCTGGAGCAGACGGACAGCGGAAAGATTGCCGTCATTGAAATGAACGCCTCCGAAAGCGCCGCCGCTCCTGATGCCGCCGGCCAGGGCAGCATGGGCATCTTCGCCAAAATGCTCGACAACGAAATTCAGTACACCGGAAAAATGACGATGAATCTGGACAGCGGAAAAGTCCTCGAATACGGGGAAACCCTGATCAGCACCTACACCGCTCAGGAAATGAATCCGAAAGCCAAACCCGAACAGGGACCGGATACCCTGGTGATTCGTTTTATCCAGAGCATTGAACGAAAACTTATCCAGTAATCACCGACTGCTGAGATGAACGCTTCGTCTTCCATCAAACCAATCTGCCGAGCGGCACAGGGGCTTGTCTGTCTGGCCGCCGGTCTTCTCTTCGGATGCAGAACCCTTCCGCGAGGGGACTATATGGCACTGGACTTTGAGGCAGCTCCCTCTCTCCGCTATCGATTTGTCTCCTCTCGGGAAGTCCAGATTGAACTGACCAGCAGCTCGGCCGGCAAAAAAGAAGATTCCAAACTGGCCAATGAGTCGATTGAAATGGTCTTTGGCATCCGGCCGCTGGAGGCAAACCCCTACGGTCTTTCAACGGTCGAATTCACCTGCGAATCCGTAGAGATCAACCGGACAACCTTTTCGGGAAAACCGGCCCCGGCTGATGCGATGCAGCATCTTCGCGGACGAACCTACACGCTGCAGGTCAGCCCGACCGGACAGATTGAACTGACCGATTCCTTCCGGAACCTGCTCCGTGAAATCGGCCAAAAGAGTTTTGTTGAAAAGGGGGATTCCGCCCAGCGCATCAAAGACCCCGATATGATTCTGGACTGGCTGTTCTTCCAGTACACGCTGTGGGACCTGACGGCCTCCAATCCCAAACCGCTTCGGGGCATTGCCCCCGGTTCCAGCTGGCAGAGCGAACAGTTCCTGCCCTGGCCCGTTCCGATTCAGAACCTGCCCAGCCGCGTCATCACCTACACCGTAGAGAACATCGAAGACCGGCAGGGAACAAAACTGGCTTCCGTCAGCACCCGTTATCAGCTTCGCGAAAAGCCGCTGCTGAACTTCCCGCTTCCGTATGAAGGCAGCTATCAGATTCGCGGCTCGCTGTTTTCCGTCCTTCGCAGTTATCGCCACGAATCACTGGAAGGCACAGGTCAGCTGGTTTTCAATCTCACGGACGGCCGCCTCGAATCCGCACAGGATGACTACACGCTCATTACGGCCGCAGACTTCATTCTCCCGCTGGGAGACAGTCTGCCGAAGCTGACGGTGCGCCAACATATTCAAATCGAACGGCTTTCAGACAACAACCTGCAAAAAACGGCACAGACGGAAAAAAATGGCAGCGGACAGTAAGAACCTCTGGGCCCCGTGGCGGATGCCCTACATTCAGGGCCTGCCCGAAAAAAGCCCCTGCTTTTTATGCGATTACGTTCGCACCCCGCAGCAGGACCGGGACAATCTGGTGCTCTGGCGAACCGAACGGTCTATCGTTGCCTTCAACCGCTTCCCTTACAACAACGGGCATCTCTTGATTGCCCCTCTGCGGCATATCCCGACGCTGGAGGAGGCGGACAGCGATGAACTGCTCGAGATGATGAAACTGATTCGCGAAAGCCAGAAGGTGCTCTCGCTGGCGATTCATCCACACGGCTTCAATATCGGAATGAACTTCGGACGCTGTGCCGGAGCGGGGCTGCCGGAGCATATGCATATCCATATCGTCCCCCGCTGGGACGGAGACACCAATTTTATGTCCGTCTGCAGCTCCACGAAGGTCATCAGCCAGAGCATGTCCGAACTGTATGAGGAACTGACCCGCCTGTCGCGGGACCATCATCTGCCGAATCTGTAAATGAGAACGCCGCCTGCACCGTATGCCGTCACGCCGCAAAACAGCCGCGGACGCCGGGTTCCGCAGCCGCCCCACCCCTACCGCGGCCCCTTCGAGCGGGACCGCGACCGGATTATCCACAGTGCGGCCTTCCGCCGGCTCGAAGGCAAAACGCAGGTCTTCATGCCCGGTGTCAATGACCATTACCGCACACGAATGACCCACAGCATCGAGGTCGCCCAAATCGGACGCACCATCGCCCGGGCTCTCGGCCTGAACGAGGACTTGACCGAGGCGGTCTGTCTGGCCCACGACATCGGCCACAGTCCCTTCGGCCACACCGGCGAGCGGGTCTTAAATGAACGAACGGCCTCTTTCGGCGGTTTCGAACACAACCGCCAGGCCCTGCGGATTGTCGATTTTCTCGAAACGCCCTACCCGGACTTTCGGGGACTGAATCTGATGTATGAAACCCGCCAGTCCCTTGCCGGCCATCAGGGGCCGTACGACCGCGGCGGCTGCGCCGAGTTTTCCGAACCGGTCTGCTGTCTGGAGGGCCAAGTCGCCAACCTGGCCGACCGGATTGCCTACAACTGCCACGACCTGGAGGACGGCATCCGCGCCCGACTGATTGAAGAAGAGCAGGCCCGCACCTGTGCTCTGTTCCGAGACGCACAGGAGCAAATCCGGGCCGAGACAATCGACGATTTTGTCATCCGGAGAACCCGCACCGCCAAGGCGATTCTGGACCGGCTTGTCGGAGATGTGATTGAAACCAGCCGCCGAGTCCTTCAAGAGGCCTGTATCAGCTCCCTCGAAGAGGTCTATCAATACGGACGGCCGCTGATTCAGCTCTCCGAAACCACACAGGCTCCGCTGGAGGAATTGGAAGATTTTCTGAGGCGGCGGCTGTATTCCCATCCGCACCTGAAAGCGGTGGACAATCAGATTGAACAATGGCTCAATGATTTGTTCGACCGACTGTGCGGGCAGCCCGAACAGATGCCCCGCTACTTTCGAAACCTGATTGAAAGCGAAGGTCTCCAGCGGACGGTCTGCGATTACATCGCTGGGATGACCGACCGATACGCCCTGTCCCTGCTGGAAAAAGTTTGAGCCCTCTGTTTTGAGAGAGCGTAGGAAAGTTATGAAAGAATGGTTTGCGACAAGTTTTGGACTCGGTCGGCTACCCGCCGCTCCGGGCACGTTCGGCTCTCTGCCGCCGGTGATTTTCTATCAGGTGTTTGGATTTCTTTGGCCTGCCGCAACTGCTTATGCGATGGCGGCGGTAACTATCCTGTTCAGCTGGTTTTGCGTGCAGTTTGCGCCCGCAGTCATCCGCCGCACCGGACAAAGCGACCCGCGTGAAGTAGTCGCAGACGAAACGGCCGGCCAGGCCCTCACCCTGCTGGCGATTGCCCTGATGGGTCCCCTTCATATCTGTAATACGGCCGTGCTGGGTTTTGTCCTCTTTCGCTTCTTTGACATCACCAAACCCTGGCCGATTCGAAAACTTGAAGCCCTTCCTGCCGGCTGGGGTATTCTGGCCGATGACCTGGCCGCAGGCATCTTTGCCGCTGTCTTTTCCCTTCTTGCCATCCGCTTCCTCCCCGCCTTCTTCGGATAAGACAACTCCTGCGGCCTGCAAATTATCAAACAAAAAATTTCTCCACGCCCTTTTCCTTCCAAACAAATACGGCAGAATCCTGCAATCGTAATTCTGACCTATCTTTTTTTCTGGACGATTTTTATTCCATCGAACAATCCGGCGGATTCAGCCGTCTTTTCAAACAATTTTTATCGATGCCATAAGAACGCCTGTGCTTACATTCCGTTGACTCTCATCCGGAGAACCGGTTACGCCGGTTTTGACCCAATCGCTTCTTTGTCGCATTATCAATCCTGTTATTCAGAGCTGTCGTTTTTCATTTCCTATAAAACTTTGACCTGTTCTCTTCGTTAATACAATACGAAAAACTATCTAACAATGATTCAATCTTTCACTCATTCTGTTTAAAAAATTTTTTGTATACATATCTCCGACGTTGCTGCTGTAAGGAATCAGCCGCTTTTCCATCTGTTATGTCCGGGTACCCCATGCAGCTGAAAGTGCGCGCTGAGGAAGCAACGGAACGTTGTGCATTTTAAAACACAAAACAAAAGCAAATCTATGGAGGAAAAGTATCATGAAGAAAGTGTCTCTGTTGTTCGCGCTGGCTTTGTTCATTCTGCCGATGCTGTCCGCCTCGGCGAAAGCATCGAAAAATGTTATTGTGATGATCTCGGATGGTGCCTCATTCGGTGCTTGGGATGCAGCAGATCTGTACGAATACGGTACAACCTGCACGAGTCCGTATTTCGGTTCCGAATGGACAAAGTATTTAATGACGACCTATCCCCTGAACACCTCTTCGTCGCCAACCGGCGACATGACCCAAATGGTCGGCTACGACCCCACCAAGGCATGGGGCTTGGCTGCTTATAACACGTCGTCCGGCTACCTTCACCAGAATGCCGCCGACTCTGCGGCTGCCGGCACAGCCATCAGCACCGGTCAGAAGACCTACAACAACGCCATCAACTGGAGCAATCTGAATGCACCGATTACGCCGACGCTTCCGGAACTGGCCAAGGCCAATGGGAAGGTCGTCGGTACGATTTCATCCGTGCAATGGTCCCATGCTACGCCCGCTGCATTCAGCGATGCTCATGACATCAGCCGAAACAATTATGCGGCCATTGCCAATGACATGCTCAACGGCAGTGTGATGGACGTCATTATGGGCGCCGGCAATCCGAACTATACCAACAACGGAACCCTGAGAACCAGCGGACAGGACTACAACTACGTTGGCGGACAAACCGTTTGGAATCAGCTGAATGCCGGTACTCATCCCGGCGGCTGGAAGTCCATTCAGACGAAAGCCGAATTTGAAACGCTTGCCGGCGGCGACCTGTCCATTCTGGACGGCAAAACTCGATTGGTCGGAACCGCCCAGGTGGCTACAACGCTCCAGCAGGCACGCAGCGGCTACAGCCATACCGACACGGTATTCAGCGATGCCTTCAACACCAATGTTCCGACACTGGAAACGATGACTCTGGCGGCCCTGAATGTTCTTCAGCTGCTCGATAACGGCAACGGAATCTTTCTGCAGATTGAAGGTGGTGCAATCGACTGGGCGGCGCATTCGAATCAGACCAGCCGTCTCGTTGAAGAGCAGCTTGACTTTAACAATGCCGTCAAAGCCGTGATCAACTGGATTGAAAACAACGGCGGCTGGGACAATAACCTGCTGATTATTACCACCGATCACGGCAATTCGATGCCAAGCGGTGAAAGTTCCAACATCATTGCTCATGAACGCATTTCGCTGGATAACATCAATGCAGGGACATACACCAGCAGCAACCCCAACGGAGTTCGCTGGTGGAGCGGCAATCATACAAACGAACTGGTGCCGTTGTTTGCCCGCGGCTATGGCGCCGACCGTTTTGCCGCCCTGGTGGACGGAATCGACAGCAATTTCGGCCTCTACTACTCTGACTGGGCAGCCATGGGATTCAACGGGTGTTATATTGACAACACGGATGTGTTTGCTGTGGCGTCCTCGGTTATTCCGGAACCGGCTACACTGGCGATGTTTGGACTGGGGGGTATGCTGATGTTTGCCCGGAAGAAACAATAACCCAAAGTCACTTCCCAATTGCTGCAAGGGTATTTGCTCGAGGGCAGGCAGAACCTGCCCTCATCTTTCTTTTCTTAATGAAGATTCCGAGCAGGTTTTTTTACAAGCTTTTCACCTCAAATTCTCTCAAATCAGCTTGCCGGGCAAAATAATTAACTGAGAGGGAACACCTGCTTCTATTATCACAGAAACTCCGGCTGTGAAAAAACAGATTAATTTTTTTTGTTTTTCCGAATTTATTTTCCGATATATTTAGTCGATAGTTTATATATCAGAAAGAAGATTTATTCCAAGAAAGTACTAAATCCGGATATGGGAAGTGCATATTCTTTGGAAATGATACAACGGCTTCAGGAGGCCTTTCGTCAACTGGGGCTGCACCGCCCGATGCAAATCAGCCGGTATGAGCCGGGCACGCAGCTGCATTACGCAATCACCCCTTTGCCGGCGCGCGGCACGGCCCACGTGCGGGTTCAAATTGAGCGGTTTGTCGGCGGCGGCTTCGCCGGTCAGGTCTATCAGATTCGTCTGCTGGAAATTGTCGAAAACGGACAACCCGTCCCGGAATTTGCGGGGCTGAAGACAAACAATCTTTACGCAATGAAAATCTTAATTCCCCCCTCCGGGGCGGGCCGGCTCTTTCGCGACCTTTTGTATGCGGTCGGGTTTCAGGGGCCGTTTCAGCCGCAGGTCAATCCGGCGGCGGCCCGGGCCGGGGCCCTCTGGCAGACATTCATCCGTCAGGCGGCCGCCGAACGATTTGGGGATACCGAATGCGTCAACGAGATTTACGCCACCTTCATAGACCCCATACTGGGCAGCTGCGGCGAAATCAGCCGCTGGATTGACGGACGGACCTGGCGTCTGGAGGTGGACGACCGGCTGGACCTGCTGCGGCTGTGGCGCAAAGGACGACTGCTTTCCAGCGAACAGCTCGGCTCGCCGGAGTATCGGGCCAAGTACGTTTTTATGCATGAATTTGTCCGGCTGCTTTATGAGATGGGCGCATACGAATTCGCCCGCCAATATGAATGGAGCACCTGCAAAAGTCAGCCGAACTGCCTGAAGCGTCTGGAAACCAATAACGACCCGCAGGCCGGTCTGGTCGCGGTGGACTTCCGGGCGGGCCTGACCCTTTTGCCTTTCCTGCCGATGAGCCCGGGGGATTTCAAACTCATCGCCAAAGGCATCGCCCGCGGCTCGATGGTTCAATTTGACCGGGGAGATTTGGCCAAACTCGAACGGTATATCCGGGAACATCCGCAAGCGTTTGCTTCCATGCCCTATAAAGACCAGATGCTGCGGGAACTGAAGGAATGCGAGGAGATTTACCGCAATTCGATTCCGGATATTACGCACAATCATATCCGGCTTCTGACGGACGGCCGACTGTGGAGCACGATGCTGTCCAGTGCCGTAACAAGCTGGCGGGTCCGCGGCCAGATTGATGCGCAGCACGAAACGGTCTTGCGCGGCTGTGCGGGCAAGACGCTTTTGTTCTGGATGCTCGGCCTTCTGCCGCTGCTGGGACGCGTCTTGCGCAAGGCCTGGGGGCGGCCTGACTGGCGTTCGCATTATCTTGCAATCCTGAGCAGTCCGGCATATCTGGGCCGAGCCGTCATCGGCAAAATCTATGAGATGCTGATCGGCTGGTACCGCAAAGGACGCCTGAGCGAAAAACAAGTCGAGGCGATTCTGAGAAGTCCCTGGCGGTTTTGGCTGCATCTGCCGCTGGCGATTCTGCCGGCCGGGCTCCACCGCTTTTTCACGGACAAACAAGTCTTTCTCGCCCGGCTTCATTCCTTGTTTGTCCGACCGATTCAGCTTTATTTTCAGCCCGCCCTGCGGGAACAATGGCTGCGGGATATGGTGCAGGAGGGGCAGAAAAAACAAATCCTCAGCGATGAAGATGCCGCGACCATCCTTTCCCAAATCAAAGAGCCGTTTATTCAGCGGTATCTGATGTGCCTGGTGCTGCATCTGCTGACCCTGCCGCTTACGCAGGTTGTGTCGGTTGCCGTTGGAGCCGTTTATTATTTCACTCACCCGGAAGCCCCCCCGGAACAGCGGGCGATGGTAGTCGGCGGGATACTCGTATTCTTTCAGATTATCCCGATTTCACCGGGCTCCTTCGCACGGGGGCTGATTACAACCATTATGGCGATTCATGACCGAAGCTTCCGGGATTACAATATTGCGCTGTTCCTGAGTTATTTTAAGTATATCGGATACCTGGCGTTCCCGATTCAGATGACGTATCGATACCCGGCCCTGGCGCGCTTTATGGCGGCCCACTGGGCAACAGACGCCGTGCATATCGTGCCGGTGTTCGGGGAGCGAGGGGCCCTGCTGGAACACGGCATCTTTCGGCTCTTCTACAACTGGCCGCTGACGATTCGGCGCCGGATGCCCCAAATCGCCCGGATGCGTCTCGGACTTCGACCCCGCCTTTGGCCCGCCGCCGCAGCGTTTGCCGCAGCCGCAGTTTTGATGATTCTTTCTCATCTTTTGTATTACACGGCAACCGGCCTTTCGCCGGCCAAAGAGAATTTCTGGTACTTAAGGCCCCTTTTGTGTCCGGCTGTTCTGATACCGGCGGCCGCCGGATGGATTGCCTCCCGATTCGCCGGCGGTCTGGCACGAAGCAAACGATTCGCCGCCGCCGCGATTGGAGGGCTGGCCGCCGCGGCACTCTATTCGCTCGGAACCTTTGTGCTTGAACAGAGCTGGGAACTGCCGGAAAAATCGGCTCTGCTGATTCCGCTGCTGTGGCGGGAATTTGTCTTTACGCTCACGGCTGGTTTGGGAGCCGCCGCCGCGGAAATTACCGAGCCGTCTCCCGATATAACATCTTTTGTAAAAAAAGATTAAAACCCACCCGGGAAAACCGCTCGGTTTTATCGGCTTTGCATCTATTTTTCATCTGGATTTATTGGACAAGCACTTGTAAAATACCTGTGTTTGTGTGAAAATCTCTTTGGTTTGAAATACCAAATTGCGATTTTGGAGTTGAAAAAGAATGAAGAATCCTTTTGGGTCGTTTTGCGACGGCCTGTTTTTGGACATGTGCGTTACCACGCAGATGAAGCTGCCGCGCCAGCGGGAAACCGTGCTGGCGTTTTTTGAGCGGATTCAGAAGCGATTTCCCACCCTGCATCAGTTTTCCCGCCGGGAGCAGGGAGAATTGATTCTCGAAGAAGAAATTGAAGGAAGACGATTCCGCTGGGTAGCGATGGAAACTCAGCGTCTGTCCGCCGGCTGTGCAGACCCGGACGATTTCGAGCAGGCCTATGAACTCCAGCGGGAAGTCATCGAAATTATGCCCTATATGCTGGGCATCAGCCCGCTGGACATCGAGTCCCTCGATGTGACCTTTACAATGGATTTTGATTATCAGGGCAACCATGATGAGGTGATTGCGGAGGCCCTGCTGGGCAATTCGAGTTTGAGCAGTTTCTTTGAAATCCCGGGAGCCAAGGTCGTCAGCTGCTGTCCGAATCTGATTGCAGCCCTGACACCGGACGGCTCTCTGCAGGCACGGATTGCAATGGAATCCCGCAGCGGCCTCTTTGAACGCAATGACAAAGGGAAACTGGAAGAGCCGATCAGTCTCTATTTTACCGTTCGCCGCTATCCTTCCGGACAAGCGGAATGGACGACTGCGGAAGCGTTTACGCAGCAATGCCGCATCGCCGAACACCTGATGTTTGAGCGGATTATCCCCCATTTTGCCCGACCGCTGAGCAATGCTATATCCCAGAGGCGATAACGTTCCCTTCATCCGAAAGCGAGGTGTCAGCTATGGCGGTGATTGAAGCCCCCTTCAGCCGGTATAAACTGAAAAATTACCTGATTGTAATGTGGATTCTGCTCGGGGCGGCGGCGATGTTTGCCTACGACGGGTATATGAGCCGCTATGAATGGTCGGGCCGTTATTCGTTTTATAAAAAACATGTAGTCGAGAACGGCGGCGTGCCGGATTCGGATATGAAGTTCAACCGATACAGCCCGCCGTTTCTTCTGGCAGGAGCGGCCGTCGCCGCCTTCTTCTATGTCCGCTCCAAAAACAGAAAACTGACAGCGGACGAAACAACGCTTCGGACGGAAACAGCCGCCATCCCCTATGAGAGCATCGAGAGCATCGACAAAACCCATTTCGACAAGAAGGGATTTTTTACAATCACCTATCAGGAAAACGGTCAGGTGCGGCAGGTAACGCTGTCAGACCGAAACTATGACAATCTGGGGGCCTTGCTGGACCTGCTGGTCAGCAAACTCACGTAAAGGAAATCTGGAAAGGAAGACTGGGCGGATGAATTGCTGTATTGCAGGACTGCAATGGGGCGACGAGGGGAAGGGAAAAGTCGTCGATATTTTGGCAGAGCAAAGCGACTGCGTGGTCCGCTACAACGGAGGAGCCAATGCAGGCCACACGGTGATAATCGGCGACCAGCGGTTCGCCCTGCATCTGCTGCCCAGTGGTGCGGTTCGCCCGGGCTGCCGCTGTGTGATCGCCAACGGCGTCGTCGTGGACCCGGCGGTGCTGATGGAGGAAATCCGCGGTCTGCAGGAACGGGGAATTTCTCTGCAGGGACGGCTGTTTATCAGCGAAAACGCCCACGTTGTTCTGGACTATCACAAACTCGAAGACCGGCTCCGGGAGGAGGCCCTGGGCAAAAACAAAATCGGCACGACCGCCCGCGGCATCGGCCCCTGCTATGCCGACAAAGTCGGACGCAGTTATGCCGTCCGGATGGCGGATTTTCGCAGACCGGAGGAACTGAAGGAAAAACTTCGAAAAATCATCTCCTACAAAAATAAACTGTTCAGCACGCTGTACAACGCCCCGCCGCTGGATGCAGATGCCGTCTTTGAAAAATGCATGAGCTGGCGAGCCGCCGTTCTGCCCTGCATTACCAACACCACTCAGCTGCTGTTCGAAGCCATCGACAAACGGCAATCCATCCTGTTCGAAGGGGCGCAGGGCTCCCTGCTGGATTTGGACCACGGGACATTTCCCTACGTCACCAGTTCCAACGCCAGTCCGCTGGGACTGGGACCGGGCTGCGGGATACCGGCCCGCTATGTGGACCGATTCATCGGAGTCGCCAAGGCCTACTCCACCCGCGTCGGAGGCGGGCCGTTTCCGACCGAACAGAATAATGAAATCGGCCAGTATATTCGGGAAAAAGGGCACGAATACGGCACAACGACCGGCCGTCCCCGCCGGTGCGGCTGGTTTGATGCCGTGGCGGTCTCCTACACAGTCCGACTGGGAGGCATTACCGAAGCGGCGATGATGCATCTGGACACACTGGCGGGTCTGGAAGAGGTCAAAATCTGCCGGGCCTATCGAATCGACGGTCGCGAAATCACCTTCTTTCCGGGCGACAGCCGTGACCTGGAAACCGCAGAGTGTGTATATGAAACAATGGAGGGCTGGAAGGAGGATTTATCGGAAATGAAACATTATTCAGACCTGCCGGCTTCGGCACGCCGCTACGTGGAGACCGTCGAAAAACATATTGGGATACCGATTACAATGCTCGGCGTCGGACCTCAGCGAAGCCAGGTCATTTACCGCAAACCTCTATGATGACGGATTTTGAAAGCAAACGCCGTCAAACAGCCCTCCGGCTGGGTCTGAAGCCGGAGGCATTGCCTCGCCATATCGCCATCATTATGGACGGCAACGGACGATGGGCGACACAGCGGGGTCTGCCTCGCTTCCGGGGGCATGAGCAAGGCGGCAAAACGGTTGAAACCATCGCCAAATACTGCGTCGATATCGGTCTGGAGGTTCTGACGATTTACTCCTTCAGCATGCAGAACTGGAAACGGCCGAAAGAGGAAATTGACTTTCTGATGTATCTGTATGCGGCGTATCTGGAGGGAATTCGGCCGATGCTGATGGAAAACAACGTACGGCTGGTTCATCTGGGCACCATCCGTCAGCTGCCGCAGAAAGTCGTGGATGCTCTGGAAGAAACCAAGCGGCTGACCGCCGGCAATACAGGGATGGTCTTGTGTCTGGCCCTCAATTACGGCGGTCGGGAGGAAATCGTCCAGGCCGTTCAGCGGATTGCCGAAAAATGCCGCCGAAATCTTCTGGAACCCGAAAAAATTGACGAAGCGTGCATTTCCAACCATCTTTACACAGCGGGCTGTCCGGACCCGGATTTGGTCATCCGCACCTCCGGGGAACTTCGCATCAGCAATTTTCTGCTCTGGCAGATTTCATACGCGGAATTTTACGTAACGGAGACCTTCTGGCCGGATTTCACACCGGCGGATTTGGACAAAGCCCTGACGGCCTTTGCAGGACGTTCCAGGCGATTTGGAGATATTCGCCCTTCCGGAGCATAATTTGAGGCACGAAGGATGCTCAAGCAACGATTGATTTTTGGAACGCTGATGACGGCGGCTTTCGTCGGGCTGATTCTGCTGGACGGCCGGCTGGATGGGTCCTTATCCGACTCCCCTTCATCCGGCAAACCGCAAGGCACCCTTTTTCTGATTCTGCTGTGTATTCTTGCCGTGCCCGCCCAAATGGAGCTGGCTGCTTTAGCCCGCAGCGGCGGTCAAAAGATTTTCCTGCCGGAAGCAATCCTCGGCTCGTTCTTATTAGCCGGCGGCTTTTTCTGGGCCAACCTTTCAGACAATCCGGAGCGATTTTTACTCTATTATTCCCTCTTTTCCCTGTTTTTCATCTTTGCCGGTCTTTTTCTGGCTCAGCTTCTTCGGGAAGGGGTTGCCGGGACTTTGAAAAACTGTTCGGCCACCTTTTTCTCCATCATTTATCTGGGGTTTTTGTCCAGTTTTGTGGTCGGGATACGGGTCAGCAGCGGACCTTGGGCCCTTCTGATGTATATTTTTACGATAAAGTCTTCCGACACAGGAGCTTATGCGTTTGGAAAGCTGTTCGGCACCCACAAATTAGCCCCCGTCGTCAGTCCCAAGAAAACATGGGAGGGGCTCATCGGGGCTGTTTTGGGCGGTGCTTTATGTGCCTATCTTTTTTCCGTGTTTTCGGGTATAATACCGCCGGTTGAGTCGGTGTTCTTTGGAGCGGTTTCGGCCGTACTGGGACAGATGAGCGATTTGTGTGAATCGATGCTTAAGCGGGATGCCAGCCAAAAAGATGCCTCTGCGTCCATTCCGGGATTTGGGGGCATTCTGGATGTGATTGATTCCCTGCTGCTGCCGGCCCCGCTTGCCTATTTGTTCTTTTTGTGGGTATAGACAATTCTGACGAAGGAAAAACGCGTTGGAACTGAAATTAATCATTCAATCCGACCAGCAGCGTCTGGAATTATTCGGCCCGACGGATGGGCACCTGCGGATGCTGCAGAATGAGCTGCACGTGCGAATCACGGCCCGCGGAGAGATGGTCATCATCAGCGGCGGAGAACCGGAGGTGCGCCGCACCGCGGATGTGCTGGACCGGATGCAGAAACGGCTCCTGAAACGGGGTTCCCTCAATCCCAAAGATGTGCTGGAAATCCTCGACCAGTCGAAAAATCAGATTCGTCCGGAACGGGATGAAGTGATTGAAGTCTTCTCCAGCAAAGGGATTATCGAGCCGTTTACCAAAGGACAGCTGGAGTACATCAAGACGATGCACCGCAACGACCTGACCTTCTGCACCGGCCCGGCAGGCACGGGCAAAACGTATCTGGCTGTGGCCGTGGCCGTCTCGATGCTGCGGAAAAAGCAAATTCGCAAAATCGTCCTGGCTCGGCCCGCTGTCGAAGCCGGAGAGCGGCTCGGCTTCCTTCCGGGAGACCTCCAGGCCAAAGTCAATCCGTATCTGCGTCCCCTGCTGGACAGTCTGGAAGATATGATGGAATTCGGCCAGATGCGGAAACTGATGGAAATGGATGTGATTGAGATTATTCCGCTGGCCTTCATGCGGGGACGAACGCTGAACGAAGCGGTCGTCATTTGTGATGAGGCGCAGAACACCTCTCCTTCGCAGATGCTGATGTTCCTGACACGGCTCGGACGCGGTTCAAAAATGATTATCACCGGCGACATCACCCAGGTTGACCTCGAACGGGGGCAGACCAGCGGAATGGTCGATGCGATCCGGACGCTGTCCAATATCGAAGGAATCGGGTTTGTGGAGCTGACGGAGGCGGACATTGTCCGCCACAGTCTGGTTCAGCGGATTGTCCAAGCGTATGACCAGAAACGGCAGCCCCTTCGAACCAATCGGGACCCAATGAATGGGATGGTTTCGTAAAAAAATCAGCGGACGCCGCCAACCGGCGTGGGCCGATCTTCCGGCGGATCGAAGCCGCCGCTGGCCGGAACCGATGAGCGGTTCCCGGCTGCTCCTGTTCGGCTTGTTTTTCGCTTATTTGGCGGCTCTGGTGTTTCTGCTCTCGCTGGATACGGAACATCCGGAGTTTCTGGCCAGCGGAATGCGGCAGTTCAAACCCTGGCCCCAGGTGGGGGCTTTGGTGGTTGTGACTACGCTGGTTCTTCTGGGAGCCGTCTTTTATATTCACCACTGCCGCCCTCAGTTTTTCAACCGGGCCAATCGGGCCTTCACGATGGCGGTTTTGTTCTGGCTGCTGCTGGCCGTCAATCGATTTTTCTCGATTTGGCAGGGAGGCGTGATTTATCTGGCAACGGGAACCACCGTCACAGCGGCCGTTATTCTGACAATGGTGTTTGACCAGCGGTTTGCTATCGGAATGACGGTGTTTTATTCGGTCCTGGCGTGTTTTTCGGTCAGCCGTATGGCAACCCTGGAGCTGTTTTTGACCATGATGGCCGGCGGACTGACCTGCTGCGGCTTTCTCAGGGAAATCCGGACCCGGATGAAACTGATTGAAGTCTGCGCCTATGCCTCCGTTGCCGTATTCCTCATGGCCTACTGTTTCGGAATGCTTCAGGGAAAAACACACGACCAGACAACCCTGAACGCGGGCTTTGCAGCGGGGGCAACCTTTTTGGTGGGGGTTTTTCTTCAGGCGTTTCTGCCGTTTATCGAGAAACTCTTCGGAATTGCAACCAGTATGACGCTGATGGACTACAGCGACGCCAATCAGCCCCTGCTGAAACGGCTGGCGATGGAAGCGCCGGGCACATTCAGCCACAGTCTGCTGATCGGCTCGATTGCGGAAACAGCGGCGGATGCCATCGGCGCCAACGGGCTTCTGTGCCGCGTGGGGGCTTATTACCACGACATCGGAAAAATCAACAAGCCCTCGTATTTTGTGGAGAACCAGATGGGGTCGGCCAGCCGGCATGAGCAGCTGTCACCGGCTATGAGCAAACTGGTGATTGCCGGACACGTCAACGACGGAATGGAAATCGCAAAGGAATACGGGCTTCCGTCGGTGCTGCGGCAGTTTATTGAAACCCATCACGGTACAACGCTGATGGAATACTTCTACAACGAGGCCCGCAAGAAAAAAGGGGAACACGAAAATGAGGTCCCCGAAACCGAGTTCCGGTATCCGGGACCGAAACCGCGTACGCGGGAGGCGGCCATTGTGATGCTGGCGGATGCCGTGGAAAGTGCAGCCCGTTCGCTGACCGACCCCAGCCCGACCAAAATCGAAACACTGGTCCATACGATTGCAATGAAGCGGCTTCAGGACGGACAGTTTGATGACTGTGATTTGACACTGCGTGAGTTGAGCCAGATTGAAGCAAGTATGTCCAAGTTTCTGGCGGCACATTATCACGGCCGGATTGCCTACCCGAAACTGGGGGATAAGAGTTCCGGGGAAGACAAACCGGAATCCGCCGCAGCGGAAAAACCCCAAAACGGTTCGAATGTATGAAAGCAGCACACAAACAGCCGCTCCGGAGCGTACGCATCCGGCTTGAAGCTGAACCTTTTCCCATTGAGCAGACAAAAATTCGCTCCTTGGTGAAAGGGGTCCTGACTCGCTTCGGGGTATCGGAAGCAGAGATTGATATTCGAATTGTCAGTGATACAGAAATGCAGGAAATGCACCGACAGTATTTTCAGGACCGCCGGACAACCGATGTCATCAGTTTTGACCTGACGGAGCCGAATGAACCGCGGCGGTGTTTTCAGATTTTGGTGAATGCGGCTCTGGCCCTGCGGGAGGCAGCCCGGCGAGGCCACAGCCCTCAGGCCGAATTAAGTCTGTACATTGTGCACGGACTGCTGCACAATCTGGGCTTTGACGACGGAACCCCCCGACAGGCCGAACGGATGCACCGGGCCGAAGCGGACGTGCTGACGTCCTTCGGCTATCCGCCTGTTTACTATTCGTCTCCGCGAAAAAGGACGTTAAGGAGATGCCGCTGTGAGTGACACCGCTATTCTGCTTTTGCTGCTCGGAGGTCTGACCGGGCTGTCTTTGTTTCTTTCTCTGAACGCCCTGGCCCTTCAGAACTTTTCCGTCTTGAAACTTCAGGACCGATTCAAGGCCGCCGGACGGGAAGAGCGGTTTGATGAGTTTCTCAAAATTGCCGACCGGCTTACGCTCACCTGCTCCTTCCTGCGGATGCTCACAAATGCCTCCATCCTGCTGACGCTGGTTCATCTGATGCAGGGGCATCATTACCTGCTGACCTTTCTGGCGGCGCTGGTCATTCTGGAGATTTTTGCGGTGATTATCCCTCGCTCCTGGGCCAAACACGCAGGAGAAAGGATTCTGCCGAGGACTTTTGGGCTGCTCAAAGCCCTGATGCATCTAATCCGGCCTTTTTTGGCGGTGGCGGATTTGCATGACCGGCTGGTGCGGCGGCTGGCCGGCATTTCCGAAAAGCCCATGGAAGAAGCTCAAGAGGAAATCCTCGGAGCCGTGGAGCAGGGCAAAATTGAAGGCGTTGTCGATGAAGAAGAGATGGAAATGATTGAAAACGTCCTCGAGCTGGACGAGACGACGGCGGCAGAGATTATGACGCCTCGAACGGCTTTGGTGGCGGTGCCGGTCAGTGCCGACCTGGAAACTGTACTCAAGGCCCTCGAGCGGGGACATTCGAGAATCCCTGTCTATGACGGCACAATCGACAACATCGTCGGGCTGCTGTATGCCAAAGACCTGCTTTCCCTCGTAGGCAAAGACCCGAAGGATTTCGACTTACGAGCCATAATGCGCCCGCCCTATTTTGTGCCGGAGAGCAAAACCCTGCGGGATTTGCTGCACGAGTTCCAAAGCCAAAAACTGCATATTGCCGTGATTCTGGACGAATACGGCGGAACAGCAGGATTAATTACCATTGAGGATATTCTGGAGGAACTCGTGGGAGAGATTGCAGATGAATATGAGGACACCCCGTCCGAAACCCTCCGGAAGATTGACGAAAACACCTATGAAATCGATGCACGGATGAATATCGGAGACGTCAACAGCGAATTGGAAATTAATCTGCCGGAAGAAGAGGACTACGACACGCTCGGGGGGTTTGTCTTCTCGCATCTGGGGTATATTCCCAAAGCGGGAGAGTCTTTTGAATATCAGGATGTAAAAGTGACGATTTTGCAGGCGGAGCCGCGGCGTGTCCGCCGGGTACGGATTCAAAAAACCCCCAAAACAGCCCGCAGCGGCCAGTAATCATGCAAAAGAAGGACCAAGCCATTTGTCTGAGAACGGTTGCGTATTCAGACACCTCGCAGATAGCCGTATTTTTCACGGAAACCGAAGGGAAGATTTCGGCCATTGCCAAAGGTTCACGGCGTCCCAAAAATCCGTTTGACGGGCCGATTGAAGTATTTTCCTACGGGACCATTGTGTATGCCCCCGGGCGTCAGGAGGGGCTGGCGGTCCTGGCGGAGTTTGCTCAGCAGCCGCTGTTTCTGGGACTTCGGCGGCGGCTGGAAACACTGAATGCCGCCCTGCCGGCAGCGGAACTGACCGAAAAACTAACGCAGCCCCAAGACCCCCACCCCCGGCTTTTTGAAGGCCTGCGTCAGTTTCTGCTGGATGTACAGGAGGCCGCAGATGCCCGGCAGATTCGGATTCGGCTGATTGTGTATCAAATGCTGCTGCTGGCGGAAATCGGGCTTGCGCCGGTGATGGACCGATGCGTAAACGGGCCGCATCCGTTCGGACGGCACTGGAAATGGATTTATTTTTCCAGTCATCAGAACGGTCTGCTTTGTCCGGATTGCGAGGGGGCCTTTGCCGAAAAGAAACGGATCAGTCCGGCCGCCGCCGCTGCACTGGCCGATTTAAAACGGCTGAAAAACGCAGACGAGAAAACCATTCAGGAAATTGAGAACCTTCTGCTTTACCACTTCCGGGAACTGACAGGCCGACCGCTGAAATCCAAACCGGACTAAACGTCCTCTTCAAACAACTCCTTCTGGGGAAGCGGCCCCTTCGGGGAGGCGATTTTCAGCCCCAAATGCCTGCACGCCTCCGGAGTAATTTCCCGTCCGCGTTTGGTGCGGCGGACAAAACCGATTTGAAGCAGATAGGGCTCCACAACATCCTCGAGCGTATCGCGTTCTTCCCCGAGTGTAGCCGCCAGGGCCTCGATGCCGGCCGGCCCCCCTCCATAGACAGTCGCCAGCGCCCGCAGAAAGGCCCGGTCCAGCTCATCCAACCCTAATTCGTCGATTTGCTCCATCCGCAGGGCATCCGAAACAATTTTGGCCGTCAGCCGTCCGGCCCCCTTGACCTGGGCATAATCCCGCACGCGTTTGAGAAGCCGGTTGGCAATGCGGGGGGTGCCGCGGCTGCGCTGGGCAATCAATTCGAGCGTGCCGGCATCGGCCTGAAGATTCAAAAGGACCGCCGAACGCCGGAGTATCTGCGTCAGCTCCTGCGGGCTGTAAAATTCGAGATGATGCAGAATCCCGAAGCGTCCGCGCAGCGGTGCACTCAAAAGCCCGGCCCGCGTCGTTGCCCCTATCAGCGTAAAACGTTTGAGAGGGAAATTGATAGTCTTTGCGTGCAGGCCGCTGTCCACAGTAAAATCGACCTTAAAATCCTCCATAGCCGGATACAGAAACTCCTCAACCGGCGTGCTGAGCCGATGAATTTCATCAATAAAGAGAATATCGCCGGTGCCGATGTTGGACAGCAGCCCCATCACATCGCCCTGTTTGGTCAGAGCCGGGCCGGACGTGACGCGGATCGCCGCCCCCATCTCGTTGGCAATCACATGGGCCAGCGTGGTTTTGCCCAGACCCGGCGGGCCGTAAAAGAGGATATGTTCGAGGGGCTCCCCCCGTTTTCGCGCGGCCTGTATGGCGATAGCCAGCTTCTGGCGGACGTTGTCCTGCCCGATGCACTCCTCCAGCCGCTTGGGGCGCAGGGCATAGTTGAACTGCTCCTCCCCTTCGCCCCGTGAATCTCCGCTTAAGACTCGGTCAATCACCATAAAAACCTGTCCACAATGGCTGTTTATACTTCAGCGCCCTGTTTGATTCGATACACCAGCGGAACCAGCTCTTCGGCCGTCTGGATTTCCGGATGTTTCCGGCAGGCCAGCTCAATCAGTTCCATTGCCTCGGCGCGTTTCTCCCCCCAGGCAATCAAAATCTCGAGGGCTTCCATCTGGAATACTTTGAAAGCCGGCTGCGGTTTTCCCTCGCCGCCGGCGGATACGGCAAACCGCCCGAGCTTGCCCTTCAGTTCTGCAATAATCACCTGGGCCATCCGTTTGCCGATGCCCGGCAGCGTCGCCAGAAACTTTTCATCGCCGTTCTCGACGGCATCGGCAATCCGCCCGACCGGCATGGCCAGCGATTTGAGCCCCTTCTTTATCCCCATTCCCTTCACACTCGTATAGCGTTCAAAAAACGCCTTCTCGGCATCCGATAAAAACCCGACCAGACGGGGAATGAGATTGCCGCCGCCCGGAGACCCTTCGAAATACTCGAGGGTGGAAAGCGTTACCGTGCTCCCAATGGAGCCGCTGAGGGCATTGACGGCATAGCCGGCCAGAAGGACCTCATAGCAGACCGCCCCGACCTGCACCAGCCCCTTGTCCTCTTCCAACGCAACCAGTTTTCCTTCGATTCTGGCTATCATCTTTTCAAGAAAGAGTTTTGTCTATCTTACCTTTTTTTGCTTCCTGTGCACTTTATTTCCGCCTGATGGTTTTCCGAAGCACAGCAAAGAGCCGCCGCAACGGCGTCGGCCACATCCGGCGGCTCCGGAATCTGCGCCAAACCGAGCAACGAACGGACGGCCCGCTGCATCTGGGCTTTGCCCGCCCGGCCGCTTCCGGTCAGCGATTTTTTGATTCGCGTCGCCGAATAACTTTTTACGGCGGCTCCGGCGGCGGCCGCCAGCTGAAGAATCACCCCGCGGGCATGCCCCATCAAAATGGCCGTCCGAGGATGCTGATAATGGGCGTAAAGCTCCTCCACCGCAACAAAATCCGGCTCAAAGCGTTCGAGCAAAGATGAAAAATCGGCGGCAATCTGCACCAGCCGTTCCGCCAGGGAGCGTCGGGCCTCCGTGCGTATCACCCCGGCCTCCAGCAGACGCTCCCGGCCCCCCTCCGCCTGAATCACCGCGTATCCGCACAGGTTCAATCCCGGGTCGATGCCGAGGATTCTCATTGCCGTCTCCACGTCGTGATGCCGCCCGGCTTGTCTTCCAGAATGATGCCGAAGCGGGCCAGCTGGTCGCGGATGCGGTCGCTCTCGGCGAAATCCTTTCGGGCACGCGCCTGCGCCCGCTGCGCAATCAGCTGACCAATCAGAAAATCGAGCAGCTCCTCATCCGTCCCACCGCCGGAAACAGACTCCTCAAACCGAAGCCCGAGAATCTGTTCTCCCAGCCGCACGAAAGCATCCCCAAGGGCCTGCCAGCTTGCCGCAGACACATTCGTCTTCTCCGCCAGAGCATTAACCGCCCGAACCAGTTCAAACAAAACCGACAAGGCAATGGACGTATTCAGGTCATCATCCATCGCCTCAAAAAATTTCTTCTCCAGCCGGCGGATTTGCTCGAGCAGGTCCGCATCGGCAGGTCCCGCCGGCGCCTTGGCCGATTGCTTTCGAACCGTCAATACCGCATCGGTAATCTTTTCATACCCGCTCAGGGCCGCCGAAAGTGCCGCATCCGAAAAATCAATCGGGCTGCGGTAGTGGCTTTGGAGAATCAAACAACGAACCGCCATCGGCGGATAAGTCCGGCTCAGACGCGGATGCCCCTCCTTGAAAATCTGCTTGAGCGTAATGAAGTTGTTCAGACTTTTGCCCATCTTCTGGCCGTCCACCGTAACCATATTGTGGTGGAGCCAGTAGCGGACAAACGGCTGACCGTTGGCGGCTTCAGACTGGGCGATTTCGCACTCATGGTGCGGAAACTGGTTTTCGATGCCGCCGCCGTGAATGTCAATCGTCGGCCCCAGATATTTCATACTCATCACCGAGCATTCGAGGTGCCAGCCGGGATAGCCGCGGCCCCAGGGGCTGTTCCACTGCATAATGTGGCCCGGTTCGGCCCTTTTCCAGAGTGCAAAATCCGCCGGATGCCGCTTTTCCGGATTGACTTCCACGCGGGCGCCGGCCAGCATCTCTTCCACATTTCGCCCGGACAGCCGGCCGTAGGACGGCCAGCGGCTCACATCAAAATATACCGAGCCGTTGACCTCATAGGCATATCCTTTTTCCAGCAGCGTCTGAACCAGCTCAATCTGTTCCGGGATATGTCCGGTGGCTCGCGGACTGATGTCGGGCCGCAGGCAGTTGAGGGCATCCATATCCTCAAAGAAGCTGCGGGTGTAGAACTCGGCAATCGCCATCGGATGTTTGCGCTCGCGCTGGGCCTGTCTGCCGATTTTGTCCTCGCCGGCGTCCGCATCATCCGTCAGATGACCGACATCGGTGATATTCTGGACGTGGGTTACCGCATACCCCAAAAAGCGCAGATACCGAATGAGCACATCGAAGCTCACATAACTTTTCGCATGGCCGAGGTGGGCATGTCCATAGACCGTCGGCCCGCAGACATAGATTCCGACTTGTCCTTCGCGCAGGGGTTTGAACTCTTCGATTTTCCGACCGAGTGTATTATACAGTCTCAACGCCATAAAAGATTCCTCTGCCGAACGGCTCAAAGACTTCGGATGCGGCGGCGGAGCAGAACGGCGGCTGTAGCGGCAATCGCCTCTCCCCGCCCGATTTCGCCGAGCCCTTCATTGGTTTTGGCCTTGACATTCACACAGGCAAAATCGATATCCAGAAGGCCCGCGATGCACCGTCTCATCTGTCCTTTGAAGGGACCGAGTTTGGGTTCTTCCGCATGGACAATCAAATCGATATTCACCGGTTCCCAGCGGTCTTTTTCAAGCCGCTCTTTGACCCCCAGCAGCAGGGCGCGGCTGTCGGCATCCTTCCACTGCGGGGCGGTATCCGGATACATCATTCCGATATCGCCCAGACCGGCGGCCCCCAAGAGGGCATCCATCAGGGCATGGAGAGCGGCATCGCCGTCGCTGTGCCCCAAAAGACCGCGGTCAAACGGAATCTCAATCCCGCCCAGCTTCAGCGGGCGATCCGGCACAAGCCGGTGAATGTCCGTTCCGATTCCCGTTCGATATTCGTACTGCAAATCCATCAAAGAGTCCCTTTGGTGCTGGGGATGCGGTTTCCGGTAATGCGGACGGCCTGGCCGAGGGCCTGACCGACCGCCTTAAAAACGGCCTCCGCAATATGATGGCTGTTGACGCCGTAAGGCACCTCAATATGCAGATTCAGTCGGCCAGCCGCAGAAAACGCCCGCCAGAACTCCTCGACGCACTGGACATCAAAATCGCCGATTTTCTCAGAGGTGTACTGAACCCGATACACCAGATATGCTCGGCCCGACAGGTCCACGCTCACCTCGGCCTTGGCATCCTCCATCGGAACAACCGCGTGGCCGAATCGGGCGATGCCCCGCTTCTCACCGAGGGCTTCTCCGAGGGCCTCCCCCAGACAGATTCCGACGTCCTCAACGGTATGGTGAGCATCCACCTGCAAATCCCCGCGTGCCTGAACCGTCAAATCAATCCCGCTGTGTTTGCTCAAGTGACAGAGCATATGGTCAAAAAACCCCACACCGGTGCTGATTTCATACGCGCCCTGGCCGTCCAGGTTCATCTGAACGGAAATATCCGTTTCATTTGTCTTTCGTTGGACACAAGCTGTGCGTTTTTTCATACGGGTTTTCCTTTTTGGGAAAGAATCTCTCGCAAAGCCGTCACGAGAATTTTGTTCTGCTCCGGAGTCCCGACGGTAATCCGCAACTTGTCATAAAGTCCGGGCAGGGGAAAATATCGCACATAAATGTTTTTCTCAACCAGGGCCTTATAGATGCCTTCGGCGGAACCGTTCAGACAGCGTGCCAGAACAAAATTGGTCTGGCTGTCCGGAACCTCAAAGCCCAGCAGACGAAGCGATTCGGTCAGCCGGGTGCGCTCCTGCACAATCCGTTCGACATTCGCCCGAAAATAGGGCTGGTCCGTAATCGCTGCTGCGGCCGCCGCCGCCACCGCATCGACATTGTAGGAATCTTTGACCTTGATCAGTCCCTCAATCATCGCCGGCTGGGCGACGCCGAAACCGAAACGAAGTCCGGCCAGCGAATAGCCCTTGCTGAAGGAACGAAGCACAATCACGTTGTCATGTTTGGCAACGAGCCGCAGCGCATTATCAGGGGCAAAATCCGCATAGGCCTCGTCAATCAGCAGAACACCGGACAAGGCCGAGGCCAGACGGTCCAGCTGTTCGACAGGCACAAAATCGCTTGTGGGGGCATTCGGATTGCAGACAATCGTCAGCGGGGCATTGATGCAGGCCAGCTCGCCGAGCCAGTCCCCCTCGCGCGGGATTTCCACAGCCGGGCAGCCCTGGATTTTTGCCAAAACCGGATAGAGTGAATAAGTCGGCTGAGGATACGCCATCGGCCGCCGGGCATCGCAGAAAGCACGGGTGCAGACGGCCAGCAGCTCATCGCCGCCGTTGGTGCATAAAATATTCTCTGGGGATATACCCAGAACAGATGAAGCCGCCGCCCGAAACGTATCGCCCAGCGGCTCCGGATAGCGGCGAAGACGTTCCGGCGGAAACCGCCGGAGCACCTCCAAAACCCTCGGAGAAGGCGGATACGGATTCTCATTGGTATTCAGCTTGACCACATCGGCGGCCTTGGGCTGAAACCCGGGCGTGTAGCCCTCCATCTGTTCAATACAATCCCGAAAATATCCCATCGCGGCACTATCCTTTCCGGCGGAAATTATAAATCCCCCTGCCTCAAAAAGAAAGCCGGAATTTGAAAATGCCTTGGGGACAGAAATCGGAAAAGAAGCCCTCCGGCGGCAGATGGAAAACAACATTGCCCAGCCGTGTCTGCAAGAATGCAAGGCCGTCAGAAGACGATTTGCCCCAGCCACTCGGCAGCCAACACGGACATATCCTCAAGGTTGACCCGGCCGTCGCAGGTCAGGTCGCACTCGTTTGTTTCCTCCAGCCACTCACCGGCCAGAGCTGACAGGTCGTCCAGATTGACCCGGCCCTCGCCCGTCAAATCGGCGGCCAGGGCATGCTGCCGATACAGCCGGACAATCTGCTCCTCAGACAAAGCCCGGTCATAAATGCGGATTTCATCGAGCAGACCCGCAAAAAAGCCCGCCCCTGTACCCGCATTGCTGAAAGCGCCAAGAAAGACATCCTGCGAAGCGGATGTATTGATGCTCACCGAGGCGCTGGGCTGGGCGGCCTGCGGGATGCCGTCCACATAAAAACGGATATCGCCCAGGTCGGCACTGCCGTCATTGTGCAGCACGGCGGCCAAATGGTGCCAGCGGCCGTCGTTGAGGGCAGCGGACGAGCGGGTATATCCCCCCCAGACGCCGACAGCCGGCACCCCGTCGGCATCGAGACGCACAAGCCATTTTTGGCCGGTCGATTCGCCGCCCCAGGACAGCAGATAGACCTGGCGTCCCGCTGCCTCCGTCTTGAACCAGACCGTACAGGTGCGGCCGGCCGGACCGAGAACGCCCTTGAAGCCGGAGACCTGCAGAAAATCATCCAGACCGTCCAGAAGCACTCCGCCGCAGTGTTTGCCCCGCGTCCAGGCGGACGAATTCATATTGAACAGCCGAGCCGTGCGGCCGCTGCCGGAACTGTCGGCGGCTTCGGTACCGGAGGTTTCATTAAACCGCCAATACGCAGCGGGACTGTCCGCATCGGTCTGTTCAGACAAGCCGCGGCCCGTGAGGGTGTGGGCGTAAAGACGGGCCACTTCGTCATTGCTCAAGGGCCGATTCCAAAGAGCAAAGTCGTCCAGCCGGCCCTTGAAATAGGCATCGGCCGCCCAGTTGCTCCGGGCGATATAGTTGCTGGTGCGGGTGATAATCGGCGGTATGGCGGTCTGACCGGAGGCGATTTCCACGCCGTTTTTGAATAGTTTGACGAAACCGGAGGCATCCAGCGTCGCCGTGAACATCTGCCACTGGTTCAGGGCGATGGCACCCGCGGCGGTTACTTTGCCGCCGGAGACGGAGCCGCTGTAGGCCTCAAAGGAGAGGGTGTTTGAGGTGCTGTCGCGGGCAAAGACGATGTTGTTGTTGGCCGGACCGTTGCCGATGTCCAGAAAACGCGCCCAGAAGCCCGCTTCGGTCGGATAAGCCCAGAACGAAACCGTCAGCCCGCCGGTCAAATCCGCAAACCCGTTGGGCAGGCGGACATAATCATTCATCCCGTCAAAGGCCAGCGACTGAGCGGCCATACCGGAGGCATCGACAACCGGACCGTTCACCAAAACGGCGTGGGCCTGAGCAGGCGAGGCATCCAGCAGGGCGGTGCCGCTGACGGAGGCGGCATCCATTTTGTAATAGGCCAGCAGGCCCGGCACGGGTAAGGGGGCCGTGCGGAAAGACCACACCTGCCCGGGCGAAACCGTTTGGTCGGCATTGATTTCGTCCACCCGCCAGTAATAAAGGGTGTCGGGCAGCAGCTGCGGCGTAAAAGAAGGATTGGTTCGGCGGGCTTTGTATTCCGGCGAATCCGGGCCGGCGGATTGTACGGCCGCCGCATCAGTCCCGATATAAATATCATGAGCGGCCGCCAGCGAGCCGGGCGTCCACTGAAGCGTCAAGAAGTCGTTCAGGCCGTCGGCTTTGTCGGGCGGGAAGGGGTTTTCGGCCTGGCCGGCGGTCTGACAGAGAATCTGAACCTGCTGGGCCGTCAGGGGATAATTGTAAACCCGCACCTCATCGAGGAAGCCCTCATAATAGGCATCGGCCGCCCAGTTGCTCCGGCCGATGTAGGTGTTTACCCGTGTGATGTTGGAAGGCAGGGCGGTTTTGCCGGAGGCGATGGGGGTGCCGTTTTTGTAAAGGACGACATTGCCGGCAGCGTCCAGCGTCGCCGTAAACATCTGCCACTGGTTCAGGGCAATCGCACCGGCGGCGATAACCTGACCGCCGGAGGCAGTGTAGTCATAACACTCAAAGAACAGGTCATTCGTAGAGCCGCGGCGGCCGAAGACGATGTTGCAGTTGTATTCACCGTTGCCGAAATCAAGGAAGCGGGCCCAGTTTTTGACGGCCGTCGGATACGCCCAGACCGAAACGGTCATCCCCGCCCGGAAATTGGCAAAGCCGTCCGGCAGGTCGATATAGTCATCGACCCCGTCAAACCGCAAAGCCCTGTTCACCGGCCCTTGTGAACTGTTCGCTTCGAAAGACAAGCCGCCCATCAGGGTGCCGTGATTCTGAAAACCGCTGCTGTCGGCGGCGCTGGTGCCGGCGGTTTCGTCGAGCTGCCAGCGTCCGACGAGCCGTTTGGCAAACCAGGTATGCGGCGTGGAAGCCCCCGGAGCGGAGGCCATCTTCCAAAAGGCGCGGGCGGCGGAGGCACTGTCAATCAGGTCGGAGGAGCAGACGCGGCTGGTGTCATTCCAGACAGCCGGATACAGCCCTTTGGACGGGTCGATGCAGTTGATGTAGAGGTATTCGAGATATGAACCGACCAGATTGAGCCAGCGGGAGCTGCCGTCCGCTTCATACAGTTCCACGTAGGCATTGGTCATATCATGCCCGCCCCATTTGCCGTGCTGGGTGAGGGCCCGGGTCGTGCGATTGATAAAGACGTGCTCCATCGCCGCGGCCATCCGCTGGGCTTCTTTCAGATAGGCGGCCTGGCCGGTGATTTGATAGAGCCGCACCGCACACTGGGTCATTACGGCGGTCTGATAGCCCAAAGGCCCCTGATTGGTTTCGTGAAAGATGCCGGTGGCGTATCGAAGGTCAGAAGCCATAATCCAGTTGTACAGCCGCAGGGCGTCGGTTTGATAAGACTGGATGCCGGTTCGCTGATAGAGCAGCAGATTGGCCAGAATGGTGGGGGCGGTCGAGCAGACGCTGGCACCGCCGGTGTCGGATTCGTGCCAGCGGATGCCGCCGTTGGGGGTGTTCGATGGGCCGTTTTCACCGGTCATGCAGAAGGCAACGGTCTGCTGGGCCCAGGTGAGGTATTTGGAATCACCGGTCAGGTCATACAATTCAATCAGGGCCAAGGCGATCCAGGCATTGTCGTCATAATACCGGTCGCCGCAGCCGCCGTAGGAGGAATTAAAACCGCTGGTATTGTTGTAAGTGCACCAGTAGCGAAGCCGCAGGGTATCGGCCAGATTGCGGGCCCGGGTCAGATAAGAGGAATCAAGGAAAGCGGCCGCCGTGAGGGCACGGAACATAACACCCTGCCCCCAGGCGTAATCCGGCCAGGTCTGATTGAGGACACTGTTGTAAAGCCCATCGGAGCGTCCGAAGCGGTTTTGAATCTGGGTGAGAACCTCCCGACCCCACTGCTGAAAGGACGCAGGCGTCAGGACATCCGCAAACCCAACAGAAACAGCCGAACAGAACAGCAGACAAGAAACCGCAAACCGAATGCTTTGGCTTTTCATAACACCCCTGCTCAAAGACGATTCAAATCCCCAAGGACAAATACAGAAACGTCGCAAGGCAAAAGCAGACAGACTTCTGCCCCGGCAGAGGCGGGTTTTCCAGTCGGCGAATAAATGGTAACAGGCAGTCAACGAATTGGGCAAACAAATCCCCCTCGGTATAGGGCTATCCGCAACCGGACTGCTGGATTGAATTGTATAAAAAAACGGCCGAACAGGTCAAGAAAATAATCAGACTTTCCCGAATCCGGACTGTCTGCCGTCTGTTGTTCACCGAGTGCGGTTTGTCGTCCTGAGGTTTGAGCCCGGAAGTCGGGTCCAGAACAAATTCGATGACAGGAAAGAACAACGCTTCTCTTTTACTTTTCGCAGTAGTCAATCAGACGGCTGATTTCGCTGCGGAGGTCTTTCCGATGGACAATCATATCGATAAAACCGTGTTCAAGGAGAAACTCCGAACGCTGGAATCCCTCGGGCAGCTCAATTTTGATGGTCTGCTGAATGACGCGGGGGCCGGTAAACCCAATCAGCGCCCCCGGTTCGGCGATAATCACATCGCCGAGCATGGAGAAACTGGCGGCCACACCGCCGGTGGTCGGGTCGGTCAGAAGGGAAATATAGAGACCGCCGGCTTCATCAAAGCGGGCCAGAGCGGCGCTGGTCTTAGCCATCTGCTGGAGGGCCACTACTCCTTCATGCATTCGGGCGCCGCCGGAGCAGCTGACCACCACCAGCGGCAGCTTCTCTTCAATGGCTCGGTCCACGGCACGGCAGAATTTTTCTCCGACAACCATTCCCATCGAGCCGCCGAGAAAGCTGAAATTCATCGCCGCCAGCATCACCGGCCGGCCCTTGATGAAAGCTTTGCCGACCAGCATTGCTTCGTGAGCTCGGCTGTCCGTCGGATCCACCCGAAGGCGGTCCTGGTATTTCTGCTGGCCCCAGGTAAACTTAAGCGGGTCGCTGCTGGACAGGTCCGCCCCCAGTTCTTCAAAGCTTCCTTCGTCCGCCAGCTGAGCAATCCGAGTCGGCCCGTCAATCCGAAAGTGGTAATTGCACTCCGGACAGACATGGAGGTTTTCCTCCATCGTCTTTCGAAAGAGCATCTGACTGCATCCGGGACAGGCCAGCCAGAGCCCCTCCGGCATTTCCTTTCGCGGACGAAGCGAAAAACCGTTCCATCCCTTTTTTTTCTTTTCTTTGGCCATAGCTTTCATCGTTTCCCGCATAGTGCAGCCTGCAGAATGCTTCGGACGGCCTCCGGACGGTTCGGCTCTCCGAAAACAGCCTGGCCGGCCACCAAGGTATCGGCTCCATACCCAACCACAATGGGGGCGGTCTGGGGATTGATGCCGCCGTCTACTTCAATTCGGACCGCATTCCCGAACTTCTCCCGCAGCGGGATACATTTTCGGGCCGCCGCATCCATAAACTCCTGGCCGCCGAAACCCGGTTCCACCGTCATCACCAAAACCATATCACATAAAGGAACCACATCCAGAATCGAATCGACCGGCGTGCCCGGATTCAGCGTCACTCCGACCGTCACACCCATCCGCCGAAGGTCTTCAATCATCCGAACCGGCTCCCGAACCGTTTCAATATGAAACGTGATATGGTCGGCCCCCGCTTCGACAAAACGCGGGGCATACCGCTGCGGGTCCGTAATCATCAGATGGACATCCAAAACCGCCTGGGTGCAGCGGCGAATCCACTTGACCACCGGCGGTCCGATGGTCAGATTCGGCACAAAATGGCCGTCCATCACATCGATATGCACGATGCGGACCCCCGCATCCGTAACCTGCCGAATTTCCGAGGCAAGATTGGCAAAATCGGCACTCAAAATCGAGGGAGCCAGTTCGATGGTTCCGGGCTTTGGAAGTCGTCCTGCCACAGAAACACTCCAAAAAAACCGCCGGTTCCGCCGTTTGCCGGCGAAACCGGTCGGTTTAAAGACTCGAGTTTACTTCTCGTCCAGGATCTCCAGGCACTTAAACTTCTTGCCCTCGAGAAACTCCAGACTGGCGCCGCCGCCGGTGGAGATATGGCTGACCTGCTTTTCCAAACCCATATTGACAATGGCACTGGCGCTGTCGCCACCGCCGATGATGCTGCGGGCACCCTGCTGGGTGGCCTTGGCTACGGCTTCCGCCACCGCCTTGGTGCCGGCGTCAAACGGAGGCATCTCAAAGACTCCCATTGGTCCGTTCCAGACAATCGTCTTGACCCCCTGGAGTTTGGAGGCAAACAGCGCGCGGGTCTTGGGGCCGATATCCATCCCCTGCCAGCCGTCTTCAATATCCCCTTCGACGACTTTGTGCTCGGCGCCGGCCTTGAATTCTTTGGCCACAACCGTATCAACCGGCAGCACCAGTTCACAGCCGACTTTTTTTGCCTCCTTCATCAGAGCATCGGCTTTCTCCACAAAATCATCTTCACAAAGACTGTTGCCGACACGCTTGCCGAGTGCTTTAGCAAACGTATAAGCCATCGCCCCGCCGATCAGAATCCGGTCCACCTTTTTCATCAGATTCTCAATCACACCAATCTTGTCGGAGACCTTGGCACCGCCCAAAATCGCCGCAAAGGGCCGCTCCGGATTCTGGATGGTTTCGCCCAGATACTTCAGCTCTTTCTCAATCAGGAATCCGATGACCCGCGGCTTGCCTTCCATCATCATCGGAACCGTGTACATCGAGGCGTTGTCCCGATGCGCCGTCCCGAATGCATCGTCCACGTACACATCGCCCAGTTCGGCCAATTGACGGGCAAAATCATCCTTGGCCTTGCGGAGCTGCGGGTCTTCTTTGGCGGCCTTGTCCTTGATGACTTCTTCTTTATGAAACCGGACATTCTCCAGCAGCATCACATCACCGGGCTTCAGTTTGGCGGCTTTCTCTTTGACTTCAGGGCCGACGCAGTCTTTTGTGAAAATCACCTCTTTGCCGAGCAGCTCGCCGAGCCGTTTGGCCACAGGCGCCAGCGAGTAAGCGGGGTCGTATTCGCCTTCCGGCCGGCCCAGATGGCTCATCAGAATCACACTGCCGCCGTTTTTCAGAACGTGCTGAATCGTCTGCAGCGCTCCCTGAATGCGGGCATCGTTGGTAATCTTGCCTGTCTTTTTGTCCAGCGGGACATTGAAATCCACCCGCATCAGGACCTTTTTGCCTTTTACATTGATATCCGCCACTGTTTTTTTTGCCATGGTTTTCCCCTTTCCTGAGGATGCTGTCCATCCTGCCTTGCCTTATCAGACAGAAACCCGCGAACAAGCCGCGGGCTTCCGTCTGTTTTTTCCGATTCTTACGCCGAGCCGTTAAAGACTCTTGGCCATCTTGACCATCAAATCTACTGTGCGGCAGGAATAACCCCATTCGTTGTCGTACCAGCTGACCAGCTTGAAGAAGTTCTTGTTCAGTTCCACCGAAGCGCCGGCATCAAAAATCGACGAACGCGGGTCGTGGATAAAGTCGCTGGAAACCACTTCTTCTTCCGTGTAGCCGAGAATGCCTTTCAGATAGGTTTCGCTGGCCTTCTTCATCGCGGCCTTAATTTCATCGAGCGAGGTTTCCCGAACGGTCCGGAACGTCAGGTCCACAACGGACACCGTGGGCACAGGAATCCGGAACGCCATACCGGTCAGCTTGCCCTTGACTTCCGGCAGAACCAGACCGACGGCCTTGGCGGCACCGGTTGTGGACGGGATGATGTTCTGAGCCGCGGCTCGTCCGCCCTTCCAGTCCTTCTTGGAGGGGCCGTCCACCGTTCTCTGCGTGGCTGTATAGGCATGAACTGTCGTCATCAGGCCTTCCGCCAGTCCGATGCCTTCCTTGAGAATCACATACACCACCGGCGCCAGACAGTTGGTTGTGCAGGAGGCGTTCGAAACGATATGGTGCTTGGCGGGGTCATACTTGTCGTCATTGACTCCCATCACAATCGTAATGTCCTCACCCTTGGCCGGAGCGGTAATCAGAACCTTCTTGGCACCTGCAGCAATGTGGCCCTGCGCCTTTTCCGCTGCGGTGAACAGGCCCGTCGCCTCCACTACCAGCTGAACACCCATCTGCGCCCAGGGCAGCTCAGCCGGCGTCTTGGCGCTGACGACTTTGATTTCCTTGCCGTTGACAATCAGAATGTCGTCGTCGGCCTTGTCCGGCGAGGACTTCTTCGAATCAATCTGGGCGTTGAACTTGCCCTGAACCGAATCAAACTTCAGCAGATACGCCAGATTGTCGGCCGGTACAATATCCCCGACGGCCACCACATCAAACTTCGACCCCAGCAGGTTCTGCTCCACCAAAGCCCGGAAAACAAGCCGGCCGATCCGGCCAAATCCATTAATTGCAACCTTTATCGCCATCGAAAGTCTCCTTATCTAAAAAAGGAATCTGTTTTTGACACCCTGTTTGGCGCAGGGAACAACCGACAAAGCCGGTACTGTAGGACTTGCAGGGGCGTTTGTCAAGAAACAAATTCCCCCAAAACAAATAATAGATATATTTTATATACAAATAGATATTTTAAGGATTCGGGTTGTTTGCGGACCGATTTTGGCCTCTTCAGAGATTCGGATTGGAACAACCCAGAGGATTTTTTCTGAATCTTCTGCAATGAAAGCCTGTTTTTTCAGTGTGGAATCGGCTTTGGAAAGTGTCAGAAATTTGCCGACCTTTTTGGATTGACTCATCCCCAACGGCACAAAGCGGTCCCCCGGCTTGCGCATCCGAATCCGGACAGGTCCCGTAATCCTGTCGGCATCAAAATATTCAGTCCAGCACGTCGGACCTTTTGAAACAGTCTGCCGTCTGCTCTCTGCCTCCAAAAGCTCCGCCGTAATCCGCCAAGGTCCGAATTGAACGCTCTGCCCGGGCTGGAGAATCACCGGTTTCCGGACGCCCGCCTCCTCCGCTTGCGGCAGACGTCGAAGAATTATCGCTGTTTCACTCGTGCGGCACTCAATCCCATCCGGCAGATGAAAACACCTCCGCCCCGGCCGATCAATACTCTCAACCAGCTGTCGATAATGTCGGCCGGTATAATCCCGAAGGCCCGCATTCAAATGCTCCAGACAGCCCCGGAAAATCTCTCCCAAAACGACCGGGCTGATGTCCTGCAGGGCCGTGGGGTTCAGCTTCAGCGAACCATCCGGCTCAACCGATACGGCGGTCCCAAACCCGGCCTGGACTTGCGGCTCGATTTTCTCAAACAGCCGCCGACAGCTTTCCGCCAGCCGCAGCAAGTCCGCCTCAAGATTGCCCTTGGCGGTTCGACAAAGTCGAGGCAGCAGGATGTGCCGAATCCGGTTGCGGGCAAACCGAAGGTCGGCGTTGGTTGCATCCTCCCGCCAAACAATGTTTCTTTCTCGACAATACGCAAGAATCTGACGGCGGCTGACAGCCAGCATCGGACGGATAAAACGAACCCCCTCCAGAACCGACGAAGGCCGAATCCCGCACAAGCCCCGAAAGCCGGTCCCGCGAAGCAGGCGAAAAAGAAGTGTTTCCAGCAGGTCATCCTGCTGATGAGCCGCAGCCGCCGCATCCGCTTTCCAGTCGCGGGCCATCTGGGCCAGAGCCCGAAGCCGAAGCGCCCGTGCGGCCGTCTCAATCGAAAGCCGGTTCTGCCGGGCATACGCAGCGGCATCAACAGAGCGGGAAAAAAACGGCAGGCCGCGGGCAGACGCCTGTTCCTGAACAAATCGGCAGTCTGCCTCCGAATCCGCCCCGCGAAGCCGGTGATTGACATGACCGACGGCGAATTCCGCATCGAGGCCCCCGCCTTGCTTGAGGCGCACAAGCACCTCGAGCATCGCCATCGAATCAGCCCCGCCGGAAACAGCCAGCATCAGCCGGCTCCCGGGCGAAAGCAAACCGCACCGATTCATCCATTCGGCAACCGCATTTTCCAGCTGTACCGCCGAACAGTCCATAAAGTCAATTCACTTGGGAAGACTTAGGAGGCCACCGAAGCACCGCCCAAACCGGAAAATGGTCGGACGGATAGCGCCCCTCGAATGTCCGCTGGTCAATTTCGGCCTGAAGCACAGAAAGGCCCTTCGGAATGAAAATGTGGTCAATTTTGGCCGTATCCAACCGCCGCCCGAAATCGTGCCATGTGCCCACGGGCTGCCGGTCCGGATCGAGTGCCTGCCAGGCATCTCTCAGAGCCGGCCCCTGTTCGGACAACAGCGGCACCAGGGCCGGATTTGACAATTCCATATTAAAATCGCCCAGCACGATCACCGCCGAACCCGCCGGCAGCGATGCCATCCGCTCCGCCAGCAGCCGAATGCTTTTTTCGCGGGAACTCTGGGACTGATGGTCCAGATGAACATTATAAACCCACAGCGGCCGGCGGCTCGACCGCTCCTGCAGACAAATCCAGGTGCAAATGCGGGGAATCTGATTGCCCCAGTGTTTGGACCCGGGAACGTCGGGAGTATCCGAAAACCAAAAGGTGCCGGCCTCCAGCCGTTCAAAACGGTCTTTGCGGTAAAAAATCGGACAGGATTCGCCCGCCCGTTTCCCATCATCCCGGCAGACGAAGACATAGTCATAAGCAGGCAGGGCTCGACCGACTTGCTCGACCTGAAAATCCAGGGCCTCCTGAAGGGCCAGCACATCCGCCCCATACTCCGCCAACAGAGCAAAAACTGACTCCCTGCGGCGGTCCCAGCGGTTGGGACCGTCATCCGCCGTACCGTAGCGGATATTAAACGTAACCGCCTTGAGCGTATCGGGCTGACTCGAACTTGAGACCGCCCTGTCCATCTTTTCCGAACCTTTTCCGCAGCCCAGAAAGGCCGCCGCAAGAATGCCGCTCCAGAACAACATTCGCATTGTGTTCCCCTTCGCTGCCTGTCGATTCAACAAAAAAGGGCCTGCCCATCCCTGAACAGACCCGTAAGGTTCCGAAAAGATCTCAACGCAGCTAATCTCCCTGAATTTTCACATCCGGTGCAGGGGACGGAGTCGGAGTGGATAACTGCTGGATTCGTTCCATTGCATATTCGGTATTGTTCACATACATCGATTCCTTCTCCACGGCCAGTTTATACAGGGCCAGGGCATCGGCCCGCATCCGAAGCCGGCGGTCCAGCACATAGGCCGCACGGAATCGAGCCGGATAGCGTGTATCCGGATTCCACTGGAATGTCCGCTGATAAAGCACAGCCGCCAGCTCATAATTCTTCAGATATTCGTAAATCCGGGCCGCCCGATAGGCCGCATCATCAATCTTGTCGCTGGTCGGATACTCTGTTATCAGCTGGTTAAAGAGCTGCAGGGCCTGCCGCAGAATCGCCTCATTGGCCACAATAATCAGACCGCCGGAGCGATGATACAAACTCATTCCCTGTTCATACAGCTTATCCGCTTCAGGAATGGATTCCGAGGCCGACAGATTTTCCGGCAGCCATTCGCCCGGCATCAGATAACTGTAGCGGACCGCCTGGTCGAAGGTCTTCAGTTCGGTGCGTGCCCAGCGAAGCTTGGTGGCATTGCCGGTCGATTCATAGTAAGCAATCAAATCCAGCAGCGACTTTTTGTATCCTTCTCGAGCGGCCGCTAACTGTTCCACATAATCCACCTCCCGGGCATCCGGCACCAGAATCCCCTTCTGAATTCGTGCCAGCTCGCTGTCCGTCAGATGTGCATCTGTTACACGCGGGTTGCTGCAGCCGCCCATCAGAACAGCTGCTGCCATTGCAAATGCCGCCCACACCATCGTTTTCATAGTTGTTCCTTTCGAACCTATTTCGCCGTTTTTATTTCTTTTCTTACCATACCACGTTCGAACCGATTGTCAAGAAAATCAAACCTTCCTCCCCGTTGCGTCCTCCTTTACCATTGGGCCTCGATGTAAGGACCTATCGGCCCTTCGGGTTTGGGTTTGGGTCGGGAATTAATAATGGCCTCGGCAAGCGGCAAATCACTTTTGCGGGTAATCTTCAAATTCGTAAAGTCCGTTTCGACAATGTGGACTTTATGGCCGAGGGCCTCGACCAGTTGAGCATCGTCCGTAATCTTTATTTTGCCCAGATTGCCTATTTTCGCATAGGCCTCTCGAAGGAGTTTGGCATCAAATACCTGCGGTGTCTGGGCCTCATAGAGGTTTTCCCGGTCCACTGTCTCCAAAACGATGCCTTTTTGAACCCGTTTCAGGGTTCCGTTGACCGGACAGGCAAGGATAGCCGCTCCTGTCTGGGCGGCCTTCTGGAAAACAGCATCCACCCAGTCGGCCGTCAGACAGCAACGGACGGCATCATGGACGGCAATCAGGTCAATATCCGGACGAATTTTTTCCAGAGCCCTGGCGACCGTCTCAAAACGCTCCGCACCGCCGAAGCAAAGCTTCACCCCGTTAAAAGCGAGGGTAGAGCCCCATTTGACCGTCACCAGTTCTTCATCTTCCTTCGAAATGGCCATAAGAATCTGTTTGACTTCATCGCGATTGGCGAAAAAATCGATGCTGCGCAGAAACGCCGCCCGCCCCGCCACTTCCACAAAGGGCTTCTTTCGGTCGCCCCCAAAACGGGCACTGGCTCCGGCCGCACAGACAATCACAGCAACTGTTTTCCCCAAAGGTTTCTTCTCCGCATCCATCGGGCTGCTTCCCCTTGCTTTCTTTGCTTAATATTCAATTCCTCTTCGGGCACTGATGCCTTTCTCAAACGGATGCTTGACGGATTTCATCTCCGTCACCAGGTCCGCCATATCCATCAGTTCCTGTGTGGCACCTCGTCCGGTCAAAACCAGTTCGACACAGGGGTCCCGATTGGCCAACAGCTGACGGATATCATCCATCGAAGCCAGTCCTTTGGACAGACAAAAAACAATCTCGTCCAAAACAATCAAATCATAATACCGCTCATGAGCAGCCGTCTGAATTTTCTTCAGGGCTTTGCCGACGGCCGTCCGGATTCGTTCAATGGCTTTCTGGTCCCCCATCGACTCAAACATATCCCAGGGTTCATCCAGCGACAGCAGCGTGATATTCCCGATATTTTGAAGACCGGTTCGTTCACCAAGATTCAGGGAAGAGGGCTTGAGGAATTGGTAAATCAGAACTCGTCCGCCGTGGCCCGCCGTCCGCAAGGCCAGACCGAGGGCGGCGGTCGTTTTGCCCTTCCCATCACCGGTGTAAATCTGCACAAGTCCTTTCTCGAGCATAGGGGTCAATCATAGGTCTGACAGGGCGAGAAGAAAAGAAAAAAAACGCCTGTCGGTTGCTGACAGGCGTTCGAAATCTCCGGAAAAATATGCTGGTATTGTTCAGCCGTTAAACCACCATAAATTGTTCAACGGGCTGGCTTTCGGCAGGCTTAAACGGAAGGGGCTCCGAAAACTGGACAGCCACTCTCCGCAAATAAGGTCCTAATTGATCCACACGGCAGATTCGGCCGTCTCGTATAAAATTCGCCAGCCCAAATGTTTCATCCTCCCCAAACTGGGGAATGCTGAAGCGGGCCGTGATATGCTCACCCGGACTGGGGCAGCGGTCGGAATAACAGGAAAAGGCCGCTCCGCTGCTGGAAATGTCAATCATTTGGCCCTGGGTAAGAATGTCATCATAATCTTCTGCAAACCAAACCGGCCAGCTGTAGCGTAACCGTTTTTCAGCCCTTCGTTCCACCATCGATTCCATAAAAACCTCCAATCATTCTGCCGTTTCTTGTTGTCGTTTTTGTTAATGAGTGTTTCGGGGAAAACGAATGGGCTGGTTAATGGAAGAAATGTCCCTATAGAATTTGGGAAATATAGAAAAAGAAAAAATTTGCAGAGTTTTTAGAAAGTTTTCAGAATTGCGTGGGTGATTTCCAAGTTTTTATCCGGAACTAAACTTTCCGGAAGTGTTTTGTTCAGATTCCAAAAAATTTTTCCAACTTCGTTTTGTGGTCTGATAACTGCTATTTTTGAAGGTTCAGGACCGCCTGACGGAAAACGTTCCCTCTCTCTTGATAGTTTTTGAACATATCATAGCTGGCACAGGCAGGGCTCATCAGAACCACATCTCCTTTTTGTGCCATTTTAGAACACAAAAGCACTGCTTCTTCCATTGATGCGGCTTTTTGAACAATTGTCATGGAAGGACCTGCCGCCTTGACCGCATCAAGGATTTTGTCGGCGGTCTGTCCGATGAGAACGACGGCCCTGCAGCGATTTGCAATGCATCGGCCGAGCTCTTCGAAACCGATATGCTTATCATAACCGCCCGCGATTAAAATCTTGGGCTCTTCGATGCCGTTCAGGGCGGCCATCGTGCTGACCGGTGTCGTCGCCTTCGAATCATTGTACCAGCGGACACCGCCAATTTCGGCCACAAACTGCATCCGGTGTTCAAGACCCTGAAAAGACGAAACCGCCTCCCGCAGTTTTTTCTGATCCGCCCCGAAAACATCCGCAATCGTCAAAGCCGCCGCGAGGTTCTGAAGATTCACCCGCCCGGGCAGGCGGAAAACGCGGCGGTATTCCTCACAAATATCCTCTGCCTTAAACAGCAAACAGCGGCGAAAATCCTGCTTCGAATACTCCTCAAACCATTGAAGGCCAGTTTGGTCTTCTGCATTAAAAACAGAAACAGGCGAAAAGTCCGGATTGGGCCGCTGTTTTTCAAACAGGATTCTTTTGGCCGCAGCGTATGCCTCAAAGGTACCGTGACGGTCGAGGTGGTTGGGGCTCAAGTTTGTCAAAAGAGCAACATCAGCCCCCCGCTTACATTGGGACAACTGTTCGATTTGGAAACTGCTGATTTCCAGAACGACAATATCTTTTTCCGTCAGGTCTTTCAGAAGCCCCAAAAGCGGATGATTGCCGATATTGCCGCTTAAGTAAACATTTCCATAAGCCCAGGCATCCGAAGCAGATGCGGCTTCGAGGAGGTGGGCCGTTAAGGCGGTGGTAGTGCTTTTGCCGTTGGAGCCGGTGATGGCGGCAATCCGGGCGGGACACCGTTCGAAAAACAACTCCACCTGCGAGGTGATGACGGCCCCGGCCCGGCGGGCAATCTGAAGGAAAGGATTCTCCGGCGGCACGGCGGGGTTGACAATCACCACGTCGGCCGTGCGGAAGTTCTCTTCCAAGTGGCCGCCCAGATGCCAGGCAATCGGAAGCGAACGGAGGGAATCGATGGTTTCGCGAAGTTTGGCCTCATCGGCCAGATCGGTTACGATGACATGCCCCCCCTGCTCGCAGGCAAAACGGACGCTGTCCTGTCCGCCGCCGAACGAACCTAACCCCATTACAACAATCCGTTTATCCTTCAATTCGATCACGAAAAACTTCCTTTCTTTCAAAAACGGGCCTTAAAGATACCATCGGACAAAGCGGGTTGAAAATGAAAAAATGGGGCTTGAAGAAAAGCCGCCTTCAAGAGACAATGCCGCAAGATGTTTTGCCAGCAAGAGTAAGAGGAAACCAGAAATGCGAGTGAAACCGAGAACCGATGAGTTTCCGGCGCCGGAAGTGAAAACCTTTCCGGACTGCACCAAAATCCAAACCCATACCATCACCATCGTTCCGCGCTACAGCGAGACGGACCAGTCAGGGGTCATTCATCATACGGTCTATCCGGTGTGGTTTGAGATGGGACGGACGGAGCTGCTGCGTGCAAACGGGCTGGCCTACAGCGATTTGGAGAAGAACGGGATTTATTTCGTCGTGGCGGAATTGAGCGTAAAGTACCGCCGGCCCGCATTTTATGACGAGAAACTGGACTTGGTTACCACGTGCACGCGGATTACCAGCGCCCGGGTGGAGCACAGCTATCGGCTGATTCGGCAAAGCACAGGGGTCCTGCTGGCCGAGGGCACCAGCATCCTGGCGTGTGTGGACAAGGACGGAAAACCTCGCCGGATGCCAGCATTTATGTATCCGGAAGAAGAGCCCGAAGAAAAATCTTAAAAAATTTTTTAAGAAAACAAACGAAAAGTCTTATAAAAAGTCAAATATTGACACGCTGGCCAATATTTTAAGCAAATAAGCCGATTTTCTTAATTTCATCTTAATCTTTTCTTGAAAACCAACCCGCATTCTGCTATACTCACGCTTGTATAACAAGTCAGGAACTGGGGGAAAACAGATGACCACGTGCGAAAGAAAAGTTGAGCTGGTTTTGGCGGTTGAGGGGGGACGCGGGCCGCCGGTATCACAATGGAACCGTTCGTTTCGGCCAGGCAGTTGAATCGTTATAAACTTCCATTTCTTCGATAGATATGACAAAAACTTGCACTCATTCCGGACCGTTTCAGAGCACATCGCCTCTTCCGCTGCCTGCCCTTTCCGGCCGCGATCCGCCGCTTCCAAAACCAGCACGTCGGTTTTCCGGGGTTTGATTTGGAGGCGGCGGACTTATTTTGTATGCTTTTTATAGACGAGGAAACGAGGCAAACAACAGGAAACTTCAATAAGGATGGGATGGTATGCCGACGAGGGAAGAAGACATCATTGACCCGAACCCGCACACGGGAGAATCGGAGGCGAAGGGACGAGGCCCGCCGGAAGATAAATGAGAAAAGGGATTTGAAGAAACGTTAAGAACTTTCCTAAAAAACCCGCCGCAAATCCCACAAAAAAGTCGCGATAAAAAACAGAAAGCAGACCTCAACCTCAAAAGGTGTTCTGCTTTTTTTGTTTTTGTAAAAAATTTTGCGGATGACAAAAAAAAGAAGAGTCAGAATAGAAAGATGCAAGCACTCTTTTGGTCTTGGGGCTTGCCCCCGGGGGGAGGAGACAAAGTGAAAAGGCAAAAGAAATATAGAAGCCGAGAAACAGCTTTATCGGGTCCATCTGCAAGGAGAAGCCTGTCAGGTTCAGACCCTGTGCATCATCTTGAAGATATTCTCGTGCTGAAGGGTGATGGTCAGGTCCATCTGGCGGGCGATTTTGTTCAGCTGGGCCTGGAGTTTTTCCAGCTCGATGGTTGCCTCCGTAATGTCGATGGCCATCGTCATCACAAAGTAATCCTCCATAATCCGCTGGCTGACATCAATGATGTTGATATTGGCCTTAGCCATCGTATTGGCAATCCGGGCAATAATCCCGACCTTGTCTTTGCCGGTGACGGTGACGATGCAGATTTGTGAAACCTTCTTTTTTTCACTCTTTCGAGAAACCATATCTTAAACCCTTATCAATTCCTGCTTTGTTCGGTCTATTATAGTCAGTTTTGCCCGGACTGCCAGAAAAATGCCTTTTCGCAACCGGCGGAAGCGGGCTCTTGCCCTTTCTGCAGATTTGTGTTATACTTTTTTCTTTTAAGAGAAACAGTCGGACCTATGGAACATACGGATAATCTCAATATACGGTGTTTTAAGCCGCTGATTACCCCCGGTCAGCTCAAAGAGGAAATCCCTCAGACAGAAGCCCAGGCCCATGTGGTCGCGGCGTCCCGTCGGGCCGTGGAGGCGATTTTGACACGCCGGGACCGGCGGCGGATTGTCATTACGGGGCCGTGCAGTCTGCACGACGTGGAGGCCTCGCTGGAGTATGCCCGCCGCCTTCGCCGGCTTCAGGACGAGGTGGCCGACAAACTGCTGCTGATTATGCGGACCTACTTTGAAAAACCGCGCACGACACTGGGCTGGAAGGGGATGCTGTACGACCCGCACCTGGACGGCTCGTATGATATTGAAAACGGCATCCGCCAGTCTCGACGGATTTTGTCGGAGATAACCTCGATGGGGCTTCCGGCGGCTACGGAATTTCTGGACCCGATTGTACCGCAATATCTGGCCGAGTTCATCACCTGGGCGGCCATCGGAGCCCGCACATCGGAATCGCAGATTCATCGGCAAATGGCCAGCGGTTTGTCAATGCCGATCGGCTTCAAGAATGCCACAGACGGCAATCTGGAGATAGCAATGGATGCGATTCGTGCGGCGATGAGCGCCCATTCCTTCCTCGGAATTGACCGCAACGGGCAGGTGATTATCGCGGAAACGCGCGGGAACAAATACGGGCACCTTGTGATGCGGGGCGGCTCGAGCGGGCCGAATTACACGAGTGAATATGTCGCCTTTGCGGAGGTACTGCTTAAGAAGGCCCAGATTCCAAACGGCATTATTATCGACTGCAGCCATGCCAACTCGCACAAAAACCACAAACGCCAGCGGGAAGCCCTGTTTGATATTGCCGACCAGATTCGCACGGGCAACAAGAGCATCGCAGGCATTATGCTCGAAAGCTTCCTAAAAGAAGGCAAGCAGAGCATCGGGGCGCCCGGCGGTCTGAAATTCGGCGTTTCCCTTACAGACAGCTGCATCGGTTGGGAAGAAACCGAAGAACTAATAAAATTTTTCGCCGAAGCGGTCTAAGTTCTTCTAACCCCAACTCCGCCAGACACTTACACAGCAAACATCTTTCTGATTATTTTCGAAAATTTTCGAAAAATGCTTGACATTTTCGTTAATTTTCGATATTTTACCCATTATGACACAGAAACGAGTCAACCAGAAAGATATCGCGGAGAAATTAAACATTTCTGTAGCGACCGTTTCGAAAGCCCTTCGCGGTGACTACTCCGACATCAACGAAGAGACCCGCCAGCGTGTTCTGAATATGGCCACCAAGCTGGGCTATGATACAGGCACCCACATCCGCCAGGCCATCGAAGAAGAAGCCAAACCCTGCATGGTCGGCGTGCTCATTCTGCGAAAACACCACGAGTGGCAGCACACACATTATTTCGCCGGAATGAGCGAAAAGTGCGCCAAGATGAATGTGTCCCTCGTTGTGCACTATATTGAAGAAGAAGACAGCCGACAGATTCTCTATCCGGAAAATCAGCCGCCGGCGATGCGGGATGGACAGATTCAGGGGCTGATTTTGGCCAATCACTGGCCAATGGATGTGGTTCGCACGCTGTCGGAAACCTTCCCGTGTGTCTCTATTCTCTACGATTATTCCCCCCTGCCGATTGATGTCATCAGCGTAGATGAAAACCAGGGGATTTCGATGCTGATGGACCATCTGATTATGCTCGGACATACGCAAATCGGCTTTTTCGGCAACTGCGGTCAGGTGGTTTTTGCCAGAAATCGTTTTGCCATGTATGTCAACTCCCTGTGCCGGCTGGGTCTGCCTTTTGTCCCCGAGAACGTCTGTCAACTGGGCCCCGGGACGCTCGAGGACAAGGAGCTGGACCTGAACGGACAATTGGACCGAGTGCTCGAACGTGTGAAAAAGGGAGTTCGTGCGTGGGTTTGTGCCAATGACTGGGTGGGTTATTTGCTTTGCCGAGGACTGTTTGATCGGGGGCTTCGTGTTCCGGGGGATGTTTCGATAGCGGGTTTTGACAACAGTGAGGACAACACGCTCGGATGCCCGCGACTGACCAGCATATCCGTCCCAGCGCTTCGGTTGGGGGCCGAATCGCTGCGGCGGCTGCTGAATCGCATCCGCTATCCGAAAAGTCCGCCCCTGAAGGTACTGCTGCCGGTGCAGTTTTTTGAGGCCCAGACCACCGGCCCGGTACCAAACCTGTGAGGGTTCCTGCGGGTGGGTGTGTGCGGGCCGGATGAACACGGCCTGCAAACGAAAACAAAAAAACGCTCTGTTCCGGGGGGGAGCGTTTTTTTGTTTTTTGTGTATCGATTATCCCTTCAATGTTTCCCCATAAAATTTCTCCGCGAACTGTTTCTGTAAAAATCTTGACAGACCGACGTGAAGTGTTATCATAAATAGATACATCTGGAGGCAATCATTCGTTTTTGTTTGAAGTCATCTTTTTTGAGGAGGAACCAATATGAGCAAAACTTTTCTTTACTGCTTCATGGCAGCCGTATTATGGGCAGGAATCTGTTCCGAACCTGCAAAAGCGGCGGTTACAGCCGTTGTGGCACCTGGTGAAGATATTGTCCTTCTCGCCCCTTTGCCGCTGGAGGAAGTCAGCGGTGTACGGATTTATAACCCTGTCACCACTGCGTTCGGCTTCCGAGTCGAGATTGAAGGGGTAACCGCCGGTGCCGCGCCGGTTGAGCCGGGATTTCAACTCGTGGACGAAACCTTCGCCCTCCGGCTTTCCGTTCAGAACGAGATGACCCGCGAGCGGCTTCGGGAATTGCCGGCAAGAGCCAAAGCGAGGATTCGGCTCGGCTATGACCGCAGCCGGATTCGAGCCAAGGGACTGCGTCCGCAAAATCTGACCCTGATGCGGCTGGTTCGCAAAGACGAAGCCCGGCGAACGTGGATGTCCTGCGGCAGGGTCCTGAGCCGAAAAGCCATCACAGCCATTCGCCGGATGGGTTCCCCCGTTTTTGAACTGGGCTATTACGGCAACGATGCGGCCAATGAATACGTTTGGGCGGTGATGGATGTGCCGGGGACGTATGCACTGGGGATTCCGGAGCCGGCATCGCTGCTGCTGGCGGCGGGCGGAGCCGGACTGCTTGCAATCCGACGGCGGTAATTGCTTGTAAACCTTTTCCGCTATTCATCAAATGAATAAACGCCTGCGTATGATAAAAAAAGGCGCAGCGTACGGATTGATTTTGTGCGCTGCGATTCTTTGGCTTTGGCCGAGAAAAGGAAATTATTCGCTTCTGCCGGATACGGGGGGCTCGATTCAAAAAGCGGTTTGCAGTGTCAACAGTGCGCGGCGTGCCCTGCTGGCCAATGCACAACTGGCCAATCACATCATTAATCACCTTCCGGCGTATACGGAGGTGATTTTGGCAGTGAATGACCCGTCCGCTTTTCGGGTGGCGTATGACCCGTTTCCGGGGCGGGTGAAATTTTTTGCCGTCCCCTCCGAGATGGAAATGACGATATGGCCGCAGGACCCTTTTTTGGTGCTTTGTCATCCGTCCGGACGAAAAAGACTGCTCCTGTCGGCGATGTTCGAACGAGCAGACGACCTTCGGGTTGCACAATTGCTGGGGGAATATCTCGACTGGCCCGTCCGCCGGAGCCGCTTTATCTTTGAAGGGGGAAACATCGTTTCGGATGAAGAGTTCGTCTATATCGGCAGCGATACAATTGTGCTGAACGCCGCACAACGGGGTCAAAGTGCCGTTCGGACGGTCCGGCAATTCGAAAAAGAACTCGGTCGGCGGATTTGGGTGGTCGGTCCCAGCCCGCAGCCGATTGGACACCTGGATATGATGCTGGCTCCGCTGGGCCGCAAACGGATTATCCTGGCAGATCCGAACTGGGGGGCAAAGCTGGCGCAGCAGCAACTGGAGCAATCTGCTCAGGAAGTATCGGACTTCGAAGAACGGTGCAGACATATGTTTTTGGGGGATGAACGCACCACAGTTTTGTATGATCGGCAGGAACGGAAGGCAGAGCCGCCTGACACCCGAGGGCTCACCCAGGAAGCCATTCAGCACTGTAGGGCAATTGCCCCTGTGCTGGACCGAATTGCCGAGGAGTTTGTCCGCAAGGGGTTTGAAGTCATCCGAATCCCTTACTTGTCTGTTCCCCGCAACACCCCCTCTACCGAGTCAGCATCAGAAGCAAATGAAACAGCCCCCTGGATTCGCTATCCGGAAATCACCTACACCAATGTCCTTCAGGAAACCGGGCCGGAAGGCCGCCGGGTTTACCTGCCTTTGTACGGATGGGCTGGTTTCGACCAAACCGCCGCCGGCGTTTGGGAAAAGGCGGGCTTCCACGTCATTGGAATTGACGGCTTTGCCCTCAGTGCCATGTACGGCGGTTCCCTTCGGTGCTGCACAAAAGTGCTCGAACGTTCGTATTGACAGAAATTCGTCATTCTCCTTTCCCAAAAGGGGCTTGATTTTCACGCTCGACTGGCCGATATAGATAGGGAGTTTTTTTGATTCTGGAGATTGTGGATGACAGAATACAGTAAATTACCCGCCGAAGAACCGTGGCGAATCTTTCGGATTATGGCCGAGTTTGTCGAAGGATTCGAGGAACTGGCCAATATTGGACCTGCGGTGTCTATTTTTGGTTCGGCCCGTGAGGAGCGGGGAAGCCGGTTCTACAACATGGCCGAAGAAACCGCCTATTTAATCGGGAAGGCAGGTTTTGCCGTCATTACGGGCGGAGGCGGCGGGATTATGGAGGCGGCCAACAAAGGAGCCCGGCGGGCGGGGGTAAAAAGCATCGGGCTGAATATCGAACTGCCGCACGAGCAGATTCCCAACCAATATCAGAATCTGTCGCTGCATTTCCGCTATTTCTTCTGCCGGAAAGTGATGTTCCTCAAATATGCACACGGATTTGTGGTGATGCCGGGCGGATTCGGCACAATGGATGAATATTTTGAGGCCCTCGTGCTGATTCAGACGCTCAAACAGGCCTATTTTCCGGTGATCTGCATGGGCAGTGATTTCTGGGGCGGTCTGGTGGAGTGGCTGACGGAAGTCATGCAGAAAAAGCACCACTTTATAGACCCGGAAGACCTGAAGGTCTTTACGATCTGCGACGACCCGCAGAAAGCAGCGGATATTATTCGCGACTTTCACTTGTCCAACGGCCGCGGAGGCATTAAACAGCCGCCGGGAATCCGCAAATGGACGGATGGGCAGTAGAAACACCTGAAAAAGCAGAATAGAAACCTACTGAAAAATTGCTTTGTTCAGGCGGAGGCGATCGTTTGCGGTATCCGGGTCTGGTCGGAATTCGGCAAGTAAGTCTGCAGAACCCGAATCAATTCTTTGCGCTCAATCGGCTTGGACAGATATTCTACACAGCCGGCTTTCAAGCATTTGTCGGAATCGCCGAGCATAGCACTGGCTGTAAGGGCAACCACCGGAAGACGGGGGTTCAGAGCAAGGATTTTCTCCGTCGCCTCATACCCGCTCATTACAGGCATCTGCATATCCATAAAGACCAAATCGAAGGATTTCTGCTGAACGGCTTCGACGGCCTTTTGACCGTTTTCGACGATGGTAACAGACAAGCCCATTTTCTCCAGCAAGGCGCGGATGTAAATCTGATTGGCCGGAGCATCTTCGGCAACAAGAATTTCTCCTTTGAACTTCAGACTGCCCAGCGGCAGCGGCTTTGAGGGAGCAGCGCAGTCGTATTTATTGACGACCGCCTGCTGATGCACATCCACATTGGCCGGAAGGGTCAGGGTAAAAACCGAACCCCGGCCGGGTCGGCTGGAAACAGAAATCGTACCGCCGAGCCGTTCGACCAAATGTTTGGTAATGGTCAACCCGAGCCCTGTGCCGCCGTACTTGCGTGTCGTGCTGGAATCGGCCTGAACGAAGGGCTCAAAAATCGTCTGAAGTTTGTCCGGTTCGATTCCAATACCCGTATCCTCCACATCAAATCGGATGAAGAAGGGGCCGGCGGGACTTTCGGACTGAAGCGATACATTCACGTACACGTGGCCTTTTTCGGTAAACTTGATGGCGTTATTGACCAGATTAATCAGGCACTGACGCAGCCGAACGGGGTCCGTTCGAATCACAGCCGGCAGGTCATCGCACTGGAGCACTTTGAATTCCAGGCCCTTTGCCCGTGCCGACGGCTCCAAAAGAACCTCCAGATTCCTCAGCAGTTCGGCAACGGAACAATCAATGATTTCCACTTTCAGTTTTCCGGCCTCAATCTTGGAAAAATCGAGGATATCGTTGATGATAGTCAGCAGACTGTGCCCGGCCATACAAATAATTTCAGCGTATTGACTGAGCTCTTTGGGCAGACGTTCATCTTCGGCAAGCATCTCGCCGAATCCGATGATGGCATTCATCGGGGTGCGGATTTCGTGGCTCAT
>JAKPDO010000032.1 GCA_029552545.1 Planctomycetota bacterium
CAAACTTGTCAGCTCTGTGCTTCATCCGTACAATCTGTTCAGAGAATCCAAATGGTTTACTGTGCATAGGAGACCCTTTTCGGCACGGTTTTTTGAACGAAAACAGAATGCCGGAAGGGTCTCTGTTTTTCAAGGTCCGGTTTTTTTAGACGCCATTCTGGAGCCGCAATGTCGCCGGCTGGGGGTCCCCCCAGCCCTGGTCCATAAAGCCATGACTCGTCGATAGGCTCTGTCAGTCATGCAGCGAATCCTTCTAAGGGGGATACGATGTTCCATGGCCATCCCAGACAAGGTGCTGAAATCTCTTGACCCGGAGGGTCTGGTTTGTCATCATTAGAACGGTTTGAAACGGAAAGGTTGACTCGATGCGAAAAGCGATTCAGACGGAGCGGGCCCCGAAAGCACTCGGCCCGTATTCGCAGGCGGTTCAGGTCGGACAAACCCTATACGTATCGGGGCAACTGGGGATTGACCCGGCTGCCGGACGGCTGGTGGACGGCGGGACCGCCGACCAGGCCCGTCAGGCTCTTCTCAATATCCAGGCAATTGTCACAGCGGCCGGTTTTTCCATGCAGGATGTCGTACAAGTACAGATTTTTCTTGCGGATATGGCCGATTTTTCCGCTGTCAATGAGGTGTACAAGACCTTTTTCCAGGAACCGTATCCGGCCCGTGCAGCCGTTCAGGCGGCCGGGCTGCCTGCGGGGGCACGCATTGAGATTTTGGCGGTGGCACAAAAAGCCGCCGGTGTTTCTCTCCGGCGTCCGGGCCTTTCCGCCGCTCGCGCCGCTGAGCATCCGTATGCGGAAGAATACCTTTGATTACTGCAGCGCTTTGAGTTTTTCCGTCAGCTGCTCAATAATCTTCTTTTCTTGGTCCAGCTGCGACTGGAATTTCTGAATGATAGGATCCTGTTCCAGCGTTCCGCAAACGGCGGCAAAATCCTCCGACGCAAACTGCTCCGGGTCGTCAATTCCATACCCGATCTGCATGGCGGGCTCGAATTCCTTTTTGGCGTCTTCCGTTTGGGCCAGAACAATCTGACGGGATGCGTTCCGCGTATTTTCAAGAATGGACAGCAAATCTTCAATCGTCCACTGGCGGACGGGTTTTCCTAATTCTGATTCGAGGCATTCCTTGACCCAGGCCCATTCATATTCGGCGAAGTTTTTGAAGAGAGACTGAAGACGCATCTCAACGGCGTGGATGGTATCGATGCGTTCGTTTTCGATATCGAGCAGGAGTGTTTCGAGTACGGCCGAGGGTACAATCAGGCCGCCGCAGTCCACCCAGTCCCCTTCGCCCAGATTGACCGAGCCGGTCAGTTTATCGCGGAGGTCGATCAGTGAGATAAACTTTTGCGAAGACAGACGGCGGATGAGTACACGTCCGAGATACTGCTGGAGGGCCCATTGATAGAGTTCAAGCCCGCGCTGCGGCAGACCAATTGTCAGATTCTGATGAGAGACAGACTCGGACCCGGAAGGATTCCGGCTGAGCAGGTCGGTAAGGAGCTGAATCCCCCGTTTGAGCTTGCGGGCAATGTACGGAGTCATCACGTCGCTGATTACCGCATCGAGTTTGGTCGGGGCCTTGCGTACATCGCGCTGACGCCATTTTATCTGGTCACGGATGAGCCCGATGTTCGCCAGGTTCTGTCCCGGATACAGCACGCTTTCGCCCGGACGTTCAATGATGTAGGAGAAGGGCAGGTCGGAGGTGTCGAGGTGTTCGTTGTGCCGTCCGAGAACAATGGAAAAGGCGCCGATTCGGGCCGGCCAGGCAAGGAAAGCCCCGGAACCGGTTTTTACGCCGCGTTCAAAGATGCCCTGCTGATTCGGGCCGAGCCGATACATATGGTTGGCCTGATTGGTGCCGCTGCCGGCGTTGAAGAAACTGCACAGACCTGCGATGAGCAGGGTGGATTTGTGCTGGCTGACGGAAAACGGCCCGGCGAACATCGAATAGGCCTGACCTTGACCCATTGAGCAGTTGGCGAAGAAGACGGAATCCTGAGCCGTAAAGGAGCGGGACAATTCGGTGCCCTGACCGACGAAGCAGCGGCGCAGGATGACATAGTTTCGAACCCGGCATCCTTCGCAGAGGATAAAATCATTGGCGATTACGCCGGGGCCTACAAAGGCGGGATCGGACGGGTCGCTTCGGATGGTTCCGTTTTCCAGCCGAAGGGCTCCATCCACGACAGCTGCCGGGCCGATGCAGACATTGCGAATGACGCCGCAATGAAGAATTTTTGCATTTTTGCGTATCCATCCCTTTGGAGTTTTCGTTTCCTCAATAGCATCGTTGATTAAATGGCGGAGGCGTTCAAGGAGCAGGGGACGGTGCCGATACATAGCCAGCAGGTAGGCCAATTGAGAACTAAGCCGTTCGAAGAGGGGGATTGCCCGTTTGCCGTTTTCATTGACCACGGCGGCAAGGGTTCCATTGCCGAAGGCGCTTTGGCCGTCACATTGAAGAGATGCAACATCTTCAATCCACACGCCTTCCTCGATGGTATAGTTGGCAATGACATCCCGGACGCTGCTGATCCGAACATTGTCGCCGATGGAGACATCCTGCAGGGTCAGATGATAAAGGCCGACGGGCCGGGGAATGCCGGCTTCCTCGACGGAAACCGGCTCAAAAGCCCCGAGGTGAACAGCCCCTGAAAAATGAACATGGTGGACAAAGGCAGGGTTGAAACCGTCGGTTACTTCGATTTGGTTCCAGTTCAAGGCGGTACATCCCTGGGCGGTGAGGACCTCAATTTCCTTTTCCTGAAGGGGTCTGTATTGGTTCGACTGACTCATAAGGTTCGATCCTGTTTGGAAAACGTTTTGTTAGTTGTTCTGTCTGGGGCAGGATTGTAGCGGCAGATTTGCCGGCTGGCAATGGAAAAAGGGGAAGCTTGCCTCTGGAGGAGGGTTTTGCTGTATCGTGGACATTCGGCATATGAAAAATTGTGCGATTGAAAAAAACGGGAAAAGGGAATTTAACCACAGATTAAGCAGATTACACAGATTCCAGCATTCAGCGGCCGTCAGGGGGAAAAGCCGAAGTACGAAACACGAAATTCGAAACGAAAAAAGCAGGAATCAAGGATAGAAATACAAGAATTACAGGGATGCAGGAATACATGGAGTCAGGGGACGGGGTTTCCAAATTTTCAATATCCGGTTTCCAATTTGCCGTTTTAATGCGTTGTTGCACGTTTTGAGCGAAAAAGGAGGTGGAAAAATTTCAGTGGAAGCTGTAAAGGGCTGCAGGGCAACGGGAAAAAAAGATGTTTTTTGCGGGGTGGGGTACGGGGGGTTGCAGAAAAGGAGCGAGGCGGCTTTTTAACCACAGATTGGAGGAGGAAGGGCTGTGTTTCTTCCGGGGCTGTTTCTCTTGCGGCGGTTTTCAGGGGGCTGCTTCAGAGTGGGGGAGGATTGGGAGAACAGATTCTATAGCGGAGACAGTTTCTTAGAAAAGTTGACTGTTCCTGCTTTTCTCCTTTGCTGAAGTCTTGGAGGACAAGTCACGGGAATGACGAGGGGAGGCGAGGGGATGATGTGAGTAATGTGAGAGGATGGCAGGGGGGGTAGACATACAAAAAAAGCAGATGTTTTTTTTCGGGGTTTTCATCCTGGGCTATGGAGGAAATGAAAAGTGAAACAAACTTCCTCGCCGCTTGGAACAGAGATTCTAAGAACAATAGTGAGGAAATACTCCTGAACTTTTCTCTTTTGTTGACTCGTTTTTTTTCTGCCGGGATTTGACGTACAAAGTTCCTGCTCCGGGCCACGGCAAAAGATTTATTTGTTTTGTTATTGGGCTTCGACATGTTCTTCTTAAGGAGCGGTAATGTTGGTTACAATGTTGTTGATTGTGAACGTATTGGTCAGTGTACCGGGAGTATAGATTCCGCCCTGATACAAACCGTCCGCGGCTGTGCCGGTAGAATTGCCGCCCATGTACAGTTTATAGCTTGTTCCTTTCTTCAGGGATGGTGCAGAGAAAACACATGATTGATATGATTTTAAAGGTGCGAAAGTCAGAATATCCTCGCCCGTGGCAGCCCCTGCAATATGGATGAGGGTCCCTGCTGTTTTCCATTGACGGTAGGTGATTTTCAGAGAGCATTGAGTGGAGGTTGTGCTGAGAGCTTGAGCCATCTGGGAACTGCCCACTGCTACAAGAAATCCTCCGCTCATATTACAAGTACCGTCGAAGTCGACGGCATTGTTGAAATTCACGGTTGGCCCGTTAACAAGAATGGTGCCTCCTGTTATTGTGATACTGCCGTTAGCATCGATCCCGTCACCTGTGGTATTGAGTACGATATGGCCGCCGTTTATGTACAGGAAGTAGTTGCCGGTGTTACTGCCCGGCTGAGGCGGCCAAGGTTCACCCGAGCCGTCGTTGCCTCCGGCAACGTTAATCCCGTCGTCACCGGATGTAATATGGATAGTCCCATTGTTGATTGTAATTACAGCACTTTCGATGCCTTCATAGGAGTTTGCGACATTGATTGTTCCGCCGTTAATCAGGACGGTGTTGTCGGCATGGATTCCATCATCTCCGGTGTTAATTTCGAATGTGCCTGAATTGATGATTACGCTTCCATTGGAATGGACGGCATCGTCGGCACAGTCCAGCGTGAATATTCCGCCGTTAATTACCACTCCTGCAAGTCCTTTGACCCCTTTGGCGGAGTCAGAAACACTTGCCGTATGGCCTCCTCCGGAGGCAATCTTGATGTTTCCTGCTGTAACGGTAACGTTGGAGGCCGCGGTAATTCCGTCTTTGCCGGAGATAAGATCCAGTGAGCCGCCTTCTATTGTGATGTATCCCAAGTTGGGATCGCTGTCGTTGTCAGATTTCAGTGCGTCGCCTCCGGTCGTAAGGGTAATGTCTCCTCCCTGTATCCGCAAGGCATCCTTGCCGCGAATACCGTCATCGATCGCGACCGCCTTGATTGTGCCGCTTTCGATAAACAGTTTGTCCTCACTTACGATGGCATCATTGCAGTTGCCGTAGACGGTGAGTGTTCCGGTGCCGGATATCAGCATTGAATCATTGCTGAATAGGCAGCCGCTGGGTTCCTGGTTGGGATCTGTGTACTGATAATTGCCCGCATCGGTCAGGGTATTCTGTGTTTGATCTGCCAGAACGAGCCAGACAAATGCAGCGTCGATCACATTGACAGCGGCGTTTGTGGAATTGGTGATGTTAACACCGTTCAGGATGATTTCTACTGCGCCGGCCGTCGGCGAATTTACGGCAATCTGTCCGTCATTAAGTGTGCCGCTGATGCTATAGGAGCCCGGAGATGTGATGGTGACTGTTGTTCCGTCAGCCTGGGCGCCTGTGCCATCTATGGTAATTGAATCTCCGTTCAGGGTAATTTGGGTAATTTCGGAGGCGTTCGAAGATGGTCTGCAAGACGAGGCAACCGGCTTGTCTTCGCCGCTATAACATGTGGCGAAAACGGCGAAATCCAACAGGTCTACGTCAAAGTCTTTATCCGCATCTGCAGGAATTGTCTGTCCTTCTTTGATGGGCAGGGTGCATGAGATGGGATAATTATCGCCAAGCCAGCAACTTGCGAAAACACCCAGGTCGCACAGATCGATATCGTCATCCATATCGTAGTCATTCAGAGCGTAGCCGACGATCCGGCCGGGACTGGCGATGTCACCTCCTGCTGACATTCGGGAACCGAATGTATCCCCAATTTCAGCCAGTTTCCAGGATTTCTGAGCTTCTGTCAGGGCGTAATCTGATTCCGGAATATTGCAGCTGGCATTTTTGGTACGCGGGGTACCAGGGTAGTTTTCGTCACCATAGTTCAGCTGATCTACGAGTAGGCTGTTTGAGTCATAGAGATTTATTTGATCATTTCGGTCCAGATTCAGAGGGACTTCTCCGATGATTTTGACATTGGTTAATCCCCAAGCTTCGGCGAACTTTGCGGGTGCCGTTTCCGTCAAGATAACTGATTCGCCGGGATTTACTGTGCCGAAAGGGCTTAAATCTACTGTGCCGGGTGTTTGGTCACTGTCGTCGAAACTCCATCCGGACATCTCTATTGCAACAGTGCCGATGTTAGTAAATTCGATAAACTCTCCATCTGTCCCACTGTACATCCATTCTGTAATAACCATTTGCCCTGAGGCGGGCTGGATGAGCATTGCTGCGGCTGTTATAAGTCTAAATATGTGTCTCATATCGAATCCCCCAAGTAAAAATAATTTATGTCTTAGCGATTGAGTTTATGTTTTGTTTCTGAACCTTCCCCAACAGACAAGGAATAAAAATCAATTATATAAAAGTCGTTAGGACAAGTCAAGAAACAAAAGATGTTAAGGGCTTCGATATTCGATACGTGAGAAATAGTAATCATCATAGAAGGGAAGCCATGGTAGATCGTACCCCCGCAGTGCATATTCTTCTTTGGTCATATAATCGGGTCCCAACCAGTCTAACATAACCGGCGGCAATCTGACAAGCTGCATCGGGATTTTCGGATCGGTTTGACGCACGATCTGC
>JAKPDO010000043.1 GCA_029552545.1 Planctomycetota bacterium
GCCGACCAGAAGCCCTTTGTATTCGTTGGCGTAGGTCAGCCAGGCCGTCCCCAGGTTCTTCAGATTGGTCAGACACACCGAACCGCTGGCAATCTCCTTGGCCGCCCGCAGCGACGGAATCAGAATCGACAGCAGAAGGGCGATAATCGCTATCACCACCAGCAGCTCAATCAGGGTAAAACCTTGGAAAAGCGGTTTTTGGTTTTTCCGGATCGAAAATAGTTTCATTTCTTGTTCTCCTTAATTTTCCGTCGATTCGAGAACCAGTTCCGGCCGGGCGAAAAGGGCCCAGTCGTAGGCCTGTGTATCATCAGATTCCGTGACCGCTAAAGTAAGGAATCGGTTGCTTTCTGAAATCGGAATGTGTATTGGACAGCCGCCCTGCTCACTGGTTCTTTGCTGATGAAAGGCAGGTTTTCCGTCAATGAGGACCCAGAATTCGACTTTTGAAAAGCCGGCATCGAAGACTTTTTTGACGTCCGGGAAGTCATCAAAAGAACGGTTTTTCTCTTTTTCGAGCGATTGGCGAACTGTTTCAGACACCCCGGCAACGGCCCGGAAGGCCCTGATTTCCAGGCCGGGGATAGTCCGACGGATTCGGGATAAGTCGAAAGTAATTCCGAGGTTGGAATGGATGGTGATAGCCGGGTTTTCCGGCGTTCCTGCAATGAGACCGTCCAGATACAAGTCATGACGAGGCGAGGTGATGCCTTGATGAAAGGCGCCGTTGAAGATGTAGCCCCAGTACGTTCCGGAAGTCGTTGGGAAGCAGTCGGCTGTTAATCCTTCGACGGCGATAACAGTCGGGCTGGGGCCGGCACCAGGGACAAAGACGCTGTCAATAAGGGGATTGTTCGGGACCGGTCGGCAGTCGGCGGAGCCGGTGTAAATATTGCCGTCTTTGAGGGAGGAGATGACTTGTCCGGAAGCAGCGTCAACGCCGGTAAAGAGTTTCCCGGTGCCTAACCCGCTGCCGCCGCCTACTATATCAGCCAGGGAAAGGGTTTCCCCTTTCCAGATGAGGTTTGTTTTTGAGTCAAAGGCCCGCACGACGGCGGAAGGATTAAAACGGATTTCGCTGACCAGAGAATCTTTTGAGTGTACTTTTCGGGCGGAACCGGCCAAAAGGAGCTGGGAGGTTTTCTGGTTTTCCTTCCGGCCGGCAATCAGATTGGTTTTGCCTTTGTACACATGGACCTCTGCATCCCCATTCGGATGGCAGAGGACGGCGAATTCGGTACCCAGGTCAATAATTTTGGAATTGGGGGTATTGACGGAAAAACCGAGTCCCTGAGCAGAAACACGTGCCAGAAGTTTGCCGTACTGCATCGATAATTGTGAATCGGTTGGGAATTGGAATTCCATAGGTCCTTCGAGGACCAGTTCGACGCCTTCGTCGGTTTTGAGCTTAATAATTCCCCGCATCAGCCGAATGGGTTTGGAGCCGCAGGAGATTCGCACGCCGGGTTCGAGGGGCAGATTGGCGGACCACTCGGCCCCGAGGGAATCATAAAGTGTGGCTACCTCCGGCAAAGGGGAGGGAGTCAGGTGAACCAGTGCCAGGATAAAGAACAAAGCGGCGGCGGAAATCACGGCGGCGGCATAGGCCAGGCGTCCGGGTGTACGCGGTCGAACGGAAGCGGAGGTTTTCAGGGGCTGAGGCGTCGGTGCATCAGGGACCGCAGGTTCGACAGCCGGGGCGTTTTTTTCTTCTTCAATCATTTGCCTCCAGAATTGCTCCGTAAGGATGCTGCCGGCCGTTTCCGGAGCGTTTTGCGGGATATCGGCACAGGCCCGAAAGGTCAGGGCGGCGATGTCCTGCAGGAAGCGGCAATAATACAGCCGGGCCTGGGGGTCAGAGGTCAGGAGATGATTAAGCTGCTCCAGCTGGCTGCCATTTAAGTCATTGTCCAGCAGGCGAAATAATTGTTCGTTCAGAAGTGTTTGTTCCTGCGGGCTCATATATGCTCCCCCTGGAGGAGGGTACGATGGATGCAGTCATACAGAGAACTGTAGATGCGGGAAATCTTTTTGTAGAGTGCATCAGCGGAGTAGGGAAGGTTTTGAGAAAGTTTCTTTATGGAAATTCCCTCCTCAAACCGAAGGCGAATCAGCTGCTGATTGTCCGGGGAAAGCCGCTTCAGGCAGGTACGCAGGGCAGCCAGTCGGCGATCCATATTTTGCGATTCAGATTCGGCCAGGTTGGACATTTCTTCATAAAAGGACTCGCTGAGCATCGGGCGGGTGGAACGTTTCTGTTTTAGAAAATCGAGTGCCTTGTTGCGGGCGATGCCGATCGCCCAGGCGGCGAAGCTCTGACGGGGGTCAAATTGCTCATACTGTTCCCAAAGGATGCTGGCGGTTTCCTGCAGGAGGTCTTCGGCGTCATTGTGATTGTGAACCATCATCAGGAGGTAGGCGTATAATCGCTTCTGAGCCCCATTGTAGTAGCGGAAGAACTGAGCACTTTTTGGCTCTTGTATATCCATTTCTTTCGAATTGCTCCCCGTTAATTCTATCAGATTCCTGTTAAAAAATCAGTCCAAAATCGTTCAGCTTCCTTCACTGTTTCGTTTGAATGAGAAAAACCTGACAAAAAAAAGAATTTTTTTGCATGGGGATAATCGAGGAAAAGGAGGTTGATTTTGCTTGAAGGTTAAGAAGGGGCTCATCATAATCAAATCCGGCCTTGCGCTCGTAGCTCAGCAGGATAGAGCATCGGTTTCCTAAACCGAAGGTCGGAGGTTCGAGTCCCCCCGGGCGCAGTTTCAGCGGGGAACTCATTGACGCCGGCTATTGCTGTAACAGGATAATACAGAGGCACAAAGACAAGAATATCGCTGATTTTCTCAATGGTTTTCAGGGTTACTGTATTAGATAAAAGGTTATCAATAAAACACTTGTATTTTTTTCGGCTTAAGCAGTTTGGATTTTGTAAGAGGCTGGATTTGAACCTTTTGGCATCCTTGACACAATAATATAAAAGGGAATTCATTTGACGATGGGAAAAGAAGCGCCTGTTATCGGGCTGCTTGGGGGTATTGGAGCAGGCAAGAGCACAGCAGCGCGATGTTTTGAACGGCTCGGATGCGGTCTGATTGATGCGGATTCTATTGCCCATCGAGTTCTGGAGGAGCCGGCGGTTATTGAGAAACTTTCCCAATGCTTCGGCCCTGCTGTAGTGGGGGAGGATGGGCGGATTGACCGAAAAAAACTGGCATCTGCCGTTTTTGATTCGAAGGAGAAGGTTCAGGAACTCAATCGGATCGTTCACCCGGCTGTTCTGGCTCGCTGTGAAACTTTGCTGGAAGCGTATCAGCGTCAAGGAGTGCCGGTTGTTGTGGATATGCCGCTGCTGACGGAAGTGGGATGGGACCGGCGGTGTGATGTGCTGGTTTATGTGGATTGTTCCGAGGAGATTCGGAGTCTGCGGAACCGTCAGCAAAGGCATTTGGAGGCGGAGGAGCAAAAAAAAAGAGAAAATTTCCAGATTTCTCTGGACAAAAAGAAACAGATGGCACATTATATACTCACGAACAATTCAGAAGAATCCGAATTGGCAAAACAAGTCGAGAAAGTCTTCTCAGCTATACAGGAACGCCGCCGGTTATCTGTCACGTAAATCGGCATACGAATTCCGGAGGGGTTTCAATCAAAACGTTTCGTTACCAGAACGAGAAAAACCTGATTTTTGAAAGGTGCCAGGAGCAAACGGAACATTCGGTATATTCAACATCTGAACAACAGGAGAAAATGAGTTTTTAACTGCCTGCACCCGCGAACAAGAAGGAGATGACCCCCTCAAGGGTGCATCCTAAATTGGGGAATCAATCCTGCAATCAAAATGAAAGACCGTATATAAATCGAACTTTAATTGTCTTACTGATAAGGAGAACGAATGGCAAAGACAACCACGAAACAAACAGAGAAGAAAAGAGGCCGCAAGAAAAAAACGGAATCCGAGGTTTCCGGCGAGACGGAAGCTGTTGTCCAGCAGGAAACAGCCGAAAGTTCATCAGAAACACCGTCGGAAGCCGTTTCGGAAACAGCGGTTTCTGCAGCGGCGGAAACACCTCAGGAGCAGCTGCCGCAGACCACGGAAACTCCTTCGGCCCAGGAGGCGGGCACCGTACCCGCTCAGCCGGTGAAGGAAGAGTCTATCCACGAGAAGTATGAACGCATCAAGAAAGGCAATCTGCATATTACCGACCTGCAGAATCTGGATGCCAGCGAGCTTCATCGGATTGCCAAAGAGGAAGGCATTACCGATTACATGGGGCTGACCAAGCAGGAGCTGATTTTCAAGATTCTCAAGCAGCGGATTCAGCAGAACGGCCTGATGTACGGGGAAGGCGTTCTGGAGATTCTGCCGGACGGGTTTGGGTTCCTGCGCAGTCCGAAATACAACTATCTGGCCTCGCCGGATGACGTGTATGTCTCGCCGTCCCAGATTCGCCGGTTCGGCCTGCGGAGCGGCAATATCGTTTCCGGTCAGATTCGTCCCCCCAAAGAAAGCGAAAAGTATTTTGCCCTGCTTCGGGTGGAGGCGATTAACTACCAGGCGCCGGACAAACTGGCGGAGAAGGTAGTGTTCCGTGATTTGACTCCGCTGCATGCGGAAGAGCGTCTGGTGCTGGAGACGACGCCGGATGAGATGAGCACCCGGATTATGGATTTGATTACGCCGATCGGCAAGGGCCAGCGTGGGCTTCTGGTGGCTCCGCCGCGGACCGGCAAAACGGTACTGCTGCAGAAGATTGCCAACGCCATCAGCACCAACCATCCGGAGGTACGGATGATTGTGCTGCTGATTGATGAGCGTCCGGAAGAAGTGACGGATATGCAGCGGAAGGTGGCCAAGGACGTCGAGGTCATCAGTTCGACCTTTGATGAGCCGGCCGCCCGACACTGTCAGGTGGCGGAGATGGTTATCGAGAAGGCCAAGCGAATGGTGGAGTACGGCGAGGATGTGGTGATTCTGCTGGACTCGATTACTCGTCTGGCCCGTGCATACAACACAGAGATGCCGCACTCGGGGAAGATTCTGACCGGCGGTGTGGATGCCAACGCGATGCAGATGCCCAAGCGGTTCTTCGGGGCGGCCCGAAATATTGAGAACGGCGGCTCGCTGACGATTATCGCCACCGCTCTGATTGACACCGGTTCGAAAATGGATGAGGTGATTTTCGAAGAGTTCAAGGCCACGGGCAATATGGAGCTGCATCTGGACCGCAAACTGGTGGAGCGGCGGACCTTCCCGGCGATTGATATCAGCAAGAGCGGCACCCGCCGTGAGGAGCTGCTGCTGGACCCGAGAGAGCTGGAACTGGTTTATCGGCTTCGCAAAGTGCTCAGTGAGATGAACATGGTGGAGGCGATTGAGCTGCTCAAGACGCGTCTGGCCAAGTACAAGACCAATGCGGAATTCCTGATGAGTCTGAAGCTGGATTAACCGGCGGTCAAAAGCGGCTTTACAGCAGGTTTGGGTGTGATACAATAGGCGTCCCGGGCTGAGAGAAGAATCAGGCCGGGACGTTTTTTATCTGGGAATTGAATAGATACAGCAGAGCCGAAAAAAGGAGCACCATGAGCGAGGAAATGGCCAAGGTTTATGAGCCGCGGACAGTGGAACAGGAGGTTCGACAACTGTGGGAGCGGGGACGCTGGTGGCATGCCGAGGCGGCGGCGAACAACCCAAAAGGGACGTTTACAATTGTGATTCCGCCTCCCAATGTGACGGCGGCGCTGCATCTGGGCCATGCACTGAACAATACCCTTCAGGATATTCTGATACGCCGGCGGCGGATGCAGGGCTATACGACGCTGTGGATGCCTGGGACGGACCATGCGGGAATTGCCACACAGACGGTTGTGGAAAAGCGGCTTCTGGCCGAACAGGGCAAGCGGCGAAAGGATTTTTCGCGGGAGGAGTTTGTGGCCCATGTGCAGGCGTGGAAGGATGAGTATGAGGCCTGCATTCTCGGACAGCTCAAGCAGATGGGCTGTTCGTGCGACTGGGAGCGGACGCGGTTTACGATGGACGAAGTCTGCGCCCGGGCGGTACGCCAGACGTTTTTCCTGCTGTTTCAGGACGGGCTGATTTATCGGGGCAAACGGCTGGTAAACTGGGACCCGGCGACGCAGACCGTCCTGGCGGATGATGAAGTCGAGTATGAAACGGTGCAGGGGCATTTCTGGTACTTGCGGTATCCGCTGACGGAGCCGGTGGTTCTGGGGGGGCAGACGATACGGACTGTTACAGTGGCCACAACACGGCCGGAGACGATGTTGGGGGATACGGCCGTGGCAATGAATCCGGCAGACCCGCGAGCGTCCGTGCTTGTGGGCAGACGGATTCGGCTTCCGATTGTGGGACGGGTGATTCCGATTATTGCCGATGAGCATGTGGTCTTGCCGAATCCGGAAAGCGACGAGGAGAAGGCCCGCTACTCGACGGGCTTTCTGAAGGTTACGCCGGCTCACGACCCGGACGACTGGGAAATCGGCCGTCGGCACAATCTGCCTGTGATCAATGTGATGGCGCCGGACGGAACCATCAGCGAAAAATACGGCTGGACGGATTGGGAGACGATTCGCAATCCGGATGTGGAAAATCTGCTGGGGATGGACCGTTTCGAGGCCCGCGAGGCAGTGGTGGAATGGTTCCGCCAGGAAAATCTGCTGGAGGATGTGCGGGATTATACGCACGAGGTCGGGCACAGTTATCGAAGCCATGTGCCGATTGAGCCGTATCTGTCGGACCAGTGGTATGTCGCGGTGAAAAAGCCGATTGAGCGGCTGGCGGGGCGGTTCGGCACGGGGCTGATTGACGGGACGGATGTGCCGGTCAATTCGCTGGCCGGTCTGGCCTTAAAACCCCTGCTGGACGGGCGGCTTCGGTTTATTCCAGAGCGGTACGCCAAGACCTATCGAACCTGGCTGGAAAATCTGCGGGACTGGCCCATCAGCCGGCAGCTGTGGTGGGGACATCGAATCCCGGTTTGGTATTCGGACAAACCGCCCGCAGTGAAGGATGAACGACTGTCTGTCCAGGAAGGACTGTCGGAAAGCGGACAGAAACGGTATTTCATCTGCGTGTCGGCCGGTGCGGAGGAGTTGGAAAAGCGGCTGGAAACGGCGGGCTGTGTGCGGGATGAGGATGTGCTGGATACGTGGTTCAGTTCGGCGCTGTGGCCGTTCAGCACGATGGGCTGGCCGGAAGAGACGGCGGAGCTGAAGACGTTTTATCCAACCCAGGTGCTCTGCACGGCCCGGGAGATTATTACGCTATGGGTCTCGCGGATGGTGATGATGGGCCAGTACTGTGTGGGGGATATTCCGTTCCGTGATGTGTATATTCACGCGATGATTCAGGACGGCCAGGGCCGGAAGATGTCCAAGAGTCTGGGCAACGGGATTGACCCGCTGGTAGTGATTGACAGCCACGGGGCGGATGCGATGCGGTTTACCCTGGCACAGATGACCACGGAGACACAGGATATACGAATGCCGGTCAGTCAGCTGCAGCTGCCGGACGGCCGGGTGGTCAACAGCTCGCCGAAATTTGACATCGGTCGCAATTTCTGCAACAAGCTGTGGAATGCCTCGCGGTTTGCCCTGATGAATCTGAGGGGGATGGACCCGAGCGTTTTTGACCAGAGCCGTCTGGAACGGGAGGACCGGTGGATTTTGTCGCGTCTGGCCCGGACAATTCAGGAGGTGAACGAGCAGCTGGAGCAGTACAAGTTCAACGAACCGGCCAATACGCTGTATCGGTTTTTCTGGAATGAGCTGTGCGACTGGTATCTCGAATGGCTCAAGCCGCGGATAGCGGATGCCGCTCAGCGGCCGACGGCGCAGTGTGTGCTGGCGTTTGTCCTCGAACAGGCCCTGCGGCTGCTGCATCCGTTTGTGCCGTTTATTACGGAGGGGATTTATCAGTCGCTCCGTCAGCTCAGTGCGCATCGGGGGCTCAAAGGGATTTGTGAACTGGATGATGCCCCGTCCCTGATGACGGCCCGGTGGCCGCAGCCGATGCCTTCGCTTCTGGATGAGGCGGTTGAACGGCGGATTGAGAAAATCCAGAACCTGATTCGTGCGATTCGGGAGATTCGCAACCAGTACAATATTCCGCCGTCACGGATGCTGACGGTTTCGGTGTGTGCATCGGAGGAAGAGGCCGTTCTGCTGAAGGAGGATGCTGCGTTGATTGCAGAACTGGCCGGGGCCGAATCGATCCAGGCGGCTCCGGGGCTGACGAAGCCCAAGACGGCGGCCGCAGCCCTGGTGGGCGACTGGCAGGTCTTTGTTCATGAGGTGGTGGATGTCGAGGCGGAACGGACCCGTCTGCAGAAGCAGAAGGAGTATCTGGAAAAAGGAATCGAGCCGCTTCGGGCCAAGCTCAGCAATGAGCAGTTTTTGGCCCGGGCCAAACCGGATGTCGTGGAGCAGAGCCGAAAAAAAATGGCCGAGCTGACCGAACAGCTCCAGCAGGTCGAACGGCTGCTGGCCGAATTGTCATAAGGAGAATCCTATGGAAGTACCTGTGGAATTGTCGCAGATTCTCATCAACGAGACGGTGGACCAGCAGATTATTGTGCTCAAGGAAAAAGGGGGCCAGCGGAGTTTCCCGATTGTCATCGGGATGCCGGAGATTCTGGCGATTGACCGGCGTCTGAAGGGCTATGAGATGCCGCGGCCGCTCACCCATGACCTGCTGGCTTCGGTGATAGAGCAGATGGGGGGACGGGTTCTGAAGATTGTCATCTGCGATTTGCGTGAGCATACGTTCTATGCCCGGATTCACATTGAGCAGAACGGCCGGGTCATTGAAGTGGACAGCCGCCCGTCGGATGCGATTGCGCTGGCCAGCGGCTTGCAGGTGCCTATTTTTGTGGAAGATTCCGTTTTCGAGAAGCTTCAGATGTAATGCCCGTCAGGATGATTAGTCCTACACCGACGCACAGAAGGGTGTCAGCGAGGTTAAAAGTCGGCCAGTGATAGGAATGGATGTGGAAATCAAGAAAGTCCCGCACGAGGCCGTGATTGAAAAGCCGGTCATATAGATTGCCTAAAATTCCCGCCGTAATAAGACCGACAGCAGTTTGAAGAAGCCGCCCCTGGATTTTCCCCCGCGCAAAGAGAAATCCAATGACCAGCAGGGCCAGGATGGAGACAATGCTTAGATAAAAACGCTGTCCCTGAAGAATGCTGAAAGCGGCTCCGGAGTTCAGACACGGAACCAGATTGAAGAAACCGGGAATAACCCGATAGATTTTTCCGCTGCCGACGGGACCCAGCCAGTCAAAGACGGCCTGCTTGGTCCAGAGGTCTGCAGCGGCTCCGAACAGAGCCAGGGTGCCCCACAAGACCCACGCCGTCTTATCCGGAGGGGAAAAACGGCATCCGCACGCGGACGATTCCTTCGTCTGGGTGCACTCAGAAGTCATTCCATCCGTCTCTTGTTACTGATACTGTTCGTAAAATTTCTGCAGTTGGGGCTGATTGGGATTCAGCTGCAGGGAGATATTCCATGCCTCCAGTCCTTTGGCTTTGGTGGAGGGATTGCGGTCTGTGAAGTATTGAATCATATAGGCGACACCGAGGGATTTGTAAGCCATATAATCTTTGGAGTCCGCCTCTGTGGCCTTGATATAAGAAGCGATGGCTTCCTCGATTTCCTTCAGCCGCAGGTGGGCAAACCCCATATACTGATGGGCCAGGGAATTGTTCGGCTCCATTTCGATAACGGCGGCCAGCAGTTCTTTGGCGGCGGTGTATCGTCCGGAGCGCAGGTACGCCCGAGCCAGCGGAATCATAATTTCGCTTTTGTTGCCCTCCAGCTCCAGGGCCCGCCGGTAGGCATCAATGGCCTGCAGATGGTCCTTCTGGATTTCATAGAGGTCGCCGAGAAGAACTTCCGTTTCGGCTTTGTTGGGATCGATGGCCTGGGCTTTTTTGGCGTATTCGAGGGCCTGGGTGTAATCCTCTACCAAATAGAGACACTTGGCGGCATTGTAATGGGCCTCATAATGGCTCGGATTGAGGGTGCAGGCGGAGATGTAGGCCTTGACGGCTTTGGCGAATTCCTTAAGGGCCTGATAGACCTTGCCCAGATTGAAAAAGTCCTTGAAGGACCACGGGTCCAGTTCCGTGGCTTTTTCATAGGCCTTGGCGCTGTTTTCGTAGTCCTGCATCTGCTGATAGATATCCCCCTGCATCGAGTAGGCAATAGCGAATTCGGGGTCCAGCTCTGTGGCCATCTGGAGTTTTTTGAGGGCTTCGGCGTGCTCATTGAGTTCCAGCAGCATCATTGCATCGACATAGAGAGCAACCGCCATTTCTTTTTGCTGCTGGGCCTGCTGAGCCAAAAGGTCTTCGGGTGTCGGCGCCGGCGGCTGGGGAACAGTTTGACCGGCCGGGGGCATTTGGCATCCGCCGCTGAAAGATAATCCGATAATCATTGCTGTCAATGCCAATCCGAAAACCAGTTTTGCTGTCGGCATAAGAAACACCCTTTCACCTCTTTTCCCCGGCCGCAGACAACAGGAAGTTTCTGCCGGTCCGGCGGCGTTTTGTAATTGGAGACAAAAACCGGCGGTGATTATACCAGAACCTCTACCCCTGTCAAAACGTTTTTTAAGGGCTTTGATGCAGGCAGGTTAGGGGAAAAATGGGTTTTTTCGCCGCAGGAAGCACCAAAAGCACTGATTAGGAGGAACTTCGGACCTTTGGGGGCGTAAAATCATTGACAGAAAGAAGTTGAGATTTTACCATACTGCCTTTTCGGCAGGTGGAATACGCAATTTTTCTGGAGAAAAAGATGGCTCAGACAAGTGTACGGCTGCGCAAGAGACCTTGCGTGATGATTATCCGGGATGGCTGGGGGTATAACCCGAATCCGGCAGAAGACGCCTTCAACGCCGTTAAACAGGCAAAAGTACCGGTCGATACGATGCTGATGAAAACCTATCCGAATTGTCTGATTCGCACCTACGGGGAAGATGTCGGACTGCCGGAAGGGACGATGGGAAACAGTGAAGTCGGCCATCAGAATATCGGCGCCGGTCGGATTGTCTATCAGGATTCCGTGCGGATTACCCTGTCGATTCGCCAGGGGGATTTCTTCCGCAATGAGGTGCTGCTGGAAGCAGTCCGCTGTGCCAAACAAAAGAACCGGCGGCTTCATTTGTTCGGCTTGTGCAGTGATATCGGCGTTCATTCTCTGCTGGGACACTTGTATGGGCTTCTGGAACTGGCAAAGCGGGAAGGTCTCCAGAAGGTCTATCTGCATGCCTTTACGGACGGGCGCGATTCCCCGCCGACCAGCGGGGCCGGGTATCTTCGGGATATTCAGGCCAAAATGAAGGAAATCGGGGTCGGACAGGTGGCTTCCGTGATGGGCCGTTTCTATGCGATGGACCGCGACAAACGGTGGGAACGGGTGCAGGAGGCCTACGACTGTCTGACGCTCGGCAAGGGCGGCAGGGCACGGGATGTCATCCAGGCGATTGAAGACAGTTATGCCAGGAAAGAAACGGATGAGTTTATCAGGCCGGTCAATATCATTGACGGAGACGGCAGGCCCGTGGCGCTAGTAGAAGACGGCGACAGCGTGATTTTCTTTAATTTCCGCGGGGACCGGCCCCGGGAACTGACGCGCGCCTTTGTGGACGAGGATTTCAGCGGTTTTGTCAGAACGGTTCATCCGAAGGTGCACTATGTCTGTATGACCGAGTATGATGCAACGATTCGGACGCCGGTGGCCTTTCCGCCGATTCGGGAGATGCCGAATATTGCCGGGGAGTATTTCAGCAAACTGGGCTTAAAGCAGTTTCGATGTGCCGAGACGGAAAAATATGCGCATGTAACCTTCTTTTTCAACGGCGGACGGGAAGAACCCTTTGAGGGCGAAGAGCGGCAGATTGTTCCCAGCCCGAAGGTCAAGACCTATGACCTCAAGCCCGAAATGAGCGCCAACGAGGTTTGCCAAGTCATTCTCGAGAAGCTCGACTCCAACCGGTTTGATGTGATTATCTGCAATTTTGCCAATCCGGATATGGTGGGGCATACGGGGGTGCTGGCGGCGGCCGTAAAAGCGGCGGAAACAGTGGATGCCTGTGTGGGCCGCATTCTGGAGAAGGTTCGTCAGATGGGAGGCAGTGCCGTCGTGCTGGCCGACCATGGCAATTTTGAGAAGATGTGGGATTTTGAGAACAATATGCCGCATACGGCGCACACGGTCGGCGACGTGCCGTTTATTGTCGTGGATGAGGAGTTCCGTCATCGGAAGATGGCTTCCGGCGGGCGGCTGGCGGATGTAGTGCCGACATTTCTGGAGGTCATAGGGCTGCCCAAACCGGAAGAGATGACCGGTCGGAGTCTGCTGCTCTAAGCCCCTTGGGGCGGTCGGCGGACGGGAGAGATACAGCGTGGGCAAGATTGCGGTCCTCGATGACAACCTGGTCAACATGATTGCGGCCGGCGAGGTTATCGAGCGGCCCGCCAGCGTCGTTAAGGAGCTGATGGAGAACAGCATCGATGCCGGAGCGCGGCGGATTGTCGTCCAGGTCGAGCAGGGGGGGCGGGACCTGATCCGCGTCAGCGATGACGGCTGCGGAATTGCTTTTGAGGATTTGCCGCTGGCCTTTGAACCGCATGCAACCAGCAAGATTCGCACCAGCGAGGACCTGCTGCGGATTTCAACGATGGGCTTTCGGGGGGAGGCGCTGGCGAGCATTGCGGCGGTTTCCCGTCTGGTGATGGTCAGCCGTCCTGCAGACAGCATTCAGGCCGGACGCATGGAAATCGACTGCGGACAAAAAAGCCCTCCGGTGCCCGCTGCCGGGCCGGTGGGAACCACCGTCGAGGTTCGGCATCTTTTTTATAAGCTGCCGGCACGACGCAAATTCCTCCGTTCGGCCAATACGGAAATGACACATGTCGTCGAGCAGTTTACCCGCATTGCCCTGGCTTATCCGGAGCTCGAATTGGTGCTGGAGCACGGGGGACGAACGGTGTATTCTCTGCGGGCCGGACAGTTGTTGGCGGAGCGGATTGGGATTTTGTTTCCGTCGGCGGTTGCGGAGGATTTGCTGGAGGTCCGGCGGCAGGAAAAGGCAATCACAATCCAGGCCTTGCTGGGCCGGCCCGACCGGGCGCGAACCAGCAGCAGTTATCAATATATTTTTCTCAATCGCCGCTTTATTCGGGATAAGTTTATCCTGCATGCCTTCAAAGAGGCCTACCGGGGCTTGATTGAACCGCAGAAGCACCCCGTCGTCTTTTTGTTTCTCCAGATGCCGCCGGAGCTGTTCGATGTCAATGTGCACCCGACAAAGACGGAGGTGCGGTTTGAAAATGCCAATTGGGTTTATTCGCAGGTGCTTTCGGCGCTGCGGGACAAGCTGCTTTCGACGGAGCTGCCGACCGCCGGAACCGTGCCGGCTTCCGCCGCCTCGTTTCACGCAGAGGACCCGCTGGAGGAACTGCTTCAGAAAGACCGCGAAAGCCGGATTCGGCAGGCGATGGATGACTTTTTTCAGTCGCATTCAGCGGGCACAGCTGTTCAGAAAAAGCTGCCTTTTTCACCGGTTCCTCCGGCCGATTGGAAGCCGCTGAAGCCGACGGAAGGAGAGGAATCCAAAGATCAGTCTGGCCCGTTGGCCTGTCTTCAGATTCACAACAGTTATTTGGTGCTGTCGACGGAGGACGGCTTTGAGGTGATTGACCAGCATGCCCTTCACGAGCGAATCTTGTATGAGCGGCTGCGTGCGGCGGCAGCAGCCGGCCCGCTGGCTTCCCAGCGGCTTCTGGTGCCGGTGATTCTGGATGTGTCCGATGCGCAGCTGGATGCCTTAAAGCGGGCGGCCTCTCTGGTGGGAAAACTGGGCATTGAATGGGATATGTTCGGCCCCCGCAGCATTGCCGTCCATTCGTTTCCGGTTTTGCTGGAAGGCGTGTCCGTGGAGGAGTATATTCAGGACATGCTCGATGCGTTTCTGGACAAAGGTTCGGACGTGGATGAAGAACAGCTGCTGGCGGAGGTGCTGGAGCGTGCGGCCTGTCGGGCGGCGGTCAAGGCGGGACAGCCGCTGACGCCGGCGGAAATTGAACAACTGCTGGCGGACCGCAAGCTGGCCGAGACCCCCGGACGATGTCCGCACGGCAGACCGACCTCGCTGGTCTTTACCCTGAAAGAACTTGAAAAACAGTTTAAGCGAACCGGTTTTTAAGAGGCCTTCGGTGTCAGACTTCCAGAAAATGCTGGTGTGGTTTAGCCTGCTTTTGATGGGGCTTGTTTCGGCGGCAGCGCTGGTTTCCTTTCGCCGGGCAGTCTTGACACAGCAGTCATTGCAGCCGGAGGATGGTTCCCTGCGTATTGTCTCGCTGGCCCCGAATCTGACGGAGATTCTGTTTGCGATGGGGCTGGGTGAGCAGGTGGTTGGGGTCAGCTCCGACAGCAATTTCCCGCCGGAGGCCGCCCGCTGCAAAAAGGTCGGAACGTTCTGGAATCCGGATGCCGAGGCGGTTCTGGCGGTTCGTCCCACCCTCGTGATTACGCTCGGTTTTGAGCAGCAGGCGACTTTAGCCGCTTTGCTGGAGCGAAGCGGCTGTCGGACGCTCCGGCTGGACGTGGATACGATACCTCAGTTATATAAAGCCATTGAGGCAATCGGCTCAGCCGCCGGATGTCCCCAGGCGGCGGAGGATTTGGTGTGTCAGATTGCCGAGGGCCTGGAAGCGTTTCGAGGAAAAGCGAGCAATTGTGCTCGCAGAGCTGTCTGGATTCTTCAGCGTCAGCCCCTGCGGGCGGCGGGAAAGAAAACGTATTTTACAGAACTTTTGGAGATAGCCGGAGCCCGCAATGCCGTCGAGTCGTCTTTTTATTCGTTTCCGCTGCTCACCGAGGAACATTTTTTGTCCTGCGATGCGGAGGTGATTTTCGAGACAGCAGACACCCCGGCGGACCTGGAGCGTCAGAAAGCGACGGCAAAGACCTTTTACCGCCGCTTTCGCGGGATTCCGGCCGTGGAGCAGGGTCGAGTTTATGTGCTCAACGGAGATTTGCTGTGTCGGCTGGGACCGCGGATTCCGCTGGCGCTGGAAGAGATAGTCCGCTGTCTGTGCGGACAGGCGGAGGGGGCTCTATGATTACTGCCAGGCAGCTGCTGAAAGAAGTGACAATCGGTCTTTGCGGGCTGGCGCTGGTGGTTTTTTTGTGTGCGTTCGTGGGTTCAGAACCGCTTTCTGTAGAGGGAATCGTCAAAGGCCGTCAGCCGGATGCCCAGATTTTCTTTCAGGTTCGGATTCCCCGTCTTCTGCTGGCGGTGTTGGTGGGGGCCTCGCTGGCGTCGGCCGGGGCTGCTTTTCAGGTTTTGCTCAGAAATCCCCTGGCGGAACCGTATATCCTGGGGATTTCCAGCGGGGCGGGGCTGGGGGTTATGACGGCGGTACTGGTAGGGGTTCATTGGAGCGGATGGGGACTGTCAGGAGCGTCTTTGCTCGCCTTTGTCGGAGCAGCCGGTACCACCTTGCTGGTCTGGTGGCTCGGTGGATTTACCGGCCGCACAGTGGGACCGGGGCTGATTTTGGCTGGCGTTATCGTGAATGTTTTCTTTTCCGCTGTGATGATGCTGCTGGCCTCGATGGCTCCGGGCGGTCAGTTTCAGACCACTCTTTTTTGGCTGATGGGCTGCCTGAGTTCTTATACGGATTGGCCGGTTTGGCTGGTAAGTGTAGTGCTGGTCGGAGCGGGGTTCGGAGTGCTGTTCCGTTTGAGCCCGCAGCTGAATATTCTTTCGCTGGGCACCTCAGAGGCCCGCAGCTTGGGCGTGGTGCCGGAGCGGCTTTTTCCGACAGCCCTTGCAGCGGCGGCTTTAATGACCTCAACAGCCGTCAGTTTGAGCGGTTTGATTGGTTTTGTGGGATTGATTGTCCCTCATTCTGTTCGGCTGCTTTTTGGGGCAGACCATCGACGGCTTCTGCCGATGTGTGCGATTTTTGGGGCCGTTTTTTTGGTAATTTCCGATACGATAGCACGGATTTTGATTCATCAGGTTCAACTGCCAACCGGGGTTGTTACAGCCCTGGCAGGCGGACCTTTTTTCCTTTTTCTGCTGATAAGGCAGTCAAAACAGCTTTACGGAGGCACTCTTTGAGTTTTATTCAGATTCAAAATCTGGCATTCTCCTTCGGGGGAATTGAGGTTTTTAGGGATTTATCACTGACGATTGAAAAGGGAAGCTTTTGCGGGTTAGCAGGTCCGAATGGAGTTGGGAAAAGTACGCTTTTAAAACTTATCGGTGGACATTTACGGCCTTCAGGAGGGAGTGTTCAAATAGAATCTTTGACAGATATTTCCAAGACTGTTGCGTATTTGCCTCAAGAGACCGTTCCTGTATTTGGATATACTGTATCTGAAATAGTGATGATGGCCCGATATTGTCGGAAAAAAAGGTTGTTTTTTGAGGAAGAGGAGGATTTTAGGGCTGTGCGGGAAGCAATGCATTTGACTTCGACGGAGCATCTGGCTTCTCGGCCGATTACGCATTTGAGCGGCGGAGAAAGACAACGGGTTTATTTGGCTCGTGCCATTGCCCAACAGGCGCCGGTGCTGCTGCTGGATGAACCGGTCAGTCATTTAGACTTGAAGCATCAGGTTCTTATCTGTGAAGTCTTACGACGTCTTCAGAATCAGCAAAACAAGACCATTGTGATGGCCACACATGATTTAAATACGGCTTCTCTATATTGTGATTGGATGATTTTACTGGGCAGAGGGGGGCGTTTGATAAGCGGGCCGGTCGAGGAAGTTTTAACAAAAGAGAATATAGAAGGTATATATGATATAGAATGTAATATATACACATCTCAAGGCCTTCGTCTTTTTGGGCCAAAGGTTGCAAAACTCGGGACTTTTCCGGATGAGAATAAGGTTAAATAACTACATGCTAAGAAGATAGTCCAAGTTCAGCAGGAAGGTTTTTTGGCCGATGATAAATGAAGTTTTGCTTTTCTTATGAGTCAGGTTTTTGTAAGATGCCGAAACTTGGCGGCCAGTGAGAAATGAGAGTTAGAAAGCGTGGCAAAAAAGACAAAACCAAAATCCGGAAAGAAGGAGGTATCCAAAAAGCCTTCTTCTGCTCCAAAGTCTAAGAAAGCAGCCAAACCAGGGAAAACCGCAAGCAGCCGGAAGGTTTCTCAAAAACCGACCAAGGCGAAAACTTCCGGGAACTCCTCTTCTCCGAAAACTCGGACTTCTCTCAGTCCTGAGGAATTAGAACATTTCCGGCAGCTTCTTCTTGCAAAACTGAAGGAGATTACCGGAGATGTGCATTGGCTGGAAAATCAGGGATTACATCGATCTCGACAGGATTCAACGGGAGATTTGTCCAATATGCCGATTCATATGGCGGATATTGGAACGGATACTTATGAGCAGGAATTTTCGCTGGGTCTGATGGACAGCGAACGCCGACTGGTACGCGAGATTCTGGATGCCTTAAGGCGCATTGAACAAGGGACTTACGGTATTTGTGAGGGTACGGGCAAACCGATTCCCAAAGGACGTCTTGAGGCCAATCCCTGGGCACGTTATTGTGTAGAATACGCTTCTTTGCTGGAGCAGGGGAAGGCAATTGAGCATCGGCACTCCGGTCCGATTCGTTTTGCTGATGGACTTGAGGAGGAAATTGACGAAGAAGAGGAAACTGAGAGCCCGGAAGAAGAGGGCGAAGAGGCGGAACTGGGTCCAGAAGAAGCGGATTCCGACATCGAGTTGGATGGAGAAGATTTTGAGGAAGAGGACGGTTCTTTCTTTTAAGGAGCGGGGGCAGAAAGGACCTTAGGAGGGGTGAATGAAGAAAAGGAATTGTCCAATCTGCGGCAAGGAAACTTTTTTCCAGCAGGGCTCCGAGCGGAATCCATTTTTCCCCTTTTGCAGTCAGCGATGCCGCTGGGTGGATTTGGGGCATTGGCTGGATGGTGCGTATCGGATTCCTGCCGAGGAGTCGCCTTCGAAAGAAGAGTCCGAGTCAGAAAAAGAGGGTTCTGAAGCGGAATAAAGCATTGCCGGAAAAGAAAAATCGGATAAGATGAAGGTGAAAAGGTTGAACGAAGCTTAAATCCGGAATGCATTCACGCGGAGTAGCAATGGTTCGAGAACATTCCATTCGGCAGATGTGGGATGACTTGGCTCTTCCGGAATTGACGCGGACTTTGCGGCTGGCTATCGGTCCAACCAAAGTTCTTTTGGCTTTTTTGTTTGTTCTGCTGCTTTGCGGCGGCGGTCTGATGCTGGATCTGGTTACTCGATCGGTGACGGTGCTGCCGCCCCAGGCAATGGCGGGTGCACCGGCGGATTCGATTTTCCGGAAGGGGGACGAGCTGGCTGTTTACTTAGAGAATCCGTCAAAGACCTGGGAATATATTCAGTTTTACAGAGAACACACGGAGGGACGCGGGGTTTTTTCCGTCTTGTGGAATTTTTTCGCCGCTCGCTTTAATCATGCCACTACACGTCTTCTTGAACTGGGTTCTTCGAATCTTTTTGCGAATTTGGCCAATGTGGGGTACAACCTTTGGCTGTGTGTACGGGCGCTGGCCTGGGCGGTGGAGTATCATCCTCTTTACAGTCTGATTTATTTCACGTATGCCGGTTTGCTGACATGCTTTTTCGGAGGGGCGATCTGCCGGTGTGCCGCACTGGAGTTTGCCCGTTTTGAAAAACCCGGCATCGGAGAGGCCATCCAGTTTGCTCGGGAACAGTGGAAATCTCTTCTGACGGCTCCTCTGATTCCGCTGGGCATGCTGGCGGGAATCGGGGGGATTCTTTATCTGGTCGGTTTGGCTGGGAATATTCCGTGGGTCGGAGAGCTGCTGCTGGGGCTGCTGATTGGGGTTCTGTATCTGCTTGGGCTGGCGATGTCGATTCTTCTGCTGGCGATGCTGACAGGCGGGGGGCTGCTGTTTCCGGCGGTCGCGTATGAGAAGACCACCGGTCTGGATGCGATCGGAAGGGCGTTCAGTTATGTTATCAATCAGCCGCTTTGGATGCTGTTTTATACCGTGGTGGAGCTGATTTTGGGAACACTGTTTTATTTGTTTATACGTCTTTTTGTGTTTTTATTTTTGCGGCTGACCTATACGCTGGTGAGTTTGGGATTCACGGAAGGGCGGATTGACAAACTGCACCGGATTTGGACGGAGCCGACGTTTTTTCATCTGCTGAATTCGCCGATGAAAGCAGCCAACTGGTCGGAAAAAACGGCCTGGGGGATGATTTATCTGAGTTTGCTTTTTATTGTGGCCTTGGTAATGGCGCTGGTTGTCAGTTATTTCTTTTCCGCCATTACGGTTTTGTATGCCCTGATGCGCAAGAAAGTGGATAAAATCGGGATTACTCAGGTGGAAGTTGCTTTGGAAACCTGCAGCAAAGATTTGAAGGATTCTGTATGACTGAACAGACGGTCGATTCGCAGCCAATGAAGCCGGGTAAACTTGACAATACATCAACCAACGGGGGATGGAAGGCATGTCTCCTGTTCTACCGCAAACCTCTGATTATTCTGGCTCATGTGATTGTTTTCATCGGGGCTTTGACGCTGGCCTTCTTGTTTGCGTTTAATATGCAGCTGCTTCGCCGATGGGCGGTTTATCCGTTTCCTGTCCTGCTGGCAGTGGTTTTACCGGTCAAACTATTGGTTTTTGGACGGTTTGATCAGTATCGCGGGTGGTGGCGGTATGTCGGGATGTCGGACCTGATTCAGATTGCCAAGGCCTCACTGGTCAGCACAGTGATTCTGATGGCCCTTTGGTATTCGTATGGATGGTTCGGCGCTTCTTTTGTGCCTGCCTCCTCGGTGGAGGCCGTTCAGGAAAAGGTTCGTCTGCTGGAAACGCAGCTGTCCGAGGCCCTGACCAGCGAAGAGACGCTTCATCTGCGGCAGCATTATTATAACCTGAAGGGGCTGGAAAATCTGCTTTCCGTAAGCCGCATCTCTGTGCTGCGGAAAGAAAGCCAGTCTCTGCCGGTCAACAGCCAGGAACGTCTGCGTTTGGAATTGGAAATCGAACGGTGCCTGGAGTTTCAGAAGACCATCGAAGGCGTGATTATGCTCGATTTGTTTACCACCATTATGCTTTTGTCCGGTCTTCGAATGCTGATTCGGCTTTATCATGAAGAGTTTTTTGCAGAAAGCCGAAAAGCCCTGCGTCGGTTCTTAATTGTCGGAGCCGGCGATGCCGGAGAGGCCCTGCTGCGCGAAATGATGCGGCATAAGGATACCCCCTATCAGGTTATCGGGTTTGTGGATGATGACCCGCTGAAATATCGGATGAAAATCCACGGGGTGCCGGTGCTTGGAACCATCGAGCAGCTGCCGCAAATCTGTCAGAAGTACAGTGTGGATGAGATTGCCATAGCGATTCCCAGTGCAACACCCAAACAGATGCGCCGCGTGGTGCAAATCTGTCAGGGGACCAAACTGCGGTTCAGTACAGTTCCGTCGATTACGGATATTGCCTCCGGCAAGCTGCGGGTTTCCCAAATCCGCGATGTAGATATCAATGACCTCTTGGGGCGGGAAGAGGTAAAGCTGGACATTGACGGGATTCGGCGGTTTTTGACAGGCAAGACCATTCTGGTAACCGGTGCGGGGGGGTCGATTGGTTCGGAGATGTGCCGACAGGTCTGCGGTTTTGCCCCGAAGTGTCTGCTGCTGGTGGAACAGGCCGAAAATCCCCTTTTCTTTATTGAAGGAGAACTGCGGAAGACCTATCCGAAGGTGCCGCTGGAAACCCTGATTTGTGATATTACAGACCGCGTGCGTGTGGACCAGATTTTTGACCGGTTTCGTCCGGAGGTGGTGATTCATGCGGCGGCTCACAAGCATGTGCCTCTGATGGAAATCAATCCCGGGGAGGCCATCAAGAACAATGTAATCGGTACGATGAATGTGGCGGATGCGGCGGACCGAGTGGGTTCGGAGCATTTTGTGATGATCAGCACCGATAAGGCCGTCAATCCCACGAGCATTATGGGCTCTTCCAAACGGATTGCCGAGATGTACATTCAGGACCTGAACAACACAAGCAAAACGCATTTCGTGACGGTGCGGTTCGGGAATGTGCTGGGCTCGAACGGTTCGGTGGTGCCGATTTTCAAAAAACAGATAGCGGAAGGCGGACCGGTGACCGTAACGCATCCGGAGATGCGGCGGTATTTTATGACGATTCCGGAGGCCAGCCAGCTGGTGCTTCAGGCGGCGGCCATCGGCAAGGGAGGAGAGATTTTTGTGCTGGATATGGGCGAGCCGGTGAAGATTGTGGATTTGGCTCGGGATTTAATTACGCTGAGCGGTTTTCGTCCGGGGGAGGATATTGAGATCGTCTTTACAGGGCTGCGGCCCGGGGAGAAGCTGTTTGAGGAATTGTCAATTGCCGGCGAGGATATGATTCCGACCGTGCATCCGAAGATTGCCGTTTGGAAGAATATCCCCAAAGACCGGCAGTTTTTACGCACCCATATCCAGAAGCTGATTGAGGCGGCCTATGCACAAGACCGCCAAAAGATTGTGGAAATCATCAAGATATTAATTCCGCAATATATGGGCTCTCCCGCCGCACCTGCTCATTCAAAGTAGGGCGGCTTTTTTGCCCGACAACGAGGGGAAAGGCAGGGCTTATTCCGCTGTCGAGTGGACCACCTCTTCCCGCGGATGGGCGTTCTGATACTGCTCTTTCATTCGGCTGGTCGTTACGTGGGTGTAAATCTGGGTTGTGGACAGCGACTGGTGGCCGAGCAGTTCCTGAACGCTGCGAAGGTCTGCTCCGTTGTTGAGCATGTGGGTGGCGAAGCTGTGCCGCAGTGTGTGCGGACTGATGGACGGATCCAGACCGGCCTGAACAAGGTATTTGTCCATTTTGCGGCGGACGCTGCGGGTGCTCAGCCGCTTGCCGTGTTTGTTGGCAAAGAGGACTTTCGTATCAAAACTCGGGTCGGACTGAATCCGTTTGTTGCGGAATTCAATGTAATGCTGGATGGACTGCAGGGCGCTGGAGCCGATGGGGCAGATGCGTTCTTTTTTGCCTTTGCCGCGGACGTGAATGACCTCACCCAAGAAGTCCACATCTTCGAGGTTGAGGGCGACCAGCTCGCTGACCCGCATTCCGGTGCTGTAAAGGACTTCGAGCATGGCCCGGTCTCTGGCTCCCAGCCAGGTATCCGTCGGCGGGGTGTTCAGGAGTTTTTGAACCTGTTCGTATTCGAGGAACTTGGGCAGTTTCTTTTCCTGTTTCGGGGTTTTGATGGAAGCAACGGGGTTGCTGCTGATGCGCCCGCGTTTGACCAGGAATTTATAGAAACTGCGCAGAGTTGCCAGTTTTCTTGCTGTGGTGGATTTGGTGTAATGGCGTTCATTCAGGAAGGCCATAAATTTGCGTACGGTCTGAACATCGACAGACAGCAGAAGCTGATCCGGCCCGGCGGAAGGAGCATCCGGGTTGGCTTTTTGCTCATCCTGAAGGAACTGAATGAATTGTTCAAGGTCGGCTCCGTAACACTTGGCGGTGTGATCGGAAAAATGCTTTTCCAGCTTGAGGTACGTGATGAATTCCTGAATGTTTGCCGCATCTTTCATAAATGGTTCCTTCTTTCTATCTTTCCTTGCGAAAGGTTATTCGAGGTCTTCGCTGTCTTCGTTGGATTCGGAGGTCTGCATAGGAAGAGGGAGGTCTTTGTACAGGAGCTGGTCGGCTTGACCGATTAATGATTGCGTAAGACGAAAACTAAGGACGGCGGCGTCAAACCAGTCAAAATCAGTCCTTGGATCTGTTGCGCAAGCCACCAGGGCATCCAAAAGAGGTCCCTCCTGTCCCGGTTCGTAACGGAAAATGTATTTTTCTCCGCCTTTATTGAGGACCAGCTGTTTTTTTTCTGTATTCATAATTTGACGTTCCGATAAGTGAAAATCTCTACATCTTTTATCGGTCGAAAGAGTGGTTTCTAAAGTAATTTTTTGTTTTTTCAGGGGAAAAAGAGGGGCGGTTTTAAGAAAAAAGAACGACCGATAATAAAAATATTTGAAGACAAATGAAATCAAGAAAGAACGGATGTTCGCAAATTACCTAATTTGCGCAGAAGTAAAATTTTCCGCTGCGGTTTTCTATGCGTACTTGGTTGGTTTTCAGAAGATGCTGGAGATATTCGGCTGTTAGAGAAGGTTCGAGCTGGAGACTGTCGGCCAGTTCATCGAGTGCGCAGGGGCGTCGCTTGAGGGTTTCGAGGATGATCTGCTCCGAAATCTGAGTACTTTTCTCCAGCCGGCCCTTTGGGAAGTCCGCGATTACTTCTGCTTTTGGATGAAGTTGCGGAGCAATCTGCTCGAGGATGTCCGGCGGAACAGCCCGAATATGCGGATGAGCGGTGGGGCGGACGGCGGTGTTCAGCTGAACTTTGTCCGGATTAATTTTTCTGATAAGGCGATTCAGATTTGTAATGGAATCGGGGTCGGTGTTGAGACCTTCGCATAGAAATACTTCCAGCCAAATAGGGCCGCTGTATTCCTTGCGGAAAAGAATCAACCCTTCCACAAAACGTTCAAAGGAAAGATTGGGATGCGGCTGATTGATTTTTTTGAATGTTTCCGGGTCGCCTGCATCGAGGGACGGAAGAACCACATCTGCCAAAGAGCATTGTTTCCGGACATCCGGGTCCCAGAACAGCGTGCCGTTGGTAATCAGGGCTGTCGGGATTTTCGTTAAGCGATGAATCCCTTCTATAATTTCATCGAGACGGCTGTGAAGCGTCGGTTCGCCGGAACCGCTGATGGTAATATAGTCCGCCGCGATTCCTTCCGTCAGCCAGCGGCGGATTTCTTCAAGAATCTCCTCGGGGGGAACATAATTTTTTCGCTCGAGAGTTTGGGCGGCGTCTGTCCCTAATTGGCAATATAGGCAATTTTGCGTGCAGGTTTTGAAAGGGACCGGGTCCACACCGAGACTTCGCCCGAGCCGGCGGGATGGGACCGGACCAAATAGATAGCGATATTCCGGAGCTGGATTGTTCATATAGTCTGTCGAACAATCTGATAGATTTGATAGCAGGTTTTCACGAGGGGTTCGACCTGGTCTAACGGCAACATACAGTCGGCATCGCAAAGTGCTTTTTCCGGAGTCGGGTGGACTTCCATAAAGAGGCCGTCGGCTCCGGCCGCTGCTGCAGCCCGTGCCAGAACAGGAGCCAAATCCCGCCGACCCGCACTGGCGGTCCCTAATCCGCCGGGCCGCTGTGTGCTGTGGGTGGCATCGAAGATGACCGGACAGCCGAGGTTCCGCATAGCCGGGATGGCGGTCATATCGTTAACGAGGCGGTTGTATCCAAAAAAGGTTCCCCGTTCTGTAAGGAAAATCTGCTGCCCTCCGGCGGCACGGATTTTTTGAACGGCGTTTTTCATTTCTTCCGGACTGACGAACTGGCCTTTTTTGACATTGACAGGTTTTCCGGTTTTGGCACAGGCAACCAGAAGGTCGGTTTGGCGACACAGAAAGGCGGGAACTTGCAGGCAATCTACCACTTTGGATACTGGAGAAACCTGAGAGGGTTCGTGGATGTCTGTTAAAACGGGTAATCCTGTTTTTCGACGGACTTTTTCGAGCACTTCGAGCCCCTTTTCAAGACCGGGACCGCGAAAACTTTCAATGCTTGTCCGGTTGGCTTTGTCAAAACTGGCTTTGAAGATAAAAGGGATTTGGATTCGCTTTTGAATTTGGAGAAGCGCATCCGCCACGTCCAGACACAAAGACTCATTTTCAATCACACAAGGCCCGGCGATGACGAAGAACGTTTTGCCCAGCTCGATTGAAGCTGGTCCGATCTGATAGATGGTTCTGTTTTGCATAGATTATCCAATCATTCTTCGCAGTCGAGTCCGAATACCGGCGGGTTTTGCGCCGGGCGGAACAAGCACATTAATGGCCTGCGGGATGAGCTTGATTTCGGCTGGGGGCTCCGGTCCCGGGTCTCCGTCAATTTGACAATAAATCGGTTCTTTGGCCAGCGATTCGACGGTAATTACAGTGCCCTGCTTATAAAGAACGTCTTTGCCGCGCGTGTGCATTTTGAAGATGGTGGCGACGGCGTGTTTGAGCAGATGGGCCTGATGCCGACATTTGTATATGCATAAATCCAGTTTTCCGTCTCCGTACTGGGCATGCCTGCAGATTTGAAGACCGAGAGCATAGCGCGAGATATTGCCGACAAAGACCAGTCCTCGTCCGGAAAAACATTCCTGACCGTCAATGGTTACCCGCATGGGAGGAAATGTATGAGACCAAAAACATCTCCAAATCGGCCAAAAATAATCCAGATGGCTGATATGGCCTGTACGCCAGCCGTGAATTCGATGAATTACATCCCCATCGAAACCGAAACCGCAAATGGAAGTGAAACACTTGCCGTTGATGGTTCCCAAATCGAGAGGACGAAGCTGCCATGCCTCGTACGTTTTGATAAGGGTTTGCGGCTGAAGGTTATAGCCCAGTTCGTTGGCCAGAAGATTTTCGGTGCCGGAGGGAATAATCAGCAGGGGTTTGTCGCTTCCTTCCAGACCGTGAATCACCTCCCGAATCGTTCCGTCGCCTCCTGCGGCAGCCACCAAAGAGCATTCATAATCCACGGCGGCCTGCTGAGCCAGTTCACAGGCGTGGGCCAGCGACTGGGTAAAGAAGGTCTTCATCCGGCATCCGGATTGATGAAAGTACTCCTGAAGACAGCTGACCAGATGTTTTCGGCTGCTGGCGCCGGATTTGGGATTAATAATCAGGATTATGTAGCCATCGAGTTTCGGCATATTTTTTATTGAAAGAGCACTATTTTTTCTTTTTTAGAAGCGCTTTGGCCAGCAGTTTGGCATAGCCGTCGGAGAGATGGTGTTTTTCCTGAAGGTCTAACCGATTTAATGCCTCTTCTACTTCGATTTCAGTAGGGGCCTCCACTTCCACAAAGCATCCCATCGGGGGAACCCGATCAAGACATATATGGCAGTGCTTCCAGGTCCAAATTTGTCTGGTTTTTCGGACGATGATGCCGGCGGTGTATCCCAGCCCAAAGAAGATTTTTTTGGCGGCTTCGAAATCGCTGATTTGCACTTCCGCCTCCTGTCGGGTTTTAAAACGCCGTTTTTCTCTGGGGCCTTTGAAGGTCAGGAAAAATTTTTCCCCTTCCGGCCCGTGCTGTCTGCGCAGCCGTAGGCCGCAGCCCCGTTTCAGCGGGTGGCCGTGCGTTCCTTTCAGATACAAATCCGTTTCGCGGACCTCTTTGAGAAAAACAGCATTCATTTTTCTCAGTCGCGCTTCGAGCGGAGCCAGCGACGGGACAGCGATTTTGGCTTCAATTTCAATTTTCACAGTCTATGGAGCCCCATCCATTTACGGGATTATGTTTACCAGCCGGGATTTTACAATGATAACTTTTTTGGGTTTTTGCCCATTCAGAACGGCTTGAATTTTCGGATGAGCCAGGGCCAGCCGTTCAATCTCCTGTTCATCTGCATCGGCGGAAACACAGAATCGGTCTTTGATTTTGCCGCACACCTGCAGGGCCAGCTCGACCTGCTTTTCCTGTGCCAGCTGGGGGTCAAATTGCGGCCAGGGTTCATAGGCCAGCGTATTGGAATGGCCCAGCCGCTGCCAGAGTTCTTCGGCAATATGAGGAGCAAACGGCGATAAAATCAGGATAAACGGTTCGAGAATCTGTTTGGGACGCACAGACTGACGGCCGAGGTGATTGACGAAAATCATCATCTGGCTGATGGCGGTGTTAAAGGCAAAGTTTTCGATGTCTGCGGTCACTTTTTTGATAGTCTGGTGGAGCAGCCGCAGGGTTTGTTCATCGGGCTGGGCGTCCTGAACAGCCGGATGAAGATTGCCGGTTTCGGGGTCCACCACGAGCCGCCAGACTTTGTGGAGGAAGCGGTGAACACCTTCTACTCCCTGCATGCTCCAGGGCTTAACGGCCTCCAGCGGCCCCATGAACATTTCATAAAGCCGCATGGAATCAGCGCCGTATTGAGCAATCACAGAATCGGGATTGATGACGTTGCCGCGGGATTTGCTCATTTTCTGATTGTCTTCCCCCAGAATCATTCCCTGATTAATCAGTTTCTGGAAGGGTTCCGGAGTGGAGACGTACCCGAGGTCATAGAGCAATTTATGCCAGAATCGGGAATAGAGCAGATGGAGAACGGCATGCTCGGCCCCGCCGATATACAAGTCAACCGGCATCCAGTATTTTTCGACAGCGGGGTTGAAGGGGGCTTTGTCATTGGCGGGGTCGAGGTAGCGCAGGTAATACCAGCAGCTGCCGGCCCATTGGGGCATGGTGTTGGTTTCGCGTTTGGCTTTTGTTCCGTCCGGCAGGGTGACATTGACCCAGTCCACGGCCTTGGCCAGCGGCGGCTCTCCTGTGCCGGTGGGTTTGAAGTCGTCCAGTTCGGGCAAGCCCAGCGGCAGGTCGGATTCGGAAAGGGCGATGGTGCGTCCGTCCTCGGTGTGAAGGATGGGGAAGGGCTCGCCCCAGTAGCGCTGCCGGCTGAAGAGCCAGTCCCGCAGTTTGTAATTGACGGCCTTTTTGCCGAGCCCTTTTTCTTCGAGCCAGGCAGTGATTTTTTCTTTGAAAACCGGTGTAGGCAGGCCGTCAAACGGCCCGGAATTGAAGGCCGTTCCATCGCCGGTGAAGCAGACTTGTCCGGCCTGGACCTGCTGAGCCAGCGCCGGGTCGTCGGGTTTGACGACGGGAATGATGGGCAGGCCGAATTTCTGGGCGAATTCGAAGTCGCGTTCGTCGTGGGCCGGCACAGCCATAATGGCACCGGTGCCGTAACTGATGAGGACGTAATCGCTGATCCAGATGGGAATCTGTTTGCCGTTGACGGGATTGACGGCGAAAGCCCCCGTAAATTGACCGGTTTTTTCCTTGGATAATTCTGTGCGGTCAAGGTCGCTTTTTCGGGCGGCCTGTTCTTTGTACTCTGCAACGGCTTGTTTGTATTGCGGGGTTGTGATTGGGTCCACAAGCGGATGTTCCGGAGCCAGAACCATATACGTGGCCCCAAAGAGCGTGTCGGGGCGGGTGGTGAAAATGCGGATTGTGGTGTTATGGCCGACGACGGCGAAACTGACTTCCGCACCGACGCTGCGTCCAATCCAGTCCTGCTGAAGTTTTTTGATGGATTCCGGCCAGTCCAGCTGATTGAGGCCTTCGAGGAGGCGTTCGGCATACCGGGTGATGCGAAGCATCCATTGACGCATCGGCTTTCGAATGACCGGATAGCCGCCGCGTTCGCTGACACCGCCGACGACTTCTTCATTGGCCAGCACCGTTCCGAGGGCCGGGCACCAGTTGACTGGAGCTTCGGCCTCATAGGCAAGCCGGTGGTCGTCGATGTATTTCTGGACGGCTTTCGGGCCTTGGGCGGCGATTTCTTCCGGAATCGGCAGCTCTTCAATCGGCCGGGCCTTCTGGAGTTTTTCATCAAACCAGCTGTTGTAAAACTTCAGAAAAATCCATTGGGTCCATTTGTAATAGCGGATATCGGTGGTGTCCACCTGGCGGTCCCAGTCATAACTGAAGCCGAGGGCCTGAATCTGGCGGCGCATGTTTTCGATATTCCGCTGAGTGGTAATAGCCGGATGGGTGCCGGTCTGGACGGCGTATTGTTCGGCAGGGAGGCCGAAGGCATCCCAACCGATTGGGTGAAGGACATTATAACCCTTCATTCGCATATATCGTGCGACAATATCACTGGCGGTGTATCCTTCCGGATGGCCGACGTGCAGGCCCTGAGCGGACGGATAGGGAAACATATCGAGGACGTAGTATTTGGGGCGTTCGTGAAGCGGGGCTTTCGGGTTGGGCTTAGGAGGCTGCTGGCCTTTTTGAATGGGTCTTCCGTCCGGGGCCTTGAAGGTTTTATTGCGAAGCCAATAATCCTGCCATTTTTTTTCGATTGCGATGAAGTCGTATCGGCCGTTTTCCATAAGGACTCTCAACTTGTCAAACCATAAATTAGCAATTCTCTGTCTGTAATGGCTGATTTGTTTGAAAAAGAGCATTATATCCTAATTTTATCCGTAAGCAACCGTTCAACATTCTTATTTATCAGTATCGGTATCGGTCCTGCTCAAGTCGATGAGAAATAAGGATGAAGGGGGTAAATGATTCAGTGCTTCACGGGTCAGGTTGAACCAGCAGGGGCATTCGTCCAGAACAGCACTGTCGCTTGTAGCGACCGGTTCGGGGGTTTGGCGGAGGAGCTGATCCGGATTTTGATGAATTTCGACCTGCCAGGAGAGGTTTTGAGTTTTGAAGAAGTCTTCGAGGAGGGCTTTCAGACGGCCGGAGTTGGACACGGGACGGTCCAGGAGCCAGAGGACTTCTTTCGGGTTGAGTTTTTTGAGGATTTCAGCAGCCAGTTCGACGGCCGGAAGGGTTTCGGCAACTTTTCGCCATGTACCGTGAAGACCGGAGAGGTCCCGGATGCAACCGTCCTGACCGATGAGAAGCACCCCGCCGCTGAGGGCTGCCTCGAGGGTGATGAGGATATTGTATCCGTCCAGCAGGAGGGTGCGGTCGGCAAGGTTTGAAAGGGAGATTTCTTTCTGCTTTCGAAGGGTACTCTGGGTATCGGTGCAGGCGGAGCGCATGACGGCTAGCCGCTGCCGGCTGTCGAGGGAAAAGTGGTCGCCCACCAGTTTGAGGGCGCTTATCTGGGCATACCCGTGAGACAAGAGCCAGGAATAATGACTGACGGCCTTTTGGAGGAGGGGGATTTGGTCAGGGGCAAACAGCCGCCTGTCCTCCGGATGGGGTCCGCGATGGGTGCGTTTGTCAGGCATTCTTTCAGGATACCGGATGGGGAATGGCAGTTCAAGGGAGGAAAAAGTTGACAGAGAAGGTTGTTTTTTCTACGATTCGCTTTTTTAGGAACAGGATATGCCCAGTCACAATCTGGCCCACATACAAATAGGCAATCTGGATGTTTTGGGGTATTCGGTCGCCGGCGAGGAAACGGTAGTTGCTATGCCGCAGCTGGATGTGTGCTTTGACATCGGCAAGGCCCCTGACCAGGTGATTCCAATCAATCACGTGCTCCTGACGCACGGTCATATGGACCATGCGGCGGGGATTGCCTATTATCTTTCGCATCGTCAGTTTTGCGGTCTTTCGCCGGGGACGGTTCTGGCCCCGCCGAATACGCTCAGTCCGATTCGACAGATCTTGAATGCCTGGAGCAAGCTGGACGGCAGCCGGATTAAAAGCAATCTGGTGGCAGTTGGACCGGGGGAGGAATATCCGGTAAAGCCGAATTTGTTTGTGAGGGTTTTCCCCACAAAGCATACGGTTGGGGCGGTTGGGTTTTCTGTTCTCGAACGCCGCAAAAAACTCCGAGAGGAATATCAGGGATTAACAGGTCCGCAATTGGTGGAATTAAAGAGGCAGGGAATCGAGATTGACCGTCCACTGGAGATTCCGCTGGTCAGTTATCTGGGGGATACGCAGTATGTGGACTTTTCGCAACTGGATTATATTTCCAACAGTCGGCTGTTAATTGCGGAGTGCACCTTTTATGAGGAGGAACATGCCGGGCGGGCGGAAGCGGGTCGGCATATGCATATTGAGGAATTGGGCCCGCTTCTGGAAAGAATGAACAATGAGTTCGTGCTGCTGACTCATCTGACGCAGCGGACAAGCTTGTCAGATGCACGGCGAATGCTGAAGGAAAAGCTGCCGTCATCGGTGTACAGCAAAGTCTTGCTGCTGATGGAGCATCTGCCGAAGGGGCGGCGAAAGAAAGGTGTTTGTAAGCCGAAGTCGTCTGAAGTTCAGTAAGAGGCGGTTTGCTGAAGGAGCAGCCAGATGCGCAGGACTTCCGCCACGCTCCAGGCCTGGGCGGGACAGCCCCGGGGATAGTGCGGCGGGTCTCCGTCGAAGATTTCGGAAATGCTGCCGAGGCAGGCACGATTGGCGAAATGATGAATCAGAGGAGAGAGCATCGCGGCGGCCTGTTTTCGGGCCTGGGGGGTATGGTTGTGGACTTTCAGAAAGGCCTCCAGAAAGGCGCCCATCAGCCAGGGCCAAACGGTTCCCTGATGGTAGGCGGCATCGCGATGGAACAAGTCTCCTTCGTAGCGTCCGATGTAGCGGGGGTCTCGCGGACTGAGGGTCCGAAGACCGTAGGGGGTCAGCAGCTCCTGCTGGACGATTTGGACAACGCGTTTTTGGCGATTGGGCGACAGGGGGCTGTGAAGGAGGGAGACGGCGAAAATCTGGTTAGGGCGGATGGACGGGTCGGGTGTGCCGTCGGGCAGAATGCAGTCGTTCAGGCAGCCGGTGTTTTCATTCCAGAAAAGCCGGCTGAAACTCTGTTTGACCAGTTCAGCGCGAGCCGTGAAAAATTCGGATTTGGAGCGGTTTTGGTCTTTGAAGTAGTCGGCTGTTTGACAAAGGATGTCATACCAGAGTGCGTTGATTTCCACGGCCTTGCCGTGTCGAGGCGTAAAGACCACATCGCCGCATTTGGCATCCATCCAGGTCAGCTGCGTCTGCGGGTCGCCGCCGGTGATAAGGCCGTCGGCATCGGCGTGGATGCCGAAACGCGTCCCTTCCTGGTATCCGGTGAGGATTTGCAGAACAGCGGGCAGAAGATTTTTTTCGAAAAAGGATTGGTTCTGCGTTTGCTGGAGCCATTGGTAGGCAGCTTCGACAAACCAAAGCGAGGCGTCGATGCTGTTGTAGTGGGCCGGTCCGCCGTAATCGTCAAACCGGTTGGGAATCATCCCTTCGCTGACGGCCTCAGCAAAGGTCTGCAGGACGCCGGCGGCTGTATCGGCTCGGCCCGTGCTCAGGCACAGACCCGGCATGGCAATGAAGGCATCACGTCCCCAGTCGAGAAACCAGGGATAACCGGCCAGGATAGTCGGGCTTGTGCGTCCCTGAATGGTTCGTTCGACCACGAATTGCGCTGCAGAGATGAACAGGGCCTTTTGGATGGGGTCTCGCGCGAAGGCGCTGCGGCAGAGGTCTTTTTGGCGATTGGAAAGGTCTTCGAGCATTTGCTGAAAGTCCGGCGGTTCGAAGGCGGCACCAGAGGGCTTCAGGGCCGCCCAAAGGATGACTGAACCGGGCTGTTCAATGCGGCAGGAGTACCAGCCGGGCGTCCAGAGGTCTTCGAAACAGTCCTGTCCCCGCTGCGCCTCGATGCGGTAGTAAAAGCGATACCACCAGTGGGGTTCCGGCCGGAAGGTCATCGATGAGGCGACAATATGCAGCTGAAGGTCGTCTTCGGAGGGACCGGCGATTCGGACGGCGTGAGGTCTTTTCATTTCAGCAGTTATCGGCTGAGAGGCATTTTGGAGGCCGTGAAAATCCCGCATGGCCGCCAGCGGCAGCAGAGAAAACGTAAATGGGCGGACCAGATGGCTGAAGGCGTACTCGATAGCGACGACATCTTCGGTGGGATGCAGATAGACGGATTTGGTGCATCGGGCCAGGCCGAGTTCGTATTCGAAATGGACGCCGATGTCGCGGGAAAAGGCAGTCAGGTGTTCGTATCCTTTCGGGTGGAAGGTTCGGTCGAATTCAAAACAGCTGAATTCCAGCGAATCTTCCTCGAGGGAGATTTTTTCCAGGCAGGCGGCCAGTCCGAGAAACCGGGCGGCGGGAGGATGCGGGGTTCCGATGAGCAGGCCGTGATAGCGTCGGGTATTGCAGCCGGCCAGCGTGGAAAAGGCGAATCCGCCGCGGCTGTTGGTCAGAAGCCATTCCCGGCTGAGCATCTCCTCCAGCGGCAGGTCGCTGAGGTTTACGGCCAGGATGGCTTCTTTGTGCAGTTCCATTGCATTTCGTTAAGCCGAACCGGTGTTTCAGGAGGCCTGTTCGGAGACGGTTTGCTGGGTCAGGACCTGTTTGCAGCGTTCCCGCAGATGATTGAGCACGTTCATATAATTGATATAGGAATCGTACGGTGACTCATAGGGGTTGAAGTATTTGTGGACATCGCCGTCGGAGAAATACTTGGTGCACATATAATAGAAATGATCGGAGGTCAGCAGTTTTCTCCAATCCTCAATAATCTGGGGGTCCTGGGTCTGTTTGACGAGTTTCTCCATTTTATAGACTTCGTGGAGGGCGTTGGACTGCATGGCGTTGCCCAGCCAGGCGGACAAGTCCCGTTCCATATCGGCCCAGCTGATAACGTGGGGCACATCCACAACGTCCATGACCGGATAAGTGCGAACCACCTCGCTGGGCGTCATAAAGTTGTTGTCGGGGTGGCGGAGGATGTATTCGGGCAGATGATACATAAAGTCGAAGATGCCGGTGTCCTCCCACTGATGTTCACCGAAGGTTTCGTAGTCCATAAAGAGATTGACGGTATGGCCGCAGCCGTTAATCTGGTCAATCCAGCGGGCAAATTTGGGGGCGTCCAGCGGCCATTCCTCCCAGCCGCGGTTGCTGAAGCGAAAGGCGATGTCATCGGACAGGGAGTAGTTTTTCAAAAGCAGCTTCAGGTGCTTGCAGTTGGGGGGGCGATAGACAAAGTTGGCGTTGCGATGGCCGAGGATTCGGTCGGCTCCCTCCGTGATGACGGCATCGAACTGATTCATGGCCTCGATGGTTTCCGCCAGCTGGTTGTTGTAAATCAATTCTGTGTTGCGGAAAATACGGGGGGTTTGGCCCCAGAGTTTCTGCATCAGTTCAATATGCTTTTGAATCTGTTCGAAAAATTCATTCCGGGAATAAAGGAAGCTGAGACTGTGATAGTAGGTTTCGGCGATAAATTCGACACATCCGGTTTCGGCCAGTGCGTCGAAAGTGCTGATGACTTCGGGGCAGTATTTCTGGAATTGTTCGATGACCACGCCGGTGATGCTGAAGGAAACCTTAAAGCGTCCTTCATAGCGGCGAATCATCTTCAGCAGAAGCCGGTTGGAGGGCAGGTAGCATTTGTTGGCGACCTTGCGGCAGATGGAGGCGTTTTTGAATTCGTCGAAATAGTTTCCGGACTTGTCAAATACGGTGTAGTGCCGAAGTCGAAACGGCTGATGCACCTGGAAATAAAAGCAAACCGACGGCATACGAAACCCTCACCTTCCATGAAGTTTCAGACGGCGACCTGGGTGACTTCCTGATAGACCTTCAGACATTTCTTGGCCGCTCCGGACCATTTGAGTTTGCGTACCTCGAAGTTTCCATGTTCCCGCAGGGTCATCTGGAGCGGCGGATATTTCAGGACGGCGATGATTTTATTGGCCATTTCCTGAATGTCCCAGAAGTCCACCTTGAGGACGTGGGTGAGGACCTCGGCAACGCCGCTTTGCTTGCTGATGATGACGGGCACGTCATGGTTGAGGGCTTCCAGGGGAGCGATTCCGAAGGGTTCGGAGACGGACGGCATGACATAGAGGTCCGCCATCTGATAGACACGGTTGACGTCTTCGCCCCGCAGAAAGCCGGTAAAGAGAACTTTGTGTCCGATTCCCATCTGGGCCGCCATTTCGATGATGCGATGCATCATATCGCCGCTGCCGGCCATGACGAACTTGACGTTTTCCATCTCTTCGAGGACCTTGCGGGCGGCCATAAGAAAGTATTCGGGACCTTTCTGCATGGTGATTCGTCCGAGGAACAGGACGATTTTTTCGTCACTGCGGATACCGACCTGCTGGGCAGAAATCCGATTGCTGTCTTCCGGCTCGACGCCGTTGTAGATGACCTCGATTTTCTCCCCGAGCGCTCCGTAACGGGTCATCAGGATATTCCGGGTCAGATAACTGACGGCGATGACCTTGGCGGCGGCGTGAATTCCGCGGCGTTCGATGTCGTAAATCATCTGGTTGACATGTTCGCCGCTTCGGTCGAATTCCGTGGAATGGACGTGTACTACCAGCGGTTTTCCGGTGACGGCGGCGACGGCGATGCCGGCCGGATAGGTCATCCAGTCATGGGCATGAATCACGTCAAATTCCTGCTGGAGGGCCAGGCGGACAGCGGCGGCGGCGTAACGGTGCACTTCGGTGTACATATCCCCGCTGTACTGGCCGGGGCCGACGGAAAGGCCTTCAATTTCCTGCTCCAGCCACTGGTCGAGCATCTGCTGCGACTGGGATGACAGGAGCTGCTTTTGGCGGATGATTTCCTCCAGCCGTTTTTGGTACTGCTGCGGGGTTGTATAGGGCTGAAGGGGAGAACTGACGGTATGGAACTGAACGTTCTTGAGCTCCTGGCTTGTTTCGGTGGTTTGGGTGACCGTCTTGGAAGCGCGGCAATGCTGAGGCGTCAGCATCTGGACATGGGTAGGGGTTTGCGTTTCAATGGGCTTGGGAAGAACAAACGTAATTTTCACTCCCAAATCGCTTAACGCTTTGGTCAGTCCATGGCACGCGGTACCTAAGCCCCCGCTGATGTAAGGCGGAAACTCCCAACCAAGCATGAACACTTTCATATCAGACCCCGTTTACTCACAGTTTTTCAAAAGATTCAAGATGCTCTTTCATCCTACCACCTTCTGACAATAAATCAATTATAAAATAAATCTGCAAAAGACCTAATGAAATTTACTGAAAATAGAGGAAAAAAGTTCAGGACTGTGTTGGAGAAGACAGAGAGGGGAAATTTATCTATCTTGACAGATTTTAGACAAAAAAAAGCCACTTCTTTTGAAGGAAGCGGCTTTTGATTCTTTGGGCACCGGGCAAAGCCGGTGTGAAGAACCTAAGCAGGCAGGTCTTACAGGTCCTGCGGCTTAACAGTGCTTCGACGATTGGCCTGGGTTCTGCAAACGGCAGCGTCCAGGATCTGATAAATCTTCTCGTTCAAGGCCCCAATAGAATCACTGGCAGTCATCATACCCTTGGACTTGATGTAGGCCTTGACCTTGCTGGCGACAACCAGCATTTCCGACTTGCCGCCTTTCGGGGCAGCTTTCTTTGCAGCGGCTTTCTTCTTTGCCATACGGCACCTCCGTGTAAAAGGTTATTAAGTTCCCATAAAAGCGGCACACACGTGCCGCCGGACGACTTTTTGGCGTATTGTGGCTGTGTTTGGGCGACTTTGCAATAAAAAATTTTCGAAAAAATGCAAAATTTTGCATCCGGAGGGCCTATAAACGCAAAAAACCCTATGACCGATTTATGCCGTTCAGGCCTTCCGCCTGAATTCAGAGGGGAGGTGTTTTTTCCTGAAATCACTTAATCCGCCGCCGGTCTTTGTCGATGAGAAAGGCGAAGAAACCGAAAAAGACGCAAGAACCTTCCGTCTTTGGAGCAGATTATGTCGGAGCCCAAAAAGCCGAACAAACCAATCCATAAAGCATCGATTGGGGAGTTTGTAACGGTGGCCTTTGCCGAAGATATGGATTTGGCTCGTCAGTACAAAAAAATGCTGGAGGAGAACGGCATTCCTGCTGTAGTCAGGCAGCCGGAAACGGAGGGGGCATCGTCCCCCGGGATTGCCGTGCTGGTGCCGGAAGAAGTGCTGGACGAAGCCCATTCTTTGATCGCATCTCAGGCACCGTTTGAAGACTTTTTTGATGTCTTTTTCCATGGAAGCGACCGCTGGCTTGAAGAAGACAAATCCAATGATGAGTAAGGCCCCAACGGATTGAAATCGATTAGAATCTATGCTTAGGTGTGATGAAATGACAGAGAAGACCAACGAGAACAAGCCGCAGGAAGAACCTGTTCAGGAACGTCAGACTTTTGTCGAGCGCCGCAAGAATGTTGTGGACCGCCGCAGCGGATGGGACCGGCGGCGCGGTCCGGGACATCGTCGGCCTGAAGAGCGCCGGCTGGCCGAAGAAGGCCAGATGACGGAGGAGCAGTTCGAGTTTCTGATGGCCATAGACCAGTATAAGCGGGCCAACCGGCGTCCGTTTCCGACCTGGACGGAGGTGCTGGAGGTGATTAAGGCCCTCGGCTATCGGAAAGTGGCTGAGCCGCAGCCGCTGGAGTCCTTCCGCAAGGCCGACAAGGTTGCTTCCACCGGTGTTTAAGAATTCGATGTTCCTTTCGGGCTTTTGGAGGGCAGGGCGGTTCGAACCTCCAAGAGAAATCGCCTGATATTCTCCTGCATTTTGTCCGGGTTATCGGGGGTTTCTTCGATAAACTTTACAATTCGGCTGCCGATAATCACTCCGTCTGCGCCGGCCCGGGCAACCTCGCAGGCGTGTTGAGGGGTGCTGATGCCAAACCCGACACAGACGGGCTTGTCCGTCAGCCGTTTCAGCCGGGCTACCAGCGGGCGGACGGCGTTGGAAAGGGCCTCCCGTTCCCCGGTTGTACCCAGCAGAGAGACGGTGTAGATGAATCCTGTGGTTTTTTCCGCGATTCGCCGCAGTCGTTCGTCGGGGGTGTTAGGGGTAGCCATAAAGACGGTTTCCAGCCCTGCGTTTTTTGCCGGAAGGGCGATTTCCTCGGCATCATCGATAGACAAGTCCGCCACCAGAACGCTGGTGCCGCCGGCTTTTTTGAAATCCTGCAGGAAGCGTTCGGTTCCGTACTGGACGAGGAGGTTGTAATACACCAGCAGGCCGATGGGGATGGGTTTATAGGCCGTAATTTCCCGGATAAACTGGAGGGCTTTGGCGGGTGTGATGCCCGCCTTCAGGGCCCGCAGGTCGGCTTTTTGGATGGTAGGTCCGTCGGCTACGGGGTCGGAAAACGGAATACCCAGTTCGAGAATGTCGGCACCGGCATCCACAGCGGCCTTGACCAGCTGCAAAGAAACGTCGTACGAGGGGTCGCCGATGACGAAGAAGGGAATCAGGGCTGCCCGGTTTAGTCTGGAAAAGCATATCTGATAGGGATTCATAGGAACCTCGCAGTCAGGGGTCTGTGGTGTTCGACGATATCGATGTCTTTGTCGCCCCGTCCGGACAGGTTGGCGATGGCGATGGTTTCCGGCGGCAGAAGTCCTTTTTGCTGCCAGAGCCAGGCGAGGGCGTGGGTGCTTTCGAGGGCCGGCAGGATGCCTTCCATTCGGGAGAACAGGAAAAAGGTATCCAAAACCTCCTCATCGCAGACGCTCACGTAACGGGCACGGCCGGTTTCTTTCAAATAGGCATGTTCGGGGCCGACGCCCGGATAGTCCAGACCGGCAGAGATGCATTCGGTGTCGCGAATCTGTCCGTTTTCATCCTGCAGCAGGTAAGTGCGGGCCCCGTGCAGGACGCCGACCGTGCCGGTGCAGAGGGTTGCGCAGTGCTGGGTGGTGTGAAGGCCTTTTCCGCCGCCTTCGACCCCGACCAGCTGGACCTGCGGGTCATTGAGGAAGCCCGAGAAAATGCCGATGGCGTTGGAGCCGCCGCCGACACAGGCCGTGACAATGTCGGGGAGACGGCCGGCTTTTTCGAGGCATTGCTGCCGGGCCTCCCGTCCGATGGGTTCCTGAAAATGCCGGACTATAGTCGGATAGGGATGAGGCCCGCCGGCTGTCCCAAACAGATAAAATGTATCTTCGACATGGGCTGTCCAGTATCGAAGGGCTTCGTTGATGGCGTCTTTGAGGGTTCCGGTGCCGCCTTCAACGGGGATGACTTCGGCACCGAGGAGTTTCATTTTGTGGACGTTGACATTCTGGCGGGCGACGTCGGTTGCGCCCATAAAGATTTTGGTTTCCATCCCGAAGAGGGCTCCGACGATGGCGGTCGCCAGGCCGTGCTGTCCGGCGCCGGTTTCGGCAATGAGTTTGGTTTTGCCCATATAGCGGGCCAGAAGCCCCTGCCCTAAGGTGTTGTTGATTTTGTGGGCGCCGCCGTGCAGGAGGTCTTCCCGCTTCAGATAGACTATAAACCCGACCGCTTCGCTGAATCGGCGGGCATGATAAAGGGGAGTAGGCCGGCCTGCATAGTCGGTATAGAGGGCGTTTAAGTCTTTCAGGAAGTTCGGGTCTTGCCGGAACTGTTCGAAGGCGGCCTCAATCTCCTCGAGGGCCGGAATGAGCACCTCCGGCACGTAATATCCGCCGAAGGGGCCGAATCGTCCTTTGGATTTCATATATGGACCTTTCCGCCGTGGATACGGCTGATGGAGTCAAAAAGCTGTTTGAGTTTTGCAGGGTCTTTTTTACCGGGGGCGGTTTCGACGCCGCTGTTGACATCGATGCCGTAGGTTCCGACCTCGAGGGCCTGGCGGATATTGTGGGGGCCGATTCCGCCGGACAGGAAGATGCGCCGGGGCGGATAGCCGATGAGGGACCAGTCGAAGGTCTGTCCGGTTCCGCCGTACAGTCCGTCGGTATAGGTGTCCAGGAGCACCGCATCGGTCGGATATGTCAGGGATTTGTCGATATCGGAGCGGTCTTTGACCCGGACAGCCTTTATCAGCTTGATGTTGAGCCAGTGGAGAGACCGGCAGAAATCGGGGGTTTCGTCTCCGTGCAGCTGAATCCAGTTAAACCAGCCCTGCTGGGCGGTTTCCTGGACCTGCTGCAGGGTCGGATTGACGAAGACGGCCACGGTATCGACAAAGGTTGGGATTTTGGCGATGATGTCCCTGGCCTTTTGGGGGTCGATGTATCGGGGACTTTTGGGGTAGAAAATAAACCCGAGCAGGTCCGCCCCGAGTTCGGCGGCGGTTACGGCGTCGTCCAGGTTTGTGATTCCGCAGATTTTGATTTTTGTAAAGATCATACTTGTCAGCGATTGCTCAGTTCAATGAGTTTTTCGAGGCATTCGGCGGCCTTTCCGCTGTGGATGGCCTGGTCGGCGAGTTCGATGCCTTCGACGAAATCGTTAGCCAGGCCGGCGACTATTATAGCGGCAGCGGCGTTCAAGACCACAATATCTTTTCGGGGTCCGGGGGCTTTTTCATAAAGGATTTCGCGGATGATATGAGCGTTGGTGTCGGCATCGCCGCCGGCCAGAGCGTCGAATTCGGCTTTGGGGATGCCGAAGCATTCGGCGTCGAGGATTTCTTCAGTGATGGAGCCGTCGGGCATCAGGTGAAGAATTCGGGTGGGGCTCATCGTGCTGATTTCATCCAGGCCGTTGCTGTGAACCACCATCGCCCGCTTTAGGCCGAGGGTTTTCAGGGTTTCAGCGATGCGGGGCATTAGGGACACATCGGCGACCCCCATGACCTGTGCCTGGGCCCGGGCTGGGTTGGCCAGAGGCCCGAGGATGTTAAAGGCGGTGCGGAAATCCAGCGACTTTCGGACGGGCTGGACGTGCTTCATAGCCGGGTGATATTTGGGAGCAAACATAAAACCGATGTGGGCCTGACGAATGCACTCGGCGACTGTATCGGGCCCCGCTTCGATATTGACGCCCAATGCGCACAACACATCAGCGGAGCCGCAGATGCTGGTGATGCCGCGGTTGCCGTGTTTGGCGACATAGACTCCGGCGCCGGCGGCTACGAAGGCCGCTGCAGTGGAGATGTTGAAGGTTTTCAGAGCGGCCCCGCCGGTTCCGCAGGTGTCCACGAGATTGTCTATGCCGGGTCGGACAGGTACAGCGTGTTCGCGAAGAGATGCGGCCAGCCCCGCCAGTTCGCTGACGGAGGCCTTTTTGACCCGCATGGCCGCCAAAAAGGCGGCAATTTGGACTTCAGCCACATCGCCTTTGAAGATAGTGTCCAGCAATTGCTTGGCCTGTTCAAAGGTCAAATCATGCCCTTCGAGAATGATTTCCAGATACTCGGTAATTTTGGTCATAATGTCTCTCCTTTTTTATCTGTGTTTCTGTTTATAGTGGAGGGCGATTTTGAGGATGTTTTCGATGACTTTGCCGCCGGTGGGGGTCAGGATGCTTTCCGGGTGGAACTGGACGCCGTAAATCGGCAGCGTTTTATGCTGGACGGCCATAACAACGCCTTCAAAAGAAGCGGTTTCCTCCAGGCACTCCGGCAGGGTGACGGCACAGAGACTGTGGTAGCGGCCGGCGTGGAGCGGATTTTCGAGATTTTCGAAGAGCCCTTTGCCGCTGTGGGTGATTCGGGATGCCTTGCCGTGCATGACGCAGGGGGCATGGCTGATGGTGCCGCCGAAATACTGAACAATGGCCTGATGGCCCAAACAGACGCCGAAGACGGGCAGTTTGTTATGGAAATAGTCGATGGCTTCGAGGGTGACACCTGCGGTGGACGGATTCCCCGGTCCGGGCGAAATGACCAGCAGGTCCGGCTGGAACTGTTCGGCGGCCCGGACAAGCTGAGACAGGGGGGTATCGGCCCGATAGACCAGCGTAGGGCATTTGCGTTTGGCAAACTCATCAACGAGGTTGTAAGTGAACGAGTCGAAGTTATCGATAAAGAGAACACGTACAGGTTCCATTGCATCTCCTTACGGCTGAAGTTGTTTGGCAGCTTGCGTACAGGCCAGCCGGACGGCTTTCAGGCAGGATTTGGCCTTGTTTTCGGTTTCTTCGAATTCGACGGCCGGAATGCTGTCGTAGACGATTCCGGCTCCGGCGCGGATGTAGGCGGTATGGTCCCGAACCTGAAGACTTCGAATCGTGATGCAGCTGTCGAACTGGCCGTCCACGGTCAGATACATCACGGCGCCGCCGTAATACCCGCGTTTGTTTTTTTCCAGCCGGCGGATGATTTTCATTGCTTCGATTTTCGGAGCGCCCGTGAGGGTACCCATATTCATTGTGGCCAGATACGCACTGAGGGCGTCCAAGTCCGGACGCAGTTTCCCCTTGACGTTGCTGACCAGATGCATCACGGATTCGTAGCGTTCAACCGTGAGCAGTTCATTGACCAGACGGCTGCCGGGCCGAGAGACGCGGGCAATGTCGTTGCGGGCCAGGTCCACCAGCATCATGTGTTCGGCCAACTCCTTGTGGTCCAGCTGAAGTTCGGCTTCGTATCGCATATCGGTTTCGGGGTCGATGACGCCGTCCACCCAGCCGCGGGGTTTGGTGCCGGCGATGGGCCGGATTTCCACGATGCGGTCCTTTTTGCCGCTGACGCGCAGATTCAGTTCGGGGCTGGCTCCAATCAGGCAGGTGGTGCCGGTGTTCAGATAGAACATATACGGAGAGGGATTGAGCAGGCGGAGCCGCCGATAGACGTCCAGCGGCTCGGCGGGGCAGGGTTCGGTGATCGTCCGGCTTAAGACGACCTGAAAGATATCGCCGTTGCGAATATGCTCTTTGGCGGAGCGGACCATCTGTTCGTATTCGGGCTGAGAAGTGTCGGTTTCCGGAGGAGGCAGCGGGCCTTCGTAGAAGGTGGGTTCAGGGCGGTCCGTCCGCAGCTGTTTCAGATAGGAGTCAAAGCGAGCCATCGCCTCTTCGTAGATGGCCTGACGATTGCCGTTGGTGATAACGGCGTTGACAATCAGGTACCCTTTACTCTGGTGATGATCCATCAGGAAGATATTGTCCGCAAAGTACAGTTCATAATCCGGGTTGTTCAGCAGGTCATTCTGATTGGGCGGCAGGGTTTCAAACTGATCAATAAAATCATAGCTGATCGCCCCGAGCAGCCCGCAGGTGACGCGGAAGGGGGGGCTGGCCAGCTCGAACGCAAACGCCACAGCCCGAATGACATCCATCTGGCTGACGCTTTTGAGGCGGGTATGTTCATCGGTTTTGCCCGACGGCCGCTGAATCGTGCCGGTTACGGCTTCCGGTGTAAATTCAATGGTTTTGCAAAAAGCAAAGCGTTCCGGGCGTTCGGCCAGGTATTGAATCATTCGTTTGCCGGTCGGACTGAGTGCCCGGATTTCGAAGCGGTCTTCCCGGCCGGTCAGATAGAGGGCCGGGTCGGCGGTCCCGAATGTCAGTTCGTTGCCTTTGGCCTCCGAGAGGTAATCACGGGATTCAAGCAGACAGCAGTGCCGGGCCCGGCCGTAGTCGCTCAGGCGGGCGAAAAACTCGACCGGGCAGGACAGTTCAATTTCCCGGACCATCGGGATGATTTGTCCGGGTTTGGCCTGTTCGATTCTGGTTTTATAATCTGTCATTGCTACGGTTTCCTTTATTGTTCGGGTTTCGGGAATAAAAAACGACCCGGTACAAGGCCGGGTCGAGGAGAGATTTCTGTTAACGGAAAGACAATTCCTGCCGACCGCGGGCCTATGCCTGCGGCCGCCACCAATACTCCTTTTGTGTCAAGGTGATACTATTCATAGAAACAAGTATATCGAATTGTGAAGTTCGGTTCAAGAGGAAAATAAAAAATTTTTTGACGTTTCTGGTATATGGACTGTCTGTATCCGGTATTTTTTCTTTACAGAAGCGGAATATCCCCCACACCGCTGAGGATATAATCGGGCCGATAGGGAAATTTTGCGATATCCTTTTCCCGTGTGATGCCGCTGAGAACCAGCACGGTGTCGATTTCGGATTCGATGCCGGCAATGATGTCCGTATCCATTCGGTCGCCGATGATGACGGTTTCCTCCCGCTTGCAGGCAAGCCGTTTGAGCGAGTGCCGCATAATCAGGGGGTTGGGTTTTCCGATGAAGTAGGCCTGTCGGCCGGAGGCGATTTCGATGGGAGCCGTCAGGGCCCGACAGGCCGGAGCGATGCCGGCTTCGACGGGGCCGCTGATGTCAGGGTTTGTGCCGATGAGTTTGGCGCCGCCGAGGACGAGATTGACGGCTTTTTCAATCTGGGCATAATTGTAGGTGACGGTTTCCCCGACGACGACGTAATCCGGATCCTCTTCCGTCAGGCGAAAGCCCTGTTCGAGCAGGGGCTGACGGAGGCCGTTGTCGCCGATCACATAAGCGCTGCCGCCGGGTTTCTGGGAGGCCAGAAACGAAGCTGTGGCGATTCCGCTGGTCATGAAATGTTCCGGCGAGACGTCAATGCCCATTCCCGCCAGTTTTCGGCTTAATTCCTCCGGGGTTCGCGAGGAAGAGTTGGTCAGAAAGAGGTATTGTTTGCCTTCCTGTTTGAGCCAGCGGACGAACTCTTTGGCGCCGGCCAGCAGGCGGCTTCCGTGATACAAAACCCCGTCCATGTCGCAGATAAAGGCCCGTTTTTGGTGGAGCGGGTGCATTTATTGGATCCCGGCATGATACGATTGAAGGGAACAGACCGTCGATTCCCGTGCCTTTCTGGCGGCGATGCCTTTGGCGCTGGCGGCCGCCGCCGCAACCGTGGTGATGTACGGGATTTTGTACTGAATGGCGGCCTTGCGAATGTAGGAATCATCGGTGGCGCTTCGTTTGCCGATGGGGGTATTAATGACCAGCTGAATTTCTTTATTCTTGATTGCATCAAGGATGTTCGGACGGCCTTCGTACAGTTTGAAAATCCGTTCGACCTTGACGCCTTTTTTGCGAAGGTAGTCACAGGTGCCTTCGGTGGCAACCAGCCGAAACCCGATGTCGGCAAATTCCTTGGCAACCGGCACAATGGCTTCCTTGTCGGAATCATTGACGGTAATCAAAACCGTTCCTTCCAGCGGCAGGGACTGCTGGGTGGCCTCCTGCGCTTTAAAGAAGGCCATTCCGAAGGAATCGGCCATGCCGAGCACTTCACCGGTGGAGCGCATTTCCGGACCGAGAATCGGGTCCACTTCGGGGAACATATTGAACGGAAAGACGGATTCTTTTACGCCGAAGTGGGGAATTCTGCGGTGTTTCAGATTCATATCCCGGAGCTTTTTGCCCAGCATAATCTGCGTGGCAATCCGGGCCATCGACAGACCGCAGACTTTGGAGACCAGGGGTACGGTGCGTGATGCACGCGGGTTGGCTTCCAGCACATAGACCACATCCTCGGCGATGGCATACTGCATATTCATTAGACCGACGACGCGGAGTTCAGCGGCGATTTTGCGGGTGTATTCGCAGATGGTGTCAATGTGTTTTTGAGGAATTGAGACCGGCGGAATCACGCAGGCCGAGTCGCCGGAGTGAATGCCTGCCTGTTCGATGTGTTCCATCACGGCGGGGATAAAGACGTCCGTTCCGTCGGCAATGGCGTCCGCTTCGGCTTCGACGGCATTGACGAGGAATTTGTCGATTAAAATCGGACGTTCCGGTGTGACATCCACGGCGGCGGCCATATATTCGCGGAGCATCGTTTCGTCGTGAATGACTTCCATCCCGCGTCCGCCGAGGACATAGGACGGCCGGAGCATCAGGGGATAGCCGATTTCCTCTGCTACCCGCAGGGCTTCTTCAACAGTGGAGGCCATTCCGGCTTTCGGCATGGGAATTCCGAGTTTTTCCATTCTGGCACGGAAGCGGTCTCGGTCTTCGGCCAGGTCGATGCTGTCGGTGGAGGTGCCGAGGGTGCGGACGCCGGCTTCTTCGAGCTGGCGGGCGATGTTCAGCGGGGTTTGTCCGCCGAACTGGACGATAACGCCCATCGGCTTTTCCTTTTCATAGATGCTCAGAACATCTTCCACAGTCAGCGGTTCAAAATACAGTTTGTCGGAGGTGTCATAGTCGGTGGAAACGGTTTCCGGGTTGCAGTTGACCATGATGGTTTCGAACCCTTCATCCCGCAGGGCAAAGGCGGCGTGGACGCAGCAGTAGTCGAATTCGATGCCCTGGCCGATGCGGTTGGGTCCGCCGCCGAGCACCATCACTTTTTTGGGATTGGACGAGGAGCTGACCTTGTTCGGAGCGTTGTATGTGGAGAAGTAATAGGCGGCATTTTCCACCCCGCTGACGGGGATGGGTTCCCATCCTTCGACAATACCCAATCGGGTCCGATGTTCCCGAATCTGCTCTTCTTTGACGCCCAGCAGTTTGGCCAGATAGCGGTCGGCAAAACCGTCTTTCTTGGCCTGCCGCAGGAGGTCATCGGGGAGCGGTTTGCCTTTGTACTTGAGGATTTTTTCCTCCAGCTGAACCAGTTCGGCCATCTGCTGAATAAACCATTCTTTGATGGCGGTTTTTTCGACGAGGGCTTTGACGGAGGCGCCTTTGCGAAGGGCTTCGTACATCAGGAACTGCCGCTCACTGCTGGGATGATTGAGCCGGAGCATCAGCTCTTCCAGCGAGAGAGAATTGAAATTTTTGGCAAAGCCAAGCCCGTACCGGCCGCTTTCGAGCGAACGGATGGCTTTCTGGAAGGCCTCTTTGTAAGTCTTTCCGATGCTCATCACTTCACCGACGGCCCGCATCTGGGTGCCGAGTTTGTCTTCGATTCCTTTGAATTTTTCAAAGGCCCACCGGGCGAATTTGACCACGACATAGTCGCCGGAGGGGGTATATTTTTCGAGCGTTCCGTCTCTCCAGTAGGGGATTTCGTCGAGGGTCAGGCCGCCGGCAAGCATCGCGGAGACCAGGGCAATGGGAAAGCCGGTTGCTTTAGAAGCCAGAGCCGAAGACCGGGAGGTACGCGGGTTGATTTCGATAATGACGACCCGGCCGGTTTTGGGGTCATGGGCAAACTGAATGTTGGTTCCGCCGATGACGCCGATGGCATCCACGATATCGTAAGAGTATTTCTGAAGCTTCTGCTGAAGGGCTTTGTCGATGGTGAGCATCGGGGCGGTGCAGAAGGAATCGCCCGCGTGCACGCCCATGGGGTCGACGTTTTCAATAAAACAGACAGTGATTTTCTGCCCCTTGCTGTCCCGGACGATTTCCAGCTCGAGTTCTTCCCAGCCCTGCACGGATTCTTCGACGAGGATTTGGTGAACCAGACTGGCATCCAGGCCGCGTGCAGCAATGGTGCGGAGTTCATCGATGTTATAAACCAGGCCGCCGCCGGTGCCGCCCATGGTATAAGCGGGACGGATGACCAGCGGAAATCCCAGCTCTTTGGCGATGTCTTCGGCTTCCTGCACGGAATAAGCCGGTTTGCTGCGGGGCATGTCAATTCCGAGCCGCTGCATTGTGTTTTTGAATTCGATTCGGTCTTCGCCGCGTTTGATGGCATCAACCTGGACGCCGATGACTTTGACACCGTATTTGTCGAGAACGCCGCTTCGGGCCAGTTCGGAAGAAAGATTCAATCCGCTTTGACCGCCCAGGTTGGGCAGAAGAGCATCCGGCCGTTCCTTCTGGATAATTTTTGTCATTGTTTCCAGGTTTAGGGGTTCAATGTAGGTGACATCCGCCATCCCGGGGTCGGTCATAATGGTAGCGGGGTTGGAATTGACCAGAACGATCTGAAAGCCGAGTTTGCGCAGGGCCTTGCAGGCCTGAGTTCCCGAATAGTCAAACTCACAGGCCTGACCGATGATGATAGGGCCTGAACCGATAATCATTACTTTTTTAATATCCTTGCGCTTCGGCATTTTCTTTGTCTCCATGCAGAAAAGGGTGAACATTCTGGTTTGAGCGGATAAGGTAAACGAAACTGAAAAAAGATACAAGATAAAAAAAGAAGATAATCAGTATAAGACTGGTTGATAAGAAACAACGGATGAGTTCATTTTTTGAAGTTAGCAGGAGCAAACAGTCAATCTGTTAGAGTGACGTAAACAACTTGCCCGGCGGCAAGGGGGGAATTTGCCTTGGCGGCGGAGCAATCCACCATAAAATACCGGTCGCAGCGGCCTGCGGGAGGATTTGTCTGTTCGAGAATCACGCGAACGGTCTGGCCGAGAAACTGACGTCGAAACGTTTCCTGAAGTTCTTTGTCCAATTCCTGAAGTTTTTCCGCCCGCCGACGGATGATTCCTGCGGGAACAGGCGGTTTCATTCGAGCGGCTGCTGTACCCCGTCTGGGGCTGAATGGGAAAATATGCATTTTGGCGAATCCGACCTGACGGCAAATCTCAACGGTTTTTTCAAAATCCTCTTCGGTTTCACCGGGAAAACCCACAATGATATCTGTTGTGATAGCCGGTCGATCTAACCGCTCCTGAAGTTTTCGGCAGATACGCAGAAATTCCTCCGATGTGTATTGGCGGGCCATTCGTTTCAGGATGGCATCTGAACCGGATTGCAGGGGCAAGTGAAGATGCGGAACGAGATTTGGATATTGTTGATAGACTTCAATGAGTTCGTCCGTTACATCGGCCGGCTCCAATGAGCTGAGACGAAGTCGAATCAGGTTTGGGATAGCCAAAAGCTGCTTGAGGAGAGAAGGCAAAGGATTTGGTTGTGATATATCCCAGTATTTTCGGCGGGCTGTGGGACGTCCCCAAGCCCCAAGAAAAATGCCTGTGAGGACAATTTCCTTATGACCGGCGGCTGTGAGAGTTTGGGCCTCTTCGAGAATCACATCGAGGGGCTTGCTCCAGATTCGGCTGCGTATTTTTGGAACAATACAGTAGGTGCACCAGACATCACAGCCGTCCTGAATTTTCAGGAAGGCACGGGTTTGTCCGGAAAAGCTCTGCAAGGGGCCGAACGGGTCGCAGGAATCAAATTCTTGTAAACACAGGTCGTTTTTGTGCTTGATTTTGCGTGAATTTGTTGTTTTACTTGTTTCATCCGGCTTTATGTGATTCGACTGAGCGAATAGAGAATGCAGAGTATCCAGAAGCTGGTTTTTATCAGCGGCCAAGACGGCTGTTTTCGGCAGGTCAGCGGTTTCCTCGAGGGGACCAGCGGGCAGGCAGCCGGTAATGAGCAGGATAGCCGAAGGATACTGCTTGCGGAGTTTGCGGGCGGCTTGACGGCTTTTTGAGGCGGCGGTTCGCGTAACACAGCAGGTATTAATAACAGCCAGGTCGACAGGAGAACCGGGGGCGGCGGGGCAAAAGCCGTGAGAGCGCAGCCATTGTTCAATCTGGCAGCTTTCATATTGATTGACTTTGCAGCCGAGCGTATGGATGATAAAGCGTTTCATAGACGGCTTACTATAGAATGAGAAGCGGGGCGGATGCAAGTTTTTTTGAGCCCTCTCTCGGATGCAAGATAGATAGAAGAAAGGAACATCATGGCCAAAGCGTCGCATGCGGTCTGGGGGATTGACATTGGAACCTGTTCGCTGAAGGCCCTGCGGCTCCGTCAGGGTGCAGAGGGACTGGAGGTTGTGGGGTTTGATTATCTTGAACATGATAAAATCCTTTCGACGGCGGATATTACCCCGGAGGAAAAACGGGAGACCATTCGGCAGACCCTTCGGGCCTTTCTGAAGCAAAATGAAGTTGGCAGAGAAGAGGTGGCTATTGCTATCGCGGGGCAAAACAGTTTTGCCCGTCTGGTGAAAATGCCGCCGGTGGATCCCAAACGAATCCCCAAGATTGTTCCTCTCGAGGCCGTTCAGCAGATCCCATTTGATATCAATGAAGTGGAATGGGATTGGCAGCTGCTGAAAAATCCGGACAGTCCTGATACAGAAGTAGGTATATTTGCCATAAAAAATGAAGTCATTGCGGAAATGCTGGACTTCTTCAGCCGGGAGAACCTTCGGGTCAGCTGTGTGCAAATCAGCCCCATTGCTTTGTACAACTATGCACTGTATGACATCAAAGAAATCAGTGCTTCCTCCGGGAAAGCCACCATTCTTTTGGATATGGGGGCCGAAAATACAACGCTGGTTATCGCGACACGGGATTCCGTCTGGCAGAGGAGCATTCGAATCGGCGGAAACACGTTTACGGAGGCGATTGCGGATGCCTTTAAGCTGAAGTTTGCCAAAGCCGAGAAGCTCAAGCGGACCGCTCCGATGAGCAAATATATGCGGCAGATTTTTACGGCGATGAAGCCCGTTTATACGGATTTGGGAGGAGAAATCCAGCGAAGTCTGGGCTTTTATGCCTCCAGCGGAGCCGGTCGAGACAAAGGGTTTTCACGAATCCTGGCCCTGGGAGGCGGTTTTAAGCTGCAGGGGCTGACCAAATATCTGCAGCAAAGTCTGGGGCTGCCGGTGATTAAGCCGGATTCGTTCGAGCGGCTTGTGCTCTCGCCGGACGTTTCTGCAGCCAAGTTTCATGAAAATCTTTCTGATTTTGGTGTGGTATATGGTTTGGGGGTCCAGCTGCTGGGTGAATCGAAGATTGAAACCAATCTTCTGCCCAAACGAATTGCCCGAGCCATGGCCTGGACCCGCAAGGCCAAAGTATTTACAGCCGCTGCATCGGTCTTTTTGGCTGTTAGTCTGATCTGCCTGCTGTGGACTTTCCGGCTGCTTCAGCAGTATAGCCGGGAAAACAGCGGTCTTCGCACGGTTCAGGCCGTAATGCAGCAGGCCCAGAGCATTAATTCAGCCGTTTCAGACTTTGAAAGCCAAAAACCGATGTTTGAACAGCAGGTTCAGAAAGAGATGGATTTGTTCAAGTATCGGCAGATTATTCCACTTTTGAATGAAACGCTTTTGAAATGTTTTCCGAACAAAGAAAATACCCCGGCAATTGCTGAGCTGTACGATGCTTTTGTGAATGGAGATATTAAAACCATCCGCTCCATTCCTCGCGGGGACAGGAAAGTGATGTTTGTGACGCGGCTGGAAGTTCAGTTTGCTCCGGATTTGGCTGCGGCGGCCCTGCCGCAGGGAAGTCGCCGCTCGATGACCGGCTATGGTCCCGGTGCCGGCTTCGGCGGGGAGGTCGGCGGTTTTATGGGAGGGCCGGTTATGCAGCCCGGCGGGATGCCTCCGGAGATGATGCCGGGAATGCCCGGCGGGGAAATGGGGGCCGCAGGAGTTCAGCCCGCGACCCAGGCGGGTTTTGTGGTTCTGATTGAGGGATACAGTCCCTACAAGGAAATTGCCCAGCTTCTGGACCCGCCCGGTGTCGGGACCGACCAAACACGCTGGGGAGTTGTTACTCGTTTTGAGAACCTCAAGACCCTGTTTCCGGACACGCCGTTTGAGCTTTTCGGCAAAGGGGACATCCAGCATTTCAAAGATGAATCCGGTCCCGTGGACCCGGCGGATATGCAGATGCCGGCGGGAATCGGAATTCTCCGGGAAGTGGAAAGGGTTCCTTCGAGCCAGGCGGGCGGTGCAGCTGCGGGAATGACGGCGATGCCGGGCGGTCCGGTCGCCGGGGGGATGACAGGGGCAGTTCCCACTCGTATCACAAAGGAAACAGTTTTGGTTGACCCGATGACCGAGGAGGAAATCAGCAGGACCCTCGATATTATTACTCAGGAAGATATTAAGAATAATCCGTCGTATACAGACCGGGATTTGGGGCGTGTCAAGCAGACAGCGTTTGGGGAACCTCAATATATTATTCGGGATCATTGGTTTCGAATTCAGGCAAAATTTGTATGGAAAGATGCTCCGGCTCTGCCGGAGCTGACCGCCGGCGGCGGAATGGGCGGCGGTTTTTACCCGGGTGCGGTTCCGGCGGCGCCTGGAGGCGGCGGGGGCGGGGGAGGCGGCGAATTTTAAAAAGTTTGGAATTCACGGGAAAGAATTTCGATACAACGAGGAACACCAAAAATGGTTATGGATATAGTCAAAGGGTATCTTAAGAAATATTCGGCGCTTTTGCTTCCGGCGGGGCTGCTCCTGGCAGGACTGATTCTGTTTCTTCCGACCATTTTGATTGGGCGCACGGTCAGTGAAAAGAAACAGGAATGGGAGAAAATCGCTCAAACCCTCGACAGTCTGACTCGGACAACTCCGCCGAAGGAACAGGCCGAACAGATCCAAAGGATTCTTCAGCAGTATAAGACTGATGCGGAAGCGGTTCAGAAGATGTCCCTTCAGTCTTCGATGCGGGATTTGATTAAATATGGGATTTTCCCGAAATCGGCGGATACCTCTTCACAAGTTTATCTGGATTTTGGGCGGCGTTATCGGGCTGCGATTGAACAGATGGTTACCGAGCGTTTGAAGGCCCTGGATGCTCCTTCGGATGCCGAAATCCGTGCTGCAGGCGCAGGACCGGGGGCGGGAGCGGTCCGCGGCGGCGAGTATATTGGAGGAGGTGCAGGGGGAATCGGTTTTGGAGGCTCAACCGCAGAGAATCCGATGGTAAACGCTGTCTGCAATGCCCGAGCGGAACGGATTGTGATGTATGCCAATCCGCGTGTTTTTTCCTGGTATGATTTTTGGGAGTCTTATCAGTTTGTCGGTGCCGAACAGGCCCTGCGCGACTGCTGGTTTTCTCAAACGGCTTATTGGATTTATGAAGACGTGGTGGCGGCCATTGAAGCGATGAACACCGGTTCGCAGCGGGTAGCCGATTCCCCCGTTAAACGTCTGATGGGAGTCAGTTTTCAGCGGCCGGTGTCCGATGTTTCAATGGTTTCTCCGTATCCGACGGGGAATCTTCCACGCGGTATCGGCGGGATTGGAGGCCTTGCCGCTTCAGCAATGGCCGACCCTCCGGCTTATGTTTTAGCGGGTTCGACCAGTCCGCTGGTCTCGCGTCCTTGGACGGGGCGGACCTGCAACGACGAAATGGATGTAGTCCATTTTGCTGTCTCGGTTGTTGTGGACAGCCGCTATACACAGGCGTTTCTGAAGGAACTGTGTTCCGCCAAGCCCCATGTTTATCGAGAGGGATTCAAGGAAAACGGCGAGCTCCGGCAGGCCCGCCATAATCAGATTACGATTCTTGCCAGCACCTTTTCCGCGGTCGATAAACAGAGTCTTCCTCATCTCTACTATCGGTACGGCACGGATGCCGTGATGCGGGTGGACCTGGTTTGCGAATATCTGTTTCTTCGAAAAGCGTACGATGAGATTAAGCCGGAACCGGTGAAGGTCCTTCTGGGGCAGTCCCAGCAGGGTGCGTCCTCTGTGCCGATGGGGCCGGGAGGATATTGAAAGGCCCCCTTTGCGGCGGCTTAAAGTGATGAAAACGGAATAAAGTGTGCACAGGATATTTTCATGAGCAAAAAACGAGAGAACTTTCTTGAGCAGCATTTCGATAAAATCATTCTTGCCGGAATCGGCCTGATCAGCATCGGGCTGCTGTGGCTGTTTATTTTTCGCAATCCGTTTGGTCCTGTGATCGACGGACGCAGGGAATCTCCCGGTTCGGCACAGACCAAGCTGGTTCAAAAGGCCGAGCGTCTTCGTGAAAAAATCGAAAGTCCTTCCGATGCCGTTGCAATGCCGCAGCCGGATTTTATTCCTTCTTTTGAACGGCTGCTCAGTTCCTCCATTCCTTCTCTGAATCCGCAGATTTATCCGATGCTTCCCGGCATTGGACGCCAGCCGATCGAGACGGACCGGGAATATGCCGTGCCGGAGATTCCTCCTCTCCAGGATATTCAGATGGCTTATATCCGTGCAGCGGCGTACGTTCCGACGGAAGAGATTACGCCGGAAATGCCGTATGACAATGTTCCGACTCAGATTGGAGATGTGGATTTCGTAACCGTGTCGGCACGGCTGGATGTCCGCCGGATTGTTCAGCAGTTTCAATCCGCCTTTATGGGATTGGGCGTCAGACCGGCCCACAGGGACCCTGTTTTAGCTGTACCAGTGGCCGCCCGGGTGGAACTGCAGCGAAGAGAACAGCTTCCGGATGGGACTTGGGGACCATGGGTGCGTGTGCCGGTTCCCCAGACGATTGCCTACAAAAAACTTTTTGACCAGCTGCCGGACCGTACCGAGGACCTGAGCGGAGGAGGCGTTTCCGTTCAGATGGAGCAGTTCAAGGAGCGAATTCGGCAGTCGTCTCTTCTGCAGCAGCGTGCGTATGATTTTGCTACATCCCGCTACCAGTACTGGATGCCGCCGCCTTTTTTGGAGGAGGCCCAGAAACTTCTCCAGCAGCAGCGGGATGAAGCCCGCCGGGCGGCTCAGCAGGCCGCCGGTGCCGGCGCAGCGGCAGCAGGGCGAGTAGGAGCAGGCGGGGGAGAAACTCCGTTTCCGGGGGCCGGGGGGCCGCGTCCGACTCAGCCGGGAAGACAGCCGCGTCCAGCTCGTCCGGAACAGCCGACGCGAGGACGTGAACCGGTTCGGCCCGGAGCAGGGGAAATGATGCCGGAGACGGCCGCTCCGACAGGGCCGGGAGGTGCTGTTCGTCCGGGTACTCGTCAGCGCACAATAGAAGACGTTTGGCGGGATTTTCAGAAGGAACTGCTGACAGATGACTGGTGGAAAAGAACGGAGCCGCTGCTGATTTGGGCTCACGATGATACGGTTCAGCCGGGCAAGACCTATCAATATCGTATTCGTGTGGGGATGTTTAATCCGATTGCCGGTAAGGACTGGTTTAAGGCGGAACAGCAGGAGTTCAAGAATCAGGTCGTTCTGTGGACGCCGTTTGCAGAAACAATCGCAAAGAAGAACGAGCCGTTAATCGCTTCGATTCCGAAGACCCTTCATATTTTCCCGATGGATATTTCCAAAACGAATCCGATAGCGGTCAATGTCCGGGTTTCCAAATATTATATGGGTCGCTGGAGAAGTCAGGATTTTGAGGTTCTTCCGGGTCAGACGATTGGGTCGGTTGTCGAGGTGAAAAAAACAACGACGTCTCCTGCAGAAGCCGGTGCGGGACTTGGAATGGAAGGAATGGCGCCTCCGCCTCCTATGATGGGCGGCGGAATGCCGATGCCTGCGGAAGGGGCGGGGATGATGGGGACAGCTGTCGGACCTGAAAAGATTGATTTTACGACTCCGTATCTTTATTTGGACCAGATTTCAGAAGTAGATTGGTCTGGGACGATGACGGCTCTGCGTCGGCGGGAGTTTGTGAGTATTCTCTATGCAAAGGAAGACGGTGTGCTTGAAAAACTGCCAATCCGTCAGCCGAACTGGTCAGCGGAGCTTCGGAAGAATTATCGAGATGTCCAAGAAGCGGAACGTGAGGCCGAAAATGAGGTTTTTGTAGGTCGGACTCCTCAACCGGGGCTGTCGCCGACTCCCGGCGGTTTTACACCGGGTGGGTTTACACCCGGCGGGTTTGCTCCGGGCGGATTTCCAACTCCAATGCCGCCCGGCGGAGTGAGAGGGGAGGGTTGATGTCTAATTTAGGGTTTTTAATTTTGTATTAAATATACCTCTTTCCTCTTTTTTGATTTTTAGAAAAAAACATTTTTTATTGCTTTAAAAGTTTCTTTTGTTAAACTTGTATTAGTTGTAATAGTACAACAAGAAAGGAAACGTTTTGCAGATTACCATTGTTTCCAGTTCTGAACGGCCGGTTTATCAGCAGATAATCGACCAAATCAAACAGGAGATTGCTTCCGGACGGCTCCTTCCGGGTGAACAGCTGCCGACAATTCGCCAACTGGCTGTGCAGCTTGTTATCAATCCGAACACGATTGCGAAGGCCTACAAATATTTGGAGCAGGAAGGGCTCATAAATACCAGACCGGGCGGGGGTTCTTTTGTGTCCGAAATCTCCTCTCGACTCAGCGACTCGGCCAAGAAGGAAATTGTCTGTCAATTTCTGAAACAAGCGGCCGTCGAGTCCGTCCTTCTTAAGGTGGCTCCAGAACTATTGAAGGAGTGGTTTGAAGAAACCTTAAAAAACTACAATATCGATACACAAAGGAGATGAATTATGGACACGTATATTGTGCAGACGGAGGGGCTGGTGAAGTATTATGACGGCCGGGCTGTTCTGAAAGGAGTGAGTTTGAAAATTCCTCAAGGATGTATTTACGGTCTTTTGGGGCGAAACGGTGCCGGCAAAACCACGCTGATACGGATTTTGCTCGGCTTGGAAAGTCCGACCCGCGGGCCGGTATGAGGGCGTTGTTTATCCGTCCTCACAGTTTTATCGGGATTCTTCGAAGGTGTCGGCAGATGAGTCTTCCTTCGCAGATTTTTTCGGTCTTTTTGATGCTGCTGCCCTCGCTTTTCGTGGGTCTTTGGGTCGGGCTTTGCCTCCGCAGGAAGTCCCTTTCGCTCGGCGGCTCGTCCCGGGCTGCGCGCGGGTGGTTTGCGATGGGACTTTTGTTCGGGATACCTGCATGGATTACATTCAATCTGGTGCGGCCCAGAGAAAAAATGATTACTTGTCTGAATTGCGGTTCGCTGAGGCGGCCGGACCAGATGACCTGTCATGTCTGCCGGGCGGGGTGGGATTTCAAGGAACTGGAATCGCCGGATTGGTGCCTGGTGGAACCTTTGGAGGAGTCGGAGTCACCGGTTGGTCCTGCGATGTCAGAACGGCAAACGGATTTATAAAATATCCGGTTTAACGAGCCAGTTTACCTGCCAGAGGCCGTCATCATTTCGCCGCAGACAGACCACACCGGCTTTTTCGAAAAGCACGGGTTCGGCGTCTGCACTGCCGCAAAGCAGCAAACCGGCCAGCCGTGACAAAAACGGCAGGTGTCCGACAATCATCAGGTCGGTTTGGGCTTTTTCAATTTCCTCGGCAATCGGTTCCGGGTCGTCATCGGGAGAAAGCCCGTCGTGCTTGTGCAGGGAGCAGGGTCCCTTTACAGCGGCGTGGAAGAGTTTGGCCGTCTGGAGGGCCCGCGTTTTTCCACTGTGCCAGACGGCTCCGACGGAGATGCCCAGCCGTTTCACAAACTCTGCGGTCTGCTGGGCCTGCCAGTATCCTTCCTCTGTGAGGGGGCGGTCTGCATACTGCTCTTTCGGGAAGGCCTGGGCGTGCTGAATCAAATACAGATTCATTGCCTGTCCTCTTGCTTTGCTGTTCATTTATACGGAGCATTGACGGATCATTTCGTCGCAGTGACGGCGCCATCCTTCCGGCCCGTGTTCTGCGAAATAGTGAAACGATTCATCACTGGCCAGTTTTCCCAGCAGGGCTTTCCGCTGGTCACTGTCAGGGATTGTTTCGATGATGTGAGTGCGGACTTTGGCCAGTTCATCCACAAAACGACCGTGTGCGTCCGTGAAAATCTCCTCTAATTTCTGGCGGAGATGACCGGCGTAGGCCGGACAGTGTCCTTCGGTGCCGATGGCAATCTGCAGGTCGCCGCGTTTGACCACAGCCGGCACAAAGAAGTCGCACAGTTCCGGCTGATCCACCACATTGCAGAGGATTTCCAGTTCCTGGCAGTCTTCGTAGATGCGTCGGTTCAGGTCGGGATTGTTGGTGGCGGCAATCACCAGGGCGGCGGAGACGAGGAAATCTTTCCGGTAGCGGCTGAGAATGATTTCTGCATTGAGCTGAATCAGCACCTCCTCGATTTCAGGCAGGATATGTTCGGCGACTACGGTAACGCGAGCTCCCGCCTCTGCGAGCCCCTGAACTTTTCGAAGGGCTACGGGGCCGCCGCCAATGACTACAGCCCGCCGGCCGGCCATTTCCAGAAAAATCGGGTATTTGGCCATGCCTTTATTATATCTTTTGCGGAGGCAGGAGGGCAATCTTTTTTCCAAAATAAAAAGGGGCACAAGTTCGGATTTCCAGGGGGAAATTTTGTCGAAAATCCGCCCTGCATCTCTATAATAGGTGCTGATGAGCAGTTTGTCGGAAACAAGAATCCAGACCCCTTTGAAAGACGAGCAAATCAGCCGGCTTCGGGCCGGGGACTGGGTGCGTCTGAACGGGGTTGTTTATGCGGCCCGCGACCAGGCGCATCGGCGTCTGTGTGCCCTTTTGGAAGCCGGACAGCCGCTTCCGTTTGACCTGAAGGGGGCGGTGATTTACTATGTGGGGCCGACACCGGCGGCGCCGGGGCGTGTAATCGGCTCGGCCGGTCCGACGACCTCGGCCCGAATGGATGCCTTTGCGCCGGCCCTCTTTCAGGCCGGGCTGAAGGGCACGATTGGGAAGGGGTACCGTTCCAAAGAGGTTCAGCAGGCCCTTCGGCAGTATCGGGCGGTCCATTTTTCGGCGATGGGCGGCTTTGGGGCGCTTTTGTCGAAACATATTGCCGCCAGCCGGGTTGTTGCCTATGAGGAGCTGGGGCCGGAGGCGATTCGGGAGCTGGTGCTGGAGGATTTTCCGGCGGTAGTGGCGTATGATTGTTTTGGAAACAGTGTTTATCCGCGAGGATGTGAAGAATGAAAGCAGCAGTCATCGGGATGCTTCAGTCCGGCAAGAGCACATTGGTTTCCGCCGTCAGCGGCAAACCGCCGGTTCCGCCGGGGGCCCCGGAGATTCACGAGGTGATGGTGCCGGTGCCGGATGAGCGGCTGGACTGGCTGACGGAGTTGTACAAACCCGCCAAGACGGTGCATGCGACGATTGACTGTCTGGACCTGCCGGGGCTGAATTTCACGGATGAGCATGGACGGGCCGCCGCGCGCAAACTGTTTGGGCAGCTGAGGACGGTGGATTTGTTTGTGGCCGTTCTTCGCGCGTTTGAGAATGATTCCGTGCCGGCGTATCGAAACCGAATTGATCCGCGCAAGGATTTGGAGGAGCTCAAGACCGAGATGCTCCTGGCTGATTTGGAGCTGGTAACCAATCGGATTGAGCGGCTCGAGAAGCAGATGCACAAGCCCACCAAGACCCAGACCCGGGATAAGGAGGAACTGGCCCTTCATCACAAACTTCAGCAGATTCTCGAATCGGAAAAACCGCTTCGTCAGGCGGCCCTGAATGCTCAAGAGCTGGAGCTGATTAAGCCGCTTGGTTTCCTGACGCTGCGTCCGATGATGATTGTGGTGAACGTCGGCGAAAAGCAGGTTGGTCAAACGATGGATTTGGGAGCGGCGGCGGACGGGGCGGAGGTGATTTGCCTGTCGGCGGAGATTGAAAGCGAACTGGCGCAGCTGGATGCGGAAAGCCGGGCGGAGTTTATGAAGGATTTGGGGATTTCCAAACCCGCCTCGGCGCAGTTTGTGCAAAGCTGTTATCGAACGTTGGGGCTGATCAGCTTCCTGACCGTTGGCAAAGATGAGGTGCGTGCCTGGCCGATTCGGGCCGGCACGATTGCTCACGAGGCGGCCGGCAGGGTCCACAGCGATATTCAGCGGGGCTTCATCCGGGCCGAGACGATGTCGTATGAGGATTTGCGCCGGCTCGGAGACGAAAAAGCCGTCAAAGCCGCCGGACGGATGCGTCTGGAGGGCAAAACCTACGTCGTTCAGGACGGCGATATCATCTGCTTTCGGTTTAATGTCTGATTAAAACTCAAAAAGCAGGCCGCCCAGCAGGGAGAAGGTATAGTCTTTTTCCACAATGGGGCTGTCAGTGATTTCGTTGTCCAGCCATTCGAGGTTTCCCAGGCCGAAAAGCGACCATTTTTCGGAGAGTTTGTAGTTCAGCTGTAATCCGGTCAGCCAGCCGAGAGAGCCGCCCACGTTGTATGCATTCCGGCCGGGTGCGGATTCGGTGGCCCGCACTCCATAGTAGTAATCATTTAACTGTTTGTTTCTCCAGTTTGCGCCGATGGACGGGGTGAGATTGAGCGATTGAATGTCCAGTATATCTCGAAAGGTCTTTCTTAAGGTCAACCGGCTTTCCCAGCCGTTGTGTTTGTCTAAAATGTCGTGGCTGAAATCCAGCGCCAGCACGGCAAAGTTCAAATCGTGAAGGTATCGAAGCCCGAGTTCGACAGTGGGGTCCCGGTCTGACATACCGTCTAAATATCGGCTGTCATTGTTGTTATATCCTTCCGTCCGGATACGCGCCAGCCCCTGAAAGGCCCAACGGTCTTCCTCACCAAAAAGAGAATACGTGGCAACAGGACCGAACAATGTTAATTTGGGGCCCTGATAAATGAGAAGCGGGAGAGCATAACATTCCGCTTCGACGCCTTTATAGGGTTTTTGGAGGGTCAGAAAGCCGCCGCCTGCCCATAGTTTGCCGACGGATTCAGATTCGCTGATGTTTTTTTCTGCAAAGGAAACAGCTGACAGCAAAAGGATGATAAGAAACAGATTTTTGTGCATGGTTTTCTCCTCGAATAGTTCTACAGCCGTTTATTCTAAAGAGAAGCGGATGAACTACAAGTAATTTTCTTATGAGGGTGAACAGCGGGGTAATCAAGGCGTAAAAGTAAAAAAGGAAAGGAGACCGAAAATGAGCAGAATTCTTTACATTCAGGCATCACCAAGGAAGGAGCGGTCAAAATCCATCCAGGTTGCGGATGCCTTTGTCAAATCGTACCTAAAATCACATCCGGCAGATACCGTAGCAAAGCTGAATCTTTTCGAGGCGGATTTGCCGTCCTTTGACGGATTGGCGGTCCAGGCCAAATATACCATTCTTCACGGTCAATCGCATACGGCACAGGAGCGTCAGGTTTGGGATAAGGTGGAGAAGGTTATCGAGCATTTTAAGAATGCGGACAAGTATGTTTTTGCCGTTCCGATGTGGAATTTCGGGATTCCCTGGCGGCTGAAGCAGTATATCGATATTCTGGTGCAGCCGGGCTATACCTTCCGGTTCGGGCAGAATGGTTATGAGGGGCTGGTTCGGGGAAAGCCCGCCATGGTTATTTACTCCCGCGGCGGCAGTTACCCGGCGGACAGCCCCTTCGATTTGCAGAAAAAATATTTTGAGTTGATTCTCGGTTTTATCGGATTTGAACAGATTGGTTCAATCCTTGCGGAGCCGACGCTGGCAGATCCGTCTGAATCGGAAAAAGCGGTTCAGCGTGCCCTCGAGCAGGCCCGAAAAGCGGCGGAAACCTTTTGACCGGTCTTCCTTAAAAAATACTTGCTCTCCGGAAAGCTGCGGTTTATGCTTTTGTTCGAATGCTGAGCTTTGTGGGGTTCGGCAGCCAAAAGGAACCGTGATTTCGGAGGGCTTGTTATGAAATCATCCTTTTCTTGTCTGCATTTCCTGTTGTTGGTGTTTGTCATCAGTGCGGTCATTTCTTTGCCGGCTTCGGCACAGACAGCCGGAACCGGAGGACCCGGCAGAGGACTCTGGGGGGATTGGGAGCTGAAGGTCAAATTTGAGGACCGCGAAATGGATGCCTTGGTGTCCTTCAGCCGAGACGAGAACGGCAATCTGATTGGTGACTGGGTCAGTTTCTGGGGAGTGGCCGAACTGAAGGACATCCAGTTTGAGGATGGAAAGCTTCGTTTTGAGCAGATTGCCCGGTTTCGCGGGGAAGAATATCGGTCAAAATTTTCCGGCACAGTCGAAGAGGATAAACTGTCCGGAACCCTTTCAGGCGAGCGGGGAGATTCGGAAGTCACAGGCCGTCGGCTTCCGCGCATTCCGAGGGCGGTCGGGACGTGGAATCTCAAATACAAAGTCGGTGAACAGGATGTTGAAGCCAAACTGATTATTCAGCAGGATAAAGAGGGCAATCTGACCGGACAATGGCAGTCGGCTCCGGTTGAGAGCGAAGTATCGGATGTGAAGTATGAACGCGGGACCCTTACGCTCAAGCGAAAAATCAAGATGGGCGACCGTCAGATGGATACGACTTTTGAAGGAACCATCGACCGCCAGAGCGGGCTGCTCAAAGGAACGCTGAAATCGGAAATGGGGGATATTGCTGTGGAAGGAAGCCGCTTTGGGGAAGCCCTGATCGGCAGCTGGGACCTGGAGATTGTTACAGAGCAGGGACCTTACAAGCAGCGGCTGCGTGTGAATCCGGACCTGAGCGGTCTGTATGGAACACTCCCGATTGAAAAGATTGAGTTTGACGGAACGAAGGTTTCCTTCAAGGCCAAACGGGAATTCGGAGAACGGACGTTTGAAATCAGCCTGGAAGGCAAACTGGCGGATTCGAAACTGACCGGCCAAATTACGACGATGCGCGGCACCCAATCATTCGAAGGGCGAAAGATTGTCCGTGCTATGGGGCGTCCGGCTGGTGCCCTTCCGAATTGATTTCTGCAAAGCAGGAAGGTCTGCTGACCGATGTGTCAGCAGACCTTTTTTATGCGCCGTTGATTTCTCCGGTTTTCTCTGCTAAACTGCCGCTATGAAGCTTGTTTGCTGCGGTGTCAGTTTTCGTGATGCTCCCTACGAAGCGAGGGAAAAACTGGCTTTTTCGGAAGAACAGCAGCGGCATCTGCTGCGCGGCCTTCTGCGGACCTCCGGAGTTTATGAAGGGCTGATTCTCTGCACCTGCAATCGAACGGAGCTTTATCTGACCGTGGAGAAGACCGCCGACAGTGCAGGATTGCTGGAAGAAGTGATTCGGGGGATGGACCCTTCCGCCGCCGACTCCTGGCACCGTTATGCAAAAGAATATATTGGGGCAAAGGCTGTAGAACATCTTTTCGCCGTAGCCGCCGGACTGGATTCTCAAATGCTCGGTGAGCATCAGATTATCAGCCAGCTGAAGGCGGCATATGCCCTGGCCAATGAAGAACAGACTACACGCTACCTTTTTCATCGGCTGTTGCATCGGGCGTTTCGCGCGTCCAAAGAGGTGCGCAGCCGGACAATCCTTCAGTCCGGAACCATTTCGCTGGGGGCGGCGGCGGTCGAGCTGGCCTGGAAAGAAATGTCCCTGCCGGGGGCTAAAGTGCTCCTGCTGGGAGCCGGCGAGAATGCGGAGTTGGTGGGCCGTCTTTTGGTGAAGGTCGGAATCGGTCAGTTGTGGATTGTCAGCCGGCGGCTGGAATCCGCCCGTCAGCTGGCCGCTGCGCTTCGGTTCGGACAACCGGCGGAGTTTGCTTCGCTGGGGGATTTGCTGGGGCAGGCTGATTTGGCGGTCTGCACGACAGCTTCGCCGACCCCGCTGATTACGGCCGCTGAGCACTCCTATCTGCTCGCCCAGCGAAGCCGGCCGATTCTGATTCTCGATTTGGCAATGCCCAGAGATGTGGACCCGGCTCTGGGACAGATTGCTCAGGTTCACCTGTTTAATCTGGATGATTTGAACCGACAGACGGAGGCGAGCCGTTCTATCCAGGTTGAACAGATTCAGCTGGCTGAGCGGATTGTCGCAGAACAGGCTCAGCAGTTTATGGCCTGGCTGGATTCGCTTCAGACAGCGGAGCTCATCAGCGAATTATCCTCCCGCTACAGGCAGCTGGCTCAAAAAGAAGCCCGACGCTATCAGCGGTATTTCAGCAAGTCGGAACACGCCCAGCTTCAGCGGTTTGCCGAATCGCTGGCCCGCAAGATTCTGCACGGCCCGATTTCCTATCTTAAGCAGTGCGGCGGGGAAGAACCTTCGGCGGATTTGTTGGGCGTACTGGATGTGGTGCGGAAGATGCTGCTGGAAGACCCACCGAAAAAGAGAAAAAAGGAATGAGACCGCTCCGTGCAGCCACACGCGGTTCGAAACTGGCCCTAATTCAGACCCAGCGGGTGATTGATGCCCTGCAAAAGGTCTGTCCGGGATTGTCTGTGGAGATGCAAATCCTCCGGACACAGGGCGACCAGCAGGCGGATGCTCCTTTGTGGAAACTGGAAGGCAGCGGTTTTTTTACCGCCCGGCTTCAGCAGGCGCTGCTGGAAGGGACGGCGGATTTTGCCGTTCACAGTTTCAAGGATTTGCCGACGCAGACGCCGGATGGCTTGTGTATTGCGGCGGTGCTGGAGCGGGATTTTCCGGAGGATGTTCTGCTGGCCCGCACGCCCATTCGGAACCTTCAAGATCTGCCGCCGTCGGCCTGCGTGGGGACTTCGAGCATTCGCCGGCAGGCGCAGATTCTTCGATTACGGCCCGATATCCGGGTCGAGCCGCTTCGAGGTAATGTTGAAACCCGTCTGCGAAAACTTGAAGAAGGACGCTATGATGCCGTCATTCTGGCTCGTGCCGGACTGGAGCGGCTTGGGATAACCGGCTGGAACGGGCTGATATTGGACCCACTGGATTTCCTGCCGGCACCGGCGCAGGGAGTCATTGCGGTCGAGATTCTTCGAGAAAATGAGCGTTTGTTCGAATTGCTCCAAATGATTCATCATTGTCCGACGGCGGCGGCGGCCCAGGCGGAACGCCGGATTCTGGCTCGACTTCATCCCGGATGCCATGCGCCGGTCGGGGCCTATGCGACGATAGAAAACGAGCAGATTACGCTGACGGCGTTTGCATCGGGTCCGCAGGGGCATCCTTTCCTGAAAGAGCGGATTTGCGGGCCGGTCCGGAATGCGGTAGAATGGGCGGATTGTCTGGCCGAGCGGCTGATTGAGCAGGGGGCTCTGGAGATTTTAAAAACGAATGCATAAATCCAAAATCTATTTTGTAGGGGCGGGGCCGGGAGACCCGGCACTGATTACCCTGCGCGGGGCGCAGCTTCTCCGTCAGGCCGACTGCGTGATTTACGACGGCCTTGTCAATGAGGTTCTTCTGGAGGACTGCCGGCCAAACTGCGAATGCCTCTGTGTCCGCAAGCGAACAGGGGAAAAACCTTTTACGCAGGAGCAAATTAATCAGCTGCTGGTTGAAAAAGCTGCTCAATACAGGACCGTTGTACGGCTCAAGGGAGGAGACCCCGGTTTTTTCGGAAGGACGGCGGAGGAAATCCAGACTTGTATTCAGGGGAAAATTGACTTTGAGGTGGTTCCCGGCGTGACGGCGGCTTCTGCGGCGGCGGCTTATTCCGGACTGTTCCTGACCGACCGGCAGTTCAGCTCACAGGTTCTTTTTGTAACCGGTCAGGAGGCCCCTGACAAAAATGAATCTTCGATTGACTGGGATTTCCTGGCCGGATTTCGCGGCACAATCGCCTTTTATATGGCGATGAGCAATCTGGAGCAGATTGCTGCGGCCCTTCTGGCAAACGGCAAACCGGCGGATACCCCGGCGGCGGTGATTCAGAACGCCAGTCTGCCGCATCAGCGTCTGGTTCAGGCGTCTTTGGAGCGGATCGCTGCGGTCTGCCGGCAGGAGGGAATGGAAGCACCGGCCATCGTATTGATTGGGCCGACAGCCGTCTATCGCGAGGAAACGGACTGGTTTCGCCGTCGCCCGCTGGCGGGCAGGACTATCCTGATTGCCCGTGATGAGGAGGGGACTCGTTCTTTGAGCCGTCGGCTCAATGAATTGGGAGCCGACGTGCTGGGGTTGCCTGTGCTTGCCGTGCGAAACTTTGCCCGAACCGGTGCGGCGGATACGGCCCTGACTCGGCTGGGAGAGTTTGACTGGGTTGTTTTCACCAGCCGGCGCGGAGCGGAGTTTTCGCTGCAAAGATTGGCTGAGTTGGGGAAAGATGCACGGGCTTTTGGTCGGGCCCGGATTGCCTGCATCGGCCCGGAGACGGCACGGGCTCTGGGCGAATACGGTTTGCGAGCCGATTTTATTCCGACGACGTTTACCGGTCAGGCGCTGGCGGAGGAGTTGTCTGCGAAGGAGCCGCCGGCCGGAAAAAAATTTTTGCTGCTGCGTTCCGCCGTTGCTCCGGACGACCTTCCGAAGTCTCTCCAGCGGCAGGGAGCGGTTGTGGAGGAAGTTTCGATTTATACGGTGGAACCGGCGGAGCTGCCCGCTCGGCTGATTGAACCAATCCTTGAGCGGTTGGGCCGGCGGAGGATTGACTGGATTCTGTTTGCGAGCAGTTCGGCCGTGTCCGCTTTTTTGAAGTTTGTGCCGAAAGAAACCGTGCTCAAAAGCGGGGCGAAAATCGCCTCCATCGGCCCGAGCACGACCCGTCGGCTGCTGGAAGAAGAGCTTCCTGCAGCCCTTGAGGCTCCTGTACATACCCTGGAGGGGCTGACAGAGGCCCTGATTCGCTATCATGATTAATATCAGCAAATTGTATTGCGGCAAGTCCGGCCGGTCGGATGAGCTGCGTTATCCGCCGCATCGGAATCACAAGCCGATTGTGGTGTTCAACTGTACCTGGCGGTGCAATCTGCTGTGCCGTCACTGCTACAGCCATGTGCGGAACTGCGGGAAGGAGCCCGAGCTGACGACGGAGCAGGCCCGGCGGCTGGTAGACCAGATTTCCGATTACGGCTGTCCGGTTCTGCTGTTCAGCGGCGGAGAACCGCTGCTTCGCGAAGACCTATTTGAGCTGATCGAATATGCCGGCCGCAAAGGGATTCGCACCGTTTTATCCACGAACGGCACGCTGATTCAGGATTCAACCGCTGAGCGTCTGGCGGCTCTGGGAGTCAGTTATGTCGGGATTTCGCTGGATGGGCCGGCGGAGTTTCACGATGATTTTCGGCAGGTCAAAGGGGCTTTTGCCGCGGCCGTAAAGGGGATTCGCTCCTGCCGCCGGGCGGGAATTCCTGCGGGCATTCGGTTTACAATGACGGCGGACAATATCAGGCAGATTCCTTTGCTGTTTCAGATTGCGGCGGACCTGGATGTGCGGCGCATCTGTTTTTATCATTTGATTCGGACCGGCCGCGCCGAAGACCTGGCTGAAGCCGTTCCTTCCGCGGCTTTGGTGCGGGAGGCGATGGATTCGATTCTTTCCTGTACGGAGCAAATGACCTCCGCCGGACAGGCGGATGAAGTGCTCACAGTCGGCAACCATGCGGATGGGCCGTATCTTCTGATGCGGCTGCGCCGGCTGTCTTTGGAGCGGGCGGCTGATGCGGAGGCGCTGCTGAGGCGGGCGGCCGGCAATCGTATCGGACAGAACATCGCCGCCGTGGATTGGGCCGGACGGGTGTATCCTGACCAGTTTTGGCGGAGTTATTCCCTCGGGAATATTCTCGAAAAGCCGTTTGCCCAAATCTGGGAGAACCCGGCCGAACCGGTTCTGACGATTTTGCGGAGCAAAAATGAGTATCGGGACCCTCGGTGCCGGCGCTGCCGGTGGTTTGATTTGTGCGGCGGCAATTTTCGTTCCTTGGACGGAAGCGCCAATATCGAATTGTGGCGGAATGAGCCGCCGTGCTATTTGACGGAAGAAGAGATTGCACTGGAGCAGGAGTAAGACTTATGGGATTTCCTCACGTGCGAATGCGGCGTCTGCGGGTCGGTTCGGCTATGCGTCGTTTGACTGCCGGAACTCGGCTGAGTGTGAATGATTTGGTTTGTCCGCTTTTTGTCTGTCCGGGCGAAAATATCAAAAAGCCCATTCCTTCCATGGACGGCTGTTTTCACTTTTCACCGGATACCCTTTTGCGGGAAGCCCAGGAAATCTGCGAGTTGGGGGTTCCGGCCGTCCTTTTGTTCGGTCTGCCTTTGCGAAAAGATGCGCAGGGGTCGGAGGCCTGGTCGGAGGACTCGGCGGTCTGCCGGGCTGTTCGTGCTGTGAAGAAGGCCGTACCGGATTTGCTGGTGATTACGGATGTTTGTCTGTGTGCCTATACGGAGCACGGCCACTGCGGCCTCATCCGCGATGGAAAGATTGACAACGACCAGAGCCTTCAGTGTCTGGCTCGGATGGCCCTGGCTCATGCCCGTGCCGGAGCGGATGTGGTGGCTCCGTCGGATATGATGGACGGACGAATTGGAATGATTCGTCAGACGCTCGATGAGGCGGGATTTTCGGAGACGGCGATTTTAAGCTATGCCGCCAAGTATGCATCGGCCTTTTACGGGCCGTTTCGGGATGCCGCCGACAGTGCTCCGGCCTTCGGCAATCGCAAAACGTATCAGATGGACCCGGCCGCTTCCGTTCGGCAGGCGATGCGGGAGATAGCCCTCGATATAGAAGAAGGGGCGGATATGGTGATGGTTAAGCCGGCCCTGGCGTACCTGGATGTGATTGCCGCCGCTCGGCAGCGATTTGATGTGCCGCTGGCGGCTTACAATGTATCCGGGGAGTATATGATGGTCAATCAAGCTGCCAAAGCAGGGCTGATGGACCGGCAGGAGGCAATGCTGGAAATACTGCTGGCGATTAAGCGTGCCGGTGCAGATTTTGTGATTACCTATTTTGCCCGGGAGGCCGCTGCGCTGCTGAATGGATAAGCCCTTGAGAAAACCTCGGATTGCGGCCTTTGAGATTACGCGGCGGTGTCCGCTGCACTGTCGGCACTGCCGCGCGGCTGCCGACGGACAGAAGGAGGATGCTTTAACCACAGAGGAATGCATCTCCATCCTGCGGTCGCTGGCTGCCTTTGGGCATTGTGTGGCGATTCTGACCGGAGGGGAACCGATGGCCCGCGAGGATTTCTTTGAGATTCTTCAGGCAGGCCGTCAGATGGGCTTGCGGATGGCGGCGGCGACCTGCGGCTGGTATCTGGATGAGGCGGCCGCCGAACGGCTCAAAAAGGCGGAGCTGCTGTCGATTTCTTTTTCGCTGGACGGTGCAGATGCGCAGACGCATGATGCCTTTCGGGACAGCCCGGGGGCTTTTCAGACGACAATGAGGGCTGTTCAGGCCGCCCGCAAAGCGGGGCTGGATTTTCAGATTAACACCACAATTACCAAACGGAATCTGGAACAGATTGACCGGATTGCCCGGCTTGCGGAAGAATCAGGGGCCTTCTGCTGGAATCCCTTTATCCTCGTGCCGGTCGGGCGTGGTGAGTCCATTCGGGACTTGCTTCTGGAGCCGCAGGAGTATGAATCTCTTCTGGAGCATCTGAGCCGGATGAAAGGTCGGCTGTCGATTGAACTTCGGCTCACCTGCGGGCCGCAGTTTGCCCGTGTCTGCCGGCAGCAGAACCTGCCGAAGGCCGACAGAGTGCCCGGCTGTCTGGCGGGGGAAGATTTTGTTTTTATTAACTGGCGGGGCCAGGTACAGCCCTGCGGGTTTCTGGAGGTTTCCGCAGGCAATCTGCTCCAGAGAGATTTCGCGTCAATATGGAGGGAGTCGGAATTGTTCAGCCGTCTGCGGAATCTGCACGGCTACAAGGGCGCCTGCGGGAGCTGTGCGTATTTGACGGTGTGCCGGGGCTGTCGAGCCCGGGCTCTGGCAGTTTACGGCGATTACCTCCAGCAGGACCCAGTCTGCCGGCTGGCCCAAAATCTCGAGGAACTGAAGCCATGAGCAGCGACTCGCTGACCGCTTTTCAAAAAGACTTGCTGGCTGTCCTCGAAGGGGGCCTTGAGGTCATCCCAGAACCGTATCATTCGATTGCCCGGCGATTGGGTTGTTCCGTGCAGCAGGTTCTGGAGGAGATTGACCGGCTCAAAGAGCGGGGAATCATCCGCCGATTGCGAGGACAGATCGATTACCGTTTGCTGGGCAGAACGGCCTGCCTTGTGACGGCCTCAGTGCCGCCTGACCGAATGGAGCAGGTTAACATGCTCGTCCAGGAACTGCCGGGGGTGTCTCATCAATACCTGCGGGACCACTTGTTTAATCTCTGGTTTACGCTGCAGGCGGAGTCGGAGGAACAGATTCAGCAAATTCTGGCCGACTTGTCCAGCCGGTGCGGTCTTGCTTTTTATGCGCTGCCGGCTGTTCGGACATTCAAACTTCAGGTGCGTTTTCTGGCGGACTTGCCCGCCGGTGGAAGAACGGATGCCGTTTTTCAACCATCAGAACCAGTGAAGCTGAACGAACAGCAAAAGCGGGTTTTGATGTTTCTGCAGAGCGAATTTCCGGTTGTTCCGCATCCGTTCGCCCAGTGCCCCGAGATGGCGGAAATGGATTGTCTGGACGCGGTTCAGGAATTGATGCACAAAGGGGTTTTGAAGAGAATCGTTGCTGTGCTGAATCATTATCGACTCGGTTTTGCTGTCAATGCGATGGTTTGCGGGCGGGTTCCGGAAAACCAGGTCGAAGCCGCCGGTGCCGCACTGGCTTCGTTCCGTCAGGTGAGCCACTGCTATCAGCGGCGGACCTTTCCGGGCTGGCCGTATAATCTGTTTGCGATGGTGCACTGCCGCAGTGAGGAGGAACTGAACGGCTGGATTAAACAGGCCGAAAAGGCGGCAGGACTGGGCGATTGGGTGATATTAAGGACTGTTCGTGAAATAAAAAAAGAACCCGTCCGGCTCGATTTTGCCTGACGGGTTCCTGTTTTTGTTCGTGATGGGGATTACCAGTTGTCTGTTCGGAAGGAAGAGGCGGGCAGCCCTTCTTTGTTGAACAGATTCGGCTGGGCCGAGTTGGTAAATCCGTATCGGACGGCAGCGGGCTTGGGCACGTCCGGACTGGAAACCACCACCGTATCCCCTTCAATGACAGCCGCAGCCGGAACGAATTTGCGGTCTTCACCGGCAATGGTAAAGTGCGTCAGCGGCCCGCCCTTGGCCATAAGTCCTGAACCGACATGGTCGAAGAAGAGCCGGATTTTATTGCCCTCAATCTTCATTTCCCGATAAAGCGGCCCGGAATAAACCAGATTTTCCCGGCCGTATGTCTTGGCCAGTGCCCACAACGCCAGCCGTTTGGCGACATCCAGTTTGTTGGTAGGGTGGATGTCCTTCGGATTGCCGATATCCATCGTCACGGCCATACCGCTGTTGTTTAAGAGAGACAGGATGTGAAGCTGGGCTTCGCGCAGAAGAGCGCTCATCGGGTCATCCGGATTGCCGTAATCATAAGGAGCAATCTGGACGTAATAGAAGGGGAAATCGCCGCGTCCCCATTTCTTTCGCCAGTCCTGCACCATGGCGGGCAGCAGCCGCTTGTACTGTTCGCCCCGACCGCAGTTGGATTCGCCCTGATACCACAGGGCCCCTCGAACCCCATAAGGAATCAAGGGGGCAATCATCGCATTATACAAAACTGTCGGCAGATTCTGGTCCAGCGGCCGAAGGTCCAGATACCCGGGCAGGTCGTTGTAGGAGATGCTGAGCTTGTATTTCCATTCTCCGGCCAGCGAAACGGCTTTGTCCGGCTGGTTTTTCGGGTAAATCCGCACCTGGTCGGACTGGCCGTATAAACCTCCGCCGCCCATATGGTCCCAGATGCGAATAGCCAGCAGATTTTTGCCTGCACGCGCTGTGCCCGGTCGAATGACATAACTGCGATGGATGTTATAAAAATCGGTCTGGCCGATTTTTACACCGTTCAGCCAGGTGATATCGACATCGTCAATCGGTCCCAGTTCAAGAACCAGCTCCTTTTGAGCCCAGTCGGCCGGGAGCGTGAAGGTGTATCGGTTCCAGACGATTCCGTCCAGTTTATCCAGACCGTCCTGATTCCACAGGCCCGGCACAGGCATCGTTTTCCAGCCGCTGTCGTCGTACGATTCCGAATACCATTGTCCGGGCAGACCGGGTTCCTTTTGGATGATTTGGTTGTTCCAGTCCTGCTGGAGCTGGCGAATCTGAGCACCGGTCAGGATGGGACGCTTGATTTGGTCCAGTTCTTTCAATTGCGGCTCAAACTCCGGGAAGGCCCCAATGGCATCCCGGCTTGTCCAGGCTTCGGCGGGGGTTCCGCCCCAATAGGTTCCGATCATTCCGACGGGTACTTTGAGTTCATCACAGAGGATGCGGGAAAACAAATACCCGATGGCGGAAAAGGAAGCGGCCGTCTCCGGTGAACAGACCTTCCACTGTCCGCTGCAGTCCGGCAACGGGGCGGGGGAGGTGGCCTTGTCTACCTGAAAGAGCCGAATTTGCGGATAGTTTGCAGCGGCGGATAGTTCAGATTCGGCATTGTCGATTCTCGACGTGGGCCATTCCATGTTGGATTGGCCTGAACAGAACCACACTTCCCCAATCAGAATATTCTGAAGGGTGATTTTGTTTTTGCCCTGAATGGTCAGGGTGTAGGGGCCGCCGGCATCCGGGGTTTTGAGCATCACTTTCCATGCCCCATCCGGACCGGCTTTTACAGTCTGGCTGACCTGGGCCTCCGGCTGCCAGGTGTGGGTGATGGTAATCGATTCGTCCGGGTCCGCCCAGCCCCAAATAGGGACTTCACTGCTGCGCTGAAGTACCATGTTGTCGGACAGAATTGCCGGCAGACGGACATCGGCTGAACAGAAATTTGCCAGAACGGCCGCAATCAAAATCCCTTCGAACCTCTTCCAAGTTTTCATACAATGCTCCTTTGTTAAAACAGGAAAAAGTTTTGTTTGACAGCCGGTCATTCTACTTTGTTTGGAAAGGGACATCAAGCAGATATTTATGAGTCGATTGTGTGATTCCTTCTTGAAGAATCGTGCCGGCTGCTGTAAAGTATCGCCGGTCTTGTTTGAGCGAAAGGGAGCGGTTTATGAAATGGCGTCAGACAGCGGTTTATTTGATTCTCGGCCTGTCGGCTGTACTTTTCATTTCCGGTGTGGTTCGCAAAATCAATCTGCTGCGTCAGAGGGCGTCCATTTCCAAAACGATTGCCGTTATTCCCAAAGGAACAGCTTCGATGTGGTGGGAGGTTGTGCGGCAGGGGGCCGCCAAAGCCGCTCAGGAACGCGGCTATCTCATTTCCTGGACAGGTCCGGAACAGGAAAGCGACCGGGAAAAGCAAATCCAGGCGGTTGAAGACGCCATTGTGAAAAATGTTGTCGGGATTGTTCTGGGGCCCAACGATGCCAAAGCTCTGGCTCGTCCTGTGCAGAAAATCAAAGCCGCCGGCATTCCCTGTGTGATTATTGACTCGGCGGTGGAGGCCGACCCGGCGGATTATGTGTCATTTGTGGCTACCGATAATTATCTGGGCGGAGTCAAGGCCGCTCGTCGGCTGGCGCAGGCCTGCGGCGGCAGAGGCAAAGTCATTTTGACGAAGTTTATTCAAAACTCCGCCTCCACCGACGCCCGTGCACAGGGATTTCGGGAGACGCTGGCCCGCGAATTTCCGCAGATGCAGATTGCTGCGGAACAGTATACACTCGGCACGGTGGAAGATTCCCGCCAAAAGACGGTGGATATGCTGATGCGCAATGCGGATGTCGTCGGCCTTTTTGCCGTCAATCAGCCGACAACGGTCGGGGCCTATAAGGCCCTGCAGAACCAGAATCTGCTCGGCAAGGTGAAAATGGTCGGTTTCGATTCGGACCCGGTGGTGCTGGAAGGAATTGAGAAAGGGGGGGTTGATGCCCTCGTGGTGCAGAACCCCTTTGCAATCGGATACGAAGGGGTTCGGATTCTGATTGAGGCCTTGGAAGGAAAAACGGTTCCGAAACAGGTTCCAATTGAAAGTATGATTGTCGAGCGGGAGAATCTCGAAGAGATGAAGCAGAAATTTCCGGCGGCTTTGGGACTGTAAGGAGGCGGCGTTTGACGGGCGAACTGCAAATGCGGAATATCGTCAAGACCTTCGGCCCGGTCAAGGCCCTGCAGGGAGTGACCTTTACGGCCCGGCCGGGCACCGTTCATGCCCTCTGCGGGGAAAACGGCGCCGGCAAATCCACGCTGATGAAGATTCTGGCCGGCGTGTTTGAGCCCGATGCAGGAGAGATTTATCTGGATGGACAAAAGCGAACCTTCAGTAATCCGGGGGATGCCCTGGAGGCCGGAATCTCGATGCTGTATCAGGAACTGGACCTGGCGGAAGACCTCACGGTGACGGAAAATCTTTTTTTGGGGCGTGAAATCCGAGGGCGCATTCCGTTCATTCTGAATCGAAAGGCGATGATAGACCAAACAGTCGAGCAATGTCGGCTCTATGGGTTTGAGCTGAATCCGCTGGCTCCCGTTCGGACCCTGACGGCCGGACAGTGCCAGATTGTCGAACTGCTCAAGGCCCTGATGCGCAGCGCGCGGATTTTTGTGATGGATGAGCCGACTTCCTCGCTGACGGAGGCCGAAGCACAGCGGCTGTTTGAGATTATCCGACGCCTCCGCGGGCTGGGGATGACGATTATCTATATTTCTCACCGGATGGAAGAAGTGGCTCGTCTGGCCGATGAGATTACCGTTCTGCGGGATGGAGCCGTTGCGGCTTCGGCTCCGGCATCTGAGATGGATATTCCGACGGTGGTTCGGCACATGGTCGGTCGGGAGCTGAAGGACTATTATCCGGTCCGCCGCTCGAATCCGGGGGCGGTGCTTTTTGAGGCGGACAATCTGAAGACGGCGGAGGGAATCGAGGGGGTTTCCTTTGCGGTGCGGTCCGGCGAGATAGTCGGAATGGCCGGGCTGGTCGGGGCCGGACGCACGGAGACGGCCCGCGCCGTGTTCGGGGTTCAGCCGCTGTTGCAGGGAGCGTTCCGCTGGCAGGGCAAACCGCTTGTGATTGCATCGCCCGCCGACGCCATTCGGCAGGGCATCGCCTATCTGACCGAAGACCGCAAACGCACCGGGCTGTGCACCATCCTGCCGGCCGGATGGAATATAACGCTGCCGAACTATCCCCGTATCGGGATGCGGTATCTGCTGCGTCTGCGAAAGGAGCAGGCGATCTGTGAGGAATACGGCCGGAAAGTGTCGGTCCGGTGGTCATCGCCCGGCGTGCGTGCGGCGGATTTGTCCGGAGGCAATCAGCAGAAGCTGCTGATTGCCCGCTGGCTGATGGCTCAATCGCAGTTTTTGATTTTTGATGAGCCCACACGCGGAATCGATGTGGGGGCCAAACGAGAAGTGTATCAGATGCTGGCGGACCTGGCCGAGCAGGGGAAGGCCGTCCTGATGATTTCATCCGAGCTGCCGGAGCTGTTCGGCCTTTGCGACCGGATTTTGGTAATGCGCCGCGGGCGTCTTGTCGCCGACCTGGAAACCCGAAAAACCACCCCGGAAGAAGTGATGCATTATGCCGCCGTGGAGGAACCCCGATTATGAATCGCTTTGCCAAACAGCTCCTGCCGTTTTGTTCGCTGATTTTTATCATTTCGCTTTGGAGTTTTCTGGAGCCGGATAACTTTCTGTCTTTCCGAAACTTCAGCAATGTTCTCCGCCGTTCCTCTATCAACGGCATTATGGCGGCGGGGATGACCTTTGTGATTATCGCCGCCGGAATCGACCTGTCGGTCGGGTCGATGCTGGCTCTGTGCGGGATGGTCGGCTCGGCGGCGATGCTGTTTCTCAGCGGGGCTTCCTGGACACAGATTGCAGGGGGCAATTATGTCCCTCTGACGGCATCGGCGATGTTCTGGGGAACAGTCATCGGTGTGCTGTTCGGCGCTTTGTGCGGGTGGATAAACGGGACGCTGATAACCCGGCTGAAACTGGCGCCTTTTATCGTCACGCTCGGCACAATGAGCATTTTCCGGGGGATTACTTATTTGATGAATGACGGCAAGCCGTTTGCCGTGTCGGATTATACCTTTCTGGATATCGGGACAATCGGGCCGTTCCCTGCATCGGTTGTGCTTTTGGTGCTGGTGCTTGCGGCGGCGGCCTTTCTTCTGAACTATACCCCCTTTGGGCGGTATGTTTATGCCGTGGGGTCGAATCCGGAGACAGCGTTTCATGTGGGCATTAACGTGCCGCGCATCCTAACGGTCATTTACACGCTGACAGGCGCCTGTACCGGCCTGGCCGCAATGATTACCACCAGTCGAGCCAGCTCCGCCCAGCCCACGGCAGGCATTTCTCTTGAACTGGATGTGATTGCCGCCGTGATTATCGGGGGCTGCTCGCCCAGCGGCGGACGAGGCACTCTGACCGGCACTATTATTGGGACCCTGCTGATCAGCTTCCTGCGGAACGGCCTGACGCTGCTGGATATTTCCACCAATGTTCAGCTGGTTGTAATCGGAGCAATTATCGTTCTGGCTGTAACCGCCGACCAGCTGGCAACCAAACGCCAATCCTGATACAGCCGTCGAAGGATTAGAACCGGCAGGAGAACTCCAGGTACAATTGGCGGGGAACCTCGTTATACCGGCTGGTTCCCCAGTCATAGCCGCCTTCGTAGTGATTGCGGTCCAGCAGATTCATCGCCCCGACGGCGATTTCCGCCCGGTCTTTCCAAAGCCGCCGGGCCAGACGGACATCCAGCCGCCAGAAGGGCTTGCCCGGAATGTATTCGAGGTATGGAGTGGCGGTATCCGTCCAGTATAACTGGGTGTTCAGCGTGGTGACTTCATCGAGTTTGAACCGGTTTGTCAGGCCGACACGATGCTTGGGGCTTAAGATAATGCCGGTTTCACCGGTTCGCCAGTTGGTCAGCTCATTGCGTCTGGTTTGATGGAGATAAGTATGGAATCCCCGCACGAGCCACCATTTCGTCGGTTCCCATTCGATGCTGCTTTCGAGACCATATGTCGTAACATCGTATGTGTTTTTCCATTGGTCATACCAATCGGTATCTGACCAATCGGGGGGCCAGGTGGGGGTATATTGTACGAGGGCCTTATCAAGGGCCATCATATCCTTGTCCTGATTGAGGTATCCTTCAATGTTGACGGACAGATTGTCGGCCCACTGACCGCGATAACCGAGTTCATAGGAAATCATCGTTTCGTTATCCAGCGAGTCATTTCCCTCGCCGATCAGGATGGTTCCGTCGGGGAATCCATCCGAGCCTTCATATTTCAGCGGGCCGCAGCGGAACATCTGCCAGAGGGTCGGGCGGCGGAACGAACGGGCGACAGCTCCGCGGAGGAAATGTTTGGGGGTAAATTCCCAGACCAGAGCGCTGTTGGCCGCCCAGTCAAAATGAGTCAGCTGATTGTAATGCCCGCGCCAGCCGAGTGTCAGCCACAGATTATCAGCCAGCGTGATTTCGTCTTCGAGAAAGACGCTGCCCTGATTGTTATCGAAATCCTCCGGAACGGTATTTTTCTGGTTATTGAGCGGATGGCTGCGGTAGATGTCCCGCGTGAAGTCAGCTCCACACACGATATTGTGCCGGCCGGTCTGGAAATTATGCTGGATTTCGAGAATTTCTTCTCGGGAACGGATATCCGCCCGGTTGTAAAGCCAGTTGTTCGAGCCGGAGTAGTAGTTCGTTTGGTCCCAGCGGAAGATATAACTTTCCGTCCAGCGTATCTGCCAGACGCTTCCGTCCTCCAGCCGTTTCTCCCACTGGATGTTGAAGTAATCCAGCGTTTCGTTGTTGGAGTAGGCATTCTGATGTCCGCCTGTCAGCGTCAGGGTCGAGTCTTCAGTTAATCGGACCTCCGCCCGGCCTGTGCTCAGGAAGGAGCGGTAGTCATCCAGCACTCGTTGTCCGTTTTCCCGGGCAAATCCGTCGTTGGCCAGATGTCCGAGCATCGCCCGCCAGGAGACATTGTCTGCAGTTCCGCCGTAACGGAGGAAGCTGTGAACCAGATCGTTATTGCCGGCGGCTGCATAAGCAAGACCTCCCTGGGTGTCGGCGGCTTTTTTGGTGATGATGTTGATGACGCCGTTCATCGCATTGACGCCCCAGGCCACACCGGCGGACCCTCGAATGACTTCAATACGTTCGATTTCTTCCAGGAAAATCGGGTGCAGATAAAAGAGGGCTCCGCCCAGATAGGGGTCATACAAGGGCCGTCCGTCCAGGAGAATCTGCATTCGTTCATTGTTCCATTTGACATACCCGCGGCTGCCGACGGCTGAAACAAGACCTTTGGTTTGGAAGACATCCATTCCCGGAACCAGACGAAACAGGTCGTCGATGCGGGTGGGGCCGGCCTGTCGAATATCCTCGGCGGTGATGATATACACGGCCCGCGAGGCCCGGCTGATGGACTGGGGTCGGCGGGCGGAGGACGTGATTTCAATCTCCATCAGGGCTTCCAAAGGCAGTTCGAACAAGTCAGTCTGAACAGGGACGGCTTCCTCTGCTCCGACGGCCGCACCGATAATCAGCCAAAAGACGAAAAAAAGAATCGTTCCCTTCATTGGTTTCTCCTGGTTCCCGAGTTTCAGCGGAAACCCTTTTAGGCAGAATGATTATCGGCGTGAAAAGTGTTCTTCTTCGGCGGCTCATCTATTTTGTACGGATTTTATGGATTGTTTTCTAAAGACCGATAATCTGTCGGCAGGGCTTTTCAACGGCCGCATTTTGAGCCGAACCAAACGAGGAAGGGGGATGGACGCAACGATTCTGTTCAGATTATCGGAACAGCCGGCGTTGTGATTTGATGGTTATCGGCGGACGGTGATGGGCTCCCAATCCACTTTGGCGGCTCCCATCAGAGTGCCGGTGGCATAGGCCAAATCTACCAGGGAAATCTGATATTCCGTAACGGCACGAATCTCAGCGCTCTGCGCATCGGCCAGGCGGGCTTGGGCTTGCAGTACATCTGTGGATGTACGAAGTCCGTTTTCGAACTGACGTATTTCCGCTTCGACCAGCCGGGCTTCCAGCAGAACATTCTGCCGGGCGGCCAGAATCCGCTGCCAGTTTGCCTCCGTCTGATCGATGGCGTTCAGGACCTCCATTTCAATGAGCGACTTGCGGTTTTCCTGTGTAGCCAGCAGCTGCATCCGCTGATAAAAGGCAGCCCGCAGGGTGCTTTTGGCGGCTTCATTGCCCAGCGGAATCAGCATCGTCAGCCCCAGCCGATGGTCGGAAAAGCGGTTTTCCTGAAGCAAATCGTAGGAATCGTTTCGTGTGGGGCCTAAGCCATTGATATTGTAGGTATATTCGAGGTTGACGACCGGCAGGGCCTGATTTTTCAGATAGTCAATCGTGCTGACCTGACGGGCAATCTGGAGTTCCATCTCCAGCAGCTCCATTCGGTTCTCGATTGCTTTGGCGACCAAATCTTTTGCATCCAGTTCGTATCGGAGCAAATCCGGTTCAGTCGCCGGAATCAGCCGCACGGTCGATTGTACCGGCAGATTTAGCTGATTGACAATTCTTTTTAATTCCCGCTGTCGGGCACGAAGGTTGTTTTCCGCCAAGATAATCTGCTCGGCCTGCGAGGCCATTCCGGCCTGAGCCCGAAGGACTTCCACTTCGGCTGTCTGGCCTGCCGCCGCCATCCGTTGAGCCCGCTCCAGCTGGGCTTTTGCCAGTTCATACTGCTGAAGCCGGACCTCCAGTTCCTTCCGGGCCGCCGCCAGACGCCAATACGCCCGATCCGCCGCCGCCAGAACGGAGATGACCTCCAGCTTTGTTCGGGCTTCGGCCATCTGCTGATCATACCGGCGGAGACGAATGGAATGCATAGAGGCCCGATGCCCGGCATTCCGAAGCAGGGGCTGACTGATGGAGAAGGCCAGGCCGGTGGAGTAAGATGGATTCAGGAAAAAGGATGTTTGATTTGTGAGGGTTCGATTGTCCACCAAGTCCACCGTCAGGGTGCCGCCTGTCTGCAGGGGCATCTGAACGCCCATATCTACTGTTCCGGAATCGGTGCTGGAGCCCTGAACAAAGAGGGCGGTCCCGACCGGCCTGTCTGTTTTGGAATACTGGACCCGTGTGAAAAAGGACGCCTCAAATTTGGCTTCTTCTGCGCTGAGGGCTTCGGATGCGATGGTCGGACTGAGCAGTTCGGCCTTCAGTCCGAGATTGTTCTCCAGCGCCCAGGCCCGGCATTGTTCGAGGGTCAGCCGGATTTCCTCCGGCAGCGGAGCCGCCGGCTGGGTCTGTTCGTTGGGTTCAGCCGCCTGCAGAACCAGCGGTTCAATTTGCCGAAGTTTTTCCGGTTTGGCCTTTGCTTCATAGAACGAAACCGGTTCCGGGGTTGTATCGCAGCCGAACAGAAGAAGGGGCAGTCCGACAATCCATCCGAACAGAACGTGTTTTTTATTCATGACGCAGGGCCTCAATAGGATTCAGACGGGCCGCTTTGACGGCCGGAAACATTCCGAAAAAGATGCCGACGGCGGTGGAAAAGCCCACAGCCAGCAGGGTTGCCCAGCCGGGAACCTGGGCTTTGGCCAGAAAGCCGGCGGACTGTGAGATAAGCTTGGCCAGCAGATGCCCCAGACCCAGCCCAATCAGTCCTCCAATCAGGCAGAGCACAACGGCTTCAACCAGAAACTGCATCAGAATCGCGGATGCCTTGGCTCCGACGGCCTTTCGCAGACCGATTTCCCTGGTCCGTTCCGAGACGGAGACCAGCATAATATTCATAATCCCGATTCCGCCGACCACCAGCGAGATGCTCACGATGGCTGCGGCTACCAAACTGAGCATAGCCATCATCGAACGCACCTTGGCCACTTCACTTTCCATAAAGAAAACGCCGAAGTTGTTCGATTCGCCCGGTGGGACCTTTCGCATTTTCCGCAGGAAGAAGGTCAGTTCCGCCTTGGCTTCTTCGGCCAGATTGGTGCTTTTGCAGGAGGCCATCGCCTCAATCCAGGATTCACGAATCGACTGAGCCGTCTGGAAGGGGATAAAGACTTCGATGCGGTCTCCCTGTCCTTCGAAAAACGCCCGGGGCCGCTCTTCGACAATTCCGATAATCAGAAAGGTATGGTAATCCAGCTGAATGGTTTGTCCGATGCAGTCGCGGTCCAGATACAGTTTTTCCTGGAGTTTCTGGGGGATGACGCAGACCCGGCGTGCCTGGCGCTGGTCGAGATAGGAAAAGGGGCGGCCGCGGCTGATGGGGCGGTTTTCAATCTTAAACCAGCTTTCCTCAACGCCGGTGACCTGGACGTTTTCCGCTGTATGGTCTTTGTAGCGGGCGGTCATGCTGCCCACTCGGCTCATCAGCGTCAGATATTCTACCGAAGGACAATGCTCGAGGATTCCTTCAAACTGTTCGGGTCGGAAGCGGATTTCCCACCAGTCGGCGTTTTTCTGAGGACCGGTTCGAGGCCGCTGGGGCCAGAGAAAGATTTTTTTGGTACCGAAGAACTCGAAGTTCTCCATAATCATGGCATTCATTCCGTTCATCCCGGCCACAACGGCCGTCACGGAGGCCACGCCGATGATAATGCCCAGCGTCGTCAGAAGACCGCGGGTTTTGTTGACCCATATCTGCCCCAGGGCCAGCAGAATACTTTGCACCAGCAGACGAAGGAAAAGCAGCGGGGGCAGCAGCAGCGTCTTCATCGGCCCTCCTTTTGAGATACAGTCCCCGTCGGATGCAGCAGGGCCCATGCCGGGTCCTGCTCGACCGGCAGGTCGCTGATGATTTGCCCGTCCCGCATTCGAACGATGCGTCGGGCATGGCATGCGATATCCGCTTCGTGTGTAACCAGGATGATGGTCTGTCCCTGCTGATAAAGCGTTTCAAACAGAGCCATAATGCTTTGGCTGGTCTGTGTGTCGAGGTTGCCGGTCGGCTCGTCAGCCAGGAGCAGACTAGGGCGGGCGACCAGCGCCCGGGCGACGGCCACGCGCTGTTTTTCGCCGCCGCTGAGCTGATTCGGCCGGTGATGCATCCGTTCGGCCAGCCCTACGCGTTCGAGGGCCTCCTGAGCCAACCGCCGGCGGGCCAAAAAACCGACTTTTGAATACAGCAACGGCAGTTCCACATTTTTCAGGGCATTCAGACGCGGCAGCAGCTCATACGACTGAAACACAAATCCGATCTGTTCGTTTCGTATCTGAGCCAGCTGGGCACCGCTCATTTCCGTCGTGAGGATGCCGTTGAGTTCGTAGGTGCCTTCGTCCGCTCGGTCCAGACAGCCGAGGATATTCATCAGGGTGCTTTTGCCGGAGCCGCTGTGGCCCATAATCGCCACGTATTCGTTGCGCCGCACCTGCAGATTGACGCCGCGCAGGGCATGGACCGTCTCGCTTCCGACGCGGTAGCGGCGATGAATGTTTTTCAGAGAAATCAGAATGTCATTAGGACTCATGGGGCGGCTCTTGCGATTCGGCGATTTCTTCTGCAGCCATATCGTTCTGAAGGGTTTCGAGGATTTTATACGGTCCGGTGATGACCTTGTCGCCTTCGGTCAGTCCCGCCTCAACGATAGTATTGAGCAAATCGCTGGGGCCGACGCGCACCGGTGTAATTTTTGTTTTGCCGTCTGCCAGACGAAATACCACCGTCAGGAACGACTTTTTGGGGTCCACCAGCGGGTTGTTTTTGCGGACCTCCTCCGGCAAATCGTCGATTCGGCGTTCGAGCACCGCCTGGCTGGGCACCAGGAGCACACCCTGATAGCGGGCGACTTCAATATTCACATCGGCCGTCAGACCTGTGTACAGTTTGCCCACATCTCCTTCCAGCAGAATCTTTGTTTCGTAATACTTGGCGCCGGTGGTGGTGGAGCGGCTGCTGGTCAGGGCGATGGAGTGTACGGTGCCTTTGAACTCCTCCTCCCAGAAGGCCTGGACGTGGACTTTGGCGGGCTGGCCGACCTTGACCCGTCCGATGTTGCTTTCATCGACCTGCGCATTCAGAATCATCTGTGACAGGTCCGCCACCGTCAGAATCACCGTACCGGGGTTGTTCATTGTGCCGGTCATTACGACCTCGCCGACCTCGGCATTCAGGCGGGTGATTAAGCCGTCCATTGGAGCGGTAATCGTAGTATAACTGAGGGCTTCGCGGGCCTCTTCCACACGGGCCTGGGCCGCCCGCAGATTGTGTTCCATTACAACCAGATTCAGCTGAGCGGCCTGAAGGTTCTTCTCGGCGGCCTCGACTTGGGCCTGCAATTCCTCAAAGGTTGTTTTGGCCTGGTCATAGGCGGATTGACTGATATCCTGACTTTCGAAGAGTTTCTTTTGCCGTTCGAAGTCCTGACGGGCCTGCTCGAGGCGGCTCTTTTGTCCGGCCAGGGAGGCCTGCTGACTGAAAATCCGGGCCTTTTCGACCTCAATCTGGGCCTTTTGGGCCTCGTAGGTTGCTTCAGCACTGTTCAGTCGGCTGACCATATCCCGGTCATCCAGACGCACCAGCACGGACGGCGGAATCGGCGGATTGGCGTTTGGGTTGCCTGCTGTGACGGTTTCGCCTTCTTTGTAGGGCAGTTCCGTGATGCGGGCCGACACCTTGGCGCTGATATCGACCTTCGTTCGCGGCTCAATCTCGCCGGGGGCGTTCACTGTTTCCACCAGTTCGCCTCGTTTGACAACCTCCGTGCGCACCTTCAGCGTTGTTTTGGCCAGGGCCTTCTTTTTCATCTGATTCGAAAGAACGGCACAGCAGGAAATCAGAAGAACCAGGCCAATCCCGACAAACAGGATAACTTTCTGTTTCTTTTTCACGTTTGAGAGTCCTTTTTGGATTCAAGTTGCCGGCTTGCACCGCAGATAACAAGATTCCCGCTCTTTAGACGGTCAATCCATGCCATTGTTACAGAAAATATTGAATTTTGCAACGAATTGTCTTTTCATCAAATTGTCTTCTCTATTTTTCCAACGTGATATGAACGTTTTTCCCTTGCGTTTTTGGGTGGCGGGGGTAGAGTTGGGGGTCAAAAACAGGCGGAAAGGGCGATGAGGGAAGAGCAGCCGACAACCCATTCCGAAGGAATTGAAAACTGGCTTCGGCTTCGTCATACCGAAGGGGTCGGGCCGATTCTATTCGGGCGGCTTCTGAAGCATTTCGGCACATTTGACCGCATCTTCGGTGCTTCGGTTCATTCGCTCTGTCAAGTTGAGGGCATCGGTCCGCACACGGCCGAACGAATTGCCCGTACGCGGCTCCTCTTCGATGCCCAAAAAGAAATGCAGACGGCCGAGGCACACGGTGTCCGCATCCTCCATTGGGACGACCCGGTCTATCCGCCCGCGCTGAAGGCCGTTGATGACCCGCCGCCGGTGCTCTATGTCAAGGGCACGCTCCAGCGGAGCGACAGTCTGGCCGTGGCGATTGTCGGCAGTCGTCACTGTACCCACTACGGCGTTGAGCAGGCCGAGCGGTTTGCTCGTCTGCTGGCCTCCGCTGGTCTGACCATTGTCAGCGGATTGGCCCGCGGCATCGACAGCGCAGCGCACCGCGGCGCTTTGAGTGCATCGGGCCGCACAATTGCCGTGCAGGGGTGCGGACTGGCACACTGCTTTCCGCCGGAGAACAAAAACCTGTTTGACAAAATTGCCGAAGACGGGGCGGTCCTGAGCGAACTGCCGATGACCTACGAGCCGCTTTCCGAAAACTTCCCCGGACGCAACCGCATCATTGCGGGCTTGTCGATGGGGGTTATCGTTGTGGAGGCCGCCCCCCGCAGCGGGGCCCTGATTACCGCCAAGGCCGCTCTCGAATACAACCGGGAGGTGATGGCTGTGCCCGGCCGGATAGACAGCCCCACCAGCAAAGGCCCGCATGAACTGATTAAGCAGGGGGCTCGGCTTGTGGATAGCGTAGAAGAGATTATGGATACGTTGGGGATTGTGGGGCAGGGACTGAAGGAGCACGTGCACAAAAAGGCGGAGCAGGCCGCCCAAAAGGTGCAAACGACCCTTTTTGACATTTCTCAACTCAACCTGTCCGATTCTGAGCAGGTCGTTTTTGCCGTTCTTGACAAAAACCCTGTTCATATCGAAGAAATTATTGCTTCTGTCGAGGTGCCCGCAGGCCAGGTCCACGCCGCCCTTATCAGTCTTCAGCTCAAGGGCATCGTCAAGCAGCTGCCCGGCAGTGTGTTTGTCAAAAGAGGGAGTTAATTCCAGGTTTTCTCCTCAAAAAAACTTAAAAAAACCACAGAAACCTTCTATTTAGGTGCCATATCTGTAAGAAGGCATTGTGAAAAGAAAAGGAGACAAAAAATGAAACAAAATTTCAAGTGCTCTGGAGATAAGAAGTTATCTTGCCTTTTGATTTGGCTGTTTTCCTCTGCTGCTTTCTGTGGTATCCCTTTTCATTCGCCCGACCCTTCCCAGCGGCTTTTGAATGATGTCATGGATATCAGCGGCGATTTTCGCAGTTTTACAAACACGTACTATTGTGCTGACCGTCTAACTGATTTCGACCCCGAAACCGGGAAAGGTACGCTTAAGTATCTGCGATACGAGTACTTTACGCGTTTTGCCTTTAACAATATGTTAGGGGCCCTCAAGCCGGTGCCCGCTAATGAGTTTCCGACGATTGAGTATGCCGAATCGCCGGAACTGCCCTTTGTGCTGGAGTTTGTCAGTCCCCGCACAATCCGGATACGGGCTTCGTCCCGGTTTCAGGTTCAGCCCGAGCAGCCCTCTTTGATGCTGATCAACGGCACCGTCCGGCAGGACCGCAGCGGCTGGACGTATGAAAAAATTGCGGGCGGTCATCGCTACAAAAGCGCCTACGGCGCCGTTGTCATCACGGAAAATCCCTGGCGGATTACGATTGAGGATGCACAGGGCAGGGTCCTTACCCAAACGTACCATATGGAGGATACGAGCGAGACCTATACGCCGCTGCTGCCGTTTTCGTTTGTTCGGCGGGCCTCGGATTACTCGACGAGTTTCGCGGCAGTCTTTCGGCTTTCTCCCAACGAGGGCATCTTCGGGTGCGGCGAATCCTATACGGAGTTCAACAAACGCGGCCAGAAGGTTGTTCTTTATACCGATGACGGCAACGGCGTGCAGAATGAAACGATGTACAAGCCGATTCCATTTTATCTGAGCAGCCGCGGGTATGGGGTGTTTATGCACACGTCTTCTCCGATTACCTGCGATTTCGGCAAATACTACAGCGGGGCCAATACGATGATGGTTGGGGATGACCAGCTGGATTTGTTTTTCTTTTTGGGCCGGCCCAAAGAGATCCTGGATGAGTACACGAACTTGACCGGCAAGGCGGCGATGCCGCCCCTGTGGTCGTTCGGCTTCTGGATGAGCCGGATTACGTATTTTTCAGAGAAAGACGGGCGGACCGTTGCGGCCAGACTCCGCGAACATCAAATCCCTTCTGATGTGATTCATTTCGACACCGGCTGGTTTGAGACGGACTGGCGGTGTGATTATCAGTTTTCCAGGTCGCGGTTCGAAGACCCGGTCAAGATGATTGCAGATTTGAAGAAGATGGGGTTTCGGGTTTGCCTGTGGCAGCTGCCGTACTTTGTGCCGAAAAACACCCTGTTTCCGGAGATTATCGAAAAGGGGCTTTTTGTTCGCGACCGCAAAGGCAATCTGCCGTATGAAGACGCCGTGCTGGATTTTTCTAATCCTGAAACGGTGCGGTGGTATCAGGACAAGATTGCCGGCCTCCTTCGCCAAGGCGTCAGCGTGATTAAGGTTGATTTCGGCGAGGCGGCGCCGCTGGAAGGAATTTATGCGTCGGGACGGACGGGTTTTTATGAACACAATCTCTATCCGCTTCGGTACAACAAGGCGGTGGCGGAGATTACCAAAGAAATTACAGGCGACACGATTATCTGGGCAAGAAGCGCCTGGGCAGGCAGCCAGCGGTATCCGCTTCATTGGGGAGGTGACCCGGCCAATACGGATACGGCGATGACCGCCACGCTCCGCGGGGGCCTGTCGCTGGGGCTGTGCGGGTTTTCCTTCTGGTCTCACGATATGGGCGGGTTTGTAAAGGCCTGTCCGGAGGAGCTGTATCGGCGATGGGCGGCGTTTGGGATGTTTTCCTCCCACAGCCGAAGCCACGGAACCCCGCCGACGGAGCCGTGGGAATACGGCCAAGAGTTTACGAAGGTGTTTCGTCAGGCCGCCGAAATGCGGTATCGGCTGATGCCGTATATTTATGCACAGGCCAAAGACTGCACGCAGCGGGGACTTCCGATGCTGCGGGCACTGTTTGTGGAGTATCCGAATGACCCCGGCTCGTGGCGGATTGATGATGAATACCTATTCGGCTCGGATATGCTGGCAGCGCCGCTCCTGGAGGCCGGGGGGGAACGGAATGTTTATCTGCCCCCGGGGGTGTGGATTGACTATCAGACGGGTCGGGTTTATGCCGGCGGATGGCATCGCATCCAGGCCGGGCCGGTGCCGATTATTCTTCTGGTACGCGAGGGAGCGGCGATTCCGCATATCGAATTGGCTCAATCGACGGCGTTTCTGGACTGGTCCAAACTGGAACTGGTGGTTTTTGTGAAGGAGAAAACGGAGGCGGAAGGGCTGGTTTGCCTGCCGGATGATCAGAAACTTCATCGACTTTCGCTGGCTTCAAAACAGGGGAAGTTTGAGTTGGCCTCCGACCCGACGGACGGCAAGGTCAAGTGGGCGATTCGGCAGGCAAAGATTGAGGAAAAATAAAACAATCCGGGAGCCGAATAATGAGACTTCTTATCAAAACAGGCGGGATTGTTGTTTGGATATGTTCAGTCGTATGTTTGGGGGCTCAGGAAGTCCTGCCGTCTGAACCGTATGACTGGAAACCGGTACAGATTGTCGGCGGCGGCTTTGTGACGGGCTTTGTTTTTCATCCGACGGTATCGGGGCTGTATTATGCTCGGACGGATATGGGCGGTGCATACCGCTGGAGTTCGCAGGAAAAGAAATGGCAGCCGCTCTTGGATTGGGTGTCGCTGGATGATGTAAACCTGATGGGAGTGGATGGGCTTGCCGTGGACCCTTCTGACCCGAATCGGCTGTATCTGGCCTGCGGGACCTATACGTCGCCGACCAATCCGAATGGAGCCGTTCTGTGCTCGAAAGACAGGGGGCAGACATTCGAACGAACGGATTTGCCGTTCAAGCTGGGGGCCAATGAAGACGGGCGGGGCAGCGGCGAGCGGCTGACGGTGGACCCTTATAACGGGCGTATTTTGTTTTTGGGAAGCCGATATGACGGACTGTGGAAAAGTGACGATTCCGGCAGAACCTGGAGGAAGGTCGAATCGTTCCCGGAGCTTCCGGAAGAGCAATATTCGGGGCCTGGGGAAGGACGCCGAGGCGGACGTCCGCAAAATCCTGGAATCATTTTTGTCCTGTTTGACCCGACCAGCGGTTCTGCCGGGAAAGGGTGTTCAGCAATTTATGTCGGCGTATCGAGAATGGGGCAGGAGAATCTGTTTCGTACCGTGGACGGCGGGCAGACCTGGCGGCCGATTGACGGACAGCCGACACGATACCGCCCGACACACGCGGCGCTGGCTTCCGATGGCACTCTCTACATTACCTATGGTTCTTCACCGGGTCCCAGCCGGATGAGCGACGGGGCGGTGTGGAAGTGGAACACGAAGACCGGCGAGTGGACCGAGATTACGCCGGATAAGCCGAACGAGCAAAGACGCTTCGGATATGCAGCCGTGAGTGTCGATGCTTCCAATCCGCAAGTAGTGCTGGTGAGCTCTTACTGCCGGTTTGAAAGCGGGGAGGAAATCTTTCGCAGCACGGACGGCGGCAGGACCTGGACGATGCTTCTGCGAAATTCAACGTTTGATTACTCAAATGCCCCCTATGTGCAAAGCAGCGTGATTCACTGGATGTTTGATGTGGAAATTGACCCGACAAATCCCAATCATGCTTTGTTTACGACCGGCTACGGCGGGTATGAAACCTTTAATCTGACGGATGCGGATGCAGGCAAGTCCGTTCATTGGTCTGTAATGAGCCGGGGGATTGAACAGACCGTTACGCTGGATTTGCTCAGTCCGCCTGCCGGAGCGCCGCTGATTACGGCCATAGGCGATTATGCCGGATTTGTTCACTGGGATTTGGACAGGCCGGCGCCGGAGGGCAATTTTGCTCATCCGCGATTCGGCAACTGTACCGGACTTGCCTGTGCTCTGCGGCGGCCGGAGATGATTGTCAGAGTCGGCAGCGGTGCCGGCGAGCAAAACAGCAGCATTGGCTATTCGCTGGATGGAGGGCGAACCTGGCAGCCCGCCGGGAAACCGGAGCCGGACAGCCGCGGCGGCTCCATTGCCGTATCCGCAGACGGTTCCGTATGGATTTGGACGCCGGAACGCAGCGCCGCTTTCCGGAGCGTTGATTTGGGAAAAACCTGGTCGAAGTGTGAAGGGCTGTCTGCCAACCACCGTGTGATTCCGGATGGAACCAGCTCCAGCATCTTTTATGCGATGGATTTGTTCGAAGGTAAACTGTTTGTCAGTACGGATGGGGGCACAACATTCGTCGAAAAGCCGCTGAATCTGCCGAGCGGACTGCCGAAGCGAGGCGGCTGGCGAGGCGATTGGCGGGGCGGTCAGGACCGGCTGTATGCAGTACCCGGGCGGGAGGGAGATTTATGGCTGGCCGCCTACGACGGGCTTTTTCATTCGGTGGACAGAGGAGAAAGCTTTCAAAAGATAGAGCCGGTTGAGCGAATCTGTGCCTTCGGTTTCGGAAAGGCGGCCCCGGGGCGGGAGTATCCCGTTCTCTATCTGGTTGGGATTGTAAAGGGGCAGTACGGTATTTTCCGTTCGATTGATACGGCTCAATCCTGGGTGAGAATCAATGACGACCGCCATCAGTGGGGGCTGATTCTGCAAATCACCGGCGACCCCAAACAGTACGGTCGAGTGTATGTGGGTACGCACGGGCGGGGAATTCTTTACGGGGACCCGAAGAACTGACCGGGCGGCCAACCTGCCTTGTCCATTGACCGGAAAGTTTTTGGTTGCCTTCCGGGACGGTTTCTGCTATAAATTCCCTCTTCTATTGGAGATAGAGATTATGGCAGCCAAAATTGACCCGGCACAGGTTCGGCGGGTGGCCCAGCTGGCCCGGCTGGAATTGAGCGAGGCGGAAATTGCTCAGTTCAGCGTGCAGCTGTCGGCGATTGTGGAGTACATCGAAAAGCTGAATGAACTGGACACGGAGCATGTCGAACCGCTGGCGCACTGCCTGCCGATCTGCAATGTGTTCCGTGAAGACGCGGTGCAGCCGTCGCTGAGCAATGAGCAGGCCCTGGCGAATGCCCCGGATGCCGGCGACGGGTATTTCAAAGTCCCCAAAATCCTTGAAGACAATTCCGGTGCATAAGCGGAATAGGAGAAAGACAGATGCAATTTCGACTCTTTTTTGTTTTGACGGCATTGACCGTTGGTTTGCTGACTGCAGCAGAGGAGCAGGCAATGAACTCGCAGAAAAAACAGGAACGTCAAAAAGCCCGGCATCTGGAACGGAAGGTCACCCTTACGCTGGATTATCTGCTGTATCTGCCGCCGGACTATGAACAGAAGGATTCCTGGCCGCTGCTGGTTTTTCTTCACGGAGCCGGCGAACGCGGCAGTGATTTGAATCGCGTCAAGGCCCATGGGCCTGCCAAACTTGTTGAGCAGGGCCGGGATTTTCCGTTCGTGATTGTCAGTCCGCAGTGCCCCGAGGGCCAGTGGTGGCCGATTTTAGGAAGGGAGGTTTTGGCTCTGATTGATGAGATGCTGGAGCGTTATAAAATCGACCCGGACCGGGTGTATCTGACCGGTTTGAGTATGGGCGGATACGGCACATGGGCGATTGCCTCCGCCTGGCCGGAAAGGTTTGCGGCGATTGTTCCGATTTGCGGGGGAGGACGGCCTTTTACGGCGGCCAATCTCGAAAAGGTGCCTGTTTGGGCTTTTCACGGAGCCAAAGACCCTGTCGTGCCGCTCAGTGAATCTCAGCAGATGGTAGAGGCGGTCAACCGGGCCGGCGGAAAGGCAAAGTTGACGGTTTATCCGGATGCCGAACACGATTCCTGGACTCAAACCTATGACAACCCCGAATTGTATCAGTGGCTTCTGTCGCATCGAAGGGCACGGGATTAAGGATGGAGTGGACTGTACGTTCCATACGGGACCGGGTTGCCTCCGGGAAACTGCAAAGCCGGGAGGCGGTGGAGCGGTTCTTTGCACGGATTGAGAAAATTGAACCGCAGGTCGGGGCCTTTCTGACGCTATTGAAGGAGACAGCCCTCGAACAGGCCGCAAAGGTGGATGAGAAAATTGCTTCCGGACGGCCGCTGGGGCCTTTGGCGGGCGTTCCTGTAGCTGTCAAAGACAATCTTTGCACCACGTTCGGCCCGACTACCTGTGCTTCCAGGATGCTCGAGAATTTTATCAGCCCGTACAATGCTCACGTGATTGAGAAACTGCTGGCGGCGGATGCCGTGATTGTCGGCAAGACGAATATGGATGAGTTTGCCATGGGTTCCAGCACGGAGAATTCCGGGCTGAAGAAGACCTGCAATCCGTGGGATATCTCGCGTGTGCCGGGGGGCAGCAGCGGCGGTTCAGCGGCGGCGGTGGCGGCTCGGATGTGTGCAGCGGCCCTCGGGTCCGATACCGGCGGCTCGATCCGGCAGCCGGCGGGCTTCTGCGGGGTGGTGGGGCTCAAGCCGACATACGGCCGGGTTTCCCGATATGGTCTGGTGGCCTACGGCTCCAGTCTCGACCAGATTGGCCCGATTACGCAGACGGTGGAAGATGCGGCCGTACTGCTGAATGTGATTGCCGGACACGACCCGCGCGACAGCACCTGTGTTTCAGAGCAGACGGCGCCGGTCCCGGATTATACAGCCGGGCTGGAAACGCCTTTGGAAGGGCTTCGCATTGCGGTTGTCGAGTCTTTCCTGGAAGGGATTCAGGCGGAGGTACAGCAGGCGATTGAAGAGGCCCTGCGGCTTTATCAGAAACTGGGGGCCCGGCTGGTGCCGATTCAGATGCCCCATTTCGAGTATGCAGTCAGCGCCTATTATGTGATTGCAACGGCGGAGGCCTCCAGCAATCTGGCCCGCTATGACGGCGTGCATTACGGTTATCGAAGCCCGCGGGCCGGCAGTTACATCGAGGTCTATTCCAAATCCCGCGACGAGGCCCTCGGGGCGGAGGTCAAGCGGCGGATTATGCTGGGCACCTTTGCCCTCTCCAGCGGCTATTATGATGCGTACTATCTGAAGGCCCTGAAGGTGCGGAATCTGATTCGGAATGATTTTACACGGGCGTTTGAGCAGGCGGACTGTCTGATGATGCCGGTCAGCCCCACGACGGCGTTCCGCTTCGGCGAGAAAACGGCCGACCCGCTTCAGATGTATCTGGCGGATATTTACACGATTGCCGTCAATCTGGCGGGCGTGCCGGCCGTCAGCATTCCCTGCGGCCTGGACCGGCAGAATCTGCCCATCGGACTTCAGATTGTCACGGCGCCGTTTACGGAATCGATGCTGCTGCGAATCGCCCGGATGTTTGAGAAAAGTACACAATGGCATTCCTGTATGCCTGACATTGCAAAGTAGAACAATGAGCGAATCTTATAAAATTGTCGTTGGACTGGAGATTCATGTTCATCTGGCAACCCGCAGCAAGATGTTCTGCGGGTGTGAACTGTCGTACGGGCAGCCGCCGAATACGCGGGTCTGTCCGGTCTGCATCGGAATGCCCGGTGTGCTGCCGGTGATGAACAGAACGGCTTTTGAGTATGCCGTGCTGACGGCGATGGCCCTGCATTGTCAGATTGCTTCCTTTACCAAGTGGGACCGCAAGAGTTATTACTATCCGGATTTGCCCAAGAATTATCAAATCAGCCAGTATGACCTGCCGATCGGCAGGGACGGCTATATTGAGATTCCCGAGGAAGGCGGCGGGACGAAAAAAATCCGCATCCGCCGGGTGCATCTGGAGGAGGATGCCGGCAAGAATATTCACGATTTGGGCGGCTATACGGCAGTGGACCTGAATCGGGCCGGAGCCCCGCTTTTGGAGATTGTTACGGAGCCGGATATGAACAGCCCGGCGGAGGTGCGGGCGATGGCCGAGGAGCTGCGGCGGATTGTCCGTTTTCTGGGTGTTTCGGAAGGGGATATGCAGAAAGGGCATATGCGGTTTGAACCGAATGTGAATCTGCATATCCGGCGGGGCGGTCAGGTCTTCAAAACGCCGATTACAGAGGTCAAGAATCTCAACAGTTTCCGGGCGCTGGAAAAGAGCATTGCCTATGAAGCGCACCGGCAGTATGAGGAGTTTCTGGAGACCGGACAGACGCTTCAGATGGGCAACAAAAAGACCTTCGGATGGGATGATGTGCAGGAGGTGACGGTCCTGCAGCGGGAAAAAGAGGAGGCCCATGATTATCGATACTTTCCGGAGCCGGATTTGGTGCCGGTGCGGCTGACGGCCGAACAAATCAAGGAATTAGAGAGCCGCCTGGGCGAGCTGCCGCTTCAGATGCAGAAGCGCTTTGAAACTCAATACGGCCTGATCGCCTACGATGCGGGGGTGCTGACGGCCGAACGCGCAACGGCGGAGTTTTTTGACCGGACCGTGCGGCTCGGAGCGGAACCCAAGCGGGTCTGCAATCTGCTGACGCAGGTGGGGCTCAAGATTGCCAATGAATTATCTGTCCGGGTTGACCAGCTTCGCATGACGCCCGAATCGCTGGCCAAACTGGCCAAAATGACGGAGGAAGGGCTGGTCAGTGCCACCAGTGCCAACCAGATTTTTGAGCAGATTGCCCGAGAAGGCGGCGACCCGGAAGCGATTGCCAAAGAGAGGAATCTGATTCAAAGCAGCGACAGCGGTCAGATTGAAGCGTTGGTGGATGCCGTGATTGCCGAGCAGCCGCAGGCCGTGCAGGATGTGGTGCAGGAAAGCAAAAAGGCCAAAAAGGCCCTCGGTTTTCTGATGGGCCAGGTCATCCAGAAATCCGGCGGACAGGCCAATCCCAAAATCGTGTCCCAAATCCTCCAGGCCAAACTGGACGCCCTGAAAAACCCCTGACATCTGATTTTAACAATGGGCCTGAGCTTTTGTCGGGACCGATGATTTGCGCGAAATGCTCTTTTTTGGAGCGCAAGATTGCCTTGTTCACTTCTAAGATATGCCGGACTATAATTGGACGGTTTTTTATCCCGCAGACAGTCTGTTTTCGAGTTAGTTTTTAGTGATGCAGACGAAAAAACGGACAAGGCGGGTCGGTTATTGACAATTTCATAAAAACAGCAAGGGTTGATTTCGATGAAGAATTTCTTTTCCGTCTCGGCCGGTTTGCTGCTTCCCATAGTTTTTTTGTCATGGACAGCCGTCGGAGCAGAGAATCAAGGACCTGAGTTTTTCCTGAAAATTGATTCGAGTGAAACCCTTCAGTACGGTGCCGATTCCCAGGGCAATCGAATTCCGGATTTTTCTCACTGCGGTTATGAAGGGGGGGATAAACCGATTCCCAATGTGCCTGTACGGGTTATTGTCGAGCCCGTTGAGGGCGATAATACCGCCCGGATTCAGGCGGCTATCGAGTATGTGTCTTCGCTTCCCTTGAATGCAGACGGTTTTCGGGGGGCTGTTCTGCTGCGTCGGGGGCGATATATCCTGCAGGGCGGCTTGATTCTGCGTTCCTCCGGCGTGGTTTTACGCGGCGAGGGAATGGACGAGGATGGCACGGTTCTGATTGCCGCCGGCACGGACCGCAGAACCCTCATTCGGATTGCCGGAAAGAATGACCGGTCTGTTGAGCAGGCGGTTCGGGTTCAGGATGAAATTATCCCGGTCGGCTCCTATTCTCTTCGTCTGGAGAATACAGAGGGGCTTTCCGTCGGGGATACGGTGGTGATTACCCGGCCCAGCACACGGGAATGGATAGAGCATATCGGAATGAATCGGTTCGGCGGCGGGCTCAAAGGTCAGTTTGACTGGAAGGCCGGCTCTCGCGATATCCGCTGGGATCGGGTGATCCGTGCTGTTGACGGCGGGCGGATTGTTCTGGATGCCCCGCTGACGGCGGCTCTCGAGCAGCGGTGGGGCGGCGGCACTGTACAAAAATACCAATGGCCCGGACGGATTCATCATATCGGGGTGGAAAATCTCCGCTGTGTGTCGGAATACAACCGGGCCAACCCGAAGGACGAGAATCATTCCTGGATGGTCATTACGATTGAGAATGCGGAAAATGTCTGGGTTCGCCGCTTGACGGCCGTTCATTTTGCCGGCTCGCTGGCGGCTGTATGGGAAACCGCCAAATGGGTTACGGTGGAGGATTGCCTGTCTCTGGAGCCCGTATCTGAGGAAGGCGGCTGGCGAAGAAATTCCTTTTTTACAATGGGGCAGATGACCCTTTTCCTCCGGTGCTGGTCTGAGCGGGGGCGGCATGATTTTTCCGTCGGCTACTGTGCACCGGGGCCAAATGCATTTGTTCAATGCTGGGCCAGGGAGCCGCTGGAGGACAGCGGACCGCTGGAAAGCTGGGCCTGCGGCGTTCTCTACGACAACGTCCGAATTGACGGGAATGCCCTGCGGGTGGGCCATCACGGCAGCCGAGGCGAGGGGATTGGGTGGACCGGCGCCAATTGTGTTCTCTGGCAGTGTGATGCGGCGATTATCGAATGCGCCAAACCGCCGACCGCCTGGAACTGGGCGTTCGGATGCTGGGCGGAATTTGAAGGCGACGGCTGGTGGGAGCAGTCTAACAATTTTGTCAAGCCCGACAGTCTCTATCAGGCCCAGCTGGCCCAGCGGCTTGGCAAAGAGGCGGCAGGTCGGATTCGTCTGTGGACAGTTGACACTTCCGGTACGACAAACCCCTCTTATGAATTAGCGGCGGCCTTGGCGGCCGCCTCTTCAAAACCAATGCCGACCCTGGCGGAGTTTATTGGGAAATTGACCGAGGAATATCCGATTGTCTCCGATACTTCCGCTGCACAGCCGCTGGAGAAGGTTTGGGATGAAACGACGAGCCGAACGGTTTCCGCCAATCCGCCGGATGAGCAGATTTCCCTTGTTAACGGACTCCTTGTCTGTCAGGGGAGGCTGCTTGCCGGTGCGAGCACGGGGGTTGCCTGGTGGAGGGGGACGACACGTCCCAATGAGGCCCCGTCTTTCGGCATCGGGATTACCCGGTTTGTTCCGGGCCGAATCGGACGGGGGTTTACGGATGATTTGGAGGAATTAACGTCTGAAATGGCGGCATCCGGCAAAGCGGTGCTGGATTACAATTACGGCCTTTGGTATGAGCGCCGGAGGGATGACCATCAGCGTGTCCGCCGGATGAACGGGGATGTTCGGCCGCCGTTTTACGAGCAGCCCTTTGACCGCAGCGGAATCGGAACGGCCTGGGACGGGCTGAGCCGGTATGATTTGACCCGCTATAACGCCTGGTATTGGGCCCGGCTGAAGGAGTTTGCGGATTTGTGCGAACGCAAAGGGCTGGTTCTGCTGCACCAGAACTACTTTCAGCACAACGTGCTGGAGGCCGGTGCCCATTGGGCGGATTTTCCGTGGCGGTCTGCCAATAACATCAACGACACAGGTTTTCCGGAGCCGCCCCCCTATGCCGGCGATAAACGGATATTTCTGGACCATTTGTTTTATGATGTCAGTCACCCCGGCCGTCGTGCCCTGCATCAGGCCTATATCCGCCAATGTCTGGATGCGTTTGCGGACAATACAAATGTCATTCAGATGACATCGGCGGAATATACAGGTCCGGCGGAGTTTGTCCGTTTTTGGCTGGATACAATCCGCCAATGGAAACAGAAAAAACAAAAAAATCCGCTGATTGCTCTCAGCTGCACAAAAGACGTACAGGATGTGATTTTGTCCGAACCGAAGTATCGAGAACTCGTTTCCGTGATTGATATTCGGTATTGGTGGTATCAGACAAACGGAGCGCTGTATGCCCCGCAGGGGGGCAAACATTTGGCACCGCGTCAGCATGCCCGCCTGCTCAATCCCAAACCGGCCTCTTTTGAACAGGTGGTTCGGGCTGTACGGGAATACCGAGAACGGTATCCGGACAAGGCGGTCATTTATTCGGCGGACGGCCGTTTTGGATGGGCCGTGCTGCTGGGGGGCGGTTCGCTGCCTCCGCTGCCGCCAAAGACCGAACCTTCGCTTTTGGAGGCGGTTGTTAAAATGAAGCCGTTCGATTGGCCCGGGGATTCGGCCCACTGCTTTGCTCTGGCTGACGTGCCGAAACAATATCTGGTTTATGTGGCGGAAGGAAAGAAACTGCCTTTGCCTGTGCAAAAAGACGAAGAAACGTTTGAAATCCGCCGAGTCGATTTAGAAACCGGTCAGATTGCTTCCGTTTATACGACCGAACAGAGGGAATGGGCGACGGAAACCCCTGCTTTGTATTGGATACTCAAGAAATAAGAGGTTCGAAGAATATTGAATCGGGAGAAAGGGAGCGGGTTTGCCTTATGTTCAAATCAACCGGCCTGTCAAACCAAAAATCGGTGAATTATTTCCGGTTCTCGACCGGTTTCGTTTTGCTTCTGTCCGGACTGCTCTGGTCGGCGGGGGATGAACAGGAACCCGTTCGCTTTGTCGGAGCGGTAAAAACCTCCAACAGCGACTACAAAACCGGCTATCACGACGGCCAATTGCCGCCCGCCGTCGGGGTTCATAATTATCAGATTCTGCGGGCCAACCGAAGCCATCCGGAATGGTCGGACGGGCTTGGCTGGACGTACAACCATGCGCCGATGCTGGCCTATGCGAACGGGCAGTTTTATTGTCATTATTTGACCAACCCTTTTGGAGAGCATATCCCGCCCGGCGCCACGATGCTGACCCGTTCCAAAGACGGCAGGCACTGGAGCCGCCCGCAGGTTTTGTTTCCCATCTACCCGTTGGCGGATGAAAAGGCCCAAATCACCTATCCCTATATGCACCAGAGGATGGGGTTTTACATCGCTCCCAACGGACGCTTCCTGACGATGGGTTTTTACGGCTCGCCGTACGGCGACGGCATCGGCAGGGTGGTGCGGGAAATCCGTCCGGATGACTCGCTGGGGCCTATTTACTTCATTCGGATCAATGACAACTGGAAAGGGCCGCTGCTGTATCCGCTTTATACGGAGTCAAATGATGTCGGTTTCGTTTTTGCGTGCAATGCGTTTCTGGAGGACAAGGTTCGTCGGATTCAATGGTGGGAGGAGGATCAGTTCGCCCAGGACCGCGATGACTTTTATCGGGTGACCTGGCCGCCGCCTCAGGGACGCAGCAAGCCCGGCAAGGCCTTCTGTTTTTATACCCGTCCGGACGGAGTCATTGTTGGCTTTTTCAAGGACCGCTGGGTGACCATCAGCCGCGATCAGGGCGAGACGTGGTCCTATCCGGTTCGCTGCGAAACGCTCACGTACGGCGGGGCCAAAATCTGGGGCCAGCGGACCGATGACGGGCGCTATGCCCTGGTTTATAATCCGACGGGCAGCGAGGCGCGGCATCCGCTGTGTGTCGCAACAGGCGAGGATGGAATTCATTTTGACAATCTTCTTGTCGTGCACGGGGAAGTGCCGCCCAAACGGTATTGGGGTCGGGAAAAACGGCCCGGGCCCCAGTATGTTCGCGGGATTGTCGAGGGCAACGGCAACCCGCCCGGCGATGACCTCTGGGTTGTGTATTCGGTCAGCAAGGAAGACATCTGGATTGCCCGCATTCCCGTTCCCGTAAAAGGCCGGGTGCAGGGGCCGGTTGCGGATGATTTCAGCCGAATGGAGACCGGCGGATATGTCCCGGACTGGAACATCTATTCGCCTCAATGGTGTCCGGTGGAAATCGCAGAGTTTCCCAGCCGGACGGAAAAGAGTCTGATGCTCAGGGACACAGACCCCTATGATTATGCCAAGGCGGTCCGGGTCTTTCAGAAAAGCCCCCGGCTTTCCATCTCCTTCCGTTTGTACGTCCAGGCCCCGCGCGAGGTGCTGGATATCGAAATCCTTTCAGAAAAAGGGGACCGGCTGATCCCGCTGCGAATCGATACGCAGCTGAACGGCCTTCTTTTCAATCCGCAATCCGGAGAATACCGTTCTCTTGCCAAACTGGTTCAAGAGCAATGGCATACATTCCGGTTTCAAATCGATTCGAAAAACCGCTCTTTCGATTTGTTTTTGGATGAGAAACCTCTTCTGCAGAAAGCTGCGTTTGGCGTGCCGGAAGGGACCCCTCATCGCATCGAGTTCCGCACGGGGCGGTATCGTCTGACGGACGATGTTCAGAAGTACAAGAGCGGCAGCGAATTCATTCCCGGCTGGGATGAACCCGGGGCGGATGAACCGGTTGCGCCGGCCGTCTTCTATCTCCGGGATTTCCGGGCCGAAGACATCACCGGGTCCGTCCTGAATCCGGACTCCTTTCGCCGCTATGTCGATGCCTTCAATCAGATGGATGAGGAACCGATTGTCAATGCGGTTCCGAATGCCCAGGCCTGGGAATGGATGAAGCGGAACATCCCTTTTTTCGAATGTCCCGATAAGGAGCTGGAGGAGATTTACTATTTCCGCTGGTGGACCTTTCGAAAGCATATCAAAGAAACCCCGAGCGGCCTTGTGCTCACAGAGTTTCTCGACAAGGTCAGCCACAGCGGCCTTTCCAACACCATCAGCTGCGCCGTCGGCCATCACATCTATGAAGGCACCTGGCTGCGGGACCAGCGGCTCATCGATGACTATGCCCGGTTTTGGTACACCGGACACAATGGCTCCCTTCAGCCCCATTTTCACAAATACAGCAACTGGGCGACATGGGCGCTGTACCGGCGGTATTGGGTTCATCGGGACAGAGATTTTCTGATCGGTCTGCTGGATGCATTTGTCGAGGACCTAAATCGCTGGCGGGCGGAAAAGGGGCTGGAAAACGGTCTTTTTTGGCAGTTTGATGTACGGGATGGGATGGAGGAATCCATCAGCGGTTCGCGAAAAGAGAAAAACATTCGTCCGCCGCTGAACTGCTATTTGTTTGCAAATATGCTGGCGGTTTCGAAGATTGCTCAAATGGCCGGGCGCGATTCGCTGGCCCGTGAGTATGCCGAGCAGGCCGCGAAGCTCAAACGTCTGATTCAGGAACATCTATGGGACCCGCAGGCGAAATTTTTTAAGGTTCTGCGTCCCGATATGACGCCCGCGGATGTTCGCGAGGCCATCGGGTTTATTCCGTGGTATTTCAATCTGCCGGATGCAGGATATGAAGAGGCCTGGCGGCAGCTGACGGACCCGGAGGGGTTTTGGGCTCCGATGGGGCTTACCACGGCGGAGCGGCGGCATCCGGCCTTTCGCAGTCACGGCGTCGGCACCTGCGAATGGGACGGGGCCGTCTGGCCGTTTGCAACCAGCCAGACGTTAACGGCCCTGGCTAATCTGCTTCGATATTATTCGCAGCCGTATGTGAGCCGCAAAGACTTTTTTGAAGCCATGCTCACCTACGCTCGCAGTCACCGCCGGGACGGCAAGCCCTATATCGGGGAATATCTCGACGAAAAGACAGGCGTCTGGCTGACGCCGGATTCCAATCGAAGCCGCTTTTACAATCATTCGACCTTCTGCGACCTGGTCATTACCGGCTTGGCGGGGCTGGTGCCCTCGGAGGGAGAAGAGGTTCGCATTGACCCGCTGATTCCGCCGCAGACCTGGGAGTGGTTCTGCCTCGACAATGTTCCCTTCCGCGGACACATCCTGACGATTCTCTGGGACCAAACGGGGTTGCGGTATGGACAGGGAAAGGGCTTGTCAGTCTATGCGGACGGCTGTAAAATCGCCGCCTCGGAAAACCTGGAACCCCTGACAGTTCGGCTTGACTGATGAAAGGCGGAGAATGGAAAGTCCCTTGTCCAAAGACGAACAGTATATGCGGATGGCCATCGACCAGGCCTATATCGCCGAAGAAAACGGCGATGTGCCGATCGGCTGTGTGATTGTGTATGAAGACCGTGTGATTGCGCGGGCCTATAATCAGCGGGAGCAGCTCAACGACCCGACGGCTCATGCGGAAATCATTGCATTGACCCAGGCGGCCGAATACATCGGCAACTGGCGGCTGAACGGCTGTACAATTTACGTCACGCTCGAGCCGTGTCCGATGTGTGCCGGTGCTTTGGTCCTGGCCCGTCTGGACCGGCTGGTTTACGGAACGGATGACCCGAAGACCGGTGCCGTCCGCAGTCTGTACAATATTGTCCAGGACCCGCGTCTGAATCACCGTCTCGAAGTGACCTCCGGAATTTTGGCCGACGACTGCCGGGCGCAGCTGCAGGCCTTTTTCCACCGAAGAAGATTCGAGAAAGACGAAGTCTAAAGAAATTGTGTCAAGGGTAATAAAAAACCGTAAATCTCGCAAATTATATTGGACATAGCCTGTCTATATATATCTATTTCTGATTCCATAAGAAAGTTGGGGAAAAACTCTCCTTTCGGGACAAGTTCTCTTTAGAGAGTCAAATCGTGGACAGGAATTGTCGATGCAGATAAATATGGATAATGACGTGCTCGATAAGGCAAAGAATTTTATGAGGTTAGTTTTTGCCAATGAGCGGCGAATCTATGCCTATATTTATCTTCTCATTCCTTCCCGAACAGAAGCAGAAGACATATTTCAAGAAACCTTGTCTATTATGTGGGCAAAGTATGAGCAGTTTGAGCAAGGCCGTGATTTTGGAGCATGGGGAATTGGGATTGCACACAATCTGATTCGGAATTATCGGAAGAAAAAAAGAAACAGCCCTCTTTCTTTTGAGGAAGACATTGAAGATCTCTTAGACCGGGAAGCTCGTCAGTCCATTAAATCGCTGGACAGTCGGGTGGAAGCACTTCGTCAGTGTCTAAATCAAATGAACCCGCTTGACCGCAGGATGATTCATCTTCGCTACGAGAAGAACGCATCTGTAAAGAATTTGGCAGAGATGATGAATACAACAATGAAAGCGATTTATGTCAAATTGGCTCGGGCTCACGATTGGCTTCTTCGCTGTGTTCGTCGAACCTTGGCAGAGCAGGGGAACTGAAAAGATGGGCCGTTTGCGTGAAACGCAGCTTATTTGTGAGTGGATTCTGAAGTACCGAGACGGAAATATGTCTTCCAGCGAGCTTCAGCAATTCCATTCGCTTCTTCGAAACAATCCTGAGGTGCGGCGTTATTATATTGAAATTGTAGTCATGCAGTCTATTTTTGAGGGACGGAAGTCCCCGCTGATAGAAACCCCTGCTGCGGATGAGGACCATTCTCTAACCCTTGAGTTATGGGAAGCGTTGGCTGCTGAGGAGCGTTCGGCGGAGCCGGTTGAAATCATTCGGGCTCATGCAGAACCGGAGAAAAATGAATTGTCGATTCGCTCCTCATCCGTCTCTAAAACGCCGAATACGTCTGCTCTTGTTGCACTTGTAACCGCTGCCGCAGCCGTACTTTTGGTGGTTTTTACGATTCATTATTTTTCTGCTGTTCGGGAAAAAACGGCGGTTGCTGTTTTAATGGATAGTCTCGATGCCGTCTGGGGAGATTCTCTTCTCCGTGAAAAAGGAACTCCTTTTCCGATCGACTCAGAGCCCCTTTTCCTTAAAGAAGGGTACGTTCAGGTGGCTTTTCATAATGGTGCCAGCTTCACGATCCAATCTCCGGCCTCCTTTCAGTTTTTAGGGGAGGATATGTTAAAAATGAACTATGGACGTGTGTATGCGGTGGTACCGCCTTCCGCCTATGGTTTTCAAATATGCACGCAAGATTCTAAGATTATTGATTTGGGGACGGAATTTGGAATTGAACAGCGATTGAATGGGGACACGGAGGTTCATGTCCATAAAGGCAAAGTGGTGTTTGTTTCGAAAGCAGGCGGACGACAAATCAATTTGAATCTGACGGCCGGAGCGGCCCGTCGGCTGATTGCCGCTACGGGACAAACAAAAGAAGTTGAATGTCGAGGGGATTTATTTGTTCGGCATATCGACTCTTCTTTGAAATGGATATGGAAAGGGCAGCCCCTGGATCTGGCTGATGTAGTCGGCGGAGGAAGCGGTTTTGGAGGCGGCCAAATCCGCCAGGGGATTGATTTGGCATCGGGGAGGATTCAGACTTATGCCAATCAAGGATATGATATACCGGCGGCGGTTGGATTTCGTCCGGTCCGAGAAATGGCTTTTGTGGACGGGGTTTTTGTTCCAAACGGCGAGTTTGGGCCTACGGTTATCAGTTCAGAGGGGCATCAATTTCTTTTTCCCAAAACCAGTGGTGCCTATTGGTCGGATATTACCCCAAACCCCTTTATAGCCAAAAAAAATCCGCAGGGAGGCGAAGTTAAGTACGTTTCGACACTGCTTGAAATTGAAGAATCTGCCGAAGGAAAGATTCCATCCCGTTTGCTGGTTCATCCAAATGCAGGAATCACGTTTGATTTGGATAAAATCAGACAATCTTACCCGGCATTTGACCTGAAAACATTTCGGGCGATTTGCGGAATCCCGGCTGTTTTAGACTTTCGAAACCGTTCGGAGTTTTGGGTGTTGTTGGATGGACAGTGTGTGTTTCACGCTCAGGCGGATTATCAGAATCTTCACAGCCGTCTGATTGAGATTTCAATTTCCTCACAGAATCGTTTTTTGACGTTGGCGGCTACAGATGGCGGTGATGGAACCCATTATGACTGGTGTGTGTTCGCCCAGCCGGTTTTACATATCGAACGAACAATGTGAGTAGAGCCGAATCATGTCGGCCGAACATTGGAACTTTTTCTGGGAGGATTTTTTATGATGAAAAGTATGGTACAATTTGTTCTGGGATTGGCTGTTTTTTCCGTGCCAGCGACAGCCGTTTTATTTGAGGATTTTGAAACCTATAAGTTAGGAAGAGCGCAGGATACGACGAACTCGAAGTGGGTCAGCACTTCTGCTCAGGTTGTGTTGGGAGATAATCTGAGTAAAGGTCTTGATGCACGCAGTGCTGTGCCGGTTTATGCCTCACTGGGAAGCTTTTCAATTCCCGATTCAGATGCTCAGACAACCGTCTTCTTCCGTTTTTATGTAGCAACTGGTTCAGAAAATTCCCCAATAGGAGTAACGGATAGTGCTACTCCCAGTTCTTATAGCCATATGGATGCATATGTGCAGTGTATCAGTGGAAATCTAACAGCACGCAATGGTTCCAGTAGCCCCACGATTATATCTGGCATTCAGCCAGGCTGGTACAATGTTTGGCTGGTGATTAATAACATGGCAAATACCTATGACGTTTATGTCAATCAAGGGCTTGCAAATGCCTCGGAGGCAGATAAGAAGGCAACGGGTTTTACATTTCGTACACCCTCAACAGACTCTATTCGGTCGTTTGCTAATGTTTATGGTTCCGGTCATTTATTTGATGATATTTATATTACACCTGGGCTGGAGTTGTCGAATCCGCCGAAATCTGTTCCTCCATCGCCTGATACGATAGGAGGTTATTTTGTCACCCAAGGTACGGGTGCAGAATATTCAACGGTGATAAACGGGCATTTTACGCTTCCGGGAGTTGCCAGCACAGGTACAATCAATGTGCCCGGCTGGTACAGCAATCAGACAGTTTGGTCTGCGGATACGGGCACGAGGCACAATGACCACTCGGATGGGGATGGATGGTCTTTCAGTGAGAAAATCACAGATGGGCCGATCTGGACTGTGACCCAAACCAGAATGATTCCGGGACAAAGTTATTCGTTTCTTGCTGACGTGCAGGGGCGATGGGATTGCAACAGGGTCTATCTGTCGGTTGTTATTGGAGAGGATCCGAATACCGGCTTGGGAGATCCGAATGTATCCTTGGCTACCGCGGAATATGTAATAGGCGGAAATGGGATATGGTACCGTGATTTATTCGTCAGTTATACGGCAACCGAAGCGGATGCCGGAAAACATATCGGGCTGAAATTGGAGGGAAGCAGTACCACCAATGTGAATAACAGCTGGATTCGTTACGACAATATTCGGATGATTGACGGTTTGGTTGTGTCTAAGTATGGCCCAAAGAATCCACAGCCAGAGGACAAAAGTTGGGATATAGTGCCTGGTGAAGTAACATTGACTTGGATACCAAGCAATGACCCGAATTCGAGCGGTCAGCGTCTGTATTACTATATCGGAACCGGCAATGGTTTTAATGTTTCCGCCTATAATGCAGTCAGCCCTGTGGTTTTGCCCGTTTCAGCGAATAGTTATGCCATCGGTACCTTGACTTTTGATCAATACGTTCTCTGGCGGGTGGATACGGTAATCGATGGGGTTGTCTATACCGGCCCGACCTGGTACTTTGTGACTCAGACAGCAGATTTTCCACCAGTTGTCGAGGCGGGATACAACTATATCACCTGGGTAGGAAACCTTCCCCAACTGCTTATGGGGATTGTGGATGATTTAGGGGAAAATGATATAGCCGATGCAGATGTGGTCTGGTCGATTGATTCCGGTCCTGCCGGGGCTGAAGCCAGTGTGGTGAAGACGTCTTCGAATCCATTGGCACCCACAGCTCTTTTCACGAGCAATATGGCTGGTACCTATATCATCCGGCTGACCGCAACAGACACAGGGGGAAACCAAGGTCCGCAGACTTCCTTTGATACCCTGACGGTTCGTGTTGCCTCCGATGCCTGTGCGGCACAGCAAATGGTTCAGCCTGGATATAATTCTGCCGATTTGAATCAGGATTGTATCGTGGATTTGGAGGACCTTTCTGTTGTAGCGGTTCAGTGGCTGACAGATATCAGTTTGTCCGCATCGGTTCCTTATTAAGGGGTTTTACACGGCAGGGCTTCTCCGGGGAAGCCCTGCCCTTTCTTGCTTTTTTCTGCTGACTGGTTTGGAATGAGATGGATAGGGAAAGGGAAAAGAAAATGAACAAAAAAGGTTTTACCCTCATCGAGCTGCTGGTTGTGATTGCGATTATTGCTTTGCTGATAGCAGTGATTATGCCGGCACTTCGAAAGGCCCGGGAAGCAGCGAAATCCCTCTCCTGTCGAAACAACCTGAAGCAAATGACCCTTGCTTTCAGTGTTTACAGTCAGGAAAACAAAGGTCGTATGTTTCCTTTAGGGTATGGAGCGGATTATTGGTTTCGGAAAATTGCTCCTTTCTTGGGAGACCAGTATTTTCAGCAGAACCCTACGCTGGACCGTTCCGGAGTGATGCAGATTAACATTTGCCCTTCTACGAAGATTCAGACGTCCAGGGAAAACGGAACGTTTGACACAACATGGTATTTTCAGAATGGCATTGGCAGTTATGGGTTAAATTGCTGGCTTTTGCCTGATGTCCCCGATTCAAGCGGGCGAACCTGGTACGAGAAATGGGGGGGAAATTTAGGACAGACGGCCGGTCGTTATTTTGAACGGTATACAATGGCTCGAGCGGATGCCGGGCTCTTGGCGGATGCTTTTCGAATGGATGTCTGGCCAATGCCTGACCAGGAGATTTCCCTTCGTCTCTCTACAGAAAGATCTCAATTGAAAGAGCCGGGAGGGCTGCCGCACAATCCCAATTATTTTCTCCGCCGCTACATGGTGGACCGCCATGGAATGGCAGTGAATGTCGGTTTTGTCGGAGGATATGTGGAAAAGGTTCATATAAAAGACCTTGGATTGGTCAGTTGGAGTAAACGAGCAACTCCCAGGGCTGATGTTGTGGTTCCCTGATTTTTCAAGAATAGCTTCTCCTCTCCTCTTCCCAGAAAGCCGCTTTTATTTTTTTAAAGCGGCTTTTTTGTTTCAAGAGGGAATCGAAAGTTAAAAGATTTTCCTTCAAATTCTTTTCAGAAAAAGTATAATTAAGTTAACAAAGAGACAAGATAGGTCTGGTATTTATGGAGAGGTGTCGGAGTGGCTGATCGAGCAGCCTTGGAAAGGCTGTGTAGGGCTTGTCTCTACCGCGGGTTCGAATCCCGCCCTCTCCGGTTTGCCGGGTGGTTGACATAGGGGAAAAGGGTCTGTGTTCTCGACAGCGGAATTGTCCTTGTTTTTCCCCGGGCGGGATGAGAACCCGCAGGACGCAGATGCGTCATCAAGCGGGTTCGACACCGAAGGAGCCGCGAAGCGAATCCCGCCCTCTCCGGTTATCGTTTTCTTCTGAAAAGAGGTCAGCTTATGTCTTTCTGTTATTCTGTTCTACTGCCGCTTGGGTTGCTTTTTTCCCTCGGAACGGCCGGCTCTTCTTCTGCCCCTTCCGACAAGAAGGCCGGGCCGGTTTATCGGGATTTGGCTTACGTGGCCGGCGGGCACGAACGGCAGAAGCTGGATTTGTATCTGCCTGCCGAAGGAGAGAATTTTCCCCTGATTGTCTATATTCACGGCGGGGCCTTTCTGGCGGGCAGTAAGGAACAGGGGGTTCCGCTGGAGTATGTCAGGGACGGTTATGCCGTTGCGTCCATCAATTATCGACTCAGTCAGCACGCCAAATTCCCGGCCCAGGTTGAGGACTGCAAGGCGGCGGTCCGCTGGCTTCGATGCCATGCAGGGGATTACCGGATTGACCCCAATCATATCGCCGCCTGGGGGCCTTCGGCCGGAGGGTATCTGGCGGCTATGCTGGGCGTAACCGGCGATACGAAAGAGTTTGACAAGGGGGAGCATCTCGAGTTTTCCAGTGCGGTGCAGGCCGTTGTCGATTATTTCGGGCCGACGGATTTTTTGCAGATGGATACTCACCGCTTGCCGGATGGAATGGTTCACAATTCGCCGGATTCTCCGGAGTCCCGGTTAATCGGCGGGCCGATACAGGAAAATAAGGACAGGGTTTTAAAGGCCAATCCAATTACCTATGTTTCCCAAAACGATCCTCCCTTTTTGATAATCCACGGTGACCAGGACCCGCTGGTGCCTCATCATCAGAGCATTCTGCTGGATGAGGCCCTTCGAAAAGCGGGGGTGCCGGTGATTTTCTATACCGTCAAAGGGGGCAGGCACGGCAATTTTCGCGACCCCAACGTTCCGCGGCTGACCCGAGAATTCCTTGAAAAGAACCTGAAGGGGAAATCTGCTGCCTCTGATAAGCCGAAATGACAGCCAAATTCACAAAATGGAAGTTTTTTTGCATCTGGCTTGCCGGGTTAGAAGGGCTCTTCTTCGGGGGCTGTCAATTATTTCTGGGCCCTTCGGACCGGATCGCGTTTGCGGTTGATTCTTTGCGATGCGAGTATCTGACCGACCCGCTGGGAATTGACACCCCCAGACCTCGTCTCAGCTGGGTCATCCATTCAGCACGGCAGGGGGTTTTCCAGTCCGCTTATCAGATTCTGGTTGCATCGTCCGAACAAAACCTGGCGGAGGGTCGGGCGGATATCTGGGACAGCGGAAAAGTTCTGTCCGGTCAGTCTGTGAATGTGGAATATGCGGGCCCGCCGCTCAAGTCCGCCGCTTCCTATTTTTGGAAGGTACGGGTCTGGGACCGGCAGGGCTGGCGTTCGCCTTGGAGCCGTCCTGCCTGCTGGACGATGGGACTTCTGAATGACCAGGATTGGAAGGCCGAATGGATTCATGCCTCACAGCCCCAGTCTTCCCTTTATCCGCTGCCGATTTTCCGAAAAACCTTTGCCGTAAAAGCCGGCGTCCAAAAGGCCTTTGTTTTTGTCAGCGGGCTGGGCCATTATGAGTTGTATCTGAACGGCGGCAAGGTCGGCGACCATTTTCTGGCCCCCGCCTGGTCCGTTTATGAAAAGACGGTTTATTACGATACCTTTGATATTACAGATGCCCTTCGGGAAGGGCCGAATGCCTTCGGCGTGATGCTGGGCAAGGGGTTTTACAATACGAAGGGAGACCGCCGCATTCATTTTGTCAGGGCCGACCGCCTCCTGAAGCTGATTCTGCAGGCCCGGATTGTTTACAAAGACGGTTCGGAACAGATTGTCTGTACGGATGATTCCTGGAAGTGGATGGGCGGGCCTTATCTCCACAATGCGATTCTCGGCGGCAGCAGCTATGACGCCCAACGTCTTCCGGCCGGCTGGGCGGAGCCGGGCTTTGATGATTCCCAGTGGTTTTCGGCTGAACGGACCAACGGCCCGGGCGGGCGGTTATCCGCTTCTATGTTTCCTCCGATGAAGACCGTACGGGTCTTCAAACCGGTCAGGATTGAGGAGCCGGAGCCGGGCTATTTTGTGTATGATTTCGGACAAAATGCCTCCTTTGTGCCGCGGATTACGGTTGCGGGACCTGCGGGCTCGACGGTCCGGATGACGCCTGCTGAACAGCGGCACGGCCAGACCGGCAATATCAATGACGGCCGAGGCCGGGTCAATCAGGCGGGGCTCGGCAAGCCGAACTATTGGGAATACACCCTGCGGGGGGATGGGGAAGAAGTCTGGATGGATGCTTTTTGTTATACCGGTTTTCAGTATTTGGAAATCTCCGGTGCTGTTCCGGAGGGATTTCCGAATCCGTCGGGTCTGCCTGTTGTTAAGGATTTGTCGGCTGTGCAGGTGCGGAGTGCTTGCGAACGGGTCGGCACATTCACCTGCTCCAAGCCCCTGTTCAACGCTATTGACCGGCTGATTGACTGGGCCGTGCAGAGCAATATGGCTCATGTCCTGACGGATTGCCCCCAGCGGGAGAAACTCGGCTGGCTCGAGCAGACCTATCTGATGGGGCCGTCGATTTTCTGGAATTACGATGCGGCGGCATATTTCGGAAAAATCGCACGAGATATCCGGGATTCGCAGGATTCGAGCGGACAGATTTTCACTGTTGCTCCCAGTTTTCCTGTCTTCCAGGGGGCCTATCAGTACAGCCCTGAATGGGGGGCCGCAGGCGTCTTTGTCCCCTGGCTGACGTTTCAATGGTATCAGGACCGGCGCATCCTTGAAGAGAACTACGAAATGATGAAGCGGTTTGTCGATTGGATGGAGGCGACTTCCGACAATCTGATTCCCGTTTCCGGCCTGGGCGATTGGTATGATTACGGGCACGGCCAATCCCTCGGGCCATCCCGTTTTACGCCGAAAACGCTGACCGCGGCGGCAATCTTTTACGGCTGTGCGCAAACGCTTTGCGATGCTGCCGGCGTGCTCGGAAAACCAGAAGACAGCCGCCGGTACAGCGGCCTTTGCGAAAAAATAAGACATCGTTTCAACAGCGAATTTTTCGACGGCAGGGCGGTCTATCAGAACTTCGGCAGCCCCCAGACGGCCAATGCAATGGCTCTGGTGTTTGCTCTGCCGCCGCAGGAGGCCCGCTTGTCGGTTCTTGAAACGCTTATCGAGGACCTTCGGCGGCGAAACTGGCAGCAGACCGCCGGAGACATCGGATTTCATTATCTGGTGCGGGCTTTGATGGATGCCGGCCGTTCCGATGTTCTGTATCGGATTGCAAGCCGCACAGATGTAGGCAGTTACGGATGGATTCTTCAGCAGGGCTGGACCTCATTGCCGGAGGCCTGGGATGCAACGACTACCTCTTCGATGAATCATCTGATGTTAGGCCATATTCAGCAGTGGTTTGGACAGGGCCTTGTCGGGATTCGGCCGCATCCGGAGGAACCCGGTTTTCGAAAGTTTCTTGTCTGGCCGGAACCGGTTGAAGACCTGCAATGGTGCGAAGGGACTTACTGTTCTCTGTACGGCCCGATTGAGGTCTCCTGGTCCTGCAAAGAAAAGGAGTTTACCCTCAACCTGACGGTTCCCTGCAATACAGCAGCGGAGGCGGCACTTCCGGCAGACAGCCCCCGGCTTGTCCGCGTGAATGGAAAACCGCTCGGCGCTTTTCGAGAGGCCGTTTTTCTCCGGATGCAGGACGGCAGGGCAGTCATTCTCGTTCCGTCCGGACGGTACCAGTTTCAGTCCAAACTGCCTTGAGGTGTTTTTACCGGAGCAGCAGGGGCTGTTTATCCCGCAGCCATTGCGGAAGCTGCTCCCGCCGGACTTCTTTCCAGAGCCCTCGTTTTTCTTCGCGGGCTTCTTCCATCCATTTTTCGTATTGAGCAAACCGGGAATGTTCGAACCGCAGGTCTGCATACCCCCAGCCGTTTCGGATGATTTCTTCATTGACGATTCGTCCATCCTCCAGACGGACGTATGCCAAAAGACGGCCGTATAAATCCCGCTGGTCGCCGACGTTATCCAGCAGCAAGGTGACCGGACCGGCGCCGATAAGCTTCCGGACAAAATCGGATGCCTCCGGTCCAAAGTACATCACGCCGACAGTCGGGTGTTTGGTTTCCGGAGTGTCCACTCCGAGCAGACGAACGCGGACAACTTCCCCGCTGTCTGTGCGGATATCCAGAGTATCTCCATCGATGACCTCGGTTACGGCAAAGGTTTGAAGGTGAAATCGCTTCTGGTCGGGGCTGTAAAAGAAATGCTTCTGAATCGTTGACCGCAGCGGCCCTCCGAACCGATGGTCAAGAACCCCCAGTCCAGCCGGTACGAGGAAGAGCCAGAACAGCAGCAGGCCGTTCTTTCTTCGGCGGCTCATGGCATATGGAATCTTTTTTCGCCTGCCCATAAAAACTCCTTCTTTTTTGATTGTATCGGAGCGGCGGAAGAAAAAAAGAAAAACCCTGCAAAATCAGTTTTTGCAGGGTTTTAGGAAGCGAGGCCGAAGGGGCTCGAACCCTCAACCTTCGGATCGACAGTCCGATGCTCTAACCAATTGAGCTACGGCCCCACATCGAGACTTCATAATAAAAACTCCTTGCTCTTTTTTGTCAATTTTTTTTTCGGCAAAATTTCGCGAGAAAAACATATATGACTTAGTATATCCATTATTGTTGTTTTGTTGGGTCTTGCTTAAACGTTTTCCTGTGCTATCATTCCTGATGAACGCAAAAGCAGGAGTAAAAGTATGCCCAAAACAGCACTGGTACCCATTGCAGATGGAACAGAAGAGCTTGAAGCCGTTACGATTATTGATGTACTTCGCCGAGGAGGCGTGCAGGTGACTGTTGCGTCCGTACAGTCTCTCCAAGTCAAGGCCTCCCGAGATGTGAACTTGACGGCGGATTGCCTGATAGCGGATTGCCGGGACAAAACCTATGATTTAATCGCGCTGCCGGGGGGAATGCCCGGGGCCGAACATCTGCGTGATTGTGCAGTCCTGACTGAACTGCTCAAAAAGCAGAGGAAAGAAGGCCGCTGGGTTGCCGCGATTTGTGCATCCCCCGCCGTGGTGCTGGCGCATCACGGACTTCTGAATGATTGTCGAGCAACCTGCTATCCTTCGATGCAGGACAAACTGCCTTCCGCCCAGTCCGCTCCGGTGGTTGTTGATAAAAACTGCATCACCAGCCAGGGGCCGGGGACAGCGATTCCCTTTGCATTGGAGCTGGTGTCGCGGCTGCACGGCCGGAATGCAGCGGAAAAAGTGGCCGCCGCCATGCTGGTTAAGTGGGCACCAGTTTCGTAGTCTGTTCTTACGGCTTTTTCCAGACGTACTGTCGCGGGACTCCGCTGTAGTAAAGGAGGGCATCCGGCTGTTTCGTGATTTCGATGCCGGTTCCGTAATTGTCCCGGACAAAGACAATCTGAAACGTGCGGTTTTTGAGCATCCCGTCGAAGCTGCCTTTTCGTTCTCCGATTGTCAGGGTCTTTTCCTGTTCGTTCCATCGAAACTCGATGGTGCTGTACGCTCCTTTTTCATAGTTATAGCCGTCATTTTCGTCTTCATAAAGCACAAAGGCCCCGTCGGTGCCCGGGTAGATTCGCAATTCAATCGGGTCAGCTGGTTTCTCCGCGGCATACTGAACAAACGGACCCATGGGGAGAATAGTGCCGGCACGGACATACAGAGGGATTCTGTCAATCGGTGCATCGGCCTGGAGCGTCTGTCCGCCCGCCAATCGTTTTCCCGTCCAGAAATCCACCCACTCCGTCCCCGCCGGCAGATAAACCGAACGGGTCTGCTTTCGCGGTTCTGTTTGTTTTTCGCGGCGGTGGATATCCGGGGTTTTCCAGAACAACTGAGCCCGGAAGGCCCCTAAGACCGAATTAGAGGTTTCGAACGCAAAGTCATAGGCCCTGCCCGCTTCCAGTTCAACCGGAACGGTATAAAACTCTACCGACCAGTAATTGCAGGGCACCTCTTTGCCGTCCAGAAACAGCCGTTTGGGGCCGAAACTTTTCATATGAAACCGATGCGGCCCGCTTTGCGTGGGAATCAGCTTGCCCTCCCAGCGCATTGAAAACGTCTCGTCCTCAATAAAGTCCGGCCAGCCGGTGTACCAGAACAGATTGATGTTGGGTTCGATTTGCTGTCGGCAGACCTGCTGGAAGTTTGCATCGCTGTAGTAAGTCGCCTTCAGGCCGCGTTTGCCGTCCGGAGTGCGGAAATGTTCAGGCCCAATCAAAACGCTGTCTTCCGGCGGACGATGCAGCATATATTCCGTAACCGGGCAGACCAGAAGGGCCGGGCCGAACATGAACTCATCGTCTATCGAGTAGGTTCGCCGGTCTTCGGCGAAATCCATCGGCAGCCCCCGCATCAGCGTATAGCCCTCACGGGTGATGCGCCAGGCCAGCGAGTAAATATAGGGCAGCAGCCGATACCGAAGCCGGTCAAACCGAATCAGGATATCGGTAAAGTCCCCAAACTCCCAGATTTCCCGCGGCGTCTCTGAGCCGTGAGCCCGAAAAATTGGACAAAACGCCCCAAACTGAAACATTCGTGTATAGAGTTCCTGGTAGGCCGGGTCTTTGCCTCCGTTGGAGAAGACCCCGCCGTAGCTTCCAATCACAAAGCCGCCGATGTCAAACGTCCAGTAGGGCACGCCGGCCATGCAGTGATTTAAGCCGGCGGAAATCTGTTTGCGATACGTCTCCCAGTTGGCGCCGATGTCCCCGGACCAGGTTGCGGCGGCGTTCCGCTGCTGGCCGGCAAAGCTCGAACGGGTCAGAATATAGACGCGTTTCTGTTCATTCTCTTTTCGCAGGTTTTGATAGAGGGCATCCGTCATCACCAGCGAATAGGTGTTCAGATAGCGGGCAAAAGAACCGCGATGATTTCTGCCGATGTATTTCAGCCACGCCTCCGTTCCCTCTTTGGTGAGGGCGTTAATCACATCCGGTTCCGTCGAATCAATCCACCAGGCGTCAATCCCTTTCGAAATGAGCCCTTCTTTCAGATAGTTCCAATAGACGGCGTTGGCCTGCGGGTTGTAGGCGTCATAGTATTTAAAGCCGGCCCAGCCGAACGGCGGATACAGAAAGCCGTTTCGGTCCATCTCTTTAAAAACGGCTGTATCCGGCCCCAACCCCGGCCAGATGGAAATCATCAGGTGATAATTTATCTGATGCAGCAGGTCCACCATTTCTTTGGGATTCGGATAACGGGTTTCGTCAAAGACCATTCCGCCCCAGTTGTTATTCCCGCCCCAGTAGTTCCAGTCCTGAATGAGATTGTCAATCGGGATTTGACGCCGCCGATACTCTTCTGCAACACTCAGCAGCTCCTGACGGGTCTTGTAGTGTTCTTTGCTTTGCCAGTAGCCGTAGGCCCATTTGCCGTACAGCGGGGCCTGTCCGGTGAGGTCTCGATACCCTGCGATCACCTCATCCATCGTTCGGCCTGCGATGAAATAATAATCCATCTGGCGGCCGACCTCGGAATGGAAGGACATTCCGCCGATGCTGTCGGAAAAAATGGTTTTTGAGTAGTTGTCCCAAAGAATGCCCCAGCCGCCGGTGGAAACCAAAAACGGAATAGCGGCTTCCGTGTTGGATTGAACCAGTGTTACCGTTCGGCCCCGATAGTTCATATACCCGTCCTGATGCTGGCCGAGACCGTATAACCCTTCCTCCGGACGCAGGGTAAACCGCTGTTCCAGACTGAATACGTTTGTTTCATAAGGAATCTCAACCGGATGAATGGCAGGGGGGCCTTGTTCCTTTAACAGAGTTTGTCCGGCAGCATTCTGATATTCGATTGTCCCGTTTTCCTTAGACAAGCGGACTGTGAGCTTATCCGAGCAAAGGACAAACTGGTATGCATCTTCAGCCAGAGACAGCTTTACCCGCTCCGGGTTGGAAGCAATGACAACCAAACTGTTGGGTTCGGGTACCGCAGGTTTTACCCATTTTATCACACGAACTTTGTTGTCTCCGTAAAAACGGATTCGTGTGAAGGATTGTCCGTTCGTCCATTCAATTCCATTGTGGACAACTTTTACTGTTCCGGAGGCAGGGGGCAGGACGGTCTGCTGTTGACAGGAACCCCCAAAAACCGCCGTTAAAAGACCCACAATGACGACATGTCCGTTGTTCGGATTGAGCGGCATCCTCGTCTTCCTTTCACTTCAGCACCGATTGATTTTTTCCTTTCCGGCTTTGGGTATGAACAATATAATCGATTCTATACAGCAAGGGAAACAGGCCGAAGAAATTTGCAAAAAAAGCAGTCCGAAAAAGGAGGACAGGCCATGTTCAAATTATCGAGTCCTGCTTTTGCCGACGGGCAGATGATTCCGCCGAAATACACAGCCGACGGGGAGGACATTTCGCCGCCGCTGACTTGGGAGGGACTGCCGCAGGCGACTAAGAGTCTTGCTTTGATTTGCGATGACCCGGATGCCCCGGTCGGCACATGGGTTCATTGGCTGATTTGGAATATTCCCCAAGATGCCGGCTCTCTGCCCGAGAATGTGCCGATGCAAAAGCAGCTGGCCGACGGAGCTCGGCAGGGAGTGAACGACTTCGACCGAATCGGCTATGGGGGCCCGGCACCTCCCGGCGGAACGCACCGGTACTTTTTCCGGCTATACGCACTGAATACCGTCCTTGATCTGCCGGCCGGTGCTTCACGGGCTCAATTAGAAAAAGCCATGAAAGGCCGGATACTCGGACAGGCCCAATTGATGGGGAAATACGCTCGGCGGCGGTAAGACGGGTAAACGCGTTTAGGTCTCCCGCAAACGCTGAATCAGGATGCCGGTATAAAGGGCCAAAAGCACCAGATAGTCCAAATCCATCAGACTGTAATGGGAATGCTCGGTGGAGTTTTCGATGTAGAAAATTCCGAAGCAGTCTTTTTGGTACATCACCGGGGCAATCAGCACGGAGCGGATTCCTCGATTGATAATCGGACGCGGCAGCTGGTGAATCAGCATAAATTTGTGTTTTTCGAGGGCCTCTTCCAGACTGTTGGGGACGGCTAAATCAACCCGCTGCACGGCTTCCGTAGTGATTTTGCGGCCTCCTTCGGCCTCCATCGGCCCGCTGGGTTCGCGGCGCAGGGCAACCCAGACGTGCAGGCCCGAAAACTGTCGAAGCAGAACTTCCTGAAGGATTTTGTGCAGTTTGCCCAAAGACCGTTCGTGGCAGATTTGGTCGATCACTTCGGTAAGCTGCCGGACGCGTTTGGCCGGAAAACGAATCGGCGGAGCATCCGCCGCATCCAGATTTCGCTCGACGGTATGCAGCTCCTTTCGGATTTGGGTGCCGACGAGGGTGTCATCTTTTTCGCTAATCTCAGCCGCGTGATTTCCCTCCTCATCCAACTGAACACGGATTTCGAAGTCGGCAATCTGGATGGTATCTCCGGTTTTAATTTCGGCCTTATGAATCGCAACACGGTTCAAAAAGGTTTTATTCGCTGAGCCGAGGTCTTCAATAATCCAGGCTCCGTCTTTCGTTGTGTAAAAGACGGCATGCTGACGGGAAACGGCCGGGTCCGGCAGAAAAACCTGACTGCCTTTCTGGCGGCCGACATAAATGGGACCCCGGTCAAATGTCAGTTCGTTAACGCTGCTTCCGCTCAAACTGACGAATAATTTCATAGCCGCCTCTCCTTGTCAGATTTCAAATGAAATTATACCGGATTTCTCGAATTTCTGTCAATGGTACGTAAGATGCGGCGGACATTTTCCACCTTTTTATTGTCAAAGGACTGAAACCGGCTACAATAGAAGTTGGTATTTCCTATTTCTATTGAGGTTTTCGATGAGAATTATAGCAGGTTCACGACGGGGAATGCGGCTTTTTTCTCCGGTGGGAAACAATACCAGGCCCATCACCGACCGCGTCAAGGAATCCATCTTCAATATTATGATGAAGTGGGACCTTCCCGCAGATGCCGTAGTAGCAGACCTTTTCTGCGGGACCGGCTCGTTCGGATTAGAGGCCCTCAGCAGGGGGGCGAAGTGGGTGACTTTTATAGAGAAAGACCGCAGAACTGTGGAGATTCTGGATAGAAATATCGCAAAAGCCGGCTTTCTCAAATCCTCCCGCACCATTTGCTACAACGTACTGAAAATCGGAGCGGCGGTTCAGGAGGAAATGTATGATTTGGTCTTCGTGGATCCGCCGTATGAGATGAGCAGGAATTGTGATATGGCCAGTGACGTTTACAACCTGATGAGACAAATCAATCTGCAGGTCAAGGATGGTGCCATTGTCATTCTGCGAACGCATTTGCGTTCGGTTGTTCTTGAACTTTATGGTCAGCTCGAGATGATTGACAAACGAGAGTGGGGAAATATGAAAGTTGCTTTCTTCCGGAAGCAGACGCGGGAAAAACTTCTGGAGGATTTAGAAAAAAGCTTTTAAATCTTATTTCAGTCAGGGATTTCGTTCTGCGGGGCCCAAACAATGCGAATCTTGCTGGTAGAAAGCCATGAAACCTTTGCTCATGTCGTAGTGAGTGCATTCCTGAAAGAACACGAAGTGGTGATTCGTTCGCTGGTGATGGATGCACAGCATGAATTTGACATAGGCGGCTTTGATGTGGTTATGGTTGATTACGATTTAGCGGACTGCAAAGGCAGCGAACTGGTCAAATACATTCGAAAATCAGGATACGAAATCCCAATTATCGGAATCTCGGCAAAAGATGAAGCCAATGAGCTGCTTTTGGCTGCGGGTGCCAGTGATGTCTGCAACAAGATGAATTTTGACCGGATTGGTCAGGTGCTGGCCAAGCTGGGATTGCCTTCATAAAAAATCCGGACCGGCGATGGGTCAAACCGGCCCGGACCAGGCGAAACGAGGTAACGAGGCAGGGGAATTCTTGAACGAAGAAATCTGTACCACCATTACAAGTTCATATCATGCGGCAAATCCCCCCGCTGGGCTATTTAAAAGATAGGAAATAATTCTCCCAAAGGCAAATGGAGTATTATTCTTTCATCTCTGTTTCGGGGGGTTCGATGGCTTCCGGTTGACTTTCTGACTGGGGAGCAGTCGAAGTTGGTTTGGCCTGGGAACAGCTTCGCAAAAGTCCCTTTATGTGTCCGATAGTCAGCTCTTTATATCCGCCGATTGGAATGCCTTTGATGCTCAGATTGCCGATTTTTATGCGTTTTAAGGATTTGACCTTAAAACCGAGCCGTGCGAAGGAGCGTCGAATTTGACGATTGAGCCCTTGTTTTATGGTTACTTCCAGTGTCGTTTCGAAGTTGGTTCGACGAAGCACTTTGACGGCTGCGCCCGCCGTTTTTCCTTCCGCAAGCCAGACCCCTTTCTTTAGTTTCTCGATATGCTGGCTCTCCATTCTCCCGTTTACTTCCACTTCGTACGTTTTCGGGACTTTGAAGCTTGGGTGGGTGAGCCGGTTAACCAGTTCTGTGTCATTGGTCAGCAGCAGGGCCCCCGTTGTGTCAGCGTCCAGCCGTCCGACACAGACAATCCGTTTGTTGCAGGGGATTAAATCGACGGCCTGGCGGCGTCCGAGCGGGTCATAGTTGGTACAGATGACATTTTTGGGCTTATTGAGGAGATAATAGCATTTTTCCGGCTGACGGATTCTCTGTCCGTAAACGCGAATATCATCTTTTTCCGGGTCGGCGAATGCGGGCATCTGGTTGACAACCTGGCCATTGACTGTGACGGCGCCTTCGAGAATCAGGGCCTCGCATTTCCGGCGGGAATCGATACCCGCCGCCGCCAGGATGCGCTGAAGACGCTGCTGGCCCGGTTTCGGCGACCCGGAGTGTACATTCGATGGTTGTCCTTTTTTCTTTCTCATTGAGCCGGTACTATACCATACCTGCCTTTGAGTTTCAATGAATAGGTCTGCTGTTCCGAAAAACTCCGCTTTGCCCCCTTTTTTATTGACAGATTGTCCTGAAACGGGGATATTATCTTTTTTCTTTCTTCCCCCCATACGGGGTGGTGAGGCGGTAAAAAACATTTGGATAAGGAGTCTTAGGCATGGCTGTACGAGCCGGACAAAGCAATGCGATGAAAATCGCCTTGGTAACGTTTGTGGTGTTGTTCCTGATTGCTGCCACCCTGGCTGTTATTTTTTACCTGCAAGCCGAAGAATATCAAGGGGCTGAAGCAGCTGCCAGGGCCGACTTGGCCAAATTTGCCACACCCGCTGAGCAGAACGCTGTCGGACGGATTGTCGGCAAATCGGAGTCCGGCAAGAGTTATCTGGGTACAATGAATGCTCTGTTTAATCAGCTGGTTCGAACCATTCTCGGAATTGAACCGGATGAAAATACGCCGGCCACCGTCAAATTGAATCTGATTGCAATGAAAATTACGGAACTGCAGGAGTCTTTGGGAGCGGATTTGAGCCCTGCGTACGGGCCGAACGGAATTGCCTTGCTCCAGGCCATTGCCAATCTGAAGAAGACTCTTGATTTGACTCGTCAGGAAATGGAGACCCTTCGGCAGCAGTATCAGCAGCTTCAGAACGATTTTACCATGGCCTCTCAGCAGGCCCTTATCCGGGAAGAAAAGCTTCGTCAGGAAGCATTGCTTTATCAGCAGAATGCCAATGAAATCCAGTCTCGCTATGATGAACTCAAAAAGATGATTGAAATGACGGCCGATCAGCAGATTCAGACGCTGCGAAGTCGTCTGGAAGAAGAACAGGCCAAGCTTCGTCAAAAGCAGCTGGAAGTTACGGAACTTCAGGAAAAGCTTCAGCAAACCGAAACCGCCCTCCGAACCGCCATGGAGAAAATTGAAGGCATCAAGCCGCGTCCCAACGTTGCGGCGGCGGCTTTCAAGCCCGATGCAAAAATCCTGCAGATTGATTTCCAAAACGGCGTTCTTTACCTCAATGTGGGAATGGAGGATCATGTTTATCGCGGTTTGACTTTTGCAGTCTATGACCGCAATGCACCGCTGCCGGAGGACGGCCAAGGCAAGGCGGAGATTGAAGTCTTTCAGGTAAGCCCCAATGTTTCGGCGGCTCGTATCCTGCGTTCTTCGGTTAAAAATCCGATTGTTCTGGATGACATTGTAGCAAACCTGATTTGGGACGCCAAGACCAGCAATCGCTTCTATATAGCCGGTGAATTTGACATCAACGGAGACGGGACTCCGGAAACGGATGGAGCGGAGCGAATTCGAGAGATGATTTTGCGATGGGGGGGCACGCTGGAGGATGAAATTACGGTCAATACAGATTTCGTCGTTATGGGAGACTCGCCGCGTCGCCTTCCCAAACCGACTCAGGCCGAACTGGAACTGAACCCGGCTGCACAGCAGCGTTATGAGGAGGCGCAGGCACATGCGGCCCAGTACGATGCAGTCCTTCAGAAAGCTGAACTGCTTTCCGTCCCTGTTTTTAATCTCAAGCAGTTTTATTATCTGCTCGGATACGAAACGCTGGCTTCAAAGAACTGAATCGGAACAAACGATTACTTTTGCCGGCTTTTCCAGAAAACCGGTTCGATTCCGATAGAGGCAACGTAAATATCCCCCGTGGCTTGTCTGCTTTCCGGGCATTGGAGAAAGCCGCGTTTAAGGGCCGCAAAGGTGACGGTTACTTTTGCCTCAATGCAGACAGGAAGCGGGATTCCCTCGTCGCAGTCCAGACCGGAGGGGATGTCCACAGCCAGAATAGGTTTTTCGGCGGCATTGACAGCCGCTATCAGCTCGGCTGTATCTTCACTAAGTGTCCCTTCCAGACCGGTTCCCAGAAGCGCATCTACTATCCAGTCTGCTGTTTCCGTAAACGCCTTCACCTGCTTGTGGATTCTGGTATTCCGCTCAAGGGAGCGGATTTCAAGTCCCATTGCCTCGATAATCTCCAGATGCAGTTTTGCATCCGTCCCTATCCGTTCCGGACGACCGCAGAGAATTACGGAGGTTTTTACGCCGGAATTGGCCAGATGACGGGCGATAACGAAACCATCTCCGCCGTTGTTGCCCGACCCGCAAAAAATTACGACACGGGATGGCGGTTTTTTCTGCAGGTTTCTCAGCAGACATTCTGCAGCACCTCGACCCGCATTTTCCATCAGGACGGCTCGGGGGATATGCATTTGTTCAATAGCCCAGCGGTCGAAAGCCCGGACCTCCTGACGGCTCATTACCCCCAATTCATTTGTATTGTTTCCATCCCAGTAATGAATCAGCATATTCCTGATTATAGCAGCTCTTTTTACGGATAGAAGTTCCTCTCTAAAATTATCTCTTTGCGAAAAAACGGTTGATAATTGTAGCCAATCTGCTATAATGGCGAATCGAGAAGAAAGAAAAATTGTGTGTAAGATATGGAAAAGAAAAGACTTAAGGAGCCATTGGGGCTCTGTGTCGGTGTGGAAAGGCAAAGACAAAGATGTTGACAAAGGAAATGAAGGGAAAAATTATCTCAGATTACAAAACCAATGAGAAAGACACAGGTTCGCCGGAAGTGCAAATTGCCATTTTGACAGGCCGGATTAACGAACTTACTGAACACCTGAAAAATCATCCCAAAGACCACTCGTCACGACGAGGGCTTTTGAAAATGGTTGGAACTCGGTCTTCCTTGCTCAAATATATTCGGAACAAGGATATCAACCGATATCGCACGATCATTTCCCGTCTGGGGCTCCGAAAGTAGAGCCCTATTCCTTGAATAACCTCATTTGGGCACATTTGTTTTGTCCTTTTGAGAAAGTGGAGTTTGTAGATAGACAAGAAAAAGTAGGGTATTTGTTAGGATAAATCGAATGTTCTCAATACATCGAGTCGAAAAAATGATTGGCGGGAAGATGCTCTCGCTGGAGACCGGGCAAATCGCCCGCCAAGCTCATGGAGCAGTCGTTGCTCAAATCGGTCAAACAATGGTTTTATCTACCGTTGTCTCAGCAGAGCAGAGGTCGGAGGAGATTGATTATTTCCCCTTGAATGTGGAGTATCGGGAAAAATACAGTGCCGCCGGCCGGTTTCCGGGGGGATTCATCAAAAGAGAGGGAAGACCTACGACGAAGGAAATCCTGACCGCCCGGATGATTGACCGACCCATCCGTCCTCTTTTTCCGGACGGGTATTTCAATGAGGTTCAGATTATTGCAACGGTTCTCAGTGCCGACCCTCTTTATGACCCTGATGTCCTGGCAATGATTGCTTCCAGCGCCGCTCTGGCCATCAGCAAGATTCCTTTTTTGGGTCCGGTTGGGGCCTGCCGGCTGAGCCGTGTGGACGGCAAATACATCTTTTTCCCCACGTATGATGAACGGGAAAAAAGTGATTTTAATTTGGTTTTGGCCGGCCGACGCGAAGCCGTCAATATGATCGAAGTCGATGCCAAACAGATTCCCGAAGAGCAGGCTGCGGATGCAATTGCCCAGGCGCATCAGGTTGTCCGACAGGTCTGCGACCTGATTGATGAACTGGCTGCCCGATGCGGTCAGGAAAAGGAAATGACAGCATCCGAGCTTGATCCGCAGCTTGTAGCGGAGATTACGGAAAAGACCTCGGCGGCTTATCGTCAGGCCTACCAGATTCACGGCAAGAGTGAGCGAAAGCTGGCTCTTGAGCAGATTGCCGAGCAGATTGTAGCGGAGTACGTGGTGCCTGAAAATGCTGAGCCCAGGGCGACGCTTCGGGACGTAAAGCGTATTCTCGAGAAGGTCCAGCGGACGGAGGTTCGCAAACTCCTTCTCGAAGGCAAACGTCCCGACGGGCGCCGGTTCACGGAGCTGCGTCCGATTTCCTGTCAGGTGGGTCTTCTGCCCCGTTCCCACGGTTCTGCGCTCTTTACCCGCGGGGAGACTCAGGCGTTGGTAACCTGCACGCTCGGTACAGGCCGGGATGAGCAGACGATTGACGGCCTGACGGAGGAATATGCCCAGAGTTTTATGCTGCATTACAATTTCCCGCCGTTTTGTGTAGGAGAAGTGCGTCCGGTTCGCGGTCCCAGCCGTCGTGAAATCGGACATGGTGCCCTGGCGGAGAAGGCCCTTGAGCAGGTCAACCCCAAAGAAGAAGATTTTCCCTATACCATTAAAATCGTTTCGGACATTACGGAGTCCAACGGTTCCAGTTCGATGGCCTCCGTTTGCGGAGGCACACTGGCTCTGATGGATGCGGGCGTTCCCATTCTGAAGCCGGTGGCGGGCATCTCCATTGGGCTGGTTACGGAAGGAAGCCGGTATGAACTGCTGACCGATATTATCGGGGACGAAGACCATTACGGCGATATGGATTTTAAGATTGCCGGCACGGATACGGGAATTACCGCCATTCAGCTGGATATCAAGGCCGAAGGACTTCCTCACGAGATTATGGTGGCGGCGATGGAGCGGGCTCGCCAGGCACGTCTGCAGATTCTGGAAATTATGAAGCAGACCATTGAGAAGCCGCGTCCGGCTCTGAGTCCTTATGCCCCGAAGATTATCACCATCAAGATTGACCCGGAATACATCGGCAAAGTGATTGGTCCTTCCGGCAAGATGGTCAAGAGCATTCAGGAGCAGACGGGCTCTTTGATTGAAATTGAAGAAGACGGGACGATTTCCATCAGCTGTGTCGGCGGCGACGGGCATTTGGTCGCGCGGGATATCATTGAAGCGATGACCACGCCGCCGCAGGTCGGGCGGATTTACCGGAATGCCAAAGTTGTGGCCGCCAAGGATTTCGGTGTGTTTGTGGAAATTACCCCGGGTGTGGAAGGACTATGCCATATCAGCGAATTGTCGGACGGATATGTCAAAAATGTCCAGGATGTCTGCAAGGTCGGAGATACCATTGATGTAAAACTGATTTCCATCGATGAGCAGGGGCGTTTTAAGCTCAGCCGGAAAGCTGTCCTGCAGGAGAAGGGAATCAGCGAGAAAAAATAAATTCGGTGAAGTCCTGCCGCAGCGGGAAGGGGTGAAAATGCTCCTGTGACCAGCACGGCGGCAGAGTGGGCGAAATGACGGAAAAACCTCTTGGCGTTCGCAGAGGGAGGGACAAGGATGACAGGGACAGTGAAATGGTTTGATCCTGTCAAGGGATTTGGATTTATTTTCGGACCGGACGGGCAGGATGTATTTGTCCATTATACCGCTATTCTGCAGGAAGGATATCGGCGTCTGGTTCATGACCAGCTTGTGGAATATGACTGGGTCCGGACCCCAAAGGGGCTTCAGGCTCGAAATGTCCGGGTGATTGCCGTACAACCCCCGAAAGGAAAACTTCCGGCGTCCGAAAAAACCGCACAGAAACCGACGCGGAAAAAGGAAAAAGAGTAGTCTTTTCCGGATGCATGATGGGCAAAAAGCCGGTTATTTTGGTTGCCGATGAGGAGCGCCAGCATGCGGATGCGCTGGAGGGACTCTTTTTGGATTCCATTCAGGTCCTCTGGGTACAGACAACCCGCCAAGCCCTTGATGCTCTCCAAAATGAGGGGCTTTGTTTGGTGATTTGCGATTTGAACCTCAACGGGGGGACGGATGGTTTTGTTCTTCTGGAAGCGGTCAAGGTCCGTCGTGCTGCTGTTCCGGTTGTCATTACCTCTTCTTCCCCTACGATTGAGACCTGCAAACAGGCCATGCGGCGGGGGGCCTGGGATTATCTGGCCAAACCGGTGCCTCCGGAGCAGCTGCGGACTCTGGTCGAGCAGGCCGTCCCCGGTATCCTGCAGACAAAAGTAGTTGATGATTTTGTCTTCCCCGGTGTGCACAGCCGGAGCCCTCTGATGCAGAGTGTCTATCGCATCCTTCGCCGCGTTGCCCCGACGGATTTGAGTGTGCTGATTGAAGGGGAATCCGGGACAGGCAAGGAGCTGACCGCGAGGGCTCTTCACGAAAATTCGCGTCGTAAGGACGGACCTTTCTGTCCAATCAATTGTGCAGGTCTGGCGGAGACGCTTCTGGAAAGTGAACTTTTCGGTCATGTAAAAGGGGCTTTCACGGGGGCCACCGGCGACAGAAAGGGACTTTTCCAGATTGCCGATGGAGGAACACTTTTTCTGGACGAAATCGGGGATATGCCTTTGCCAATGCAGGCCAAGCTGCTGCGGGTTCTCGAGGATGGAATCATTCGTCCCGTCGGAGCCAGCCATTCTATTGTTGTGGATGTTCGGGTGATCAGTGCAACCAATCATGACCTGGCGGCACTGGTGGAGCAAAAAAAATTTCGTCAGGATTTGTATTTCCGCATCAAAGAGGCGGCTGTTACGCTTCCTCCTCTTCGAAAGCGTCCGCAGGACATCCCGGAACTGTTCGGGTATTTTCTCAAGGAGGCGTGTGAAGACACCGGACGGGATATTCACCTGATTACGGAACCGGCTATGCGGGCGCTGATGGCTTATTCCTGGCCGGGGAATATCCGTCAGTTGAGAAATGTCGTGCGGACAATGGTTGTGATGTGTGAGAAAGATATCCTGGATTTGCAGGATTTGCCGCCGGAGATTTCCCGTCTCAAACAGCTGGAAGCTCCTTCGCCGACTTCATATACAGATGAAGGAGGTCTGGTGGAGTTGGACAAAAAAGAGAAAGAGCCGATTGTTTTGAATGCCTTTTCGGCCGGAGCTGCCGAAGGCGGCGACTCGTTTTTCAGGGAGATGGCGGGCAAATCACTGGAGGAGGTCGAACGCGAACACATCCGGCGAACGCTCGAAATGACCGGACATAATCGCGCTGAAGCGGCGCGTATCCTGAAAATCGGAGAACGCACGCTTTACCGAAAAATCAAGGAGTACAATCTATAAATCCCGCTCGACGGCTTGAGCGACTTTCCTGAGTCGGACCATCAGTTGAGTCAGCACTTCCGGTGTGATCGATTGGGCTCCATCCGAGAGCGCATGTTCAGGGTCAGGATGACACTCGATAAGCAGACCGTCGGCACCTGCGGCAACGGCGGCTAAACACATAGAAGGAACCATATAAGCATGTCCTGTACCGTGAGAAGGGTCAACGACAATCGGCAGGTGGGTCCGCTCCCGCAGGGCGGGAATAATCGCCAGCGGCAGTGTGTTGCGAACATAGGTTTCAAATGTGCGGATACCTCGTTCACAAAGAATCACATTGGGATTGCCGGCATTGATAATATACTCGGCGGCCAGAAGAAACTCATCCAGTGTGGCGCTCATTCCTCGTTTGAGCAAAACCGGTTTTTTCGTTTGGCCAATCGCTTCCAGCAGCGGATAATGCTGCATATTGCGGGCACCGATTTGCAGAACATCGGCCACCGGAAGAATCTCTTCGATTTGTTCCAAACCAACCACTTCGGTTACAATGGCCAATCCAGTCTCCTGTCTGGCTTCTGCAAGCAGTTCCAGCCCCTTTTTGCCGAGCCCCTGGTGGCTGTAGGGGCTGGTGCGGGGCTTGAAGGCGCCTCCGCGAAAGCCGATACATCCGGCTGCGGCGGCCTGACGGGCGGTCTGAAGAACCTGCTCGCGGCTTTCTACAGCGCAGGGACCGGCGATGACGCCGATTTTTGTTCCCCCGATAGGAAATTGTTTTGGACCAATGGAGATAACGGTGCGTTCTTTTTTGACTTCGAGAGAAGCCATTTTGTAAGGGGCCAGAATCGGCACAATCTTTTCCACCATCGGTGCATTTTCAATGGCTCCCTTGTCCACGGCCCGTTTATCGCCCAGACAGGCAATTACGGTACGATCTGTGCCGTAAATAATATGTTCTTTCAGCCCGTACTCTCGGACTAATTTAACGACGTGCTGAATATGGGCTTCTGATGCCCCTGGTTTCATTACAACAATCATATTGTTTTTCTTTCCGGAATCGTGAACGCTTAAGAAAAAGGAAATCTAACATCCGCAGAAAGTTTTTTCAAGGAAGCAAAAGATTAGAAAGATTTTGACCCTGACATCTCCGCAGGATAAAATCCTGAATAAAAGAGCGGGGTTACTGTGAAACTTTTATTGTTGGCAGATTTGCATAACAGGGTTGAGGGACTGGAAGCCATTGCGGGGGGATATGATGCAGTGCTTTTGGCGGGAGATATCGCCAATTTCGGGGGATTAGAAAAAGCAGAGCAAATACTCACTATTCTGGAGAAGCATTGTCCGCTCATCTTGGGGGTTTTAGGGAATTGTGACCCTTCGGGTGTTGAAGATTTGCTGCAGGAGAGGGGGGCGTTGTTGGACGGAAAAGTTGTAGAACATCAGAATTTTAACTTTGCAGGGATAAGTGGAACGGAGCCGTCTGCATTTAATCGGGAAAAAGAGTATCCCAATTCTCCATTTCTAAAGAGTCTTCCAACAATAAAATCCGTTTTGAAGCCGAACAGCCCCTTCGTATTTGTTTCCCATCAGCCCCCATTCAATACATCTGTAGATAAGTTTGCACGAGGTCAGCATACGGGAAGCCGTGCTATACGAACCTTTATTGAACAGACTCAGCCGATTCTTGCTGTTTCCGGTCATATTCATGAAGCCGTATCAACGGATAAAATCGGCAGAACAATTCTTGTAAATCCCGGCCCATTTAAGAATGGGCTTTACGCAACCGCTGAGATAAACGGGACTTGCGTTGATATCCAGTTTAAGTCTCTTTAGAGAATGTGCTCTTTTTTTATTTTTTAACAAAAATCTAACGTGCATAAGAACAAAAACTAAATAAGAACATATACTAATTAGTAAAAAAATTAAAATTGATGTCTAATTCAGCGAAAACAATAGAAGAAAGGATGAAAGAGTTCGAAACCCTCTGCCGGTCTAAAGGGTTAAAAATCACCCCGCAGCGTTTGAGGGTCTTCAAGGTTTTGCTGGAGTCCAAGGACCACCCGACGGCGGAAGAGGTCTATCAGCAGGTTCGACGGGAGATGCCGAGCATCTCTCTGGACACGGTCAACCGGACACTCAATACTCTGCTCCAAATCGGGGCGGCTTTTCTGGTGGAAGGGACCGGTCAGCCGAAGCGTTATGACGGCGGATTAGAAGACCATCAGCATTTTCGCTGTCTCCAATGCGGAGCTGTGATTGATTTCAATTACGAGCCCTATAAAAGCATTGAGGTGCCTCCGCATTTGAAAGAGCAATTTACGGTTTTACGCAAAAGCGTCTATTTTGAGGGAATTTGTAAACGCTGTTCAGAATCAAAGGAACAATTGAAAGAAGGGAGAAATCCAGTATGTCAGTAAAAGGAACCAAGACGGAGAAGAATTTGCTGACGGCCTTTGCCGGAGAATCTCAGGCCCGCAATCGGTACACGTATTTTGCCGGTCAGGCCAAGAAGGAAGGGTATGAGCAGATAGCCGCAATTTTCATAGAAACAGCGGAGCAGGAGAAAGAGCATGCGAAACGTTTGTTCAAATTTTTAGAAGGCGGTGAGGTTGAAATTTGTGCAGCTTTTCCGGCCGGTGTGATTGGGACAACGGAACAAAATCTGGCAGAAGCGGCACATGGGGAAAACTACGAGACAACTGTTATGTATCCGGAATTTGCCAAAACGGCCGAACAGGAAGGGTTTAAGGAAATTGCCGGCGTGTTCCGCAGGATAGCGGTGGCAGAGGCCAGACATCGCGATCGATATCTGGCTTTACAGGCAAATATTAAAGAAGGAAAGGTATTCAAGCGGTCCCAGCCGCAGCGCTGGGTATGCAGGAACTGCGGATACGTCCACGAAGGGCTTGAAGCCCCGGGAACCTGTCCGGCTTGTGCTCATCCGCAGGCCTTTTTTGAATTGGAAGCGGTGAATTATTAATTGTTGAAATAACCAAGCCGGAGGGGACGGTTTGCCTTTCAGGAAAGTTCCGGCCGGCCGAGGAGACCCCAGATCGGTCGGGCTTCCTGAAAGGATTTTGGAAATGATGAAAAAAACGTTTCTATTCGGCTTTATTCTGACAGTCGTTTTTGGATTCGGCTGCAAAACGGAAAGGACCTCAGATATGAAGGAACGAAAAGGAATCATCACATTTAAAGGGACCCCTCTGACTCTAATCGGCAGAGAGTTGAAAGTAAACGATACGCTTCCGGATGCCGTTTTAACCGCTCCGGACTTGTCTGAGGTGAACTTGTCGGATTTCCGGGGCAAGACGCTGATTCTTTCTACCGTTCCATCTCTGGATACCGGTGTGTGCGATTTGCAGACGCGGCGTTTTAATGAGGAAGCCAAAAAGCTCGGGGACAAAGTTGTTATCTTAACGGTGAGTATGGATTTGCCGTTTGCACAGAAACGATGGTGCGGCGCCGCCGGTGCAGAGCATGTACGAGTGGCCTCCGATTACAAAGAGGCGGCTTTTGCCAAGGCGACTGGTTTGCTGATAAAAGAGCTGCACCTGCTGGCTCGTTCTGTTATGATTGTTGATAAAAACGGCAAAGTCGTCTATATCCAGCTGGTGCCTGAAGTGGCGACTGAGCCGGATTATGATGCAGTGCTGAATGCTTTGTCAATGATGCGATAAGATGTTTTATGTTTTGCTTTTCAGGAGAAATCCGATGAACACGCTGGCTGAACGTGTATATGCTGTGGGGGTCCAGCATTGGGACCGACGGCTTTTTGATGAATTGATTCCGCTGCCGGATGGAACCAGCTACAATGCCTATCTGATTAAAGGCAATCAGAAGACGGCTTTGCTGGATACAGTTGATCCGGCTAAAACCTCTGAACTGATTGACCATTTGGTTCAGACAGGGATTGAAAAGCTGGATTACATCGTCAGCCATCACGCCGAACAGGACCATTCCGGCAGCATTCCCGATGTGCTGTTGATGTATCCGGAAGCCAAAGTGGTGACCAATCCGAAGTGCAAATCGATGCTGATGGAGCACCTGCGGCTGGAAGAAGAGCAGTTTATCACCGTTGAAGACGGTCAGGAACTGTCTTTGGGTGATAAGACTCTTCGGTTTATCTATACGCCGTGGGTGCACTGGCCGGAAACAATGTGTACCTGGCTGCCGGAAGACCGGATTTTGTTCAGCTGCGACTTTTTTGGGTCGCATCAGGCGACCAGCCGGCTTTTTGTGGAGGATGAACCAACGGTTTATGAGGCGGCCAAACGCTACTATGCAGAGATTATGATGCCGTTCCGTTCGGCTATTCGGGGCAATCTGAAGAAGATTGAATCCCTCGACATTCGTCTGATTGCTCCCAGCCACGGACCGGTTTATCCCAGGCCGTCCTTTATTATGGATGCTTACCGCGACTGGATCAGCGATGATGTCAAGAATGAGGTGGTGGTTGCGTTTGTGTCTATGCACGACAGCACCCGTCGGATGGCGGAGTATTTTACGGAGGCCCTGGCATCCAGAAATATCCGTGTGCAGCTGTTCAATATTACCGGCGGAGATGTCGGTAAACTGGCGATCTCTCTGGTTGACGCAGCCACAGTAGTTTTGGCAACGCCCACGGTTTTGACGGGGCCTCATCCGAATGCGGCCTATGCGGCGATGCTGGTCAATGCCCTGCGGCCGAAAACCCGGTTTGTCGGGTTAATCGGCTCATACGGCTGGGGCGGCAAAATGCCGGAACAGATGACCTCGCTCCTGAGCGGGCTGAAGGCGGAAATGCTGCCGCCGGTCATTGCCAAAGGGTATCCGACCGAAGCCGTCTTTACTGCACTGGATGAGTTGGCGGAGACTATTTTGAATCGTCACCGACAGGCGGGTCTTTGCCAATAATCCAAAAAGAAAAACTACAGATTGCAAAAGAAATGGAGTGCTGTAAAATACTAACGGATAAAAGCGGTTTGTTGAAACCGAAAAGAAGGGAAAGGGGAGATTGTTATGATTTCTAAAGTTATCGAAAAGGCCTTCAATGACCAGCTGGCTGCGGAAACCTATTCGGCTTATCTGTACTGGTCTATGTCAGCCGCCCTGGAGGAGATGCAGCTGCCCGGCTTTGCTCACTGGATGCGGGCCCAGGCCCAGGAAGAGATGAACCATGCCGTAAAGTTTTACCATCACATTGTGGAGCGAGGCGGCCGGGTCAAATTAGGGGCCATTGCCGCTCCGCCGGCCGAGTGGGAATCTCCGGCAAAGATGTTTGAAGAGGTTCTCAAGCATGAACGGCACGTGACCGCTTTGATTCATAAACTGGTCGAAACAGCCGCCCAGGAAAAGGATTATGCCGCCGGCGTGTTTCTCCAGTGGTTTGTTAATGAACAGGTGGAAGAAGAAGCCGCTGCGGAACTCATTTTGTCAAAAATCAAAATGATTCAGGACAGCAAAGGCGGTTTGTATATGCTTGATAAGGAAATGGGACAGCGTGGTGCGGGAGACTAAAATTATGGCCATCACTTTTAATGCGGATGAGATTTTTGAAATTGCAGAGCGAATTGAGAGCAATGCGGCTCGGTTTTATCGGGAAGCAGCCGGCAAGGCCGCCAAGACCGACCTAAAAAAAATGCTGCTGGATTTGTCGGCGATGGAAGAGGGACATGAAAAGACTTTTGCTTTGATGCGAAAAGATTTGGCTCCTACGGAAAAAGGAGCAACCGTTTATGATCCGGACGGTGAGGCGGCCCAGTATCTAAAAACGATGGCGGATTTCCATGGCACGGAAGGCAAGGCCGGCCCGATGGAAAAACTGACCGGCAAAGAGTCAATGGCGGAGCTGCTGAGAATCGCCATTAATGCTGAAAAGGATTCCATTGCTTTTTATGTCGGCATCCGGGGTCTGGTGCCGTCAAAATCCGGCAAAGATAAGATTGAAAAAATCATCGTTGAAGAGATGTCTCACGTAACTGCGCTTGGGGCCAAGCTCCAGTCGTTGTAGCAGGGCGTAATCTGTTCAACAGAAAGCGGCAGGGAGGCAGGACATTCCAATGACCCCGCAGGCCCGACAGTCTTGGCTCCGCAAGCAGCCGGTGATGCGAAAAGTGCTGCTGGCGCTGGTGCCCTGTCTGCTGGGCGGCTGGTATTATTTCGGTTTTCGAATCGTCGCAATGGCGGCCTTCTGCTGCGTGTGGGGGTTTTTCCTCGAATGGCTTTTCTGCCGCCGCCGAAATGAGCCGGTCAGCGAGGCCGTGTTCGTGACGGCTATTCTGTTTGTACTCATTATGCCGCCGACTGTGGGCTGGCATGTGCTGGCGGTTGGGATAGCTTTTGCGGTCATTTTCAGTAAGGAGGTTTTCGGAGGATTCGGAAGAAATTTTTTCAATCCAGCGATGGCCGGGCGCTGTTTCGTTTATATCTGCTTTCCCGTGGCGATGACAGGCGTCTGGTCGCCGCCGGCTCAGGGGCCGCTTGGGGCCTTGCTGCAATGGTCAACCGCTGTCGGCCCGGACGGCGTATCGGCCGTCACGAGTGCCACCCCGATGGCTCATAAAAAAGCCGGCAGGATTCAGCTGGGAACCTGGACCGAACCGTCTGGGGATATTCCTTTTCTCATCGACGAAAAACAAACCGTGACCGTCTCCAAATGGACGGTATTCAAAAGGTTTTTCTTCGGGCGAATCGGCGGTTCGGCGGGCGCAACCAGCGCCCTGCTGATTCTGATAGGGGGGATGTACCTTTTCGTCACCAAAACAGCCAGCCGGACTATCATCCTTTCTGTAGTCGGCTCTTATGCTGTCCTGAACGAAATTCTCTACCAGCTGGGTGTTCAGCCGGTGCCCGGGGCGATGATGGCCGTCCTCGGAGGCGGGTTCCTGCTGGGTGCCTTTTTTATGGCGACAGACCCCGTCACTTCTCCGCGTACGGAACCGGCCAAAATTATCTATGGGATTCTCATCGGCACCTGCACGCTGGTAATTCGGAACTTCTCGATTTTTAACGGCGGTCTGATGTTTTCCATTTTGCTTGGAAACATGTTTGCTCCGATTCTGGATGTGGCGGTCAATGCCTGGCAGCAGCGCCGCAAACCGGTTCAGGAGGCGACTGTATGAATTCCCGTTCTTTCTATGCAGTCGGCTATATGTTCCTGGTTACGGCGTTCTTCAGTACGCTGATTATCGGATTTGCCCGTGGGACGCAAACCCGTGTTCAGGCCAATGAGCGTCTGGCTTTTGAAAAGGCGGTGTTGACGGCTTTCGGAACTTTTTCCTATAACACGGATGCAGAGGTCAATCGGCTGTTTGAGGGGCATTTCGCTCAGAGCCCGGAATATGGGAAGGCCTGGGTTTATAAAAAAGACGGTGTGCTTGCCGGTTTTGCTCTGCCGTTTGAAGGGAAAGGGTTCTGGGCTCCTATCAAGGGAGTTGCCGCCGTTTCTGCGGATGGTCGAACGCTGCAGGGACTGGCTTTTTACGAAGTCAATGAAACGCCGGGTTTGGGGGCCCGGATTGTGGAACCGTTTTTCCGCCGTCAGTTCGAGGGGCTGCAGCTTCGCTCGGAGGGACTGCCGCTGGAGCTGAAGCCGGAAGGGACGGTTTTATCGGAAGGACAGGTGCACGCCATCAGCGGAGCCACCCAAACCTGTGTGCGTCTGGAGGCGATTTTAAATGAGCAGCTGAAAGACTGGCTGGACATGATGCGCAGGGAGGGGCGATTGTGAAGACGGCGTCTGTCAAACCCATGCAGGAAATCATTCGCGACGGGCTCTGGAAAGATAACCCCATCTTTCGCCAGATTCTGGGGATATGCAGTACGCTGGCCGTTACCAATCTGGTGCTGAATACGTTTGTGATGTGCACGGCTCTGACGCTCGTGACGGCCTTAAGCTGCTGGACGGTTTCTCTGCTGCGCAGCTGGACCCCCCGGAATATCCGGATGATGGTGCAGACGCTGATTATCGCCTTTTATGTGATTATAGTGGATGTGGTTCTGAAGGCCTATTGGCCGGATATGAGCCGCAGTCTGGGCCCGTATGTAGGGCTGATTATCACCAACTGCATCGTGATGGGCCGCTGCGAGGCCTTTGCCGGTTCGAATCCGCCGGGTGCGGCTTTCTGGGACGGCTTTTTTAATGGATTGGGGTATTCTGCTGTGCTGCTCGTGATTGCGGTCATTCGGGAAGGGCTGGGGATGGGGACCTTCTGCGGCTGGCCGCTGCCGTATTTTTCCACACATTGGGATAAATGGATTATTATGGTGATGCCGCCGGGCGGGTTTTTTGTGCTGGCTTGTGTTATTTGGGCCTGCCGGTCGATTCGGCCCAGGGAGGTCAAACAATGAATGCACTCGGCGCAGAACTCTGGCAGGCGGTTGTGGTTTGTTTTGCCGCTGTCTTTACCAACAACATCCTGCTGACAACGTTTTTGGGGATGTGCCCGTTTACGTCCGTATCTCGCGAAGTGCGTACGGCCGCCGGGCTGGGCGGGGCGGTCGTCTTTGTGATGACATTTACCTGTCTGCTGAACTGGATGGCCTATCACTGGATTCTGGTTCCGCTGCGGCTGGAGTTTTTCCGGTTTATTCTGTTTATTATCATCATTGCGGCGTTTGTGCAGGTGGTTGAGATGATTCTGGACCGGTTCTCGCCGCGGCTCTATCAGAATCTGGGCATCTTTCTGCCGCTGATTACGGTCAACTGTGCGATTCTGGGTGCCTCGCTCTTTATGGTCATCCGCGAGTATTCCCTGATTGTGACGATTGGATACGGTTTCGGCAGCGGGCTGGGCTGGCTTCTGGCCATCCTGGCCATGGCGGGGATTCGCCAGCGGTTTAATGAGTCCCGTGTACCGGCGGGGCTTCAGGGACCGGGTATTACTCTGATTATCGCCGGCCTGATGGCGCTGGCTTTTATCGGCTTTACGGGGGTGCTGTCCTGATGGTGCTTGAGATTATCCGAGATGTTCTGGCTGTCAGCTCAGCGGCGGCGTTTTTGACGCTGGTTCTGGTTCTTTGTGAGGGACTGATTTTAAACTACGGTCCCTGTGAAGTGACCATCAACGGTTCCCGCAAAGAGACGGTTCAGGGCGGAAAATCTCTTTTGTCCTCTCTGCAGGAAAAGAAGATTTTTATTCCAAGCGCCTGCGGCGGACGGGGCACCTGCGGTGTATGCAAAGTAAAGGTTCTCGAAGGCGGGGGGCCGCTGCTGCCGACGGAAACGCCGCTTTTGACCAAACAGGAGCAGCAGGCCGGTGTCCGGCTTTCTTGCCAGGTCAAAGTGCGCGGGCCGCTGGCGATTGAGATTCCGGAGGAGCTTTTCCGGGTGCGGCAGTATCAGGCCCGATGCAGCCGCATTGAAGACCTGACCTATGATATGAAGCGGTTTACCTTTGAACTGACCGAACCGGAGACGATTTCGTTTACGGCCGGACAATATGTTCAGCTTCGCTGTCCGCCCTATAAGGGCAGCCGGGAGGAAGTGATGCGGGCGTATTCCATCGCCTCCGATCCGCTCGAGAATCGACGGATTGATTTGATTATTCGTCGTGTCCCGAAAGGCATCTGCACCACCTGGTGCTTTGACTATCTTCGCCAAGGGGATCCTGTTTCGTTCACCGGGCCTTTCGGCAATTTTTATCTTCGGGATACGCAGACGCCGAAACTGTTTATCGCCGGCGGCAGCGGCATCGCCCCGTTTGTTTCCATCCTCTGGCAGATGAAACATGCCAATGACGGCCGTCAGACGGTTTTCTTTTTCGGCGGAAACCGCACGGAGGATTTGTGTCTGCTGGATGAAATGAAGGCATTTGAACAGACCCTGCTGAATTTTCGCTTTGTGCCGGTCGTGGCCGAGCCGGCTCCCGAAAGCCGCTGGTCCGGCCAGACCGGGCTGGTGACCGAAGCAGTTCAGCGCACTTTCGAACGGCTGGACGGCTGGGAGGGGTATTTGTGCGGCGGCCCCGGGATGATTGAGGCGGCCATTCGGGTTCTTCGGCAAATGGGAATCCCCGACGAGAAGATTTATTATGATAAATTTGCATAGAGAAGCGGTATGAAACGTTCGCCTTCGGACATTCGATTGGAAAAACTGCTCCGAAGCTCCAAGCTCGTCGCCGGCGGGTTTATGGGGGATGACCCGCGCACGCCGGAGGAAGTGATTCGGGAGGATGCCGCCTGTCTGGAGCGGCTGGGTAAAACAGCGGCCCAGATTGCCGAGCGAATGCGGAAGCTGACGGAAGCCGCATCTGCCGCTTTGGGCAATTCCGTTCAGCTGGAGGGAAAATTCGAAGTCCGCTGTGAGGAGTGGAAGGGGGGGCTGATTTGTCCGTGGCCGCATCCGGGCCGTTTTCCCAAGCGGCTGACCGTCTGCCGACGTCTCGATACGGGACGCGAGATTGTCTGGTCGGATTTGAATATCCACCTGATTGAGGCCCACGGCTTTTTTGAAGGAAAGGGGGCTTCGTATCGTTTGGAACCGGAGGACCTGGTACAGGTTCTCTTTGAGTAAAACGGTTTTTTGATTCGAAAGGATGTTTACGATGAAAAAGTATCGCTGTCTGATGTGCGGGTATATTTATGACCCGAAAAAGGGAGACCCGGAAAACGGGGTCCAACCCGGCACGGCTTTCGAAGACCTGCCGGAGGACTGGGTTTGCCCGGAATGCGGTGCCGGAAAAGAGGAATTTGAAGAAGTTCGATGATGACAGGGTATTGAGAAAAGCCCTAAGAAATGTTCTTGGGGCTTTTTTTTCTTTGAAACGGCCGGGGAAAGCGGCGAATGAAAAAAATTGTTCCCAGACTACAGGAAAGCGGCCCGATTTTCTGCGTGGAAACCGCTGCCGGTCCTTCCTCCGTTGTTGTCTTTGGGGCCTCCGGAGACCTGGCCCATCGGAAACTGTATCCGAGTCTGTATGCCCTTTTTTCCTCCGGTCTGTTGAGTCAGTCCTTCTATCTGCTCGGCTGCGGACGGACGCCGATGACCGATGAGTCGTTTCGGGCGGAGATTGAGAAAAATCTCCCATCGGAAACAGCCGGGAAGGTTTCTTCAAAAGCGGCTTTTCTGGAACGGTGTTTTTATGCAGCGGGGGATTATCAGTCCAAAGACCTTTATGAAACACTTCAGCAGCGTATGACAGACCTGGACGGCCGCTACAATATCGAGGGGGTGCGTTTGTTTTATCTGGCTGTGCCGCCGACGGTGGTGAAGCCAATCGTTGAACGGCTGGCGGAAAGCAAACTGGCCTGTCCGGCCTCTACAGGACGCTTTCAGCAGGTACGACTGGTTCTGGAGAAGCCGTTTGGAACAGATTCGGCCTCCGCAGCGGAGCTGGAGCGGGTTCTGCATCGCTGTTTTCATGAATCGCAAATCTATCGGCTGGATCATTATCTCGGCAAAGACACGGTCCAGAATATCCTGGTCTTTCGGTTTGCCAACAGTCTGTTTGAACCCATTTGGAACCGCAATTATATCGATCATGTCCAGATTACAATCGCCGAGTCTATTGGTGTAGAGCATCGAGGGGGCTATTATGACCAGACGGGAGCCCTGCGGGATATGTTTCAAAACCACATGCTCCAGATTTTGTCTCTGGTTGCGATGGAACCCCCCAGTTCGCTGAGTGCCGAGGCCGTTCGGGATGAAAAGGCCAAGGTGTTGCGCTCAATTGCTCCTTTATCTGCGGACCCTCTGAATCCTTCTGTGGTCCGAGCTCAATACGGCCCCGGAGAAGTTGACGGCAAAGCTGTCTGTGGGTATCGGCAGGAGAAAGGCATCCGGCCGGACTCCATAACGGAGACGTTTGCGGCGGCTCGAATCCTGATAGAGAATTGGCGTTGGAACGGGGTTCCTTTTTATTTGCGCACGGGCAAGCGTCTTCCGCGAAAGTTGACGGAGGTTGTTGTCTGTTTCAAGTCTGTTCCCCATACTCTTTTTCCGCAGTTTCAGCGAGAGATACTGCCTGCCAATAGTCTCCGTTTTCAGATTCAGCCGGAAGAGGGGATTTTTCTGCAATTGCAGGCCAAAAGGCCCGGAGCGAAGTTGTCTCTTGCAACCCTCGAGATGGCCGTAGATTATCGGCAAATCTTCGGATTCCGGATGCCCGAGGCCTATCAGCAGCTTCTTTTAGATTGTCTTGTAGGTGACCAGACACTCTTTACGCGGCATGATTCTATTCTCCTTGCCTGGAAACTTCTCGAGCCGGTTTTAGATAGATGGAATAACTCAAAAGGAGATAATATTTTTATTTATCCCTCCGGAACATCTTCAATCCTTCCTGCTGATGAGCTTATTCAAAAAACCGGTCATTTTTGGAATCCCTTGTGATTTATAAGTCTCTTTAGAACCATATATTATCTCTAAATGTGAAAAATTCAAAAATATTGTGATTAAAATAGCAAAAACCCTTGACATTTTTTGAGGTCATTTTATATTTGTTTTAAATAATGGGATACAAAGAATCATAAAAAGGCATTAGAAGGAAAATAAAAAAGGAAAAGGGGAAGTTAATGGTGAACAGAAAATGTATAATTAGGTTGTCGCGATACAAAAGCGCCCTCCAGCGGCTGAAGGCCTTAGGGTTTGTAAAAGTTTTTTCAGGCAACCTGGCGGATGCGGCCGGCGTGACTTCTTCCCAGGTGCGGAAGGACTTTTCGCTTTTTGGAATCACGGGGAATCGTCGAGGCGGCTACAGTGTGGATGAGCTGATTTCCAAGATTCTTGAAATTCTCGGCAAAAATGAACTCCAGCGGGTGGTTTTGGTGGGGGCCGGCAATATCGGAACCGCCCTGATGCGATACAAGGGATTCGAGTCAGGGGGGATTAAGATAGCCGCCGCTTTTGATATTGACCCGGAGAAAATTCACCGGGATTCTGATCCGCCCATCCTGCCCTTGGAAGAGTTTGCGGACTACGTGAAGAAAAACTCGATTCGTGTGGCGATTCTTGCCGTGCCGGATGTGGCGGCTCATCACGTTTCTGAACTAATGATTCGTTCCGGAATTATGGGGATTCTGAATTTCGCGCCGATTCAGCTACGGGGAGCTGAGAAAGTAATTATTAACAATATTAATCTCGAAGTCGAGCTGGAAAACCTGATTTACTTTGTCAATGCGATGCAGAAAACCGGACAGATTGAATGAAAATCAAAACCCTCAAAAATCGCCTGCTGTTCTCTTTTCTGACGGTCAATCTCGTCTTGGCGGTCAGCGTATTTTGTCTTGGATATTGGGTGATTCAGCAGCAGCTTTTTGAGCGAACACAAAAACAGGTCAATCATTATTTGGACAGTGCCCGTCTGTTTTATGCGAGCGAAATAGAAAATATCGGGACTCGGATGAAACTGGTTTCCTACAATCAAGACCTTGAGACTTTGCGAAAAAGTCTTGATCTTGATTATCTTTTCCGCTTGTCATCGGATAACGCCCGAATCGCTGCGAGCCGAATTGTCCAGAAAGTTTTTGAGAGCAGAGTCCCCATGGGGGGGACAAGATTGGCTGGGCCGGAAGAATTAGCCCGAATGCCTGAGGCGGTTCGGCAACGAGCGCGGATTCCGATTAAAGGTTCATCAAAAGAGGAGTTTACAGAAGGCGGAATCGTCAAGGAATATGCCTTGCCCCTTTTAGGGCCGGATGGCCAAATCGAATCTGTGATTTACGGCGGACGTCTGGTGAATCAGGATTATATATTTGTGGATAAACTTCGGCTCCTTGTTTTCGGGGAGGAACAATATCGCGGCAAACCGGTGGGGACTGTAACCATTTTTCAGGACGGCATTCGGATTGCCACGAACGTTTTGGACAAAGAGGGCCGACGTGCCGTTGGTACGCACGTTTCGCAGGCTGTTTATGACAGCGTCATTCGGGAAGGAAGACGCTGGCATGATCGAGCGGAAGTTGTGGGGAACTGGTACCGTTCCGCCTATGAACCGATTCGCGATATTGATGGGAACATTATTGGAATTCTGTATGTCGGAATTCTGGAGGAGCAGCTGACCGATATTGCCGCCAAGATTTTGGTGCTGTTTTTGCTGGCGGCTGCAGCCGCTCTTCTGCTGGCGGGCATTGTGGCTTTTGTTCTGACAGGGTCCATCCTGCACCCGATTACTTTGCTGCTGGAGGCAACTCGCAAATTGGCCAAAGGAGAATGGGGACACGAAGTGCCGGCCCAGACTTCTGTCGAAGAGCTTGACCAGCTGGCCAAGTCCTTCAATGAAATGAGTGCCCAGCTGAGGCACCGGGAACTGTCTTTGAAAATCAGCAATGAAAAGCTGGCGGAACTGAACAAAAGTTATCTGGATTTAATCGGTTTTGTGGCCCACGAATTAAAAGGAATGCTGGCTTCCGCGGTCATTAACGCCTATTCGCTGAGGGATGGCCTTCTGGGGATGCTGAATTTTAAGCAGAAGCGAGCCATTGATTCGATCTGCCGAAATCTGGATTATCTCGATGCCACGGTCAAGAAGTTCCTGAACTTAAGCCGAATAGAGCGGGAAAAACTGGAAATCAACAAACAGCCGATTTGCCTTCGGAAAGATATTGTGGATATATCCGTACAAACTTTCTCCAAACTGATTGAAGACAAACAAATGACGGTTGTGAACCGGATTGACCCTGCTTTGCGGGTCAATGCCGATCCGGACCTCCTTCAGATTGTCGCGAACAATTTAATTAACAATGCCGCCAAATATGGTGCAGAAGGGGGACGAATTGAACTTTCAGCTCGCCTTTTGGATGGACGGGTTGAGGTGGAGGTTTATAACGACGGTCGGCCGATTCAGCCGAATGAATTGCCGCTGCTTTTCAAAAAATTCTCCCGTCTGGATAATCCGGACAAGAAAAAGGTCAAAGGAACCGGTCTTGGATTGTACATAACCAAACAGATTATCGAAGCCCACGGCGGCCAGATTCGAGTCGAACCGCGGGCGGCAGGAAATGCGTTTATTTTTCAGATTGAAAGGGAATAACCTTGGTTACACCGATGGATTTGATCAGAAAAAAACGGGCCGAAGCGGTCAATCGAATCATCAGCAAAGGGTATCTGTCCACCAAGCGCGTTTATGTCGGGATGGCTACCTGCGAAATCGCCGCCGGCTCCAAGGAAGTGATGGCGGTCTTTCAGGATGCAATCGCCAAAGGATTAACCGATGTATATCTGAGCCAGAAGGGTTGTGCAGGCCGATGCAATCTGGAGCCCACGGTAGAGGTGGTTGAGGAAGGAAAGATTCCCGTCAAATACGGTCTGGTAACCCCTGAACGAGCCCGCGAAATCATCGAGCGGCATCTGAAAAAGGGAGAAGTAATTCAGGAATGGGTGATTTAGGGAAAGGGACCTGTTGTGGCAGACAAGCAATATAAACTGACTTTTTGCGACGGCTCCGGATGCCTGAAAAATCATGCGAGGGAGTTCCGTCAGCTTTTTGAGGAAGAACTTCGGCGGCATCAGATTCAGCAGAACGTCCAAATTCATCTGAGCGGCTGCTTAGGGATGTGCACGAAAGGGCCCATCCTCATTGTGAATCCGGGTTATATTATGTATGGCAATCTCCGTCCTGAGGATGCCGCAGAGATTGTTCAGGAGCATCTGGTGAACGGCCGGCCGGTTTCTCGTCTGATTATTCAGGAGGACCATTTATACAATCGGTTTTTCCGGATCTTTGGGGATTCGGAGTTTTTCGGCCGTCAGATGCGGATTGCGCTGCGCAACTGCGGCGTCATTGACCCGGAAAAGATTGATGATTATCTGGCGATGCGGGGGTACGAGGCCCTGGCAAAAGTGCTCACGGAAATGACGCCCCAGCAGGTGATTGAAGAGGTCAAGAAAAGCGGCCTGCGCGGACGCGGCGGTGCGGGATTCCCTACAGGACTCAAGTGGGAATACACCGCCAAACAGTCTGACCCGGAGAAATATGTCATTTGCAACGCCGATGAAGGTGACCCCGGGGCCTTTATGGACCGCAGCGCGATTGAAGGAGACCCGCATACGGTGCTGGAAGGGATGATTATCGGCGGCTATGCAATCGGGTCCCGTCAGGGGATTATTTATATCCGTGCTGAATATCCGCTGGCTGTTCAGCGTTTGAAAAAGGCGATTGAAGATGCCCGGCGGGAAGGATTTCTCGGCGAGCGAATTCTCGGAACGGACTTTTCCTTCGATATTCGGATTTGCCTGGGAGCCGGCGCCTTTGTCTGCGGAGAAGAGACGGCTCTGATTCACTCGATTGAGGGTTTTCGCGGTATGCCGCGTCCGCGTCCCCCGTATCCGTCTGTCAGCGGTCTGTTCGGCAAGCCGACGTTAATTAACAACGTAGAAACCTGGGCGAATATTCCGGTGATTATTATTGACGGGGCTGATTGGTTCAGCCGCATCGGCACGGCAACCAGTAAGGGTACCAAGGTCTTTGCGCTGGCCGGCAAGGTTCGCAATACGGGACTGGTGGAAGTTCCGATGGGGACGACGCTGCGGGATATCATTTTCGGAATCGGCGGCGGCATTCCCAACGGCAAAAAATTCAAGGCCGTCCAGACGGGCGGTCCGAGCGGCGGATGCCTCCCGGAAAAGTATCTGGATACACAGATTGATTATGAATCCCTTGCAAAGGCCGGTTCGATTATGGGTTCCGGCGGGATGATTGTGATTGATGAGGATTCCTGCATGGTTCGAATGGCCCGGTTCTTTGTCGAGTTCACCCAGGATGAATCCTGCGGAAAATGTACCCCGTGCCGGGAGGGAACCAAACGGATGCTCGAAATCCTGACCCGAATCACCCGCGGACAGGGCAAACCCGGGGATATCGAAAAACTGGAGCGGCTGGGCACAATGATTCAGAAGGCCTCGCTGTGCGGACTGGGGCAGTCCGCCCCCAATCCGGTGCTCAGCACCATTCGAAACTTTCGGGAGGAGTACGAAGAGCATATTCATCAGAAAAAATGCCGTGCACGCGAATGCACCGCACTCCTGTCTTTTGTAGTACAGGACAATTGTGTCGGCTGCGGTGCCTGCAAACGGGTCTGTCCGGTCAATGCCGTATCCGGAAATCGAAAGGAAAAACACAGCATCAATCCAAATCTCTGCATCAAATGCGGACAATGCTACGATGCATGCAAGTTTAACGCCATTGCCAAAGTGTGAGGAATCCAATGAGCCGATTGATTACGATTACGATTAACGATAAGCCCTATCAGGTTGAGCCGAACCAAACGATTATGCAGGCGGCCGACAAACTCGGCTTTCATATCCCTCGTCTGTGCTATCATCCGAAGCTGTCCATTGAAGGGGCTTGCCGGGTTTGTATCGTGGAAGTGGAAGGAATGAAGAACTATGTGGCCTCTTGTGCCTTTCCTGTCAGCGACGGAATGAAAATCCGCACGAATACACAAGCCCTGCGGACAGCCCGACGAGATATTATTGAGTTGATTCTCGATAATCATCCGCAGGACTGCCATACCTGCGAACGCGACGGCAACTGTGAGCTCCAGCGTCTGGCGGCTTCCATGGGGATCCGGGCCAGGCATTTTGAGGGTGAACGCAAACGCTATGAAAAAGACCTGTCCAGTGAAGCTGTCATACGGGACCCCGAGAAATGCATTTTGTGCGGGCGCTGCGTGCGAATGTGTTCGGAGATTCAGCAGGTCCACAATCTTACGCAGGCCCACCGCGGCTTTCATACGGTGGTAATGCCCGCCTACAATATGCCGATGGGCGAAAGCGTCTGCACGGCCTGCGGCCAGTGCATTAACGTTTGTCCAACAGCAGCGTTTCTGGAAAAGAATTATACCCAGGAGCTTTTTGAAAAACTCAACGATCCGAATCTGGTGAAGGTGGTTCAGTTTGCCCCGTCTGTGCGGGCGGCCATCGGAGAGGCCTTTGGACTGGAGCCCGGTCTGAATATGGAAGGGCAGCTGATTGCATCCCTTCGCAAACTTGGTTTCGACTATGTGTTTGACACCCAGTTTTCGGCGGATTTGACGATTATGGAAGAGGCCAGCGAGTTTCTGGAGCGGCTTCAGAGTGGCGGCGTTCTGCCGATGATTACTTCCTGCTCCAGTGCCTGGATGAAGTGTCTGGAACAGTTTTATCCGGACCTCATTCCGAATGTTTCCACCTGCAAGTCTCCGATGTCAATGCAGGGGGCGATAACCAAAACCTATTTTGCCAAGAAGAAAAAGATTGACCCTCGCAAAATTCTCAGTGTAGCCGTGATGTGCTGCACGGCCAAGAAATATGAGGCCGCCCGGCCCGAACTGATGTTTGACGGGATGCGGGGGGTTGACATTGTCGTAACGACCCGTGAGGCCGCCTGGATGATTAAGTCCGCCGGGATTGATTTGGTCAATATTCAGCCCGAGGAGCCGGACCATCCGCTCGGAATTTCCAGCGGTGCCGGGGCCATTTTCGGGGCTACCGGCGGGGTTATGGAAGCCGCCATTCGAACGGCCTATGAACTGTATACCGGCGAGACCCTTGTAGATATTGAGGTAGAGGCCGTTCGGGGGCTCAAGGGCATTAAGGAGGGAAGCATTACCATGGACGGCAAAGAGATCCGGGTGGCCGTTGCCCATGGACTGGGCAATGCCTGCCGGCTTCTGGAGCGAGTCCGGCAAGACCCGTCTCGGTATCACTTCATCGAGATTATGGGCTGTCCGGGCGGCTGTGTCGGCGGCGGAGGCCAACCCTATGCCCAGATTAATTCTATCCCCCTGGATGATGAAAATCTGCGGAAAAGGGCGCAGGCCCTTTATGACCTGGATAAGGCCAAGACCATTCGGCGAAGCCATGACAACCCGGATGTCCAGAAACTGTATAAGGAGTTTCTCCAGAGTCCGCTCAGTCCGGTGTCTCATCAGTATCTGCATACCCACTATAAAGCCAAGACGCCGGTTGGGATTATTCCACGAAATGAACGCACCTTGTCGGGAGATTCAAAATGACTCAGAATCAGACGGAAAAACTTCAGGCGATTCGGGAAGCCATGCTGGCGGCTCGAAATGATGCTCATCCGGAATCTCACCTGATTGGGATTCTGCATAAGGTTCAGGATGTTTTCGGCTATCTGCCCCGCGAGATGATGGACGAGGTGGCACAGACACTCGAGATCCCTACGGCTCATATTTGGGGGGTAGCAACCTTTTATCATTACTTTAATCTGGAGCCAATCGGGCGGCACGTAGTCAGTGTCTGCATGGGGACGGCTTGTTATGTAAAAGGCGCCGCTTCCGTTCTGGAAACTTTGAAAAAAGAACTGGGAGTTGAAGTCGGGAAAACGACATCGGACGGCTTGTTTACCCTTCAGGAGGCGAGATGCCTTGGAGCCTGCGGCATAGCACCGGTGATGATGATTGACGAAAAGATTTACGGACAACTGGATAGTAAAAAAACAGTTGATATAATTAACCAGTATCGCAAGGCCGCCGCAGAGGAAAAATCGGCTGTCGGGGCGGAAACTCGACGTGGGAAACCTTGAGAAAACCGTTGAAAAAGGGAGACTGCACATGGCGAAAAAAGTACTGATTATCGATGATGATGCGGATTTTGTGGAAAGCGTTGAAAATCTGCTGGAAGCCCGCGGATATGAGGTGGTTTCGGCCGCAAACGGAAAGGACGGGGTCGAAGCCGCTAAAAAGGAAAAACCCAACCTGATTATTCTGGATGTGATGATGACGACCAAGGATGAGGGGTTCAATGTGGCCCGCAAACTCAATGAATTGGAGGGAGTGAAAGGTACACCGGTTGTGATGGTGACGGGAGTGCGGCGGGAAATGAATCTGCCGTTCAGCTTTGAGCCCGATCAGACGTGGCTGCCTGTCAAGGAAGTGTTGGAAAAGCCGATTAAGCCGGAGACCCTTCTGAAGGCCGTAGCGGACCATATTCGGTAACAAACGCTTTTCAATGTTCTGAACATCTCCTCCTTTCAAAGGGATGTCCTGATTGTTCGTCAGGCCGTCCCTTTTTGATTTCAAAAAAGAAGGCAGGGAGCCGTTGCAGCTCCCTGCCGCGCTTTCCATCCAATTAAGGTGGAGAGAGGAAGAGGACTATTTTTTCAGCAGGCCGAAAAGCACCGCTCCCGTGCTCAGCAGCAGCATTGTAGCCGCTGACGGCGCTGCCGATATGCCGGACGGGATGCCGAGGACAAGACTGTTTGCCAAACCGAGAAAGAGCCAGCTGAGACGTTTTTTCATAGATTGATTCCTTATCAATTTTCTTCAAACTGACAAAGATTCATTCCATTTCCTGATTCAATTTTTCCCGAAGGGCCTGGTTTTCCCGCCGGGTTGCCTCTAAATCAAAAATCAGGTACTTGATGCCCAGCCGCAGATAATCCAGCGACTGCTGGAGATTGTTGAACTGAGCCTGGAGTTTCTGATGATTCTCCCGGCTTCGGCGGGCCAGCAAAAAGAGTTTTTCCTTCTGCGGCAGCGGCAAGTCTGTGTCGTTGAGCAATTCCTGAAACTTTTTCTCAAAATTGGATTCGAACATGGTTCACCCCCAAAACGGTCCTTGTTGGTTTCCCCGAAGCCAGCGGTTTGGCTTGTTGCTGGGCCGGTACTTTTTTTCTATCTCTTCTTTTTCCCCCAAAGCCATCATCCGTATTATAGCAGAAAAACCGCTCCGGATGCCGAAGACGTTTCTATTGCACCCGATTTGGCTTGAAGAATCTGGATTTTCAGAAGAGGAACGTTGTTTTATCGGAACAGACGAAAAAATTTTTTTGACCTGACAGGAGGGAAGAAAACCGAATTTCAGCGGGCTTTCAATGTAATCTTATCTCTTTTTCTCTAAAAGATTTATGGATTATGCCCCCATGCGGGAAAACGGGCTTGACAATCCGGAAGCTGTCTGTTTTACTGGCTTAGGTGACCGGGCGATTAGCTCAGCTGGTTAGAGCGTACGGATCACACCCGTAAGGTCACAGGTTCGAATCCTGTATCGCCCAGTATTCCTGTCTTTTCCTTCTTGTCCATCCAACGGTTTTCTGCCAAGCGGAGACGACTTTATCGGACAATGGGTAGATCGCTCCAGCGGGTTGTGAACGCGGGGGAAATACCGTCTGAATCCGGCGTTTGTAGCTCAGCTGAATGGAGCAGCGGATTTCTAATCCGCAGGTCGGGGGTTCGAATCCCTCCGGGCATGGTGAAATGGACGGATCGGTATTTGGATGAATTTTACGGCCTTCTCATAATTGCGTTTTTCCTCTGTGGGCAAAATCTTATCCAGCAGGTTCTCAAGGATGTCGATGAGAGATTCTACGTCTTTTTTCTGAGCGGTTTGAGTTCCGTGTGCCAGCCAGGATTGATTCCTTTTATCTAAAGATTTGGCCAATTTGCCTGTTTGTTTTTCGAAATTTCCGTTTTCGAAGTAAAGAGGAGAAAGATATTCCGCCCACGGGTCTTGAAGGCGACAAAGCAGTTCGAGGGCATCCCGCAGACCAATTTTAGCTGTTTGCGTATTGTTTGAATGATGGGAAGAAAAAGTGAGACGGTTGATAAATTCATTGGGGATCTGCTTTTCTTCAAGAAAAGTACGGGGTGCTGAGGATGTTTTGATCTTATACTGAACAAACAGGCGATATTGGATTAGATATTCGCAGACTCGATAGAGACGAGAGAGGGCATCATCAAATCGGCCTTGATTGAATCTTCGTTTTGCGTTGGAGAAAAGGTCATAGAGTCTGCAGAGGGACCATTCATCGTTTTGCACATTGCGGCAAAATTCGGCAGAGTTTTTCAGCTGACAGATGTCCAATGCAGTTTGATTTTTAGATGCATTGTTGACAAGATTTCCGAGTTTGGATGCGGCATCCTGCCAGCAGAAACGTTCCCAGGAACTATATGCGTTCGCCAGGATAGAGAGTTCCTGAGCGAAGCGAGATATTTCAGGGGTAATGTCGTGATTATTGGCGTATTCTTTGGCGATTTGAGCAGCGGCCTCAAATTCTCCGTGATTGAACAAGACGGCAGCTCTTTCGAGATTTTGGCGGGCATAAATCTGAGCCGGGTGCAATGCCAGCACATCGGTAGAAACCTTTACTCGGCCGGTCTGGTCGCGGGGCCCGGTAATGTAGCTGACCTGTTTGACACCATAGGTGACAGCGGCGGCGAACAATGCGGCACTCATCGCTTTGGTACCGCTTGTAAAATCGGCAGCGATTTCTTCTTCAGGAGCAATTTGCCGAAGAATCTTCAGATATTCATTATACAAAAACTCTACGTTGTCTTCATTGCCTATTGTATAGGGCTGAAAGGGAACTTCGATTGAGTGCAGGGCTTCCTCAATAAAAGGTAAGGTTTGGTCGGCCGTTTTAGGGGAACATAATAAAATCACTTTCTGCGGCTGGTGTTTCTTGATTGAAAAAACGAGTGCATCTGCAATATCTCTGCCTGTACAGCCCGTACCAACGGTCATCACAAGTGCAAGCATTCCAGAATTCCTTCTTTGGGCTTAGTGCGGTACAAAATAAGGGTTTTTAAGGAAAATGTCAATAGGGCTGTCTTAAAACCTTCCTCATTGCAAGATAACACAAACACCAGAGACCAGACTTCCACAGTCTAAAAAGCCCGAAATCCGAAACAGTTAACCACAGATTGCGCAGATTTCACAGATTCAAAAAAGCAAAGGACGAAAGCAAATGAATTTAGAGGATAACTGCTCACTGATGACTGGCCGCTGGATACTGGCAACTGGTGTCTGGACCCTGTCCGCCGGCCGCGTTTCAATCCCTTATTCACCAGGGAAAAATTGCAAGAAGAATTCATTCAAGAAAAGGAGGCCCGATCATGATCACGTTTCAATCCCTTATTCATCAGGGAAAAATTGCAAGGATTACCGTGTATGAAAATAACGCAGGGGGAATTACCGTAATGTTTCAATCCCTTATTCATCAGGGAAAAATTGCAAGAAGAGGAAAACGGATTTTCTTTTGGTGATTTATTTGCGGCGTTTCAATCCCTTATTCATCAGGGAAAAATTGCAAGAAACAATGAGAAAAATATTTGAAGACAATTCTGGCGGAATTGTTTCAATCCCTTATTCATCAGGGAAAAATTGCAAGACCAGATACAGACGCTACAAACGCTACATCTGACACAGCGTTTCAATCCCTTATTCATCAGGGAAAAATTGCAAGGGCTAGCCAGCTCGAAGAATGGGCCTATAAGGCCCGAAAAGTTTCAATCCCTTATTCATCAGGGAAAAATTGCAAGTACGTGGTCTTGAACAAATTGTTGGGAAAAGCATCCACAAGTTGTTTCAATCCCTTATTCATCAGGGAAAAATTGCAAGAGTACTATTATCTGCACAGCATCCCGACCAACTTAAGAGGTGTTTCAATCCCTTATTCATCAGGGAAAAATTGCAAGTGTTAACATACAGGAGAGTTAAAAATTTGCTCCAACCAGTTTCAATCCCTTATTCATCAGGGAAAAATTGCAAGAAGAAAAGGAAATTAAGAAATAAGAAAGGAGAAAAAAATGAAGTTTCAATCCCTTATTCATCAGGGAAAAATTGCAAGTTGGCCGATTGGAGTGAAATGGACATTCTGATTTTACTGGGGTTTCAATCCCTTATTCATCAGGGAAAAATTGCAAGGAGTCTTATCGGCTCTGCCGCATCAAGGCCGCCCAATCCGGGTTTCAATCCCTTATTCATCAGGGAAAAATTGCAAGTGTGGTACGATGGCCCTCGGTAGTGAGTTCCGCAACGACAACGAGTTTCAATCCCTTATTCATCAGGGGAAAATTGCAAGTCCGTTTGTTTTTTCCACAGAAAGAAAGACCCGAATACCAAAGTTTCAATCCCTTATTCATCAGGGGAAAATTGCAAGTGAGTACCAAAGCGATCGGGCAAATGATCCTCAATGACATCGAGAAGTTTCAATCCCTTATTCATCAGGGGAAAATTGCAAGATCAGGTCTGGTGTGTAGTCTGGTGTGGTCTGTATCAGGTGTTTCAATCCCTTATTCATCAGGGGAAAATTGCAAGCGTTACCGAATGGTTCGGCACAAAGGCAAATGGACTATTGTTTCAATCCCTTATTCATCAGGGGAAAATTGCAAGTGAGGGGCTAATTGAATCTTGTATTGCGGACATTAAGGGGGTTTCAATCCCTTATTCATCAGGGGAAAATTGCAAGGTTTTTCCGCTTGTTAGGAGCAATCTGTCCCGACGGAAAGTTGTTTCAATCCCTTATTCATCAGGGGAAAATTGCAAGTTTGAGGTGCTCAAGGCACAATGGGGGGAGTTCCTTGCAGTTTCAATCCCTTATTCATCAGGGGAAAATTGCAAGTCATGCACTGGCTCCGTATTGAAGGCCAACTTCCTGAGGTCTCGTTTCAATCCCTTATTCATCAGGGGAAAATTGCAAGGACATTACAAAGATTTGCGGTTAT
>JAKPDO010000052.1 GCA_029552545.1 Planctomycetota bacterium
CGCAGTTGGCATAATGCTCTCACAGTCCGTGCAGATTGTTTGCAGTTTGTTATGTTGCATAAAACGCTCCATCAGTCGGTTGTGACGATAGAACGCCTCGCTGCGTTTCTCGCGTGGCCAATCGTTGAAACGGCTCATAGCGCTATTCATTGTCGCCCCTCCGTTCCCTGTATTATGATAATACACATTAACGTCTTCCTCACGATACTTACCCCATTTGTTTTCTTTCATTCGGTATTTGCCCCACTTGTTTTCTTTCATTTCGCTCATTTTTCAACTCCTTATCCGGCCCTACATCCACTCGACGCGGATTGAGGGCGCGGAACTGGACAAATCTAAAGATGGAGTTTTTCACCCCGTCTTTTTCCACCACCTCGCGGGCGGTGGTGGAAACCAGAACGGTGATCCCCGCCTCTATCAAGAGAGAGGCGAGAATAAAGCAAAAGCTCTGCTCCCCCATGAGGTGCACCGCACCCCTAAAATTGGCTGCATACCAGGTATTGTCTGCAGCCAAAATTTCATTAAACATGTCGTCCGCCATGCGACGGACGACATCCATATCCGCCTCCGGCGGGATTGCCGGAAACGGAATGTCCTTTATCTGCGATGTGGTGGTGGGCTCTATTGCGCCGCATTTAGCGCAATAGATGGACTCACCGTCCTCGCTCACGCCCACCGCCGCGCTGCAGCAGGCGGTGATTTCAGCGGCGCCCCACCCCAAAGCCGCCATCTTTTGGTCTTCTCCCCAGCCGCTGCTGGGATGATTTGAAATGTTTATGAATGTACTCATTTTTTCTCCTTTCGTATTTTTTTCCCGCCGGCCCGCCGACCGGCGGGCTGGGCAATAAAAAAACCGGCGCTGAACGAAATTGGCTACCTGTTAGCCAACCTAATCGTTCAGCGCCGGCAATTATTTACCGGCATTTTGCTGACCGCCTATTTATACCACCGCCGGCGGCTGGCGGCCATGTTAATCCGCAAGCAGGGCTTGCCTGCTTCGCCGCCTCGGTTCTTTTGGCGGCTCTGGAACATCCCGCAGAGC
>JAKPDO010000010.1 GCA_029552545.1 Planctomycetota bacterium
TGGATGTCGGCAATGGCCTGGGCCATTCGCTTCATCGAGTCAGCGCCTTCATGAGCAGCCGTTTTGGCCTGAGCGGCGAGGGTGTTGGCCTGCTGGGCGTTGTCGGCGTTCTGCTTGGTCATGGAGGACATTTCCTCCAGAGAGGAGGAGGTTTCCTGGAGCCCGGCGGCCTGCTCGGTGGCGCCTTCGGCCAGGGACTGGGAGGCGGACGAGACCTGTCCGGAGGCGCTGGAGACCTGCTCGGCACCGGTGGTCAGGTCCTCAATGATTTGATGAATAGGACGTGTAATTGCCCGCGTCACAAGGATTCCTACGGTGACGGCCAGGAGAACGCTGACCAGAGCAACACTCAGAAAGAAAGTCTTCAAAAAAATTGCTTTGGAGCGAGCGTTCTGAACTTGTGTAATCACCTTTTCTTCAGTCTTTTTGAGCATCTCTTTCAGTTGGTTGATGGCTTCTCTCTGGAGGGTAGTGGCGGGCCCGAGGGTTTCCTCGAGGGCCTGGGCATACAGTTCGCGGCTCTTGTTGGTCAGAACCAGCATCTTGTCAAAATCCTTAAAGAGCTCCTGCATCGCCGGAAGCATCTGACTGCGGAAGATTTCTCGGGCCTGGTCAGTCTGGTTCTGCTGGACCAGTTTTTTGATGTCGGCAACGGCCTTGTGGAACTGCTGGTGATACGGCCGGCATTCGGAGACAATCTGTTTGAGCTCCTCACTGGTTGTCTGAAAGGTCGAGAAGAATTTGCAGGCGGTAAAGTCCTCTCCGCCGTCAAAGACGGCTTTGGGGTCCTCCAGCAGTGTGCGGACCTTGTTGATGACAACATAGTGGTCTTTGATAAACTGCTCGATGCGGCGTGTCATATCGACCGGGTCAGCAATTCCGAGTTTGTCAATCTCCCGCGACAAGTCCAGCACCTTGGTGATTTCGTTCTGCCAGGCATCCCAACTGGACAGGAATTGATTCCAGGCGGCCTTTTCTTCGGCAGTGGCGGGCAGGGCCTCATAGGCCGCAAAGGCCTTTTTGCAGTCCTCGATGGCTGTATTGTAGTTGCTGTACTGCCGCTGCCGCAGTTCGTCGGATGCCCCCGGAATGCTCAGGGTTCGTATCGTTCCCCGGATATTTTCGGCTAGATAGACGATATTTTCCATCGCTAATGCCTGCGGCATCAGTTCGGCCCCGATGTTTTCAATCGCTGTTCCGCTTTGATTGGTGCTGTAAAAACCGAGCAGGCCGAGCAGCAGGGTAATGCCGGCAATCAGTAAAAAGGACAGAATCAATTTCGTTCCCAGTTTCATTTTTTTGAACATACGCGAATCTCCTTCCTGTTTTAAGTTGTGTTCCGAATGAGTTTGTCCCCCCGTCCGGAAGCGTCCGTACTGTTTGTCTTCCTTTTGGATATGGGTAACCAGCCAGTTTTTGAGAAACTCAGCCAGATTGAGAGGGTTGACAGGGCGGCCTGCCTGAAAATCTTCGAAGAGTTTTTGGACGTGGGCCACAAGCCGCTGATGCTTGACCTGGTGAGCCGGCAGGGCCGGATAGCCCATCTGCCGCATCAGGACTTCTTCCTGTGAAAAGTGGGTGTTAACGTAGCCAACCAGCTCGCGGAGTGTTTGCTGAATAATCCCTTTGCTGCGTCCGCCCTGCAGCGCATCATAAAACTGATTGATTAAATCAACCAGCCGCTGGTGCTGACGGTCCATTTCCGGAATGCCGACCGAAAAAGAATTGTTCCATTTGAATAAGGGCATATCTTCCTCTCCGATTCCGTTAACACGTTCAAGCTGCTTGTTCGGCCGACTGAACAGTCGAAGCGGAGAAGCGGTCATCTGACAGAGTCCGGTCGATATTCAGAAGCAGTTTGGCGGAGGAGTCTGTTTTAATCAGTCCGCCCAGGAATGAAGCCCCCTGCAGCATTTCAGCGGGCGGTTCGATTTGTTCGGGGCGGACTTCAAGTACTTCGAGGACGGCATCGACCAGAAGTCCGGCCGCTTGGGCTGTTTCGCCGCGGGTGAACTCGACTACAATGATGCAGGTCTGCTGCGTGAGTGTGCCGTCGGGCATTTGGAATTTGCGGCGCAGGTCGATAACCGGAATGATGCGTCCCCGCAGGTTGATAATCCCCCGCAGATAAGCCGGAGATTGCGGGACTGGTACCGCTGGTACATACCCGATGATTTCCCGAACCGTCAGGAGCGGAATCGCATACTGTTCGCTGCCCAACATGAAGGTTAAAACCAAATGAGTTTCGCTCCGTTTCCCTCTGCCTGCCGTTTGTGTTCGCCCTGTGTGTTCAGACATCTCTGCGTTCCTTTCGTACGGGGTTCCCTGCGTTTCTCCCTCTACCTATCTGAAACCGGAATTTTTTGTCGGAAAAGAATGGAGGAGGGTTTAGAAAATTACGGAGGAAACGAGAAGAAAAACAGGCGCTATAAAAACCGGGTTTTCTGTAAAAACAACAGGGAATTTCCGGATGAGCGGGGAAATATACCGATGGGAATATCGGAAATTATAAGTATTTTATCCGTCTGCTTCCGATAACGTTCGTTTTTTGTCGGTTTTTTAAAAAACAATCCGGCGGGTCCGCCTCAGGGGGCTTCCCGCCGGATTTGTTGAGAATGAGCGGGATTAGCGTTTTTTGGTTTTTGTGGCCAGCAGACCGCCCAGGGCCAGCAGCGTTACAGCCGCCGGTTCCGGAATGACATCGGCATAGATTTCGATGGTGCCGACGTAGAAATCCTTTTGGTCTTTGCCGTTATCCAGCCCGCTTCCATAGGTATTCCAGCCGTAATCCCAGCCCGCGCGGGCATAATTTTTGTCATAAATCAGCGTACCGGTATAGAGGAAGGTGCCGGCCATGCCCCAGTTTGACATCGGTGTGGTTCCGAGGGCGGGATTGTACCAGTGAATCAGGCCGTCCGTGATGAGGGTGCCGCTGATTTGCATGGTATAGAGGGTTCCTGTCGGGTCCACGGTCCAGCTATTGACGTTCAGGGTGAAGGCCGTTCCGCGGAAGAGACTGTTGGTCAGAAAACCCGCCGCCGGTCCGGATGGCTCTTTGTAGTCATTAATGGCCCAGGCCGACGGAGAAGGGGTGGGGAAAACCTGAGTCAGCAGGGCGCCGGCAGGCGTATTGTCCACATTGTCGGCAAAGTACACCGTCGGGGGGATGACACCGCCCAGAGGGCTGTAGGTCGGGGCCATGCCAATCAGGTCAAAGCCGAACTGGCTTTGTCCGACCGGTTGGCCGGAGAAAATATCATTGAAGCTGACCCCGTTGTACTTGGTGTCGTCAAACTGGAAGGGGGCACCGTTGGTGTTATTGTAACCGAATTGTGCCCGGATATAGGCCTGATTGTTCGCGTTCTCATCATACCCGCTGATGGTGCCGTCCTTATTCCAGTCGAGATTGTTGTAGTAAATCATCAGGCCCCCTCCGGCTGTGCCCAGTTTGAGGGGTACTGCCCAGGCCGATACCGCCGACAGGAGTATTAGAATCATACTCATTCGTTTCATAGTTCTTTCCTCCATATTGTACTGATTGCTGTTTTTTTACACGCCGCGTTTCCGCAGCAGCAGACCGCCCAGGGCCAGCAGCCCCAGCGTCGCCGGTTCCGGCACAATCATAATGCCGGATATTTCCGTCGTTACCCCCGTCCAGTCCTGGGGCTGATCAAACCCGCCGAACCACACGCGAAGGGTGCCGTCGGGTTCGAAAGCCGTATCCTCGTTTTCAATCAACACTTCTACGCTGAATACCAGATCGGCGGCATTCTCCATGGTCAGACGTGTGCCGATGGGGGCTCTCCAGACCGGGAATGCATAATTGGTGGTATTGTAGGGCTGGTTAGCCATCACGATACCGCCCGCCCAGCCGTACGGATCGCCCATGCTGTTGATGACCGGCACGCCGTTGACGGTCTGATTTCTCCAGGAATTGACGCCGTAGGTCCCGTCGCCGTTATCGGGGACGGCATGATAGGGCTGATCCCAATAATCCGGTGCGATTGTGGCTCCCCACAGATTAAAATAGGAGAATCCATAGCCGGTCAGATTCTCGTCAGCCCATTCCGCATAGTCGTTGGTTCCATCCCCATCCGAATCCGTGTCTGACCAAAGGACCCAATTGGGTGTCGGGCTTGTATCATCGGGCCATTCTCGGACGCGGCGAGGGGCGTCCTGGTTGTATAATTCATCCGTTGTCCGGGTGTATTTGAACAGGTCCGCCCCTGTGAAGGTGATGGTGTACCACATAGCCGCCTGAACACAGTCAACCCATACGGTCGACAAAAGCAGGATTGTCAAAAATGGAATATACCGTTTCATAATTCTTTCCTCCGATTGTTCAAAGTTTGAGTTAGTGGATTTAAAACCATTTTCACTGGCACAATTGTTTGTTTCACACGGCCGATTTCTTTTTGTTCGTTCTGTTTGTCTTCCCTCCTTTCTCCTACCGTTCACTCGTTCGTTTTTTTGACTTTCAACACGAGGTTCAGTTATCAAAGAATTAAAGCCGGCCGGAAGATGTCTTTCGACCGGCTCTTTGGATGCGGCTATCTGCGTTTCCGAAGAAACAGACCGCCCAGGCTGAGGAGAATCATCGTTGCCGGCTCCGGGATGACCAGTGCCCCTGCGACTACGTATCCTTCCTGACCGCTGACATAGTTGCTCAGGGTATCCCCGAAGACCCAGTTGACTCCATAAGCGGCATTGGTTCCCAGAACTCTCGGTGCCCCGGTGCCGACGCCGTTGGCCGGATTGGTGATGTATTCAGCCGGCGGAGGGGCAATCGTCAGATTGGCGACATCTGCGAATGTCAGATTGGTTTTTCCGAGCAAAATGTGAACCCAGGAGGTGCCTGTGTTCCAGCCGGGGGTTTCGTACACTTTCACGACTTTGTCGGACAGATCGGAAAAACTCAGATTGTAGGAACGGGAGCCGTCGGGATTTTGTTTGAACAGGGGCTGAAAATCCGGATTGGAAGGTTCGTTGGCCAGCACGGCATAATGACCGGAGCCGTCTGTAACCCACAGGTTGAAGTAGGGGGCTACGGCAGGGCCGGAACCGGCCGTAAAACGGCTTACGTCATCGTAGCGGGTAATGGAAAGCAAAGAGATTTGGCCGACGGTAGAATTGTTGATGTCATTGGAGCCCAGAGCCGCCTTCATGCCTGCTTCGCTGATAATCAATTCGACGGCGTCTGGAACATACTCATTGTTGCTCAGGATTTGCGGGGCGTTTCCGCTGGATGTGGCATTGCGGATGATAAAGGCATCAAAACCGCCTTTCGCCAAACTGGTTATGCCTGCAGCACATATCAAAAGAATAATTCCCTTCTTCATGGTTCTTTCCTCCATTAGAAATTTTTCTTCTTTACTCGTTCACTGGCTCGTTTGCTTGTTTCACTTGGCCGATTTTTTCTTTGGTTTTATTCGACCTCCTTTCTCAGGCCGCTGCGGGTTTTTTAGGATTTTGGATTTGGCATTTCGAATTTCCGAAAAGGGGGCCGGCCCAAAATCGGCCAGTGATCTTCGGCCGGCCCCGTTCATTTCAGGCATGCTGCACGCGTTTTGCTTTTCGGAGAAAAACTGTGCCCAGACTCAGCAGCAGAAGACTCGCCGGCTCCGGAATAACCCGAACGGCCAGCGAAGTCCCTTTGTAGGGCTCCTCATTTCCGCTGGCCGGTCCGTTTGTGCCGAACTGAAAGCCGATTTTCCGAATGTTCGCCGGGTCCGCCCACTGTGATTTTTCGATGGTCAGCCAGACGGATTCGCCGGGGCCGATCCAGGTCCAGCCATTTTCATCAAAGTCCCATGTTTCCCAGCTTCCGGCGCCGCTGTTCGTAAAGATGTTGACCATCACATAGAGACTTGGATGGGTGTTTTTGATGCCCAGTTTATAGCCGTCATAGGCCGACAAATCCAGGCCCGCCCCCGGCCCCCAGCCGCCGTATTGGATGCCGTAGGCGGCCTTCCAGAAATCACTGTATGCGTTGTTGTTTAGAATCGCCGCAAAATCGGCCCCCAGCGCATACGTCGGGTCCATACTGGTTGTGACGGTGGCCGGCTCCTTCCACTGCTCAATCCAGGCATCAATGTCCGCATTGGAAGGAATATAATACCCTCCCGAAGCTGCGGCCGTGATGCAGCCGCCAATTAGGATGGATGCAATCGCTTTCATACCTTTGCTTTCCTCCGTTTCAAACCTCCTTTACATCTGAAACACAAAAAAGAGATCACTGAACCGATGTTTCAAACCGTTGCTTCCGGCGACGGCCGATTGACTGACTTGTCCTTTCTCCGGCCGCTGAATGGTTCACTGTCCGTATTTCAGATGTTCCGAAAAGGGCTGCTTCAAATCGGCCGGTGATTCTCCGCTGCTCCTGCCGGAACCTGACTGTCTTCAAAAACCCGTGTTTCCAAATCATTCTGTTCGGTTTTTTATGCTTTGCGTCACGGGGAATGTGACGATTTCTTTCGGCTGGGTGTGGCTGCCTGATCACCGGCCGTCATACCCAGCATGGAGTGGAGGATATGGAAAAATGGCACTCATTCTCTTCGTTTCTGTCTTTCATCCGTTGCGAAAGAGCTTCTTGTCGTTTCGCGGTTATTCCGCGTTTTTTCCCGCTGGGTGTGGCTGCCCGTTATGATCACCGGCCGTCATACCCAGCCCTGAAAGGAGAGGATGATGAAATTTTTGACTTTTCAGTCTTGAACCCGTTTTTAGTCGAACTCATCTGCGGCAGCCGCGTGCAGGGCGACCCCGTCTTCCAGATGCAGAATCTGACAAATCAGCCGCCGCAGGTATTCGCCTTCCGCATCGTCAGTGATGACGGCCGTAACTCCCAGCGACCGTGCCAGGATTTCCTGCTCTGTATTGCCGCTTTCAATCAGCGCCACGGTCGGCATCTTCGGACGGGCGGCCAGAATTCTCTGAAACAGAAGGCCGTTCGGCATGTCAAGCAGGTCCCACCGGCTGATGACGGAGTCGATGGACTCTTCCCGCAGACATTTCAGGGCCTGCTTGCCTGTGTCCATCACCAGCAGCCGAAGGGGAAGTTCCTGCAGACCATGGGTTTTGTCTTTTGTGCCCACCATCAAAACCGTTGAATAAATCCGGCACATCGCTGCTTCCCGATTCTTTTCACTTTTCAATTTTCACACATCTGCAGCGGAATATTACAAACACCGTGCCGGAAGCGAAAAAGGAGCCGAAATGATTTGTAAATGATTTCTCAGAAGGTAGTTATAAATGCGTTTGTGCGGGACTTTTTTCCGGATTGCGCCGCAGGCAAAGCGGGGATTCGGGAACAGGGAAAGGGCGGAGGTAAAGGCAGGAATTGAAAAAACAAAGACTTAGCACGGCGCGGGCGATTTGCATCGCTTTTACAGAATGCCCGCAGAAATGATAGAGCCGGACGGAAGAGAGGGTTGGGTGAACTTGCAGAAAAAGAGGAGATGTGCAGCGGGACCTACTTCCAGGTGGCTTCCAGGCCGAATTCTTCGACCAGACGTGCCAATTTTCGATGGTCGATGCCGAGCATTCGGGCGGCGGCCATTTTTCGGCTGTGCGATTTCTTCAGCGCCAGTATCACCATCCGCTTTTGGATCTGTCGGAACGGATAAAACTCATCCTTCTCGAGCTGGTTGACCAGCAGGTCGCCTTCCAGAATGTCGGCCGGCAGGTCGGACGGCTCAATCAAAGGACCTCGGCTGGCGATATGGGCATGTTCCATTGCGTTGGCCAGTTCCCGCACATTGCCCGGCCAATGATAGTCTTCCAGAATGGCCGCCGCTTCTTCGGTGAGCTGCCGAGGGGGCTCTTCATACAGCTCCGCCTGTTTGCGGAGGAAATAATCCGCAAGCAGACGAATGTCTTCCCGGCGTTCCCGCAGCGGCGGCATCTGGATTTTGTACACGTTCAGACGAAAGTACAAATCCGCCCGAAATGTGCCTTTCTGCACCATCTGCTTCAAATCCCGATTCGTCGCACACAGCACCCGTACATCGACGGGATGCTGTCTTGTGGAACCGACGGGCGTGACAGAATTGTCCTGCAGAACCCGCAGCAGTTTGGCCTGAAGGTCCAAATTCATCTCGCCGATTTCATCGAGAAAAATCGTTCCGCCGTCCGCCGCCCGAAAAAAGCCGAGGGTGTCGCTCACCGCTCCCGTAAAGGCACCCTTGATATGTCCGAACAGCTGGCTTTCAAAAAGCGAACCGTTCAGGGCTGTGCAGTCAACCGGGATGAATGGTTTGGCGGAGCGCTCACTGAGCGCGTGGATCAGTCGAGCGGCCATCTCCTTGCCGGTGCCGGTTTCTCCCTCCAGAATCACGCAGCAGCAGCGCGGACCGACAATCCGGATGGTTTCCAGTACAGACTGGAAAGCGGGGGAAACGCCGACAAATACCTTCTCGTGCGGACAGGCAGGAGCCTGATAAGACAGCTCCATCTTTCCTCTTCCTCCAATTAACCAAATTCCCCTTTGGTTTCAGGTGGAGAGTGCAAAGACCATCATCCTCATCTCCACACCCATTCTCCTCTCGTGAAAGTAACCGGTTTCTAATAGTTTCGCAATCGTGGGAAATACGGATTTTGCGTTCAGCTCTGCAAATTCAGGGAATGGGATTTTTCCACTTGAAAAAGGGGAAAAAGAACGGGCCGGGGTTTTCCCGGCCCGTTCGATTTCTAAGTCTGCCGACCGTTCTGGTTATCCGTTAAAGTCTTTGAAGTCGTCCTCGAGGGGGATGACTTGACTGGGTTCGGGCTTGGCGGCAGCGGGGGTTGTCTTGGGCTTGGCCGGATTCGTGGTCTTGCCTTTGCCCTTTCCTTCGGCGATGTGATGGAAGGTCTGGTCGGTTAAGGACAGCCGCGGGGGCTTTTTAGCCGATGCTGCTGCAGGAGCAGAATGGGAGGAGAGGGTCTGCATCCGGCTGCTGCTTCCATCCACGAGGGCGACCAATTGCTGCACGACGGTGTGCATCTGCTGGGCCTGAGCGGACAGTTCCTCAGCAGCGCTGGCGGACTCTTCGGCCGCTGCCGCATTCTGCTGCGTAACCTTGTCCATCTGGGATACAGCGGTGTTAATCTGCTCAATGCCCTGGGCCTGTTCGGTGCTGGCGGCGGCGATTTCGGCGACCAGGTCGGTGGTTTTGCCGACGTGGGCGACGATTTCCTCCAGCTTTTTGCTCACTTCGGTGGAGATTTCGACGCCGTTTTTGGCGTTTTTGACGGAACCTTCGATGAGGGCAGCGGTATTTTTGGCGGCCTCGGCAGACCGCATGGCCAGGTTTCGGACCTCTTCGGCAACGACGGCAAAGCCCTTTCCGGCCTCACCAGCCCGGGCGGCCTCGACGGCGGCGTTGAGGGCCAGCAGGTTGGTCTGGAAGGCGATTTCGTCGATGACCTTGATGATTTTG
>JAKPDO010000016.1 GCA_029552545.1 Planctomycetota bacterium
GCCGCCGTCCTGGGCTTCGAGTGGACCCGTTTTTATGAAGATGATCAGGACAAGGCGGTTAATTTATAAGCTTTTTAGAAAGGAGGGACGAAATGCGCAAAACAGTTTTTCTCTTCGTCGGCAAAAAAAAGGATCTACAGGCGAAGCTGGCCGCGATGACCGCGCAGAACGTCATCCACCTGGGCCGGTGCGAGCTGTGCGGCGGGCTGAGCAAAGGCGATATCTGCCGGCGCTGCGAGCCGCTGTTCCGGCGGTGGACAAAAAAAGTGGCGACCGAAATGGCCGCAACGAGAAAACCTGATCCAAGTATAGCATAGTCACAACAAATTGTAAACGGGCGGGGCGGCCGTAAAACCTCCCAAACAGCAGCCGTCCCCGCTCAAAGAAATGAGCAGAAAAAAATCAGAAATCAGAAAGGAGGCGTCAAATTCAAATGTCCCGCATTCTTAAAGCCCGCCGCTGGCCCAATGAAAATGGCATCAACATGGGAAACACCAACATCATCATTGCAAATGCCCTCATCCACCACATTGGCGGCAAGGCGCTGAACAGCGAGCTGTCACCCGACAACCCCGAGACCTGGCGGGCTCTGGATGACCTGGACGACCTTGTTAAGGTGCTGTGGAAACGCAGCAAGAAGAATGACGATTGGTATGACCTGACCTCAGTGTTGCAGCAGGAAATTGATGGCTTGAGCAAGCGTCTAAAAGAAATGACAGACGCAAAATACAAAAACAAAAGAAAGAAGGAGGTATTCACAAGATGACCGCTATGGCTGCGGAAATTCTCGAAATGAACCGGTCAATGAAAGAAAAGCTGTTTAACTTCCCCGGCGAAATCCGGGCGAAAAAAGCGGAGCTGGAAACGGCGCGGAGGGCTTTGAAGGAAGCGCAGACCGCGCTCCAGGAGCTTGAGGCGGAAATGGTGGCCACCATTACCGCTGAGATTAATCCGAATACCGGCAAGGCCGCTTTCTCGAACGCCGAAGCAAGGGGCGCTGAGTTAATCCGCCGGAAGGCTGAGAGCAAGGAGTATGCCGCCGCATATGGCGCCGTGCGGCGGGCGGAAGAAGATGTGAGTGTCGCGCAGTTCGATTTAGAACGACTTTATGATGAGTTTCGGGCTTACCGGTATGTTGTGGACCTTACGGCCCGGGAGCTGGCGCTGCTGGCCGTGGATAATCACAGCGAAAGCCGTGAAATGGAACGGGCGGCCGCCGCCGAGCCGTATTAAGTGAGACGTTTTGATTATTTGATTGCAAATTCGAAAGGAGGACGTTTTAAAGTGACTACCAAGAACGAAACCGCCGTAAGCATTAAGAGCGAGGTCTCCCTGGCCAATCTGGACGAGGTGCTCCAGGCCGAGGTCCAGACGGCGCTCGAGAACATCGACCCCCGGCCGCCGCGCATTAAGATTTCCCGCGAGGCGCAGGCATTTATGATGCCGGACGGAACGACGGCCAAGCAATTAACCGGGGTAATCATGTATCACCACAAAGCCCGCGGCTACTGGGAAGTGGAGGGCCAGCAGCTGCCTACCTGCAGCTCCATGGACGGGGCAACTGGCACCAATGAAAACGGAGAGCAGCGAGCATGTCTTAATTGCGAGTTTAACGCCTGGGGCAGCGGCAAGGACGGGCGCGGCAAAGCGTGCAAGGAAATGCGCTGGATCTATGTGCTGCAGGAAGGGGAGATCATCCCTTCGCGAATTTCGTTGCCGCCTACTTCTCTCGGCCAGTTTGACGCCTTTGTCACGGCCCTCGCCCAGCGCAAGATTGCGCCTATCATGAAGCAGGTGAGAATCGGTCTCGAAAAAACCGAACGCCACGGCTTCACTTACAGCGTGCTCAGCCAGCCGGAAGTGCTGGGCGATGTGCCGCGGGAGCAGATTGTGGAAATGCTGAAGCTCAGGGACAGTGTGGTGGCCGCGGCTAAGAAGGCCGGCATTGAGGCCGAGGATTATTACTTTGACGGTGAGGGTGTTGAAGCTGAAACAGGGGAAACGGCAAGCAGCGCAGACGAGCCGTACTAAACGACGCAGCACCCTTTAATGCTGGGGCCCGGAAATCCAAAC
>JAKPDO010000038.1 GCA_029552545.1 Planctomycetota bacterium
GCCCTCCCCCGGCTTCTATGATGTTTCGATGTGGTGGACCCAGATGTCCTCCCGCTCCGCCTCTGTTCCCGTACAAATTGAATACTCTGACGGCATCTTTGAAACAACGGTAAATCAGCAAACCAACGGTGGACAATGGAATTCCCTCGGCCAATTCTACTTCGACTCCGCCGGCTCCGTCACGATCACAGCCCTCGGTTCTTACCCCGTCAGCACCTGTGCCGATGCCGTCCGGTTTACCCTCATCGAAACCAATCTGAGACCTACCGCTCAAATTCTGTCAATCCTTCCGCAAACTCCCCAGGAAGGACAATCCGTTACCCTGTCCGGCCAGGGAATTGATGACGGTCAAATCACTGCATTCGAATGGACTTCAGACATAGACGGCCAGTTGGGAACAACCTCCGTTTTGACCGTCTCGACCCTTTCGGAAGGCACTCACACGCTTTCGTTTCGGGTCTGCGACAATCGGGGGATCTGGTCAGAACCGGTCGAACAGACCGTTACCGTTCTTCATGCCGCAGAAGAAATCATTATCGACAATGGAGAGCCCGGCACCTCTTCTACCGGAACCTGGGCCGTCTCCGGAGGTCTCAATCCATACGGAGCTGACAGTCTCTGGGCACGCTACAATGCAGCATACACATGGTCTTTCCAGCCGCAGCAGGGAGGATTGTATGATGTCTTCTTATGGTGGACTGAATTTTCTTCTCGCGGGTATTCTATTCCGGTTCTTGTCACTCACCAAGGCGGAACAACCACTTTATATATCAATCAGCAGACAGGCGGCGGGGAATGGAATTGGATTGGAACATTTCCAATGGAAGCAGGTGAAACGTACACCGTGCAGATTAGAACCCCCAATGACAACTCTACAGCGTGCGCGGACGCTGTTCGAATCATCCGACAATGAAAGTCCACAACTATCTTTTTTCTTTTTAACAAAGCTCCTCACAAGGGTTTCAATTGACAGAACCCTTCGAATCCTTTAAAAAAGGTTCAAACAGAATTTTTTTGTAGCCGGCCGCTGGAAAGGATTTCTTTCTATGCTGGAGGAGTGACCGAGTGGCTTAAGGTGGCGGTCTTGAAAACCGCTGTGCCGAAAGGCACCGGGGGTTCGAATCCCTCCTCCTCCGTTTTATCCTAGTTCGAAATATCCGCCTTGCTCATCCCTTTGATAAGCAGGAATCTTATCTATCCGGCGGCCCGAACTTCGGACTCGCCATGAAGCCGCGGGTCGGGACACTTCAGCCGGACGAAACAATTCTCTGAGCTTCTGTCCATTGAACACCGAATCCTTAGTAAGGGGGATACGATGTTCCATGGCCATCCCAAGAATCTTCATCTTCTATGTTGACAGGGGCTTAAAAAGAGGATTATAATCCTTTTTTCGGGAACTACCACCCGAAAAGAGGGGAAAACAACTCCAGTTTAACCGCTGGGAAAAAAGAACTTTTGGTATCTGTCGGGAGCAGTTGAATGCCTGAAGGTCAGCCGTTAGATACGCATATTGTAAAACTGAAAAATCCGCCTCAAATCGAGAAACTTTTTAAAGCGGCCATCAAGGCCGATGCCAGCGACCTTCACCTGAAGGTCGGTATGCCCCCCAAAATGCGGATTCACAGCAAGCTGAAAAACACCACCGGCCAGCCCCTCACCGAAGAGGAAATTGAAGAGCTGATTTTCGAGATTATGAGCGATGAGCAGAAAAAGTATTTTCTCGAACACGGCTCTCTCGATTTTGCCTATCAGGTGGGGGAACTGGACCGTTTTCGAATCAATGCCTTTCGTCAGCGCGGTTATGTGAGCGTCGTGGCCCGGCGCATCAGCGGCAGAATCCCTCCTTTTGAAACCCTTCACCTGCCGCCAATCGTCGAAAAAATCGCCGACAACCACGACGGCCTGATTCTTGTGACCGGTCCGACCGGATGCGGAAAAACCTCTACCATTGCTTCCATGATTGACCACATCAACCGCACGCGGTCTGAACACATCATCACCATTGAAGACCCCATCGAATTCCTTCACGTAGATAAAAAATCCATCGTTTCGCAGCGGGAAATCGGTATTGATGTACTCAACTGGACGGATGCGCTCCGAACCCTGATGCGTCAGGACCCGGATGTCGTGGTGATCGGCGAAATGCGGGACCAGCAGACCGTCACCGCAGCGATGCGGGCCGCCGAAACAGGCCATTTGGTTTTCGGAACAATGCACGCCAACAATGCACCGCAGACGATTCAGCGGCTTCTGGATATGTTCCCTCAGGAAGAGCGGGACTTAATCCGCCAGACGTTTGCCCTGACGATGCGGGCAATTATCAGCCAGCAGCTTCTGCCCGGCATTCGACCGGACGTCCCGCGGATTCCCGCCGTCGAAATCCTTATCAACACACCGGTGGTTCGCAAACTTATCAGCGAATCCCGCGAAGGTGATTTGTCCAGCGTGATTCGGGCTTCGACCGGTGAAGGGATGCTGGACTTTACGGAAAGTCTGCGGCGTCTGGTCGAAGAAGAATATATCGACTTGAGAGTGGCCGAACAATACGCACCCAATGTCGAAGAACTCAAGATGGCCCTGAAAGGAATCCGCTCCTCCACAGGCGGAATACTCTAAAAATCAAAAAGGTGAGGAAACTTCATGGCGGATATGCTTGCAGCGACGGTCACATACGGCGGATACATCAATCTGTTCAAGTTTCTGCTTATCCTGGCGGCGTTTTTCGGCTGGCTTCCACTGGCCAACTGGATTTATGAAGATTCCCAGGCCGTCGGAACCAACAAAAATCCCTGGACGCTCGCCATTGCCCTCGTCGGCTCCCTCGGACTGCTGCTCTGGCTGCTGATTCCCATCTACATCATCGGACTGCTGATTTTCATCATCGCCATCGGCGGCGTTTCGATGGCCTATGTGATTCACCGAAACGCCCTCGTGGCCGACTTTGAAAAGGTTCTGACCGCCGACCACTTCCGCAACCTGTTCGTCAACGCGGAAAAAAAACTTCAAAAGGCCTCCCGGGGATTATCCTTCATCACGGCCAACGGAAACGAAGTGCCGCTTCCCCAACCGAAAACCACAGAGGCCTACGGCTTTGTGACAACCTGTGAAATTCTCGACGACGCCATCTGGCGAAGAGCCAGTCAGGTCTTTTTTAACCCGCAAAAGGACAATTACGAAGTCACCTACATTATCGACGGGGTTCCCGGCAAACAGCAGCCGCGCACGCGGGAGGAAATGGATTATTTCATCTACTATCTGAAACATCTGGCGGCGCTGGAAGTGGAAGAAAAACGCAAACCTCAGCAGGGGCGGTTTAAGGTTGTGGTCAAAGGGGACCAGCTGCATCCAATCAAGTGGGAAGTCAATACCGCCGGCTCCACAGCGGGCGAACAGGTCAAACTGACGCGTCTGGATGAAAACACCGTCAAAAAGGTGACCGAACTGGGACTCAATGACAACCAAATCGCTTCCATCGAATCGCTCAAGAGTGAAACCAAGGGGCTGGTGCTGATTTCCGGCCCTGCCGGCAGCGGTCGAACCACAACCCTGTATGCCCTGCTCCGCAGTCATGACCCGTTTATGTACAACATCAACACCCTCGAAAAAACCCCCTTGACCGAACTGCCCAACATCACACAGAATATTTTTACGCTCAGCGACACCGGCACCACCAGTTATTCCCGCAAACTTCAGAGTATTCTGCGAAAAGGTCCTGACATCATCGGCGTGGAAGACTGCGAAGATGCCCAGTGCGCCCAGCTGCTGTGCGCGGCTGTGAAAGACTCTCGAATGGTCTATGCCGTCATGGAAGCCGCCAGTGTCAGCCAGACCCTCGAAAAATGGATTAAATTAGTCGGCGACAAAGAAGCGGCGATTGACTGCCTGACAGCCGTCATCAATCAGCGGCTTGTGCGAATGCTCTGCGACCAGTGCCGCGTGGCTTATAAACCCAATCCGGCCCTCTTCAAAAAATTCAATATTCCGGCCAATGATGTGGATATGTTCTATCGGCCCGGAGAAATCGAGTACGACAAACGGGGCAAACCGATTATCTGCGAAAAATGCCAGGGCACCGGCTATTACGGCCGCACCGGACTCTTTGAGACCATTCGTTTTACGCCGGATTTGGCCCGCGCCCTCAAGCAGGCCAATACTCAGCAGGAAATGATTGCTGCTCTGCGGAAGGCAGGCATGCTGTATATGCAGGAACAGTCGATCAAAAAGGTGTCGATGGGAATTACCTCCATCAACGAGGTGATTCGAAACTTCAGCACGAAAAATACCTGAGCAATTTGAAATCACGGAATCCACTTTATGCTGCCGACAATCTTGGTCTTAATCATCATCGTTGCAGGGGTACTTTACTTTTACTTCAAGTGCAATTTGATTACGGCCATGACTAATCTGCTGGCCGCTGTGATGGGATGTATTCTCGCTTTTTCCTATTATGAACAGCTGGCGGGCCTGCTGGTTTCCGAAAAATGGGCTGTTTCCTGGATTCAAAGTGCCGCTTTTCTTCTGATTTTCTTCTTTGGGTTTCTGTTTATTCGTGTTTTGTCGGGTTTTCTGGCCAAAAGCGACTTTGACCTCGGCCGCCCTGTCAAGCTGATGGTTACAATTCCCTTCGGCATTTTGACAGGCCTATTTGTTTCGGGTGTGCTTCTGATTGCCGTCGCGCTCTCCCCCCTGCCCCCCAAAACCTTCTACTGCCGGTATCCGGTCTCCCAGCCCCTCCATTTGGGAATCAATTATCCCCCAATTATCAATGCCGACGGCTTTACAACCGCCTTTTATTCCTGGGTCAGCCGGGGGGCCTTAAGCTCGAGCAAAAGCTTTGCCGTTCTGCACAGTCATTACCTGACCCGGCTGCACTTAAACCGGTACGCACTCGGGCAGGGTATCCCGGCGGTTTGTTCTCCGAAGGCCATTAAACTGCCCTTGGGCAATGTCCAGCCCGTGCGGCTTCGGGATTTTCCCGACCAGCCCCGGATGGCCGTGATCCGACTGGGCATCTCCGGCAATCCCATCCCCAAAGGCGGAGCCGAACAGGAGGACAAAATCTCTTTTATCCCAGCTCAGATTGCCCTGCTCATAAAGGAAAATGATCAGGCCGGCCATTTGCTCGGTTCAGCGGGGGTTATCTATCCGAGCGGCATCCTCCAAAATAACCAGCTCCATTCCCTGAATCTTCACGAACCGATTGTCGCTGAGGTGAAAAATCTCGGAACAGACCGAACATTGTGGCTGGATATTGTCTTTCAGCTGCCCCCCGAAAGGCGGCCGGTGCTGCTGGCCTTCAAACAAAACGCTATTCTCGAACTGCCCAAACCGGTTCCCAGCAGTGACGAAGTGGAAAAGGCATTAGGTGCTCTGTGAAGGAAAAACAATTCCGGACCTGAATTGTCCTAAGATGCTCATTCTCTCCGCTCCCTTTCCCACGCTTTAAAAAAGAACAGGAGGGCAGCTGACCGATTTCTACTGCCCTCCTGAAGAAGACCTTTGTTAAAAGATCCCCCTACTCAGGCACAGAGGGCCGTTTCCTCCAGGTCTATTTCCATCAGGTGTTCCAGGTAAAGATCCAAATCTTCTTTGGAAAACTGGGCCAAAAACTCCGGCTTGGCAGACTTGTTGATTTCGAGGATACAATCAATGATTTCCCGTTTACTCATACTGCAAATCTCCCTATCTTCAGGCCGTTTTTACTTCCGTGTATAATTTCGTTTATCGGAAGAAGCCCCGTTTTTTCTTGAATTGTCGGCAAGATTCAAAGATTGCGGCAGTTTTTCAAAGCAGATACAATATCTGTCCGCGGACGACAGACAACTACAGGATATAGAAAAGCTGAACTGATTGGATTTCTTCGTCAGAAGAAACGTCCAATAAAATCTGTTTTCCGCCTTCAAACAGTCATACAAAAAAAAGAAAAAAATTTTGTTTTTTGCTGATTTGCTGAATTGGATTGAAAGAACTGACTCAAAATCTCTACAACCGACGCCAAAACCGAACCGGTCAGAAGCTGAAACTCTGGCGGTACGCCGGACTTTTGCTGACCTATCGGTGTTCTGCTGCCTGCCGGTTCTGTTCCTATTTTTGCAGTCCACGCTCCGGAGGCCTAATGCCGTATGAAATCGCCCTCCAGGCGTGGGATTCTCTGGTCAAACTAGCCGGACCTGCCGCCCACATCCATATTACAGGCGGAGAACCCTTCCTCTATTTTGACCATCTGGCCGGATTGCTCGAAGAGGCCGCTGCAAGGAATTACCCCCCGTTGAACTCTCTTGAAACGAACGGTTTTTGGGCCCAAAATCAGGCCGAAGCCCGAGAAAAACTCCATTTTCTTCACAAAATCGAGCTTCAGGAGCTCGCTGTCAGTTTTGACCCCTTCCATGCCGAATTCGTTCCTCTCGAAGCCGTTCGCACCCTTCAAACCCTCGCTCAGGAGATTCTGGGCCCTCATCGAGTCAAAGTCCGCTGGGGAAAATACCTCGAAAACTGCCCCCCCATTGAGGTCTTTTTAGACCCCAAAAACAGAACGGTTCTTCAAAAAATGCTCGAGGAGGACCGCTGCCGGTTTACAGGCAGGGCTGCCGAATCCATCGGGCCTCTGGCGGCCAAGTTTCCGCTTGAGACAATCGAGCAGCAATCCTGCCAAAATGCCTTCCTGAACGCTCGCGGAGTCCACATCGACCCGTTCGGAAACGTCTTCTGCGGGCAATGCAGCGGCATTATTTTGGGAAATCTTTACCAAAAACCGCTCGAACTGTTGTGGGAAACGTTTGATCCTCCCGGACTTCCTTTTTGGAATCAGCTGTTCGAGTCCGGCCCGGCAGGTCTCCTCCCGCAGGCCGTTGCGGACGGGTATCAGCCGACCCGGTTTTATGCCTCCAAATGCCATTTGTGTACGGACATCCGAAGGTTTTTTTTGACAAGGGAAGTTTTTTGTCGATAATTGGACCGGAAGAGTGCTATGGGATAAAGAGATGCTGAAGGATGGAAGCGTGATTTTATCCGACGAGGTCCGGCTTGGCTGACAACGAAGCAACCAGTTTTGATACACTTTTCGGACGCATGGCGGTCGAGCAGAAGCTCTGCACGGAAGAGGAATTAAAAGAGTGCAAAAAGGAGCTGCAGGCTCGAGCCGCCGGCAGCAATCCGGTCACCCTGGAGCGGCTTATGGTCGAAAAACAGGTCTTAACCCCCTCACAGGCCGCTCGCCTGAAGGGTTCCATCCGGGAAAGTCGGGATGTCTCCACCCAAATTCCGGGGTATCGGGTACTGGGCAAACTCGGTTCCGGGGCGATGGCTGTTGTGTATAAGGCCAAGCAGCTTTCCTTAGACCGAACCGTAGCCATTAAGGTATTGCCGAAAAAGTTTGTCCAGAAAAGCGACTATGTCGAGCGATTCTATAAAGAAGGCCGGATTGCCGCCAAATTGAACCACAACAACATCGTTCAGGCCATCGACGTAGGGGAAGTCGGCGGCCTGTATTATTTTGTCATGGAGTATGTGGAGGGAAAAACCCTCTACGATGACCTGTCCAAAGGAAAGATTTTCAGCGAAAAAGAGGCCCTCGATATTATCATTCAGCTGGCCAACGCCTTAGCCCATGCCCACGCCCAGGGGCTTATCCACCGCGATGTCAAACCCAAGAATATTATGATTAACAAGGAAGGCATCGTGAAACTGGCGGATATGGGCTTGGCCCGTGAGGCCTCCGACATCAAGGCCGCCAAACACGAACAGGGCAAGGCCTTCGGAACTCCCTATTACATTGCCCCCGAACAGATTCGCGGCGAGCTGGACATCGACGGTCGGGCGGATATCTATGCCTTAGGGGCTACGCTCTATCATATGGTCACCGGCCGTGTACCCTTTGACGCCTCCAGTCCTTCGGAAGTAATGCGAAAACATCTGAAAGAACCTCTTGTACCGCCGGATCATATCAACACATCCCTGTCGGCCGGCATCTCCGAAGTGATTGAAGTGATGATGGCCAAGAACAAAGAGGACCGCTACAAAAATATGGAGGAGCTGCTCATTGACCTCCAGGCCGTCCGGGACGGCAACCCCCCCGTCATCGCCCGCCAGAGGTTCAACATGGAGGCCCTGGAAAAACTCGAAGACGGCGTCGAGGTCAATCACCGGGATGAAACCCAAAAAGTCTATAACGATGCACTCCTCGCCAAATACAAGGTAGCCGTTGTCGCCTTAATCGCACTCAGTGCTGTTCTGTTTTTGATTGTGCTCTTTCTGGCATTCCAGTTGAAAAATAAAAGTGAGTCGTACGATTCCATGACGTACGGGCAGGCCTCTTTTTCGTCATGTCCAGAAATCCCGTCCAAACCCGCCTGAGTATTCTGAACGCCGCGGGCAATCTTTTCAGCCGGCACGGCTACTGCGCCACATCTCTCGACGATATTCTGAATGCGGCAGGAATTACCAAAGGAGCTTTTTATCACTATTTCAAAAGCAAAGAAGAGATTTGTTCGGTTCTGCTTGAACAAGCCCTCGAATGCACCCGTCGAATGTTTTTATCTTTCGCAGAAACCAATCCGTATGAAGCGTTCGAACACTGGACGAACCGCATCCTCGACACCGGCAGCGAAGAAGGCCGTGCCTTCCGGCTGGTTTTGCGTCTTTCCGATGAACTGACCGTCTTCCGCAGCCCCATTCCGGACCGGCTGAATCAGTTCTGGAACGAACAGCTCGGCGGCCTCGAAAAAATCCTCACATCATTTGAGTCCGCCGGAAACCTGCTGCCCGACCGCCGTTCAGCCGCCCTGCTCCTGCTGAGCACGACAATAGGTCTCACCCGTCTGGAAAACGCCGCTCTCTCCGGCGTTCCGGCCAAGTTTCTGCTGGAAACAACCCTGCGGCTGATTCTCTCATAAAGGACCGCCGCCGGGAGCCGCGGGCTGTGCAGGTTGCATCGTCGGCTGATTCTGATTCTGCTGGAACTGCCGCATCATCATCCGCTGCTGAATCTGCATCGACCAGCTCATAATCTCCATCAGATGCTGCTTGGGCAGAACCAGATGCGTCTGAATGCGTCCGGCGTCGGCCCGGACCCCGATCGCCAGAGCACTCTGTGTCTGAACCGGAATGGCCTCAATTATCTCGAAAAACGGCGGCATCGGAGCATCCGAACTGACCGCCTGCATCGAACGCGTCATTGCGCCCATTCCCTTCATCAGCCGGATGAAATTGACCGAAACAACCGCATCCGCCGCTTGAGCATTCGGAACAGCTTTCAAAGCCGCCTGCATCTCCGCAGGAGCCGGGCCATTCGCCGGCAAATCAATCAGTTTTTGGATGGTTTCCTGCGCCTGCGAACCCATCGCCAGAAACAAATTTTTATTTGTGAGGGCAATAGGATACGTCAACCCCTCCTTGCCGTACATCGTTTCCAGCATCTTTTTCTCCTGCTCGGAAGCGGTTTCCGATGCAGCAAACTGAATCACAATCTGATCAATCGACACGCCTTTGTACTGAGCCGCCTTTTCCTTCATCGTAAAGACAGCCGGAATTCCAAACATTTTGTAAAACTCATTCGCCAGGTCTCCGCCTCCCTGCATCACCTCCCGCATCGCCGCCGCATCCGTAATTTCAACCGCCTCCCGAACCGAAAACGGCGGAATCCCCGCTGCATATCCAAACGAAAAGGCCGCCTGCATTCCCATCGCCTTCATACTTTTGGCCAACATTGACTCAAATCGGCTCCGAAGTTCCGGTCCCTTATCACCGGCAAGTGGAAGGAAAATATCGATAAAAATCCTGTTGGCTTTATCCATCAGCGGTCTATTGATCACCCACAAACCATTGACCGGGGCTTCCGCATCCAGATAGCCGCCCATGGAAAAGCCCGGTTTCATCGCCGGGTCGCGCACCAGCATTTTGGCCAGTTCCGTATCCTTTTTCGCTGTAAAAAGCACCTCCGCCGTCAGCTGTTCCGGCACAGGCGAAAGCAGAATGCTCAAACTGTCCACCTGCCCCATCCAGACATCTACGGCATTCAGCATCGTTGAAATCGCCTCCGGCTTAAAGGGCATCGCCGCCCCCCCCTGAACGGCCTCCTGCAGCCCTTCCTGAACCGCACTTTTAAACGGCTCTGCTCCAATCCGATATCCCTTTTCTACATTCAGCCAAAACCAAGCCGGAGCAGATACGGCATTCTGAGCATCCGCCGGGCTCAGGCGAGCCGCCAGGGACTGCTTCTTTTCCTTAAACATTGAACGGGCAAACAGAATAGATTCTTTCTCCTCACCCGGCGCCAGCAGCAGATAAGAGCTGCCTTCCAGCGGAATAAACGCAACAGGGCCTGCCGAGGAACCCGGAGCAGAGAGGGTATAAACTCCGTTTTCATCCGCCCCCTGACAATAGGGACTGGATGTATAGGGTTTGGGGTCTGTAACAGGCAGCAAAATCACCATCTCCGGCCCTTCATTCGGGTCCTTCAGAAAAACAGCAGCGGCAATCGTTCCGTACTTATTGACCCCGATGAGCATCGGGTCGCCCAACGCCCCCCCCAGAAACGTCGTAAACATCATCGAAACGGGCATCGGTGCTGCACCGGCCAGATATTGGTCCAGTTTCTCCAGCGTTCCGGTAAAATTATTCAGCCGAAAACAAATCAGCGTATCGGCAGGCAGCAATTCCAGCAGCGGATCCTGGGAGGAAGCCGAATATCCGGCAGGCACAAACAACCCCGCCAACGCCAATAGAAGACCTGCACGGACTGAAAACGATTTAAAGTTCATACAACCTCTCCTTTCAAAAACAATTCTTTCCTTAGTTTCGCTGAATTCGGGATTAAATAATAAGACGGACCTTATCAGGATTTCATTACCAAAAAAACGGTTTTTTTATTTCATTTGAAAAAATTCCAGAATTTCCTCCTTTTTCTTCAGGGAACCCGCAACAATCGGCAGATAGTCTCCCTGATAAGAGCTCGGGTCCGCAGGAAAAAGAGATTTTCCATCCGGAGAAGATACAAATCCCCCCGCCCGTTCCACAAGGAGGGCACCGGCCGCAATATCCCATAGACGAGAACGAATGGTCACAGAGCCGACCATCGCACCTTTGGCGACATACGCCAGATGCAGGGCCGTCGAACCCAGACAGCGAAAACGGGTTTTAACCATAATGGCCTGATACGGCTTGGCAAACTCCGCCGTCAAATAGCTCTCAATTCCAAAGCAGGCGAATCGATTCAGGTCCTGCCGGCTCACCTGAATCCGGGAGCCGTTCATCTGCGCTTCCATCCCCGCCGCCGCTGTAAACATCGAATCGGTCGCCGGTTCAAAAACCACCCCGACAATCGGCTGCCCATCCTGCAGGGCGGCAATGCTCACCGAAAAACACAGCAGTCCGTTAGCAAAGTTGTTCGTACCGTCAATCGGGTCAATGACCCACCAGATTCCCTGCTCGCCGCGCGGTGCCAGCTTGAACATCTTGCCGCCGTGTCCTTCCTCACCCAGAAAACCGTGGTCCGGGTAGTTCTCCTTAATATGGTCCACAATAATTTTCTGGCAAATCGGGTCGGCCTGTGTAACCAACTCATCTGCATCTTTCTGCGTCGTATGAACAAAACGAAGTTCCTCCAGAGCCCGCTGTCCCGCCAGACGCGCAGCCACCACAGCCGTCTCGAGCAAATAACTGATTTCCGTCGAAGACAAGCCCATATCGTCCCTTTCATCTTGACTGTTAAACCTGAACCCTTTATTCTAACAGAGCCGATGAACAAATGCCAGCCGATAAGCTCAGGAAAATCTTCCAACCGCATTTCTGCAGGAGGGCGGATTGCCGCCGCTTTTGTCGCCCTGGTTATTGCCGCCGGATTTGCCTTTTTCCACGCCTGCGACCGACAGTGGCTCGACATCAGTCCTATCCTCGGGGTTTGCGGCTTCAAACAACGGTTCGGTCTGCCCTGTCCCGGCTGCGGCTGGACTCATTCCATCCAGGCCTTCGCATCAGGACGTATTGGAGAGGCCTTTTGTCTTCAACCAGCCGCCGCGGTCTTCTGTCTGGCGGCAGTAGCAACCCTTTTTTTTGCTTTACATATCGCCCTTTTTGGGATAGATTTTCTTTTTTTGAGGTGGGTACGCTCACCCGGAGGATGTAAAGTGGTAATCCTTGCGGCCGCCCTGATTATCTTAGTCGGATGGCTGGCTGCTTTGCTGCTGACCCTAGCCGGGCAAGGTCAATCCTGAAGAAAAACAGATGAAGCAAAAAAAACTGCATCTTTGTCTATGGTTCTCGGCAGCAGGGCTGCTTCCGATGATGAGCAGCTGCACCCTGCTGGGGTTTCTGCTGAGTCCTTCTTCTTCCGAACAGAAAATCGCCGCCCAGTTCCCTCTGTATGCCCAGAAGGATAAATCCGTGTATCTGGCTGTCCGGGCCTCCCCCGGCAGCCGAGCCGATGCCGACATCCCTGGTCTTCTCCAGAAAACGCTGGCTGCTGATTTCCAGAGGAAAGTCGGGGTCCCATCCGAAAAGATTTTTCAAATGCCGTCCGTTCTTCAAAATCCCTCCGCATCCTTTTCCTGGTCTCAGGTCGAAGAAGAAGCCCGCCGGCTTCAGGCCGCTTATCTGCTTTCCATAGAAATCGTCGAATTTGAGGCGGTTCCGCTGGGACCGCAGAATTATTACATGGGCAGTCTGGCCGTCCGGGCAATCCTCTCCGAAATCCAAACCGGACAGACCGTCTGGCCGCCCGAAAAAACTCCGCGTCTGATCCGCACCGCGGTTGATTTTGAAGCCAACGGCCGTTCCCAACTCCTCTATCGAATGCTCTCCGCCGTCTCACACTGCATCGTCCGTCACCTCTATCCGTGCCCGAAAAACGCCTTTCGAGTCAGCGAAGAAATGGAACCCCTCGAATCCCTTATGAACCAGACAGAATAGGAGACAACAAACTATGTACCGAATTCTCATTACGGACAAACTGGCGCAGGAAGGAATTGACCTGATCAACTCCGCCGACGATTTTGAGGCCGTCGTGCGGACCGGCATCAAAGAAGAGGAGCTTGCTTCGATCATCGGCGAATACGACGGACTCATCATCCGCAGCGACACCAAGGTCACGGCAAAGGTCCTCGAGCGACCCGGCAAACTGAAAGGCATCGCACGTGCCGGCGTCGGCATCGACAATGTAGACGTCCCGACTGCTACCCGAAAAGGCATTCTCGTCATGAACACTCCCGGCGGAAACACCCTCAGCGCCGCCGAGCACACCATGGCGCTGATGCTGGCGCTGAGCCGCAACATTGTCCCCGCCTGCAACAGTCTCAAACGCGGCGAGTGGGACCGCAAACGCTACACCGGCAATCAGCTCAACAACAAAACCCTCGGCATCATCGGCCTGGGCCGAATCGGAATGGCCGTGGCCAAAATGGCCCTCGGCTTCAATATGAAAATTCTGGGCTACGACCCCTTCGCCGCTCCCGTCGAAGCGGAAAAACTCGGCATTGTCATCACGGATTCCCTCGAAAAAATCTTCAAGGAATCCGACTTTATCACCGTGCACGTTCCCAAAAACGAAAAAACACTCAATATGATTACCGCCAAGGAAATGAAGCTGATGAAGCCGACCTGCCGGCTGATTAACTGCGCCCGCGGCGGCATCATCAACGAAGAAGACCTGTACAACGCACTGGCGGCCAAAACCATTGCCGGCGCCGCACTGGATGTTTTCTCCAAAGAACCGCCGGAAAATACCCGCTTCAAAGAACTGGACAACTGCCTGGTTACCCCGCATCTGGGTGCCAGCACGGAGGAAGCCCAGATCGAAGTCGCCGTGGAAGCCGCCCAAATCCTGATGGACGCCATCAAAGGCGGTCCGATCCGCAATGCCGTCAATGCCCCGGCTATGGGCGGTCTGTCGCCGATTATCAGCCAGTATGCCGTTCTGGCTCAGCGAATCGGTTCGCTGGCCAGTGCCATGGTCACCGGCCATCTGAAAAGCGTGCAAATCGAATTCCGCGGCTCCATCGCCGAAAAGACCGTGGACCCGATTGCCACCTCGTTTGCTATTGGGCTCCTTCAGCCGCATTTTGACACCACCGTCAATCTGGTCAACGTACCGGTCCTGGCCAAAGAGCGAGGCATCAGCATTGACCAAATCAAAAATCCCGAAATCAAAGATTTCGAATCCACTTTTGCTGCAACTGTTCAGACCGACCAGTCCAAACGAACCATCATCGGCACCGTTTTCGGCGGCAATCTGCCCCGCATTATCGAAATTGACGGGTTCCCCATCGAAGTAACACCCGAAGATGCCATGCTGATTATCTTCAACGATGACAAGCCGGGCGTCATCGGCGCGGTCGGCACCATCCTGGGCAAGCACGGCATCAACATCAACACGATGGGCGTCGGACACAAGCGGGCCGAAGGCAAGGCTATTCTGGCTTTCAGTCTGGACAAACTGCCCGATGAAAAGGCCGCCGCCGACTTGAAAAAATTGGACTTCGTCAACGAATTATACATCTGCAAACTTCAATAACACTCAAACAGAACGAGTAGTCAGAACGGAATCAACCCTGCCCTGTTTGTTTGACAGGGCAGGGCTTTTGTGCCTTTACGGAGAAATGCTGGAATGACCGCAGGAAAACGCACCCAGACCAAACAGCTGAATCTGGCTTTTGATGAGACGGAAACCCCTAAACCCTCTCAAACCGAACCTGTTGCAGTCGAGCATCCCGCTGAAGAAGCGGAAAACGAGAAAGAAACCTCCGTCGTTCCGGGCAGCCCCCGAAAACGCAAAGCCGTTGCGGCCACCGCCGAAACCCTGGCGGCAAAACAGCGAGACATCAGCGTCAGCGAATTTTTCGCCAAGAACCGCCACCTGCTTGGTTTCGACAATCCCCGCAAAGCCCTTCTGACCGCCGTCAAAGAGGCCGTCGACAACTCCCTGGATGCCTGCGAGGAAGCCCATATCCTGCCGGATTTGGAAATCTCCATCCAGCCCTTTAACGGCTCCGAAAACAAGTTCACCGTCTCGGTGCAGGACAACGGTCCGGGCATTGTCGGCCAGCAGGTCCCGAATATCTTCGCCCGGCTCCTGTACGGCAGCAAGTTCCACACCCTGAAAATGAGCCGCGGCCAGCAGGGTATCGGCATCAGCGCCGCCGGAATGTACGGCCTGCTCACTACAGGTCAGCCCGTGCAGATTATCACCCGAACCAGTCCCAAGAAAAAAGCCCGTCATTACCACGTTCAAATAGACACCTCCCGCAATCGCCCGGAAACCATTCTCGATGAAGAATGCGATTTTGACCTGCCTCATGGAACCCGTGTGACCATTACGCTCGAAGGACGCTACCAGAAAGGCCGTCAAAGCGTCGATGAGTATGTAGCCCAGACCGCTATGGCAAATCCGCACGCCCGGATTCTTTATCGAACACCGGACGGTCAAACCATCGAATATCCCCGACGCAGCAATCAAATGCCCTTTATCCCCATCGAGGTCAAGCCGCATCCCTACGGCGTCGAATTGGGAGTCCTTTACAAAATGGCAAGGGAAAGCCGGGCCAAAACGCTCTCCGAGTTCCTTCGGACTCACTTTTCCCGAATCAGCGACCGGCTGGCGGCTGAAATCATCAAAAAAGCCAAACTCTCCGCCAAACTAAAACCCGAAAAAATCACCCTCAAAGACGCAGAGGCCCTGCATGCCGCCATTCAGGATACAAAGATCATGGCCCCGCCGACAGACTGTATTGGTCCTATCGGGGAGGAGGCGCTTCTGGAAGGACTCAAACGGGTTGTGCAGGCCGAATTTTACACCAGCTGCACCCGAAAGCCCGCCGTTTATCGCGGCAATCCTTTCCTCGTAGAAGCGGCCTTGGCCTTCGGTTTTAAAGATGAAGAGGCCGAAGCGGAATCCGAAGACAAAGAACCGATGCTTCGGCTGGTCCGGTTCGCCAACCGCGTCCCCCTGCTCTATCAGCAGTCCGCCTGTGCCATTTACAAGGCGGTCCTCGAGACCAACTGGCGAAACTACGGCATCAGCCAAAGTCGCGGCGCCCTGCCGACCGGGCCGATTCTCCTGATGGTGCACTTCGCCTCCGTCTGGGTTCCCTTTACCTCAGAAAGCAAAGAGGCCGTGGCCCACTACCCGGAAATCATCAAGGAAATCAAACTGGCTGTTCAGGAATGCGGGCGAAAACTCGGCATGCATGTACGACGCCAGAAACGCATCCACACCGAAATGCTCAAACGCAGCTACATCGAAACCTATCTGCCCTATATCGGAGAAGCCCTGCAGGATATCCTCGACCTGAAAGACAATCAGGTCCACACTGTTCAGGAAAAGCTGAAAATCATCCTCGAGAAAACCCGTTCCATCTGACAAGAATCTATGCATCCTTCCGGACAGCAGATAACCGTTGCCCTTACCATCTCTTCCGGAAGACCCTCATATTCTTCAAACACAGCAGTTCTCTGAAGCGCCCGCAGGAAACGATGGCCTCTTCAACCGCCCGTCGAACTCCGTCAAACCTCTCCACTCCCGTATCATGAAAAATGAGAAGTCCATTTCGGATCACCCACGGCTCCCAGAGCTGAATGTCCAACAGAACATCCTCATAGAGGTGGGAACCATCCACAAAGAGCGGTCGAATCGGCTCATTCCACTGTTTCGCCGCCTCCTCAGACGTCATCCGAAGCGGACAAACTGTATCGTGGACGGAATGAATTCGAAGATTTTCAAGAAAAACCTCATAACTGCCGCGAAGGTGCGGATCGACCGCAAAGACCTTCTCTGTACGGCCGGCTTTCTTTAGGCCGGACGCCAGCACAATCGTTGATTTTCCCTTAAAAGAACCAATTTCAACAATGGAACCTTTCTCTTTGGGAAAATAGACAAAATAAAAAAGGGCCAGAACCTCCTTGTCGGACAAATGCCCTTCTATCCCGGAAAGAACCCGAAACTCCTGAGCCGTCAGCACTTTTAAAAGCTGACGATTCATTTTTTTTGCACGCCAGGCGCTGAGGCGAAAAAAACGGGGAACTTGCGTCGCCTTCGGCTTGATAACAGGTAATATCCGCCTTTTCCGCTGAAATCCTGACACAATCTAAAGCCCAATCCAATTCGGGAATAATAATAAACCGTACGGATTTCTGCAAGAATCAGGCGGTTCTTACCCTATTTTTAAAACCGAATGGACAGAGAATCTTTCGAACGGCTCCACAGTCTGGAAAATTATCTCTTCATCAAAAGTGTCTGCTGTTCGTTACCGGGGCAGGTATCCGCGGACCATATAATGGAGGTCCTCATTTTCCGCCGGACGCGGGTCCGCCACCCCGTTCTGGGCCAGATTGATGGTGTCCGGGTCCTCCCAGCGATGCCGCTCCGCATGTCCGTCCGCAAACCC
>JAKPDO010000002.1 GCA_029552545.1 Planctomycetota bacterium
GTCCTTCAATCCGATTGATTTGGCCGCTGCGGTGAACTATCTGGGCAAGAGCCAGTACACGGCAGACCCGGACTTTGACGGGCTCATTGACGACCTGAAGATTTACAACTATGCCCGCAGCACGGTCGAGATTGCCCAGGAATATCTGGCGGTGATGGGCGGGTCCGTCTGCAACCGGGAAATCTATGACATGGGTATGTACGACGCCGACGGCGACTGCCGGATCAGTCTGCCGGACTTTGCGGCGTTTGCAGCCCGGTGGCTGGAAGATGACCGGATCTATCCGAATCCGTAAGCGGTTCATATCGGGGACACCGCTTTCTGTCTTCTTGTAAAACGGTTCGAAGCACCGCTCCGGCAAACAATGCCGGGGCGGTGCCTTCCGGATTCAACAAAGACAAATAACAATCCAAATGGGCGTTTCAAAGCAGGCGGCAGGAGAAAAAGAAAAGAAGACGGTTTATACTCCACAAATGGGGGGTTTATGAACAGAAAAAGAGCTCGGTTTTTCCAAGTCATTTCTCTCTTTTTTTCGCATCCTTTAATGCAGCGATCTGCTGCGGCTGGCAGTCTGACAACGGCGACGGCACGTTCACCAATCCGATTCTTTATGCGGACTATCCTGACCCGGACATCATCCGTGTCGGCCGATATTTTTATATGGTCACCACGACCTTTGCCGACTCGCCCGGTCTGACCGTCCTGCGCTCCGAAGACCTGGTGAACTGGGAGATTCTTTCCCACGCGGCCTCCTTCCTCGATATGGCGCCCGAGTACAATATGCTGAACGAAACGACGGCCTATCGGAAAGGGATGTGGGCCTCGAGCATTCGCTATTACAACGGGATGTTTTATATTGTAGTCAATCCGTGGGGGGCGCCGGGTGCTCGGGTGTATTATGCCTCTGACCCGGCGGGACCGTGGAATTACCATCAATTGGACCGCGGCGCCCACGACCCGGGTTTCTTCATTGACGACGACGGAACGGGATATATTTTCTATGGGTCGGGGTGGATTTCCGTTCTGACGCTCAATTCCAACTACTCGGCGGTGGTCGCCCAGACGAATAATGTCGTCAACGGCGGCGGCGAAGGGTCGCATGTCATCAAACGCGGCAATTATTATTATCTGTTTAACGCCAACCCCGGCACCTGGCCGTTTCAGCTGCGCTGTTCGAGAGCAACCAGCATTTTCGGTCCATGGGAAACCGGACACATTTGTCTGCTGGCGACGACCGGCGGCCATCAGGGAGCTATCGTTGATATCGATGACAACGACAGCTGGTACGGCTTTGTGATGCAGGACAGCGGAGCCATCGGGCGAATGACCCGCATCGGGCCGGTTTTCTGGGAGAATGACTGGCCGGTCTTCGGCACGCCGACCAATCGGGATGTGATGGCGGCAACGTATCCCAAGCCGATTCAGGGCAAACCAATAATGCAGCCGCCGACCGGCGATGAGTTTACTTCACCTGCTCTGGGGCTTCAGTGGCAGTGGAATCACAATCCGGACAACAGCCGCTGGTCGCTGACGGAGCGGCCCGGCTGGCTCCGGCTGCGCCCGACCCGGGCCTCGGGCTTCTGGACCGCCCGCAACACACTCACGCAGAAAGGCCAGGGGCCCTGGAGCCGCGGCCAGGTCAAGATGGACCTGCAGAATCTGCAGCCCGGCGACATCTGCGGCTTCGGAACGCTCGGCAAATACAGCGCCCACATCGCTGTCCACTGTGATGCAGGCGGAGCTCTCTTCCTGAGGATGAATGTCCTGCAGGACACCACCAGCGGCATTCAAACGGAAACCCGCGTCTCGTCGGTTCCGATTACCGCAGGAACCCTTTTTCTTCGAACGGACCTGAATTTTCAGACCAACAAAGGACTATGCTCCTACAGTCTGGACGGTCAGAGCTGGACGGCGCTGGGCGGGGAGTTCCCGCTGGCTTTTGACTGGCAGACCGGCACGTTTCAGGGTGAAAAATACGCTCTGTTTTGTTATAATCCCAATACCGCCGCCAGTCCCGGCTGGGTGGATGTGGACCGGTTTGAGTTTTTTGACTCGCCGCCGCCTCGTTCGGCCTTTCGGCAGATTGAAGCGGAGGATTTTGACGAAAAATCCGGCACCCAGACCGAAACCTGCAGCGAAGGCGGACTGAATGTCGGATACATCCAGAACGGCAATTATCTGGTATATAAAAAAGTGAATTTCGGGCGAGGGCCAGTCTCGTTTCGGGTTCGGGCGGCTTCGGCAACTGCCGGCGGAACCCTTGAACTGCGTCTGGACTCGGCAAGCGGTCCTTTGATCGGAACCTGTCCGATCCCCAATACCGGCGGCTGGCAGACCTGGCAAACAATCTCCTGTGCGGTCAGCGGGGTTTCAGGAATTCGCAATTTGTATCTGAGGTTTACCGGCGGCACCGGCTATCTTTTTAATCTGAACTGGTGGCAGTTTATTCGATACGGCGACCTGAATGCCGATACAATTGTGGACAAAAGCGACCTGTCGGCCTTTGCTGACTTGTGGCTGCAGCCAAACAGCGGCCTGGACCGGGACGGCAACGGTCTGCTGAACCTGGTCGAGTTTGCCGACCTGGCCGCCGGCTGGCTGGAGGACTGACTCTTATGCTGACAACAGATATCCTTTAAATGGGGGAATTATGAAGTTTCAAAAAACTGACGATCGATTCCGGAAAAGTTTTACCCTTGGATTTGCCGCTGTTCTTTTGGGATTCCTGTCCGGTCTGCTGCGTGCGGATTATCCGATTATGTCGCAGCACTACGCCGCCGACCCGACGGCCGTCGAATGGAACGGACGACTGTATGTCTACTGTTCCAACGATGAGGAAAACGGAGAAAACACCGGCTACATTATGGACTCGATCGTCTGCTTCTCCACGGACGATTTGAAAAACTGGACGGACCACGGCGTCGTCTTTGATGCGGACGAACTGTCCTCCTGGTATTCCGGGACCGCCTGGGCCCCCTGCATCGTCTATCACAACAACAAGTTCTATTTGTATTTCGGGGATGCGTACTGGGGTATCGGCGTCGTGACGAGTGATTCGCCGACCGGCCCGTTTACCGCTCCGAAGAACGCGCTGGTGGTTACCCGGTCCACACCGGGCGCAAACAGCAGCTGGATCTTCGACCCGTGCGTGTTTGTGGACGACGACGGCACACCGTATCTGTATTTCGGCGGCGGCGGTCCCAATCAGGGACGCATCATTCAGCTGAACACGAATATGATGGACCCTGTCGGCTCAGCCATATCCATTGAAGCGCCGGACTTCTTTGAAGCTTCGCTTATGCACAAATACAACGGCATTTATTACTACTCCTATGCCGACAATTATGAAGACTCGACTCCCTCCTCCCAGATTGCATATCAGACCGCTTCGGCTCCGATGGGCCCCTTTACCCATCGCGGGGTCGCGGTCCCTCAGCCGCCGTATAATTACGGCAACAACAACCACCATACCTTTTTCACGTTCCAGGGCCAGTGGTACTGCGTGTATCACAACCGCTATCAGGCAACGATAGACGGCGTGTCCACCACGGAACACCGCAATATCGGCCTGGACCGGCTGTATTACAACCCGGACGGCACCATTCAGCCGCTTGTCCATACCCAGGACGGGCTGCCGCAGCTGAAATATCTCAACCCGTTTGTCCGGGTGGAAGGCGAAACCCTGGCCCAGCAAAGCGGCCTGCGAACCCAGGCCTGCTCTGAAGGCGGGATGAACATCACCGCCGTGGACAACGGCGACTGGATTCAGCTCCGCGGTGTGGATTTCGGCACCGGTGCAGGCAGCTTCAAGGCCCGCGTCGCCTCCACCAAAACCGGTGCAGCTATCGAACTGCGCCTGGATTCCCTGACCGGCACCCTTATCGGTACCTGTTCGGTTCCCAATACCGGCGGACCTCAGACCTGGACAACCGTCTATTGCAATGTGAGCGGCGCCTCCGGTGTGCATGATTTGTATCTGAAGTTTGTCGGACCGACAGGCGGTGACCTGCTCAATCTGGACTGGTGGCAGTTCCAGACCGAACCGCTGACGATGGTATCCGTCAACATCAATCCGGCCATCCTTTATCAGACCATCGAAGGTCTGGGCGGCGCTATCTGCTTTTACAACGGCTGGGTGACCGCTCATCCGTATAAATCCGAAATCTACACTCACGCCTTCGCCGGACTGAATCTGTCGATGCTGCGCGTGGGCAACTGGTGGCGGGGTACGAACGGTCAGGACACGGCAACCTATGAAATTGTTGCCGCCGCCAATCAGCGGCTGGGTCGTTCGGTGCCGATTCTGATGTCCTCCTGGTCGCCGCCGGCTTATCTGAAAAGCAACGGCCAGACCGGAGGCGGCGGCACCCTCATCCAGGTCAACGGCCAATACGACTATGCGGGATTTGCCGAGTACTGGTACCAGTCGCTTCAGGACTATATTGCCCGCGGCGTCAACCCCACCTGGATTACCATCCAGAACGAGCCGGACTGGACGGCGGATTACGATTCCTGCCGGTTTGACCCGACGGAAGCCGAGTACGCCAGCTATGCCCTGGCTCAGGATGCTGTGTTCTATCGGCTCCAAAGCATGGCCTCGCCGCCCAAACTGCTCAGCCCGGACTGCGTAGGACTGTACGGCAACGCCGCCGGACTGAGGAATTACTTAAACAACCTGAATCCAAACACCTTTTACGGCATTGCCCACCATCTGTACGGCGGCAGCACCGACGGGACTCCGGACGGATACAACTCCGCCTTCACAACAGTCGTAAATACTCGAAACACACAGTTTCCCGGCAAGCCGATTTTTATGACCGAGTTCGGGGATATCAAAGGGCTGATTCCGGTGGCCAATCTGATTCACAACTGTCTTGTGGTCGAACAGGTCAGCGGCTACAGCCACTGGTGCCTGGTCTGGCCCGGCGACATCGGGCTGGTGGAGATTGAGTTCCCCTGGAGCTACTACGGCACAGGCGGCTCCTGGACAAATCCCAAAGGATACTGGCTCAATCCCTCCTACTGGTCGATGAAGCATTATTCGTACTATGTCCAGCCGGGATTCCGCCGCACACAGTCCTCCAGCGGACATTCCAATCTGCTGGCGTCCTCGTTTTTATCTCCGGACGGCAAACGGCTCGTGGCGGTGCTCATCAACCGTCTGGAAACAGAAACCCTGTATGCCAACCTGAACATCAGTTCTTTTGCATATAACTCCTCCAGCGTCTTCCAGAGCGTCGGCAGCCAGTATTTTCAGGCGTCGGGGCCGATGGGTTCGCCGGTGGCTCTGCCGCCCTCTTCCGTGACGACGATTGTTCTGGACTGCTACGGGCCGGCGGCTCCGACAGGGCTGTCGGCGACGGCGATTGTGGATTCACAGATTAACCTAACCTGGGCGGCTTCCTCCGGCGCCCTGTCCTACAATGTCAAGCGTTCCACCGTCAGCGGCGGGCCTTATACCACCATCGGCACGAATATCACGGGCACCGCATTCAGCGATACCCGCGTGGAACCGGGGATGACCTATTATTACGCAGTCAGCGCCAACACGCTCAGCGGTCAAAGCGCCGACAGTGCGGAAGCAAGCGCCGCCCGCGTACGGACCTATCTGCGGTTCAATGAAACCAGCGGCACGACGGCGGTGGACGCCACCGGCGGCGGACGAAACGGCACGCTGGTCAACGGCCCGACCTGGGGTGCCGGCAAATACGGCAACGCCGTCTATCTGGACGGAACCAACGACCACGTCACGCTGCCGGCCGGCGTCGTCAACGGCCTGACGGACTGCACCATCTCTCTATGGGTGTACCTGAACTCCGTCAGCACCTGGTCGCGGGTGTTTGACTTCGGCACCGGCACGACTGTCAACATGTTCCTGACGCCGCGGCATTCCAACACCTCCGGCACTGTGCGGTTTGCCATCACCACCAGCGGCGCCGGCGGCGAACAGCGCATCAACGGCACTTCCGCCCTGCCGACCGGCGTCTGGACCCACGTGGCCGTCACGTTCAGCGGCAATACCGGCATCCTTTATGTCAACGGACAAGAGGTCGGACGCAACACCTCAATGACGCTCAATCCGTCCTCGCTGGGCAATACAACGCAGAACTATCTGGGCCGCTCGCAGTACACAGCCGACCCGTATCTGAACGGACGGATTGATGAGTTTCGCATTTATTCAAGGGCTCTGAGTGCTGTGGAAATCCTCCGGCTGTATGAAGAGCAGATTCCAACGGCAGTCCCGCCGACTCCGACGGGCCTTTCGGCGACGGCGGTTTCCGGCACCCGCATTGACCTGAACTGGAATGCGGCCGATACCGCAACCAATTATGACATCAAGCGGTCAACAACCAGCGGCGGCCCGTACACCCATCTGACCAGCGTCTCCGGAACCTCCTGGAGCGACACCGGCCTGTCGGAACAGACCGCCTATTATTATGTCATCAGCGCCGTCAATAGCGTCGGCAGCAGCGCCAACTCGGCGCAGGCCCAGGCCGTCACCCTCGCCGACCCGCCGGCCGCTCCGACCGGTCTTGCGGCGCAGGACATCGGCGGCGCCGTGCGGCTGACCTGGAATGCCAACACAGAAAGCGACTTGGCGGGATATTACGTCTGGCGCTCCGCAACCCCCGGCAGCGGCTACACGCGGCTCAACAGCACCCCGCTGAACAATCTGACGTTTACAGACAGCGCTATCGCCTACTGCACCGCCTATTATTATGTAGTCACGGCGGTGGACACCGGCGGCTATGAAAGCGACTATTCTAATGAAGTGTCCATCACGCCGGCGGACCCGCTGGTCATCGTCCTGACGGCCGCTGATTTTGAAAGCGGCTTCGGCGCCTGGGTCAATCTGACCGGCGCGGACAATCAGGACTGGCTCCGCAATTCCGGCCAAACGCTCACGCCCAACACAGGGCCTTCGGGCGGCGCCAACGAAACCACGTGGTATGCGTATCTGGAGACCTCGCCGGGCTGGGCGTATATGCCCGGCGATACGGCCATTCTTGAAAGCCCTGTGCTGTACGGCACGCAGCGCCGATTGACCTTCTATTATCACATGTACGGCGTAGAAATCGGCTCGCTGTTTGTGGATGTGGAACACAACGGCACATGGCAGTACGGCGTTTGGAGCCGCACCGGCCAGCAGCACACGTCCAACGCCGAGCCGTATGCACAGGCCGTCGTCGATTTAACCGGCTTTACCGGCCCGATTCGGATTCGCATCCGGGCCGCAGCCGCCGGCGGTTCCCGCGGAGACATTGCTGTCGATGAAATCACCGTGACCGGACGCTGGCTCTACGGAGATTTCAACGGCGACGGGACGATCAATTTGGAAGACATGACGGCCTTCAGCACTCTGTGGCTGGACACTCATTGCGAGCTGGACCGAAACGGAGACTGCCGGATTGATTTGGCGGAGCTGACGGAACTGGCCGCCAACTGGCTGAAGACCTTCTGATTGGAAAACCCGATTTCGTCTTGGCCTATGACAAGGACCGTCGTTTTCGAAACAGACCGGGAGAAATAGAAATCAGCCGGAGAAAGGTTGCCTGAACCGTTCTCCGGCTGTATCGTTGGTAAAAAAGGATATAGCTGAAACAATGGAGGTTTTTTATGAAAAGGACGCTGCCTGCACACGTTCCCGCCGCAAGTCTGTTTTGGCTCTTCATGATTTTTTCTGCCGTCGGTTTTGCCGCCGCTCCGATTGCCTTTGAGCAGTTCGAGTACAGCGGACAAGACATCTACTCTCCGGCTAACCTCGAAGCCGGACATTTCCGCAACCCGATTTTGGCGGGCTTTCATCCTGACCCGAGCATCTGCCGTGTCGGAGATGATTACTATCTGATTAACTCAACGTTTCAGTATTTTCCCGGTCTTCCCATCTTTCACAGCAAAGACCTGGTCAACTGGAAGCAAATCGGCCATGTGATTCACCGTCCGGAGCAGCTAAACTACACATCCCGCCGAACCAGCGGCGGCCTGTTTGCTCCCGCCATCACATATCACAAAGGTCTGTTCTACGTTGTTTGCACAATGGTGGATAATCTGGGCAATTTCGTAGTTACCGCCCAAAACCCCGCCGGTCCCTGGTCGAACCCGGTCAAACTGGACTTCGGCGGCATTGACCCGTCCATCTTTTTTGATGAAGACGACCGGGCCTGGATTGTCAACAACGATGCTCCGCAGGGACCAGCACAGTATGACGGCCATCGAGCCATCTGGATTCAGGAGTTTGACTGGAAAAATCTGAAAATGGTCGGCCCGCGCAAGATGCTCATCGACGGCGGCGTGGACATCACCAAAAAACCCATCTGGATTGAAGGCCCGCACATCTACAAACGCAAGAACTGGTATTACCTTTGTTGTGCGGAAGGCGGCACGGGCCCGGGACATTCTCAGGTCATCTTCCGCAGCCGCAGTGTGGACGGCCCTTATACCCCCTGGGAGAAAAACCCCATTCTCACCCAGCGCGATTTAGACCCCCAAGTCCTCGGCGCTGTCACCTGCACGGGCCATGCCGACCTGGAAATCGGTCCGGATGGAAACTGGTGGGCGGTCTTTCTGGGCGTTCGGCCCTACCAAAACGGACTGTCTCCGATGGGACGGGAAACCTTCCTGCTGCCCGTCACCTGGACTGAAGACGACTGGCCCACCATCCTGCCGACCGACAAGAGGGTTCCGCTGATTGTCAAATCTCCCAACGGTGTTTCCGTCCAGCCGTCCGCTGTTCCCTACACCGGTTCGTTTTCCTGGCGGGATGATTTCAAACAGAAAGACCTTTCGCTCGAATGGATTATGCTCCGCCAGCCCAAACAAACCTGGTGGCAGATTGACCCCGCCGCCGGACGGCTTCTGCTGACACCGCAGAACGAAAAACTGTCCGGCACAGGCAATCCGAGTTTTCTGGGCCGGCGCGTCCGGCATCCGGTTTACACCGCCTCGGTGACCGTGGAAGTCCCCAAAGAAAACAATGTCTCGGCCGGACTGGCTTTGTTTATGAACGAACGCCATCATTACTTCTTTGCGGTTCGGCGCGTCGGCGGCAAGCCGCGTGTGTTTGTGGAATGCGTCAAACGCGGCCAAACCAGCGAGTTGGCCTCCGTTGACCCGCACGCCGCTCAGACCGTTCGGCTGACCATCGAGGCCGACAAGGCCGTCTGTGCCTTCCGCTACCAGATCCCCGGCGAAGAACGCAAGACTCTGCTGGAAAACGCCGATGCGGCGATGATTTCCTTCTCGGTTCCGGATGCTCTATTCCTGGGCGCCACCGTCGGACCCCACGTCCGCCTCGATGCGTCGCCCTTCCCGCCGCCGCTGGCGAAGGGCTCCACGTTCCAAATCCAAGGCAATCCGATTTTCCGGGATGCCTTCACCGCCGACCCGGCTCCGCTGGTGGACGGCGACACCCTCTATGTCTATGTCGGCCATGACGAGGCCAAAGACGGTGAGCTGTTCAATATGACCGGCTGGCTGTGCTACTCAACAAAAGATATGAAAAACTGGGTCGCTCACGGGACCGTCCTGAAGCCCACGGACTTCCAGTGGGCTGTGGGGGATGCCTGGGCCTCCCAGGTCATCAAAAAAGACGGCAAGTATTATTTCTTTGCCACGGTTCAGCACGGCCCGCCGCACGTCGGCAAGGCCGTCGGAGTAGCCGTCTCAGACAGCCCGACTGGGCCGTTCAAAGACGCCCGCGGCAGTGCTTTGGTTTACGACAAAATGACGCCCAACTCCAAAGTCCCCTGGGAGGACATCGACCCGACCGTACTCATCGATGACGACGGCACACCCTGGCTGTGCTGGGGCAACGGCGACTGCTACCTGGTCAAACTCAAGCCCAACCTGATTGAGCTCGACGGGGAGATTCAGAAAATCGATTTGCCCTACTACACGGAAGGCCCCTGGCTTCACAAACGCGGCAATCTTTACTACCTGACCTATGCGGCCTTTGCGCATCAGGGCACGGCGGAAAAGATTTGCTACGCCACCGCTCCGGCAATAACCGGACCGTGGACCTATCAGGGCATCCTGACCGGTTTTGCCAAAAACAGCTACACCATTCACCCCGGAATTGTTGAATTCAAGGGACAGTGGTATTTGTTCTATCACAATGCGACGCTCACGCTGAATGGTTTAGGGCCCGCCACTGGACGGCGAAGCGTCTGTGTTGAATACCTCTTCTACAATCCGGACGGAACAATTCGGCCGATACCCCAGACGGAAGAAGGCATCTCCGTCCCGCCCAAAAAGGAAAGCAGCGTTTCCTCCTGCTTTTTTCCCCTGAAGGACGTGCGGCTTTTGCCGAGCCCTTTTTCCGAGGCCGTCCAGGCCAATCGGGCGTATCTGCTGGCACACAATCCGGACCGCTTGCTGGCCCCGTACCGTCGGGAGGCGGGATTAGAGCCCAAAGCGGCTCCCTACGGCAACTGGGAAAGCAGCGGCCTGGACGGCCACACCGCCGGACATTATCTGTCGGCCCTTTCGCTGATGATTGCGGCAGGCGCCGACCCGGACGGCCAGTTCAGTCAGCGTCTTGATTATATGCTCCAGGAGCTGGCCGAGGTTCAGAAAGCCAACGGCAACGGATACATCGGCGGCGTCCCCGGAAGCCGTCCGTTCTGGAAAGGCGTCTCCGAAGGCCGCATCGACCTGTTCCGCACCAAATGGGTGCCCTGGTACAATGTCCACAAGATGTTCGCCGGTCTGCGGGATGCGTATGTGCACGCGGGCCGCTCCAGGGCCCTCGAACTGCTGACGGGACTGGGCGACTGGTGCGAATCGGTCGTTGCCGGCCTCAACGAACTGCAGATGCAGCAGATGCTCGATACAGAACACGGCGGAATGAACGAGGTCCTGGCCGACCTGTATGCGCTCACCGGAAACCGAAAGTACCTGGAACTGGCCAAGCGATTCATTCACCGCCGAATCGCTGAGCCGCTCGAAAACCGCCAGGACCGGCTTACGGGACTTCACGCCAACACCCAGATTCCGAAGATTGTCGGGATGCAGCGGATTGCGGCCCTGACCGGCGATGAAAAACTGCACACAGGGGCCTGCTTTTTCTGGGAAACCGTCACCCGCAATCGCAGCGTGGCCTTCGGGGGCAACAGCGTCAGCGAGCACTTCAATGACCCGAAGGACTTCAGCGGAATGATTGCCCATCGGGAAGGCCCGGAAACCTGCAATACCTATAATATGCTTCGACTGACCGAAGCGCTTTTTGAAGCAGAGCCGAAGGCCGAGTACGCCGACTATTACGAACGCGCCTTGTACAATCATATTCTGGCTTCGATTCATCCCCGCAGACCCGGCTATGTGTATTTTACGCCGATTCGTCCGGAGCACTATCGGGTGTATTCGCAGCCGGAGGTGTGCTTTTGGTGCTGTGTCGGAACGGGGATGGAAAATCCCGGTCGGTACGGCCGGTTTATTTACACCCGGGCTCAGGACGGGCTGTATGTGAACCTGTTTATTCCGTCGGTGCTCACGGCGGCGGACAGAGGACTGGTGCTCAAACAGGAAACATCGTTTCCGGATGAGCCCCGTACGCGATTTTCTCTGCAGCTGACCAAGCCGGCGGACTTTACCCTGTATATCCGCCATCCGGCCTGGGTAAAAGCGGACGAATTTGCCGTGAAAGTCAACGGCCAGCGGATGAATGTGTCCTCCACGCCGTCCTCTTATGCCGCCGTCAGGCGGGAATGGAAGGACGGCGACACCGTGGAGGTGGACCTGCCGATGCACCTGCACACGGAGCGTCTTCCGGACGGCTCCGATTGGGCGGCGATTCTGTATGGGCCGATTGTTCTGGTTCGACCGGCCGGTACAGACCGACTGGACGGTTTGTTCGCCGATGACGGCCGAATGGGCCACGTCGCCCACGGACCGATGGTGCCGCTGGACCGCGTGCCTGTTCTGCTGACGACAGAACAAGGGCTGCTGGAGCATATCGCACAGGACCCTTCCGCCGGACCGCTGCACTTTCGAATCAAAGACATTATCGAACCGCCTGCGCCGCAGGGACTTTTGCTGATGCCGTTTTTCCGACTGCACGAGCAGCGCTATCAAATGTACTGGGAGCTGACGACAGCGGAGCGGGTGGCGGCCCGACGCGAAAAACTGGCCGCACAGGAGCGCGCCCGACAGGCCCGGGAAGAGGCAACCCTCGACTGGGTAGCTGTGGGGGAACAGCAGCCTGAAACCGAGCACGACCTGCAGGGTGAGGGGTTGGAAACCGGCATTCACAACGGCCGGCGCTGGCGCCACGGCTCCTGGATTCAATACACGCTGGACCCCCGGGGAGCCCAGGAGGCCATCCTGTCCGTCACCTATTCCGGCGATGACCGCGGACGGGAATTTGACATCCTGGTCAACGGCACCGTCATTGCGACCCAGCAGCTGACCGGCGAAAAACCGAGCCACTTTATCGAAAAACGGTATTCAATCCCCGCCGAGATTCTTCGGGCTGCCGCCGGCAAACGGCTGACGGTTCGATTTGTTGCCAAACGCTGGCTGGCCGGCGGTCTTTATGATGTACGTCTGCTTCGTCCGGGGGCTCCGGAAATCGAACCGTTTCAATGAATCTTTTTTCTGAGGGAAAACAATGAATCGAAACTCGCTTCAAATGGTTCTGTCGGCCTGGCTTGTCTGCTTTTCAGCAGGTCTGCTTCAGGCCGGACCGGCCCGCAATCCGATTATCTGGGCCGATGTGCCCGATGTGGCCGTCATTCGCGTCGGGGATACCTATTATATGAGCAGCACCACGATGCATATGAGCCCGGGGCTGCCGATTATGAAATCCAAAAATCTGGTCAACTGGACACTCGTCGGCTATGCCTATGACCGGCTCGTGGAAAACGACGCGATGAACCTCGAAAACGGCAAAAGTGCCTACGGCGCCGGCTCTTGGGCCAGCTCGCTTCGGTATCACAACGGCACGTACTACGCCTCCACGTTCTCCAGCACCAGCGGTCGCACCCACATTTACACCACGCAGGACATCGAGAAAGGCCCCTGGAAGGAGATTTCGTTTGCCCCGTCCCTGCACGATCATTCGCTGTTCTTTGATGACGACGGGCGGGTGTATATGGTGTACGGCGGCGGCGACATCCGGCTGGCGGAACTCAAAAGCGACCTGTCCGGCCTGAAAGAAGGGGGCTTTCACGACATCATTATCAAAAACGCCAGTGCCGTGGCGGGCCCCAATATCGGTCTGCCCGCCGAGGGCTCCCAACTGCTCAAGGTCCACGGCAAATACTATCTGATGAATATCACCTGGCCCCGCGGCGGAATGCGCACGCAAATCATCCACCGCGCAGACAAAATCACCGGCCCCTACGAAGGCAAAGTCATCCTGCAGGACCGCGGCATCGCACAGGGCTGTCTGATTGACACCCCCGAGGGCCGCTGGTATGCCGTCCTCTTTGAGGACAACGGCGCCGTCGGGCGAAGTCCCTGGGTGGTGCCCGTTCAGTGGGTGGACGGCTGGCCGGTGCTCGGCACAAACGGCAAAGCCCCCGATGTGCTCGACATCGAAGACAGCGGCGAAGGCCTTTCCAATCTGGTCTGCTCGGATGAATTCGATCGCGCCCCGGGTGAGCCCCTGCCGCTGGCCTGGCAGTGGAATCACAACCCGGATAATCGCTTCTGGTCCATCGGCGTTCGCAAGGGTCATCTTCGTCTGACGACCGGCCGCATCGACAGCAGTGTCCTGCAGGTGCGCAATATGCTCACCCAGCGGACCTTTGGGCCGGTCTGCTCGGCCGGCACCAAACTGGACACGGCCAACATGAAAGACGGCGACTGTGCCGGACTGATTGCTCTGCAGAAACGGTACGGTTTCGTCGGGGTGAAAATGGAGCAGGGCGCTAAAACCATCGTGATGGTCAGCGCCCAGTCCGACAACCCGCAAACAATGGAAACCGTTCCGCTCCAACAGGACATCGTCTATCTGCGCATCGACTGCGATTTCCGCAAACGCACGGATAAGGCCTATTTCTACTACAGTCTGGACGGCACAACCTGGACCCGCATCGGTTCGGTTCTGCAGATGGCCTACACGCTGCCGCACTTTATGGGCTACCGCTTCGGCCTGTTCAACTGGGCCGCACAGACGCCCGGCGGCTTTGTCGATTTCGATTACTTCCGCATCAGTCCGCAACTCATGGAATAACTTTTCTCGAAGGAGACTTACAATGAAGCACAAAGGACTCGTTTTGCTGATTGTACTGACTATCGGACTGTCCGGCAGGGCCCAGACGGATGCGCCCGCCCCTAAAGACGACTTCAGACCGTCCCCCCTGAACCAGCCGGGCCGTCAATACCCTCAGGTGAATTCGGAAGGACGGGTTCTGGCCCGGATTTCCGCACCCGAGGCCCGCAGCGTTTTTCTGGATATCGGCGCCGTCAAATACCCGATGACCAAAGATGAAGAAGGGGTCTGGACGGGCATGTCCGCCCCGCAGGATGAAGGGTTTCATTATTATCAGCTGATAATTGACGGGGCGGCGGTACCCGACCCGGGCACTCTCTATTTTTACGGCGCCAGCCGGTGGGGCAGCGGCGTGGAAACACCCGCCCACGACCAGGATTTTTACGCCCTGAAGGATGTCCCGCACGGCCAGGTCCGCCAGCACATCTATTTTTCCAAAATTACCAACTCCTTCCGTCGGTGTTTTGTCTATACACCCCCGGACTATGAAACAAACACCTCCGCCCGTTATCCGGTTCTGTATCTGCAGCACGGCGGCGGAGAAGATGAAACCGGCTGGTCCAATCAGGGCCGGGTCAATCTGATTATGGACAATCTGCTGGCCGAAGGCCGAGCCGTACCGTTTCTGATTGTGATGGAAAACGGAACCTGGACGGCGCCGGGACAACCCCGCCCGCGGCGCGAGGAAGGCCGACCCTGGCCGCCGGCCGGCTGGGCCGACACTTTCGAAAAGGTGCTCCTGCAGGAGGTCATCCCGATGATTGACCGCCAATACCGCACCCGGGCCGAGCAGCCCTATCGGGCGATGGCGGGCCTGTCGATGGGCGGCATGCAGACCAACGTGATTGCCATGCGCAATCTGGATGTGTTCTCGCACATCGGCATCTTCAGCGGCGGCACCGTCGGCGACCCGGCCACGGCCCACGGCGGCGTCATGGCCAACGCCGAAGAATTCAACAAAAAGGTCAAACTGATCTTTGAAAGCTGCGGCTCCAAAGAAAACCCCGATGCCATTCGCAATCATGTCGAGCAGCTCAAGGCCGCCGACATCAACGCCGTCTGCTATATCTCCCCCAATACCGCTCACGAGTGGCAGACCTGGCGGCGCAGTTTCTATCAGTTTGCTCAGCTGGTTTTCCAAACGGATTCCAAATCGCCCGCCGCTTCCGCTGCTCCCGCCGCCTCTGCTGCTTCATCGGAGCCGGCTGCTCCTGCATCCCGCCGACCCGGCGGGTTCGGACAGCCCGTCACCCTCGAAGCGGATGACAAGCCCGTCTTTGACGAACCCCCGGCGGGCTTCAATCAGAAACGCGACGGCATCCCCCGCGGCCGGATGGAAATGATTGAGTACGATTCCAAAACCGTCGGCACACGCCGCAAGATGCTCGTCTATACCCCGCCGAATTATTCCCCCGACCGCAAATACCCCGTGCTGTATCTGCTGCACGGCATCGGCGGCGATGAAACCGAATGGCAGCGCTTCGCCTCGCCCGATGTCCTGATGGACAACCTGCTGGCCGACGGCCGAGCGGTGCCGATGATTCTCGTGATGCCCAACGGACGGGCCCAGCCCAACGACCGGGCTGAAGGCAACGTATTCAGCCACGCCCCCGCCTTCGAGCGGTTCGAGCAGGACCTGCTGAATGATGTCATCCCGGCGATTGAAAGCCGCTATTCGGTGCTGACCAGTCGGGAGCACCGCGCGCTGGCCGGGCTGTCAATGGGCGGCGGCCAGACCCTCAATTTCGGCCTCAAACACCTCGACAAATTCGCCTGGCTGGGCGCCTTTTCCGCCGCTCCCAACACCAAACAGCCCGCAGAGCTCGTGCCTGACCCGGACAAAACCCGCGCTCAGCTGAAACTGCTTTATCTGGCCTGCGGCAGTCAGGACGGTCTGCTGCCCATCAGCCGGCGCCTGCATTACTACCTGAAGGAACACAATATCCCCCACATCTGGCATGTGGACTCGCACGGTCATGACCCGACCGAATGGCAGAACAACCTGTACTGGTTCCTCCAGCATGTCTTCCGCTCGCCGGCGGATTTCCCGAAACCCAAATCGTAAGAAACCGGCATTCTTTTCGGAGAGCGCTATGCCTTCCCAACGGATTCGAATTATTCCGGCGGCAATCTGGATGGCTCTGTCCGCCGTCTCACTTGCGGAAAGCCGCAAACCCCTGACCCTCTGGTACACCCAGCCCGCCCGGCAGTGGGTCGAGGCCCTGCCGGTCGGAAACGGCCGACTGGGGGCGATGGTCTTCGGCGGTCTCGATACAGAACGGCTCCAGCTCAATGAAGATACGCTCTGGGCGGGCGGCCCCTATCAGCCGGACAACCCCGAAGGCCCGCAGGCCCTCCCCGAAATCCGCAAGCTTATCTTCGAAGGCCGCTGCCGAGAAGCCGCCGACCTAGCTTCCCGGACGATGATGGCCCGGCCTTTGCGGCAGATGCCGTATCAGACCGTCGGCGATTTGCGGCTGTCCTTCGGCTCCGTCGAACCGGTTCAGGACTATCAGCGTTCGCTTCGGCTCGACACGGCCGTCGCTGAGGTCTCCTACAAAAAAGACGGCGTGCTCTTCACCCGGGAGGTTTTCTCCTCGCCCGTTCATCAGGTTCTTGTCTGCCGGCTGGCCGCCGACAAACCCGGGCAAATCTCCTTCCGGGCCTCCTTCAAGACCCCGCAGCAGGCCCGCGTTGAAACCGAAGACGGTCATACACTCGTTGTCCGCGGAATCAACGGCTCCGCCGAAGGCATCGCAGGCGCTCTGACGTTCGAGGCTCGCATCCGGATTCTCCATCAAGGCGGGCAGTGCCGCGCCGATGCCGACGCCCTGAGCGTTTCCGGCGCTGACAGTGTCGTGATTCTCATTGCGGCCGCCACCAGCTACAAAAATTATGAAGATGTCAGCGGCGACCCGCAGGCCCTCACCCGGGAACACATTCAAAAGGCCGCTGCGCTGTCCTATGAGCAGCTCAAAGAAGCCCACATTCGGGAGCACCGGCGGCTGTTTGACCGCGTGCAGCTTGATTTGGGCACCACGCCGGCAGCGGAGCTGCCCACCGACCGGCGAATCGCCCAGAACAAGTTGGCCGACGACCCGGACCTGGCCGTGCTGTTCTTCCAGTACGGACGCTATCTGCTGATTTCTTCGTCGCGTCCGGGCGGCCAGCCCGCCAACCTGCAGGGCCTCTGGAACGAGAGCATGACCCCGCCCTGGGGCAGCAAATACACCATCAACATCAATACAGAGATGAACTACTGGCCCGCCGAGCCGACGAATCTGGCCGAGTGCACCCAGCCGCTCTTTGGAATGATTCAAGATTTAAGCCGCACCGGCGCCCGAACCGCCAAAGTCACCTGGGGCGCCGGCGGCTGGGTGGCCCATCACAACACCGACCTGTGGCGGGCATCAGCGCCCATCGACGGCGTGTTCTGGGGGCTCTGGCCGACCGGCGGCGCCTGGCTGTGCCTGCACCTCTGGGACCACTATGAATACCATTTCGACAAGGAATTCCTGAAAGAGTCTTATCCCATTCTGAAAGGGGCGGCCCAATTCTTCCTCGATACGCTCGTGGAAGAACCCCGGCACAAATGGCTGGTCACCTGCCCGTCTCTTTCGCCGGAAAATGCCCACCCAAAAGGCGCCAGCATCTGTGCAGGCCCGGCCATGGACATGCAGATCCTGCGCGACTTGTTTGCCTGCTGCATTCAGGCGGCGGAGATTCTGGATATCGACGCCGACTTCCGCGCCCGGCTGGCCGCCGTACGGCAGCGTCTGGCCCCGCATCAAATCGGCGCCGCCGGCCAGCTGCAGGAATGGCTCGAGGATTGGGATATGCAGGCACCGGAAATGAATCACCGCCACGTTTCGCACCTGTACGCGCTCTATCCGAGCTGGCAAATCAACCGCCTCGACAGCCCGGAGCTGGCGCAGGCGGTCCGCAAATCCCTGGAGATTCGCGGCGATGAATCCACCGGCTGGGGACTGGCCTGGCGGCTGAATCTCTGGGCCCGCCTGGGCGACAGCGCACGGGCCTACAAAATCCTCCAGATGCTTTTAAGCCCCGACCGCACCTATCCGAACCTCTTTTCCGCTCATCCGCCGTTCCAGATTGACGGCAATTTCGGCGGCACGGCGGGCATTACCGAGATGCTCCTGCAGAGTCGGCGGGCCGGCGACGTCTGGGAGCTGATTCTGCTGCCGGCCCTGCCGAAGGAATGGCCCTCCGGCTCCGTCAAGGGCCTGTGTGCACGCGGCGGTTTTGTGGCGGATATCCGCTGGAAAGACGGGCGGCTCGAGCAGGCCGTCATCCAGTCCCGATTCGGCCATCCCTGCCGCATCCGCTATGGAGACACCCTGCAGCCCATGACCGTTCCCAAAGGCCACACCGCTGTCTGGAAGCCGTAAAGCACGGAGGCCCCGCATTCTCCTTCTCGCTCTTTTTACGAAAACCGCTCCGCAAGCCGAATTATTCCAGACAGGACAGCAGCCCGCACCAGAGCCAGTTTTCGGCAAAAAGCGCCAGGTCGGCAAGATTGACCGCACAATCCCCGTTTGCATCAAAGGGATTGGGGCTCAGGCAGGGGTCGGCCTCCAGCGGCTCACCATCCGGCCCGTTCTCATACAAGGCCCGTATCCACGGCTCCGAAAGCGGAACATTGTAGATTCGCAGTTCGTTGATTCGGCCTGCAAACAGAGGATGCACAGCCGCCTGCGAACGGCCCAGCCAGTTGTTGCGGTCATCCAAATCCGACAGACGGCCGTTTAAGTCCGCCGTATCCATCAGCTGCCCATTCACATAGAGCCGCATTTTCTGTTCCGCGCCGCTCCAGACCACCGCAGCACAAACTTCCTGACCCGCCGCCGCAGGCGGAGCTGTTAGGGTCTGAACGGTCCCCCCGAGCCGGCTCTCAAAAACCATCCGCGGATTGGCAGGGTTTTCGTTTCTGGGCGTCAGCATCAGATACCGGCTTCCTGCAAGCGAGCCGGCCTGACCTTCTCCTCCGTCGCTGATTCCGAAACTGAAAACCGGCTGATTGGCAAGAGTGCTTTCCGCCGTAAACCATACCATCAGCGTCATAGGATTGCCCAGCGAGGAGAGCAGTCCGTCGGGCAAATCCAAAAAGGACGCGTTCGGGTCGCCGGAGAGTCTTTCATCGGGCTCTAAAACCGCCGCTCCGTTCTCCAGCTGAATCCGCCCGCCGAGCAAATCCACTGCAACCGCATTGGCATCCCCGACTGAATCCTCAAACGTTTCATTCATCGTCCACCGATGCACAATCTTCTCGGAGGAAACATACAAAGCAGCCGGAGCTGACTCATACTCCTCCAGATTGTCCAAAACAACCCGGACCTGATAGACCCCCTCGTCTTCCTCTCCTGCATTGTGAATCGTCAAATGAGTCATAATGTGAAAATTCGTATGGATGGGGCGTTCTTCGGAGTACTTTTGTCCGTCGATCGGCAGCGGCTGTCCATCCCGGAGCCATTCGAGCAGAAGAATCGGCCGGGCCGCAATCACCTCCATCGTCCATTCAACCTGCCCAGCCGGCGGCATTCGAAGCGTCATCGGGTCCGGCAGCAGATATCGGTCTTCCAGTGTCCCGACAAACGTCAGCCATTCCGGATAGGACGAAAACGACCAGACATCACCTTTGACCCACGTATGAATATTCCAGCAGGGCTCGTTCGTTTCCGGAATCACACACAGCCAGTTTGGCTCGATAACACAAGTGTCCACACGCCAGTAATAGGTTCGGTTGGGCTCGACCGCATCAAAAAGAAAAGAGCCGTTCGGGTCGGTCGGCGAAGCAGGAGAGATTTCCATCCCGCCGATCAGCATCGGCTCCGCAGGCAGATTCGGCTCGGCAACCCGTCCGGCATCCGTATCCAGATAAAGCTTGTACAACCCGACTCGGTCCGGATTCGTCCATTGAAGAAGAATCTGATACGGCACCGGAACCTGCGGGGAAGGGTTCAGCCGGACAGCTTTCGCAGGCGGATGGATACCGTGCAGGCGAACTGCATCGATTTCCTCCTGCGTCAAAACATGGTCATAAAACGCCAGCTGATCGATTCGCGCATTCAAAAACTTTCCGGGTTCATTGTTGGTGGAGGCCAGATACATCGGGACCGGCTTTCGAGGATAAACAGGCGTCCAAACACGGACCTCCTCGGCAGGCCCTTCATCTACATAGATTTTGTATTCGCCCGTGGTGCCGTTTCGTGTGCAGCAGACAAAGTGCCACTGTCCGTCATTAATGGAGGTAACAGACTGCACATCATAGACATCATCGCAAAACCCGCCGATTCCAAAACCGGCTTTGTCGGTACCCTCCAGACAGATTCCCCAATCGCCGGTTTCGTTCGTGCATCCTTCGTGCTCCGCGCTGACAATCCCCTTGCCGTTCCAGAACTTTCGGTTGCCGCCCGGCTGGGAATCCGTAGTTTGAACCCAGAATACAATACTAAAATCATCCACAACAAACGACGTGGTTACGGCCGTCTGATTCACTCCGTCAAATGATGCGGCCAACCCCTCCACACCGCTGACAAAACCAGGAGCATTCAGCGGAAGAAACTGCTTCTCCGGAGCCCCTAATGCATCCTCAAAAGTCCCATCGAACGGATAAAAAGCGACCAACTTTCCCTGTACCGAACAGGCAAGAAAAAGAAAACAGGACACAAAAAGAAGATATTTTATAGATATGATGGCGATAGTCCCCCTTCATTTCATAAAGTCTTACCTCTCCACAAAAATTGGCCTCCAAATATTTATATCTGCCAAAAGAATCAAAGTCAAGAACAGAAGGTCAGCAAAACATATCGGCTTATACGGTCCACAATGTCCAGATATGGTTTACTTTAAAAAACCCCCTTTCCCCCGTTATCATCTTTTCTTTTTCTTCTGCCGCCACGGGGCTTCACCCCTTTTGCCTGCAAAAAGTAACCCATTGCCTGCCACTCTGCCCTTTATTAAAGCCGTTTTTGAAAGGGGGCCGATTGATAGAAAAAATTTCAAAATAGAGAAAAATTTTAAAATTTTTCCCATCTACCCTATCAATCACCGCCCCCCGACAGACGACTAATATAGAGAAACTGGAAAGGCCAGGGAGGTTTGCCTCGGTGATGCCGAGGATGGGAGGGAGTAATATCGGCAATCACACTTCGTCGCGAAGGGATTTTCCAAACTTGAGTGTCTTGATACGCAGGAGTTGGCAAAATGAAACGAGGCGTTGTTTATCTATTATCTCTTGTAATCTCCAGCTGTGCTTTTGCCGCGGTCTCCTTCCGATTGGCCGACCCTAATACCCTGCTTCCTTTGCCTTCCAATGAAATCCTCCTCGGTCAACCGGTCTCTATTGTCATTTCTTCCGATACAAACGAACCCTGGCAGGGAGGCATTTTTGTTCGCGGTCAGGACCGTTTTGTGAGCCGGATTGTCGGCCGTGGCAGCAACCCGGTCCTGCGGCATTATCCGGCCAGCTGTTTTTCTGCGGCCGGCCCCCATGCACGAGCCATGCTTTGGAAAGATTCGTATCTACAGGGCTTTGACTTCTACACGGAGGCCTTTGACCCCAACGCCGGCGACTGGTTTGTTGTGGACTATCAAGCCCTGCGCCCCGGCACTTGTACACTCGAGTTTTACGACTACACCACAGGGGACCCGAACAGCTGGTATGTCCCGGCCCAGACGCTGGCGGTAGAAAACACTCCTTCCCGTGATTTTACAGGAGACGACCTGGTCAATCTGGAAGATTTTGCACACTTCGCTTCCTATTGGCTCGAGGAGGGATGCGCAGCCCCGGACTGGTGCGCTCAGACCGATTTAGACTGGGATGGGCTTGTTGGACTGGCGGATTTGACGCTGTTTTCAGAACACTGGCTCCGCGGCATGCCCGGCTGGCAGCCCGCTCCCGCCCCGGCTGTGATAGACCCGAACCTCTTCTACGCCATCACAGACAGCGAGGATGCCAATGAAATCACCCTGACGGTCGGAGAAAGCGTCCGCCTCTATATTCAGAAAACCACACTCGAGCAGGAAGTGCGTCTGATTTACCTGGAAGCAACCATCTCTGATACGGAGCTGGGCTGGATTGACAACACCGAGTATGACCCCAACAACCCGGAATCGTCCACAGCCGAACTGCTGGTCGAACCGCGCTATACCTTCTTTGACTATTGGGGGCCGGGTGAGACCCAGCCGGAAGGAATCGTTTTCTTCGCCACCGGGTTAGGTCAGAACCTCAGCGACGGGCCTGTTGCAAGTTTCGTTTATACAGCATCCGAACCGGGCGATGTGATACTTGACCTGATTGACTACGGACAAATTCCGAGCGCCCGACACCGTATGGTCATTCACCAGGTCGCTCCGATGCAGGCAAATGCTCCGGATACACAGTCCTTCCAGACAATGTCCTTCGCCGTGCCGGAAGCGGAGAACCTGTCTTCTGCCGAATCTGCGGAAACCGCGGCAGAATCCCAAATTGTGACGGAGGAAGCCGTTGAGTTTCTGGAGCGCATCTGGGAGGAAGACCCGCAGATTCGCGAGCAAATCAGTGAAGAACAATGGAATGACTTTATCGAGAAGGTAAGGAATTCAAGTGTATGAATCGGAAGAAATATCAGTTTGCAGGAGCGGAGACTTTTATGAGAAGCACAATCACGGGCTGTCTGATTTTATGTGCCGCGGCGGCCTGGTCCTCGGCCGGCCGCATCTGGACATCGGCGGAAACGGAAACCCTGCTGCGGACATTGACCGATTCGCCCCGCCGGTATTGGATTGAATCCGGACGCATACGGGCCAAACATCTGAATTATCGGCAGGCGGACGACTGGCTGGCCCAAACTGAAGAAATCATCGTGTTCGACGGACAGCGGTTCCGCTGGGAAATCCTGCTCGACGGCGACGAACAAGCCCTCCCGGAACCGATGAAGCCGAGCAAAAAAACCATCCGCGTGCCCGACAAGGCATCCAATCGAAACCGCATTTTTGTCTGGGACGGACATCAGTATATCCGCTATTACCCGAACACCGAATACGCCGTCATTTCCGAACAGACGGCTTCCTCGGCACCGGTTTTGCGGGGACCCCTGACCGCTGAAATTGTTCCCTGGGGATATGGGGATTACGCCCTCTCTGCTCTGCTGTCCCGACAGCCGACTGTACAGGAAGAAACGCTGGACGGACGAACGGTTCTGCGTTTGTCATTTACTCATCAAACGATAACCCCTCCGCTTCAATGTGTTCTTCTCCTCGACCCAGCAATGAATTACGCGGTTCTGTCCCTGACCCTGAACAGTGAGGCCGTTCACATTACCACAACCTACTCGGACTACTCTCAGGCCGGCGGACGCTGGATCCCCCGCACAATCCGAACCGAGCGGTATGCCAGAACCGCCCAGGGATTGGATTTGATTTCCTATGACGACTGGGTCTTTACCGAGATAAATACCGACATCCCTACAGAAGACGCCCTAAAACCTCGTTTCAAGGAAGGAACTCTCGTGGAGGTGCATCCGGGCGGCGGACGCGAATCCCTGCTGTATCATTCACGCGAACAGACGAATATTTCGGAACTGATGACGGAAAAAATGTCGCTGCCTTCCGGGTTGGATGAAAGCCGGCAAAACTGTGCACAGGCCGCCGTTCAGCTGCTCAAACGCCGATTTGCCTCCTCGGTTCTGCCTCCATCAGGCCCCGCAGCCGCGGCGGCTTCCTCCGCCGCCGAACCCATGACCGGTCTGGTCAGTTTATACGAGGTCAAACAGAAACTTGAGCAGGCCGGCCTGTATTGTCTGGCCGTCCAGACCGACATCCAAACCCTTCAGGGACTGTCCGACTGCGGAATCATCGTGCATCTTCCCAACCAGAAGCATTATCTGATTGTGGACAAAATTGACGGCCGCTCCGTCTGGACCATTGACTTGAGCAGCCGCAAGTTTTACTGGAAATGGCGAATCGCCGACTTTGTTCGGGACTGGAAAGAGGGAACGGCCCTGCTGGTCGCCGACTCCCCAACCCGCCTGCCGACCCAAATTCGCACTCTTGACCCAATGCGGCTGTATGAAATCGTCGGCGGCGACGGCGAACTGTATGAGACCTACTCGTGCACACAGAAGATTCAGGAGGATGACTGGATTCCCTGCCCGATGCCCATCGGAGGAACCTTGTGCTACGGGTCCCTGTATGTCTTTTACCCCCGATACGGCTGCGTGGAAGATGAAAACGGCGGTTTTTGTGAAGGCAGACCGATGGATGGGATGGATGTAACCCCCTGCCTTACGGATCCTTTGGAATACGGCTCCTGCCAGATTTCGGAATGGTACACTACCTACATTCGAGCGTGCAAATAGACAGTTTCACTTGATTTTCCGCCGTTCGGCTGTTATCCTGTCATATTATGAGAGACAGGAAAGGCCTGACCCTGATTGAAGTCCTCATCACAACAGCGGTGTTGGCTGTGCTTTTGGCTGTTGTCTTTCCGGCATTTCAATCCAGCCGCGATTCAAGCCGTTCGGTGCTCTGCGGAGCCAATCTCAAACAGATTTGGCTTGCTACTGAGGTTTATGAGCAGGACCACCGTTTCTTTCCGCAGGGCTTCTGCTGTCTGCCGGAGTGCACGCGTTCAGCCCCGCCGCAGGGGTTTGCCGGCAAACCGGTTTATGACAGACCCGGCTGGTGGTGGTTCGACTTCTTGGGCATTGAGGACCGCTCCGCAAAAGGGATACTGTGGTGTCCGTCGCGTCGGCCGATGACCGGACCGCTGCGCGAAAATGTTTTATGGTGCAACTACGCAATCAATTATTCCATCGCCAAATGGGCCTCGGATTCAGCCCGCGGAGAGTTTTTGGGACCCCCGCTGACTAAAATCCAAATCCTTCGCCCCGCCGAAACACTCCTGTATTCCGATTCCGGATACGGGCTTCTCAGCTGGAAGGCGGCGGCTGGAATTCCTAATCCATTCGATAACAACCCTACACGGGATGACTCCTTTTATCTGCCCGGACTGAAACTCAACCAAAACCGCCCTATCCATCCTGACCAGCAGACAGACGCTCTGGCCGGACGGCACCGAAGAGCGTCTGTTTCGCTTGCCTATGTGGATGGACACGTGGGAACGGAAAAGGCCGAACGGTTTACAGTCCGAACGGATGAAAAGGGAGCCCCGACTCCGCCTTATTTTTGGACGGGGGGCCGATAGTCAAATCCCTCCGCGGCAATCCGTGCCAGAACTTCCGTTTCCTGAGGATATCGGATGGTTGTGGATGTGATTTTCTCAAACGGCCCTTCTCCAAGCTTCTCCCACCATTCAATCCGAAGAGGATATTTCGACCGGGCATCCAGATAACCCCGCCACCGCCGCTCCACCGGCCGGCCCAGCGCCGAATAATCCGTCCACGTTAAATCATAAACCGCAACATTCGGCATTCGCTGACCATCGGACGGACGGACGGATTTCCATTTGTACCTGGAAGGCAGTTCAGACGGAGAGCGAAACGGCAGAAGCCCCCACGGTATCTCCAGCTTCTTGGCCGGCTCTTCAATCGGTACCACTTCAATTCCGGAGGCCGTTTTAATCAGTTTCCTCTGCCGATTCAAATCCCACAGAACGGCCCGCTCTTTTTCAATAAAAAGATGCACACCCAGGGAATTGGATACCCAGATTTCCTGCAGAGGCCTTTGTTCTTCGAGGGCATACGAAGCCAGGAGAAGGTTCTGCCCCCCCTGGGGATACGAAGTGACCGACACATTGACGGCCTGACCGAGGGCCTGATAGACTTCCGCAATATCCAACCCCCGAACCGGGCGGACCTGCCAGAGCAGCAAACCAGCAATCAGCAGAACCGCCGCCGCGGCATAACGAACCCACCCAAAAGACCGCTGCACAGCCGCCCGCTTCGGCTCGTCCGCAGCCCGCTGAGCCGTTGCAATCTGAAAGGTCCCGTCCGGATTTCGGCTCAGCTTCGTCAGAACCTCGGAATCTCCCCTGCGGCTGATTGCCTCCAGCACATCCGCACAGGGACCGGCCAACATCAGGCGGGCATTGCCATCGCCGCTAAGAACACGGGCGGCCGCAAGTGCCTGCTCTGCCGTCAGCGACAAATCCTTCAGGGCCTCCAAATCGTTCCGGCACAGCGAACAATGCGCCAAATGGGCCGCTGCCGGCGTCGGAACCGACGGAACCAATCCCCCCGCCGCCAAAAGCGGCAGAAACGGCTTTGCCTGTGTGCAGCCCACCCACTGCTCAAAAAGCGGCACCTGGCACCGCAGAATTTCCGTTCGAACAGACCGGGCAGCCGGTTCAGGATTTTCCAGAATCTCTGCAAGACGCCCCAGCTCCGCCCGGCATTCTCCGCACCGTTCTATATGCTTCCGAACGTCCTGCGGAACCCCGGACGGTTCAGTCAGATAATCATAATAGAACTCCGCCGCCCGTCGGCAAACAGATTGGCTCTCCTTCTTCATATCTTCATCCTTCTTGATTAAAAAAAGCTTTTCTGATTTTTTTCAAACCGCTGCAGATATATCGAGCCGCGGTCTCAGGTTTGACCCCCAGCTTCAAAGCTGTTTCCTTCAGCGTATGATTCTCTTTATACCGATACAAAATCGCCCGACCTTCATTCGTTTTCAAATGCGTTTGGACCTTCTCAAAAAAAACGGCAAGTTCATCGGCATCGGAGATTACGGGTTCAGCTCCTTTTTCCACGGCATCGATCCGGGCTCGTCGGTAAAACTTGAGAAGCGCTTTCCGCCTTCGTGCCTGGTTCCGATACCAATCACTGGCCCGCTCGAGAACAAGCCGGTAAAAAAAGCCGCGAGGTTTCTGAATGTCCTCGAACGGAGGGTCCAGAATAAAAGACAAAAAAAGGTCTTGGTAAAAATCATCGCGGTCGGACGGATTCTGAATCACAAATCGAATCGCCGAACGGATAAAGCCCTCGTGTTCCTGAAACAAACGAGATGCCTGCTCCCTCATCGCGGCCAACTGTTCCGGCGGAGTATTTTTTTCCGACCCCACGACCTTAACTCCGTATCGTTGCGTGTGTATCCCTTTGAAGCAGAATATTTTACGGAAAAACCGCCGGAAAAAGCAAGCATTTTCACTCCGTTTTCTCCAAACCGCCTATTTTTCAAAGAACCGTCCGGGTTAGTTCTGACCTTTTTCGCTCCCGAATTGTTCCTTTCTCGGACTGCAAAACATCCTTGTGTTTCACAAAACCTCACTATGACAGCTTTATTAAAGAATTTCCTTCGCCCATGGAGGAAGGAATCTTTTCCAAATCTCCTCTAATATAGCCGTTTGAGAACCCCCCACCATTGATAAAAAAATGCGAATTTATTAAGAAAAATTTTGGATTCCCGCTCTAACTGTCCGTATTGTATGGACTTAATCGAGTAGTCCGTCTTGGCTGCCTCGGAGCAAATACTCAAATACCCTTGTGAAACAGCAAAAGACGGGTAAGATAGGACTGTCCAAAATGAGAAAAACGACCGGGAGAGAGCTTTGGGGCGTTGTACGCTTCGCCTGGCGGGTGCTATCGGCGATTGTCCGCTGGTCGGCTGTTTTCCTTTGCTCCCTTCTGTGCTCCATCGGGCTTGCCTTCCATATTCCAATAAAAATTATCATCCTACTGGCCCTTATCCCCCTTGTTGCCGTTGTTGTGCCTCGGAAAAACCAAAAATGGTGCTGGGCCGCTATGGCCTTCGCTGCAATCTTTCTCTGGTTATGGATTCAACTGCCTTCCAATGATTCGGCAGAGTGGAAAACATATTCTTTCGCGATAGAACCGATAGACAATGTCCCGGATAATGCTGCCGATTTTTATACCTCGCTTGTGGAAAAAACCCGCGAGACAGTTTTTTCCTATCCTTACGCAGACTTTGAAGACCAATTTTCCTATGCCGGCCCCTGGAAACCGGAGCAGTTTCCGGCCTTAAGCCGCTGGATGGACGAGTGTGAACCGACTCTTCAGCAGCTGATGGAGAATGCCCGCAAGCCCCTGTGCCGGTTTGAGGTGCCCGGCGACCCCGTTCGTTATCAAAGGCAGCAGCTTCGCATCAAGGTTCTGAAGGCCTGGTGCAGCATTCTGCTCCGCTCAGCCAACCGCGATTTGGCCTGCGGCCGGCTCCAGCCGGCGCTCGAAAAACAGCTTACGATTGTTCACATCGCCCGTCATTTTTATCAGCAGGGAACGCTTCTGGACCAGGCGGGCGGGTATTATCTGGAGGAAGCGGCCGGACGAGTCCTTTCCCGGATGATTGTGGAGGAATGCACGGAGCCGATGCTGGGGGAGATTGAAGAAACCCTTCGACAGACCGACCCGATGTGGGAGGGCAACTGGCCCCGGATTCTCCAGCGGGAAAAACTGCTGGCCCGCAATATCGCGGCACTCTTTTATCAGGAGAACGCTAAAGGACAGGTCCGCCTGTCCCGTGATATTGGGATGGGGCTTCACGAAGTGCTCGGACATCCGCGGTATCGGCTGTTCAGTTCGGAAAAATTCGCCAAGCTGGCGGTTTTGATTATGTGGTTCAGCATGCCGGCCTCGCCGCAGGCAGCAACCGACCTGATTAACGAACGCTATGACCGCTATGCACGAATGGCCGAAGAAGGAAAAGATTTGGAGTGGGTGGATACCCAGCCGCTCTGGAAGCGGGGACTCAACAGCCGCTCTCTGGTGGATTGGTATGCCAAACGGCAGGTGAGTTACTATTATCCCCTCAAAAGCCGAAACCGTCAGCAGAAGGCCCTGCGGCAGGCGATGGCCCTTCTGATGGAATTGAGGCGTTTTTATCTCCGGAACGGCCGGTGGCCGGCAAATCTCGAGGAACTGTCCGCCCGGCAGGGTCGGCTGGACCCCGTCAGCGGCGAGCCGTTTGTTTATGTGCCGACACAAAACGGTTTTCGCCTGTACAGTATCGGAATAAACAAACGGGATGATCAGGGCGTCAATTATTTAAAAGAGGGCAAAGATGACCGCCTGTACTGGCCGACGCCCCGATGGGAAGAGGAAACCGAAGGAGATGAAAAATGAACTGCACGCCGATGCCTTCCGGGGAATCCGAAAACTCAGAGCTGAAAAACAAAACAAAAACGAGGCAAAACAACCGAAGTGTTTTGGTGTGGGTCCCGTATTCTGTCCGCCCTTTTGATTCTGCTGGGGCTTTATGTCCGGCTGCCGTGGAAGGTGCTGGGGCTTTATTGTCTATTCCTGCTCCCGGATTTTCTCCCGAAACCTTATGCGAAGAAAGTTCGATACGGTCTTTTGGGCGTCGTGCTGCTGGTTTTGGCTTGGGTGTTCCTGCCGGCAAAACCGGACCCGCGATGGAAGCCCTATGCCCTCGAGGACCAAATCCGCACCTGGCGGCAGGCGCAGGAGATACCGGACAGCGAGAATGCGGCGGTCCTCTACAGAGACCTGTTGGCTCCAAAAGACTGGGAGGCAATGCGGACTCAGCTGAACCGGTTGGACCCGAAATCCGCCGCCGTCCGGCATCCGTGGCGGCGTGGGGATTTCCCCGAGTTGGCCGACTGGCTGAAAGAGAATGAATCCGTCATCGAACAGCTGCAGGCCGCTGCGGAATACGAGAAATGCTGGTTTGGGCTGCAGCCGCAATGGGCTCAGACGTCAAACTGGGATAGTGTGTCCAATCTGAGAACTGCCGCCGGCATTCTGCTTCGCTCCTGTACGCTGGACCTGGCGGAGGGACGCACCGAACCGGCACTGCAAAAGCTGTACAGCGCGGCTCAGTTATCCAGTCATCTCAGACAGCAGCAGATGCTTTTGTCCTTGCTAACCAGTCTTCGTCTGAATGAGACGATTTGCGAGGTGCTCAAATTTCAAATCATTGAAGGAGCCGTCCAGCCGGAACAGGACGAACGGATTCAGAAGATTCTGGAGAAAATGGATATCTCCTGGACCCGGCAGTGGTCTGCGGTGATGGAGTTTGAAAAACTGACGGCCAAACAGATGTGGGCCGCGTTGTATGAGGTCAACGAACAGGGACGGACCCGCCTGAAACGAAACGGCAATGCTGTTCTTCCCGTGCCTGATTCAATTCGGCAGAACCGGCAATCGCCGACCTATCTTGAACTGGTCAAGGGCCGACTTCTTTTCCTGCTGATGCGGCTGTTTTACCCCGGCCGTGCCGAGCTGCTCTTTCAGGAAATCGACGGAATTTTCGACCCGATCATTGAACGGGGTCTTCATCCGGAGCGCGGGATTGCTCTGTCGGAGAAGGACATAGTGCCCCGATTCGAATTCAACGTTCAATTCATTCTGAAACTGCTTCACGAAACTTCTCAGGGTGTCTATTGGAACATTGCTGAATCTTATCTGCGGCACCAGTCGCAGCGGCGGTCGGTGGATCTGTGCAGGGCCCTTCGTCAGGTCAAAGAGCAGCATCAGACCTGGCCGCCGGATTTGGACGCGTGCAGACCTTATGCCCCTTCTGAAGAGATTTTCACAGACCCGCTCAGCGGGAACTCCTACGTTTATCAGCGGAACGAGACGGGCTTTCGTCTTTACAGCAAAGGCCGCAACGGTATCGACGACGGCGGCGTCTATCAGCGGCGGCTGGACCGCAAAACAGCCCGGACTGTTGTCGAGAAGGATGATATTCCGCTCTGGCCGGTGCCGGAGGACGGATGCCTGTAAAAAACAGATTTGTATCTGCGGCCACAAACCATTACAATTCTCGAAAGAGTCGGCAGCTTTCCCGAGTCTGTCTTTATAAGAGCTGCACTGACAAGGCACATACAGATTTTTCGGAATTTCTATGGCGATGAAAACGTGGATTTCAGATTTGCGGAATCATGTCGGCAATGAAGTGCGTCTGAACGGCTGGCTGTACAACAGCCGGCCCAGCGGCAAGGTTCAGTTTCTGATTGTCCGGGACGGCACGGGCTTCTGCCAGTGTGTCGTCGAAAAAGGCAAAATCCCCGATGACCTCTACGAAGCCCTCGAGCATCTGGGGCAGGAATCGTCCCTGTCGGTGGCGGGCATCGTTCGGGCCGAGCCGCGCAGCCCGGGCGGCTATGAACTGCTGGTTACGGATGCCCGAATCCATCAGGCGGCCAAAGACTATCCGATTACCCCCAAAGAGCATGGCATCGATTTTCTTCTCCAGAACCGCCATCTCCATCTGCGGAGTCGCCGGCCCTGGTGCATCGGACGCATCCGCCATACCGTCATCGACGCCATCCGGCGATTCTTTAACGACCAGGGTTTTATCCTTGTGGACACCCCGATTTTTACCACGATTGCCGGCGAAGGGGAGCAGACGCTTTTTGAGGTCGATTACTTCGGCCAGCCCCTGCATCTGACCCAGACGGGACAATTGTATCTGGAGTCGGCGGCGATGAGTTTCGGGCGGGTCTATTGCTTCGGCCCGACCTTCCGCGCGGAAAAAAGCAAGACCCGCCGGCACCTGACGGAATTCTGGATGGTCGAGCCCGAAGTCGCCTATATCGACCTGAACGGCCTTCTGGAACTGGCCGAGGGACTGGTTTGCTCGATTGTGCAGCGGGTCCTGTCCGACAACCGCGCAGAGCTGGAGATGCTCGGCGCCGACATCGCCGGACTCGAAAAGGTCCGGCCGCCGTTTGTTCGGCTCACCTACACCCAGGCCGCCGAAATCCTCACCAGTCAGGCAACGCAGGAGTTTATGAAGCGGCAGCTGTCTGAGTTTCAGGCCCAAAAGGAGGCCCTCGAAAAAGAACTGGCCCAGCTTGAAGAGCAGGAAAAAAAAGGCGGCCTAAAAAAATGGCAGCAGGAGAAAAACGCCCGCCGCATCGTCGAAATCCGCGGCGATTTGGACGAACTGGAAACGAAAATCCAGAACAATCCCAAGCACGCCGAACTGGCGGCCTCCTTCCGTTGGGGCAAGGATTTGGGCGGCTCGGATGAAACCATTCTGTCTTTGATGCACGAAAAACCCGTATTCGTTACGCACTATCCCAAAGAGGCCAAGGCCTTTTATATGAAGGCCGACCGCTCGAACGAACGCGTGGTCGAAAACTTTGACCTGCTGGCGCCGGCCGGTTTTGGGGAAATCATCGGCGGCTCCGTCCGCGAGGATGACTATGACCGGCTGCTCAAGCGAATTCAGGAGGAAGGGTACAACCCGCAGAACTACTGGTGGTATCTGGATTTGCGCAAATACGGCTCGGTTCCGCACGGCGGCTTCGGGCTGGGCGTGGAACGTACCGTCGCCTGGATTACCGGTGAACGGCATATCCGCCAATGCATCGCCTTCCCGCGGCTAATGGATAAAGTCTATCTGTAAAAAAACAGCTGCATTCAAATGTCTTCGGTTTCGCACGGAATGTAGCAAAACGATGATGACATCATCAATTTACTACATACAAAAGTTGTCAGCTGCGGAGTCTGGGAGGCGCACCCTGCAAAAAAAATATCTTTCTTGATTATCCATTCGCAAAGGGGTAATGTGTCTATTTTGTAGATTTGCAAACAGGCACAAAATATTTTTAAGACTATGAAAGGAAAAGGTTTATGAAATTGGTTAGGCCGCTTGCCCTGTGGATGGCTCTGGCTGGAATCGCTGTCCTGACAGGATGCAAAGACGAAAAAACTCAGCCGCAGCCGGCGGCTGCTCCCGCCCCTGCTGCCCCATCCGAACCAGCCGCCGAAAAAGCCGCTCCGGCTCCGGCACTGACTCCTGCCGCAGATGCCGTAGTTGTCACGGTCAACGGGCAGGCCATTCTGGAATCCAAAGTCGCTCAGGAAGTCGAAAAGCGGGTACAGGCCCGGCTGAAGATGATCCCTCCGGGAATGGAAGTGCCCCAGGAACGCATCCAAATGCTTCGTGATCAGACCCGCCGGCAGGTGACGGAAATGCTGGTGGACCTGGCTCTGATTGAGATGGCCCTCAAAGAGAAAAACATCCAGGTCGCCCCGGAACAGGCCGAACAGGAAATGAAAAAGTTCGCCGAAGAAAACGGTCTGACCCTCGAAGCCATGCTCGAGCAGATTACCGCTTCCGGCATGTCCGTGGACGATGTCAAAGAGCAATTCCTCACACGGGCCAAAGTGGAAGCCCTGATGAAGGCGGAACTGGGAGACCTGAAGGCCACGGAAGCCGAAGCCAAAACCTACTATGACGAGCATCAGCAGGAATTTGCACAGCCCGAACTGGTTACCGCCAGCCATATCCTGCTTCGCACGCAGGGCAAAACCGAGGAAGAAAAAGCCCAGATTCGGCAAAAGATGGAGGGCATCCTCCAGCGGGCTCGGGCCGGTGAGGATTTTGCCGCTTTGGCCAAAGAATTCTCAGAGGATCCGGGCTCCAAAGACCGCGGCGGCGAGTACACCTTCCCGCGCGGCCAGATGGTCAAGCCCTTTGAAGATGCCGCCTTCTCCCTGCAGAACGGACAAATTAGCGATATCGTCGAAACCCAGTACGGCTACCACATCATCAAAAGAACCGACCACAAAGATGCCGGAACCCAGTCTTTTGACGAGGTCAAGGAAACCCTTATCGGGCGTCTGACAGACCAGAAAGAACAAGAGGGCTGGCAGCAGATTAAGGCCAAACTCCGGGCCGCCGCCAAGATAGAATGGTCCCCGGAAGAACAGGCCCGACAGCAGGCCTTTGAGCAGCAGATGCAGATGATGCAGCAGATGCGGGCCGCTCAGCCGGCGCCCCAGCCCCAGCAGCCCCCGCAGCCGCAGCAGTAAAGAAACCAGCAAGTCATTCAAACCGCCGTTTCATCGTGAAACGGCGGTTTTTTTATGGAAAGATTTACAAACTCCCGGATGTCCCCTGGGCATTGCGGTTTTGATTTCGCAGGGCGGGCCAGTCCCCAAACGCCAACACAAACGGCAAAATCAGATTGGCAATCGGCACCATCATCAAGAGCCCCAGCGCCCACGGATACCCCGCCTTGGCGAAGATCCGGCAGAACGGCCAGACTACCAGTACAACATTCACCGACAGAACCAGCAGGATAATCCCGAAAGCGAAGCAGATTCCGAAAACGGCCTCCGCCCCGTCACAAGGACCGCAGCCATATCCGAGCATCAGAAAATCCTTTCTTTCAAGCAATGAATAATCTTTTTTCCCAAAACACACACTGCTATAGACAGGAGAACAGCGAGGGTTGTTTCACTTTTTCTGAAAAAAAACGCCTTCTCCGTTTCCGCCGGACTCTTTTCGCCGAAATCCTCTCCAGAGCAGAGAACAGGGGCTGCCAGCTGCCCTTATTTAAGGGAGAAAATTATTGTCCAAATACGGGTCGAAGAAATACGGGTCCAGAAACCGCTCCGCCTGTGCCGGATAAGAAAACTTCAAAACACTCGGACGGGCCAGCCGCAGATAATCCTCCATCTTCATATGGATGGAAACATCATGCCTGCCGGCCAAAAAAGAAATTTCCTTGTCTCTCAAAAGCGATTTGTCCAGCAGGGTCGGAAGGTTGTACAAATGACCGAAAGGAACCTCCGCCCCGACCTCCGCATCCAAAAACAGCAGGGCCATCTGGTCTTCATCCGCCAGACGCACCTGATTGGCGTTCAGATGTTTTTGAAGAGCCAAAAAGTCAATCTTCCGGTCCGCCGGCAGCACGCAGAGATAAAACCGCCCGTCTGCCTCCACTACCACCGTCTTGGCCACCTGGGGGGCAGGCAGATGCTCCACCCGCGACAGCTGTTCGGCCGTATAAGCAGGCTTGTGCCGAACCACTTCATACTTTGTCTGCTGCTCATTCAGATAATCAATCACATTCATAGGAACCTCCTTTCAGTCAGGAAAACCAATCTCATTGAAAAGAATAATGCCGCAGCGCCTCCGGATGCGGCCGGGCCGAAACATAATATAAAAAATCACTCCAAGCACGGCAAAAAGCCATACAAGGGGATTATGAATGGATTTGGCAATAGACAATCGAATCCGACGGGCCCATTCCGCAACCGATTGATGAGCACGAATCGCAGTCATTTTTCCCTCCGTTAAATCGTCTGACTGCATGCCTCAATCAGGGGTGCTTCGCTTTGCCGGCCGGACACACTCTTGCTGTTCTTCGGGGGAGCAGAAACACCGGAGATGGATATGGGCTCATTGTACCAAAAAACCGTTCGGAAAAGCAACGGCTTTCCGCCTCCCTCTGCGAGGAGTATCCGCAATGGGTTTGCAGATTTCCATTCAGGGAATAAGTATGCAGGGAAAAACGACTTCTTTTATCGAGACAAACCGACTCTTGAATGGGCTTTACAGGGTAATATTCAGCTGTTCTTCGGCCCGAAGCATTGCTTCGGTCTCATTTTCCACCAACTGCCGAATCAGCCCTTTCCGGACCCGGTACACCTCCATCCGAAACACCCTTTCCTCCACCTGCCCGGCAATCACCCGTGCCAGCGAACGATTCAGATGGTACCGGCGAATCAGATAGTCCACAATCTCCGACTTGTTCCAGGCGGTTGAAGACGGTTCCTCCGCCGGAGAATCGTCAATCACTTCGATGCGCCTGCGCAGCAGTTTTCGCTGAACCCGATGCTGATTGAGCGCCTCGGCTGCCGCTCGATGCCCTGTATCCTGAAGAACCGCCTGAATCATCAGGTGAATCTCATCGGAGCTGACGGTGCGGGCGGCCGGACTGCTGTGAAGGTAATAGGTAACGGCCTGAGCCATTTGCTCCGCAGCATACAAATTGGCTTCTCCGGCGGCACTGAGTGCATGATGAAATGTCCCGAGCACTTTGGTATGGAGGTAGGGCTCTGCTGTACCGTCGGTTTTGATTACTCGCACTCGCATGACGGTTCCTTTCGACAGAGGTTAAACGGCCGAACGGTCTGGCGAAAACCGTTCCCTTTAATGTCCGAACAAACCCGGCTGGTCCGACAGGTCCGGCTCCTGAAGAACCTGATGAACCTCATCCAGCAGCTCTCCGGCATCCTTAAAATCCCGATAGACGCTGGCAAAACGGATATAGGCCACTTTATCCACCTTCCGCAAATGGCGCATCGCCGCCTCACCCAGAAAACGTGAGGAAACCTCTTTGTCAAAATTGCGGAAGACCTCTTCTTCGATTTTGTCGGCAATCTCCTGCATCTGTTCGGCGGACACAGGACGCTTATAACAGGCCTTCTGAAGACCGGCGATAATCTTTTCCCGCTCGTACGGAACACGGGAGCCGTCTTTTTTGATGACGCTCAGTTTGTAGGTTTCCCCGACTTTTTCGTAGGTGGTAAACCGACGCTTGCAGACCAGGCACTGCCGGCGGCGGCGGATAATACGCCCCCCCTCACTCGAACGCGAATCAATCACCCGATCCTGGTCTTCTTTGCAGAATGGACATCTCACAGGCCAGTCCCCGAAAGTTCCATCTATCGCCGCCGACTACTACTATATATAGACCCTGCCCAATTCCATTTCTTATATATAGCGGGTTCCAAAAAGAATGTCAACAGGAAATCTGTTAAAAATGGGAGGGCGTCAGAAACAGCCCCGCCGGAAAAAATCCGGCAGCTTCTGCCTCCGAGCAGCGTCGAACGGAATAATCGAAAGAAAGGGTGTTTTGGGACTACCACTTAATCCGGATGCCGCGGTCGCGGGCCTCCGCCGCCCATTTTTTAATCTGTTCCAAAGCCATCTGAAGTTCGAGCGTGCTGTCCACCAGATTTTCATACAGCCGCTCGTCCGTCACCAGCCGGCCCGCTGTGCCCTGCCCGGCATTAATCTGCGCAAAGACCCGTCCAAACTCCGCCAGCGCTGTATCAAGCCGGTCGGCTACCCGGGTCAGCTGCTCGGTGCCGACATCCGTAAACTGCTGCACAGATTTGAGTGTATCGCGGGCCTGGGCAGTGGCTTCGCTGACCGCCGCCAGCGTCTTGCGGATATTGGCCTGATTGTCTGCATCCCCGATGATTCGATTGGCGTTGGTTGCCAGCGCCGCAATCGCATCCACCAGATTCTCCAGTTTTTTCTGGACCTCCGGCGGGAAAAACTCGCTCGTCAGCCCCGTCGTACCCGACAGCACCATCTGGTCCATCAGATACACCGACCGCGGATTGTCCGGATACTTCGGAACCAGCGGTTTTTGGGGGTCCCACGTAAACTCGATATAACTGCTGCCCAGACCCCGACGCATCAGTTTGATGTCCACATTCCATGGGATATCCTTGTACTGCTCCTCAATCAGACAGACCGCCTTGACTACGTGTCCTATCGGTCTGCCGTTGGGGTCCGTCACTAACACCGGCGGAGAAACCTTCAGCACCCGCCCGATTTGATACCCGCAGTACTGAACCGGTGTATCCCGCCCGATCCCCGGTGCATTGGGAAACTCAATGAGCACCTCAAACGAGCGCATCTTTCCCACGGCCACCGGCAAATCGCCGAAAACCATCAGCATCCAAAAAAAGGCGCAGAGGGCCACCAACACAAATCCGCCTACAATCAGATTCCGGCGGCGCTGCTGAGCGGCATAATCCATCATTTTGACGGTCCTTTTCCTTCGTTCTTTCGTTTTTCCAGAAATATCTCGCGGATATCCCGCAGGGTATATCCGGTATCATTCATCTGATGAATCAGACGTATCGTCTCAATCGCCTTCTCATCAAAGAGCCGACGGCCCGTTGCCGTCACTTCCGTCGGCTCCAGCAATCCCACCATCAAATAATACTGGACAGTCTGTCGAGATACACCGGCTTTCGATGCCGCCTGTCCAATACTGAACAATTTACGCTCCGTCATTTTCAAACGCTGTACGTCGAGACCATAATGTATATACCATATCCAAAAACGTCTCCCTTACTTCCTCAAATGTCGGCAACTCGATGGTGCCTTCCTCTTTTTTTTTCGACATTTTCGGTGTAAAAATTAAAACATAGTCGAAATCCGCTGGAATCTGATGCTGACTGAGCCGGAATGCTTCACGCCCCAGCCGTTTTAAACGGTTTCGAATGACGGCTTTTGCCCCCTTTTTAGCAACAGAAACCCCAAATCGCGGTTTTTTTAGCCCATTCGGAGCCATATAAAGCTGCATCATCCCCCGCCGAACGGACAAACGCCTCCCTATCACACGACGAAAATCCGCCTGACTGCGAATCCGCTGATTCTTCCGAAAAAAGTATCTCGCCAAAGCAGACCCTTCTTTATCCAATATCCGGACTATTGGGACAATACTGTCCCGTAAATGGACAGAAACCCCTGAACCACCAGAAAGGCCAAAACGCCCATAATGAGCATATAAATCAAAACCGGGGATGTTCGGGCAAAGACCCTGATGCTCGTTTCGGCCCGCTCGGCATACATCTTCCCCAGCCGCTGGGCGGATTCTTCCAGTTCTCCCGTTTCCTCCCCGACCAGCCAGATTTCACGAAATTCCGCATCCATCGTCGGAGCAAACCCTGCACTCATCGACAATCCTTTTCTGACATTCAGGCATCCTCCCTTCAACCGCTGCTGGACCAGCCAGTTGCCGCAGTTTCGCAGGGCCTGCTCAGACGCCTGGACAATCGGCACACCTGCCCCGTACAGCATCGCAAACGTTTTGGCAAACCGGCTCAGAGAAAGATTGATTACGGCTTTCCCCATCACCGGCACGGCACAGAGAGCCGAATCATACATCTTTCGAAAAAACCCCTGCGAGGGCGTCAGGTACACGGCGGCGGCCGTCAGTGCGGCCGGAATATAAAAAACGGATAAAATCCCGGCCACGGCATAAAAATAATCCGTAACCTCTCCCTCCTTGAGCAGAATCGCTTTCCCTAAAATCTGAAGGGGAAGCACCAGCGCCGCGGCATGGATGTACACAATCGGCAAGGCCATCCCGGACCAGAACGTCCGTTTAATTTGACGGAGGAATTCCCGCCATTGGCTCAACTGTTCCAGAATTTCCGCCAGCTGTCCGGTCTCTTCTCCCGTGCGGACCAGCTCAATCTCCAGCGGTTCAAAATATCGCTTCCTCCGAGCCAGACTGTCGGCCAGCGACATTCCCTTTCGAATGTCGGCATCGAGCGATTGAGCCATCCGCCGCCAGGACCCGCGCAGGACTCGGGAGGAAAGCGGCAAAGCCCGCAGAATCGGAACACCCGCCCCCAGCAGTGTGGACAAACTATGATAGAATTGAATCTTCGGGTCTGCCACAACGAACCTCCTTCTTCAGAGCGGCCGCCGGCCCCTAAAGAAAACCTTACGGTTCGAGCGAGCCGGCCGCATACGACAGATTCTGTATCGTCACCATCACCCCGCTGCATTCCTGCAGGGGGCCGGTAATGCCTTCAATCCGCCGAATAATTTCATTGTCCAGCCGCTGCTCAATCATCGCCAAAATCACCCGACACACCGACCCGTTCCCGTTTTCGTTCTTGGCAAACTGGGCATACAGGGGCATCTTCGACAAGTAGGTACGGCTGTTCTCCCCGCTCAGCACCGCCAGAGAGCCGGTCTCCAGCCCGGCTAGCGCTCCGAGAATCTGCTCAAACACATGCTCATCCTGCACAAACACATGAAGCAGACTCTTCTGACTGGACACCTCCAGCGGAATCTCCGCACCGGCCTGGCGAATCAGCATCTGCCGAAGCGACTTGGCGTCTTTGGCGGCCACCATCTTTTCAACACCTTTGGGATTCTGAAGTGCCCGTGAAATCGACGACAGCAGCCGAATATGGGCATTCGGCCGCTCCGCCGGCGCCAGAATAAACACAATCAGCCGGACTTTCTGACGGTCCGCCGCCTCAAAATCCACCCCGTCCGGAATCGTCACCGCCCCCACCACAAAATCCTGAATGGACTTGAGCCGACAATGCGGTATCGCCACCTGTCCGCCGAAGGCCGTTGACCCAAGCGTCTCCCGCTCCTGAAGCGCCTCCAGAATGTCCTCCTCCGAGATATGCCGGCACAGCGGACTTTTTTTGGCCAGGGCGGCAATCTCACAAAGGGCAATGGCCTTATCCTCAATCACCATCCCCGTCTGAATGCACTCCGGTTTAATCAAGTCAGACAATTTCATTCAAGTCTCCGTCCGCTCCCATTCGCTCAGGGCTGGTTCGGCTCGCCGACAGACGGTCCCGTACTGGGAGCGGGCTCTTCAAACCCCCGTTCGATAGCCGCCTGAACCGTTTGCTTTTCGGCCTGCAGCAGACGAAGCATCTTTTCATCCGCTTTGGCCTCATACTGTTCAATCAAAGCCAGGGCTTCCCGGGCCGCCTGTTCCCGCTGCTGCGGAGTACCCTGTACCTGCTTCCAGGCCGTCAGCTGCGGACGAAGCGACTCAAAATACAGTTCGCTGTCATACGGCATCTGCGGCTGATAATTCAGTCCTTTTTCCAACAGCCGCGCCGTTTCCGACTGTGTAAAAATCGGCCCCAGTTCAGCGGCCTTCTGCATTTGCTCCTTCAAGACCGCCTCGACTGCGTCAGCCAACTCATACCGGTCGAGCGAATCCGCCAGCTTCATTTTGGAGTGAAGGTTCAGCAGTCGGCTGGCTGTCACGTTCACCGCATACTGCCGAACGGCTTCCCCGCTCAGCGAACGGCCTTCCGCCAGCGCCTGCTCAAAGGTCTTATCCGCCTCATCAAAAGCCGTCGAGGCCTTGCCCAGCCATTCATCCTCCGCCACCGTCAGCAGTCCCTCCCGCAGCAGCGTCTCAACCGCCGCATCCCCGCCGGCCGCCTTGATAAGCCCCTCGACGGACACACTGACCATCAGTTCAAACTGAAGTCGGCTGCCCGCCAGCTGGCCCGCCAGCGACTGAATCTGCCCCTTTTTGTACAGCACCGTCGGCTGAGATGAGCGAGACTGAATCCGCTCATATGCACCAAGCACCTTCTCAATGGACGCGTTCACCTGTTCATACTGCCGCTGATAGGCCCCGACATTCTCCCGAAGTTCCGCAACCATCTGACGAAGAGCCTCCATTTCCTGCTGGATTTGTCCGGCCAATTGGTCTTGGGCCGCCCGCAGTTGAGCCGTCTGTTCAGACTGTCGAAGCCCTTCCAGTTTGCCCCGGATATCCTCAATAGCCGCCGCCAGCTGTTCTACACGCGGCTCCACCAGAGCAATCTGCCGCTCGACCATTTCCGCCTGCGTCAGGGCTTCCTGCTTCTCGGTATAAAAACTCTTCTTCTTCAGCAGAATCTCATAAGCGGCCTTTTCCAAGTCCGTCTTTCGCGGACCGCCGGCCAGTTTGGCCTCCTGAAAACGCTCATCCGCCTGGGCCTGCAGAAGCGACAGCTGTTCATCCGCCGCCGCGGCCTTGGCCGTCCAGTCCTGTCGCTGTGCCGTCAGGGCCGCCAATTCCTCCCGGACTTTGGCCAACTCGCGAACCAACCCTTCTCCCGCCGGCCCCCCTCCTGACAGCGCCTGCTCCAGCTCTGCAATTTCCTTCTGTCCCGATTCGAGCATCTGGGAAATCCCCTGCTGCTGATTCCGGAGTTTTCCAATCCGCCGAACCTGCTCAGCCAGATGAATCAGGCTGCTCAGAACGGGCTGTTTGACAGTCTCCAATTCCTCCGCCTGACGGCGAAGCTCCGTCAGTTCAATATTGCCTATGGTCAAATAGGCCGGCTCCCGCACCGCCGCACCGCCGCCCGCCAAAAGGGCTTGGTCCAGCTGTGCCCGGGCCCCCTCCACATTTCCTTCATAAGTCAGCAGAGCCGCTGCCGCCTCTGTTTTTTCAGAAACTTTCTTTTGGGCCTGATGATCCGGGTCGTCCGAACAACCCAAAAGCACACAAATTGCCGCCGACAATAACGCCGCCCGAGCTGTTCTGATGCTCTCTTTCACCATATCTCTCCCGAAAAAGCAGATTTTTCCAGCCAAAACTCCCCCATCGTACCGGTTTTCTTTCGCCGGTGTCAAGTTTATTCGGGGCTTTTTAGAGCTTCAAAAGCCCCGGACGAGCCCTTTTTCTCATTTTCTTCCAGCATCGCCAGACGCTTCTCAAAGACCTGCCGATGGCGCAGTTCTTGTGCCGATAAAACCCGAAACAGCTGCTCCAGCTCCTCCTGCTGGACCAAATCCGCTAAAAGTGAATACAAATGCTCCGCAGAGCGTTCTTTACGAATCGCAAACTGCAGGGCTTCCTTCAGACTCACATCTGCCGGCACGGGCATAGCATCCAGATACCCGCTCTCCGATAAATCCCGCAAGTCCGGCTCCCGGAGAGCATAGGCATATCCTTTCAGGGAAATCAAGCGTCTTTCGTGCTCCTTCTCCTCTTCTGTCAATTGCCGGTAAAAGTCTTTGACGGCAGGGTCCCGAACCTCCTGGGCCAGCTTGGCATAAAACTGCTGGGCCGCCTTTTCCTGAACGATTGCAAAATCCAAAACTTCGTCAAATGTGCGAAATTTCAGCATAATCGCCTCTTCCCGCCGCCGGTCATCTTTTTCGGAACGCTTTCTGTTTTTAAATCTCTAAAAATAATTATTTTACAACTCTTTAAGGCCCTCTGCAAGCAGCAATCAATCCTTCTTCTCTCCAAATTTTTACTTCAAAAAATCACTTTTGAAATTAAGATAAAAATCGAGAGTGTATAGGCCGAAAATACAAACAACCTTCTCAAAAAGGGAAAAATGCCGACTTTAACCTCTCGACAGCGGCTTCAGGCGGTTCTGGATCACAAAATACCCGACCGGCTCTGTGTGGATTTCGGGGCCGGGGGGCAGACCGGAATGGGGGTCTGTGCCGTTCATCGCCTTCGTCAGGCGGTGCTGGGAGAGCCGGATTATCGCGTTAAAGTCATCGAGCCCTATCAAATGCTCGGTGAAATTGATGAGCCGCTGCGTTTGGCCCTGGGTCTGGATGTCGTGGGTGTCCATTCCCGCTGCAATATGTTCGGGTTTGAGAACACAGGATGGAAACCCTTCCGAATGCCCGCCGACGGCACGGAGGTTCTTGTGCCGGAGCGTTTCAACTGGATGACGGATGCCAAAGGCGACCTGCTGATGTACCCGCAGGGTGACACGACCGTTCCGCCCTGTGCCAAAATGCCCAAACACAGCTGGTTCTGGGATTCGATTCGACGCCAGGAGCCGATCGTCGAGGAGAAACTGGACTGGCGGGACAACTGCGAGGAGTTCGGGCTGCTCTCCGAAGCCGACATCGCCCATTTCAAGCGGCAGGTCGATTGGTATTACGAAAACACCGACGCCGGCATTTATCTGACTTTTCCCGGACTGGCCTTCGGCGATATTGCCCTCGTGCCCGCCCCCTGGCTCAAACACCCCAGGGGCATCCGCGATGTTGAGGAATGGTACGTTTCTACGATAACCCGCCGGGATTATGTGTATAAGGTGTTTGAGTATCAGTGTGAAATCGGGCTGAAAAACATCGAACGGCTGGCCGCCGCACTGGGTGATAAGGTGCAGGTGGTTTTTGTGAGCGGCACGGATTTCGGCACGCAGCGGGGGCCGTTTATCAGCCCGCAGATGTACCGCGATTTGTACAAACCATTCCAGAAGGCCGTTAATGACAAAATCCATAAACTGACGAAATGGAAAATCTTCATTCATTCCTGCGGCTCCATTTATCCGCTGATTCCGGACCTGATTGAGGCGGGATTCGATGTGCTCAATCCCGTCCAGTGTTCTGCGGCAGACATGGACCCTGCTCGGCTCAAGAACGAGTTCGGCGACCAATTGGTCTTTTGGGGCGGCGGGGTCGATACCCAGCAGACCCTGCCGTTCGGCACGCCCGAGGAGGTTTATCGGCAGGTGCGCGAGCGCATCGACATCTTCAGCCGAAACGGCGGCTATGTCTTTAACAGCATCCACAATGTCCAGAGCAATGTCCCGACCGAAAATCTTCTGGCGATGTTCCTGGCCATCGATGATGCACGGAAATGACGAGAATCCGTATCCGACACCGGCTGGGTGGAAATGACCGCGGAATTGATTAGATACACTGAATCAAAAAGGAGCACAATGACACACACAGAAACAACCTTGGATGCCGGGGCCGTTGAATACAACCGGGCCTTTTTGTGGCGGGTTTGTCTGGTGGCCGCCATGGGGGGACTTCTGTTCGGCTATGACTGGGTGGTTGTCGGCGGCGCCAAACCCTTTTACGAACCTTATTTCCAAATTACAGATGACACCCCTTTTCTGCGGGGCTGGGCACAGAGCAGCGCCCTGGTCGGCTGCATCTTCGGGGCCGTCCTGTCCGGCGCGCTGTCCGACCGGTTCGGACGCAAACACCTGCTGATTGGGGCGGGATTTCTGTTTACCGCCTCGGCCCTCTGGACGGCCTTCAGCCAAACACTGACGGATTATTCGCTGGCCCGCATCCTCGGCGGACTGGGCATCGGGCTGGCCTCCAATCTGTCTCCGATGTACATTGCCGAGATGTCTCCGGCACCCATTCGAGGGCGGTTGGTCTCTATCAATCAGCTGACGATCGTCATCGGCGTCCTGGCGGCGCAGTGGGTCAACTGGATGCTGGCCCGCTCGCATCCCTTATCCCCGGATGCCTCCTCGGTAGACATCCTGGCGGGCTGGCACGGCCGGGTCGGCTGGCGGTGGATGTTCGGCGCCGAAACCCTGCCCGCCTTCGGATTTTTTGTTCTGATGTTCCTTCTGCCGGAAAGCCCGCGCTGGCTGGTCAAATACGGCAAACTCAATCAGGCCCGGGCGGTTCTGGCCAAAGTCGGCGGATGGGAATACGCCTGTCAGGAGGCCGACAGCATCCAGGCAACCCTGGCCAAAGAGGAAATCGCTTCCGTCCGCTTCCGCGACCTGCTGGAGCCGAGTTTGCTGAAAATCATTGCGCTGGGGGTCTTTCTGGCGGTCTTTCAGCAGTGGTGCGGCATCAATTCCATTTTCAACTACGCACAGGAAATCTTCGCCGCCGCGGGCTATTCCGTCGGTGATATCCTGTTCAACATTGTCATCACCGGCACAGTCAATCTGCTTTTTACCTTTGCGGCGATTTACACGGTGGACCGCCTCGGCCGCAAGGCCCTGATGCTCCTCGGGTCCGGCGGTCTGGCCGGCATTTACGCTGTCCTCGGCACGGGTTATTTCCTGCAGGTCCGCGGCTTCTTTATGCTCCTGCTGGTTCTGGCGGCGATTGCCTTTTATGCGATGTCCCTGGCCCCGATTACCTGGGTGATTATCTCGGAGATTTTTCCCAACCGCATCCGCGGGGCGGCGATGGCCGTTGCCGTCCTTTCCCTCTGGATTGCCTGTACCCTGCTGACCCTGGCCTTTCCCTATCTGAACCGCTCGCTGGGGCCGCACGGCACATTCTGGCTGTACGGGGCCATCTGTCTTTTCGGCTTTTTTGTCATCCTCAAGTTCCTTCCGGAAACCAAAGGCAAGTCGCTGGAGGAAATCGAGCGGGGGTTTGCAGACAAAACGAGTTGATTTTTGACTTTGGGCCGGAAGAAAGATAATATAAAGACGAAATTGTAAATATTTGCGGTTGGCAAAAAGGGGTATTTATGCGGAAAGTAATCCTGTTTTTTTCGGGATTTATTTTGTTCACGGGTGTTCTTCAGGCGGCCTCGGAAGAGATGGACATTTTTGCACTTAATCAGAAAATCGGACGCGGCGTGAACATCATCGGCTATGACCCGATTTGGCGTTCGCCGCAGCAGGCCCGCTTCAAAGAGCCGTATTTCAAAATGCTCAAAGAAGCCGGTTTTTCGAGCGTCCGCATCAATCTTCATCCGTTCCGGTTTATGAAAGATGAACCGCCGCATACGCTGGACCCGCAGTGGCTCGGGACCCTTCGCTGGGCGGTGGAGAAGTCCCTGGCCGCCGGTCTGGTTGCCATCCTTGATCTGCATGAATACAATGCGATGGGATCCGACCCGGCTGCACACAGGGGCAAGTTTCTGCCCTTTTGGGAGCAGATATCCGCCGAGTTTGCGGCCGCTCCGCCGACTGTGCTCTTTGAGATCCTCAATGAACCCAACAAGCAGTTAACGGAGGAGCTCTGGAATGAATATTATCGCCAGGCCCTGACTGTCATTCGAAAGTCGAATCCGACACGGGCCGTCATCATTGGTCCGGCACACTATAACTCCGTCGATGCCCTCCCTTCGCTGCAGCTGCCGGAGGATGACCGCAATCTGATTGTTACGGTTCACTACTACAAGCCGATGGAGTTTACCCATCAGGGGGCTCGCTGGACACCCGCCTATGCTGACAAAACCGGCGTCGTCTGGCCGCGAAGTGCCGCCGATGAGGAAGCCGTTGTGGAGGATTTCCGAAAAGTTAAGGAATGGGCCCAGAAAAACAATCGCCCTATTTTCCTCGGCGAGTTTGGGGCGTATGACAAGGCCGATATGGACTCACGCGTCCGTTATATCTCCTTTGTCGCCCGCACCGCCGAAAAATGCGGGTTCAGCTGGGCCTATTGGCAATTCGATTCCGATTTTGTCCTTTACGATGTCGAAAAAGAAAAGTGGGTCCAACCGATATACAATGCCCTGATTCCGTAAACAGCAGAAAATCTCCGCCGGAATATTCTGTTAAAATAGAGAAAATATTTGCCCCCTTAACTGGCCAATGAGGCCATTTTCCGGTCTTTGATTTCTTGGGCCACCTTAAACCCGACATCCAATGTCAAAGAAAACGTCGGGTCCAGAACATCCGTGATTCGGTGCTCCTGCAGAAAACTTTCCGCCAGCGACGTTGCGTTTGTAAAACCGTCCCGTTTAATCTTTTCGTACATCCACTGGATGATTTGTTCTTCCGTCATCTCAAAAATCTCCTGCTTTCTCCGACTCAATAATTCAGAAGATGTAAACCTCCTATTTTATCGGCAAAAAGCCAAAAAATCATCCATTTTTTTCAATCTACGTAAGAACCAATAAAGACCCCGTATGTCCTCATAATGGCCTTTTCTCAATATTAAAAACGGCTTTTTTCTTTTTTTGTCCGATAAAAAACTAAAGATTCCGCCATACTTTGACGAAAATTAAATAACGAACGCCAAATAACAGCAACCCCTTGCGGGACTTAGAAAAGGGAGTTTCTATGAGAACCGTAGCCATTATTAATCAAAAGGGAGGATGCGGAAAAACCACCGTCTCCATCAACCTCTCCAGTGCCCTGGCTGCCAAAGGATATCGGACGCTTCTGGTGGATTTGGACCCGCAGTCCCACTGTGCCGTAGGTCTGGCCGTCCCCGAAGAGCAGATTGAACAAAGCATTTATGATGTCTTAATCGGCAAGGCGCGCGGGGAACCGCTTCGGCTCAAGGAAATCCTCTGGCAAATCAGCGACCGGTTCGAACTGGCCCCCTCCAGCATCGATTTGGCGGCTTTTGAGTCTCAGATGGCCGGCATTATGGACCGGGAAAACTGCCTCAAGTCCGTCCTCGAGGAGGTCCGGGCCGATTATGATTATGTGATTATTGACTGCCCGCCTTCTGTAGGACTGTTGACCTTCAACGCCCTGCGGGCGGCTTCCGATGTGATTGTACCGGTTGAGATGGGCTATTTCTCGCTGCACGGCCTCAGCAAGCAGCTGGAGACCCTTCAGGTCCTCTGCGAACAGTGCCGACAGAAAGTCAACCTGATGGTGCTGGCCAGTATGTATGACATCCGCACCAAAATGGGGCGTGAGATTTTGGCTGAGCTCCGCAAACACTTCGGAGACCGGATGTTCCAGACGGTCGTGAATTTCAATACCAAACTCAAAGAAGCCGCCAGTCTCGGACAGCCCATCAGCGAATACGACCCGGCCAGCAAGGGCTATAAGGACTTCCTCAACCTGGCCGAGGAACTGATCGGTACCGATACCCTCGTTCACAAAGCCGAACTGGTGGACACCCTCGAGGCACGCATCCAGTCCATCAGCGCCAGCGCCGAAGAGCTGCTGGCCACCATCAAAGAGCCCCGCAAAGCAGCGGTGGAAGAACCGGCAGCTGCGGCATCGGCTCCAGCGCCGCAGCCCAAGGATACCCGCACCTTCGAAGAGAAAATCGCCGACTTCTACGGTGTCCGTCAGGAAGGCAATACGGTCATCTTCTCGACCCTCTATCCGCGGGCCAAAACCGTCCAGATTGCCGGCGACTTCAACGACTGGATTCCGGAACAGACACCGATGCAGCGGGCCGGCGAAAACGGCAAATGGATTCTCAAGCTCCCGCTCAACAAGGGAACCTACCGGTATCGCCTCGTTGTGGACGGCCAGTGGCAGCAGGACCCCTACAACGAAAACGCCGAGCCCAATCCGTTCGGAGAATACAATTCCGTTCTGCACGTCCAATAAACCGAGTCCGTTCTGAATGAACGAAAAAAACCCGACCTTTCAATCGGCCGGGTTTTTTTATTCTCTCTCGGAAAGTCCCTGATTTCAGGTCTGGACCGCCGTTAAGGGGTGTCCTCGTTGATGATTTCCGTCGGCGAAAGGTACTCATCCTCGTCCGACTCTTCCGACTCCTCGTCCTCTTCATCCGATCGGACGTCGTGCTTTTCCTCTCGTCCGGAAAGGTCTTCGTACTGAGCCACTTCTTCCGGCAGCTGATTGCGCTTCATTTCCTCATATTCTTCGAGGGTCATCATCACCTCCCGCGCCTGGCTGCCTTTGTATTCGCCCAAAATCCCGGCCGCTGCCATCATCTCAATAATGCGGGAGGCCCGGGCATAGCCGATGCTCAGCCGCCGCTGCAGCAGAGAGACACTGCCCCGCTGGGTTTCCAGAACAATCCGAACCGCCTCATCAAAGAGCTCATCTTTCTGACCGGCGGCCAGGTCGGCCCGATTCAGCTGCATCAGTTCCGGATGGAACTGCGGCTGGGCCACATCCTTCAGGAAGCTGACGATATTGCGGATTTCATCATCGTCCAGATAGGCCCCCTGCGCACGAATCAGGTCGCTTGTGCCCGGAATCAAAAACAGCATATCGCCCTGCCCCAGCAGCGATTCGGCGCCGTTCTGGTCGAGAATGATTCGGCTGTCCATTCGACCCGCCACACGAAATGCAATGCGGGCGGGCATATTCGCCTTAATCAGTCCCGTCACCACCGTTGCCTGCGGACGCTGCGTCGCCAAAACCAGATGAATCCCGACCGCGCGGCTCTTCTGAGCAATCCGCACAATGTATGACTCTACCTCCTTGGCGCTGGTCATCATCAGGTCCGCCAATTCATCAATAATGATAACTATGTGAGGCAGCTTCTTGGGAATCTGGGCCTCTTCTTCCTGCGTGCTCGGCTGGAACCGCTCAATCAGCTCCTCCGGCGTCAGTTTGTTGTAGGAGGCGATATTGCGAACCTTGGCCTCCGCCAGCAGTTCGTACCGCTCATCCATCTTTTCCATCGCCCACTGAAGAATCTGCTCGGCCCGCCGCATTTCCGTCACCGTCGGACACATCAGGTGCGGAATCGATTCAAACGCCGCCATCTCCACCATCTTCGGGTCAATCAGTATCAGTTTAACCTCATCCGGCCGGCGGGTCATCAGAATCGACGTGATAATGCTGTTGATGCACACACTCTTGCCCGAACCGGTCGTACCCGCAATCAGCAGATGCGGCATCGCCCCCAAATCCGACACAAGCACCTCACCGGAGGACCCTTTGCCCAAAAACAGCGGAATCTGCATCTTGGAAGCCGATGCCCCGCCTTTGAGAATCAAATCCCGCAGCCGAACAATCTCCCGCTGGCTGTTGGGAACTTCAATGCCGATGGTGTTCTTGCCTGCCAGCGGGGCTACCACGCGAACCATCCCCGACCCCAGCGCCCGGGCGATGTCGTTGGCCAGGTTCGAAATCTGATTGACCTTCACCCCCGCCGCCAGCTGCAGCTCATACATCGTAATCGCCGGCCCCGGCTCCGCATTGACCACCTCCGCCTGAATCCCGAACTCCTCCAGCAGCTCTTCCAGCGTACGGGCCTTATGCTCCACCATCTTTTCCTGAACCGCCGTAAAGTTCGGCTCCGGCTCCCGCAGCAGCTCCAGCGGCGGAAACTGATAGTCGTCATAGGTGCGCGGGATATACGGTTCCGGCTTGGCCGCCGGCTGCTTGGGCTTTTTGGCGGGTTCTGCCGGCACAGCAGCTTGCTCGCCCTGCTCCTTCGAGACGGCAGAGGCCGGTTCGGAAGCAGCTGCCGGCTCCATCGGTTTTTCCTCGGCGCTGGACTGAACCGGTTTGGGCGGCAGGACCGCTTTGTCTTTTTCCTTCTCTTTCTCTGCGGCAGCGGCAGTGTCTGATGCCTCTCGCTTCTGACGAAGGGCTTCCTGCAGCTTGGTGGTTTCTTTCTTCTGCTTTTCGCTCAGCCGGGTCCAGATATCCGCCAGCGCCTGAGAGTGCTTTTGGGCGGCGCTCCAGGCCGGCCCGGCAAGACCGAACAGACGCCCCGTCAGATGACCAAAGCCGCGGGTCAGCGCCAGCACAACACTGTCTGCCAGCAAAATCGACCCAACTACCCAGGCCGAAAACAAAACCAGCGCCGTCCCCAGCAAGGCCAGATGCTTCCGCAAAAACACACCCAGGGCAATCCCGAGAATGCCTCCGTTGCCGCTCGGAATCGAACCATGACGATACAGCAGAATCGGCTCTTGGGGCCAGAGCAGAAACCAGCTTGCCGAGGCGGCCGCCGTCAGCAAAAGCAGACCGACGAGGCGAAGGTTCACTTGAGTCAACGGACGGCCCGACAGGTGCACAATCAGCATCATCCCGATGGAAAAGGCCGCCAACACCGCACCGGGACCTATATATATCATCAGGTAATAGGCGCAAAAAGCCCCGGCCCGCCCGCACCAGTTGGTGACCGGATTATTGGTCGGCCATACATACCCCGCCGGCTCGTCTCCGATGTCAAAACTGATTAAACTGAAAAAAAGAAAAATACAAAAGGCCAGCAGGATGCCTTCCAAAGCAAGTTTATACAAATGAGCCGACTGTTCCGAACGGCGGTTTTGTCGGTCACGAGTCCTTTTTTTGCTTTTCGGAGCCATGGCTTGCAGGTCCTATAACTATTCAAAAAGAAAGTTTTTAACACTGATAAGCACTTTTTTCAGCATTCAAAGTATATCGGCATTCCTCCGCTTTTCACTGCAAAGGTTTGGTTTTTGTAAAAATGGATAAAGCAGAACCTTTTCCCTATAAAACAAAATGCCCGAAACTACCCCTCAGTCCGGCTGTTCTTTGGAGGAATCCGCAGGAATAGAAGGACTCCCGAAAAAAATGAAGGTGATTATGACCAGCCCGCTTCCGGCCAGAAAAAGGGCGGTTCGAATGTTCGGCTGAAGACACCGTTCAAACCATTTCGGCATCGGGGGGTCTTCGGGCTTGGAGTCTATCTCCGCCAAAACAGCCCGGGCTGTTTCCTGCAAATTTTTGTCGAAAATCGGCACATTGGAGGCATCTGCTTCCTTGGGCCGATAGGCCTTTCCAAAGGTAACCAATTCCAGCCGCCCCAAAAGATTCGGCTCCCGACGAATCATATCAATCTGCATCTGGTATTTTTCCGTGAGCTCTTCAATCCGCTTATTTTCCGCCTCCAGTTGGGCAAGCACACGGCGATTGCGGAAATAGATGCTCAGTTCCGGGTCAAGAAGGATCGAGAAAGCAACGGTCCCGGCCCCAATACTGAAAAACACACAAAAAAACAAAAAGCGAATTATCAAACTGATTCGAGTCGGCATATAGACTTCTTATCGGTTCCAGACCCCGAAAACACTAAAAAAAGAGACCCCTGCGCTGCAGGGGCCTCTGCAAAGACTGTCGGGAACGTTTTTCTTAAGAAACGTACCGGAAAATCTGACCGCCGTAACGGGCGCTGGGTCCCAGTTCTTCGTGAATCCGCAGCAGCTGATTGTATTTGCAGATTCGGTCGGTTCGGCAGGGAGCGCCGGTCTTGATTTGTCCCACGCCGGTTGCCACCGCCAGGTCCGCAATGGTCGAATCCTCCGTCTCACCGCTGCGATGGCTGATGACCGCCGTATAACCGTTTCGCTGAGCCATCTGAATGGCTTCGATGGTTTCCGTCAGCGTGCCGATCTGGTTGACCTTGATGAGAATCGAGTTGGCACAGCCCTTTTCAATCCCCATCGCCAGCCGTTTGGTGTTGGTGACAAACACGTCATCGCCGACCAGCTGACAGGTTTTGCCGAGTTTGTCCGTCAGATAGGCCCAGCCCTCCCAGTCGTCTTCGGCCAGCCCGTCTTCCAGACTGATAATCGGATACTTGTTTACCCAGTCGGCCCAATAGTCGGCCAGGGCCTTTCCGCTGATTTCCTTCTTCGGATTGGACTTAAAGAAGCAGTATTTCTTCGTCTTGCCGGTCCACATTTCAGAGGCAGCCGGGTCCAGCGCGATAAAGACTTCCTTGCCGATTTTGTATCCGGCCTTCTTGACCGCCGCCAGAATCACCTCGATGGCCTCTTCATTGCTCTTGAGCGACGGAGCAAAGCCGCCCTCATCGCCGACCGCCGTATTGTAGCCGCGGCTCTTGAGAACCCCCTTCAGGCAATGGTAAATCTCCGCACACATCTGAAGGGCCGTCGGGAAGTCCTTGGCGCCGACGGGCATCACCATAAACTCCTGGAAGTCCACATTGTTGTCCGCATGCTTGCCGCCGTTGAGGATGTTCATCATCGGCACCGGCAGCAGGTTGGCATTGCAGCCGCCGATGTATTTGTACAGCGGCAGCCCGCACGAGGCCGCAGCGGCCTTGGCGGCAGCCAGCGAAACACCCAGAATTGCGTTGGCGCCCAGTTTGGCCTTGTTCGGCGTGCCGTCCAGCTCACAAAGGAACTTGTCCAGTTCCTCCTGAGCTGTCGCATCCATTCCGAGGATTTCCGGTGCGATCACCTCGTTGACATTCTTGACGGCCTTCAAAACACCCTTGCCCAGATACCGTTTGGACTTGACATCCCGGAGTTCCACCGCTTCGTGGACACCCGTGCTGGCCCCGCTCGGCACCGCCGCCCGACCCAAAGACCCGTCTTCCAGAAGAATATCCACTTCAACGGTCGGATTGCCCCTCGAGTCGAGAATTTCTCGGGCGGTCACATCTACAATTGTCGTATACATACAATTTCCCTTTCGATTTCCAGCCGAATCCTCGGCTTTGATGATAATAGACTTTGTCGCTGTGTACACTCAATAGAGGCAGACTGTATCCGAAGAAACCGGATGCGTCAAGAAGTGTTTTTCGAGAAAATCGGACGCAAAATGTCAGATTCCACCCCTAATCCATAAAAAAACCTTCGGCAGAAATCATCCTGCCGAAGGTCCCGCCAAAATAAGCCAAACCTCCCTTGGCTCACCGTCCATTAATATATATCGCATTTTTCCGTGTTTTTCGCAATAAGGAAAAATCCCTATTTTTGAAAATTATTTTCCCCATCGGTTTTTACGGGGTTTCTATCTATAGAACCACCCTCAAACAAATAACAACATCTCCTTATTTCATAACGAGTTATCTTTTATCTCCTTCCGGGGCGGATTCTTTAGAACTCCGGAGATGCTCAATCCATTCTCTCCAAATCGTTTGATAGGTTTGCAAATCCTGAAGAAACCCTTCGTTGTGGCTGCCGGAAATTTGGGAAAACTGTTTGGGCGGGTTGGCGCTGTCAAATATTTTTTGCCCAAATTCAAACGGGACAATCTCATCCTCAGGGCTGTGAATAACCAGGATGGGAATATGAACTTTCTGAACAGATTGAACCGTATTGAATCGAAACCGAGCAAACCATCGGATTGGAAACCACGGATAGTAGTGCCGACCCATATCAACGATGGAGCTGAACGCGCTTTCAATGACCAGGCCGGCCGGCTGGGGTCCCGCCTGCTCGGCCAACCGGGCCGCCAGATTGGCGGCCACCGCCCCGCCCAGCGACTGCCCGTATAGGATAATCGTCTCCGGCGGAATCTGACGGATTTCCGTGAGCCATTTCCAGCAGGCCGCCGCATCCTGATAGACCCCTTCTTCCGAAGGACGCCCGCTGCTGCGTCCATACCCGCGATAGTCAAAAATCAGACAGTTCAGACTCCATTCTCGAAACAGCAGCAGCGAATCGAGCCGATGGCTGATATTGCCCGCATTGCCGTGACAGAAAAGAATGGTATAAGAAGCGTTTTGGCCGGGTACGAACCATGCATCCAGTTCAATCCCGTCCTCCGTGGGAATCTTGATGGATTCATAAGGCAGACCGACTTCTTCCGGGCGCCAGTCGTGTTCCCGCATCGGATAAAAGACAAGCCGCGGCTGCAGCAGCCAAAGCATCAGGGCCAGGCCGACATACACCGCCGCCGCCACCGCCAATAGAGACACCAGCACGCTCATCCATCGGCCCTTCCGAAATCGCTGATACAGAAAGAAAAGATACAGTCCCGCCGCTGCCGTCAAAACAAAAAAACGAAACGATGCCGCCTGGCCTATCTGCGCGGACAAATCAGCAACGCTGATACTCCCCGGTTCATTCATTTTCTCAGCCCTTGATTTTCCCCCATTAGGATTCGAGACGACCGATTTGTCCAGAGAGAACTTTCTACAAAAAAACAGCCGCGGGGGCACGCCCCCCGCGGCCTATGGTTAACCTGCACACGGGAAGTACACAAAGAAATCGCTGCTTTTACTGTTTCTTCAGGGCCTCCATCAATTGCTGGAGCCGAATCTGCAGTTCCGTCACCGCAGGTCCGCTGACAAAATCCCCGGGCTTGCACTGACCGTCCGATTTGAACACGGCGGCCCGCAGCAGGGCTGCTGCCGTGCCGTAGTTTTTCTGCTCAATGAAGAACTGGACACTCACAAGCAGATTCCGAAACGCCGCAAGACGATGCACACCCGATTTGCCGGGACCTGTTCCGACTAGTGTACCGGCGCGGACCGACTCATCAAAGAAGGTCAAAATCGCCTGAATCTGCTGCGCACAGGTCAGGGGTACAAACCCTTCGCCGGTCAGCGAGATCTCGACCCGAGCCGTATCGGGGTCATTGCTCAGCAGCACCAACGTCGCCGCCGCCGTCCCCTCCGCCGCAGGAGCGAACAGCACACCCAGAACCGTGCTTTCGCCCGCCTGCAGGGTTACAGACGCCTGACGCAGCCCCGTTGTATAGAACTGGAAGGTATCCTCCTGCTCCAGATACACCGAGGCAATCGTCAGGGGCGCATCGCCGATGTTGGACACCGTCAGGAACTGCTCCCCGAAAGTGCCGACCTGAACCTGTCCAAAGTCCACAGCCGTCAGCGAGACCTCAATCGCAGGCATAGGTTCGGGTTCTTCAGGTTCTTCGGGTTCCTCGGGCTCCTCAGGGGTCTGGTCCACCCAGGCCAGATGCAGCGTCAGCCGATAATTGCCCTCCGCAAAACAGTCCACTCGGATGGCAAAGGGTGTCCCGTCCCCATACAGCCCCGAAATCACCTGATTGGCCAAATACAGCTCGGTCGTCCCGGCTGTCACAGGAACCCCGTCAACGGCAAAAGCGGTTCCGTACAGGGTTACATAGGGGTCGGGCAGACCGTTGTAAGCCGTGGTAATCAGCAGCATATCATCAATCTGACCGCCGTAGATATTCACCACAGCCCCGCTGGCCGCATAGACATCGCCCATGTAGTAGGAGTTTTTGATATGGGCCCCGGGGAGAAGATTGACGGTTGCATCCTCAATCCACACATAACCGAGGATTTCCCCGGTGATATCCACGGTTACGCCGCCTGTGTACACCTCATCCGCCCGGCAGAGGGAAACGGATGAGAGCATCACGGCCAACAGAGCACCTGAAGGCCTGTCCGAATCTCTCGATACGTTTTCATGGTTCTACCCCCAATCAGAGAATGGTACTGACAAACTATCGACTCTCTGTAAAGTATACACCCAAAATCATCCGATGCCAAATTGCCCAATTTAACCACAAAATCTCGGAATTATCAGACCATGCCGATAAAAACACACCCCTAAGAAACTCCACTAATTATTAATTTTTTGAAAAAACAAAACTTGATTTCAGAAAATATATGAGTATATTGTAATATAATCATATATTTAGAGGTTACTGAAGCGATGGAAGACGAAAAACTTCGCCCGGAATTATTGGAACTTTACGAAAAACAGGCCCTGGTTACACAGGCGATGGCCCATCCGCTCCGGATTGCCATCTTACACATCCTCCGGCAGGGCCCGTGCTGCGTTCAGGACATTGTCCGTCAGGTCGGCGGCAAGCAGTCCAATATCTCCCGCCATCTGGGGATTTTAGTCAATGCAGGCATTCTGCAGTATGAAAAGAAAGGGCTTCACGTTTATTACACCCTGAAACGACAATGCGTCCTTCGTTTTTTAGACTGCCTGTCGGACTACCTGAAGGAACAGATTGAGATGGATAAAAAACTTCTGCAAATCATTTAAAGGAACCTGAAGTCAATGAGTTTTCTCAAACAGGAATGGAAAAAACTGGTCGGAATCATCGGGGTTTTTCTGGCCTGCTTTTATCTGCCGCTGGGCTGGCCGCGATTTGACAACGCCGTGTTCGAATCCCTTCATCTGGTCAAATGGTACGCTCGCGAGCATGTGCTGCTTTGTCTGGTGCCCGCCTTTTTCATTGCCGGAGCCATTACCGTCTTTCTCAGCCAGGCCTCCGTGATGAAATATCTGGGCGCACGGGCCAACAAAGTGCTGGCGTACGGCGTTGCCTCCGTCTCCGGCACTATTCTGGCCGTCTGCTCCTGCACAGTGCTGCCGCTGTTCGCCGGAATCTATCGAATGGGAGCAGGGCTGGGACCGGCCTGCGCCTTTCTGTATTCCGGACCGGCGATCAACATTCTGGCGATTATCCTGACCGCCCGCATTCTCGGACTGGAACTGGGCATCGCCCGGGCGGTCGGGGCCGTCCTCTTCAGCATCCTCATCGGCCTGATTATGCATTTTCTCTACCGAAAAGAAGAACTGCAGAAGGCCGATGCACAAATGATGATGCCGCCTCCCCAGGTCAGCCGCCCTCTTCGGCAAAACGTGATCTTGATGGGACTGATGATTGGAATCCTGGTTTTTGCCAACTGGGCCCGAAGCGGGGATGTGCGGGCCGTTTTCCTCTGCTGTCCCGGCGGCCTGACAACGTACACAATGGAAGGAACCATCGTCCGGCAAACCGAGCAGCAGGTCCTCCTCAAAGACCGAACCGGCACCGAACACATCATTCCCGCTGAGCAGATACAGCAGGTCAGCCCTGTGGAAAAAAATGTCCTTTACGAGGCGATTTATAAAATCCGCTGGGGCCTTACAATCGGGCTGCTGGTGCTGCTCATCGGGCTAGTGCTGCTGTGGATTGACAAAGAAGAACGCATCCACTGGCTTCAGTCCACATGGGGATACGCCGTACAGATTCTGCCGCTGCTGCTGTTCGGCGTGCTGATTGCCGGCTTTCTGCTCGGTCGCGTGGGGCACGAAGGGCTTATCCCCTCGGTCTGGATTCAGAAGGCCGTCGGCGGCAATTCCGTATGGGCCAATCTGTTCGCCTCCGTCGCCGGGGCGTTTATGTATTTTGCCACATTGACGGAGGTACCCATTCTGCAGGGCCTGATCGGCGCCGGAATGGGCAAAGGCCCCGCTTTGGCCCTCCTGCTGGCCGGACCGGCTTTGTCGCTGCCCAATATGCTGGTCATTCGGTCCATTATGGGAACGCAGAAAACCGTTGTCTTTGTTTCGCTGGTCATCGGAATGGCAGCCCTGTGCGGAATGATTTTCGGAGCATTTTTCTAAAAAAGGGATTTCGGAGAAACGATACGATGAAAAAAATCCAGATTTTGGGGACCGGCTGTCCCAAATGCAAAAAACTGGCGGAGAATGCGGAAATCGCCGCCAAAGAATTGGGGATTGAATACCAAATTGAGAAAATCACGCAGATTAACGACATTATGAAAATGGGGGTGATGATGACGCCGGCGCTGGCCGTGGACGGCGTGGTCAAAGTCGTCGGCAAGGTCGTCTCGCCCGAAGACATCCGAACCATGCTTGTCTGAAGCAGAAACTTTTTCTCGAAAGGAGAATTAACCATGACTTCCGGCAATTCCTGTGCCTGCAGCGGCGGAACGACACTGATTTTCGCCTGCTCCGGGGCCGCCGACGTCGGGGCCATCGCCGACCGGGCCGCCCGCAAAATGACGCAGATGGGACTTGGAAAGATGTTCTGCACCGTCGGCATCGGCGGACGCATCAGCGGCATCCTGAAAACTACCGAAGCCGCTGAAAAGATTCTGGCCGTGGACGGCTGTCCGCTCAACTGCGTCAAGCAGTCTCTCGAGCTGGCCGGCTTCAAGAAATTCCGGCATCTCCAGCTGGCGGATTTGGGGATGGAAAAAGGCAAAACCCCCGTCAGCGACGAAGCCGTTGAAAAAGTCGCCGCCAAAGGCAAAGAACTGCTGGCTGGTTAAGCACAGCACGATAAAGGAAAACGATGAAGAGTCTTCTGCAGTGTCCCTGCTGCGGTCCCGGCGGATGGATGGTTTGGCTGCTGGCGGCGGCGGGGATGTGGGGGCTGCTCCAATGGATGCGGCCGCTTAAAAACTCGAAAGGGGATTCGATGAACAAGACCGTCAAAATCCTGATAGGAATCGGATTGATTGCGGCCGTCGCCCTTGTTTTGGCCGTCAAACACCAAAATCAGCAAAAAAACGCATCAGTCCTTCAACCGTCATCGGGCACAATGGAGGTCCAGCCGGCCGATTCCTCCCTGCCGCGTCTGGTGGACCTCGGCGCCGGCAAGTGCATCCCCTGCAAAATGATGGCCCCCATCCTCGAATCCCTCAAACAGGAATACGCCGGCAAATTCGACGTGATCTTCATCGACGTCTGGGAAAAACCGGACGAAGGGGCACAATACGGCATCCGAATGATTCCGACACAGATTTTCTTTGACCCGTCCGGAAAAGAACTGTTCCGACACGAAGGATTCTTCTCCAAAGAAGACATCCTGGCCAAATGGAAGGAACTGGGGTTTGACTTTTCCGCCCCGGCGGGTGAATCGGCACCGCAAACGGAGACTCTGTCTCCTTAAAGAAAAAGGATGAAACCTGTATGAAACATTTTCCCTTTGTCTTGCTTTTGCTTGTATTCCTTTGTGCATCTGTTGGTTCCAAAGCCGAGGAAACCCCGCCGGCTTCCAAACAAACCGTTCAGCAGCTTTATCCGGATTTAACGCAGGGAGCCCTTTCCCTGGCGGTTCCCGAGGACCTTCCGGAGGGCATCCTGCTGCAGGCGGGCGCGGTGCAAATTACGCTGGATACAATCGCCAAACTCATCGATTCCCAGCCCGCTTCCGTCCGTGACGAGTTTAAAAACAATGCCTTCTTCCTTCTGGAGCAGGAGGCCGTCGAACGGATTCTTCCTGAGCTGGCCAAAAAAGTTCTGCCTGCTTCAGAAGACAAATCCGGAAAGAGCACATGGGCCCTGGTGGACGAGTTTTTTGAAACCGTTGTTTTTCAATCGGTTCAGGTCTCTGAAGAGGAAATGCTGACCTTTTACAAGGCCAACCCGGACCTGTTCGGCGGGGCCTCCTTGGAACAGGTCAAGGCGCCGCTGAAAGCGTATCTGCTCGATCGGAAAAAACAGCAGGCCGCCTCCGAGTACATTCAAAAACTCGGAGAACAGATTCCGATCCGTGTCTCTAAAGACTGGCTCATCAAACAAGCGCAGGCAGCCCTCGAAAACCCCGTGGACAAGGCCCGCAGAAGCCAAAAACCTTCGTTGGTTGATTTTGGCGCCGACGGCTGCCGCCCCTGCGAGATGATGACCCCCATCCTCGAAACCCTTCGCAAAAAGTACGAAGGAAAACTCAACGTGGTGTTCGTCCATGTCCGCAAACAGCCGATTTTGGCCTCCCGATACGGCATTCAGGCTATCCCCGTCCAGATTTTTTTTGACTCGAACGGCAAAGAAGTCTTCCGACACGAGGGCTTCCTCCCGCAGGACGAAATCGAGAAAAAACTAAAAGAGATTGGAGTGCCCTAAACGATGCAGGAACTGTTCACCCAGCTGACCCGTGCCGTAGAAGGCGCCGGATGGATGGCCGCCTCGGCTTCCTTTCTCTGGGGCGTGCTGAGCATCCTGCTCAGTCCCTGTCATCTGGCCAGTATTCCGCTGATTATCGGCTTTATCGATGAACAGGGGCGGATTTCCGCCCGAAGGGCCTTCTGGATTTCTCTGCTGTTCGCCGTCGGGATTCTGCTGACCATTGCGGCCGTCGGAGCCCTGACCGCCGCAGCCGGACGAATGATGGGCGATGTCGGCAAATACGGAAATTATTTCGTCGCGTTCATCTTTTTCGCCGTAGGACTGCATCTTGTAGAGGTCATTCCAATGCCCTGGTCCGGACCGGGACAGGTAAACACCAAACGAAAAGGGCTCTTGGCGGCTTTTTTCCTCGGACTGATTTTCGGCATCGCGCTGGGGCCGTGCACCTTCGCCTACATGGCCCCGATGCTGGCCGTAACGTTTAAGCTGGCTTCTGCGGATATGGTTTACGGCATTTTTCTGCTGCTGATGTACGGCATCGGCCACTGCTCCGTTATCGTCCTGGCGGGCACCTTTACCGAAGCGGTGCAGCGGTACCTGAACTGGAATGAACAATCCAGAGGGGCCGTCCGATTAAAGAAAATCTGCGGGGTTCTGGTCCTGCTGGCCGGACTGTGGCTGATTTACACCGCCCCGTAAAGCCGAAGATATCAGCTTGATTGGAATCCTGCGGATTCCGCGACAAAAAAAACGAAAGGAAACAGCGGTCATGACGGCAAATGGAACAAAACTTCGCATCCTCTTTCTCTGTACAGGCAATTCCTGCCGGAGCCAGATGGCCGAGGGCTGGGCCCGTCATCTCAAAGGCGGCTGCGTGGAGCCCTATTCGGCTGGCATCGAAACGCACGGCCTGAACCCGCTGGCCGTCCGTGTGATGGCCGAAGCGGGCGTGGACATCTCCGCCCACCGCTCCAAGCACCTCGATGAGGTCCGGCATATTCCGTTCGACTATGTCATCACCGTCTGCGACCACGCGCACGAAAGCTGCCCGCTGTTTCCCGGCAAAACTAAAATCCTGCACGTCGGCTTTGAAGACCCGCCGCGCCTGGCCAAAGCCGCCAAAACGGAGGAAGAAGCCCTGAACTGCTACCGCCGGGTGCGCGACCAAATCCGCGCCTTCATCGAACAGATTCCGGATATCCTCCCGGAAAAAGAAACGTAAACCACAGGAAAAGAAGTGAGGTTTGTTATGACCGACTCTGCCAAAGAAACCATCCGACAAACCGTTCGGCAGGAGTATTCCAAAATTGCTCAAGGGAAGTCTTCCTGCTGCTGCGGCTGCACTCCTTCCGCTCAGCTGGCACAAAATCTTGGCTATTCGAGCGATGAACTGGCCCTTTTGCCCGATGGAGCCAACCTCGGGCTGTCCTGCGGCAATCCGACGGCGCTGGCAGACCTGAAACCCGGACAGGTTGTACTGGACTTGGGCAGCGGCGGCGGAATCGATGTCTTCATTGCCGCCTGCAAAGTCGGCCCGACCGGACGAGCCGTCGGCGTCGATATGACCCCGGACATGGTCAGCAAGGCCCGGGCCTCTATTGCCGCCTTCACAAAAAAAACCGGACTGTCCAATGTGGAGTTTCGACTCGGGGAAATTGAACACCTGCCCGTCGCCGACGGCACCATTGACGTGGTCATCTCCAACTGCGTTATCAATCTTTCCCCCGACAAACAGCAGGTCTGGAATGAAATCGCCCGGGTTCTCAAGCCCGTCGGCAAGGCCTGCATCTCCGACCTGGCCCTCCGAAAACCGCTGCCGGAAAACATTGCCCGCTCGGCCGCCGCCCTGGTCAGCTGTGTTGCCGGAGCCGTGCCGGTCGAACAGACCCTTCAGATGGCCAAACAGGCCGGCCTGTGCAGTCTGAAGGTAGAAGAACATCCCTACAGCATCGAGCTGGCGGCCGACTGCAATGACCCGCTGTATCGGCAGGTCAAAGAATCCCTGCCGCCGGGGGCCAAACTAAGCGACTATATCATCAGCATCAATCTGACGGCCTTCAAACCTGAAAGAAAAGAGGTCTTACAATGAACCAGGAGCCGATTGTTCAGAAACCGCAAAAGGGACTCAGCATCTTCGAGAAATATCTGACCGTGTGGGTAATTCTCTGCATTGCCGGCGGGATTGGGCTGGGCAAACTGGCCCCCGGTCTGGCCAAAACCCTCGACGGAATGGCCGTGTATGTCAATCAGGCGCCGGTTATTTCCATCCCGATTGCCGTGTGCCTGTTTTTTATGATGTACCCGATTATGGTCAAGATTGACTTTGCCGAGGTTCTCAAGGCGGGCAAGAGCATCAAACCCGTCGCCCTGACTTTGTTCGTCAACTGGGCGATTAAGCCGTTCACGATGTACGCCATCGCCCTGTTTTTCTTAGGCACGCTCTTTTACGGCTTCATCGGGCCGGACGCCGTGGACGTTGTCAAGATGCCCTTCGGGCTGGATTTGCCCGTCGGCGCTTCCTATGGCGTCGGCACCGTCGTGCTCGAAAACGGCGTCAAGATGCTTCAGGTGCCGCTGTGGCGCAGCTACCTGGCCGGCTGCATCCTGCTGGGCATCGCCCCCTGCACCGCGATGGTGCTGGTCTGGGGTTATCTGGCCAAGGGAAACGACGGGCATACGCTGGTGATGGTGGCGATTAATTCGCTGACGATGCTGGTTCTGTACGGTCCGCTGGGCGGCTTCCTCTTGGGCGTCGGCAAGCTGCCGGTTCCCTGGCAGGCCCTGCTGCTGTCCATCGCCGTCTATGTTGCTCTGCCGCTGGCCGCCGGGTTCTTCTCCCGCCGGTGGATTCTGGCCCGCAAGGGTTCCGAATGGTTCGAAACAAAATTCCTGCATATTCTCACGCCGATTACCATCGTCGCTTTGCTGCTGACGCTGGTGCTGCTGTTTTCCTTCAAGGGCGAAACCATTCTGAACAATCCTCTGACAATTCTGTGGATTGCCGTCCCGCTGTTTATTCAAACCTGTCTGATTTTTGCAGTGGCCTATGCTTTGGCGCGTTGGCTGAAGCTGAATTATGCGGATGCGGCGCCGTCGGCGATGATTGGGGCCAGTAATCATTTCGAAGTGGCGATTGCTACGGCAACGATGCTTTTCGGCCTGTCCTCCGGCGCAGCGCTGGCCACGGTCGTCGGCGTGCTTATCGAAGTGCCGGTGATGCTGATGCTGGTCAAAATCTGCCTGAAAACGCAGCACTGGTTCCGATCCGCCGTCGTAGAAACCCGATAGAAAGGAAACGGAACCGATGAAGCAGAAAAACTCTGTGTGGCTGGTGGCGGCGGCGGCGCTGGTGCTGCTGCTGATTGTCCAGTTTATCCAGACCCGCCGCTATCAGGCCCAGACCGAGAATTTCCCGGATGACTCCATCGTCGGACAGGGCAGGCCGGTGCTTGTGCAAATTACGTCGGCCTCCTGCATTTACTGCCGGCGGATGATGCCGACCCTGACGGAGCTGGCCCGGACACACGCCACGCACTTTGCGATTGCACTGGTTTCCATGGACCGGCAGCCCCAGGCAGGCCGAAAATACGAGGTGCAGGCCCTTCCGATGCAGATTTTTTACGATGCACAGGGAAAGGAACTGTCCCGTCACGTCGGTGCGATGAGCCGCGAGGAAATCCTCCAGCAGTGGCGTCAGGCGGGCGTGGCGGTTCCGTAGCCGTTTTTATTCCCGCCGCTGCTGCTGGCGCAAATAATCCACAGGCGCCCGGTCATCCGTCAGCACCCGCGCCTGCGGGTCCGGCTTCAAATCCGGACGAAAGCAGCGGGCAACGGCCGGAAGACTGAATGCAAACTTGTGCTTGTCCTGCAGCGTTCGGGCCCGCTCCAGAAACGCCGGCCCCTGCGGCACCTGCACCTGAGCCCCCGGCGAAATCAGAATCGCATTGCCGCTGGTTCGTCCCAGAAAGACATCGCACCGGTCAAACACCTTCAAAAACGTCACCCACTCCGCATCAAACAGCTGGTTGTCATAGAAAACATTGGCCGCAACGACCCCCGTCGGCGACAGGACCCCCTTGACCTCCTCCAGAAATTCGCGGGTCATCAGATGAAACGGGATATAGTCTCCGTTAAAGGCGTCCAGCACGATGATGTCATACTGCGGCGGATTGGGGCGGCGGAGCTGCTTTTTGATGAACATCCGCCCGTCATCCACATAGACCTTCATCTTGTCATCTTCCGCAAAGGCAAAGAACTCTTTGGCCAGCGGCGGGATGGCCTCGTCGATTTCGACGATATCAATTTGGGCCTGCGGAAAATAGAAACGAAAATCGCGAGGAATCACCCCTCCGCCCAGCCCGAGCACCAGAATTGAATTGGGCTCCGGCACATACAAAAGCGAGGCATAAATCAGTTTGGTATATTCGAGCTGATGATTCCGCAGATTCTTCAAATCGACCTGCGTCTGAATCGGCACGGCGGCCCGCCGCCCGAACCGCAGCGTCACCACGGAGTCCTTTTGATAAACGAAAATCGTATTGTACAGCGACTCTCTGCGGGCGGCCAGCCGGCCCCATTCCTCCGGAGCCGCGGCAGACAGTACCGAAAAAACCAGAAAAACAGCCGGAAAACCCCACCGTTTTTTAAGCATCTTTTTTCCTCCGCACCAGCACCGTGACAAACACGACCATTCCCAGCAGGGCCAGAATCAGGCCGGAAATCGACAGTACCAGACGCATCGAATACAGAACCAGATAAAATGCCGTCACAACGCAGCCCGCAAAGCTGGCAATTGTTGAAAGGGCCATCACCAGACCGGCACTGACCCCCGCCTCTTCCGGCCGCTGCGTCAGCCAGCGGACCACCGTCGGCGAGACCGTTCCCAGAAAGGTCGTCGGCACGGCAAACAGCACCAGCGCCGCCAGCAGTGAACCCCATTTTTCATCCAGTCCCCAATCGAAAATCCTGTCGCACACCGGACCGGTAAAAAACGGCAGAACGGCCGTCCAGACGCCCGCCAGCAGGATAAAAACTCCCAGCAGAATGCCGCTGTTTTTTAGAGCCGACAGCCGCCCTCCCAGCAGATACCCCACGGACAAGCTCAGCAGAAAGGTGCCGATGACGCTGCCGGTGACTACATAGACTGCACTGCCGAAATAGGGGGCCAGCATCCGCACCCCCAGAATCTCCAGCTCCATCACGAACCAGCCGCACAGACAGGCGACCAGGACGGCCGCCGCCGTGCGAACCTTGCTGTTTCTATCAGAATTCAATTCCGCTTCTTTCACCGATTCACGAAACACTGATGCGTTTCCGCCGCTATTATAGTCTGCCCCGCACAGTTACGCCGCAGGAAACATTGCATTTTCCCGAAAATTCCGCAATTACTCCACGGCATCCGGTGTGAAAACAGCAAATCCCCGCCGCTGCAGAAATTGGACGATATCCTCCACTATTACATACAGACAGGGCACCAGAATCAGCGTCACCACCGTGGAAAAGAGAATCCCAAAGCCCAGCGAGATGGCCATCGGAATCATAAAGCGGGCCTGACGGGAGGTTTCAAAAATCATCGGCGCCAGCCCGCCAAAGGTCGTCAGCGTGGTGAGCATCACAGGACGGAAGCGGCGGACAGCCGCCTGATGCATCGCCTCAAACGCCGAAACGGCGGGGTTCTCCTGTCGGAGCCGATTGGCATAGTCAATCAAAACAAGCGAATCATTCACCACCACCCCGGACAGCGCCACAATCCCCATCATACTCATCACCGACAGCTCGTAGCCCATCATCAAATGCCCCAGAACCGCCCCGACAATCCCAAAGGGAATGGCCACCATAATAATCAGCGGCTGAATATAACTGCGAAACGGAACCGCCAGCATCGCATAAATCGCCGCCAGCGCCCCCAGAAATCCTTTCCAGAGCGACTGCATGCTCTCCGCCCAATCCGCCTGACGGCCCTCCCAGGCGTACGAAAGTCCCGGAAAATCGTATTGAAGTTTCGGAAGAATCTCCTGAATCAGCGTCTCTTTGACCTGATTGGTTTGACCGATTGGTTCCACATTGGCCGTCACCGTCACGGTGCGGCGCCCGTTCCGCCGATTGATGCTCGTATACGAGCGTCCCCGCTCCAGCCGGGCGGCCTGACGGAGAGGAATCTCCGTGCCGGACGGCGTGCGAATCAGCAGCTCCTCCACATTGTACTCGCTGAGCCGCTGTTCCGGCGGAAACTTCACCCGCACCCGGATTTCATTCCGTCCCCGCTGCTGGCGCAGGGCTTCGGCTCCGTAAAAGGCATTGCGAATCTGCCGGGCAATTTCCCGAACGGTCAGACCGACGCTCTGCCCTTCCGGGGTGATGCGGAAATTCAGCTGCTGCTTGCCGGGCGTGTATCCGTCATTGATATCCTTGACATTGGGGAAATCCGCCAGAAGCGCCGCCAGTCTTTCACTGGCCTGGTCAAGAACCCGGATATCGCGATGGCTCAATTCAATCGTCAAAGCCGCTCCCGAGCCCGGACCGCCGCGGTCGGCCTCAAAAAGAATGGATTCCAGACCCGGAATCGGCCCGACCCTCTCCCGCCACAGCTGCGTCACGCGGGTCGTACTGATCGGCCGCACATCCGGGTCGGTCAAAAAGATGCGAACATCAATCGTATCCTCATCAATCACCGCAAAGACTCCCTTGCTCAGACGCTCTCCTCCGTTCTCTTCGACAATCTTCCGGGCCGCTTCGACCAGCCGATTGCAGACAGCTGTCACTTTCTCCTGAGAACTCCCGAAGGGAAGCGTCGCCTGAACGGAGGCGTAATCGGATTCCACTCGAGGCATCAGAATCATCCCGATTCGTCCGCTCAGAACGATTCCCAAAACTATCAGAAAAACGGTGAACCCGACTGCGGCGGTCAGATATCGTATCCGGACGCAGCGATCGATGAACGGCGCAATCACCCTTTCCACAAACCGTTCAAATTCCCGGCTGAAGGCCTGCTGGCGCCCGTGGAGAAAAACCGCCAGAGGACGACGGCTTCGCGGACGGGCGTGTGCCAGATGCGTTGGAAGAATCAGCGTGCTTTCAATCCAGGAAATCGTGAAAACCGTAATCACCACCAGCGGAACGGTCTTCCAGATTTTGCCCATAATGCCGGGGATAAAATAAAGGGGCACAAAAGCAACCAGATTCGTCAGAATGCTGAAACTGACGGGCATCGCGACATCCCGTGCCCCCTGAACCGCCGCCCGAAAGAAACTCATTCCCCGATTGCGGTACTCATAAATATTCTCGCCGACCACAATCGCATCATCCACCACAATACCCAGTGCAATGATATAGGCAAACATCGAGACCATATTGATGGTTACATCCAGACTCGGCAAAAACAGGAACGAACCGAGGAAGGAAATCGGAATTCCCAGCGTCACCCACAGGGCCAGTTTGATTTCCAAAAACAGCCCCAGCAGCACAATCACCAGAATCAGCCCGTACAAGGCGTTCTTCAAAAGCAGAGTCAGACGCTGCCGATATACATCCGCCCTATCCTGCGTAATGACCCAATGCACACCCTCCGGCAGCTGCGGTTCCAGCCGCTTCATCGCCCGCTGAACGGCCTCAGAGATGCCGATGGGGGTCTGATCCCCCACCCGGTAAACACTAATTCCCACCGCACGCTTGCCGTTAAAAAAGGCCATCCGATCCACATCGGCAAAATCATCCCGCACCTGGGCGATGTCCTCCAGCCGGATAACAGTTCCGGAGGCGGTGGTCAGAATGGGAATGCGGGCGAATTCCCGCGCCCACTGCCGCCGCTCCGTTACCCGAAGCAGCACTTCTCCGGCTCGGGTCTCCACATGCCCGCCGGGAAGTTCCAGGGCCGTGGCGCGAATGCGGTCAGCCACCTCCTGAAGCGTCAGACCGTACGCCCGAAGCGTCTCCTGCGGGATCAAAACCTGCAGTTCATAATCGCGGGCTCCGGCCAGCTCCACCTGCGTAATGCCCGGCTCCTGCAGAAGCCCGTCACGGATTTCCTCCGCCAGCTCCCGAAGAACCCACTCCGAAACATCTCCGTAAATCTGAAGCTCCACAATCTGCTGCCGCCGCATCGCCAGCGACACTTCCGGACGTTCCGCATCCTCCGGAAACGTCGTAATCCGGTCGATTTCCTGCTTGATATCCTGATAGACCCGCTGCCGGTCGAATCCTTCGATAATTTCCGCTGTGACCGTCCCGAATCCTTCCGAGGCAACCGCGGTAATTTCCTTGATGCCCTCCAGACCCCGAATGGCCTCCTCCACCGCCAGAATAATGCCCTGCTCGACTTCCTCCGGACTGGACCCCGGATACGGCACCCGGACAATCACCAAATCCAAATCAAATTCCGGAAACACCTCCTGACGGACGTTCAGCGCAAAGAAGAAGCCGCCGACCAGAAACACCACCATCATCAGGTTGGGGGTAACCCGATTGCGGGTCATCCAGCCGATCAAACCGCGGCTGTCATCCAGAGCAGGCCGTTCCGTCATTGACTGCCTCCCGCATTCTCAGAAATACCCCTTTCCGCCGGAGTTTTTTCAGCTGTTCGAAGAAGCATCCCTTCCACCGGCGAAGACAGATCTGTGGTGACAATCCGCTGGCCGTCCTCGAGCCCGCTGCGGATATAAACCGTCTCCGGCCCCCGAAAAACCGTCTGCACGGTGCAAATCCGCAGCCGGTTCTGCTCATCCATCACCCAGACCTGATTGCCGTTTCGAATGTATTCGCGCGGAACGGCGAATACATCGCGAGCCGCCCGTCCGATGATTTCAGCCCGTACATAAGAACCCAACAGCAAAGGCGGCAGCGACCGTCCTTCCGGCGACTCCAGCGGCGAAGGCACGGAAACCAAAAGCCGGGCCATCCGCCCCTGTTCCTCCAGATGAGCCAGAAGCCGCAGAACCCTGCCGACCCGAAACACATCCTGTCCCCACGCCGGGTCGGTAATGCGGACCTCCGCTCCCCCCTCAAAACCCTCCCGGGGAATCTCAATCCAGCCCAGCTGGTCCACAGGCACCAGCAATTGGACCCAGAATTCATCCACCCCGACCAAAGCAGCCAGAGGAGCGGTGGGAGAAACGCGAGAACCCAGTTCGGCATATTTGGTTCGAACTACGGCCCGAAACGGAGCCCGAATTATGCAGCGCTCCAAATCCAGCCGTGCCTGACGCACGGCCGCCTCCGCCGCCTCCGCTGCGGCCTTTTTGGCGGCCAGATAGGGTCTGCGAAGTATCAGGTCTTCATCCGCTTCGTCCAGAACCTCCTCCAGCATCCGATATTCCCGCTGGGCAACCCGCTGACTGCCTTCCTCAATCTTCAGATTCAGCCGGGCCTGCTCCAGTTCGCTTTGCCGCTGCGCCAGGGCCGTTTCATAGTTCCGCCGGTCAATCTCATACAGCACCTGCCCCGCCGCCACAATCCCGCCGGGAAGAACCTCCGGGGCAATCTTTTCCACCAGACCGGACACCTCCGGGTAGAGCACAACCTCCCGGGCCGCCGTCACGGTCCCCATCGCCTGAATCACCACCGGCAGGGTTTGGCGGCGGACGGTCTCCACCGTCACCAGCCGCGCCTGCTGGTCGGCAGGACGACGCGGCGCGCGCGGCCGAGTGTCCATCAGATGCTTAAAAAAAAGACCGCCGCAACAACAATCAGCAGAGGAAGAACGGCCCGTACAAAAAGCTTAAGCAGCTTGTTCCCGCCGCCCGTTTGTTGGGACACCGTATCTCGATTCTCCATAAAAAACCTCACTGTGAAGGTTCATCCAGAGTCCACGGACCTGCTATCGCCCGGCACAAATCAATCCGCCGCTCCAGCTGAGCACGCTGCGCCGCCAGAAGCTGACGCTCCAGCCCCTGCTCCGACAGAAGCGATTCCAGCACACGCAGATAATCCAGCTGCCCTTGAAGATATTTGCTTTCGGTCGTTTGACGCACCTGACGGGCCAAATCCAGCTGAAGACGCAGATTCTCCGTCAGCCGCTGCCGACTGCGGTTTTCCTCGAGGGCTTCTTCTACCTCCTGAAGGGCCGTTAAAAGCGTCTGACCATATCGATGAATCCGCTCGGAAAGAACGGCCTTTCGTTTGCGTACCTCCGCCTTTCGGTACCCGGCATCCCAAAGCGGTCCGACCGCATCCGCCGCCAGCCGGCCCAGCCAGTCTTCAAACAAATCACGCACCCGTTCAGCGGACGTCTGCGCTGCAGCACCTAATGTAATTTTGGGATACTGGTCGGCAATCGCCGCCGCCAGCCGCCGGTCCGCCGCCAAAACCGCTTTATAAGCGGAGGCCACATCCGGCCGGCGAGTGAGCGTTTGAGCCGGCAGCCCTACGTCCGGCAGCGGAGGCAGCGGCGGCAAAGAGCCCTCGGCGGCAAACAAACCCTGCGCAGGCGTTCGGCCCAGCAGAACCGCCAGCTGATACTCAAAAAGCACGATTGATTTTTCCGCCTCAATCAGCTGGCCGCGCGTGGCTTCCACCAACTGACGCTGACGGAGAACATCCGCCGCCGTCCCCTGCCCCTGCCCAAACTGCATTCGAACTATCTCCAAAACCTTCTCATTGGTTCGCAGCTGTTCCTTCAAAAGGGCCGCCTGAAGACGGGCCTCGACGAGCCGATACCACGTCTGGGCCGCCGCTGCACTGAGCGAAACAGCCGCCGCCGCCAGGTCATCCCGGGCTGCCTGTGCATCCAAAAGGGCCGCCTGCCGAGCCGAACGCACCCGCCCCCATAAATCGGCTTCATAAGAGGCCGTCAGACCGACGGAATATTCGCTTGTATACTGGGTCTGATTGGAAACCTCCCGACGGGTTCTCGCCGCTTCCCCTGAATACTGAACCGCCGGAAACAAGGATGCCCCCGCCTGGACAGCCGCCTCTTCTGCCTGGCGAAGCCGGTCCCAGGCGGAACGAATCGTAAAATTGTTCCCGAGGGCCTCTTCTATTAAAGCAGTCAACAGAGGGTCATGAAACGACTCCCACCATTTTTCCGGCAAAGGAGCCGTGCCGCTTTGAGAAAACTGCTGGGGGATTTCCAGAGGAACCGAAGGCGATACCGGCTGCCGGCAGCCCAGACAGCACAAAACCGCTGTCAGAACTCCCAAACCCGCCGCGGATGGTTTCTTTCGAGTACGTCCGTCCATCATTCCTCTGAAACAAAAAACAAAACAGACAAACTAAATCTATTATCCACGGTATCGCCGCCGCTCCCCCGCACGTACTTAAAAACAAGAACGCTGAATCCTAAAGGAATCTTTCAAAAAGAATCAACAGTTTTTTTTGAAGCGGAAAGAATTGCTGAAGTGCCGGAAATGTCCGATTTGGGGTATTCTCCAAGAAGCCGCCGCCTGTTTCATCCGGCGGCCGAATCGGGGAGACAGGATTTGAACCTGCGACCTCTGCGTCCCGAACGCAGCGCTCTAAGCCAAGCTGAGCTACTCCCCGCATCCTCACAGAACCCCGAAAGGCCTGCTGGGTGCGAAACCAAAATACTACCAAAAATCTGCAAAAAATACCAGTCTTTTTTGCCGATGCCGCAGGTTATTCCTTCACACGAGTGACATACTCGCCCGTGCGGGTATCGACGCGAACCACTTCCCCCACTTTGACAAACGGCGGCACCTGAATCACCAGACCGGTCTCGAGGGTGGCGGGCTTATACTGGTTGGTGGCCGTAGCCCCCTTGATTTCCGGAGCTGTATCCACCACTTTCAGGTCCACAGTATTGGGCAGCTGGACAACCACGGGCTTGCCGTTGTACATATTAATCAGAATCGGGGTGTTCGGCTTGCAGTACTTGGGCCCCTCGCCGAAGGCATCATCATCCAGCGTAATCTGGTCGTACGTTTCCAGGTCCATAAAGACGTGTTCATTGCCCGTCGAGTAAAGATACTCAAAGTTCCGCTTTTCGAGAAAGGCCTCTTCGAGCACTTCTTCGGCCCGGATGCGGACATCGCGGATGCCGCCGTCCGTCAGATTCTTCAGCTTGGTCTGATAGACCGCCCCGCCCTTGCCGAGTTTGACGTGCTGATAATCAACAATCACATACAGGACGCCATCCATCTTGATGGTCTGTCCTTTTTTCATTTCCGACGCTTTCATATTCATCTCCGCTTTGAAGAGGCCCACGACCGCAACCGGGCCTTTTGCTCCCGTTTTGTCTGATGCGGCAAAGTGCCGCAGTATGGCAAACCCGCCGGAAAAAGTCAAGAGGACAGGACGATTGGAACGGATTTTGAATGCGCAAGGAAATACAAATAAGCCCGCGAAGGCACCCGGCCGAGAACCTTTTCCACCGCCAGCGCATACAGCCGCAGTTGCGGACGATATCGTTCAACCCGCTGCGGCCATTGCCCTTCGGAGACCCGGTCTGTCTTAAAATCGGCCAAAATCAGCCCATCGGGACTGTCCAGAAGAAGGTCCACAATGCCCTGAACAATGATTTTTTCATCCGTCGGTGCAATTCGGGCCTCTCGGGCGGAAACCGATATGGTAAAGGCCCATTCCCGATGCACCCTGTCCGGATACTTCAGGGCCAGTTGTCCCAATTCACTGTCAAAAAAGCCCAAAATCCATTCCGGCTCCAGTGCAGCGGCTGTTTGTGAATTGATAAGTCCTTCTGTAACAAGGGCTTCTATTGTATTGGCCACTTGTTGACGGTCGGGTTTGGAATGCAGGTCCAGCCGGGCTAAAAGCAGATGAGCCGCCGAACCGATTTGGGCAGATGAGAGGGTGCTTTTTTTGCCGGCTTTTTCGAGAACGGCCTTCGGCACAGAGCCGAACGAATCTGCCCCGACGGCCGGTGCAAATTCATCCATCATTTCCAGCGCCCCGCTGACGGACAGTTTGGCGACAAGCCCAACGGCGGAAGAAAAAGGATATTTCCACTCGAGTATCCGCCGGCACTCTTCAATCACGGGCTGATGCTGTTTTCGTTCGGCCTCGGTCAACGTCGGCACTGATGCGGCAAGTTTTCTCCGACAGGCGGCCTCAATCTCTCGGCTGCATGCCTCCAGACCATCCCGCTCCACACACTGGACGGTAAAAAACGTCGGAACCGCCGGGGACTCGTTCAGAAAAACCTCTTTCATCGGCGGCTGACGGCCCAACCCAAACAGAATCCAGTCCATCGGACAGGACACCTCCAACAAGCGCCCGTCGGGAATGCCCTTATCGCCCAGCAGGGCGCACTCCTGCACAATCTTTTCACAGGCCGAGCGTCGGCGGGAGGCCGTCAGAATCAGTTTCTCCCGGGCGCGGGTGAGGGCCACGTACAGAATCCGCATTTCCTCTTCGAACATCGTCTTTCGCTTGCGCTCATAGAGCACCTGCCAGGCCAGCGTGGGAAACTGGATATTACGTTCAGGACAGACCGCTTGAATGCCGAGGGCATCTTCATCCGCCAGACACGTCCGGTTCAAATCCCGGGGATTCCATCCCGCGTTCAGCTCCGCCAGAAAGACAACGGGGAACTCCAGCCCTTTGCTTTTGTGCACACTCAAGAGCCGCACGGCGTTCTCGGCGGCGCTGTCGGGCTGTGCCGGGGCCCAGTCCTGTTTTTCCCGTCGTATATCTTCAAGAAACTCCACAAACCGAGCCAGAGAGACCGACTGCGGGCCGGTGCTGAAATGTTCAAACTGGACGGCCCGCTGATGAAGTTTGAGCAGATTCGCCCGCCGCTGACGACCGTTGGGCAGGGCCGAAACAAAGGCCAGATAGCCGGTCTGATCCAGAATCGAGCCCAGTACATCCGACAGCGAACCGATTCGAATCCGCCGGCGCCAGTCGGAAAGCTGCTCGAGGGCCCGGCGGGCTTTTTGCGCCAGGGGACCGGCGGCTTCGGCGGTCTTCTGCACGCATTCATAAAACGTAACGGCCTTGCCGGCCGACAGGCGAATCCGGGCCAGCTCGGAATCCGTAAAATTGAACAGGGCGCTGCGGAGCACAGCGGCCAGCTCAATATCCCGGATGGGGTTGTCCAGAACCTTCAGCAAAGCCAGCATGTCGGCGATTTCCGTCGTTTCAAAATAGCCCTCCGAGGTTTGGGAATGCAGCGGAATGCCCGCCAGCCGGAGGATTTCCGTATACGTCTGGGCTCGTTTGGCCGGCGAACGCATCAGAATCACAATGTCGCGATACTGGACATCACGGCGGAAGCCCAACTCTTTGTCGAAAATCTGAAACTCAGGTTTTCCGCTGTCGGCTCCGACGATTTGCCGGATGCGCCGGGCTATCCACATCGCCTGCCGCTGCTCCGCAGACAAATTCTCCGCTTCCGGCAGGACAGACTCCGAACTCTCTTCGGCCCCGTTCTCCTCTCCCTCAAAGTCCTCTTCGTCAGAGTCCCGCCCTTCTTCATCCAGCACAACAACCTCCACCGGCATCGAAATCTCTTCCGGCTTGACATCGTCCCGCCCGCAGACCAGAGCCGCCCGCTTGTCATAATCCATCGAGGCGGTCTCCTTGGTCATAATCCGCCCAAAGACTGCATTCGCAAAAGCCAGGATTTCCGGGCGTGAGCGGAAATTGTCTCCCAAATCAATCCGCTGCGGAACCAGCGGCTCCGTCGGGTCCTCCCTGGCTTCCTGCAGCGCCTCCAGAAACAGCTCCGGCCGGCTTCGGCGAAAGGCATAGATGCTCTGTTTGACATCGCCGACGACAAACACATTGTCCGGACGGCGGATGCTGTCGAGGATGCGCTTTTGGACGGCGTTGATGTCCTGAAACTCATCCACAAAAATAAAATCGAACCGGCGGCGAAGTTTGTCCGCCACCGCCGGATGCGCCTCCAGCAGCCGCACCGTCTTGTGCTCCAAATCCGAAAAATCCAGCGCCGCAATCTGCTCTTTGGCCTGCGTGTAGTGTTGGACATATCCCTTCAGCAGCATCAGGATTGTCCGCATTTGAAGCCGCACGGAGTCACCCTCCAGCGAGGCATACACAGGATGAACGGCCGCCAGATTCATCATCTCTTTCAAATCATCTCTCACATCTTTGAGAGGGGCCTTGATGTGGTCGGCAATCTCCTCCGACATTTCCTTCGGACGTCTGGGTGCACTGGGAATGCTCAACCCTGCAAGAAGCTCCCACAACTTTGCACAATCCCCCTGCCGAACGGCGGCTTCCAGCGAATCGAGGACGGAATGATACCCCGCCAAATGGCCTGTCAGCCAGTTTGACGCTCCAAATGCATCCTGCAGACGCCGAACCATTTCCACTTTCTGCCGGGCATGCCCCAGCCGTCGTTCTATTATTCGGAGCTGTTCCCGCCGGAGTGCATCCGCCGCTGAATGGTGCCCCGTACAGAAACCTTCAATCCGCTCCAAAAACTGCTGCGGGTCCGGAATGCTCTCCAGAAAATCCGCCAGCGCAAAAATTTCCTCCACAAACCCCTTGGTGCCGTACAATGTTCGGCCGGACAGCAGCACCCGAAGCCCCTCCGCCAGTGTCGGCTCTCCCCAGGCCTCTTCGAGCGTCTGCGCCAGGGCCTCCGTCTGGAGGAGCGTCTGCTGGTCAGGGTCCACAATGCCGAAATCCGGCGCAAGGTTCAGCAGATAAAAATGTTCGGACAGGATGCGTTTGCAGAAGGCATGAAAGGTGCTGATGGAGGCGGCATCCAGCAGAAGCATCTGCCGCCGCAGCGCCGAAGAAGGCCGGGCGCTGTAGGCCTTGCGCAGGGTGCGGGCGATGCGGTCGCGCATCTCTTCGGCGGCGGCATCCGTATAGGTCAACAGGAGCAGCCGGTCCACATCCGTCGGACGCTGAACATCGCACAGCCGCTCCAGACACCGCTGGGCCAGTACGGCCGTCTTGCCTGTGCCCGCCGAGGCACTGACCCGCACATCCCGCCCGACAGCGCGAACGGCCTTCTCCTGCGCCTCTGTCCATCTGACCTCAGCCATTGGCCCCCTCCTCCAAAGCCCTCAGCACGTCTTCTTTCCGCATCGAAGAAAGCGTCCGATAGCGATTGATTTCCCAGTCAAATTTGCAGACAGATTGGTAATCACATTCGCTGCAGGGACTTTTGTCCCTCAAGCGAACCGGCGCGGCGGCAATTTCGCCCCGGCGGATTTGTTCGGCAATCTGCTGAACTTTCTGCTGCGAGGCCGCCAGCAGCCGCTCAAACTGCTCGGGGTAAAGAACACCGCTTCGCCCAAAATCACTGTAGGGCTGTCGGTCTTTTGTCCTGAATGCAATATTATAATAAGCACTCCAGTGGCGGGCCTGTGCATCCAGAGAATCGGCAAACTGTCCGTTCACAAAGCCCCTGGCCTTGAAGGGAAATTTGGCCGGTTCCTCCGCTTTGGACAAATCTCTCCGCTCAATGGAATGCTGAATGGGGATATAAAAGGCCCCCGCCGCCCGGGTAATCTGCACCCCCTCGACGGTTTGGCCCAGCATCGCCTGCAGATACACCGGCATCTGCAGGTCCAATCCGTAGTGCCACTTGACCCAGACAAACGGGTGCTCCCCGGTTTTGTAGTCAAAAATGACCGCCGCCGTTCCCTGCGGTGTTTCCAAAATATCAATCCGGTCAATCTTGCCGCGAACCTCTATACCGACCGACGGAAAACTTAAAGCAGGCAGCCCGCCATTGCCGAACTCCAGCTCCGTCGCCAACGGACGAAGGGCTCCGGCGGCCGTCATTTCCTGGAGGCCCTCGGCCAGCTGAACCAGCTGCTCAACCGCCGCTTGCAGCAGAAACCGCTGATGAGCCGAATGCCGCTGAAAACTCTGGAGAAATTCGCTCCGCTCAATGACCTGCCCGCTCACCTGCCGGACGAGTTGGGCAATCTGCTCGTTTGTCAGCTGCCGCCAATCAAGCCCTTGCTGTCGGATGGTCTTAAACAGCGCATCGAGAACCGAGTGATAAAACGAACCCAAATCGACCGGCTCCATCTGCACCAGCCGGCGTTTTCTCAGACGCAGCACATACGATGCAAAATGCCGATACGGACAGGCCGCAAAAGTTTCCAGCCGGCTTACCGAGGTCTTCAGCGGCTCACCGGCAAGCTGCTCAATCACCTCCGGCTCCAGCCGGGCCTGGTTGCGGTAATCCAACGCATGCCGAACCAGTCCGGCGGCCGCCCCGTCCGCCGATTCGAGCAGGGCCGCCGCTGTCCGCCGCAGCGTTTCCTCCGCCGTACTGTCGCGCCCGAGCACCTGACACAAATACAAGGCCCACTCCGATTCCGTCTGAATCTCCTGCGGCGTCTGCGGCTCCGGAGCGGGCTTGAGGGTCTTGAAGTCCGCAAACATTCGCTCCAGCATCTCCAGCCCGCTCCAGGGCTGCAGGGGACTGCCGTTCTCATCCGCCAAAGGCCGCGTCAGAATCAGCCGGCGCTGCGGACGCGTGAGAGCAATATACGCCAGATACCGCCGACGCAGCAGCTGCCGCTGGAGCGGTTCGGCAAAATCCGGCTCAAATCTTTCCAGCACGGCCCGGTCATCGCGGCTGAAAAACCCCTCCGACTCCAGCGGCACAGGAAACTGCTTTTGCGTTGCCCCCAGCAGAAACACCGCCTCCACCTCCGGATGGCGGCTTCGCTCAATCTGTCCAATAAGCACCTGGTCCAGTGTCGGCGGGATGAGTTTGACCGTCAGCGTGCTCAGCGCCGACTCGAGCAGCCGCAGATAGGTCTGCGCCGGATGCCGCCGTCCTCGATATACAATGCACAGTTCATCCAGAACCTGCACCAGTTTTTCCCACATCTGCCGATGGCCGTACCGCTGGTCGGAAGGGTCCTCCTGCGCCCATTCGGCCAACACCTTCCGCACCCCGACGGCCTCCAGAAACTCCCAGAGCGCCTCGACAAACTCCTGCGGCTCTAAGGAGTCCCCCTGCCGGATTTTCAGCCGCTCGCGCAGCTGCCCCAGCGGCTCGGCAATCCGCCGCCGCAGCCGGTCAATCCATTTTTCATCAAAACCATCCTGCGGGTCGGCAAATCGCCAGGGCTCCGCAATGAACCAATCATCCCCTTCGATTCCGCAGGCCCGGCAGTAATTGTCCAGCCAGTCGGCCTCCTGCTCGCTCAACCCCGTCAGGGCCGTCTTCAGATACGCCGTCATATCCTGCAGTCGGAAATGGAAGCAGACCGCTCGCAGGGCATTGTCCAGCAGTTCGGCGGCCGGATGCGTTCGAAGCGGCCGCGGCTGGTCAAGAAAATACGGAATCGCAAGCCGCTCAAAGGCCCATACGAGCAGATGCTGGTAAGAGGCCGTCTCCGGCACGACGACGGCAATCTGGCGATAGCGAAGGTTTTCCTGCCGAACCAGCCGGCGGATTTCGCGGGCCGTCCACAGACACTCGCCGCGCACATCCGGCAGCGCCGCCAAGACCACCGCTCCGCCGGATGAAGGAAGAATCGGCGGCCATTCTTCGGCAAAGTGCCGTTCCAGAAACGCCAGCGCCGGGGCCTGAGTCCACCGCCGCGGCTGCTCCAACACAATCGGCTCCTGCATCGGCAGCCCCGCCCGGCGAATCTGCTCACAAAGCCGCTGGTAAGTCCGCTCCGTCGGGGCAAAGATGCTGAAGGGGTCCGGCGGACCGTTCAGGGCCGAAGGATCCAGACACAGCGCAATCTGCGAGTGCGCACAGACCTTCAGCAATTCCAGCAGCACCGCCTCCTCGCGGGCGGTAAATCCGGAAAAACCGTCCACCCACAGACGAGCCCCTTTCAGAAAGTCCGCTTCTGCAATCCGCCGGCTGACCTGCCGGAAAAGATGTTCCGCATCGTAAAAATCCTGATTGGCCTCCAGAAACTCCTGATAAGCCCCCAGCAGGACGGCCAGGTCTTTGAGTTTGGCGTCGGTTCGAGAGCTGCCGGCCGAGGCGGCCAGTTCGCGGGCCATCTCCTCCAGCCGCTGCGGGGTCATCCGGGCACGGTACAGCTGAGCCAGCACGTCGGCCATCTGGCCGGCCGAACCGGAAAGGTCGTCGTCCGAGCCGAGCAGCTCCAGCCGCCCCCGGCAGTCGGCCAGAAGCCGCCGGACAATCATCTGTCGGCCGACGCGGCTGAGCTCCCAGCGCCCGCCGACGGGAGAAAGCCAGTACCCCAGCCGCTGAAACGACAGAATCCGCAGGCGGTGGTATCCTTCGATGCCCGACAGCGAGAGCATCGCCTGCTCCATCTGGTAGGTGGCCTGCTCGGGCACCAGCAGAATCAGCGGCTGCGGCTCGTCGCGGCGCAGGGCCTCCGCTGCGGCCTCCAGACACAGCCGCGTCTTGCCCGTGCCCGCCCGACCCAGAATGAACTGAACCGCCATTGAACTTCCTCCGGGCTCTTTCTACCGCGCCGCCGCCCTTTTGGCAACAAAAAGACATCCGTTAATCGTCTATCAGGACGATTCCCACACCAAAAGGCAAGGCCTCAAAGAACGGAAAACAGCTGAAACTTTCTTGAAAGCCCTCCTTATAGAAACGGCCGTTATTATGAAAAACACTCTTATCAGAAGGTCAGGGAAATTTATGAAATCAAACAATAATAGATTCTTATCGCACACTTCCTTCTCGACAGGAATAACCGAGAACCTTCTAACCTCCTCTGCCTCCAGGACTATAAGATTTCTTGCAGATATTCGATGCGTTGACGAACAGAGAGACTTTCACGTTGAAGGTCTTCCAGATGCATCCGAAGGACATCCTCGGGATTTTGCAAATATTGTTGAACCAAATATCTTGAAGAACGCGCTATCGCCGTACAGAAATACCAAATTCCCTGATTAACCCGCTCTGGCTGTAGATTATTTTGAAGAGCATGTTCAACAATCCAGGCAGCACAATCCTGGTGAGGCATATTGTCGTCTTGATTTATCAACCCGCCGACAACATATTGAACCCAGGTATCAATCGGCTGAAGAAGATGACGATTCGCTATTCCATTTAGGTCCAATTCGTGCCGCACCGCAACATCCCGTAGAAACAGCGAGGCAATCTTAGACCCAGTTCCGCGAATTGTACACAATTGTTGATGGGCAACTCCCAATTGATTGTTTGCAATTGTCCCAAGTGCCCAAGAGACCAAAGATTGAGGGCCTAAATTAGTTGCAATTTGGATCAGCGAAATGTTATCATGATTTTGATGGTTCGGCCAAAGCGGGTTCATATGCTCGTTCAGACCCTGATCGGCAAGTCTTTGCTGAAAATTCGCCCAGACTCGATTTTCATCCAACGGCCAACCAGGTATTCCTTGAATCATATCAACCGCCGCAGGTGCATAATCCGGAGCTGCTCCCTGACGCTCAAAGGCATACCCTGACAAATACAAACAAAGCGCCTGCCGCATGCCCACCTCATTATCAGCCGCTGCCTGAGGATATTGATTCCATAAAAGGTCCACGTGCCGGAAATTAAACAAAAATGACAACGTTTGGAAAAAATTCAGTACTTCGCCATTCATAAAAATCCTCCCGCATTTTAAAAGATTTACTTGTTTAATCTTGCTCAGCTTCGATTCTGAGTATTTTGTTTTCAACTTTATCCCTCAAGCTTCCCCAGAGAACCGAACTTTTTCCCGTAGCATTGGGATTATTGCCTAACTGTTCAGATTGTGAAACTATATAAGAGACCAATTCCCAACCGTAGTCATCAAAAAATTTGAATGGATCGGTTTTCCATTCGACACGGCCCCTGCCTCTGGGCCACCTCAATAATGCCCGGAAAGAACCTAAGAGAGGATAAAGCCAGCCATCTGGTATCACATATTGAATTTCCTTGTTTGTTAACGGCAGCACTTTTTTGTGGCTGCTTCTTAAGTATCGTACTTCTCTCCTTCTACCTAATTTAGCATTCTTCCCATAAGCTTTCTGATATTGTGTCTGAAAGTTCGCATGAACATACTCATACAATTTCAGAATCTCAACTACGACAGGAGCCAGATCCTCATACTTTTCCCTCCAGTCGTCTTTTTTATAGATGTCGAGAACAGCTCCTTTCCCGGTATAAGCCACTATAGGCTCCTTTTTGATCTCATCCCACTTACAATGGAAAAGAGTCAATAAAGCCAAAACGCTCCGAATATCAAACGGTTTCGGTTCGTTCTCTCGATAACGAATCTTCCCCTTAAGCTCAGACCGTTCCAAAACTTCTTTAAGCCAATCATATCCGCCGCCCAAATCTTCAATACTAAAATCCTTGACCTGTTCGCTTGTATTTCTTGCCTGGGCAAGACGAATTCTCGTATCATCATCTGTTAAGCCAGAAATTATCTCAAGATGAAGATAGGCCTCTTTGAGGTAATCTGGAATCTCCGAATCCTTTAAGCTTTCAAATAACGCTTCAGAGATGCTGCTCTTTACTTCACTCAGCACACGATCGGTAGTTGCGCCATCTACCATTCCGTGTTGGTCTTCCGATTGTACAACAAAATGAAGGGTCTTGTTTTTGTTGTCATACCATGCCTTTTCTGCGAGAATAAGGCACCCGCGATTGAGAAGGTGAAAGAGTCTTGGATATTCATGCAATGATTCCCTTATGGCCTCTGGGACCCGACTCTTCATCTTTATTTTTTCATGGCTTCGCGGATTCACCTTGTCAGGGATTAGTCCATTTGGAAAATCTTTTATTTTTACGAAGGCATGAATTATAGACAATTGAGAATCATAAGGAGACTTTACATTGCGAACAAAGTCCTGCTCTACATGCACACGGTATTCCTTGGGGGACTTCAGATTTGTTTTCATAGAAAAACTCCATTTTCATTTCGAGCGGCACCTCTTATTTTCTTTTAGTGCAATGTGCATCTTGAGGTTATCGAACCTGCAAGTTGCCGTATCACATTGACAATTTTAATTTATCCATAAAAAGAAATTAAGTCAACAGAAATTTTCTAAATTTTATAATAAACGAAATAATAAACGATTGCCAGCCGCGTCTTGCCCGTGCCCGCCCGACCCAGAATGAACTGAACCGCCATAGCCCGCCCTTTCCCTTGAATGTCTTTTTCTACCACAGAAAGACTGATTTTTCCATTCGTATTCCGTCCGGATTTGCCGTATTCTGTACACCGACGGAATGAGCATTTTGGAGCATCGGCTGAGGAAACAAGCGATTGAAAGGTTGACCGTATGATTATGAATCGGCGTCAATTTATCGGGCACACGGCGGCCTTAGCCGCGGCGGGTCTGGGTCCCCGCCTTTTCGCAGATTCTTCGGAAAACGCCGAGAGCTGGAAAAAGACCCTGGCAGGGCACCGCTTGTCTTCCCTGGACATACAAACCGTGCAGCTCAACTGGCCCCGACTTGTCGGAAAGAACTCGCGACTGGATGTTCATGGGCGAGGCGTGAGAGAAACAATTTGCCGCATCCGAACCGACCAAGGGGCGAGCGGCTGGGGGCCATTCCTTGCAGACCCGCGGCGGGCCGAAGAGATTCTCCCGCCTTTCAAAGGAATGCCTGTCTCAGAGCTCTTTGACCCGGCGGTCGGAATCCTGAGGCCGGAGGCGCGTCCGTTGGATTTTGCCCTTCACGATTTGGCCGGAATCATCCTGAATATTCCTGTTTACCGGATGCTCGGCTCGCAGGGGCCGCAGGCCAATCCCTGCTACAGCGGAATGATTTATTTCGATGACCTGGAGCCGCCGGATAATCCCGCCGGCATTGACCGGGTGCTGCAAAACTGCCGACAGGATATCGACTTCGGCTATCGTCAGCTGAAAGTGAAAATCGGCCGAGGGAACCGGTGGATGGAGAAAGAAGCCGGCCTTCGACGGGATATTGAAGTCACAAAGAAAATCGCAGAGGCCTTTCCGGGGATTGCCATTCTGGTGGATGGGAATGACGGGTTTACTTGTGAGGAATTTCTTCGGTATCTGGAGGGAATCGGGGATGTGGATTTGTTCTGGATCGAAGAGCCGTTTCGGGAAACCCGCGAAGACTACGAGAAACTGAGGGCGTGGCTGGAGAAAAACAAGAAGAAAACACTGCTGGCGGATGGAGAGGCAAATCCCGAGCACGCATTGATTATGGAATTGCTCCGGGACGGTCTGCTGGATGTCAATCTGTATGATGTCTGCGGGTATGGATTGACCCAGTGGCGGGCGCTGATGGGACAGCTGAAAAAGATGGGGGCCCTCGCTTCGCCCCATGCCTGGGGCTCCGCCCTGAAGACGAATTATGTCGCCCACCTGGCTGCAGGTTTAGGAAATGTTGTGACAATCGAAGGTGTAACCTGCACGAGCGAGCAGGTTGATTTGGGCCGCTATGAACTGCGGGATGGAAAACTGGTCACGTCCTCGGCTCCGGGATTCGGGATGACCTTGAAGATTGGCTGAAGTACAACCGGTAAAAAGAGGAGAAATCTATAGTTTCGGTCGTTGCTTCCTCCTCATAAAAAAACTTTATGCTTCCAATCCCTTCCGGCCGCCGGCTTCTCTATTCTTAATTCTTCCCTTCCCCAATCTGTGTAATCTGTGTAATCCGTGGTGAATACCCCATTTTCCTCTTTTCCAAATTACCCTCTTGCCGAACGCCGGCCGGCCGATATAATCTTTACGCTCCTGTATATACAGGATAAAATGAATCCATAAAAATCTAACGCCCAAAGCGGAGTAAACTATGGAAAATCATCGCAAGAGTTTAATCAAGCGGGCCCGCAAGCACGGATTTCGGGCTCGGATGCGGACGAAGAAAGGCCGTCAGATTCTGTCGCGCAAGCGCCGCACTGGACGCAGCACCAACGTCAAGCGGAGCTTCAGTTAACGGCTTCGAAAAGCAGCTGTCTGGTGCACCGGCTGCCGCGGGGGAATTGCGCCCTTCACCGGTCAAAGCGCGCCGGGTCGTTTTCGGGGGAGCGCTGGTCGGGCGGCGGACTTTGCAGGTACCCCCGGCGGTAAAACCACCGCATTAATCCCCGCCGCAGCTGTCGGAACGGCCAGGCCAGAGTACGATGGACCTGAATCCAGACGCTTTTGCGATAACTTTCCTGCCGCTCCTTCGGGCTCATCAGGTCCGGTCGAAGCCGCCGCTTATGCTTGAGCAGATGGTAATGGTCCTCCTGCTGAAACAGCCGGCAAAGTCGTCCGCTCCCGCTGAACACCATGGAAATCTGAAAATCAATCAGATAGGGCCGTCCGTCGCGTCCAACCAGAATATTGCCCCGCTTGTTTAAATCGACATAGCAGATGCCGCGCCGGTGCAGCCGCTCGAGCAGATGCGATAACTGGTCAAAAAAATCATCCGGAATCGGCGGCTTTTCATCCAGCGACCGCCCCTCAATATAGTCATACAGAAACCCCGTCGGCCCCCATCGTCCGACCAGATGCGGCACCTGGTCCATATCCTGCAGGCGCTCGAGAATCTCCAGTTCCCGCCGGCACAGCCGCCGTCCCAGCCACAGAAGCCCAAACCCCAGAAACGGCTGCATCCGAGCCACTTTGAGCACCTTCAGGGTGCCGACCTCGGGCTTGTCGGCCAAAACGGCCTCATACAGCCCGGTGGCCGCAAAGAAATCATGCTTGAAGGTGCGAAGGAGCCGATACCGCCGGCCGTCCACCGTAATTTCCTTCGGCAGACCTTCCTGTCCGCAGGCATATAAATCGGATTTGAGCCGCTTGAACATTTCGTCCTGAATCCCCTGTTGATGGAGCTGCGTCGGTTATCGGCAGCGGCGGAGTTCATCCCGCAGGGCCTCCAGCAGCCGCTCGGCAGGCACAATAGCCGTCCGAACCCCCTGCCGATACAAAAAGCCCTTGCCTTCGGCGGCACAGACGGCGATGTCCGCATCCGCCGCCTCGCCCGGGCCGTTGACGACACAGCCCATCACCGCCACACGAATGGGCCTGTTCAGATGCGTCAGTTCCTTTTTGACCTTGCGGGCCAGAGCAACCACATTGATGCGGCACCGTCCGCAGGTCGGGCAGACAATCAGCTGCGGTCCGGTCGGCTCCTGCAGCCCCAGCGAAAGAAGAATCTGACGAGCGATTTTGACTTCCTCGACCGGGTCGCCGGCGGCACTGACGCGAATCGTATCGCCGATGCCCTCCGCCAGCAGCGCCCCGAGCGTCACCGCCGAGGGAACGGCGGCATCCTCCGGAAGGCCCGCATGCGTGAGCCCCAGATGCAGCGGATACTCAAAATCCTTTGCCAGAAGCCGATTGATTTCAATCGTCCGCACCGTGTCGGCGCTTTTGGCGCTGAGAACCAGATTGTCAAAGCCGGCCTTCTCAAACAGCCGCACATACCGGGTCATTTCCGTGCGCATCAGACGCACGCGTCGGTCCATCGCCGTATCGCCGCTTTTTAAGTCGCGAATGCTCGCTTCATTAACGCCGATGCGGATGGCAATGCCGTGCCGTTTGGCGCAGTCGATAATCCGCAGGATGTCGCGGCGGTCCTTGATGTTCCCGGGATTGAGCCGAATCTTGGCGGCGCCGGCCTCAATGGCCTCAATCGCCCGCTCCGCCGAAAAGTGAATGTCCGCAACCAGCGGAATCGAAACCTGCTGGACAATCCGGGCGAAGGCCCGGGTGTCGTTTCGCGTGGGCACCGCCAGCCGAACCAGACCGCAGCCGGCCTCCTGAAGCCGGACAATCTGCTGCACACAGGCGGCCACGCGGGTGGTGAAGACCTTGGTCATCGACTGGATGACAATCGGATGCTTCGAGCCCAGTCGAACGGAACCCACCTGAACGGTTCGTGTTTTTCTTCGTGCAATCATAGCCGGCAGGATATAGGAAAAGGCGGTCCTTGTCTATCTTATTCACTTCGCAGGGCGTTCAGAATCGGGCCGGACAGGGCGGAGGCCGCCGCCAGACGAATCCACAGCCAGCCGCTCAGGACAACGGCAGCCAGGGCCGTCAGCAGCAGTCCGAACGGCACCGGTTCAATCCGTCCGGCCAGGGCGGGCAGCACCGCCGGCACAGCGGACAGCAAGCCGCACAGCACACCGGCCGACAGAACAAGCAGATGCTCCTGAACCAGCATCGAGACAAGAACCTGTTTGCAAAAACCGACGGCCTGCATCATCGCCAGCTCTCCCCGCCGCTCGAGAATATTCAGCCAGAGCACCCAGCCCATCCCGACGGTCCCCAGCAGAAGACCCAGTCCGCCCAACACCAAAAAGATGGACAGATACGTATTTTCAACCGCCTGAAAGACCGCCAGCCGCTGAGCCGTCGGAACGACCTCCAGTCCCCATCGACGGAATGTGCGGCTCAGGGCCGCCGAAAGGGCTTCGGCTTTCTGCGGCTGCGCATCGAGCAGGAAAACCCGATAGCCCGCCGTCGAAGGAAACCGCTCCAGAAACGCCTTTTCAGGAATGATCAGGCTGCCCTGAAGCACGGAGGATTCGAGCATGCCGACAATCTTGAGGGTAAAGGGCCGGCCCTGCTCATCGGTCTGCACAAGCGTATCGCCCACCTTGCGTCCGAGGGCCCAATAGACCGTTCCGATATCGCCGACGGCCGGCACAATATCCGGCCCCCAGTCGGCCTCGAGCAGATGCCAGGCATCCTCCAGAGATGCCGCCGTACCCGGCAGAACCTCCCGAAAGACAAAGGCCCTGCGAGTGCGGAGCGAAGCTGGGTCAACCCCCAGAAGCCGCGGCTGAACGGCCCGATTCAGATTCAGACAGCTCGCCGGCTCGCCCTCTCGAACCCGAAAGGCGGCCGCTCCTTCCAGCCCCAGCGCATCCCAGGACGTCTCGGGGGCAAGCCGAGCGGCGGCCTCCGGCAGGTTTTGCAGAATCGGCAGAGCACTTTCGGCCGTCAGAACAAATCCGCCCGTGCCGCTGCGGCGATCGCGAACATCCTTCGGAGGCGTTTTTTGATTCAGGGAAACGGCCGCAACCAGAAAAACGCCGGCGGCGGTCATGGCCGCTGCCGCCATCGAGCGGCCCGGCCGGCGGCAGGCATTGCGCCAGGCCGCCCAAACGAGACCGCTGACCGGTCGTTTGAAAACGAGGATACCGGATGCGGAAAGACTGTATCGGAGAAACAAAAGCAGCGACACCAGCAGCAGCGAACCGGACACAAAAAAGACAGCTGTGGCTTTCTGAAGGTCTGTGCGAAGCCCCCAGCCGCTCAGCACAAGGCCGAGGATTCCAAGAAGAACCGCGGTCCACAGAAGCCGCGGTTTGGAGGATTGCGGAGGCGCAATCTCCGCGGGACTCCCCAGCAGGACCGCAGCGGGCAAGGCCAGGCGGTGCCGCAGCGAGAGCATCATCGAAAAGAGCGAAACCGCCAGCCCCGCCGCTGCCCCTTTCAGAAGAGTCAAGGCGTGAAAATCAAACGCCAAAGACGCCCCGGCCACGGCCTGCGACCAGACCCCCGACAGGGCCCAAAGCAGCAGGCGTGTATAAAGAACCGCCGGCACAATCCCCAGACAGGCCCCCGCCGCCGACAAAACCAGCCCTTCCAGCAGATACATCAGCCGGATGCGGCTGCGGCGAAAGCCCAGCGCTTTGAGCAGGCCGATTTGTTCGGACCGTCGCTCGACGGCAAAACGAAACAGCAGCGCCGTCAGCAGCAGCGAGGAACCCAGCAGAAACATACTTAATCCGAAAAACAGGGAGCTAAAGTCTGTCATTCCTATGGACGACTGCGCGGCCTGCCGGCGAATCGGTTCAATATGCAGTCCGGCGGCTGCAGGCGGCAAAGAAGCCCGCAGATGCTCCGTCAGCTGCCGGGCAGTCATCGTAGAACCGAACCGCACGGCCGTCAGGTTCCCGAATCGGCCGCCCCAGAGCCGCTGGGCCTGCGGCAGAGAAATAAAGGCCTTCGGAGCCCCGCGGTATCGATTCCAGTAGGCCTCGTCTTTGGGGCGAATGCGGCTCAAGTCGATGGGGATGCCCGGTTTCCAGTCGCGACAGCTGTCGGCCTGCGCCAGCTGGGGATAATCCGGCATCAGCGTTTCGTCCGCCCCCAATCCCATCATCGGAATCACGGAATGCACCCGAAATTCCGCCGTCTGCTCAATCAGGGTTCGCCCGGTCGGTGCAGGGACATAATACGTCAGGGTGACAATATCGCCCGCATCGGCCTTCAGGTCGTCGGCCAGCCATTCGTTGAGAATGATTTCATCATCGGCCAGCAGCGAAAAGACGGTCAAAACCGCCGAAGACGCCGGAGCGATTGCCGAAACCGTCGAATAGGGACAGCGGCGGTCCTGATGAGCGATTTCGTTGACAAAATAGGTGAGGATGCCGACGGCCTGTTCATTCGCCCGCAGCAGCACCTCGGCAATCGGCTCCGGAATAAAGATGCGCCGGCTGAGCACCTCGCCGCCGGTTTGGCCCTTGAGAGAACGGACAATCAAGCCGACATCTTCGGGCAAAAAGGTCCGCCGAAGGGCCTGCTCGGCCTCCGAGAGCCCGCAGCCGTCCGGCAGAAGAATGGCGTTGGCCCGGTGCGGCTGCTCAATCCGCTCGGCCAGTTTTTCGAGGCGGACAAACACATTCAGCGCACCGGCCGTATCGGCCCGCAGACTGAATGTGCCGAAGGAGTCGGCATCCGCAACGGCCGAAACCGCCAGACGAACCGAGACAGACAGCTGGGACTCCGGAAACAGCACCGACTCGGCCGCCAGCCCCCCGATTTTTTCAAAGGTGAGGATGATTTCATCTCCCGCTCGAACGTTCAGTCGGGAGGCGAGGAGTTCGTTCAGGACCGCTCCGTCGCTCAGACCGGACAGCCAGGGTGCTTTTCCGGACGGCGCAAAGTCGGCGAATGCGTCCTCGACGCCGATGATTGAGACATTCACGGTCCGGGCGGTTCCGTCGGCATTTTCCGCCCAGCCGTTCAGCAGCAGAATCGCCGCTGCCGGTTGTTTGAGGGTTTCGCAGAGGTCCTTTGCCAGCTGTGCCCGAAAAAGGGTCTGGGAAGCCGTCAGCACCAGACCGGTTCGGCCCAGCCGCAGATGGTTTTGCCGGGCCAGAGACAGTCGCACCGAATCGCCGACCAGCAGAGAACCGGTAAAGACCGTCACGGCTGCCGCCGCCGCCAGCACAACCCCCAGCCAGATGCGGCGGTCAAAAACCAGTGAGCGAATGAGCCAGCGAAACAGCGTCATCGCACAGGGTCCTGTGTCTGCTCAGAAAGCAGGCCGCCGGAGAGCACAAACCGCCTCTGCATCCGGGCGGCCAGAAGGGCTGAATGGGTTACAACAATCAGGGTCAGGCCGTAAAGACGATGCACCTCGTCCAGCAGGTTAATCACCGATACGGCGGTCTGTTCATCCAGCGAGCCGGTCGGCTCATCGGCCAGCAGGAGCACCGGCCGCAAAAGCAGGGCCCGCGCAACCGCCGCCCGCTGACGCTGGCCGCCGGAGAGCCGTCCGGGCAGTTCGCCGGCGCGGTCCGCCAGCCCCACCTGATCGAGCAGCTCCATCGCCCGCCGCTGCAGAGCCGACGGCTCTTCCCGAAGCCGCCCGCACGCCAGAGCGGGCAGGAGCACATTCTCCAGAACGGTACACTGCGGCAGAAGATGATGCTGCTGAAAGACAAACCCGACGAAACGGTTGCGAAAATCCGCCAGGGCCTCCTCGTTCATCGTCGAAAGGTCGCGCCCCTCGACCCACACGGCCCCCTCATCGGGTTTATCCAGACCGCCGATGAGGTTCAGCAGCGTGCTTTTGCCGCAGCCGGACGGACCGACGATGGAGGCCGACTGCCCTTTGTCCAGCCGCAGGTCGATTCCCCGCAGCACCTCCAGGGGGCCGGCGGCGGTCGAATAGTGTTTCCGGACCTGCCTGAGCTCGAGCATAGACGGCTCCTCGAAAGGGTTGAAAAACTACGGGCTTGTTTTTGTCTCCAGCCGCTGCAGAAAGCGGCGGGCGTTTTGCTCCATATCGAAATGATTCCGCAGGGTCTGCCGGGCGGTTTGTCCCATTTGAGCGGTCTGCTGCGGGCTGCGCAGAAGCGGTTCGAGGGTCTCTGCAAGGGCCTGCGGACTGTTCGGCTCATACAGAACTCCCCCGCCGGTCTGCTGCGCCCATTCCGGATAGACCCCGGTCCGAGGGGCGGCAAACGGCACGCCGCAGGCCATCGCCTCCAGGACATTCATCGCATACGCCGGACTGTACCGTACCGGACAGACCAGCAGGTGAATCTGCTGCAGAAATGTCAGACGCTCGGCCTTGTCGAAGCGTTCAAAAAAGCGGACCCGCTCGGACAACCCCGCCTGAGCGAGTTTGTCCCGAACGGAAGCAATCGTCGGCTCATCGGCGGCGTTCTTTCCCCCGCAAATCAGCAGCCGCAGACGCTCCAGCCCCGGCCTGGAGGTCAGCTGTGCAAAAGCCTCCGCAATAATGTCCAGCCCGTTGATATACGCCATCCGCGCCAGAAAACCGATCGTCGGTTCCGCAGGAGGCGTCTGTGCGGGCGCATAATCCGCCAGCTCCAGACCGGGCGGGCAGACAAACAGTTTCTCTTCCGCAATGCCCAGACGGCTTTTCATCACTTCGGCATAATAGCGGCTGACCGGCAGGAACAGGTCAAAATGGTCGAGCAGCTCCCTGAGCCGCTGCCAGACGCGCCCCGTCCAGGGCTCCCCCAGCCCGTCAATAAAACCGTCTTCATCCTGCAGCCAGCACATCAGCCGACAGCCCAGCCGCTGCCGAAGCGGCCCGGCCAGGCCCGCCAAAAGCAGATTGGACAGCAGAATCACATCAGGCCTGCGGTCCAGGGAGGCCAGAAAATCCGTCAGACGGTCCAGTTCAGCGGACTGGCGTCCCTGCGGGCCTTCGAGCATCGACAGCGTCATTTCCCCCAGCTGGCGGGCACTGGTCATTCCGGCCCGTCGGCTGATGCGCCGCAAGAGGGCCTCCGAATCCAGCCAGCGCCGCAGCGGACCCGGAAGACGCCCCAGCGGCCCCAGCTTCTGCTGAAGATAGACATTGATGCCGCCGAAGAAGACTTCCGTGCGTTCCAGCGAAATGTCCCCGTCCAGCGACAGCGGCAGGTACATCGGCACCAGCACCACATCCGTCCCCAGCCGGCGAAGCGCCCGTACCAGTGCGGTATCCCGCAGGCAGTTTTCACAGTAAAACTGGTCGCCCGAGCCCGGTGTTATCTGTACAATCCGCATCAGCATCTCTCCGCGGACTATTATCCGGGCCGATGCGTTGCGGCGTCAAGAATCTTCCCTTCCAGTTCAACGGCTTTTTCCTTGGTTCGCTGGACCACTGTATAGAAGACGGGAATCAGCAGCACGCCCAGCACCGTGGCGACAATCATCCCCCCGAACACCGTCGTTCCGAGTGCCTGACGAGCCGCGGCACCGGCTCCCTTGGCCACCACCAGCGGCACCATCCCCAGTGCCGTCGTCAGCGCTGTCATCAGAATCGGGCGGAAGCGAATCCGGGCGGCCTCCACAGCGGCATCCACCACCGAGCGGCCCTCTTCGTGCAGCTGCTTGGCAAACTCCACCAGCAGAATGGAGGTCTTGCAGACGACTCCAATGAGCAGGACAATCCCCATCTGGGTATAGATGTTATTGTCCAGTCCCCGCATCCAGATATAGCCCGCCGCTCCCAGAACACCCAGCGGCACCGCCAGCACAATCGCAATCGGAATCGTCCAGCTCTCGTACTGGGCCGCCAGAAACAGATACGCAAACAAAGACGCCAACAGGAACAGGTAAATCATCATTCCGCCGGCCTTGACTTCCTGCAGACTCATTCCCGACCATTCATACCCCATTCCTTCCGGCAGTTTCTCTTCGAGCAGCTGACGGACCCGTTCAATGGCCTGACCGGAGCTGTAGCCGGGCCGGGCCGAGCCGGTCAGCCGTGTCGCCGGATACAGATTGTAATGGGAAATCGTCTGCGGTCCGGCCGTTTCGCGAACAGAAACCAGCGTGCGCAGCGGCACCATCTGACCGGACCGGTTGCGAACCTCCAGCCGGCCGATGTGCTCGGCCTTCGAACGGAAGTCCGCTTCGGCCTGCGCCATCACCTTAAACGTCCTGCCGAACAGATTAAAATCATTCACATAGGTGCTTCCCAGATAGGTCTGAAGGGCGTTAAAGACGTTCTCCAGCGGTACATCGAGCGTCTGGACCTTTACGCGGTCCACCTCCAGATACAGCTGAGGCACCGCGGCTTCAAACGTGCTGTTCAGCTGTGTAATAATCGGGTCATTCTGACCTTCAAACACCAAATCGCTGCCGATACGCGCCAGGGTCTCCAACCCAACGCCGCCGCGGTCCTGAATCTGCACCTCAAAGCCGCTGGTGGTCCCCAGCCCCATAATCGCCGGCGGCTGAAAGGCCAGACACAGCGCATCCGGAATCGTAAACAGCTGCTGCTGAAGCCGCTGCACAATCGCCGACACATGCAGCTGTGGGTCGCGCCGCTTGGACCAGGGCTCCAGCCGGATAAAGCAGGTCCCGCCGTTGGCCATCATCCCCCCCTGCAGCATCGAAAACCCGGTGATGCTGGCGAAGTTGGCAATGCCGGGCGTCTGCGCCAGAATCGCATTGACCCGTTCCATTACCTGCTCTGTGCGGTGCAGCGAGGCCCCTTCCGGCAGTCGAACGCCCAAAAAGATGGCCCCTTCGTCCTCCGTCGGCAGAAAGCCGGTCGGCAGTTTTCCAAAACCGGTCAGTCCCACAACCGTCAGGACGGCAAAGACGGCCAGCGCAATCATTGTCCGCCGCAGGATGCTTTGAACCACGCCCGTGTAAGCCGTTGTCGTGCGCTTCAGCCAGCGGTCAAACCAGCCGAAAAAGCGGCTCTTTTTCTCCTCCTGCGGACGCAGCAGGAATGCACAGAGCACCGGACTGAGTGTCAGGGCGTTAAGCGTCGAAAAGCAGACAGCCACCGAGAGTGTAACGGCAAACTGCTGATACAGCTTGCCGGTAATCCCCGGGGCCAGAATCGTGGGGGCAAAGACCGCCAGCAATACCAGCGTGGTGGCAATCACCGGGCTGGTTACCTGCTCCATCGCTTTGATTGCCGCCGCCCGTGGAGACAGTTTCTCATCCGCAATCAGACGCGAGCAGTTTTCCACGACGACAATCGCATCGTCCACCACAATGCCGATGGCCAGCACCAGACCGAACAGCGAGAGTGTATTGATGGTAAAGCCCAGGGCCAGCATCACCGCCAGTGTTCCAATCAGCGAAACAGGAATCGTCACCGCCGGCACAAGCGTCGCCCGCCAGTCCTCCAGAAAAACAAAAACCGTCAGCACAACCAGCGCCACAACCATCAGCAGCGTTGAAACCATCTCCCGCAGAGATTCCCGAATAAACAGCGTTGGATTGTACGGCTCTTCGTAGGTGAGCCCCTTGGGGAAGGATTTGGACAGTTCCGCCAGCGCCTCCCGTACCCCGTCGGCAACCCGCAGGGCGTTGGCTTCCGGCGTGGCATAAATCGCCATCGCCACGGCGGGCTTGCCGCGCAGCCGCACAGACCAGGAATAATTCTGGGCCCCCAGCTCAACCCGCGCAACATCCTTCAGCCGCAGCAGGCGTCCGTTCTCATCAGCACGAAGGATAATATTCCCGAATTCCTCGGGCGTGCTCAAACGGCCCTTGGTCTGAATCGTCCACTGGAACTGCTGGTCCGGCGGACTGGGCATCCCGCCGATTTGTCCGGCGGCCACCTCAATATTCTGTCGGCGGACCGCCGCGAGCACATCATCCGTCGTCAGCTGACGGGCCCGCATCTTTTCCGGGTCCAGCCACAGACGCATCCCGAAATCCTTGGCCCCGAACACCTCCACCTGTCCGACGCCGGGCACACGCGTCAGCACATCCTTAATATAGAGATTGATATAGTTGCTTACATACACATCGTCGTAGCGGCCGTCCGAAGACTGAAATACCAGAAGCATCGTAATATTCGGGGAGCGTTTGTGTGTGCGGATGCCGTAGCGCTTGACCTCCTCCGGCAGCTGCGGCTCGGCGGTCGCCACCCGGTTCTGCACGAGCACCGTCGCCATATCCACATCCGTGCCGACTTCAAACGTCACTGTCAGCATCATCATTCCGGTATCGCTGCTGCTGGAGGTCATATAGAGCATCCCGTCCACCCCGTTGATGGCCTGCTCCAGCGGCGTGGCGACGGTTTGCGCAATCACCTCCGCACTGGCGCCCGGATACTGCGCTTCGACCATCACAGTCGGCGGAGCAATATCGGGAGTCTTTTCCACCGGCAGAAGCGGCAGGGCAATCAGCCCCACCAGCATAATCAAAATCGAGATGACCGTTGCAAACACCGGCCGATCAATAAAGAACCTGCTGAACTGCATCGCCATGTCTCCTCAAATCGGCTCTGAAAACGGTCAGGGTTTCCCGGTTGAAGCCGGACCGCCTGCGGCGCCCGGTGCTCCGCCGGCTCCCGGCGGCATCTGGCCCGCCGGAACGGGCTGAATCGGCATCCCGGGACGAGCCATATAAAAGCCGCCCGCCAGAATCGTTTCACTTCCATCCAGACCTTTCAGAACAATTCGCATCGTTCCTTCCGAGGCCCCCAGAACAATGTCGCGGCGCTGGAGCATCTGGCCTTCTCCGACAACCAGGACATACTTTCCGCCCAAATCCGTCTGAATCGTCTTTTCGGGAATCAGGACGGCCTTCGGACGCTGCCGAACAGGCACCCGCACACGAACAAACATCCCCGGCAGCAGCTGTTCCTGTTCGTTGGCCAGCTGCCCGCGAACATAGACCGTTCCCGTCCGCGGGTCCACCGTGTTGTCCGCAAAGCACAGACGCCCTTCAAACGGATAATCCGTTCGGTCGCCGAGGCCGACAAAAAACGGCACCGGATTATCCCCGTCCGGCTGACGAATCCGGCGGAGAAGCTCGGCATCCAGCATCGATTCACTCATATAAAAGAACACGTACATCGGCTCCGTTCGAACCACAGAAGCCAGGACGGGTTTGGACTGCGGGCCGACCAGATTGCCCACATCCGCCAGATGCCGTCCGATGCGTCCGCGGAAGGGGCTGCGAATCTGGGTATAACTGAGATTCAGCTCCGCATCGGCCAAAGCGGCTCGAGCGGCATCGACCGCCGCCTGAGCAGACAGAAAAGCCGCTCGGCGGGTGGACAGGTCCTGCTGACTGACGGCGTTGGTCTGAAGGGCCTTTTCAATTCGCTCCAAATCCACACGAGCCCGCTCCAGCTCGGCCTCTGCGGCTTTCAGACGGGCCGCCGCTTCATCTCGGCGGGCGGCGTAGGCCTGCGGTTCAATCGTAAACAGCAGCTGCCCTTCTTCGACCAGCTGGCCGTCGGTAAAATGAATCCCCTGGAGATACCCTTCCACACGGGCGCGAATCTCTACGGAATCAACGGCCTCCGTCGTGCCGGTAAATTCATAATAATCCGTCACATCCCGAACTTCACAGGCGACGACCGGCAGGGGCATCGGTCCCCGCTGAGCCGGCATTGCGCCGGGTTTAGGCCGGTGCATCCAAAACCAGAGACCGGCAGCCAAAATCAATACGAGCAGTACTGTCACGGCAGCAGCAATAGCAGCGGCTTTTCGACTTTTCATAAACCTGTATCCTTTCGAAAGTCTCCTCAAAATCAGTTAGGATTGTTTCTGAGATTCTGCGGAGGAAGGAGGATTTTGCTCTTGGGACGGGTCCCACCCGCCGCCGAGGGCCTTATACAGCCGAATCAAATCCAGCACCACGGCCCCTTCGCCGGCGGCCAGAGAATCCTGCTGGGCATACAGCGTCCGCTGGGCATCCAGCACATTCTGAAAATCCGTCAGCCCGTTCCGATACAACGCCTCAACCAGCCGGACGGTATCCTCTGCGGCCGCCGCGGACCGCCGAAGGGCCGCCAGACGCTCCTGATGGCGGCCGTAAGCCGCAATGGCGTTCTCGACCTCTTCGACCGCGGCCAGAACCGTCTGCTCATACGCCGAATACAGCTGCTCAAACCGCGCCTTTTCGGCCTCCACCAGACGGCGAAGCCGACCGCCGGCAAACAGATTCCAATCCAGTCTGGGGCCGAAGGAAAACGTCCGACTGGACCAGCGGCCCAAATCGGAAAAATGTTCCGACGACAGCCCGAACATACCGGACAGAGACAGCGACGGATACAGCTGCGAAGCGGCGATTCCGATGCGGGCGCTTTGGGCCGCCAGCTGACGTTCGGCCCGGCGAATATCCGGACGCTGACGGAGTAAATCCGCCGGCACCGACGGAGGAATCCCTCCTTCAGAAGGCATCGGGATTAAATCGGGACGTGCAGCCCCAATCTCAAAATCCCGCGGAAAACGCCCCAGCAGCACCGCCAGCCGATGAACGGCCTGCTGTTCGGCCAGCTGAAGCAGAGGAATCTGGGCCTCCGTATTCGCCAGGTTCTGCCTGGCCTGCGCCACATCCAGCTCCGGAGCCAGTCCGGCATCAAAGCGGCTGTAGGTCAGACGAAGCGTTTCCTGCTGCGTTTGGAGATTCTGCAGGGCATAGCGAAGCCGCAACTGAGCCGTACGCAACTCGACATAAACCGATGCGACCTCCGCACACAAACTGACCCGCACCGCCCGTTCGGCCTCGACCGTCGCTTCCAGGGATGCCTGCGCCGCTTCGATGGAACGGCGGACCTGTCCGAACAAATCGAGCTCCCACAGGGCATCCAAACCCGCTGAATAGGTACTGACTTCCGTGCCCCCGCCATATGCAAAAGCAGTATTTTCACTCTGTCGGCTGCGCGTATAAGAGCCCGAAGCGCCAACGGACGGATACCGTCCGCCGGCAGCGGCGTCGCGCAGGGCCCTGGCCTCCTGAATGCGGAAATAAGACTCCTGCAGGGACAGATTGCTTTCGAGGGCCTGCTGAACTAACCCCTCAAGTACGGGGTCATCCAGCACCGTCCACCAGTGCCTGAATATGTCCGGCGACGGGGCGGAAGCGTCTTCCAGCCGGCTCCAGGCCGCAGGCATCTGCGGCTCCGGCGGCTGATAATCCGGCCCCACCCGGCATCCGGCCGCAAAAAGCAACCCCATCGGCAGCAAAACAAAAACTCTTCTGACAGATGCATTCATTCCGCCGTTCCTTTCAAACAACTCCGAAGCCCGGCTGCCCCAACCCGAACAATCTGCTCGGTGATTTCCTCTACCGTAAAGCCCGGCAGCACCAGGTCATACATTTCAAAAAACAAAATCGGGTGCATCACGAGCGATTCAAAGGTCAGGGCCGCCCGCCACGCCGCCCGCTTCTCAAGCCCCGGCAGCAGCTGCTGAAATGCCGCCGCCAGCCGCTCAAAAAATTTGCCAATCAGTTCCTCCGCGATTTTGTCCCGATCAAAACGTCGATGAAGGGCCTCACGGACAAGAAACCGCACCACACGAGACCAAGTATCCCCCCGCAGAGCCGATTCCATCGTCGGACGCACCAGTTCGCGCAGCAGGTCTTCCAAGGTTGCATCAGGGCGGGCACAAACCCGCTCGATTGTTTTCATGTGGCCCTGGATTTTTTCCGAAAGCCGCCTGTGGAACATCTCTTCGTACAGTTTTTCTTTGCTTCCGAAATAGTAATTGACCGCGGCGATGTTGCAGCCGGCCTCAGCGGTGATGTCCCGAACAGACGTTCCCTCAAAACCGCGCTGGCAAAAGAGCTTTTCCGCGGCATCCAGGAGCCGATTTCGAGTATCTGAACTGCTTTCAAGATTATTATCGGTATTTTCCATACACAAAACAAACATTTGTTTCAAACAAGCATATTAAACAAACGTTTTAATCCTGTCAAGATTCTTTTTTCCGTGCTTCGTAAAATCTTGTTTCCCCGACAAGAGTGCATAAAATGGTCGGTATGGAAGTGTCGCTTCACTACGGCCGGGAACAGATAAAACTCTACCTGCCTTCGGAAAATCTGGCCGGCTGGATTCGGCCAAGACCGATGGCGGATGCTCACCCGCAGGATTCACTCGTTAATCTGTCCGCCCGTCCGCAGGCCCGGCAGTTCGTTCAGCAGATTCAGGGAAAGCGTCTTTGTGTGCTGCTGCCGGATGGGACAAGGGATTTTCCATGGAATGCGGTCCTGCCGCCGGTCTTTGGGCTGCTGAAAGGCGCCGAGCAGCTGACCTTCCTGATTTGCACCGGTACTCATACCGCCCAAACGCCGGAAAACAAGGCCATCCTCGAAAAAATCGTCCAGCTGGTTCGGCAGGCGGGAATCTTTTCGTACGAAACTTCTCTCCACGACTGCCAGACATCCCGGATGTCGGACGCCGGTAAAACAAAATACGGCACGCCGATTCTTTACAACACCGCTTTGGACAATGCGGATGTGTTTCTGGTCTTCAGTGATGTTAAGTTTCACTATTTTGCGGGCTACTCCAACCCCATCAAAAACTTTGTGCCGGGTGCGTGCGCCTTCCAAACTGCTCAGGTCAATCACAGTCTGACCTTTGACGGCCGCTCGATTTACGGCGCGCACCCCTGGCATCCAAACCCGGCCCGCCGACTTCAGCCGCTGGCGGCCGATCAGCTGGAGGCAATGGAAAAAATTGTTCGGGGGCGAGCCGTTTGGGCTGTCGTAACCATCAGCGACAAAAGCAAACTGTACTGGGCCCGCTTCGGACCGGCTCAGGAGGTCGCTCCGCAGGCCTTTTCCGCCGTCGATGAACATACGGAATATACCCTCCCGCGCGTGGAGCGAATGGTTGTCTCCTGCGGCGGACATCCGGACGACAGCGACTTGTATATCGCCCAGCGGGCACTGGAGCTGACTCATCGGGTCGTGCTCGACGGGGGACAAATCCTGTTTCTGGCGGCCTGTGCCAACGGCATCTGCCCCCAGATTGCCTACAGAGATTTTTATCTGAAACTCACCGAGCCGATTGAACAAATTCTCCGCGAAAAACCGACGCAGTACAAACTGTACAGCCACAAGCCCTACCGGTTTGCCCAGCTGCTGCGTCGGCTGAGCAGGTTTTATATCCACACCCAGCTCGAAGAGCCGCTGGTGCGCAATATCCATCTGACGGCCGTAAAAAACCCGCAGTCCCTCATCAATGAATGGATTGAGGAAAACCCGCTGGTCAAAATCCTGTTTGTAGATGGGGCCAACAAGCTGGCCATTCGTCCCAAACCTGAAAAACAGGAATCCACGGTACAATGACCCATTCAGGCCGACAAGATGCGCAAAAATTAAGGAGGGTAGTCCCGAAGGGATTACCCTCCTTCTCCTAACTTAGCAATTATTATAAGAAAAACGTCAAACAAGGCAAAACTAAAAAGACATAAAAAGAAAAAATATTTACAGGACTTAACAGAGGTTCTTTGTTTTGTTTTATAACTCTTTCTGTGTAAAAGAATTGTCTTATTTCATTCTCTCCCATTTAGCAGAAGAATCTTTGAAAAAGTTTTTCCCGGGGCATTTTTTTTCGTATAATGATTTTAAGAGTGGGTCGGGCGGTTGCCCCGCACCTACTTGGAGTGTCCGATGTGCCGTGCAGCGTGTGTTTCAACCTTTCAGCGGAAACAACGGACCGCACTCCAAGTAGGTGCGGGGAGGAAAGTCCGAGCAGGACAGGGCACGGCGACGGCTAACGGCCGCCCGGGGCAACCCGAGGGAAAGTGCCACAGAAAACACACAGCCGATGGCCCCGCACCTACTTGGAGTTTTGACGTCTCCTGCAGCGGGTGTTTCAACCCTTCAGCGGAAGAAACAGACTACGCTCCAAGTAGGTGCGGGGTACAGGCAATGGTGAAAAGGTGCGGTAAGAGCGCACCGCGCTGTCGGCAACGGCAGCGGCACGGCAAACCCCGCCGCCTGCAAAACCAAGTATGCCGGAGCCTGGCCCGGGCGATTCCGGCGGGTAGGTTGCTTGCCTGAGGGGAAACCTTCCGGCAGAGCCGATTGGCAACAATCGGTCCAGTGTAATAACCGCCGCCCCGCACCTACTTGGAGTGTCCGACGTGCCTTGCAGCGTGTGTTTCAACCTTTCAGCGGAAACACCGGACCGCACTCCAAGTAGGTGCGGGGAACAGAACTCGGCTTACAGACCCACTCTTATTATTTTTTCTTCCGTTGTTAGATATTTATCAAATATTCTTTGCTTGTTTTACAAACAGTTGTTAAACTGGCTTTATGACCTTCGGACAAGTCATCCGTCAAAAACGCAAAGAACTCCGGCTGACCTTAGATGAAGTGGCCGCCAAGACCGGCTTTTCCAAACCCTACCTTTCCACCATCGAGACCGGACGAGTCAAAAACCCGCCCTCGGATGAACTGATTTGCAAACTCGAAAAAATTCTCCGGTTTAAGAGCGGTTATCTCCTGCATCTGGCCCATAAAGAGAAAATCCCTGCTGATATCCGCAGGGAATTTGAGGCCCTCAGCGCCGAAAACCGCAAGTACAGAACGCTCATCCAAAACATCCTCACCCGACGGCAAAGCATCTCGGAATTGCACAAATTATTCCGTCAGGGGGACCCGGATGCCCTGAACCGCACTCCTGGAAACTGGATACCTGTCATCAACAAAGTAGCCGCCGGCTACCCGAACGATTTTGACGACCTCGGTTATCCGGCCGGGGTGGCCGATGACTATGTCCTGGCTCCGGACCTGCACGACCCGAACGCCTTTGCCCTGCGGGTGGTCGGCGATTCGATGGAGCCGGAGTTTCGTCAGGGCGATATCGTGATTTTTTCCCCGGCCGCACCGGTCCAAAGCGGGGCGGATTGCCTAATCCGCCTCCAAACCCCCTATGAAACCACCTTCAAGCGGGTCTTTTTTGATTCCAAAGACGAGATTCGCCTCCAGCCCCGCAATGAAAAGTATCCCCCGCAAATCGTCAAAACCGCTCGGCTTAACGGGCTCTATCGGGCGGTTATCCAATACAGACGACTGTAAAAAACAAAGCCCCTCTCCCCCGCCGAAACCTCTCGATTATTCGCTTTTTTGTATGGAATTGACCCGCTGAATCGATATAATCTCCAGGTTTGAAGAGCCGATTGTTCTCCACGGAAAAGATACAGAGAGTCTGGTTTGCTTCCGGAAAGGTTTAACTCATGCAGATTCGAAGGATCGGATGGCTTTTCTGGTTGTTCGGCGCCGCAGCGGGGACGGCCCTGGCGGAGGGAACCTCTCTGTTCCCGGCAGGACAGGACTTACACCTGTCCGCCTCCCGAATGGTTCGAACAGCAGCGGATTCTCAGGGGCAAAACTGCCTGCTCCTCGAAGAGGGGGTTGAAGGAACGATCGGCGACAATCAATTCTCCGCCGAGCGGGCTGTGGCCCTGCTCCAATTGCGCGGGGAAGCATCCGGCCTTTCCGAAGGTCAATATTATGAGGCCCATCTGTATCTGGAAGGCAGTGTCTCTTTGAAAAAAGGCAGCCGGTCCAAAATGACGGTTCTTTCTGTGCCGATAGCAGAAAACGCACACCGGCTGGCGGTTCGGTTTCTGGTGACCGGGCAGGTTTTTGTAACAGCCCGTCAGGAAGAAACCCTCCCGGCCGAATCCCTCGAGAGCAACCCGCTCTACACACGAGCGATGGAAACATTCCGGCGAGTTCGGCAGGGGCCCGTACCTCCTTTGACGGCGTATGTGCCGCGGATGGAAGACCGTTTTCTGTCTCCGCACAGTCCGGCCGTCCAGAAAGCCGCCGCTGCCCAAAACCGCCTGGCTCAGCCGCCTGCCGCCCAAGCAGGGTCCAAACCCGCGGTATCCTATCCGATTCACATTAACGCCCTTTGGGAACCGGCTCCGGAAATTGAAACCCGAACCCTGCCGGACGGCCGGAAAGCCGCCACCATTTCCGGGCGCTTTTATCTGTGGCAAAAACGCGATGAAGAAGGCACATTGCTCGAATTCCTGGCGGACAGTGCCGTAGTCTATTATGCCGGCGATTCGCTGACCCAAAGCCGACCGGGTCCCGGCGGCAACGAAATCGCCTCCGGAACCATCGAAGGCGTGTATCTGGCCGGCAATATCGTGATGACCGAAGGCGACATGACCATTCGGGCCGACGAAATCTATTATGACTTCCTCCGCCGGCAGGCCTTGGTGGTCCACGCCGAACTGCGGACCTTCAGTCCCTCTCGGGCCATCCCGATTTACATTCGGGCCGAAACCCTGCGGCGAATCAACGAAACTACATTTGAGGGAGAAAACGTCGAACTGACGGACAGTGAGTTTTATCTGCCGCAAATCTCCGTCCACGCCGCCCGAATGGTTTTGATGACAACGGAACAGCTGGAAGAACGAGAACGTCAGCAGGCCGCCGGTGAGAACCCGCAGGCAGACTTCCAAGACGTATCGTTCCGATACGGACGTACAACCCTTTGGAAATGGTCCGGTCTTCAGACGAATTTTGCCCGTCCTGTTTTCCCAATCAGCCGGCTTCGTGTGGGCAACGACAACGAATTCGGCACCTCCGTAGAAACCCGATGGAATCTGGCAAATCTCCTCGGCAAACCCCAGACGGAAGGAACGGATGCGGAACTGGCCCTCGATTATTTCAGCGACAGAGGGGTCGGAGCAGGCATCGAGTCTGAATACCAGCATCCGAACTCCTTCGGAGAACTGCTCGGGTATGTGATGAGTTATCGGGGGACCGACGACCTCGGACGTGTAGGTGCTGACCGACGCAACCTCGACCCGGAAGAAGACATTCGCGGCCGCTTCAGCTGGCGGCACCGCTCCTATCTGCCCGAAGACTGGCAGCTGACCCTCGAAGTCGGATACCTGTCCGACCGCTATTTTCAGGAATGGATGTACCGGGGAGAATATTATACGGATAAGCCCCAGGAAACCCTCGTTCACCTGAAACGCCTGAAAGACAACTGGGCCTTCTCGATTCTCGGCAAGACCCGCATCAACGATTTTGAAACAACGGTCGAAGAACTGCCGACTATAGAATATCACCTTAAAGGAGCTTCCTTCTGGGATCATCAGCTGACGTTCTACAGCGACACCCAGGTCGGACGGCTGCGCAACCGGTTCGATGAAGACCTCGCTTCGCCGGCCACAAAGGAAGATTTCTACACCCTGGCTTACACCCGCAATGAAGTGGACTGGCCGCTGATGCTGGGTACCGTAAAAACCGTTCCCTACACGGCGGCGACCTTTGCCTTCGAGGACCACGATGAGTTCAATCTGGATTTGGACGGCACACCCGTTGCGCCGGAGGACACACCCGTTTTGGGTGAATACGGCGTGCGGATGTCCACGATGTTCTGGAAGACGGACCCGTCCGTCCGGAGCCGCCTGTGGGACTTAAACGGCATCCGACATCTGGTCAAACCCCACTTTGAAGCGGTCTTTTATGAAGACAACAGTCCCGCCGTCGAAATGCGGAATATGTACAACCTGGGCCTTGCCCAGCGCTGGCAGACCCATCGGGGACCCGAAGGCCGACAGGAAACCGTGGACTGGCTCCGCTGGGATTTGGATGCAACCTGGGTCAGGAATCCGGCGGATGAGGATATTGACCCGCTGGGGCGGTACGGACCGGCTGATTTTCTGTTCAGCGACTCCGCCATTCCGCTTCGGACGCGGCGGAATAATCCCTTCTTCGGACTTGTACGCAATACCCTCCAGAGCGATGTTGAATGGAAGGTCAGCGATACAATGGCCGTGCTCAGCGACCAGAATGTCGACATCGACAGCGGACAGATTCAGCAGGTGGATGTCGGCGTGAATCGATACGTCTATCCGGAATTAAGCTATTATCTCGGCAGCCGCTATCTGCGGCCTGTCCGTGTGGATATCCCTTCTGAAGGGATTCATGAAGAGGGCTCCCATTCGTTTGTAGCAGCCCTGACGTATTCACTGGGAACCCGCTATACGGCGATTCTGGCTCAGGAATACAACTTTGATTACGGCAAAACCGTCCGAAGCGAACTGACATTAATCCGGCGGTATCACCGCTTGTTTTACGGGCTGAGTTTTTCGCTGGATGAATCTCTGAACCGCCGGCTTGTCTCCATGAGCATCTGGCCGCAGGGGGTCAAAGAGCTGGCGATTGGGCGAAGATATATGGGCATGACCGAACCGGTGCGGGAGGAATAATCCCCCAAAATCCGCGGCAGCCGACGGCATACAGTTTTTCAGGAACGTCAATGCAAGAAGAAAGGAAGTGCTATGGCTTTAGTCACAACCAAAAAAATGTTTGAAATGGCCTACAAAAACGGCTACGCCATCGGGGCGTTCAACGTCAACAACATGGAAATTACGCAGGGCATTGTGGCCGCAATTGCCGAAGAGAAGGCCCCGCTGATTCTGCAGATTTCCCGGGGGGCCCGCGAATACGCCAAGATGAGCTATCTGAAGGCGATTATCGATGTGGCCGTGGCGGAAAACCCGGATATCCCCATCTGCATGCATCTGGACCACGGCGATACAATTGAAATCTGCAAACAGTGTGTCGATGACGGCTTTACCTCGGTGATGATTGACGCCTCCCACCACCCGTTTGAGGAAAACGTCCGCATCACCAAGGAAGTGGTCAAGTATGCCCATGCCCACGGCGTTGTCGTGGAGGCCGAGCTGGGCCAGCTGGGCGGCATCGAAGAAGATGTGGTCGGTGTGGATGATGTATCGGCCCACCTGACGGACCCGGCCCAGGCGCAGACCTTTGTGGAAAAGACCGGCTGTGACTCGCTGGCAGTGGCTGTCGGAACCAGCCACGGAGCGTATAAGTTCAAAAGCGAGCCGAAAATCGCCTTTGACGTGATTGAAAAGATTCAGCGGCGTCTGCCCGGTTTCCCGCTGGTGATGCACGGGGCCAGCAGCGTCCTGAAAGAATTCAAAGACCTGATTAACAAATACGGCGGCAAGATGCCCGATGCGATGGGCGTGCCGGAGGAAGCCATCAGCCGCGCAGCCAAAATGGCGGTCTGCAAGGTCAACATCGACACGGACCTGCGGATGGCCCTGACCGCCAAGATTCGCCAGGTCTTTGCGGAAAAACCCGGCGAATTCGACCCGCGCAAATATCTGGGACCCGGCCGGGAAGCCATTAAGCAGATGGTCAAGCACAAACTGCACGTGCTCGGCTGTGCCGGCAAGGCGGCCGAATGCCTGTAAAGTTCGGTTTGCTTTCGAAAACCATAAAATCAACTCGGCAGGACGGCACAGGCCGTCCTGCTTCTTGATGAAGAAAGAACCTGTAAGTTGTTATGAGTCTGAAAAATCAGAAGAACGCAAAAGCAGTCATTCCGTGGGTCCTCATCATAACGGGCCTGTGGCTGGTGCTCGGCTGTGAACCGGACAGCCCCGGTTATCCCTCCAAAAACTCATCGGAATCGAATGAAACATCCTCCGCCCCTGCTTCCCTGCCGGTGTCTCTGAAAGCCGCCTCGGCCATCGACTTCTTCTGCACCGGCAATCCGGCGGCTGCCCGGGAAACCCTCGAAGCCGCCGCCGGTGAAAACGGCACTCTGGAGACCTTCCGGCAGATCCTCCTTAATTGGGAGCAGATGCAGCAGCGCCGACAAAATGTTCGTCTTCAAGTCTGGGCCAAACAGCAGGAGCGGTTAAAAGAGCTGGAAAAAAATCTCGGCGATTCCCTGAAAACGGAAATGTCCGCAGCCAACCTTGCACCAGAAGAACCGGCTTTGTCGATTGACGAAGACCTGGCGGAAAACGTTCCGGCTGCGGACCCCAACGGCCTGGAAGGAGTGCTGGCGGCCGCCATCCGCCTGCGGGACCTGGCTACAGACGAGGAAAAACAGGCCCTTCTCCAGCAGCCGTTCATTCAGCAGGCCGTTCAGGCCGCCCTTCAGCGGGCCCGTGCCTACGAAGAGCAGGGGCGTTGGACAGACGCCTATGTTCGGGCCTATTACTGGCTGACGGCTCTGGATGAGGACAATCCCGAATACCGAAACAAAGCCGAGGAACTTTCCGAGCTGCTCGAGATTGAACTGTCTTTGAAAGACGGCTCCTGCGATGACACCGTCAAGAAACGGTATGAGGACATCAAGACAGAGATGTTTGAACGAGCCCTCTACCTGCTGGATAACAACTATGTACGGCCGCTCGAATACAAGGAAATGATTCAGAAGGCCTTTCAGCGATGCCGCCTGCTGGCACGGGTCCTCGAAAAATCCTCCGCGGAAATCGCCTATCACACCGACGCCCAAACAGCCCGGCAGTTCCTGGAAAAACTGGACGCCGTCGAGACGGAAATGAAGAATAAAACCGACCTCCAGGCCGCCGACCTGAAAGGGCTGCTCGAGTCCCTGCTCGACCTCAACCAAAACACGCTGAAGCTCCCGCCGGAAGTGCTCATCGCCCACTTCTCTCAGGCCGTCTTTCAGACGCTGGACCCCTTTACAGAGCTGGTCTGGCCCTGGTACGTGAAGGACTTCGAAAAGAATCTCACCCAGCAGTTCAGCGGCATCGGCGTGGAGATTTCCAAAGCCACCGGTGTGCTGACAATTGTCAGTCTGCTGCCGGATACGCCCGCCTATCGGGCCGGGCTGGATGCATATGATGAGATTCTGGCCGTCAACGGCGAACCGACGGAAAAGATGACGATTTTCTGCGCGGTCAGCAAGATTACCGGCCCCAAAGGCACCAAAGTTACGCTCACCATTCGGCGGCCTTCCACCGGCGAAGTGAAGGACTATACCATCGTCCGCGACCGCATTGTCGTTCAGCCCATTCGCGGCTGGCAGCGGACCGAAAACGGTCAGTGGGACTTCTGGGTGGACAAGGCCAACCGCATCGGCTACGTGCGGCTTACTTCCTTTTCGGAAACCTCCCGCGACGAACTGGATCAGGTTTTGACGCAGCTGGAAAAAGAGGGAATGAAGGCCCTGATTCTGGATTTGCGGTACAACAGCGGCGGGTATCTGAACAGTGCCGCCGAAGTGGCCGACTTATTCCTCAGCAAAGGCATCATCGTCAAAAGCAATCCCCGGCACGGATTTGCCGCCTATGAGATGGCCCACGAAAAAGGCACGCATCCGAACTACCCGATGGTCGTTCTCATCAACGGCGGCAGCGCCAGCGCCTCGGAGATTGTCGCCGGCGCCCTTCAGGACCCCAAATATCGTCGGGCCACGCTGGTCGGCACCCGCAGCTACGGCAAGGGCTCTGTTCAGGTCGTTACGCCCTTTACCGGCGGCGGCTCCCAGCTGAAATACACTGTGGCCTATTATCACCTGCCCAGCGACCAGCCGGTGAAAAACCGCTATCAAATCGAAAAACTCGGACGCAAGGACTGGGGCATCGCACCGGATGTCGAAGTGGAAATGTACAGCCACGAAATCCGCCGAATGCTCGAAATCCAGCGAAGAAACGATATCCTCGTGCAGGCCTTCCACAACAATGGAGAGGAACGCCGCTACACCCTCGAGGAAACTCTGCTGTCCGACCCGCAGCTGTCAGCCGCCCTGCTGGTCGTCCAGGCCAAACTGCTCCAGCAGGGCTGTGCGGTTCAGCCGCCGGATTTGAACCTCTGGCAGCAGCCGGTCGATCCGAATGAGGTCTTGTAAAGGACAAATAACCCTATGAACAAACTCGAACAGCAGCGAAGAGAGAAATGTCAGCAGATTCGCCGAATGGGCATTGACCCCTACGGCGGCCGTTTCCCAAACACGGAACCGGCTCAATCCGTCAAAAACCGCTATATCGACGGACAGGAAGGCCAGCACGCCCGCTGCGCCGGACGCATCGTGCTTCTCCGCGATATCGGCAAACTTATTTTCATCACCCTGCGGGACTCCAGCGGAGCCATCCAGCTGGGGCTGAGCAAACAGCTCCTGGCCGAACAGTGGGAACTGGTCAAACGCATCGATTTGGGCGACCTGGTCGGAGCCGAAGGGGCGTTGGGCAAGACCAAAACCGGCGAAATCACCATCTGGGTCGAACAGCTGACCCTGCTGAGCAAGGCCCTGCTGCCGCCGCCGGAAAAGTTTCACGGCCTGGCGGATGTGGACTTGCGCTACCGCCGCCGCTATGTGGACCTCTGGGCCAATCCGGAGACAATGCAGCGGTTCCTGAAACGCAGTGCCCTGGTGGCCTCCATCCGCGCCTTCCTTCATCAGCAGGGCTTCGTCGAGGTGGAAACGCCGATGATGCAGGCCATTGCCGGCGGGGCCGCCGCCCGTCCCTTTATCACCCATCACAATGCGCTGGACATCGATTTATATTTGCGGATTGCCCCCGAACTGTTCCTCAAGCGGCTTTTGGTCGGAGGAATGGAAAAGATTTTCGAAATCAACCGAAACTTCCGCAACGAGGGCCTGAGCACCCGGCACAATCCGGAGTTTACGATGATGGAGCTCTATCAGGCCTATGCAGACTACCGCGATATGATGGACCTGACCGAATCGCTCATCAGCTCTCTGATAGAGACCCACTGTCAGGGGCCGCTTCTGCCGTTCGGCTCGATGCAGGTCAACTGGGCCAGGCCCTGGCGTCGGGCCCGATACAGCGACCTGCTGGAGGAATACGCGGGCTGCCGGATTGACGATATTCCGGCCGTCCGTGCCAAAGCCCGCACTCTGGGCATTGACGAAACCCAGATGGAAGACGCCGTCGTCATTAATGAAGTCTTCGAAGCAGCCGTAGAGTCCAATCTGATTAATCCGACCTTCGTGCTCGATTATCCGGCGGAACTGTGTCCGCTGACCCGAACCAGCAAGGCCGACCCCCGCTATGCTGAACGCTTCGAGCTGTACGCCGGCACGATGGAGCTGGCCAACGCCTATACAGAGCTGAACGACCCGGATGTTCAGGAGGCCAACTTCCGCCGGCAGCTGCGGGGGCTGAGTGCCGATGAAAGCATGGCGCGAATGGACGAGGATTTTATCACGGCTCTGAAGTACGGGATGCCGCCGGCCGGCGGGCTGGGCATCGGCATCGACCGGCTCGTGATGCTGCTGACGGATGCACCGAGCATTCGCGATGTCATCCTCTTTCCGCTGCCCAAGCCCGCTCCCGCCGGACAGATGCCGGAATCTTTGGAGGAAACGGACGCTTCCTCCTGACAGTCAAAGCTTCGAAATTCGCAGGAGCAGTCTGTGTGAAACACGTATCCTTTTTTTTATGCGGCCGCTACCTTCGTCGGCGCCGGATGATGCTGCTGAGCATCACCGCCGTGGCCCTCAGCTGTGCCCTGCTGCTGATTACCGCCAGTCTGTTTACCGGTTTTATCGCCGCCCTCGAAACCAGCACAACACGCCATCTGGGCGATATTGTCCTGGAGGCCCCTTCCGGACAGCTGATTACCGACTATGAAACGCTGCTGGAAGAGCTCCAAAAACCCGCCGCCGTCCAGGCGGCCACGGCCGTGCTGAAAAATCACGGTCTGCTTCTGGCCGGACCCGGCAAAGTCCGTCCCGTGCGGGTCTGGGGCATTCAGCTGCCCCAGCGGCTGGCCGTCAGCCCCCTGCAGGAGACGCTGCTGATTCAGAAAGGACAAACGAATCCGTCCTTTGACCCGCAGAACACCGGCGAAATCGGCGGGTTTGTCGGTATCGGGGTGCTCGCCGCACCCGACGAAAAAACCGATGAGTACAACCTTGACGAGGTTCGACGCTATATCGGTCAGAAAATGGCCCTGACAACCGGCTCGCTGCAATCCGCTCCCGCCGGCGAACAGACCGGTCCGGCTCAAATGCAGTTCCGGCGGCGAGTCCTGCGGTTTACCTGCACCGATGTGATGCAGACCGGGGTATGGGACCTGGATGAACAGAATGTCTTTGTCCCCATCGAAGCCCTCTCCGCTGTTTTGTATCCCGACCTGCCTACTCCGGCGGCGGATATCATTCAGATTCGGCTGGCCCCCGGCGTTTCCGAAGAAACGGGCTTGGCCATTGTCCGGGGCATCTGGGATAATTTCGCCAAAGACCGATTTGCGTGGGGACCATTTGCCTCCATTGAAACCTCCCGCCGGCTTCAGGCCCGTTTGATCGCCGAGTACCGCAAACAAATGGGAATCCTGCTGGTAATTTTCGGTCTGGTCAGCCTATCGGTCATTCTGCTGGTCTTCTGCATCTTCTCCCTGCTGGTGATGACCAAACAAAAAGACATTGCAATTCTCAAAAGCTGCGGGGCCTCCCGAGGCGACATTGCCGGCTTGTTTTTGTCCTTCGGATTTCTCAACGGATTTGCCGGAGCCGCCCTCGGTATCCTCCTCGGCTGGCTTATCACCTCCCATATCAACCCGATTGAGCATCAAATCAGCCGCCTGTTCGGCCTGAAAATCTGGAAAGCAGGCGTGTATATGTTTTCGCAGATTCCCAACACTGTGGATTGGCCGGCCGCCGGCTGGATTCTTCTGGCCGCAGTAGCGGCTTCCGTAATCGGTGCGCTCATTCCGGCCTTCCGGGCGGCCTGGATTGAACCGGTTCGTCTCTTGAGGTACGAATAAGATGTTTGCTTGGAAACTGGCTGTCCGATACTTTCGAAACCGTCCCAGTTCCTGGCTGGCTGTGGCGGCCGTCGCCCTCTGCACGTTTATTGTGGTTGTTGTCCTGACTGTGATGAACGGACTGGCCTCCGACTTTAAAGAAAAAAACCACCTCGCCGTCGGCGACTGCGTCCTCTCCACCGATTCCCTCGTTGGGTTTCCGGATGACCCCAACTGGCTGACCCTGCTCGAATCCCAGTCCTTTATCGAAGCGGTTTCCCCCGCGATTCTCGGTGTCGGACTTATCACGCAGCCCGGAGCCGACTGGAATATCGCCGTACAATTTCTCGGCATCGACCCGGTTCGTCACAGTGCCGCCACGGGATTCGGCCGCTCCCTGTACTATCGAAAAAACCAGCCCCATCTGGCATTTGTTCCTTCGTATGCCCCGCACGAGCCGGGTTGTGTGGCCGGCATCGACCTGGCCGGAATCAGCCGAACCTCGCAGGGAACCTACGCGCACCCGCTCCAGCAGATGCCGATTCGGCTGATTCTCAGCAGTTTCCCCCTGACCCCCCGCGGGGCCATGGCACGCGGCGGCACAGACCTGGTTAACAGCAAAACCTACTACCTGGCCGATGACAGCCATACAGGCATCCCGCAGATTGACGGCAGTATGATTTACCTGCCGCTGGAGGAGGCCCGCCTGCTGACCGGAATGGACAGTCCCTTCCCGCGCATCAGCTCCATTCACATCCGTTTCAAGTCCTCTGTGGGTCTTCAAGAGGGCGTTGAAAAGGTGCGGAAACTATGGACGGAGTATCTGGACAGCCGCAGGAATCATCCCTATTTCAATCTGCTTGAAGCGGTCCGCGTCCAAAGCTGGCTGGAAAACCGCCGCAGCCGAATCGCCGCCATCGAAAAAGAACAAACCATGCTGATTCTGCTCTTCCTGATGCTCGGCCTCATCACGGTCTTTATTGTCTTCGTGATTTTCTATATGCTGGTCGGCCACAAAAGCAAAGACATCGGCATTCTCAAAAGTGTCGGAATGTCAAAAGTCAGAATCGCTCAGGTCTTCCTCAATTTCGCCGCGCTCATCGGCCTTTCCGGCGCCCTGTTGGGAGCAGCCGGCGGCTGCCTGTTCCTTGTGTACATCAACCCCATTGAAAACTGGCTTTTCGAACACTTTGATTTCCAGCTGTGGGACCGAACCATCTATGCCATCGGTCAGATTCCAAATCAGATTCAGCCGGGATTTCTGGTGAGTGTCGGGCTGGCCGCCATCGCAGCTTGTCTGGCAGGGGCTCTGATACCGGCCGTTCAGGCCGCCCAAAAAGAAACTGTGGAGGTGCTTCGGGTCAGCCAGGTATAATCGCCCAAACAAACACAGGAACAACAATGAAAACAATCATCGAAGCAAAGAATATCCACAAGTCCTATCCGATGGGCAAGCAGACCCTTCACGTCCTCAAAGGGGTTTCGCTGAAGGTTCAAACCGGTTCCTTTACCGCGATTGTAGGCGCCTCCGGCAGCGGCAAAAGCACACTGCTTCATATTTTGGGCGCCCTGGATAAACCGGACAGCGGAAGTGTAGAATTTGAAGGAAAAGACATCAGCCGGCTCTCCGCCGCTCAGCTGAATCGTTACCGCAACCAATCCGTTGGTTTCGTATTCCAGTTTTATCACCTCCTCAACGAACTCAATGTCCTCGAAAACACCCTGCTTCCGGCCATGATTTCCAACGGCTCAGCCGGATATTTGAAGAAAAAAAAGGAGCTTCAGGAGACGGCGGCGGCCTTGCTCGAGCGCTTTGGGCTGGGCGGTCGCCTCCGACACCGCCCCTTTGAACTGTCCGGCGGAGAACGTCAGCGGGTGGCCATCGCGCGGGCCCTGATAAACAAACCCGCCCTGCTGCTGGCTGACGAACCCACCGGAAACCTTGACTCAAAAACCGGTTCTGGTATATTAGAAGTCCTAAATGAGCTTAACCGAGGCGGGCAAACCATTATCATGGTCACGCATGACCTTCGGATTGCAGAAATGGCCGGAGAAATTGTTCACCTCGAGGACGGCAGAATTGTCGAGGAACCGAAAATCAAATAATGCATTCGGAGTTGCTCATGGGTTTGAAAATCTGGCTGGATGACAAATTAGTCAATCAGGAGGATGCAAAAGTTTCCGTTTTTGACCATGGTTTGCTCTATGGAGACGGGGTCTTTGAGGGGATTCGAGTTTACGGCGGAAAAATATTTGAACACGATGCCCACCTTGAACGCCTTTACAAGTCCGCCAAGGTCATCCGCCTGACAATCCCGATGGACCTGCCGACTCTCAAAAAGGCCGTGGAAGAAACCGTCCGGGCAAACCAGATTACCGACGGCTACATTCGTCTGGTTGTCACACGAGGTGTGGGCGACTTGGGACTGAATCCCTTTTTGTGCAAACGCGCCTGCGTGATTATCATCGCCGACAAAATCCGCCTCTATCCGGCGGAACTTTATGAAAAAGGGCTCAAAGTCATCAGCGTTCCGACGATTCGCAATCATCCGATGAGCATCCCGCCGCAGGTGAAAAGTCTGAACTATCTGAACAACATCTTTGCAAAAATCGAGGCCGTCGATGCCGGCGCCTCCGAAGCGATTCTCTACAGCCACGACGGCTACGTGGCTGAGGCCTCCGGCGACAATATTTTCATCGTCTCGGAAGGAACACTTTATACCCCGCCCGTGCAGGCCGGTTCGCTGGACGGCATTACGCGAAGGGTTGTTATCAAATTGGCCCGGGAAGAACGGATTCCCATTATCGAAAAAAATCTGACCCGGTTCGACCTCTATACGGCCGACGAATTTTTCCTGACCGGAACAGCCGCGGAAGTCATCGGCGTTGTGGAGATGGACGGACGCATCATCGGCGACGGAAAGCCGGGGCCGATTACGCGAAGACTGCGCGAGAAGTTCTACGCTTATGCCCACGCCTGAATCATCATCTCAAACGGCCTTCGAGTCGATTGAACAGGCCGTGCAGGCGGACCTCCAGCGCGTTCAGGATACAATTCGCCGAACCCTCTTGACGGATAAGCCGTTTTTGGCCGAGCGGCTGAAAAATCTGACCGAAAATCCCGGCAAAATGCTCCGCCCTCGGCTGCTCCTGCTCAGCGCCAGGGCCTGCGGACAAGCCAAGCCGATTCACATTGACCTGGCGGCAATTGTCGAACTGATTCATACCGCAACCCTGCTCCACGATGACGTCGTGGACCGGGCGGTCCTCCGCCGCGGACGCCTGTCCGCCAATGCCCTGTGGGGCAATACGGCGGCCGTCCTGCTGGGCGATTTTCTGCTCAGCCGCGCTTTGGCCCTCGGCGCCCGGCTCCGTCCGCCCGTCATCTCTGAGCAGATTCTCCAAACCGCTCAGCAAATCTGTGAGGGGGAACTGCTCCAAAACTATCATCGCGGCGACTGGCAAATCTCCGAAGAACTCTACCGGCAAATCATCGCCTCCAAAACGGCCGCTTTGTTTGCCTTCAGCTGCACGCTCGGCGCCCAATGGGCCGAAGCGGACGAAACGTCGGTCGAATCGCTCGCAAAATACGGCCGTTATCTCGGACTGGCGTTCCAAATTCGGGATGATGCGATGGACCTGTTTTCCTCCGAAAGAAAAACCGGAAAAACCGTCCGAACCGACCTGGCGGAAGGAAAGCCAACCCTGCCGGTTATCCTGTGGCTCAAAACCCTCTCGAACAAAGAAAAACAGCGGGCTGTTGTTTCTCTCGGCGATCCGAAAAAACATAAAACAATCGCCAAACAAATCAAACAATCACCCGTCCTTCTTCACGTCAAACGGCGCATCGAACATCTCAAAAAAAAGGCCTGCGATTGTTTGAAGCCGCTGACAGACTCCCCCGCCAAAGATGCTCTCTGCCGACTGGCCGAAGAGATTGCAGAAGATCTCGGCCCTCTCCTTCGTTGAAGCAACAAAAAAGGCCGGGTTCATAACACCCGGCCTTGGATAACCGAAAACGCTGCGCTTGCTTAGAACGCAAAGCTGTAGGAAATCGTGCCCCAGTACTCGTCGTTCTTGTTGACCGTGTCCTCGAAGGAGTTCTGGAAATAGACAGCCGGCACAATCTTGGCACCGGTCATCGGGCACTTGAACTGGCTCTTCAGGCCCCAAACCATGTGCGACCAATCGTGATCGGAATACATCGCACCGTCATTAAAGACCAGATCCCACGAGAACGTCAGCGGCAGATCGGTCGGCAGGTTGTAATTAAAACCCATCAGATAAATCGTGCCGGAAGCATCCTTGATGTCCGACTTGCTGCGGGCAGGCCACAGCTGATAAACCGCTACGTGCGGAACGACTTCATTGCCGGTCAGCTTGGGCATCTCGGCTTCCACAAAGACTTCCTGCATATCCCAGGCCTTTGTGTACGTATCAATACAATCAAAATACCGCCAGCCGAGCTTGTAATCGGTTTCCCAGCAGTCACCGCCGAGGGCCTTGCCCTTATAGTAAACGGTGTAGTCATACTCGGTCAGATTCACACGGCTGTCCATCAGGTCATTGGTCCAGCCGCCCCGCTCCGGATAGGACATCCAGATGCTGGCGCCCAGTCCGCTCTCATGCGAGAAATCAATGCTGGGCTGGAAAGCGCCGGCATTATCCAGAATATCATAGCCGCGCCGGATGTACCGAGAGGTGTAGCTCAAATCCACTGTTGTCTTCCATTCCTGTGCCGAAGCGGCTGCCGCCATCGCACACAACACCAACACAACCATCATCTTCTTCATAATTCGGTTCCTTTCCATTGCTCCCTAATACAATTCCCTTTTGGTTTTGCTTGTGAAGATTGCAAGCTCCTGACTTGTAATTATACTCTGACAGTACACGACCTTCAACAAAAAAAACAAAAAAAGAAATGCTTTTACGTCCTTGTTAAAATAGGCAAAGTTGCCCGCTCTGCTTGTTGAATATTAGGCGGGTGGACGGGTCTCTATTTGTTCTTTGGCCTGCCCAACCAGATAGAAACTGCCTGTGATGCAGATCAAATCTTCACGCGTGACCACACTGCGGGCAATCCGGACCGCCTCTCGCAGCGACATCGCCGTCTGGCACATCTTGCCGCAGATTTCCGTATAGAGGTCCGCCAATTCCTGCGGATAGACGGCCTTGGGGCTGTTGCTTCGCGTAAAGATGACTTTGTCGGCTCCATACTGAAGCTGCGTGAGCATCCCGCGAACATCCTTGTCGTTGTTGCAGCCGAAAATAATAATCATCGAATCATACGGAATATGCTGACCGATGGCCTGAATCAGGGCCCGAATGCTGGCGGCATTGTGAGCCGCATCGACCAGAATTCGCGGGTCATTGCAAATCATTTCCATCCGCCCAATCAGCGAAACTTTGCTGAGCCCCTCGACGGCCTTGCTGTCATCTACCTGGAATCCGCGCTGTTTGAGCTGATCCAGCATCGCCAAAGCCAGACCGCAGTTGATGGCCTGATGCTCTCCGGGCAGCGGCACACGCAAATGCTCAAACCGGCTGTACGGCGTCGTCAGGCAGATTCGATTGTGCGGTCCATGTTCTCGTGACGACTCAAACCGATACGAAAAATCAATATCCTTGCCCGTCACGCACAGCGGGGCTTTCAGGGCCTGCGCCTGCTTCTTGATGACCCGCACCGCCAGCGGGTCCTGCGGAACCGTCACGACGGGAATGCCTTCCTTGATGACACCGGCCTTCTCGCGGGCAATACAGTCAATCGTCGGCCCCAGCAGATTCATATGGTCCAGACTGATGCTCGTAATGCCGACAACCTCCGGTGTAATTACATTGGTACTGTCCAGCCGTCCGCCCAGGCCGGTCTCAATAACGGCAATATCAACCTTTTCCTCCACAAAATGCAGAAAGGCCAAGGCCGTAAAAATCTCAAAAAAGGTCGGCGTATCCTGCCGTTCGGCCATCTTTTCCACAACCGGATACACGCGATTCAGAAGGTCCAGCATCGCCTTCTTTGAAATCATTTCCGAGTTGACGACAATGCGCTCATGCAGCGTCGTTACATGCGGAGAGGTGTACAGACCGACTTTGTAGCCGTTGGCCTCGAGCATTTTGGCCAACATCGTCGCCGTAGAACCCTTGCCCTTTGTCCCTGCAATGTGGACACACCTTATCTTCTTGTGGGGGTTCCCAAGCCCCTTCAGAAGATTGTTCATCCGGTCAAGGTTGAACGTAGTGATGTTATAGCGCAGCCGCTCCTGCCTCTCGTAGTCCGTCCGATCGAACAGGTATTTCATCGCCTGTTCGTAAGTCCGAAACGCACTCACAGTGCGTTTGATTTTTTCGACAGCAACGGAGGAGGTGGTTTTTTTCGCCTTAGACTGCGTCGTCCGTGATAGTCTTTTAGTTGTTGTCATGATTGCAAAGGATAATACTCGAAAAAACTTAATAAGTCAATCGTATTATGCCGCAAACCAAACAAAAACAAATCTGTTCCGAAAACGGTTAATCATATATCAATTATTTATAAGAACTTACAAAAACACTCCCTTCGTCGTTTTTTGAAACAATCATAAACAATAAAAAAGATTCACTTATAATATAATTGCTATAACTAATTGTATTGTTGGATTTCTTCCGAAAAAATTAAGCCGCAAAAACGCTTGAAACGACCATCCTAACTTAATACAATACGGTACTTTTCAATTCTGTTTCATAAAATCTTTCTATTTTTTGAGGTTTTTTATGGCGAACGCGAATGCAACAGGTCTTTCGGCTCTGGATATGAAATGTGTGGAAACCATCCGTTTTCTGGCGATGGATGGGGTTCAGGCTGCCAATTCCGGGCATCCTGGGATGCCGATGGGGATGGCCGCCGCTGCCTATGCACTCTGGATGCGGCACCTCCGATTTAATCCCGCCGACCCGAAATGGCTCAACCGGGACCGTTTCATCCTCTCGGCCGGACACGGCAGCATGCTCCTGTACGCCCTGCTTCACTTGTGCGGGTTTGACCTGCCGCTGGACGAACTGAAACAGTTCCGTCAGTGGGGCAGCAAGACCCCCGGCCATCCGGAATACGGACACACCCCGGGAGTCGAGGTCACAACCGGACCGCTGGGCCAGGGTATCTCCAACGGCGTCGGCATGGCCATTGCCCAAAAGTACCTGGCCGCACGATACAACAAGGACGGATTCCCGATTTTTGACTATAAAATCTACGTCATCGCCGGTGACGGCTGCCTTCAGGAAGGCGTCAGCGGCGAGGCCTCCAGTCTGGCCGGCCATCTGGGACTGGATAACCTGATTGTTATTTACGATGACAACGGCATCACCATCGACGGCGAAACCCATCTATCCTTTACTGAAGATGTCGCCAAGCGGTATGAGGCCTACGGCTGGAATGTCCACACCGTCGGCGGCGACGGCCACAACATCGCCGAGCTGGACCGCGTCCTCGAAATCGCCAAAAAACCCAACGGCAGACCCACGCTCATCAAATTCCGCTCGCATATCGGCTTCGGAAGCCCGAATTTCCAGGACACCCATACCGCCCACGGCGCCCCGCTGGGCGTGGAAGAATGCAAGCTGATTAAGAAAAACGCCGGCTGGGACCCGGAGAAGACCTTTGTCGTACCGGAGGAAGTCGCCGCTCATATGGGGCAGGCCAAACAGAAAGGCGCCCGTCTCCAAAAAGAGTACGAGGCCCTCTTTGCCAAATACGCTCAGGCCTATCCGCAGGAGGCCAAAGAAATTACGGATGCCCTGGCCGGCCGGCTTCCAATTGAGATTGAACCACTGCTGCCGAAATTCGAGGCGGGCACGTCCGTCGCCACGCGTCAGGCATCCGGCAAAACACTTGATGCCCTAATGCCGCACCTGCCGCTGGTTATCGGCGGTTCAGCCGACCTGACACCCTCCAACAACACCCGCTTCAAAGGCGCAACGGATTTCCAGAAAAACAATCTCACCGGCCGCTATATCCGCTACGGCGTCCGCGAACATGCCATGGCCGCCATTATGAACGGAATGGCCGTCAGCGGCCTGATTCGCCCCTACGGCGGCACGTTTATGGTCTTTTCCGATTATATGCGGGGCGCTTTGCGGGTAGCGTGCCTGTCGAAATATCCGACGATTTTCGTCTTCACGCACGACACCATCGGGCTGGGCGAAGACGGCCCGACCCATCAGCCCGTCGAGCATCTGGCTTCCCTGCGGGCGATTCCCAATCTGCTGGTGATTCGTCCTGCCGACGCCAACGAAACCGCCCAGGCCTGGAAATACACACTCGAACATCGCGACCAGCCCATCGCGCTGGCCCTCACCCGTCAGGGGGTTCCCGTGCTCGACCAGAGCAAATATGCAAGCGCCGCCAATCTGGTCAAAGGGGCTTACGTCCTCATCAAGGACGACAATCCCCAGGTGCTGCTGCTGGGGGCCGGCTCGGAGGTGCACATCGCCCTTCAGGCCCGCGAGATTCTTGCCGCCGAAGGCATCCGTTCGCAGGTTGTCTCGATGCCCTGCTGGGAACTCTTTGAACGGCAGCCCGCCGCCTACAAGGAAAGCGTCATTCCCTCATCGATGAAGGCACGCGTCGGCGTCGAGGCCGGCGTGCGGATGGGTTGGGACCGCTGGATCGGCCCGTGGGGCGAGTTTGTCGGGATGAGCACGTTCGGCGTGTCGGCGCCGTACAAGGTCTGCTACAAAAACTTCGGCATCACACCGGAAGCCGTCGCCGCCGCTGCCAAAAAATCCCTCTCCGCAGCAAAATAGTCGGCCCCAAAGAAAAAAACGATGTAGCGATAAAACAGCGAGCGATTGCAGAAATTCAAGCAGTTTGGCTGAAAGCTAAGAAAGAGCAAGTTCCTTAAACTTGTTCTTTAAAAACTCTTGGAGATAGGATTCCTGATTCTCTATCTGTTTGGCTTGATTCCGCAGCAAATCTCTGCATTTTCTTATGATCAACTGAAAATTGAACGATTTCATATGATGAGCTTTAGGGCCTATGACTTTGATACCCCTGGGCAGTTTGCTGAACCAGCCGATTTCTAACATTACAACTCCGTCAATGTCCTCCGTGAAACAAGGTTCGTTCGAACCGAAATCAATATAAAGAATATCAGCCTCTTCATCATAATGATGCGTAATGTTCATTTTTTCTTCCATTCTTGCTCCCACCCCTTCAGCACAGGATTCGTGTAAACGGTTCTGATCCTGCGATTGTTGACATTGACTAACACATACAAGTAAACTCGTGCGGTTACCGTGTTCAAAATATAAAAGTCATCAAAAAATTTCACGAATGCTTTTACAGAATTCTCTTTCGGACTTTTTAATATAAAGTCCGGATGCTGTAATGTTTCTGCGATTTTATCGAAGTGCGCTTCAAGGTATTTCCTGCTATTATCTTGTACAATGTGCCGCCATGTTTGTTCAGTTAACTCAAATGGCTTCCCGTCATGACCCTTTATGACAACAGCTCCTCCTTTGAATATCGGCACGTGAATGAACCTCCTGCATCCGAATCTTGAAAAAGAACTCCTTTTCTGAAAGGTTATTATAAGAAATATTACGGGAATAATCAATCTTCTATTCTGACAAACAAAACCTCTTATTACTCCTGCGACCCTTGTCCCTGCAAATTGTTATTCCCGCACAGACCTTCATTATTCCCCGCAGATCTTCTATAAGTCATTGTCATTCCCGCGCAGGCAGGAATCTATTAATAGAATTTGGCTTTATATCGACAACCCATGGCGACTATGTAGATATAGTTTGTCCGACTTTTTGTCCGATAACAAGACTTATCCTATTTCCACAAACAGATAATTACCGAGATACAATATCAATAGTCGCTATAAGCAGTTCAACCATAGTGCGGCCAGGTTTTCCAAGTCGGCCAAATCGACCTGCCCGCTCTGATTGCGGTCGGCGCCCATGCACCAATCTGGTCCGGCGCATTCCCCCGACAGCCAGCGCTCCGCCAGGGCCGCAAGACCGTCCATCCCATTGCCCGGCAAGACCCATGTCTGCGGCGGCGTCAGAACATTCAGCACGGCCCCCTGACAGCTGCTGTTGACAATCGCCCCCAGATTCGTGAGCGCACTCACCGTAATTTCATGTCCGTTCAAATCCAGAACCGCCCCCGGCTCAATCGTCAGGTCCGTCGAAATCGGCAAAGCCAGGTCAGCCCCCATCTTCAGGGTGCCCGCCAGAATGCGTGTAGCCCCGGTGTAGGTGCACGGGCCTGCCAACGTCAGTGTTCCGGCACCGCCCTTGGCTACGTGCCCATCGCCGCTGATGGCTCCGCTGATAATCAAATCCCCCGCCTGAGCAGCCAGCCAATACCGTCTGCCGCCTGCCAGCTGAAGCGGCATTGCGATTGTCTGCACAGAAGGCGACTCATTGACAATATCCCCCAGCAGCAAAATGCGATTGCCAGAAAGGGTAAAGCCGCCTGCCGTATTCAAAAACCGAATCCCATTGACCTGTTTGTCAGCCGCCAGGTTGTTGTTCGCTGCCGTCTGAAGCATCCCGCCGAACAGCAGATTGTCCGCCCCGTACGAGGGCACATCCCAGTTGGCAACTTCAGACCAATCTCCAGAGGTGCCGCCGCCCGTCCATGTCCGGGCATTCGGCGAAGCCGCCTGCTGCGTAAACCGCCACTGCTGAGCCAGCGTGTGGAGCCATCGCCACTGACGCGTGTAAGACCCACTGGTCGAGCCGGCCACAGAGACGGCCTTGGCTGTAATCTTATTGAGGATGCGGAAAGAACCGTCCGTAAGCGGTTCAATCGCCCATTTCTGAGCATCATTGTTCAAATCCGTCCATTGGCGGATATACTCTCCGTCCGAAAATGAACCGTTCCGCAAATCCACCGGAAGACTGCTGGCGACATTGACAATTTTCGTATAACCGTCAAACGTTGGAACAAACCGCCATTTCTGAAGATTCGACCCCGTCCAGTCGGCCAGCGCCAGCCGCGTGCCTGAACTGGTATTGGCCACGCCGGCCGGCAGCCCGCCGTACTGCATCTCCATCGAATACATCCCCGCCGGCGCCAGCCAGAAACACTGATGTCCCGGCTGCGACGAATCCCAGCTGCCGACATCGATTGAAGCCCCAACCGCATTTTGCGCACCGGCGACCTCCAGCGCCATCGACGTGGCAACATTCAGCATCCGAAAGCCGCGATTGTTTGTCTGAACGACATACCACCGATGGGCGTTATTCGTGCTGCTGTACGGCACCAGTTTAACCGGCTTGCCCGGGCCGTAAATATTGCTCGGATTTTCATCCGGACTGACCACCGCGAGCACCTTGCCGTTGGCCAGACAGGCAATTTTGTACTGATTGAGCCCTACCCGCGTAAACGTCCAGATTTGATCCGTTCCGCCTTTCCAGCTGTTCATCTGAACTGCGTCGGTGTACGCGTCCGCCGCCTCCAGATAAAGGCCCCCTGCCGGCGCACCCGGGTCCCGGTTCATTCCGCAGACAATCGCATAGTTTCCGTCCGGCAGATTCCAGCCGGCCCGCGGCCAGCCGTCATCTCCCCAAATCAGCGTTCGAAGCCCGAGTTTGGCTATCCCGTTGTCATCGGCATCATAGAAATGAAATGAGAACATCTCCAGGCCGTCCTGAGCGGTGAAAATTCCGATGTGCCCCGGACCGATTTCCCGTCCTACCGAGCCCAGCTCCGGCTTTGGTGTGCCGTCCGTATTGTAATTGGCCGTGTAATCCCGCCCCAGAAACAGCGAGCCGGTATCCTGCGTGAGAACATTGATTCCATCCCTGTCGAAATACGGCCCCGTGATATTCGCGGCCCGTGCATAGCGGATAAAATACGTACTGTTCACGCCTGCACAGCAGCGTTCCTGATTGAAAAACAGATAATAATAGCCGTCCTTATAATAAAGATAAGCCGCTTCAATCCACGCCCGTGCCAGCTGCGTCGGAGTCGTCCCGCTTTTGACCTTGCCGGTGGCCGGGTCAATCTGATAGAGCCAGATGCCTCCATATGTCCAGCCGTTTGTGCTCGGATGTCCGAACGAGCCGGCCGCCAGCCAAAGATTGCCGGCCGTGTCAAACAAAAGTGCCGGATCGATGCTCCGCCGATAATCCGTGCACAAACTCGTCCATAAAACAGCCCCCTGGTCCACCCAATCCCTATTCAAAATGTTTGAACCAATCGCCAGTCCGCAGACCGATTGTTCTGTGCAGTTATAGTCATAACACATATTGCGGGAATAATAGAGATAGTACAAATTCCCGACTTTAATGATGTCCGGCGCCCACAGATTCCACGGCCCGCTTCCTTCGCAGGTAGAAAGGTAGGAGGCCATATAAGGCGGCACACCGCTGCTGTAGCTGAAAGGCCGAGTACCGGAATACCACGTGACCAAATCCGTCGAATAACGAGCACTCAGGTTATTGTTGGTCGAGAAATACCAGTATCGACCGTTTTCATAAATGATGGTAGAGGGGTCATGACAAGTAATTGTGCCTGTAACTTCCAGACCATAAACAGCGGAAATCATCAAGAGAAAAAACACCAAAACACAAACGGCCTGCCGAACACACTGATGCCGAGAACTTTTTGTTATCATCTCCACCTGTACCCCCCTACTATAGAAGGTTCCACATACTGTATTATACTCGAATTGAAGTCAAAATAGACAACTTTTCTGGGAAAAACACAAAAAAGATAATCTCCATCTATATAACCCTATAAGTGGTTTTTGATTGATTTTTTCTTAGAGTATCCGTACAATTACGGATAATGATATCTCTTTTCGGGGGCGCCGTTCAGCACCCGGGCGGGTCTGTTTTGCAAGCAGGATAGAGCCGCGAAGAAACCGAATCATCACCATCAGGAGCTGAGGGGATGAACAACAACACTTCTTTAACGAGGCCTTTTGCCGCCGTCTTTCTTGTTATGCTGATTTCCGCCAACGCTTTCTGCATACCTCTTGCTTTTCCGGGAGCCGAAGGTGCCGGACGCTTTTCCACGGGCGGACGCGGCGGAACCGTCTATGAAGTCACCAACCTGAACAACAGCGGGCCGGGCTCGATTGTCGATGCCGTCAGTCAGCCCAACCGCACGATTGTCTTTCGGGTCTCCGGAACGATTGAACTGGGGGACGTTCTCCTGCGGCCCAAGTCCAACACCACCATCGCCGGCCAGACGGCCCCGGGCGACGGCATCTGCATCAAAGGCCGCATTTATTTGAGCGGCGCCGACAACGTCATCATTCGCTACATTCGAGTGCGGGTGGATGCAGGCGGCGCGAATTCCAGCGGCGATGCCATTGACATCGACAGCGGCAGCAACATCATCATCGACCACGTCAGCGCTTCCTATGCACGGGATGAGACTATCTCCTGTCAGGACGGCTCCAACAACGTCACTGTTCAGTGGTGCATCCTCAGTGAAGCCCTGACCTTCGAAAATCACAGCTACGGCTCCCTCATCCGCGGCCAGTACGGAGAACGGAAATCCTATCACCACAATCTGTACGCCCACAACAAAGGACGGAATCCTCGTCCGGGCAACTATGTCAAAATCGCTTCTGATCCGGACGGACTTTACTTCGACTTCCGCAATAATGTAGTCTATAACTGGTCCGGCACGCATCCGGGCTATAATGCCGATACAGACACAATGAGCCGCTACAACTTTGTCGGCAATGTCTTTATCCGCGGTCCGGGCTCCTCCGGCACCAAGGCCTTCAAAGAAGACTGCAAATACGCCTATGCCTACTGGGCCGGCAATGCCCACGGGGCCAATTACAATACCGTCACCGTCTATCCCAATCAGTGGGATTTAGTCACATTCAACGGATTTACATCCGCGGAAATTGATGCCTACAAGGCCCGCTCTTACCAAATTCCGATGGAACCGGTGACCACCACCTCCGCCCATCAGGCCCTGCAGGATGTTTTGGCCTCCGCCGGAGCCAGTCTGGTGCGTGATTCCGTGGACCAAAGAATCGTCAGCGATGTCATCAACGGCACCGGGGATTTTGTTTACAATACCCCCCTTCCGACCGCCCCGCCGGAGGAGCTGAACCGCTTCTGGCCGCCGTTGGCTTCCGCTCCGGCCCCGGCAGACAGCGATCACGACGGAATGCCCGATTACTGGGAAACAGCCAACGGGCTCAATCCCTCCAATCCCGCCGACCGAAATTCCTACACGCTCAGCTCCGACTACACCAACCTCGAAGTGTATCTGGATTGGCTGCTCCATCCCGACACACAAGCCCCTGACGCTCCGGCCGGCCTGTGGGCACGGATTGAAAACGACGCTGTGCTGCTGGACTGGCTGGACAATACCGAAGCGGATTTGGCCGCCTACAACGTCTATCGGGCCGTCGGTCCAACAGGGGACTATATCCTCCTGACGAATTCCGGCATAACCGAGTCGGCCTTCCTCGATACCGACGTCTCGGCCGGTCTAACTTATTATTATGCTGTGACGGCAAAGGACATTTACGGCAACGAATCGGATACGCTCTATGAAGTCCCCGTTACAATCAACACAACGGCAATGGGACGAATCCTGCGGGAAACCTGGACCGGAATCGCCGGCGGCACGGTCAGCCATCTGACATCCCATCCGTCCTATCCCAACGCTCCGTCCGGACGCGACTGGCCGGCCAATCTCGAAGGCCCGACCAACTGGGCGGATTCCTACGGGACCCGCATCCGCGGCTATCTGCATCCGCCGGCTACAGGGTCATACACCTTCTATATCGCCGGTGACAATGAGGCCCAGCTTTGGCTCAGTACGGACGGCTCTTGGGCCAACGCCGCCCTGATTGCCTCCGTTTCCGGAACCAATCCCCGACAGTGGGACAAATATCCCTCGCAGCGTTCAGCCGCCGTCTCGCTGACCGCCGGCCGCAAATACTACATCGAGATCCTCCACAAAGAAGACAGCGGGCCGGACCATCTGGCGGTCGCCTGGGAAGGACCGGGGCTGAGCCGACAGGTTATTGCCGGACAATATCTGTCGCCGTGGTTTGTCGGGCTGTATGGAGATGCAAACGCTGATGAATGGGTGGACCTCGAAGACCTGGCCGCCTTCGTGTCGGTCTGGCTTCAAACGGAGTGCGCCGAAACGTCCGCCTGGGACCTCAACGGCGACTGTGTCGTGGACCTGTATGAATTCAGCGTTTTGGCGGGGCATTGGATGCTCGATAGATAAAATTGCATTCAAATCTTTGCCGAAGGCCTTGTTTTTTCCCGGATTGCCGATAGAGTAAACGGCATCATCCACAGAAACGAAAGGGCCTGACTATGGCAAAGAAAATCAAACGAATCGCCATCCTGACCGGCGGCGGCGACTGTCCCGGTCTGAACGCCGTCATCCGCGCCGTCACAAAAACCGCTATCAACAAGTACGGCCTGGAGGTGTACGGCGTTGAAGACGCGTATCTGGGGCTGATTGAAAACCGCATCCGTCCGCTCACGTTTGACGATGTGAGCAACATCCTCACGCTGGGCGGCACGATTCTGGGCTCCTCCAACAAAACCAACCCCTTCGCTTATCCGATGCCCATCGGCAAGACCGTCCGCAACCGCGATGTATCCGATTTGTGCATCGCCAACCTCGAAAAGCACGGCATCGAAGCGATGATTTGCATCGGCGGAGACGGCACGATGGCCTCTGCCGCTGCCTTTGCCAAAAAGGGCCTGACGGTTATGGGTGTGCCGAAAACCATTGACAACGATGTGTACGGCACGGACCTGACGTTCGGCTTCAACACCGCCGTAACGACCGCCGCCGAGGCCATCGACAAGATTCACACGACCGCCAGTTCGCACCACCGCGTAATGATTGTCGAAGTGATGGGCCGCTACGCGGGCTGGATTGCCCTGCACGCCGGCGCCGCAGGCGGGGCCGATGTCATCCTGATTCCCGAAATCCCCTACGACCTGAACCGCGTGGCGGAAGTCGTGCTGGCTCGCTCGCGCAAAGGCCGCCGCTTCAGCATCATCTCCATCGCCGAAGGCGCCAAGGCCAAAGGCGGCAAAATGGTCGTCTTCAAAAAAGAATCCGACAGCCCCGACCCGATTCGACTGGGCGGCATCTCGTATATGCTGGCCGAGCAGCTGTCCAAAATGACGGGGCTGTCCTGCCGCGGCGTCAACCTCGGCCATCTCCAGCGCGGCGGCACCCCCACCCCCTTTGACCGCAACATGGGCACCCAGTTCGGCTATTATGCCCTCGAGCTGCTGATGAAGGGGGTCCAAAACCACCTGGTTATCTGGAAAAACGGTTCGCTCGGCTCGATACCGCTCAGCCGCGTGGCCGGCAAAATCAAAACCGTTCCGCTCAAAGACCCGCTGATTGCCGCCGCCAAAGCCGTCGGAACCAGTTTTGGTGTCTAAAGCAAACCAATATGGCTGCATCGAAAAAGAAACGGCGAATCCTGATTACGGCCGGCGGCACACGGGAATACATTGACCCGGTCCGCTTTCTGTCCAATGCCGGCAGCGGACAGATGGGCTACGCCCTAGCCCGTGCAGCCCTGCGAGCGGGCCATCGCGTGACCCTGATTTCGGCCCCGACGACTCTAAAGCCCCCGGCTCAGGCCGAACTCCTCCGCGTCGTCTCCTGTGAGGATATGTTCCGGGCCGTGAAAAAGAAATTTCCCCAAAGCGACTGTCTGATTATGACGGCGGCCGTGTCGGACTATACGCCGGCCAAAAAAGAAAAAACAAAGATGAAAAAGGGCAAGAAAATCCTGACGCTCCGGCTCAAACCGACGCCCGATATCCTGGCATGGGCGGGCCGGCACAAAAAGAAAGGACAGATTCTGGTCGGGTTTGCCCTCGAGGACAAAAATCTGAAGAAGAACGCCGAGCAGAAACTTCTTAAGAAAAATCTCGACCTGATTGTCGCCAACAAACCGGACGCCATCGGCGCTGAGCAGTCCGCCGTCTTCCTCAAATCCCCGTCCGGTCCCTGGCTGGCCCTGCCTTATCAAAGCAAGCGGCGCACCGCCGGCTGCATCGTTCGGATGATTGAAAAACTCCTTGCGGCAAACTAATCCGTGATGCCGAGGTCTTCCTTGGTCAGGATGCTTTCGAACCGGTAGCCCGCTTTTTCAATATTTTCGCGTGCCCCCTGTTTGCGGTCAATCACACAGACAATCCGGTCCACCCGCGCACCGGCTTCGGTGATGATTTTGGCCGCCTCGAGCACCTGCCCGCCGGTCGTGGCGATATCCTCCACCAGCAGCACAACATCGCCCGGTTCGAGCCGGCCCTCAATCATCTTGCCGGTGCCGTAGTCCTTTTTGCTGTTGCGGATGATGACCCAGGGCTTGCCGGACTCCATCGCCGCCGCCGCCGCCAGCGCTACCCCGCCAAGCTCCGCTCCGGCAATCCGCGTCACCTCCGGCGACAGATGCCTGCAGAACTCTTTTCCCAGGGTCCGCAGGATATCCGGCTGGGTCTCGAACAGATACTTGTCCAGATAATACTTGCTGCGCTTGCCGCTGCGCAGAACAAAATCTCCCTCCAGATACGATGCATCCTTAATCCGCCTGGCCAGCTGATTTTTATCCATTTTTTTCTCTCAGTTTTGTTCCCGGACAATTTCCTGAATCTGCCGCTGCAGTTCCGGTATTTTGTTCACAACAACATCCCAAATGATTTTGAAATTGATTCCAAATACTCATGAGTCAGAATATCCCTCAAGCCGGCGATTTTTTGCCATTCTACCCGGCTGTGTGCCTGCCGAACTTCTTTGGGAATCTTTTTGGCCGCTTCTCCGATAATCTGAAGATTTCGCACAACCGCATCCACTACCAGTGAATTCTCACAAAAGGTCTGATACGTCATCCCTTCGGTATAACGGCAAGTCTTGTCGGCAGCTTCGAGAATATCCTGCAGATAGATTTTATATTGCCTCGGCATAACGGGCGGCCTTCTTGACATCGGCAAATGCAGGCCGGAGATTTTCCTCTATCACCAAATCAACTTTTTTCCCAAAAAGCTCTTCAAGAAAAAATTTCAGTTCCATGTATCTGTCAAAGGTCGGGTCCTCAAAAGAAACCAGAAAATCCAGATCGCTTTCCTCTCCGGCACATCCTTTCAAATAGGACCCGAACAACCCGATACGTGTCACCCCAAATCCGCGAATATGCTCCGCATGATTGTTTAAGGTGCTGACAACTTGTTCCGGTGTGAGTTTTCCCATAACGCTTATTATATCATTCAGCAAAATGTCCGCAACAAGAACCCTTGGCTGTTTTTGAAACTACACCTTCAGCTGAGCGGTATGCTTCAGCTGTCGGCGGTACCGGCGGCGGATGGGGGCCGCGACTCCGCGAAGGAATTCATCAACCTGCTCCGGAGCCCGACCGATGTACTCCTTCGGATTGAGCACCTTGCGGAAATCCACTTTGGCAAAGGCCGGGTCGTTCCGGAGCCGCTCCAGCAGGTCGTTTTTCTTTCCGTACTGCTTGACCTGTGCGGCCGCCGCATGCGAATGCACCCGAATCCGCTCGTGCAGCTCCTGCCGGTTGCCGCCGGCCTTCACGGCCGCCATCAGGATATTTTCCGTCGCCATAAACGGCAGTTCCGCCTCCACATGCGCCGCAATCACCCTCGGATAAACCATCAGACCGGATGCGACGTTAATCAGAATCTCCAGAATCCCGTCCACAGCCAGAAAACTTTCCGCCAGCACAATCCGGCGGTTGGAGGAATCGTCCAGCGTCCGCTCCAGCCACTGGACCGAGGCGGTCATCGCCGGACTGGCGGCCAGTGACAACACAAACCGCGCCAGCCCCGTCGCCCGCTCGCACCGCATCGGATTGCGTTTGTACGCCATCGCCGAAGAACCCACCTGCGAGCTCTCAAACGGCTCCTCAATCTCCTTCAGATTGGCCAGCAGACGGATATCATTGCACATCTTGTGCGCCGACTGCGCAATTGAAGCCAGCACATCCACAATCAGCTTGTCGAGCTTGCGCGGATACGTCTGGCCGGTTACGGCACAAACCTTCGAAAACCCGAAAGCCCCGGCAACCATCTGCTCCAGACGGCGCACCTTGCTGTGGCTGCCGCCAAACAGCGCCAGAAACGACGCCTGCGTGCCCGTCGTGCCTTTAATCCCGCGAAACGGCAGCTCCTGTATCCGCCGCTCCAGTTCCTCCAAATCCATCGCAAAATCATACGCCCACAGCGTCGCCCGCTTGCCGACCGTCGTCAGCTGAGCGGGCTGAAAATGCGTAAACCCGAGCGTCGGAAGCGCCCGATACTGCCGAGCGAAACGGCCCAGCCGGTCAATCAGACAGGCCAGCTTGCCCGCCAGAATCTCCATCCCGCGGCGCATCAGAATCAGGTCGGCATTGTCCGTAATGTCGCAGCTGGTCGCCCCCAAATGGAGAATCGGGGCGGCCTTCGGCGCGGCATCAGCAAAGGTGTGGATATGCGCCATCACATCGTGCCGCAGCTTCTGCTCATACGCCGCCGCCTTCTTGTAGTCGATATCCTCCAGATGCTGTTCCATCTGGCGAAGCTGGGCCTCGGTAATCTTCAGCCCCAGTTTCTTCTGGGCGCGGGCCAGCTCCAGCCAAATCCGCCGCCACGTGCGAAACTTGCTGTCCGGCCCGAACAATTCCGCCATCTCCCGCGAGGCATTCCGCTCCACCAGCGGGCTGGTATAAACTGTCATCTCTCTTGCCATACTCCTGTTTCCCGTCAATTCTGAAAGTTTGTCCGATTGGTTCTGTCCCGCCGCTTTCACGCATGCAGGATTTTCTCGATTTCCTCCAGCAGCGGCTCCGGCAGCTCTGCATCGGCCGCAGGCACCCAGTCGCGAATCTGTCCTCTCCGGCGGGCCCCGACAATCGCAGAGGTAATCTCCGGCCGCCGCAGCACCCACGCAATCGCCAGCTGCCCGACCGTCAGCCCCGCCTGCGCCGCCACCCTCTTGAGCCGCTCGATTTTGTCCAGATTGCGGTCAAACAGCGGCGGACGGAAATTCGGATCCGATACAATCCGATGGTCATCCGGCGGCAGCGTCCGCAGATACTCGACCGTAAACTTGCCCGTCAGCAGTCCTTTCTGAAGCGGGCTGTAGGCCACAACCCCGATTTGCTTCTTCCCGCAGTACGGCAGAATCTCTTTTTCAATGTCCCGCCGCAGCATACTGTACGGCGGCTGCAGGGACGCCGGCGGGGCAATCTTCGCCAAACGCTCCAGCAGCGGCACATCGCAGTTGCACACCCCGATATACCGCACCTTGCCCTGCTCGACCAGACGAACCATCGCCTCCCAGCCCTCCTCCACCTGCTCGGCCGGCTGCGGCCAGTGCATCTGATACAAATCAATCACCTCCACCCCCAGCCGCTTCAGACTGGCCTCGCATTCGGCGGCAATACTGTCGGCCTTCAGACAGCTGATTTTCTCCCGGCGCTCATTCCACAAGAGGCCGCATTTGGTCGCCACAAACGGGCGAGGTCGAATCGACCGCAGCGCCCGTCCCACCATTTCCTCCGAATGCCCGCAGCCGTAAACCGGAGCCGTATCAATCCAGTTGATGCCGCATTCCATCGCCTCTTCAATCGCCTCCAGCGAATCGCGGTCCTCCTGCGGCCCCCAGCCGTACTCCCACGGCCCGCCGATCGCCCACGTCCCCAGCCCGATGACCGTCAGCTCCAAATCCGTCTGTCCAAGCCGCCGTGTTTTCATCCGTCCGCCCTCAATAAGTCGCCGAATATCCGATATACAGCCAACTCACCGCCTGTCGAAAGACCGGTGCAAACACGCGCCCCAGCAGTGTCCACACCAGAAAAAACCCCATCAGGCGAACCGGCATCACACTCATCAGCATCTGATAATACGTCCGCGCCGGCTCCGGCAGCACCAGCATCATCCACGCCTGCCCATCCAGCGGCGCTACCGGCATCATATTGAACAAAAACAGCACCAGATTCAAGCTGAACAAAATACTCAGCAGGACCGCTATCCCCTGCAGCAGCCCGTCCTGCCGGGCCTGGGCGACGCTCATAAACCCGATACGGTCCGCCGGCCAAAACCACTCCAGCGCCAGCCCCAGCCGAATCCCGCCGGCCGCCGCCAGCACCAGGAGCAGATTGGCCGCCGGCCCGCTCAGCGCCATCCAGGCCGCCCGTTTCGGGTACATCCGGGCCCATTCCGCATGATACGGCGTACCGGCCCAGCCGAGCATCCACCCCCAAGCCGCATACGACAGCCACGGAAAAAAAATCATCCCCAGCGGCTCACGCTTCAGATGCGGCAGCGGATTCAAGGACACCAGCCCTTCTTCCCAAGCCGTCCGGTCCCCCAGCCGCCACGCCGCCAGCGCATGCGCCGCCTCGTGAAAAACCAACGAGACCAAAAAGACCCCATACCAGAGGATGCCCAACACCAGCGTATCATTCGTCATAACCGGCACTCTCCGAAAAGGGTTTACTCGAGGTAAATCATCTTTTTGGTCATCCCGCCGTCCAGGACGAAGTTTTGTCCGGTGATAAACTCCGCCCGCCGGCTGCACAGGTACAGCACCATCCGGGCGACATCCTCCGGTCTGCCGACCCGCCCGGCCGGATGCTGCGCGTGGTCCTCAGACCGAATCACCCACGGCGACGGCGCCCCGTGCAGATACGCCGTTGTATCAATCCAGCCGGGACTGATGCAGTTGACCCGCACCGCCGGCCCCAGACTGACGGCCAAAGCGTGCGTCAGCGCCACAAGCCCCCCTTTGGCCGCCGAATACGCCTCCGTGTTCGGCTCACTCATCAGCGCCCGCGTGGAGGCGATATTGACAATCGACCCGCGGGCTTCCTTCAGGGCCGCCGCACAGTGCTTTGCACACAAAAACGCCCCTGACAAATCCGTATCAATGACCCGCCGCCAGTCTTCATAAGACAGCTCCGACACCGGCACATTTCGGGCGACAGCCGCATTGTTCACCAGACAGTCTATCCGGCCGAACCGCTCGAGCGCCCGCCGCACCATCCGCTGCACCGATGCCTCCTCCGAAACATCAGTTTGGACAAACAGTGCATCGGGGCTGTTCAAAAAAGCCAGGGCCTTCGGCTCCAGCTGGGCCTCGACCTCCGCCAGCACCGCAGAGGCCCCCGCCTCCAGAAAGGTTTTGGCGATGCAAAGACCAATTCCCCGCCCCCCGCCGGTAATCACAGCCGTTTTGCCTTTGAATTCCAAATGGTCCATACCTGTTATATACCGGCCCGCCGCCTCCAACTCCAGAAGATTCTGGACGAGGCCGACCTCATCCGGTACAATCCGCCCCGACTGTCCGTTTTTAAAAAAACCAAACAAAATGACGGCCGTACGCCGAAAACACTGAAAGGTCAGACAGATATGAATAAAGCATCCGAACAGTTTCTGCAGAACCTGCTGGAGGCCCCCAGCCCGTCGGGCTACGAACAGCCCGCCGCACGCATCTGGCGGGAGTACGTCAAACCCTATGCCGACCAGTTGATTGCGGATGTGCACGGAAACAGCATCGCCGTCCTGAATCCCGACGCCGAGTTTAAGTTTATGATTACCGGCCATGTGGATGAAATCGGCCTGCTGATTACCCATATCGACGACAAAGGATACCTTTATACCGCGCAAATCGGCGGGATGGACCCCGCCCTGCTCATCGGCCAGCGGGTGCAAATCTGCACCGCCGACGGCCCCGTTCTCGGCGTCATCGGCCGCAAAGCCATCCATCAGATGACCCCCGATGAGCGGAAAAAGGCCGTCGAAATGGAAAACATCTGGGTGGACATCGGCGCCTCCAGCAAAAAAGACGCCCTCAAGCGTGTAGCCGTCGGCGACCCAATGGTTATCGATGTCCCCTATCGCCGGCTGAACGGCGACAAAATCGTCTCCCGCGCCACGGATGACAAGGCCGGCGCCTTCGTCATCGCCGAGGTTATTCGGGCCCTCTCCCGCCGCAAACTGAAAATCTCCGTCATCGGCGTCGCCACAGTCCAGGAGGAAATCGGCCTTCGCGGAGCCATCACCTCCTCCTACAAAATCCATCCGCACGCCGGTATTGCCGTCGATGTCGGTTTTGCCAGCGACCATCCCGATACCGACCCCAAAAAAACCGGCCAGGTTTCGCTCGGCAAAGGCCCCATCCTCCATCGAGGCCCGAATATCAACCCCATCCTCGAGAAAGAGCTCTTCAAGGCCGCCAAAGCCCACAAAATCCCGACTCAGGTTACGGCGGAGCCCCGCGGCACCGGTACCGACGCCAACGCGATTCAGCTTTGCCGCGGCGGAGCGGCCGCAGGGCTTATCAGCATCCCCAACCGCTATATGCACACGCCGGTTGAGGTGATTTCTCTGAAGGATTTGGAGGCGTGCATCAAACTGCTGACGGAATTTCTGGCCGCTCACCCCGCCCAGCGGGATTATCGGCCATAACCCCCGGCGGATTTTAGATGGAATCAGACTGTCCCGACGGTAACGCCGCAGATTCCGACTCTTCATTGAGCCGGCGGTATTCCTCGACCGTCTCCAAAAGCCGCTGCAGAACAGCCCGTCCCTCCACACTGATTTCCAGCCCCAAAAATTCAACCCCAAGACAGAGAGTGTGGTTCTCTTTATCTTCCTGAAGATGACGCAGCTGCCCCTCCGCTAATATCGGCTTCTGGTAGCACATCGGGGTAAACTGAATCCCGAAAACCTGTCCGATAGAAAAACAATCCCTTTTTTCCAGACCTGCAACAATCCGCAGTCCCCCCGCCGAAAGGTCCCGCAGCTGCCCCTGCCAGTAGCAATCCGTTGGTACAGTGCCGACCTTTTCCAGAAATCCTCGGTGCCAGAACAGCACCTTTACGCTCATATCTTTGGGAACCGGCTGTCTTTGATAGGCCCTCCGCGGAATCTTCTCTATCCGATGCGGCATTTCCAGCAAAACTTTCCCGCTTTGACCTTCCAGAACAGATGAATCGAGACCAACGACTGTACTCTCGAACACACATTTTGAAAAATCCATCCGGAAACATATACCGACTGGTTGGTTTATTCTTATATTCTGAGATATGGCTTGCCCATTCGGCAAGGTTTCAATAATAATGGTTTGATCAGTACATTTCAGAATATTCACGCGAACTGCCTGCCATCGTCCGGAGGCTAAAAAAGTCATTACCCCTGTTTTCTGATGGAAAGACGCAAGAGAGATGAGATTAACAAGACCACTTCCCTCCAGATATTCTATCTGATTCGTCGTTGTTTCAACGGTCATATTGTATCCCTATACCCAACTGCAGATTGTTCGCGTACTGTGGGCATATCCATTTGTCTTCATCGGTCAAAAAAAACTGTTTCTGAAAACCAATCCTCCTGAACTCTCGAAAATTCCGCCTTTTCAATGATTTCTTCGGCCGAAAGTCCGATAATCCGTCATTCTCCCGAAATCAATTATCCGGCTTCCCATCTGAATCTTCGATTGAAAACCCTCCTGCCCGCCGATAAGATGCCTCCTTATGAAACCAAACAATCCGGATAAAACATCGTTGGCATCCGCCTTTCTGCTGCTGTTGTTTGCCGCAGGATTGGGATTGGCGATGCTGCTGGTCAAAGCACGCTCTGCCATTCAGCTGTCCGAGCCCATTCTTTTGCCCGGAGAGGGATTGTCTGTCGTGCTGCCGGTCGGTCCCGGCTGGAAAACTCTTACCGAGTGGACCTATGAACAGGATAACAGTTTTGCACTTGTCGCGACCTACTCAATGCGGTCCGGTCCTCCCGAAGAAGTCCGATGGCAGTACAAACTGACTGAACCGCCCCTTTCCCCTCAGGCATTTCTGGAAAGAATCGCCCGTCAATTCAGCGGCCCCGTCAGTACCATCCGGACATTCGAGGGACCGCTGACCTTTGCTCAAATCCAGCTCTTTTCCCGGGCCGAAGGCGAACAAATCCTCCTGGCCGCAGCCGTACCGCAGGAAGGCCGCATCCTCCTTCTCCAGCTGAAAAGTTATTCAGAGCATTACGATTTGCCTGCCCTCTTCGAACAGCTGGCCGCCCGGGTTCAGTTTCGTCCCGATCCCCGCCGCCAGGTCGGCCGGCAGCTCTTCGAAGACCTGACAAGCCGTCTCTATCCGCAATGGCTGGACAATCTGCATCAGCGGGCGGAAATCTTCCTTCTGTCTCCGGTTTCCGGCAGACCTATCGGATATTCCAAAACAACTGCTGTTAAGTCAGAAAAGGACCTTGCGGCCGCCTTCGAACAGGAACAGGTGTTTCGGCAGAACGACTTTCCGCAGTCTTTAAGCCGTTTTGAATCCGCACAAAACCTGTCCGAGTTCCTCTGGACAACCGCCCGCCAGACTCGTCGCGGACCTCTTCAAACTCAGGTGCGACGACTGTCGGACGGCTCCATGCAAATCGAGGATTCTTATCGTCGGCAAACCGTTTGCTGGCCGGCCAAAGAGGCCGTACCCGAGATTCTCCTGCCGCTGGCGGCCCGAGCAATGCTCAATGCAGACGAATCCGAAGCCGTCCTGGACGTCATCGCCTCTTTCGGCCAGGTCGTGCCCGTCTTGATTTCCCGCTCTGAACCCAAAAACAAGACAAATCTTCCGGAACAAACTGAATATGCCGTGAAAGTCCAGTTCCTCCATCATCCGGACAATTACGAGGAATACTATTTCGACACGGAAAAAAATCTGCTGGCACGGCTGGAGGCCATGCCCGGCCAGCCCGCCCGCATCTGGAAAGCCGCCGGCGAAGCCGATCTGCGGCGTTTCAATCCTTCCTTCTCAAAACCGGACCAAATCGTCCTAAAGCAGTGTCCGTCAGAAATGTTCGCTTTACAGAGATAGAAACAAGGTGGAATAAATCTTATGAAGACAACAAACCATTCCGCAGACTGTCTGATTATCGGTGCCGGACCGGCGGGACTGGGCGCCGCCCTTTACGCCGCACGCGACCGGTTCAAAACCATCGTTCTTGAAAAATTTTATCCCGGCGGACAAATCCTCACCACCGACCGCATCGAAAACTATCCGGGCTTTCTCAATATCCCCGGTCCCGACCTGATTCTGAAAATGGTGGAGCAGGTCCAGTCTTTCGGCGCGGACATCAAAACCAATCAGGAAGTCTTGTCCCTTCAGCGCCGCGCAGACGGCCTCATTGAAGCCCGCACCGAACAGGATGTGTACACCGCCAAAGTCGTCATCCTGGCCCCCGGCAGCTCCTATCGAAAACTGGGTGTGCCCGGCGAAGAGGAGTTTCGTCAGGCCGGCGCCGGCGTCAGCTACTGCGGCACCTGCGACGCCCCCTTCTTTAAGGACAAGGTCGTCGTCGCCGTCGGCGGAGGCAATACGGCCGTCGAAGATACCCTCCATCTGGCCAAATATGCCAAAAAAGTCTATATGGTCCACCGCCGCAGCGAATTCCGCGCCACCAAAGTTCTCGTCGAAGAACTGATGCAGAAGGTCAATCAGAAAGACTCCAACATCACGCTGCGGCTGGATACGGTCGTAACGGAAATTCTGGGTTCCGGCCGAGTCGAACGGGTCCTGCTCAAAAACGTTCGAACCGGTCAGGTCGAGGAACTCCCCTGCGACGGCGTCTTTATCTTCGTGGGCATGGTTCCCAACACCGGCTTTTTGAAGGGGTTTGTGGACCTTACCGAGGCGGGCTTTATCCGCTGTGAGCCGGCATACCTGCGGACCCGCGTTCCGGGCGTCTTTGCCGCCGGAGACTGCCGAATCGGGGCGGCTATGCAGCTGGTGACCGCCGTCGCCGACGGTGTCAACGCCGCCATGTGGATGAAACACTACCTCCGCGACCCGGCCTGGTGGACCCAGCCCCTTGCTGAAGCATTGTGACAACATCCAGAAGCCCGAGTAGGATGATGCCTTCTTTCTCAGCGTGCTCTTTTTAACAAACAATTGACACTATCACAAATAAAACTACAATAAGAATTGCTTCCCCCTATTAGATAACGCTGATTTACAAAGCAACGAGGAGTAATTATAAATGGAACCGATAAGCACGATAAACTCTTGTTACAAAGAGCAATGTTCTTTTCCTTCTTATACCCAAGAAAAAGATATTTTTGGAGAGGTAACAGAAGATCCAAACTATCTAAACCACCAGTTGATAACTTATATTGGGAACAAAAGATCATTATTGCCAGAAATCGAAAATGTAGTCATCAAGGTCAAAAGTCGACTTAAAAAAGATAAAATAAGAATTATGGACGCCTTTTCTGGTTCTGGGTCTGTTTCCCGTCTTTTTAAAAAACACTCAAGTTATCTAATTACGATTGACCTCGAGGACTACGCTGCTGTTGTGGCGCGTTGTTATCTGTGTAACAAAAGTAGCATCAATCAAAACACACTGTGTTCCCTCATCAACGAATTAAATCAAAAAGTAGACTCTGTTGACTATCCTATCGGTTTTATTGAGGAACTTTATTCTCCAAAAGACGAAAACAACATAACTCCCGAAGACAGGGTCTTCTACACGAAAAGAAATGCGAGGAGAATAGACAATTATCGTAGGCTTATAAATACTTTACCGCTCGAGTACCAAGATTTGGTTCTTGGACCTCTCCTTAGTGAATCCTCAATTCATGCAAATACATCAGGGGTCTTTAAGGGCTTTTATAAAAATAAGTACACAAAAATAGGACAATTTGGAGGAACAAACGGCGATGCTTTATCTCGCATTCTTGGGGAAATAAAACTGACACCACCCATCTTAAGCAATTTTGAATGTGAAGTTAAAGTACTACAAGGTGACGCAAATGAACTAGCACCGCAAGAAAAAAATTTAGATTTAGTTTATCTTGACCCTCCTTACAATCAACACCCCTATGGTTCAAACTATTTCATGTTAAATCTTATTGTAAATTATAAACGACCACAGGCAATAAGCAAGGTGTCTGGTATACCAGACAACTGGAGAAAATCAAAATATAATAATCGATCTGAAGCCAAGACTTGCTTTCAAAAACTGGTTGAAAATCTAGATTCGAAATTTATTTTAATTTCATTCAACAATGAAGGGTTCATAAAACAAGAAGAGATGCTTTCCATGTTGGAGAAATTAGGCCATGTAGAAGTCTTCGAAAAAAAATACAATACTTTCCGAGGTTGTAGGAATCTTCATAAAAGAAATATTCATGTGACCGAGCAGCTCTTTCTTTTGGCTCGCCAATAAGGAGGCCCCATGTCAAGGAAAGAACAGCTTAGAGCTCAAAGAAAAGGTACTATTATTAATGTAACCTCAAAAAAACAAGAAGAGGATATAATACAGGCTTTAAGAAAAGTTGTTGAATGCCTTCAAAGCAAATATAAGAGAAAAATTTCTCTTTGTCATCAAAAACAATGGTACCTCAAGGATATTGTCTCAGAGCTTGAAGCAACTTATCATGACGTTGAATTCCATTATTTTTTCGATAAGTCCTCTATTAAACCCGATGGCGGCTTCTTATATATACAAAACACGAACGGTCTTTTTTGCCCCATTCTAATTGCCGAAGTAAAAAACCAGGGCACAAACGATCTTCGAATGCAGTCAGGTTTGCCTAAACAAGCCAAGGGTAATGCCATCGAAAGACTTGGAAAGAATCTAATCGGTCTGCGCGTAGCCCTTATGAGAGAGAACATTTTTCCATTTGTTTGCTTTGGATATGGTTGTGATTTTGATAGCGATTCTTCTATTTTGGATCGTATTACAACCATGGCTATGTTTGGGAGATTAAACAAGACTTATCTTTTTAACGAACACAACAACCAATTCAATAGAGGAAGTTTTTATTTTCGCAAAGAAAAATGGACTATAGAAGAAATGAAAAATATTATGGCTGATATTGCAGAGCGTTCTATTCTATACTACTTTTCCAAATACGGTAAAGATTCGTTTCTTATTCGTTAATGGTTTTTTATCATTCTCTATTGCTGGAGTGTTCTTTTTAAAGAATAGATTTTCTTTTTTATCATACCAATATTTCTTTCCGTATTTTTTATACGTTTTTGTTTTTACACATTCATTTTTATTCGTTTTTCCCATTTTTTGTGATTGTGCTCACTTTCTCAAATAAGAAATTACAGGGCTTCTGTATTCGGCAGGCCCATCGCCGCGGTGAGTCGGTCGAAGTCATCCAGCGAATAGTAATCGATGATAATCCTTCCCCGGTTGCCTTTTCGTCCGGCTTCAATCCGCACTTTGGTTCCGAGAATCGACTCCAGCCGTTTTTCCAAATCCAGTATGTAAGCGGCCTTCTCTTTTTTCTGCGCGTCTTTCTGCGTATCTTTCTGCAGGAGTCGGCGGACCAGGTTTTCGACATCCCGCACGCTCAGCCGCCCCGCCATTGCCCGATGCGCCAGCTTCTTGCGAATCTCTTCATCCGGCAAGGCCAGAATCGCCCTTGCATGCCCCATACTCAGCTGGTTCTCAATCAGCATTGTCTGGATTTCCTCCGGCAGCTCCAGCAGCCGAAGATAATTGCTGATAACGGAACGATCCTCCCCCAAACGCTGAGCCGCTTCCGTCTGCGTCAGGGAAAAAGTTTGGAGGTAGTTTTTGTAGGCCTTCGCCCGCTCTATCGGATTCAGATCCGTCCGGTGTATATTTTCCACCAAGGCCAGTTCGAGCATCTGTTCATCTGTCGCAGCCCGAATCATCACCGGAACCGTAGAAAGACCGGCTAATTGGGCGGCCCGAAACCGCCTCTCCCCGGCAATAATCTCATAGATTCCCTCCCCGGCCGGCCGGACTAATATCGGCTGAATGATTCCATTTTGCCGAATCGACTCGGCCAAGTCTCTTAATTCACTTTCATTCCAGAATTGACGCGGCTGGTAGGGATTCGGTCGTATAGCCGACAGCGGAAGCTCCGCCCTTGATTTCTCTAACTCCTTGTCTTTAGGGAAGTTATAATCATTTTGACGAACGATTTCCGTTTCCGGTTCAGCCACATTTTGAGTTATAGGACCCAACAATGCTTCCAGTCCCCTGCCCAAATGCGGCTTCTTCTGTTTCGAACTGCTCATACTCGCCTCCAAAAAGTTATCAAAAAGATTGTCGGCAGTTCTAAAACAGAAACCGCAGAAAATCCAGAAAAAAATGTTTCACGTGAAACAAAAACGTTAAATAGTTGCAGATTGTTCCACGTGAAACACCGTAAATTCGTGTCTTTTATGGAAGGATATTCGATGTCTTTTGTATTCCGTAAAGTTGGAAAATCATTTGGTCGATTTGTTCCAGATTGGCCTTTGGGATGACAAGCGTAGGATAATCCAGTTCAAACTCAATGACATGGAAGGGGGAGTCCGAAGCAACCGTTAAAGCCCTTGCCAGATCAGACATCTCTTGAATTTCAACTCCATTACAAGTTTTGACAACAATCCGTCCGAGGTTTTGATAGCCCAAATTGATTTCCGCCGGCAGAACATAACTCAAAACAACGATTTCTTTCCTCCCGGCAGGGGGATTCATTGATAGATTTCTGTAATAGTGCAGCAGGTGCGGCGGGACTTTTCCCTGCCAGTTTTCCCCCCACAAGCGCAGATAATCAAGCGTCAGCTTTTGGAAAACATACCCGCCTGTAATAAAATATTCCGGCTGCTTGCCGTATTCCTGGTAGGGGACAAGCATTTCTGATGAGTCAAATCGTGTACTTTTCGTTTGGAGCTCGATTTTTTGTCCGTCTCGAAACACCGTAAAGGAAAGCGGTTCCCCAACCCGATGAAGCGTGATAAGATGTTCGTAGGAAATGTCCTCATAAAGAGCGTGCTTATACTTCCCAAAAGCATCAATGGTCTTGCCGTCAATTGCAAGCAAAACATCTCCGTCTTTGAGAATATCGCTTCCCGTCCCTTTCGAATAGACAAAGGATACATAACACCCTTCTTTCATTTCTTCCGGCATCTTAAGATATCTGCGTACAGAAGGGTCCGTCAAATCATAGGTTTCAAATCCAGGCGTACCATATCCTATATATTCTGTATCCTTTTGTGCTTCTTTTAAAAACATATTCACCATTTGACCGGGAATAACGGCAACCTCCGTTTCGGAACTGGAAAAGGCGATTCCGTATGCCGTTCCTGAACTATCCGTAAAAACCTCACCGCGGGAGGTTTGTCTGGAAGTGCTTGATAAAACAAAAGTTAGGATTCTTTGATACGATGTGGGGCAGTTGCGAACCACGGCCCTGTCTAAAAATCCCCTCGAATTCTTCACTGCGGCTTCTGAAGAAAGCCATTGACCCTTCAGCTCAAGGCCTCTCTGAAACGATTCCCCAAACGTCACAGGCGAAAGGGAAATGCTACTTTTTTCATCGAGTTTCAGAAGGCAAAGGTCCAAATCATAATCAATGGCCTTGATTGAAGCTGGGATAAACTCCGGACTTCGACTGGTTTTCACCTGAATCACAGAAGCATAAGTAAACGGCTCCGCGATCGTTACAACCTCAGAAGGGCCTACGGCTGTGCCGTAACAGATTTCCGTCTGCGAAGCCGAACGCTTCCACGGCTGCAGGACATCATACCTGCTGCTCGATACCTGAATAAAAACAAGGGAGTCCTTGGCATCCAAAACCTGCTTCCCGTTTTCAGTTATTCGAGCCGTTTGCCGGCAGGAAACACAAAGTCCGATAACACCAATGCTGAAGAGAGAAAAAAGCACATGTTTCATAACGTCGGCTCCGGCAGGGGACTGACAGGAACATCGTATTTTTCGAGGATTTCCAGATGTTTTTGACGGGCCTTGACGGCATCAATCACCATCGGCGTCGGATTGCCCAGAAATCTGAGAACCCAAAAACCGTTTACATCCTTGGCGAAGGCCTTGTCCAAATCATCTAACTCCTTTATCGGCAACCCGTTAACTGTTTCAAGCGGCTGATGAACAAAGCCGCCCACATAGGTCGTCAGCTCATCCGGCAGAATGTCGGACAAGACAACGTATTCCTTCCGCAACGGGTCATCGTTCAGATTCTGAACTTCATAAAATAGATAGCGGAGGTAGAAGGGGATGTCTGTAATCCAGTTTCGCCCCCACGATTCGAGATAATTGCGGTTCAGCGATACAAACGTCAATCCCGCAAAGCACTTATACTTCGGCTGTACATCAAACTGCCGACGAAACGTCAGCACGGGTTCATTATAATCGACCTTAATGGTGGCTTTCTGTTCAACCCCGTCGCGGTAAAAGACAACATCGATGGTTTCGCCGATTTGTTTCTGCTCGACGGCCTCAGACATATCGAGCATCAGCCCGTAAATCCGAATCATTCCATCATTATCAATATCAAAATCGCCGATTTTGGTCAGCACATCGTTTTTCTGCAAAATGCCGGAGGCGGTGCTGTTCAGGACGGTATCGAGAATCACAACACCCTGACGGTCATCAGGAACCTTTAAGTACTGTTTCAGCCAGGGGTTATGAAGGCCCTCGAAGGTGAGGATGCCTAAAGAACCGAAACCATCATATTTGCCGTCTTCGATGTCTTTCAGGAAGTGTTCGATAACGGGCGTCGGGATCATAAACCCAATATTTTCCGCCATTTGCAACCCCTGGAAAGCCACACCGACGACCTTGCCGTCCTGAAGGACCGGTCCGCCGGAGTTGCCGGGGTTGATGGCGGCGTCGGTCTGGATAAGCAGGTGCGAATCGGCCTGCGTATGACTGTAAATGCCTGTTTCAATGCGGGATACGACACCTTCGGTGATGGAGACCGTCCGGCCGCCCAGCGGAAATCCGCACGTCTGCACGGTGGAATTGACCGCCGGCAGGGGGCCGAACTCCAGCGGAATCATATCCTCATAAAACGACGGATCATAAACGGTTAAGACGGCCAAATCGCAGTCGTGGCCGACAAACTCCACCCGGGCGGGGTAGCGTTTGGCGACATTCTGCTTTTGCACCTCGATATACCGGTAATTGCTGACGTTGTGGGCATTGGTGAGGATGCGTCGGCCGGCTATCACGAATCCCGAGCCGCTTCCGCGGGACATCTGGGTCTTCTTCCAGGGGTTGACATAGTCGAAGTCCTGCTGAACGATGGTAATCTGCACCACGGACTTTTCGTACGTGTTCTGCTGCGAGAAGACCGGCACTGTAAACAAAGACAGGCCGACAAGAAAGGCAGTCATCCGTCTCATTGCATTCATCTCTGATTCTTTCACAGAATGGGATATCCTTTTGCGTCGGGGCATATTGTACCGGCAGGCCAGGGCACGGGAAACAGATTTTCGAAAAGTTTGACAGCAAGAGACGGAAGAATACAGGAATACAGGTAGTCAGGGGGGCAGGCAGAAGTCTTTATTTCCGATTTCCGATTTTCTATTCCAATTTGACTTCAGAGTTATCTGAATCCGGAGAAGGAATGTCTAAAAAAGAATTGCAATAAGGAGACTGCATTGGTAAAACCAAGGAGAGAATTGCCTTAATTGCAGACAGGAGAAACAATACCGACATTAAAAAAGTGATTGAACAGAATAAAGCAAGACGATATAGTATAAAGAGCATACCCGCCGGGCCTCTGCTGAAAAGCATGCTCACTTCGGCGGGTT
>JAKPDO010000025.1 GCA_029552545.1 Planctomycetota bacterium
TAGACGCCATTCTGGAGCCGCAATGTCGGCGGCTGGGGGTCCCCCCAGCCCTGGTCCATAAAGCCATGACTCGTCGATAGGCTCTGTCAGTCATGCAGCGAATCCTCCTAAGGGGGATACGATGTTCCATGGCCATCCCAACTAAAAAAACCAAATTTCTTGACAAAGCGGAGATTTGCAGTTAAAATATATCGGTTATTGACTGAAAAGCGGGGTATTTTTAGGGGGTGTGATGATGAGAAAGTTTTTCCGGGGAGGCGGGGTTTTTGTTTGGTTGGCGATCGGATGGCCGGTTTGGGTTTGGGCGGCGGAGTATTATGTGAGCCCATCCGGCAGCGACAGCAACAGCGGCACCATCAGCAGTCCTTTCAAAACAATCGGCCGGGCCGTTACAGCGGCTTCAACGGGGGATACGATTTTTCTTCGAGGCGGACAGCATCCTTATTCCACAAAAGTTTCCATCAGCAAAAGCGGAACTTCGGTGAATCCAATCACCCTGCGTTCTTATCCCGGTGAAACGGTTGTTCTTGATTTTTCCGGCACTCCCACAGGGACTCGCGGGATTGAACTGAGCGGCAGCTATTGGGTGTTTTACGATTTTGTCATTCAGAATGCCGGCGATAATGGGCTGTACATCACAGGCGGGTATAATCAGATTGAGCGGATTACGGCCCGCTGGAATGAAGATTCGGGCATCCAGCTGCATACCGGTGCGGCGTATAATCTGCTTCTGAACTGTGATTCCTATGAGAATTACGACCCGGCCAATCACGGGGAGAACGCGGACGGATTTGCCGTCAAATTCGGGGTCGGGGCTGGCAATATTCTTCGGGCGTGTCGGGCGTGGAGCAATTCGGATGACGGCTATGATTGCTGGAATACGACTCCGCCGAGCCAGGCCGTCACATTCGAGCGGTGCTGGGCCTTTCGAAACGGAATCAATCTTTGGGGAGATACCGCCTTTGCCGGGGACGGGAACGGGTTTAAGCTGGGGGCCGGCTCCGGCGGGCATCTTTTGTTGTATTGTGCGGCCTTCGACAATCCCCATCACGGTATTGACGTAAATGGGAATATTACGGGCGTGACCGTCTATCAGTGCAGCGGGATTCGAAACGGCGGTCGGAATTTTTATTTTGATGAGCACAATTCGGCGCATGTGCTTCGGAACAATCTGTCGCATCTGGGAGCGGTTTTGATGTATGAAGAGATTGATGACCAGTTCAATTCGTGGAATGGTTTTGTGCTGACAGATGAGGATTTTGCGGAGTTGGATTCAGCAGGGGCCGACGGTCTGCGCGAGGCGGACGGTTCACTGCCGCGGCTCAGCTTCGCCCGTTTTCGCGCCGGCAGTGCGGCGATTGATGCCGGGGCGGATTTGGGACTGGCGTATCTGGAGGCTGGGCCGGATTTGGGGGCTTTTGAGTTTATTCCGGGAGACTGTGTTGCGGACGGACGGGTGAATTTGCTGGATGTTGAACGGCTGGCGGAATGGTGGCTGATGGGAGCGTGCGGACGATGCGGAGGAGCGGATTTGAACGGAAGCGGGTCTGTGAACCTGTCTGACTGGAAGAAGGCGGCTACGTATTGGCTCAAAGACAATTTTTAAAGGGCAGGCAGGGAGAACTCGACAATAGAGAAGGAGGAGCTGTCAAAGCGAATCATGCGTTTTCCATCCCAGGAAAGGGCCATCGGACCGATTTGGTCGATGGGAAGGACTCGGTAGGTGCGTGTTTGTTTGTCAAACACGAAAGACTTTTGAGAGTAGGATTTCTCCGGGTTGGCCTCAGGAGCCGGATGTTTGTTCATCGGAGGAAGCGGCGGGGGCATTTTCGAGAAGACGCTGGACGGCGTTTTTCAGCTGGCCAGGATTGATGTCGGAATGTCGGACTATACCCTGCTGATCAATGACGATGATCAGGGGGATGCCGCCGGAGCCAAGCCGCTGCCAGATTTTGTTGTCCCAGCCCAAACCGTCAAAGTACTGCGGCCAAGGGATTTCGTGCGCCTTCAGATAATCGGTCAGGGCCTTTTTGTTGCTGTCCAGCGAGATGCCCAGGATGACCAGTCCCTTGTCCTTGAAAGCGTTGTAGGTTTCGAGCAGGTAAGGGGTTGCCGCCCTGCAGGGGCCGCACCAGGTTGCCCAGAAATCGATGACGACGACCTTGCCGCGGTAGTCCTGAATGTTGTGGGTTTTGCCTTCGAGGTCAGTAAATTCGAGCGGGGGAAAGGGGCGTCCTTCTTCGATAGAATCTTTTTTTGCAGGAGTTGGGGGAAGGGGCTGAGGGGGTGCCGGCAGTGCCTCGGCGGCAGGTCTTTGGAATAACGGCCGCTGATTGATATTGGGCAGGAGCGTGACGGTCAGGATGACGCACAGGTAAAACTGGAGGAGAATGCTCAGGATTAGGAGGAAGATGATGATAATCTGCGTGCTTTTCATAAAAGGTCTCCTTTTCTGCGTTTGATATAGACTAATCGCGATAGGGAGCTGTTTCAAGAAAAAAACAATTATCAGGCAACAGGTACCAGTTACCAGTGGTCAGTCATCAGTGAACAGGGTAGAAAGGAGATAGGGTTTTCATTCTCTTTTTCCCCGCCCTTGCGGGCGGGGCTATCGTATGACGCCTGCTGACGCAGGCTCAAAAGGAAAAGCCGGCGGGATTTGAATCGGCCAGTGTGGAAATTAGCCCCGGGCGACAAGCCCGGGGAAAAAGGGGATGAATCAGCCATCAGTAAACAGTCATCAGTGGTCAGTCATCAGTGAACAGGATAGGAAGGGGATGCGCGGAGATGACTATGGATGAGGAAATGGAAAAGTAGGCAAAATAAAAAGTCAATCTTTTCTGTCGGGATAAACGATAAATAGGAATATGAAGCGATTGGCAGGCATTTTGGTATTGGCGGCGGTGCTGGCGGCCGGCGCGGTGTATTGGTGGAAGACTGCGGAAACACAGCGGACGATTCAGCAGCTCCTTGCGGAAAATAAGCAGCTTCAAGAGGCCTTGGCCAATCTGGCGTTTGAGCAGCAAGTCGGGTATGCCAAAGTGGTTGAGCAGGGGCAGCGGGACGGGCGGCTTTTTACAAAGATTTTGTTTGTTCAGACCCTGCCGGAGGATGCATCCGAGCAGGTTCTTCGCAAAGAAGTGGAAATCGAGGGTGATATTGCCCATTTTGACATGCTGATTGTCTGTTTTGATAAGCAGCTTGTGATGGACGGCCGGGAGCGGGCGATTGGGCTTTGGCGGAAGATTTACGGGGAGAAGATGCGTCCGGAGGACGGATTTGTGATTCAGCCGGAGGGGACGGAGCCCGCTTCGTATGCTGCCATTTGCCGGAAACTGTCGGTAAAGGACCAGCAGCTGTTTTGGCAGGAAATCTGGAGCTTATCCAATCAGCCCAAACGGCTGGAATCGCTGGGCATCCGGGCGATTTACGGCAATGCGGTCTATCGACAGATGCGTCCGGGGCTGATTTATATCTTTAAGCTCAGCAGTACGGGGGCTTTCTGGGCGGAGGTGATTCCGGACTTATAAGCAGCCGGCTCGGGTTCGTGGGAAAAATATGCTTGACAGGATGGGGGGCATTCCTTACCTTCATTTTTTTAATTGTTGAACACAGGACAGTCGTCTTCAGGGAGTTTTGAGGTTGGGAGAGGACTTTCGGAAACCTGCGATTTCAGCAAGCCGAGACCGGTTGGGGATTTCCGTCTGTTCGGACTTGATGGGGAGGGTCGCACTTTTCCGGTTTGCCCTCGACGAGTATGCCAGGAATCCTTAGGAATTGAAGGGAGACAATCGCTATGAAGAAACGGAATGTGTTGACTGGATTGACAGCGGGATTGATGCTTTTTGCGGGGGCCTGCAATTGGCAGATTTGGCGGCTTCAAGGAAAGGAGAGTGCGAGAATGAGTGTTCAGAAAGAGCCGTTCGGGATTCTTCCGGACGGGCGGAGTGCGGACCTGTACATTCTGAAAAACAGCAGTGGGATGACGGCCAAAATTACCAACTACGGCGGACATGTGGTGGCCCTGTATGTGCCGGACCGCAACGGCAAACTGGAGGATATCCTGCTCGGTCATGATGACCTGAAGGGATATCTGGAACGCAAGACCAATCCGTATTTCGGCTGCATCATCGGGCGGTACGGCAACCGCATCGGGCAGGCGAAGTTTACGCTGGACGGCAGGGAATACAAGCTGGCGGCCAATGACGGGGCGAATCATCTGCACGGGGGTGTGGACGGGTTTGACCGGCGGCTGTGGACGGCCAAGCCGTTTACAACCAAGAATACAGCAGGTGTGGAGCTGTCCTATGTGAGCAAGGATATGGAGGAAGGATATCCGGGCACGCTGAAGGTGACGGTGATTTATACGCTGACGGATGACAATCAGCTGCAGATTGACTATAAGGCGACGACGGACAAGCCGACGGTGTGCAACCTGACCAATCATATGTATTTCAATCTGGCCGGTCAGGGCAAGGGAGACATTTTGGGGCATGAGCTGATGCTGAATGCACCGTTTTTTACGCCGGTGGATGAAGGGCTGATTCCGACCGGAGAGATTCGTCCGGTCAAGGGAACGCCGATGGACTTTACAACGCCGACGGCAATCGGGGCGCGAATCAATGCCGATTATGACCAGCTGAAATACGGAAAGGGCTATGACCACAACTGGGTGCTGGACAAGAAGGGCAATGAGATGTCTCTGGCGGCGAAGGTCTATGAGCCGACCAGCGGGCGGGTAATGGAAATCTGGACGGTGGAGCCGGGGATTCAATTCTATGCGGGCAATTTCCTGGATGGAACGATTACCGGCAAGGGGGGCAAGGTGTACCAGCATCGGTATGCCTTCTGTCTGGAAACGCAGCATTTTCCGGATTCGCCCAACAAGGCGCAGTTCCCGTCCACGGTTTTGCGTCCGGGCCAGGTGTATCAGACCGCGACCATTCACAAGTTTTCGACTCGCTGAAGAATCGATAAAGAATCCCTCAAAAGGAGACAGCTATGGAAACAGGACTGTTAGCCGTATCCGCCTGGAGCGCTTTGGATACGACCATTTTGATTGCTTTCTTTGCGGGCTTGATTGGAATTATTATCTGGGTGCTGATGCAGAAAGAGGAAACGTCGCAGGATTATTTTCTGGCCGGCCGGAATGCCGGCTGGGTGTCCATCGGCTCCTCGATTTTTGCCTCGAACATCGGCTCCGAGCACCTGGTCGGTCTGTCGGGTGTGGGGTTTGTGAGCGGAATGGCGATGGCCCACTGGGAGATGCATGCGTGGCTGATTTTGGTGCTCGGCTGGGTGTTCGTGCCGTTTTATGACCGGATTAAGATTTTCACGATGCCGGAGTATCTGGAACATCGGTTTTCGCCGGGTTCCCGTTCGATTCTGTCGCTGATTTCACTGGTCAGTTATGTTCTTACAAAAGTGGCCGTGACGGTCTATTCCGGCGGGGTAGTGTTCGGGACGGTGTTCGGAATTACCCGCGTTCCGGAAAATGTGCCGCTCATCGGCGGGATGGATATGTTCTGGGTGTCGGCCATCGGACTGGTTGTGATTACCGGCCTGTACACCGTGATGGGCGGGATGAAGGCCGTGATGTACACGTCGGTTCTGCAGACGCCGGTGCTGCTGATTGGCTCGATTGTGATTCTGATTGCTGGTCTGATTCGCGTCGGCGGATGGGGCGAGGTGGAGCGGATTTGCGGGCCGAATCTGAAGCTGGTTCGTCCGGCGTCCGATCCGGAGTTTCCGTGGACGGGCGTGTTGTTCGGCTCGATGATTATCGGGTTCTGGTACTGGTGCACAGACCAGTACATCGTCCAGCGTGTTCTTTCGGGCAAGAACCAGCAGGAGGCCCGGCGCGGGACAATTCTGGCGGGATATTTTAAGTTGCTGCCGGTGTTTATTTTCCTGGTGCCCGGGATGATTGCGTATGCTCTGACCCAGAAGGGTCTGCTGAATATGCCGCTGACGGCGGAGGGCAAACCGGATGCGGACGCGGCCTTTTCAACGCTGGTGTCTCAGCTGCTGCCGATTGGGTTTAAGGGTTTTGTGGTATGCGGTCTGCTGGCGGCCCTGATGAGTTCGCTGGCTTCGCTGTTTAACTCTTCGGCGGCGCTGTTTGTGGGCGATTTTTATAAGAAACTTCGTCCGGATGCCAGCGAAAAGCACCTGGTGGTGGTTGGGCGTATTGCGACGGCTACCGTGGTGATTCTCGGCATTGTCTGGATTCCGGTGATGAAGGGGATGGGGAATGTGCTGTACCGGTATCTGCAGGCGGTTCAGGGACTGCTGGCACCGGCGATTGCCGCGGCGTTTGTGATGGGTGTATTCTGGAAGCGGGCCACGGCCATGGGCGGATTCTGGGGCCTGGTGGTCGGGTTTGTTCTCGGAATGTTCCGTCTGGCGCTGGATGTGATGAAAGGACACTTGACGGAAGGCACATTCCTGTATTGGGTGGCCAACGTCAACTGGCTGCATTATTGTGAATTTCTGTTTGTCCTCTGCGTTGCGGTGACGGTTCTTGTGAGTCTGATGACTCCGCCGCCGTCTTCGAAACAGATCCGCTATACGTACTATGCGGCTACGCCGGAAGAAAAGGCCGCCACACGCGCCAGCTGGAACAAGTGGGATGTCATTCACACGCTGATTATTCTGGGTGTGATTGTCGCGTTCTATATTTATTTCTGGTAATCGGGAGCGGTTTGAGAGAGGGGTTGTTATGGCCTATGCAATCGGTTTGGATTACGGGACCAATTCGGTCCGGTGCGTGATTGTCAATACGGCAAACGGAAAAGAGGTCGGCACGGCGGTTTATAACTACCCGTCCGGCGAGATGGGGATTCTGCTGGACCGCAAAGACCACAATGTGGCCCGGCAGAATCCGGCGGACTATCTGGAAGGGCTGGAGGTGACGATTAAGAAATCTCTGGCTCAGGCCAGGAAGAACGACAAGAAATTCCGGGCCGACCAGATTGTAGGCATTGGAGTGGATACGACCGGCTCGACGCCGATTCCGGTGGATAAGGACGGTGTGCCGCTGGCGATGAAAAAGGAGTTCAAGAAGAATCTGAACGCCTACGTGTGGCTGTGGAAGGACCACACGGGCTATGCAGAGGCGGCCGAGATTACGGAGCTGGCGGCGCGGGAACATCCGGAGTATCTGGCCAAGTGCGGCGGGACGTACTCGTCGGAGTGGTTTTTCAGCAAGATTCTGCACTGCCTGCGGACGGACCCGAAGGTGTTTGATGCGGCCTATACGTGGGTGGAGCATGCCGATTGGATTCCGGCGGTGCTGACCGGAACGGACCATCCGTCCAAACTGAAACGGTGCCGGTGTGCAGCGGGCCATAAGGCGATGTTTAATGAGGCCTGGGGCGGCTATCCGGCCAAAGAGTTTCTGTCCAAACTGGACCCGAAACTGGGGGCGCTCCGGGATACGCTGACGGCCACAACGCAGACGGTGGACCAGAAAGCGGGCGACCTGACGGAAGAGTGGGCCAAACGGCTGGGCTTAAAGCCGGGGATTCCGGTGGCCATGGGGGCGTTTGATGCGCATCTGGGCGGTGTCGGGTCGGGCATCGGGCCGGGGACGCTGGTGAAAATCATCGGCACGAGCACCTGCGATATGGCGGTGGCGCCGAATACGGCCAAGCTGCCGGATATTCCGGGCATCTGCGGGATTGTAGACGGCTCGATTCTGCCGGGGTATTTCGGGCTGGAGGCGGGCCAGTCCGCCGTCGGCGATATTTTCAACTGGTTTGTCAACTACATTCAGCCCGGCGGGAAGAAAGAAGGCGATCATGCGGCGCTGACGGCCAAGGCCTCCAAACTCAAACCCGGACAATCGGGGCTTTTGGCACTGGACTGGAACAACGGCAACCGCACGATTCTGGTGGACCAGCGTCTGACCGGGCTTTTGGTGGGCCAGACGCTTCATACGCGTCCGGAGGAGATTTACCGGGCGCTGGTGGAGGCGACGGCCTTCGGGGCGCTGACGATTATCAACCGGTTCGAAGAGTACGGCGTGAAGATTGAGCAGATTATCAACTGCGGCGGCATCTCCGAAAAGAACCCGATGATTATGCAGATTTACGCCGATGTGACGGGCCGGGAGATGAAGATTTCCCGTTCGCCCCAGACCTGTGCGCTGGGGGCGGCCATCTGCGGAGCGGTTGTCGGCGGGGCGTATCCGGACTTTGCCTCAGCACAGAAAGCGATGTGCGGGGTGAAGGCCAAGACCTTCAAGCCCATTGCGGCAAATCATGCGGTTTATAAGCGGCTCTATGGGCTTTATAAGCAGCTGCATGATGCCTTCGGGACCAAAGGATATAACCAGTCGCTGTACAATGTGATGAAGGACCTGCTGAAGATTAAGGAAGAGGTTCTCAAACAATGATGCTCAAAGAACTGCGGGAGCAGGTCTGGCAGGCCAACCTTCAGCTGAAAATCCAGAATCTGGTGATTTACAGCTGGGGAAATGTGAGCGGGATTGACCGGGCCAAAGGGATTGTGCTGATTAAGCCCAGCGGGGTGGATTACGATGCGCTGCGTCCGGAGGACCTGGTGGCGCTGGATTTGGAAGGCCGGGTTGTGGAGGGGACGCTGCGGCCTTCCTCGGATACACCGACTCATCTGGAATTGTATCGGCGGTTCGAGAAGGTCGGCGGAATCTGCCACACGCATTCGCTCTATGCGACAATCTGGGCGCAGGCCTGCCGGGAAATCCCCTGTTTCGGCACAACGCATGCGGACAATTTTTACGGGCCGGTGCCGGTGACGGACCCGATGCAGCCGGAGGAGATTGAGGGGGATTATGAGCTGAATACCGGCAAGGTGATTGTGCGGCGGTTTGCCGGGCTGGACCCGATGCAGGTGCCGGCGGTTCTGGTGGCCAATCACGGTCCGTTTACCTGGGGGCCGAATGCGGAAAAGGCCGTGGAAAATGCGGTGGTGCTGGAGCAGTGTGCCCAGATGGCTCTGGGGACGCTGCAGCTGAACCCGGAGCAGCCGGAGATTTCTCGCGTTTTGCTGGACAAACACTACCTCCGCAAGCACGGCAAGAACGCCTACTACGGACAAAAATAATCAAGCGGCCAAAGCCGGCCCGTCAGTTTTTGCCTGGAATCCGAAGAATCGTCAGGGAATAAGGGGCGGCGGTAAAGGGCTGTTTGTCACGCAGGGTTATGGGGGCGGTTTCGGGGGTGACGTCGTTCGGGGAGCGGAACGTATTGCAGGCGTCGGGCGTCTCGGCCGTCAGGAGGGTTTGAATAACCGCAGTTTCCGTTTGAGGCAGACCCTGCAGATTCAGTGTGAGCGTAAGGGCTTGGGCCTCTCCATTGACCATTTTCACAATAATATCCCCGGTTCGGCTGTCTCGGACGGCGGAGAAGGCGAAGCGTTTTTCATCCGGCAGCGGCTGGTCGAAGTCTGCCAGCAGATATCGGTCGCCTGCATGGGTGCTGAAGAGCATCTGGACGTAATAGTTGGCGGTCCGAAGGATCTCTGTGTTGGTAAAATAGATAAGATTCGGGTTCCACTGGGTATTTCCCTGTTTGCCGAGCAGGGGGGCATAGGAGGCCATTCGAACCAGGTCTCCGTTTCGTTCGAGGGCGGTCATATAGGCGGCCTCGGCCAGGGCGGAACGGAGGGTGTTTCGGCGGTCGGGTTCATGGGCGGCGTATTCACCCAGATAGACTTTTGATTTGGCGCGGTCGTATCGATCGAATCGCTTCAGGTTGCTCCAGAACCACTGGGGGGATTTGTAGCTGTGTTCATCGACCATTTCGAGGTTGAGAGCGTCGGCAAATTTCCAGCCCTCTTCATAGTCGAATCCTTCGGGGTTCGGCCCGACAGTGCCGATGACCGTGATGTCGGGGTATTTGGCTTTGACGGCCCGATAGAGCATTTCGAAGCGTTCCCGGAAAGCGGGTGTCATGGCATCTTCATTTCCAATGCCCAGATATTTGAGGTGGAAGGGTTCGGGGTGTCCGGCCTGGGCCCGCAGACGGCCCCAGGTCGAGTCCGGGGCGCCGTTGGCCCATTCGATCAGGTCCAGTACCTCCTGGATGTACTCGGGCATTTTCTCGAGGGGGATGGCCTGCTGGCCGACACCCCAGTACCGGTCGGTGTTTTGGCAGGACACGCCGGCGGCCACGACCGGAACCGGTTCAGCACCGATGTCCTCGCAGAATTGGAAGTATTCAAAATAGCCCAGTCCGACGGTTTGGTGATAGCGCCAGATGTTCTTTTGGGCTTTTCGCAGCTCCACGGGGCCGATGGTGTCTTTCCAGCGGTAGAGATTGCTGAGCCCGTCGCCGTGAACCAGACAGCCCCCGGGGAAGCGGACAAAGCGGGGTTTTAAGTCGGCAATCACTTCCGCCAGGTCGCGGCGGAGGCCGTTTTTGCGGTTTTTGAATGTGTTTTGCGGAAACAGGGAGACCATATCGAGATAGATGACGCCGTCTCCGTGAATCCAGAGGACAATTCGGCCGCTGTCTGTGGTTTCTTTGGGATGTAATACGGCGGAATACTGTTTCCAGTCGGGGCTCAGGGGCGGCAGGTCGCGGCTGTCCAGAATGATTCCGTCGCGGGATTCGAGGCAGACCTGCCAGGAGAAATGTCTGCCGGGCTGCTGTCGGGCGAAGACGGAAAAGGTGTAGGACTCGCCGGCCTTGAGGACAATGCCGTCAAAGCCGCTGTTGGACAGGCCGACGGCGCTTCCTTCCCGTCCGGCGCGGCAGTGAAGCTCCAGATAGCGGGAATTGTTGGGACCGAGCGGGCGGGCATCGCCGATATAGGCGGTGCCGTCACCGGAGCCGCGTTTGAGCAGCTGCCAGCCGGTCAGGGCGTTCCAGTCGGGTCTGTCGAGGGCGGAATATTCAAAGGAGCGGTTCTGAACCAGTTCGGCATATAACCCTCCGTCGGCGGCATAGTTAAGGTCTTCGAAAAAAATTCCGAACAGCATCGGGCTGATGGGTTTGCCGGGGGAATCGGTCCGGATGGTTAAGGTCAGTGCCTGAACGGGAGAAAGGAAGACCGAAAGAGCCCAAACGGCCGGCAGGAAGAGACATTGGGAAAACCGCATGTCTGTGCAATCCTCCATTTTTCACTCAGCGTATCGTCGAATCACGGTGCCGTCAAGGAGGACTTTTCTTGGGTTCAGATTGATTCTGCGGCGAAAGGGGGGTATAATGTGTTTTGGAGTTTGCGGACAGGAAGAATCTTTTTGAATCGGAGCGTGCAGGATGGCCACATCAATTCGACTCTGTTGTGCAGTGCTGGCGGTGCTGATGCTGGGAACAGGATGCCAGGAAAGCGGACGCAGGATCGATCGGAGAGCCCAGCTGGTCGGGCAGGAAAATCTGCAGCTCAAAAAGCAGATTCAGGAAAAGGACCGGGAGATTGAACGGCTGAAGAAGGAGATTGAAGCCCTTCAGGAAAAGGCACAGAAGGATGAAGAGCTTCACGGTCAGACGTATACGAAGATGATGGAAATTGTTGCGGACCTTACCGCCCAGCTGGAGGCGTGCAAGGCGGGACAGCCGCTGCCGGAACAACCGGCCCAGCCGCAGTGATTTCGACAGACATCTTTCCCCACAGGAGGCGCGGGGAGAGGAAAGCTGTTTTTCATTTCGGTCTTTCTGAACAATCTTTTCAGGATTTCAGTAATAAAAAGGGTGTTCTTGTCGTCCATTTATAAGGGCGCTCTTTCTGTTTACAGCGTTTGACCGGATAGAGATTTTTGTTAGGATAGGGCTGTTTTAGCCGAAGAATAATTCGGAGTAGAATCAAGGATTACTTGTGCGAAAAGTTTTGTTCAGAGTGCTGGTTTTGTTGTCGGCGGCGGCTGCTGCGGTATCTGATGTGAGGTATTCCGCCGGTGCAGGAGGGGCCGGCGGAACGGTTCTTTTGGGTGCACAAGAGGAGTCGGGTCGTCAGCTTCGTGTTTACAGCGAAGCCCTTTTGCAGGGCAGCAGCGATGAAGTGCGGGTTGATGCGGCGATTGGTTTGCTGTTAAGACAGGATGCGGCAGGGCGGGAGGTTTTGATAAAGGCCTTGCGAGCGTCCGATAATTCTCCTGCTCGAGCGGCGGTTTGTCGGGCGCTGATTCGCAGTCGCGGGTTGGGGGCGAATGTCGTGCCCGCTGAGCTTTTTGTCGAACCGCTGATTGAGGTTTTAATCGGTGCGGACGATGCGGTATCGAAGCTGGCGGCTGAAGCACTTTTAATCTATCGTTTTTCCGATATTGAGTCCCCGTTGACTTCTGTCGTAAAAGACGGTCAGCGGGATCTAAAGATACGTCTGAAGGGGATTTATGCGCTGCAGGTTCGCACAGAGCCGCAGGCCTTTCGGCTTTTGATTCAATTACTGGACGACTCGAATCCGGAAATTCAGCAGGCCGCCGAGCGTTCTCTTCAGGAATCGTTTGGAATTCCGATTGGGACAGGTCGGCAGGTTTGGACGGCAATTTTAGAACAGCTTCGCCAGAAAAGCCCTGAAGATATTCGTCGGGAGCGGCTTCTTCGGCAGGAAATGCGTCTCCGGGAGGTTCAGGAGGAACGGGACCGCTGGCAGCGTCTTTATTTGTCGGCACTGGATAATGAATTTGAAATTCAGCCGCCGGAAGTGCGCGGAAAATATTTGCTGGAACGTCTGAATTCGGATTTGGCACCGATTCGGCTGTGGGCGCTTCGGAAAATCAATCGACTCAGCGGGGACATCGAGCCGTCTTTGCGGGAACGGCTTTTGGCCCTTGTCGGGGATTCCGATCGGGATGTGCGTTTCCAGGCGGCCCGCGTGCTGACAACAATGAGTGCCCTGAACCCGGCGGAAAAACTTCTGGAACAGCATAAGAAGGAGACAGATTCGCAGGTTTCGATGGCTCTCTTTGAAGCATTGGGCGAGGCCTGTTATTTTGCCTTATCGCCCGGCTCGAATATCACTCTGCCGGAGTCGATGCCGAATGAAGTGCTTGAATTGTCTTTACAATATTTGAAGAATGAGCAGCCGGCAGCGGCCAAATTGGGTGCTGAGGTTCTTCGCAAGCTGCTGGAGCGGGTTCAGGTGGATTCATTTCAGGCGACGGTCTATTTGACATCGCTGGTGGAACGGTATCGTCAGTCTGCTGCGGGCGGCAAAAGCGGGACTTTGCCGGGCGATTTGCTGATGATTATGGCCCGGCTGGCTGCACAGGGGTATCAGAGGGAGCCGGCAGGACATCTTTTCCATCAGGTTTTCATAGAGGCCGTATCAGATACAAACAGTCCTGAAGTCCGGTTGGCAGCAGCGACGGGGTTGATAGGAATCGATAAAAACGAGGCCTTCCGGATTTTTAAGGAAAAGGGGCTTGCGTCGGATTCCAATTCCGGGATTCGTCAGGTGGTTTTTGAACTGGCCGGACAAATTGGCACCAAAGAAGACCTTGAATGGCTCTCTGCCTATACAGGAGGGAACGGGACATCGGATGGTGCCTGGCAGGCATTTCGGGCTATTTTACAAAGGCAGACGACGGACGTTTGTATCTATTGGGCTAAAAAAGGGGCGGAAGGGGGATTTCTGCCGGAACGGACACGTCTGATATGGGAAACGGCCGAACAAAAAGCAACGGCGGAGTCTTCGGGGCAACTGTTGGAGGAGATTTGGTCGAATCTTTTGAAACTTGCGGAGGCAGGGAAAGATTATGCCCAAATAATAGAGATTGGAAAAAGGATTAAAGCGGGGAATTCTCGTCCGGAGTTTGTGGATTTGGTTAATCCTGTATTGCTTCGCGCTGCCTTGTTTTCCCAGCAAAAGAATCTGACGGAATCGATTTTGAAAGAGACTTTGGGAAAAGGAGATGTTGGAAAGGGACATCCGATATCTGGTATAGAAGAATATTTAAGTGCATCTGAGGGAAAAGAAGAGGAAAAAAAGAGTTTTCTTGAGAACTTGAAAGAAAACTATAATAATTATCCAAATAATCCTGAATGGTCATCGCAGATTCAATTGTGGTATGAAAAATATTATCCAAAGCCAGAAGAAAAGCCGGCAACAAATCCTACGCCATAAAGACAAAAAAGGATATGTCTTATCTTGTAATTTTTGAAAAAAAGCGAAAAAATCTTAAAAAAAATTAGTTTTTTGTATTTGCACTTCTATTTGGCTCTGTATATACTCTCCCTTTTACAAAAACCATTAATACAGAGAGATTGTCTAAAGATTCTTGTCTGGTCATTGGTTTTTCAGGCCGGAACAAGAGGGTTATTTTTTGTACCGAGTTCGGTAAGGGCTGGAAGGGAATCGGTTTGCTGCTGTAGCTCAGCCGGTAGAGCGCGTCCTTGGTAAGGACGAGGTCATGGGTTCAAATCCCATCAGCAGCTGGAGAATCAGGCATTGGCCGAAGGGGCCTTATGCTGCGTATTTGAGTCAGAGGCGGCGTCAGGCTGGTCCTTGCGGGCCGGAGATGATAAAACGTCAATGTGATTAATAAAACGGGAGATTCAAGAATCCTTCCCTGAGCAGGAAAAAGGACTTCAGAAACAGGAGACTCAAGACATGGCGAAGGCAGTATTTGAACGAAAGAAACCGCATATTAATGTGGGAACGATTGGACATGTAGACCACGGCAAGACGACCTTGACAGCGGCGATTACGCGTGTCTGCGAATTGTGCGGCTGGTCAAAGTTTAAGTCGTATGATGATATTGCCAAGGCGTCTGAATCGCAGGGCCGCCGTGACGAGACGAAGATTCTGACGATTGCTACGGCTCACGTGGAATATGAAACGGAAACTCGTCACTATGCTCACGTGGACTGCCCGGGACATGCGGACTATGTGAAGAACATGATTACGGGAGCTGCTCAGATGGACGGGGCGATTCTGGTGGTTTCGGCCAGCGACGGCCCGATGCCGCAGACCCGCGAGCATATTCTTCTGGCCCGTCAGGTAAACGTGCCGAGAATTGTGGTCTTCCTGAACAAGGTGGATTTGGTGGATGACCCGGAACTGCTGGATTTGGTGGAGATGGAGCTTCGCGAGCTTCTGAACAAGTACAACTTCCCGGGTGATGACACGCCGATTATTCGGGGTGTTGCCAACCAGGCGATGCGGGCTCAGTCTCTGGATGATCCTGCCTGCAAGCCGATTCTTGAGCTTCTGAAGGTGATGGATGAATATATTCCGATTCCGCAGCGTGAAATCGACAAGCCGTTCCTGATGCCGGTGGAAGACGTGTTCAGCATTAAGGGGCGAGGCACCGTCGGCACCGGCCGTATTGAGCGCGGTGTTGTGCGGGTCGGCGATGAAGTGGAAATCGTCGGTCTGGCCAAAGAAACCCGCAAGACGACGGTCACGGGTGTGGAAATGTTCAACAAGACGCTGGATGAAGGGCAGGCGGGTGATAACGTCGGTCTGCTGCTGCGGGGCGTTGAAAAGAAGGAACTGGAGCGCGGACAGGTTCTGGCCAAGCCGGGAACGGTTACGCCGCACACGCAGTTTAATGCGGAAGTGTACGTGCTGACGAAAGAGGAAGGCGGCCGTCATACGCCGTTCTTTGCCGGTTATCGTCCGCAGTTCTTCTTCCGGACGACCGACGTGACCGGAACGATTAAGGAAATCAAGAGCCGCGAAGGCAAACCGGTTGAAATGTGCATGCCCGGCGACAACATCGAAATGAGCGTAGAGATTATCTCTCCGATTGCGATGGAAGAAGGGCTTCGTTTCGCGATTCGTGAAGGCGGCCGGACTGTCGGCGCCGGTGTGGTGACCAAGATTCTGGCGTAGCAGGATACGGAAGAATTCAGGGGGTGCCGCCGAGTTATATGCGGCACCTTCTTTCCCTTTTTTGCCCCGGATTTGCAGGCCGTGCAGAATCAGAGGGTGTCGAGGTTTTTATGGCAAAGGCGATTAAACGAGAATACGTTTGGCTGGAATGCAAGGAGTGCGGAGACCGCAATTATCGAACGGAAATCAACGTGCAGGGCGGGACTCCGAAACTCGAACTGATGAAATTCTGCAAGCGGGAGCGGAAGCACACGCTGCATAAGCTTCGCCGCAAATAGGCGAACGGACGATTCGAGAAAGGCCAGTAGCTCAATTGGCAGAGCAGCGGTCTCCAAAACCGCAGGTTGGGGGTTCAAATCCCTCCTGGCCTGTAGGATTTTGTCATTCGGCGAAGGCCGAAACGAGACGGATAGAAGGCCGAAAAAGGAAAGACAATGAGCATCAATCGAATTTACAAGCGCGGGCAGGCGACGTATACGCGGCTGGGGACCGGCATCGGGGTTTTTGTTCTGATTCTGATCGGATGTGCGGTGCTGTATCAGCATCTGGCGAATCAGTCGATTCTGGTTCAGACGCTGGTGCCTGCGGCGGTTTGTGTGGTTCTGAGCTGGCTGACGTTCTGGGTGATCAACAAACCGGCGGTGTCGGATTTTCTGATTGCGGCCGAAGGGGAGATTAAAAAGGTCAGCTGGTCCACCCGCCACGAAATTGCGGTCTCCACAACGGTGGTGATTACGGTGGTGATTTTGATGTCCATTGGTCTGGCGGTTGTGGATTTGTTTTTTAACTGGATATTCGGCGGCTTGATTGGATTGTTTTAACCGGGCAAGCCGGAAAGGGTCCATGGATGCAGTGGTTTGTATTGCGAGTTGCTTCGAATAAAGAAGAACAGGTCCGCGAGGCACTGGAGCGGAAGCTGAAGATAGAAGGGGTCCGCTCTGTGGGCCGGATTCTGGTTCCGACCGAGCAGATTAAGCGAATCCGGGGCGGCAAGCAGCGTGTGCATAAACGCAAGCTGTATCCGGGATATGTGTTTATGGAGCTGGAACCGAAGGAAGACGGGCGGATTCCGGATGATGTGTGGTATGTGATTAAAGAAACGATGGGCGTGGGGGATTTTATCGGGACGGAAGGCGTTCCGACGCCGATGCGGGACACGGATGTGGCCAAGATGCTCAAGGAAGCGGACAAGCCCGAAGATGTTCCGAATATCAAGGTGGAGTTTTCCAAAGGGGATGTGGTGGAGATTCGGGAAGGAGCGTTTGAGAACTTTGAAGGAACGGTGGATTCGATTGATACCGAGCGGGGGATTGTGCGGGTGATTGTGACGATATTCGGCCGCAGCACCCCGCTGGATATTGAATACTGGCAGATTGAAAAGGTCTGAACGAAGCAAAGAGAGTGTTTCCCCTCAAGGCAGGACAGCGGGGGGACAACCGGAAAGTGAGAAGAACAGGAAGCATTTATGGCAAAAGAAGTAAAAACGGTCATTAAGCTGCAGGCGCCGGGCGGACAGGCCACACCGGCACCGCCAATCGGTCCGGCCCTCGGTCAGCATGGCGTGAATATCGGTCAGTTTGTCTCTCAGTTTAACGAGCGGACACGGGAGTTTAACGGGACAATCGTTCCGGTGGAGATAACAGTTTATACGGACCGGAGTTTTGAGTTTATCATCAAGAGTCCGCCGGCGGCTGTGCTTCTCAAACAGGAGGCCGGACTGGCCAAGGGCAGCGGAGTTCCGAACAAGGAAAAGGTCGGCAAGGTCACGCGGGCTCAGATTCGCAAGATTGCCCAGACCAAGATGAAGGACCTGAATGCCTACTCGCTGGAGAAGGCCGAGAAGATTATTGAAGGAACGGCCCGCAGTATGGGTGTGGAAGTGGTGGACTGAGCGGGAGCATCGGGGTTTGTCCCGAAACGTACGGAATGACGGAAAAGCGGACCACGGCTTGACAGTGGGAGCGAACCTTATTTTTCGCGAGGAAAGCTATGAGAAAACGAAGCAAACGGTATCAGAACGAAGCCAAGAAAGCGGTTCAGACACCGCTGCCGCTGGCGGAGGCGGTCAAGAAGCTCAAGAGTTTCGCCTCAACCAAGTTTGACCAGTCGGTCGAAATTGCAATGCACCTGGGGATTGATACGAAGCAGGCCGAGCAGGCGGTGCGCGGGGCGGTGAGTCTTCCGCACGGCATCGGCAAGGCCCGCCGGGTGATTGCGTTCTGTGAAGAGTCGGATGCAGCGGCGGCTAAGGCGGCCGGTGCTGTGGAGGCCGGAGCGGACGAGCTGATCGCCAAGGTGATGGACGGCTGGACGGATTTTGATGTGGCGATTGCCTCGCCGAAGGTGATGGGCAAGGTCGGCAAGCTCGGCCGTGTGCTGGGCCCGCAGGGCAAGATGCCGTCGCCGAAGAACGGAACGGTTACGCCGGATGTGGTGCAGGCCGTGAAGGAGTTTACGGCGGGCAAGGTGGAGTTTCGCAACGATGCGGGCGGGAATGTCCATGCCGTCGTCGGGAAGCTCAGCTTTGATGAAGCGAAACTGGCCGAGAACATCGATGCGTTTATCAACCATATCAAGCGGCTTCGTCCGACCTCGATGAAGGGCACTTATATCAAGAAAGTCTGCCTGAGCGCCACGATGAGTCCGAGTGTGCAGCTGGCAGTTGAGTAAAAGGGAATCCATCCGGCGCAAGGGCCGGTTTGATGCTGAGGAGCGATTATGACCTACTATGTAAAGGGTTTGATTCAGAAAGAATATGAACGGCGATTGTCGGAGGCGCCGGATTTTGTGGTGCTTCAGACTATCGGACTGAACGGGATTGACAACAACCGCCTTCGGGGAGCGCTGCTGGAGAAGGGCATCCATCTGATGGTGGTGAAAAATTCGCTGATGCGGCGGGCGCTGGAGTCGCTGGGCCGTGCGGCCGGTGCGCAGCTGTTTCAGGAAGGGCCGTGCACGCTGGCTTGGGGCGGCGACAGCGTTGTGGATGTAGCCAAGGAGCTTGTGGAGTGGACCAAGAAGCTGGAGGTCCTGAAGTTTAAGGGCGCCTTTGTGGACGGCCGTGTGCTGGATGCTTCGGGCGTTTCGGAACTGGCCAAGATGCCCAATCGTCGGGAGCTTCAGGGCCGAGTGGTTCAGATGGTTCTTGGACCGGCGGGCCGGACGGTTGGGGCTGTGCTGTCGCCCGGCGGCGTGATTGCCGGCTGCATCAAGAGTCTGATCGAGAAAAAGGAAAAAGCGGCGTAAGAGCCGTTTCTGAACGAGTGAAATCAATGACGGTTTGGCCGGCCGGTTGTCCCGCCGAGCGGGTTAAAAGGAACGGCGTAGTTCCGCTACCGGAGGCCGTTGGAAATACAGGAGTTTGAAGCGATGTCAGAGAGAACATTCAGCCAGGAAATCAAGGAACTGGGGGATAAGATTGTCGGCCTGACGCTTTTGCAGGCGAAGGAATTGGCGGATTATCTGAAAGAGGTTCACGGAATCGAGCCCGCCGCCGGCGGTGCAGTGATGGTGGCCGGCCCTGCAGCAGCAGGCGGCGGAGCGGCGGCGGCCGCCCCGGCGGAAAAGACCAGCTTTACTGTAATCTTAAAGTCGTTCGGCGACCAGAAGATTCAGGTCATCAAGGAAGTGCGTGCCCTGACGGGTCTGGGCCTGAAGGAAGCCAAGGATTTGGTGGACGGTGTGCCGAAGCCGGTGAAGGAAAATGTGAGCAAGGAAGAAGCCGAAGCGGCCCGCAAGCAGCTGGAAGCGGCCGGTGCGGTTGTAGAAATTCAGTAAGGAAGTTTGCCGACGTGTCGGCGGAAACGTTTTCGACGATTCATCGAGAACAGACGATTGCAGACAGGTTCGACGAATCCGGCGGGGGCCGGAGGGTCGAACCTGCTGCTGGTTTATTGCGCACGGAGCGGAGAATGCTCCGAATGAACTGAAGGCGGTGTTTGGTTTGGGAAAACCGACAGCCCAAGGCGGGTTCAGAAGATCCTAAGGGAGATAAGGTCGAATGAAATCACGAAATGTCCGGGTTTTCGGGAAAATCGGCGATGCGGTGCCGATTCCGAATCTGATTGAAGTGCAGATTGCCAGTTATGAACGGTTTCTGCAGGCGGATGTGCCGATGTCCAAACGGAAGGACATCGGTCTGGAGGCCCTCTTCCGGGAGATCTTTCCCATCGTCAGCTATGACAAGACGATGGAGCTGGAATATCTGGGCTACGAATTGGAAAAGCCGCGTTATACGATTGAACAGTGCCGGGAACTGCGGCTGACCTACGGGTATCCGCTGAAGATTCACTGCCGCCTGAAACGCAAGGACGCCGGGGTTGTGGCCGAGCAGGGGATTTACCTGGGCGAGATTCCGGTGATGATCGGCGGCGGGGAGTTTATCATCAACGGAGCCGAACGAGTGATTGTCAATCAGCTGCACCGAAGTCCGGGTGTGGATTTTGTGATTGACAGCAAGGACGGCGACCGGATTCTGCACGGGGCGCGGATTATTCCCGAACGGGGCAGCTGGATTGAGATGTCGGTGACCAAGAAGGATGTGCTGGTGATTCGGATTGACCAGTCCGGCAAGATTCCGGCGACGACCTTCCTGCGGGCGATGGATGAGAAATACAGCAAGACCGAGGACCTGCTGCGGCTGTTCTACAAGACCGAGACGGTCAAGGTCAAAAAGCTGGACCCGATGATGTGGGCGGTCGGTCCGATAGTGGACACAGAGACGGGAGAGATTCTTGTCGAAGCCGGCGCGCAGCTGGGGGATGCAGTTTCGGCGATTCAGGCCAGTTCGCTGGAGACGGTCGAGGTGATTCGCGAGGCGGCGGACCCGCTGATGCTGAATACGATTGCGGAGGACGGCTGCGACAGCCATGAAGAGGCGCTGCTGAAGCTGTATGCGCGGCTGCGTCCGGGCAATCCGGCCCAGATTGAAAAAGCCAAGGCCCTGTTTGAGGAAAAGTTCTTTGATACGAACCGCTACCGGCTAGGGGCGGTGGGGCGTTTCCGCCTGAACCGCAAGTTCAATCAGAACGTGGACGAGCGGGAGATGACGCTACGGGCGGAAGACTTTATCAATACGATACGCTACATTCTGGCCCTTCGAAGCAATCAGGGGCAGGTGGATGATATTGACCATCTGGGCAATCGGCGTCTGCGGACGATTGATGAACTGGCGGCCTCGGAGATTCGCAAGGGGCTGCTGAAGCTGCGGCGGACCGTCCAGGAACGGATGAGTATGAAGTCGCCGGAGGAGATTGAGCGGATTGCCGACCTGGTGAACAGCAAGAGCGTCTCCAGCAGCGTGGAGTTTTTCTTCGGACGGGGAGAACTGAGCCAGGTGGTGGACCAGACGAATGCGCTCAGTCAGCTGACGCACGAGCGGCGTCTGAGTGCGCTGGGTCCGGGCGGGCTGAACCGCAAGCGGGCCGGCTTTGAGGTGCGTGACGTGCACATCAGCCACTACGGACGCGTCTGTCCGATTGAAACGCCGGAAGGCACGAACATCGGTCTGATTGTCTCGCTGGGCATTTTCGCCAAGGTGGATGAATACGGCTTTTTGGTGACGCCGTACCGGAAGGTCAAGGACAAGAAGGTGACCGATGAAATCGTGTATCTGCGTGCGGATGAGGAGATGGAGGCGATTTTTGCTCCGCCGAGCATGATTGACCCGGCGACGATGAAGCTGCGGGATGGGCTGGTGCTGGCTCGAGAGAAGGGCGACCTGACGCAGGTGGACAGTTCGCTGGTCAATTACGTGGACGTTTCGCCGCGGCAGATTGTCGGGGTTTCGGCGGCGCTGATTCCGTTCCTGGAACACGACGACGCCAACCGGGCTCTGATGGGGTCGAACATGCAGCGTCAGGCGGTGCCGCTTCTGGTGACGGAGCCGCCGCTGGTGGGTACGGGGATGGAAGAGCCGGTGGCGCAGAACTCAAGTATGGTGGTTCGTGCCCGTCAGAGCGGAACGGTGACAGCCGTCGATGCGACGCGGATTGTCATCAACGGGACGGACGAATATCGGCTGCATAAGTTTGTGGGGCTCAACGAGCGGACCTGTCTGAATCAGAAACCGATTGTCAAGCTCGGCGAGAAGGTCAAGAAGGGACAGATTATCGCCGACGGCGGCGGCACCAGTCAGGGCGTGCTGGCGCTGGGACGCAACGTGCTGGCGGCGTTTGTACCGTTTGACGGATACAATTTTGAGGACGCCATTCTCATCAGCGAGCGGCTGGTGCAGGATGATGTGTATACGAGCATTCATATTGATGAGTTTACCGTCGAAGTGCGTGAGACCAAGCTGGGCCGCGAGGAGTTTACGCGGGATATTCCCAATGTGAGCGAAAAGGCCCTCCGCAATCTGGATGAAAACGGGATTGTCCGCGAGGGCACGCGTGTTGGACCGGGCGACATTCTGGTGGGCAAGGTTTCGCCCAAGAGCAAGACGGAACTGACGCCGGAAGAGAAGCTGCTGCACGCCATTTTCGGACGGGCCGGCGAAGATGTGAAAAATGATTCGCTGGAGGTTCCCAGCGGCTTTGAAGGCGTGGTGATTAAGACCCGCCACTTCATGCGGCGCGGCGGCGGCACGGAAGAGCAGCGCAAGCAGCAGAAGCAGAAGATGAAGAAATATGAAGAAGAAATGGTTGCCAAGGAATGCGCCGTCTTCCGGAAGATGATGGAGGAGATTCACCGGGAGCTGGGCATTGAAGTGGTGGACCCGAACACCAAGCAGCGGGTCGGCGTCAGCGACAATATTGACGTGCTGTATGAGCAGGTTGAGAACTTTGATATTTCCTGGATCAAGCCGGCGAAACTGCGTGAGGATGCCCAGAAGATTGTGGACCGGTACTGGCCGAATATAGTAGCCCTGCAGGAAGAGAAGAAGCATGAACTGGACCGGCTCAAACACGGCGATGAACTGCCCAGCGGGGTGCTGGAGATGGTCAAGGTGTATGTGGCGACCAAGCGGACGCTTTCGGTCGGCGACAAGATGGCCGGCCGTCACGGAAATAAGGGCGTCATCGCCAAGATTATGCTGGTGGAGGATATGCCGTTCCTCGAAGACGGAACGCCGGTGGATATTTGTCTGAATCCGCTGGGTGTTCCCAGCCGTATGAACGTCGGACAGATTCTGGAGACGCATCTGGGCTGGGCGGCCAAGGTGCTGGGCTTTGATGCGATTACCCCGGTGTTTGACGGAGCGACGGAAGAGGACATTCGGGCGGTTATTGAAGAGGCCAACCAGCATGTCCGCAGCCGCATCAAGGAGATTGAGGAGAAGAAGCAGGCCCCGCCGGCGGAGGAGCTGTTTACGCAGATTCCGCCGATGCTGAAGGCGCGGATTTATGACGGGCGGACCGGCGAGCCGTTTGACCAGGAAGTGACCATCGGCTACATCTATATGATGAAGCTGCATCATCTGGTGGATGACAAGATTCATGCCCGCTCGACGGGACCGTACAGTCTGATTACGCAGCAGCCGCTGGGCGGCAAGGCCCGCACGGGCGGCCAGCGGTTCGGCGAAATGGAAGTCTGGGCGCTGGAGGCGTACGGGGCGGCCTATACGCTGCAGGAGCTGCTGACGGTCAAGAGCGATGATATTGAGGGGCGCACCAAGATTTATGAATCGATGGTCAAGGGTACCAATGCGCTCGAGGCGGGCACCCCGATTTCTTTTGATGTGCTCTGCAACGAAATCCGCGGTCTGGGTCTGAATATTCAGCTGGAGAAAAAACGGCTCGGTGCAGTGCCGCTGTAAGCGGGGAACTTTTTTCGGTGCGAAAACAAACGAAAACAGGATATAAAACGGAGCGGGTCCTATTATGGCAGAGACGATTTACGATCGAATCAATGATTACGGTTCGGTGAAGATTTCGCTGGCCAGTCCGAATGACATTCGGAGCTGGTCGTTCGGAGAGGTCCGCAAGCCCGAGACCATCAATTACCGAACCTATCGGCCGGAAAAGGACGGCTTGTTCTGTGAGCGGATTTTCGGTCCGGAGCGGGACTGGGAATGCGCCTGCGGGAAATACAAGGGGACGAAGTTTAAGGGGATTATCTGCGACCGGTGCGGGGTGAAGGTAACGCACAGCCGGGTGCGGCGCAAGCGGATGGGGCATATCAACCTGGCAGCGCCGGTGGTTCATATCTGGTTTTTCAAGGCGATGCCGAGCCGGCTGAGCACGCTGCTGGGGATGAAGACGACGGACATCGAAAAGATTGTGTATTTTCAGGACTACGTCGTCACCGACCCCGGGCAGAGTCCGCTGAAGGCCAAGCAGCTGCTGACGGAGGATGAATATTGGGACGCCCTCAGCAAATACGGCAACTGTTTTAAGGCCTCGATGGGGGCGGAGGCGATTAAGGAACTGCTCAGCAAGCTGGATTTGGCGGCGTTGAGTGAAGAACTGCGGGCGGCGATCAATGAGACGACCAGCAAGCAGAAGATTAAAGACCTGACCAAGCGTCTGAAGCTGGTGAATGCGATTCGGGCCAGCGAAAACAAGCCGGAGTGGATGGTGCTGGAGGTGATTCCGGTGATTCCGCCGGATTTGCGTCCTCTGGTGATGCTCGAGAGCGGCAATTTTGCGACCAGCGACCTGAATGATTTGTATCGGCGGATTATCAACCGCAACAACCGTCTGAAGAAGCTGATTGACCTGAATGCGCCGGAAGTGATTATCCGCAACGAAAAGCGGATGCTTCAGCAGGCGGTGGATTCGCTGCTGGACAACGGGCGGTGCCGCCGGCCGGTGCTGGGCAGCAACAACCGTCCGCTCAAGAGCCTGACGGATATGATCAAGGGCAAGCAGGGACGCTTCCGCGAGAACCTGCTGGGCAAGCGGGTGGACTATTCGGCCCGGTCGGTGATTGTGGTCGGTCCGCACCTGAAGCTGTATCAGTGCGGTCTGCCCAAGAAGATTGCGCTGGAACTGTATCAGCCGTTTATCATCCGCAAACTCAAGGAGCGGGGTCTGGCCGATACCATCAAAAGCGCCAAGCGGATGCTCGAGCGGCGGGATGAGCAGGTGTGGGATATTCTGGAGGAAGTGATTCATCAGCATCCGGTTCTGCTGAACCGGGCCCCGACGCTGCACCGGATGGGCATTCAGGCCTTTGAACCGGTGCTGGTAGAAGGAAACGCGATTATGCTTCACCCGCTGGTCTGCGGCGGCTTTAATGCGGACTTTGACGGTGACCAGATGGCGGTGCATCTGCCGCTGAGTATTGAAGCGCAGGTGGAAGCGCATACGCTGATTATGTCTACAAACAACATTTTCTCGCCCGCCAACGGTTCGCCGATGCTCAACGCTTCGCAGGATATCGTGCTGGGCAACTTCTACATCACCTATATGGCGGACAAGCAGAAGGGCGAGGGGATGTGCTTCCGCGACCCGATGGAGGCGATTACGGCTCTGAATCTGGGCGTTGTAAGTCCGCACGCGCGGGTCAAGGTTCGTCTGCCGGAGGGCAAAGAGGTGCTGGGCGAGCGGGGCCGGGAAAAAGGGCCGGTGATTGAGACGACGCCCGGGCGGTGTCTGTTTAATGACATCCTGCCGCCGGAACTGCCGTTCTACAACATTGTGATGGACAAGAAACGGCTGGGCCAGGTGATTGAAGATGCCTATAAAAAGGCCGGCTGCCGGGCGACGATTAACCTGCTGGATGACATCAAGGAATTGGGCTTCAAGCAGGCGACCCTGTCAGGGATGAGTTTCGGCCTGATGGACCTGCGGATTCCGCCGGAGAAGCAGGCGATTATCGAAGCGACCCAGAAAAAGGTGGACCGCATTATGAAGAACTTCAATGCGGGCGTTCTGACGGAAGGGGAGCGTTACAACCAGATTATTGACGCCTGGACTCATGCCCGCGTGCAGGTGACCAATGCGATGATGCGGGCGATGCAGAACGACGTACGCGACGGCAAGCCCTATCTGAACCCGATTTGGGCGATGCGTCACTCGGGCGCCCGCGGCAGCATCGGCCAGATTCAGCAGCTGGCCGGTATGCGTGCTCTGATGGCCAAGCCCAGCGGCGAAATTATTGAAACGCCGATTAAGTCGAACTTCCGCGAAGGTCTGAACGTGCTGGAATACTTCAGCTCGACGCACGGGGCCCGCAAGGGTCTGGCGGATACAGCTCTGAAGACGGCCGACTCGGGCTATCTGACGCGAAAGCTGGCGGATGTGGCCCAGAATGTGATTATCCGGGAACACGACTGCGGCACGCTGCAGGGGATTACAAAATCGACGGTGTACAAAGGGGAAACGGTGGATGTGCCGCTCAAGCAGCTGATTATCGGCCGCACGGCCCGCGACAACATCCGCAACCCGATTACGGACGAGATGATTGTTCGTGAGAATGAGGTGATTACACCGGAAGCGGCGGAGAAGATTGAGCAGCTGGGTCTGGAGGCGATTCGCGTCCGGAGCCCGCTGACCTGCGAAAGTCCGCTGGGGGTGTGTGCCAAGTGCTACGGCTGGGATTTGAGCACCGGTCAGCTGGCGGAGGAAGGGCTGGCGGTGGGCATTATCGCCGCCCAGTCGATCGGGGAGCCGGGAACCCAGCTGACGATGAGAACCTTCCACACCGGCGGGATTGCGGCGGTGTCTCTGATTGAAACGGACCAGAAAGCCCCGCGTGACGGCATTGTCAAATATCTGGACCTGAATGCGGTGGAGACGGAAGTCGAAGGGCAAAAGGTGCTGATTGCCCTGAAGCGCAGCGGCGAAATGCTGCTGGTAGATGAAAAAGACCGCGAATTGGAGCGGTTTAAGGTGCCGTACGGCGGGACGATTCTGGTGCAGGAAGGCCAGCGGGTCAAGAAGGGCGAGCGTTTGTTTGCCTGGGACCCGCACCGTGTGCCGATTCTGGCCGAGGTGGCCGGCATGGTTCGACTGGTGGATGTCATCGAAGGCGAGACGATGCGTCTGGAAGAAGAGCGCAAGGGCCAGCGCGGCAAGCCGGTGATTATTGAACACAAAGGCGACAAGCACCCGCAGGTGATTATTGAAGATAAAGACGGCAAGATTTTGGACGTGCACTATCTGCCGGCCAAGGCCCACGTGGAGGTCGAAGAGGGACAGGAAGTCAAGGCAGGGGCTCTGCTGGCTCGTCTGCCTCGCAGTTCCAGCGGGACGCAGGATATTACCGGCGGCCTGCCTCGTGTGACGGAAATCTTTGAGGCCCGCAAGCCCAAAGAACCGGCGGCGATGGCGGAAATCAGCGGTGTGGTGGAATTGAAGACCGACAAACGCCGCGGCAAGATGACCATTATTATCCGCAACGAAAGCGGAATGGAAAAGGAACACCATGTTCCGCGCGACCGTCATCTGAACTTCCACACGGGTGACCATGTTCAGGCGGGGGATGCCCTGACCGACGGGCCGCTGGTTCCGCATGATATCCTGCGGATTAAGGGAGAAGAAGCCCTGCAGCGGTATCTGCTTCGGGAGATTCAGAATGTGTACCGGGCGCAGAGCGTGAACATTAATGATAAACACATTGAAATCATCATTGCCCAGATGATGAACAAGGTGGAGATTGATTCGGTGGGCGACAGTCCCTTCCTGCCCGGCGAAGTGGTGGATAAGACGGAGTTCCGCCGGGTCAATGCGGAATTGAGCAAGAGTCTGCGTGTTGTGGAAAAAGGCGATACCGACCTGCAGGAAGGCCAGTTGGTATCCAAGGAAGTTTTGGAGGCGGCCAATGAAAAGGCGGCGATGCTGGGCGGAACGCCCGCCAAGGGCAAAAAGCCGCGTCCGGCTACGGCCAATACGCTGCTGCTGGGCATTACCAAGGCGTCGCTGCAGTCGGAAAGCTTCATTTCGGCGGCCAGTTTCCAGGAAACGACAAAGGTCTTGACAGAGGCGGCGCTGGCGGGTAAAGTGGACTATTTGCTGGGTTTGAAGGAAAATGTGATTTTGGGACATTTGATCCCGGCAGGGACGGCGTTCAAGCGTCATTTGGATATTCGGATCAAGCATTTGGCCGAGCCGCCTGTGCCCAAGCAGCTTGAGGAACTTCGTGAGGCCAAAGAGGCCGAAGCGGCCAAAGATCGAGCGGTCAAGGCGGCGTTGGGTCTTGAATAGGAAGTGTGAGAAAAGACTTTATTTGGAGTTAAAATGCCTACAATTAACCAGTTGGTAAGAAAAGGCCGGAGCAAAAAAGGCAAAAAGAGAATTTCCGATATCAGCGGCAGTCCGCAGAAGCGAGGGGTCTGTCTGATTGTTCGAACCCAGACCCCCAAGAAGCCGAACTCGGCTTTGCGGAAGATTGCCCGTGTGCGTCTGACCAACGGCAAGGAAGTGACGGCGTATATTCCGGGGATTGACCACAATCTACAGGAACACAGTACAGTGCTGATTCGAGGCGGGCGTGTGCGCGACCTGCCCGGTGTTCGCTATCATATCATTCGCGGCGTGCTGGATGCCGCCGGTGTGGCCGGACGCAAACAGGGACGCAGCAAGTACGGAGCCAAGAAGGCCTAAGGAACCGGTTTTTTCAAACCGTTTTGGAGCGATAAGACAAGAGCAAAGGTGAATGTATGGCAACAAAAAAGTTTACAGCTTCCTACGAAATGTTAAAACCGGATCCGGTTTATCACAGCAAGACCGTCTCGAAGTTTATCAACTGCCTGATGTGGGAAGGCAAGAAGAGCAAGGCCAGCAAGATTTTTTATGAGGCAATGAAGATAATCCAGGAGAAAATGCCGGATGTCCCGCCGCTGGAGGTGTTTGAAACGGCGGTGGAAAACGTCAAGCCGCTCTTGGAGGTTCGCAGCAAGCGAGTCGGCGGTGCCAGCTATCAGGTGCCGATGCAGGTGCGTCCTGCGCGTCAGCAGTCGCTGGCCTTTCGGTGGATTATTGCGGCGGCCCGCGGCAAGGGCGGAAAGCCGATGCATATCCGGCTGGCTTCCGAACTGATGGATGCCTATAAGAAGGAGGGAACCGCCATTACGACCCGCGAGAACGTGCATCGAATGGCCGAGGCCAACAAGGCCTTTGCTCACTTTGCCTGGTAGTCGCAGGAAATAAACTGCCACGGTTTTTGAACAGAAAAAACCGTGGCAGTTTTTTTATTCTAAAACAGGATAGACTTTCGGAAATGTCCGAAAAGGAATAAGCGTCTAACGATGAGCGAACGACTGGGAAAACTGAGAAATATCGGGATTATGGCTCACATTGATGCGGGCAAGACGACCGTCAGTGAGCGGATTTTGTATTTTTCCGGAAAGACCTATAAAATCGGCGAAGTTCACGAAGGAACCGCCGTAATGGATTATCTGGAGGAGGAGCAGAAGCGGGGCATTACGATCACCTCGGCGGCCACCAAATGTTTCTGGAACGGTCATATCATCAATCTGATTGATACGCCGGGGCATGTGGATTTTACGGCGGAAGTCGAGCGGTCTTTGCGGGTTTTGGATGGGGCGATAGCAGTATTTGATGCATCCGAAGGGGTTCAGGCGCAGAGCGAGACGGTCTGGAGGCAGGGGAAGAAGTACGGGCTGCCGTGTCTGTGCTTTGTCAACAAGATGGACAAAATCGGGGCGGATTTTGATATGTGTGTGGCCAGCATCCGGGAGAAACTCCAGGCCCATCCGGTCCCGATTCAGATTCCAATCGGGGCGGAAAGCGATTTTGTCGGGCTGGTGGATTTGATTGAAGAGAAAGCGTTCTTTTATGACCAGCTGGAGGTAGGGGCGGACTGGCGTGAGGAGCCGATTCCGGATTCGCTGAAGGACCATGCGCAGGTGGCCCGTCATGATTTGATTGAGGCGGCGGCGGAATTTGATGAAGAGCTTCTGGATGCGTACCTGCATGACCGTCCGGTGTCGGTTGAGTCACTGTATCGGGCGATTCGCAAGGGAACTGTGGAGGGAAAGCTGCATCCGGTTCTGGTTGGGGCGGCGCTGCGGAATATGGGGATTCGGCGGCTTTTGAATGCGGTGTGTGATTTCCTGCCTTCGCCGCTGGACCGTCCGCCGGCGGTCGCCTTTCGCGGGGAAAAGCAGGAGCAAAAAGTCGAGATTGTTCCGGATGAGAAAAAGCCGTTTGTGGCGCTGGCGTTCAAGATTACGGCGGACAAGCGCGGCGATTTGTATTTTCTGCGGATTTATCAGGGAACGCTGCGGAAGGGCAGCCGGGTCCTGAATACCAACCGGAACCGCAAGGAAAATATCACGCGGATTTTTGAGATGCATGCCAATGAGCGGTTTCTGCTGGATGAGGCGCGGGCCGGAGAAATTGTGGCGGTTGTGGGGCTCAAAGAGACTCTGACGGGGGATACGCTGACGGATACGCATTATCCGGTGCAGCTGGAAAGCATTCGTTTCCCGGAAACGGTGATCAGTATGTCGATTGAGCCGAAGTCGGCGGCGGACCGGACCAAGCTCGGAGAGGCGCTTCGGATTCTGCGGCGTGAAGACCCGACATTCGACCATACCTATGATGAAGAGACCGGCCAGACCCTCATCAGCGGGATGGGCGAGCTTCATCTGGAGATTCTCCAGCACAAACTAATCCGGGATTTGGGGGTGGATGTGCGGGTTGGAAAGCCGCGTGTTGCTTATAAGGAGACTATCAGTGTGCCTGCGGAAGGGGAAGGCAAGTTTGTCAAGCAAACGGGTGGGCGCGGACAATACGGTCATGTGATTATCCGGGTGGAGCCGAATCTGGACGAAAGCGGAAATCTGTGCAGGGAAAATGTTTTTGTGAATGCGGTAATCGGCGGGACGGTGCCCAAAGAATATATTCCGGCTGCTGAAAGCGGCATCCATGAGGGATTGGGCAGCGGGCCGCTGGCGGGCTATCCTGTTGTAGGCGTTAAGGTTACGTTATTAGACGGCTCCTATCATTCTGTGGATTCATCGGATTTGGCGTTTGAACAGGCCGGTGTGCTGGCGATTCGAGATGCCCTTTCGAAGGCCCAGCCGATTCTGCTGGAGCCCATTATGCGGGTGCAGATTATTATCCCGGACCAGTATTTTGGGGCAGTTCAGGGCAATCTGATTTCCCGACGAGGAGTGATTACGAACACGGAGCTGCACGGGACAACGCGGGTGATTGATGCCCGAGTCCCGCTGGCGGAAATGTTCGGCTATTCGGGGGAACTTCGCGGGGCAACGGCCGGACGGGGAAGTTTTACAATGGAACCGCTGACCTACGAACGGGTGCCGGAACAAATTTCAGAAAAAATTCTTTTAGGATATTGACAGAATTTTCCGGAAAAGTTATATAGGTTGATTTTGCGGCTTAGCGAGCAAAGAATGGACTTCTTTGCGTACCGAGTTGGAGCCGCACATGTCGAAAAACAAGTGCATGGATGGTAGAAAGCCCAAAAGGGCATTGAGAACAGGGTAAATGGACTTGATATGTCCTGTTCAAAGGCGTCTGAAGGAAGGCGTCTGATCTAAGGGAGGCCCGAAAGAGTGCCTTACCTGCCTAAAAAGGCCGAAAAGCGGTTTTTTTGTATTTAAAACCGTTTTTTGCCTGAAAATTTTCTTGTCTTACAAGAAAGAAGCGGTTATTTTGTTCCGCTTTCAATAATAAGGATATTGAAGGTAGACAAAGAATAAGGGACAGTCATGGCAAGCGAAACAGAACGAATTCGTATCCGGATGGAGGCCTATGACCATCGGGCATTGGACAGTTCCGCCAAGGAAATTGTGGAGCAGGCCCGGCGTACCAATGCTTTGGTGAGCGGTCCGATTCCGCTGCCGACCCGGATTGAGCGGTATACCGTTCTTCGCAGTCCTCATGTGGACAAAAAATCTCGGGAACAGTTTGAGATGCGCACGCATAAGCGTCTGATCGATATCTATGATGCCAATGCCCGCACGGTGGAAGCCCTGAACCGGCTTGTTGTCCCTGCGGGCGTTTTTGTCAAGATAAAGGCCTGATGACGGCTGCCGCAGGTGTGGATTGCGACCCAATAAGGATTTCGACAATGGTGATGTTGCTCGGTAAAAAAGTAGGAATGACTCAGGTCTATGATGATGCGGGGCGGATGACGCCTGTGACGGTTCTCCAGGCCGGTCCGTGCACGATTCTTCAGGTGAAAACACCGGAGAAAGACGGATATTGTGCCCTGCAGCTCGGGTTTGATGATGTGAAGCCCTCTCGGGTTAAGAAACCGCAAAAAGGGCATGCGGACAAGGCGGGCACGGCGGTGAAGCGGTTTGTGCGGGAATGGCGTCTGTCGGAGCAGCCGAAAGAGGAGTATAAGCCGGGGTCTTTGCTGGATGTGAAGGTTTTTGAGGGGGTTCAGTATGTGGATGTCAGCGGCATCAGCAAAGGCAAGGGATTTGCCGGCGTGATGAAGCGGCACGGGTTCGGCGGACAGCCGGCCTCTCACGGAACGGAGCGCAAGCACCGTTCGCCCGGGTCTTTGAGCGGACACGGCAGCGACCGCGGTCACGGCGGGAATATCAAGAAAGGCAAGCGGATGGCCGGTCATATGGGGATGGACCGCGTCACCAGCCGCAATCATAAACTGGTCTGGATTGATGCAGAAAACAATCTGTTGGCGGTGAAAGGTCCGGTTCCGGGGCCCGCCGGCGGGTATGTGGAAATCCGAACAGCGAAGACAAAGAAGTAAAAGCCCTTTCAGAACGGAAGGCTGGTAAGAGCAATGATTGATGTAGCAGTTTACAATCGAGAAGGGCAGGAAGTTGACCGGATTCAGGTCAATGAAGACGTCCTGGGCGGTCATGTTCGAGCGGCCCTGCTGAAGCAGGCGATAGTGATGTATCACGCCAATCGGCGTGTAGGGACGGCGGCGACGAAAAACCGCGGCCGCGTGGAAGGGTCCACCCGAAAGCTGTATCGGCAGAAGGGGACCGGAAACGCCCGAATGGGTACGATTCGAACCTGTTCGCGTCGGGGCGGCGGTGTGGCGTTTGCCAAACTGCCCCGGGATTTCAGCCAGCGGATGCCCAAGAAGCAGCGTCAGCTGGCGCGGGATTCGGCGATTCTGGCCAAGCTGCAGAGCGGGCAGGTGGTTGTGGTGGATGAGCTGGCGTTTTCCGAACCCAAGACGAAGGAATTTGCCCGGGTACTGAAGAATCTGAAGATTGACCGCAGCTGTCTGGTGACGATTCCGAAGCTGGATGAGAATTTGTACAAATCCGCACGGAATGTTCCGAAAGTGGATGTGATGGTGGTTTCGGACCTGAATGCCGGCGATATCTGCAATAAGCAGAAGATGCTTTTTACGAAAGAGGCGTTTCTGTCCGTCGTAAATCGACAGACCAATACGAATTAACGGGGAACAGCCGTGAATGAATATGCGATTATAGTTCGGCCGATTATTACGGAACAAAGCATTCACTTTGCCAATGCGCGGAATGTGTATGCGTTTGAGGTGAATCCGAAAGCCAACAAGGTTCAGATTCGCCAGGCGATTGAGAAGATTTACAACGTGAAGGTTCGGGATGTCCGCACGGCCCATGTGAAGGGGAAACCCCGCCGCCGCGGGCGTTTCTTCACCCATACCAAGGCCTGGAAAAAGGCCTGGGTTGTGCTGCAGGATGAGTATCGGATTGATTTGTACTAAAAATAAGGGAATGCACTATGGCCATTCGAGTTTATAGACCGACCAGTCCCGGGCGCCGCAATGCTTCGGTGATTGATTATAAGAAGGAATTGACGGCGTTTCGTCCGGAGAAGAGTTTGTGCGTCCGCATCAAAAAGAGCGGCGGCCGAAACAATACCGGAGAGACGACGGTTCGGTTCCGCGGGGGCGGCGGGCGCCGGATTTACCGGATTATCGATTTCAAGCGGAATAAGGACAATATGCCGGCGAAGGTCCTGACGATTGAGTATGACCCGAACCGCAACTGTTTTATTTCGCTGGTGCAGTACGAAGACGGTGAGAAACGCTACATTCTGGCTCCGCAGGGAATTCAGGTGGGGCAGACGGTCGAAAGCGGTCCTTCGGTGGAGCCGAAAGTCGGCAATGCGATGCCGCTGGAGTTTATTCCGGTGGGTGTGGAGATTCACAATATTGAGCTGGAGGCAGGTCAGGGCGGCAAACTGGTTCGCACGGCCGGCGGAGTGGCCCGTGTGATGGCCAAGGAAGGGGACTGGGTGACGATTATTCTGCCCAGCGGTGAAATGAGAATGGTTCGCAAGGAATGCCGGGCGACCATTGGGCAGCTGAGCAATTCGGATTATCAGAACGTCAAGGTCGGCAAGGCCGGCCGGAATCGTCATAAAGGAATTCGCCCGCATGTCCGCGGAAAAGCAATGAACCCGGTAGCGCACCCGCTGGGCGGCGGTGAGGGCCGCGCCAACGGCGGTCGGCATCCGTGTTCTCCGACGGGTGTGCTGGCCAAGGGCGGCAAGACACGGAATCCGCGCAAGGTGAGCAGCCGACGGATTATTCGCCGCCGCAAGAGCAATCGGGGTGTTCAGTTAGTGCTGTAGGCCGGATGAGGCAAGAGCAACAGGAAACAAAGAGGTAGTTGAATGGGACGCTCGCGAAAAAAAGGGCCGTATGTAGATGAGAAGTTGTATCTGAAGGTCCGTCGTCAGATGGAAACGGGCAGCAAAGAACCGATTAAGACATGGGCTCGTGCCTGCACGGTGATACCGGAGTTTGTCGGATATACCTTTTTGGTCCACAACGGCAAGATGTTCCATAAGGTTTTTATTACAGAAGATATGGTGGGCCATAAACTGGGTGAATTTTCGATGACCCGCACGTTCCGCGGTCACTCCGGAGCCAAGAAAGAAGAAGCCAAGTAAGGGGATTTGAACGCGTCAATCAGGACGGAAAATCGACCCAATAAGGTTGTGAACTTATGCTGAATGTAAAGAAATTCAATCAGATTTGCCGGCAGCGGAAGATGACGCTTCAGCAGCTGGCGGGACATTTGGCCCGCGGCGGCCGCAGCGAGCAGGATGCCGTTCGGGCGCTTCGAAACTGGCGGAAAGGCCTTCTGACACCGAAGCCTACTTCAGAAGATGTCCGCCGGCTGGCGGAAGCCCTGGGGGTGGAAGTTCAGGATATCTCCCAATGGCGGGCGATGTATCGGTATGCCCCAATGTCTCCTCGCAAGGTGCATTTGGTTACGCAGCTGATTCAGGGGCGTGAGGTTCAGGAGGCGCTGGATATCCTCCAGTTCACTCGAAAGCGCGCGGCGGAAGCGGTTCGAAAGGTCCTGCAGAGCGCCATTGCCAATGCGGATGAACAGGAGGCGGATGTGGAGAATCTGGTTGTGTCGGAAGCAAGGGTCGATCCGGCAGGCCGTCGAATCGGCACCAAAGCATGGCGGGCCAAAGACCGCGGTCGTGCTCATCCGATTCGCAAAGAGGCCAGTCATATTATTGTTTCTGTATCCCAGCAATAATCGGAAATTGAGGCATTTATGGGTCAAAAGACATCGCCGATCGGGTTTCGAACAGGTATCACGCTGCCGTGGCAGAGCACGTGGTTTGCTCCGAAGGCCAACTACGGGGAGTTTTTGATTGAAGATTACAAATTGCGGGAGTACGTGGACAAGAAATTCAACCGTCAGCCCCCGTACGCAGCTGTCTCGAAGGTGGAGATTGCCCGAACCCGCAATGAAGTCAAGGTAACCCTGCATACGGCCCGACCGGGAATGGTGATTGGTCCGCGAGGTGCGGAAGTTGATAAACTGCGTGAGGAGCTCGAGGCGCTGATCGACCGCAAGGTGAGCATCAATGTGATTGAAATCAAAGAGCCGAATCTGGATGCGACACTGGTTGCGGAGAGCATCTCAGAGCAGATTAAGAAACGGGCGGCGTATCGGCGTGCAATGAAGACGGCCTGTGAGAATGTGATGAATGCCGGTGCACTGGGGGTCAAGATTATCTGCAGCGGGCGTCTGGCCGGGGCGGAAATTGCCCGCAGTGAAACCCAGAAGATGGGTTCGATTCCGCTGCAGACGCTGGATGCGAATGTGGATTACGGTCTGGCGGTGGCCCGAACGACCTATGGTACAATTGGAATTAAAGTATGGATTTATAAAGGGAAATTCGGGGAAGAGGCGATTGCCAAGGCTCCGGTAAAGCCGCGTCGGGCCGGCCGGCCTCGTCGGGGTCCTCGCGAACGTGCAGGGGAGTCGCCGGTTTCCGAGGAGTCTTCCGCCGTGACAGACAGCCCGGCGGAGAATATGAGTCAGGAAGCATAAGGACAGATTGCTGAAAGAGGTGGTTTGCTTATGGCCTTAATGCCCAAACGAGTTAAATACCGCAAGCATCAGCGCGGAACGCTGAAGGGAGTTGCTACCCGAAAAAATTATGTGGCGTTCGGAGAATACGGTCTTCAGGCCCTTTCGGCGCACTGGATTACGGGGCGACAGATTGAAGCCGGCCGTGTTGCGGCGACTCATTACCTTCACCGTGAAGGAAAGGTGTATATTCGAATCTTCCCGGATCACTCCTATACGGCCAAGCCGCTGGAAACCCGAATGGGAAAAGGGAAAGCTGAGGTGGCCGGCTGGGTGGCGCGTGTAAAGCCGGGGACGATTCTGTTTGAAATCGGCGGTGTGGAAGAAAGCGTTGCCAAAGAAGCGCTGCTGCGTGTGGCGCACAAGATGCCGATTCGGTGCCGCTTTGTCACCCGCCGTCACTCGCTCGGATAAAAAGGGATGCACCTATGAAGATATCGGAAATACGAGAACTGCGAACGGATGAACGCCTGGAAAAGCTTCAGGAACTGCAGCGGAAGGTTTTTGAACTTCGCTGTCAGGCGGTGACGGAAAATTTGCAGAACCGTCATGTGATTCGCAATATTCGTCGGGATATTGCCCGCATCAAAACGGTACTGCGTGAGGAAGAACGGAAGGCCCGGTAAGTGGATATGGAAGCAGTGAAAAAGATTCAGAAAAAACGCGGGACAGTCGTCAGCCGCAGCGGAGACAAGAGCATTGTGGTGCGGATTGACTATCTGATGAAGCATCCGCAGTATGAAAAATATATCCGCCGCCGCACGAAGCTGGCGGTTCACGACCCGGCCAACGAGGCCGGCGTAGGCGATTTTGTGGAAATTACTCCCTGCCGCCCCATCAGCAAGCGCAAGAGCTGGCGGCTGGTGAAGATATTGCAGAAAGCGGTCAAAGAGTAAAGGATGCAGCCGTGATACAGCAGGAAACCATGTTGGAAATCGCCGACAACAGCGGCGTCAAAACAGCTCAGTGTATTCGAGTGCTGGGCAAGAGCAGTGCCCGAAAAGGCAAGTACACCCGGGTAACGGCCAGCATCGGGGATATCGTGTGCGTGGCGATTAAGAAGCACCTGCCCAGCTGTCAGCTGGACCGCAAGAAGGTGTACAAGTGCGTGATTATCCGCACGAAGTATCCGGTCCGGCGTCCGGACGGCAGCTATGTTCGGTTTGACAGCAATGCGGCGGTGATTATTGACAATGAGAATAATCCGATCGGGACGAGAATTTTCGGGGCGGTGGCCCGGGAACTTCGCGAGAAAAACTTTATGAAAATTATCTCGCTGGCCAGTGAAGTGGTTTAGTGCGAGGAAAGCCGAGAACGGATATGGCAAGACATATTAAAAAAGGCGATATGGTACAGGTGATTTCCGGGGACCAGAAGGGCGTAACCGGCCGGGTGATTCGGGTAATACCGGACAAGGAACAGGCGATAGTGGAAGGGGTCAACCTGGTTTACAAGCATGTCCGGCCTTCGCAGAAGAATCCGCAGGGCGGACGGATTCGGATTGAGCGTCCGATTCATCTGAGCAATCTGCTGCCGGTGCATCCCAAAACCAACAAAGGGACTCGGGTTCGGTTTGTTTCGGATTCCAAGGGTGCGAAAAAGCGGACGGCCGCGGACGGAACGGAAATCGGAATTGTGCGGAAAGCCAAGCAGAAATAACGTAAGGTGAACTGAATATGGCTCGTTTGAAGGTTTTATATAAATCGAAGATTGTTCCGGCGCTGAAAGAGAAGTTCGGATATACGACGCCGATGGCTGTTCCGCGTCTGGAAAAGATTGTGGTTTCGATGGGTGTCGGAAAAGCCACGCAGGACAAGAAGTTTTTGGATATGGCGATGCGGGATTTGACGGTGATAACCGGCCAGAAACCGCTGATCTGTGCGGCGAAGAAGAGTGTTTCGAATTTTAAGGTGCGTCAGGGAGACAAGACGGGCCTGAAGGTGACCCTTCGCCGGGAGAGGATGTATGAGTTTCTGGACCGCCTGATTAACCTGGCAATTCCGCGGGTGAAAGACTTTCGCGGGTTGAATCCCAACGGATTTGACGGCCATGGGAATTATTCGATGGGTCTGGATGAGCAGAGCGTCTTTCCGGAAATTGATGCGGCCCGGATTGAGGTGAATCAGGGGATGAATATTACGTTTGTGACGAGCGCCAAGACGGATGAAGAAGGCCGTGAGCTGCTGCGGCTGTTCGGGATGCCGTTTCGGTCGTAAGAATACGAAGAGCGCGGGAGACGGATATGTCCACCAAGGCACTGGAAAACAAGGCGAGAAAGAAACCGAAATTTCGGAGCCGTGCTTATACGCGGTGTCAAATCTGCGGGCGGGCTCGGGCGGTTTATCGAAAGTTTAAGATTTGCCGGATTTGTTTTCGGAAATTGGCCAACGAAGGGAAGATTCCGGGCGTCAAGAAGGCCAGCTGGTAAACAGCGGCAGACCGGACGTTTTTTTGGAGAGATTCATGAGTTTAGGTGATCCGATAGCTGATATGTTAACCAGGATACGGAACGCGTCGCGAGTCGGCCGTTCGCAGGTTCAGGTGAAGGCCTCCAAGGTATGCGAAGGGATTGCGGCGGTTCTGAAAGAGGAAGGTTATATTCGGGATTATGATCGGATTGATGACGGCAAGCAGGGACTGCTTCGGGTCTTTCTGAAATATACCCCGGACGGCAGGCCCGTCATTCAGATGATTAAGCGGGTCAGCACGCCCGGGCGCCGGAAATATTGCGGTGTGGACGATTTGCCTGTTGTGCTGAACGGGATGGGCATATCGATTTTATCCACGAGTCGAGGTGTGGTAAGCGATCGAGTCTGCCGTCGGGACCATATCGGCGGCGAATTACTTTGCATGGTGAGCTAAATGAGTCGAATCGGAAAAAAGGCAATTCAGATCCCCAGCGGGGTGAAGGTGGAGCAGTCGGGTCTGCTGATCAAGGTCAGCGGTCCGAAGGGAACTCTTCAGATGCAGTGTCGGCCGGAAATTCAGGTTCGGATTGCGGACGGGAAGATTGAAGTGAGCAATCCGGAGCCGGAAAATCGGCAGAAGAAAGCCCTTCACGGAACGACCCGTGCTCTGCTGAACAACATGGTCAAGGGGGTCAGTCAGGGATTCCAAAAGGAAATGCTGATTTACGGAACCGGCTACAGTGTGAAGGAACAGGGCGGCAAGCTGATTTTATCCGTCGGATACGCCAAGCCGGCGGAGCTGCCGATTCCGAAGGAAGTGAAGGTGGAAATCAAAACGCCGGCGACCAAAGGAAATGAGACGCCGGCGGTGTTTGTGCTGTCCAGCGCCAACAAGCAGGTTCTCGGACAGTTTGCGGCGGAAATTCGCAGGGTCAAACCGCCGGAGCCCTATCAGGGCAAGGGAATACGGTATGCGGATGAACATGTTATCCGCAAGGAAGGCAAGGCCTTTGCCTCCGGCGGTTAATCGAACAGGTCAGGAGTTGTTGGATGCAGAGAGAACGAATCGAACGAACGCGGCTGCGGCGTAATTTTCGGTCGCGGAGAAAAATTTTCGGGACGCCGGAGCGTCCTCGTCTGGTGGTATTTCGGTCCAGCCGGCATATTTACGCTCAGATTATTGATGATGTAGCGGGGGTGACGCTGGCTTCCTCGAGCACGATGAGTCGGGCTCTTCGGGGACAGCTCAAGAGCGGGGGGAATCGGGAGGCGGCCAAAATCGTCGGCACCGCGCTGGCCAAGCAGGCGATGGACATCGGAATCAGAGCGGTCTGTTTTGACCGAAACGGATATAAGTATCACGGCCGAGTCAAGGCCCTGGCCGATGCAGCACGCGAAGCGGGCCTGAAGTTTTAGGAATGACAGGAAGCAAGAAACCTGCAGAAACGGAGAACAGAGTTGGCTGAAGAAACCAGACTTACAATGCAGGGCGAACAGCCGCTGGAAGATACGGTGGTGAAGGTGTTTCGGAACGCCAAGGTCGTGAAAGGCGGGCGCCGATTCAGTTTTTCGGCCCTGGTGGTTGTCGGAGACCGGAACGGAACAGTCGGGGTCGGATACGGCAAGGCCAATGAGGTTCCGCCGGCTGTTGAGAAGGCCATCAAAGACGCCAAAAAGAATCTGAAGCGGATTCCGGTTGTCGGCGGCACGATTCCGCACGAAGTGATCGGAAAGAGCCGGGCGACGCAGATTACGATGATTCCGGCCAGTCCGGGTACCGGTGTGATTGCCGGTTCGAGCGCCCGTGCGGTCTTGGAGTATGCCGGGATTCGGAATGTGCTGACGAAAATCAACGGCAGCCGCTCGGCCAAGAATGTTGTCAAGGCCGTGATGAATGGATTGCTGCAGTTGCGGGATAAGGAAACCATCGAATCAATCCGCGGGGTCGCGGTAGAAGCAGTCAAAAGGTGGTGAGTCAACCATGCGAAGTGATGAAATTACAGCGTTAGTCGGGGCAAATAAGAAGCGGAAACGAGTCGGCCGAGGTCCCGGCAGCGGACACGGCAAGACGGCCGGACGCGGCCACAAAGGCGACCGGAGCCGTTCCGGGTTCTCGCTGCATCCGGCTTTTGAAGGCGGTCAGATGCCGCTGTTTCGCCGGCTGGCCAAGCGGGGCTTCAGCAATGCTCCGTTTTCCGAGCGATATGAAATCGTCAATGTCTCGCAGCTGGAGCGGTATTTCCGCGACGGCGATTCCATCGGTGTCAAGGAGCTGGCCGGTGTCGGACTTGTCCGAAGCTGTCAAAGCCGGGTCAAGATTTTAGGGGACGGGGAGCTGACCAAAAAGCTCGTCGTTTCGGCACATAAGTTCAGCAAGAGCGCCGAACAGAAGATTTCCGGCTGCGGCGGGACGGCGAAAGTGGTGGCCTGAGGTAGGAACACGGAAGGACCAACAACATGCTGGCGACATTTGTCAACATCTTTAAGATTCCGGACCTGCGGAACAAGATTTTGTTCACGCTGGCCCTGCTGGTGATTTACCGGATCGGTTATCATATTCCGGTTCCCGGCTTTGACCAGGAGCAGATTACCAAACAGGCGGCCAGTCGGGACAGGGAAACGCCGTTCGGGCGTGCCGCAGAAACCCTGCAGATGTTTACCGGCGGGACACTCAGCCAAAGCAGTCTGTTCGGGCTGGGGATTATGCCCTACATTTCGGCCTCGATTATTCTGATGCTGCTCGGAGAAATTTATCCGCCGCTGCGGAAGCTTCGTCAAGAAGGGGCTACCGGGTATAAAAAGATTCAGGAGTACACACGCTATCTGACGGTTCCACTGTGTGTGATACAGGCGCTGATGTTTATGCGGATGGCGGCGTTGGACGGTTTTACCTATCCCGGTATGCACGGCCGCGCCATTTTTATGGGCGTGGTGGGGATGACGGCCGGCACCATCTTTTTAATGTGGCTTGGGGAGCAGATTGATGAGTACGGAATTGGAAACGGCATCAGTCTGATTATTATGGCGGGGATTTTGGCCCGCATGCCCGCTGCGATTATCGGCGTGATTGAAAAGACGGACCTTCGGGTCAGTGCGGAGCCGGGAACCTATGGGATTCTGACGATTGTCTTTTTGATTCTGGCCTTTGTGTTCGTCGTTGCCGGGACGATTCTGATTACCCAGGGACAGCGGCGGATACCGATTCAGCAGGCCAAGCAGATGCGGGGGCACCGGATGTACGGCGGAGCGAAGCATTATCTGCCGCTTCGGGTCAATCACGGCGGTGTGATGCCGATTATCTTTGCCTCGTCGCTGATGATGTTTCCGCCGATTATCCTTCAGCAGCTGGCGACTCATATTTCGGTTTTGGGCGCCTCGCCGATTATGCGGATGCTGATTGAAGCATTCCGCCCGATGGCTTATACCTACAACTTGCTTTATATTATTCTGATTTTTGTGTTTGCTTATTTCTGGACGACGGTCCAGTTTCAGCCGAAGGATATGGCGAAAAATCTTAGGGACCGCGGCAGCTTTATTCCGGGTCTGCGTCCCGGCCATCGGACGGCCGAATACCTGGAAACCGTGATGATTCGGATTACCTTCTTCGGAGCGGCCTTTCTGGCGATTATTGCGGTGGTTCCCAGTCTGGTGACGCAGATGTTCGGCGTGGACTATACGGCGTCATCCTTCCTCGGAGGAACCGGACTTTTGATTGTGGTGAGCGTCTCGCTGGACTTGGTGCAGCGGATTGAAGCAAATCTGTTGATGCGAAACTATGAAGGGTTTTCTTCCGCCGGCCGGATTCGGGGGGCGCGGATATGAAACTGATTCTTCTGGGACCGCCCGGGGCCGGCAAAGGGACCCAGTGCAAACGAATTACGGAAAAGTACGGGCTGGCGCATCTGTCCAGCGGCGATATTCTTCGAGCCGAGCGGGCGGCCGGAACGGAATTGGGACGCAAGGCGCAGTCCTATATGGATTCCGGGGGATTGGTTCCGGATGATTTGATTATTGATATGATGATTGGGGCGATTAAAAAAGCCGGCGCCAAAGGTTATGTGCTGGACGGCTTTCCCCGTACGGTTGTTCAGGCGGAGGGGCTGGATGCGGCCCTGAAAAAGGCCGGGGAACGAATCGATGCGATTGTTTCGCTGGAGGTTCCGGATGAGGCGATTCTGGACCGGATGACCGGCCGGCGCAGCTGTCCGAAGTGCGGAGCCGTTTATCACATTGTCAATTTGAAGCCGAAGGTGGACGGACAATGCGACAAAGGGTGCGGCCCTTTGATGCAGCGGAAGGACGACAGTCCGGAAGTGGTGTCCAATCGGCTTAAAACGTATCATGAGCAGACGGCGGCAGTACTCGGATATTATCAGCGGAATCGGAGCAGGATTATCCAAATTAATGCCGACCAGCCGATTGATGAAGTGAGTCAGGCAATTTTTACAGCGCTTGGGCGGCTGGGACGTTAAGTTGAGCCGTTATGGCGATTAAGCTGAGAAGCCGCCGGGAAATTGAGAAAATACGCCGGGCCGGACAGGTCGTGGCGAAGGTTCTTTCAAAACTCAAAGAGGAAGCCAGACCAGGCGTCAGCACGGCTTATTTGGATGCCGTCGCCCGCCGGCTGACCCGGGAGGCCGGAGCAATTGCCCTGTTTGAAGGGGTTCCGAATCCTTCCGGAGGCAGGCCGTTTCCGGGGGCCGTCTGCACGTCCATTAATGAGCAGCTGGTGCACGGGATTCCTTCGCCGGATGTGGTGCTGCGGCCGGGGGATATTTTGAGCGTTGATTTTGGTGTCAAGCTGGACGGGTATTGCGGCGATGCAGCGTTTACAATTGGAATCGGCTCCATTGCTCCGTCGCATCGGCGGCTGCTGGACGTGACGGAGCGGATGCTGCAAATCGCGATTGAGCGGATGGCTCCGGGAGTGCGGTGGAGTACGATAGCGGCCCAGATGGAGGCCTGTGCGAAAGAAGCCGGCTTTTCCGTGGTGAAGGATTATGTCGGGCACGGCATCGGGACGGAAATGCACGAAGACCCTAAGGTGCCGAATTTTGTCAGCCCGGAGCTGCTTCGGGAGGATATTGTTCTTCAGGAAGGGATGGTCTTGGCGGTGGAACCGATGGTCAATATGGGCAAGCCGGGTGTCCGAACGCTGAAAGACGGTTGGACCGTTGTGACAAAAGACCGGCAGTATTCGGCCCATTTTGAACATACAATAGCAGTGGTGAAAGGCGGCTGTGAAGTGTTAACGCTTGATGAAAAAGCTGTGTAGTCAGCCGTCGGGAGAAAACAAGACAAGGGATATGGCGAAAAAAGATGCCATCAGACTGGAAGCGACGGTCGTGGAAGCTCTTCCGAATGCAATGTTTCGGGTGGAGTTGCAGAACGGCCATCGCATCCTGGCCCATGTGTCCGGAAAGATGCGGATGCATTTTATCCGGATACTGCCGGGGGATAAGGTACTGGTGGAAATGAGTCCTTATGATTTGACGCGAGGACGGATTATTACGAGAAGTTAACACCCGGTTTGACAGGGAAAAATCTATGAAAGTACGAAGTTCCGTAAAACGAATTTGTGAAAACTGCAAGTTGGTCCGACGCAAAGGGGTTTTGCGAGTGATTTGCTCGAATCCCCGTCATAAGCAGCGTCAGGGCTGATAACGAGTCTTTCTAAGCGACAGGAGTTGATATGCCCCGTATCATAGGTGTAGATGTACCGAATAACAAGCCGGCGTGGATTGCCTTAAGCTACATCCACGGCATCGGACGCTATCTGGCCTGCAAGATTCTGGCGGAAGCCAAGATCAATCCGCAGGTGCGGGCCGGTCAATTGACGGAAGATGAGGTGAGCCGAATCACCCAGATTATCGACCGGGACTATCTGGTGGAAGGGCAGCTGCGGAGAAAAGTCTCGCAGGATATCGCCCGTCTGAAGGAAATCGGCTGCTATCGGGGCATTCGTCACCGCCGCGGTCTTCCGGTTCGCGGTCAGCAGACACAAAGCAACGCCCGTACGCGGAAAGGCAAACGGAAAACCGTGGCCGGCAAGAAGAGCGTCAAAGAAATGCGGTAAGCGCTAAGCCGTCGCAGCGGAGACGGGATAGAGGAGTTGATTGTTTATGGCCAAGAGCGTAAAACGAAAAGTTCGGAAAAATGTGGTTCGCGGGATTGTTCATATCACGGCGACGTTTAACAACACTCTGATTACAGTGACGGATATGGACGGCGATACGATTTGCCAGGACTCCGGCGGCAGCGTGGGCTTTAAGGGCTCTCGAAAGAGTACGCCGTTTGCAGCGCAGCGTGCGGCGGAAAAGGCGGCCCGTACGGCGATGCGCAGCGGCCTGCGCGAGGTGGAAATCCGCGTGAAGGGCCCCGGGTCGGGCCGGGAATCGGCGATAGCCGCCATTCAGCAGGCCGGCCTTCGGATTGCCTCGATTGAGGATGTGACGCCGATACCGCATAACGGATGCCGTCCGCGCAAGCGTCGGCGTGTATAACCGGGCATTGAAAAAGACTTTGAACCTTACAAAGAGGAAGTTGGCAGAATATGGCACGTTATCTTGAACCTACATGTCGGTTATGCCGGCGAGAAGGAATGAAGCTGATGCTGAAAGGCACGCGGTGCGAGACCGCCAAGTGTGCGATTGAACGGCGGGAGAAAAGCATGGCTCCCGGGATGCACGGCTGGCGGAGAGGCCGCTACAGCGATTACGGGGTTCGGCTTCGGGAAAAGCAGAAGGTGAAGCGTTATTACGGGCTGATGGAAAAGCAGTTTATGAGCATTTTCCGCGAAGCCGCCCGCCGGAAGGGCAATACGGGACGTACGCTGCTGGAGCTTCTCGAACGGCGTCTGGATAATGTGGTATTTAAATTGAATTTTGCGCCCTCCCGCAGGGCGGCCCGGCAGCTGATTGCGCATGGGCATATTTATCTGAACGGCCGGCGCGTGGATATTCCGGACCGGCTGGTCAATATCGGCGACAAGATTACCCTGAAGAACTCGGAGCGGACCCGCAAGCTGGTGAAGGCCCAGCTGGAGGCCAATCCGAATTTTCAGGTGCAGGGCTGGCTTCAGCTGGATGCCTCCAAGCCGGCGGCCACGGTGGTGGCTCTGCCGTCCCGTGAGGATGTTCAGCTGGCGATTGAAGAACATCTGGTTGTGGAGTTCTGTTCGAAATAACGACTTATTGGAAAACCGGGCGGATTCCAGAGAGTGGTTTTCTTCTCCTTTCGGCCCGAAGAAAAGCACTGAGAACATTCGCCCGCTGCTGGAGGCCTATGTATGAGAATTACCTGGAGAGGTTTGGAACTGCCGACGCGTGTGCAGAAGGACACGGATGTGTCTACCGATCGATACGGCCGGTTTATTATCGAGCCGTTTGAGCGGGGGTTCGGCACAACGATTGGGAACAGTCTTCGCCGGATTCTGCTTTCTTCGCTGGAAGGCAGTGCCGTTGAATCGATTAAGATTCAGAATGTCACGCATGAATTTACGTCTATCCCGGGAGTGATGGAGGATGTGACGGATATTGTATTGAATGTAAAGCGTCTGGTCGTTCGGATGCAGGGGGACCAGCGGCGGACGATGAAAGTGCAGGCGAACCAGGCCGGTCCGGTGACGGCGGGAATGATTGAATGCGACCCGGCGATTGAAGTCATCAACAAGGATTTGGTGCTGGCGACGCTGACGGAGAATGTGCACTTTGAGATGGAAATGGTTGTGGGCAACGGGCGCGGGTATTCACCGGCTTCCGAGCGAATCGCCGCCGTTGACCGGTCGGAGCAGGAAATCGGCCGGATTGAGGTGGATGCGATTTATTCGCCGGTTCTGCGTGTCCGTTATAAGACGGAGGATACGCGTGTCGGCCAGCGGACCAACTACGACAAACTGATTCTGGAAATCTGGACGGACGGGACCGTCACGCCGGAGATGGCTCTGGTCGAAGCGGGCAAGATTCTTCGCAAGTACATCAACCCGATTGTTCAGTACGAACAGCTGGGTAAAGAAACGGTGGAAGAGGCGGTCCAGGCCGAGCCGCAGCCGGCTAAGGCGGTCAATGAAGAACTGGCGGCCAAACTGGCGATGCCGATTGAGCAGCTGGAACTGACGGTCCGCTCGAGCAATTGTCTGGAATCGAACAATATTCAGACCGTCGGCCAGCTGGTGAAGATGACCGAGGCGGACCTGCTGAAGATTCGCAGTTTCGGGAAAACCAGTCTGCGTGAGGTCAAGCGGAAACTGGCGGAACTCGGATTGTCCCTGGGAATGACCGGGGTCTAAAGAAAGCGGGAAACGAAGACAGAATTGAGGTGATTGAATATGCGTCATCGGATAGCAGGAAGACAATTGGGGCGAACCAGCGAACATCGACTGGCCCTGCGTCGGAATCTGGCGGCTTCGCTGTTTGAACATGAAACGATTTCGACAACGCTGGAGAAGGCCAAAGAGGTCCGCGGATTTGCCGAGAAGCTGATTACACTGGCCAAGAAGGGCAATCTCCACGCCCGTCGGCAGGCCCTTCGGCTGCTGAACGACCGGGCGATTTACAAAGAAGAGGACGGCCGAATGGTCAAGGTCGGCACCGTAATCGGCAAGCTTTTCAGCGACATCGGTCCCCGTTTTCTGGACCGGCCGGGCGGCTATACGCGAATCATTCGCCTGCCCAAGCACCGGCTCGGCGACAACGGGCGTCTGGTTCTGCTTCAATTGGTTGAGCAGGGCAAATCGGAACCGGAAAAGACCTCCAAGAAGTCCTAAGCGGATTTTCCAAAGCGGACGGCGGCACTGCGTCCGCTTTTTTTGTCGGTTCAGGCGGGAGGATTCAGATGGACGAATGTGTGTTTTGCCGAATAGCCGCAGGGAAGATTCCCTCTGCGAAAATATTCGAAAACGAGGAGGTTCTGGCCTTTCTGGATATTGGTCCGGTATCGGATGGGCATACACTGGTGATCCCGAAACGTCATTACAGCCGACTGGATGAATGTCCGGCCCCGACACTTTCGAGTCTGGCAGCCGCTTTGTCCTGCACGGCCGGGGCCGTCCAAAAGGCGATGAAAGCGGATGGATACAATGTGCTGTGCAACAACGGCCGAGCGGCCGGACAGATTGTCGAGCACCTGCATTTTCATATTATCCCCAGAAAGACAGGGGATGGGCTGTTTCGGAACTGGCCGTCGTATTCCTATCCGGAAGGAAAGGCCGCTCAGATAGCCGAACAAATCCGCCGGATGCTCGAAAAATAAATTGGATGAGCGGTTGCACAACGCCGGAAACTGTGGTATAGGAGATAAAATTTGATCGCGGGGTAGAGCAGTCTGGTAGCTCGTCGGGCTCATAACCCGGAGGTCGGAGGTTCGAATCCTCCCCCCGCCAGTGAAGAGCAAAGTCGGTCCGATAAGACCGGCTTTTTTTCTTTATAAGGGATGATTTTTGAATATCGTATTCATGAAAGGTACACGACATTTTTATTCGGGAAATTACTTTTGAACACCGTCCTTTTATTCTATAATATTCTTCCTATTAAAAGTTGACATTTTTGGGGTTTCTGTGTTATAATTCAGTTAGAATTAAATTAAATTATTTACAAGAGGGGCGGTTCTTCTTGCATTCGATAGGCGGGGTGCGGCAGAGACTTAGAGGGATGATGACAAAATTTGTCCGAATTTGATTTATTTTGGAAAGCAAATTATTCCGGCTGATTCGAAAAGATGTTCAAAGGTTTTCTGAAAAGGAGAAAAGGGAGTTCGGGGGTTGAGCCGGTCAGGAGGAACCCTGCCAAGGGCGGGCTCACAAATGATACAGCCGAACATTCTCTTCCGACGGATTCAGAAACATTTCCAGAGCATCGGGTGATTGAGGAGGGAGCACGTGAGCCGGTTTGCCGGCAAGGAACAGATTTAACCTGCTGCCGTTATGAGCTGAAGTATCGAATTTCCGAAAGTAAGGCCCAAGCTATTCGAGATTATGTTCAGCATTATTTGTCGGTGGACAAATATGCGCTGATGTATCCGGACCGACAATATCCCATTTCAAGTCTCTACCTGGATTCACCGGATTTGTGTTTGTGCCGGGAAACTCTTACCGGCAAATCCAATCGTTTCAAACTGCGAATCCGGACTTACAGTGATTTGCCGAAAAGTCCGCTGTTTTTGGAAGTAAAGCGGCGGGTGAATAAAGTGATTGTCAAGAGCCGGGCTCGCATTGAACGGTCGGAGCTTCAGGCGGCCCTGGAGGGCACGCTGGAGCTGCACGGACGTTCGGAGAAAGACCGCCAGGCGCTGAAGCAGTTTTTGTTTTACAAGCAGGCCCTTGGGGCCCAGCCGGTTGTGCTGGTTCGATATATGCGGGAACCTTTTGAAGGAGAAGGACAAAACCGAGTTCGGGTTACGTTTGACCGGCATCTGGAATTTCGGAAGCCCTTCGGGATGGAAGTAACTCTGAACGGACAGGGATGGCAGGCAATTCCGCTGCCGTACGTGGTTTTGGAAATCAAGTTTACGGATCATTATCCGGCATGGCTGGAGGAGATGATTCGTCTGTTTAATCTGAATCTATCGTCAATGTCCAAGTATGTTTCGTCGGTGTCTTGCGTTTCACAGGGGCTTTTGGGATATTTGGAATGATGGAGAATCTGAAACATTTGCTGAATGATTACTCCTCTCCGGCGGGAATGGATGCGGCGACGGTCGTTCTGTCTCTCCTGCTGGCCTTTGTACTCGGGCAAGTCCTGGCGTGGATTTATTCGTTTACTCATCACGGGCTGTCGTATTCCAAATCCTTTGTGCAGTCTCTGATTGTGATTACGATGGTGGTTGCTCTTGTGATGACGACCATTGCGGGCAGTTTTGTGGTGGCGGTCGGGCTGATGGGGGCGCTTTCGATTATCCGGTTTCGAAATATGATTAAGGACACGCGGGACATTGCCTTTTTGTTCTGCGCCCTTGTGGTCGGAATGGCCTGCGGGTCGGGCCGGTATGCGATTGCCGTCATCGGCACGGCGGTCCTCGGGCTGGTCCTGCTGTATCTGTACTGGGCGGATTTCGGAGCGTTTCATTCGAGCAATGCGCTGCTTCGGTTTACCTTTCACGGGGAGCTGAACGCAGACCATCCGCTTTTTAAGGTGCTTCGGCGGTTTTGCCGAACGATTGTCCTGACATCTTCTCAAAGCCGCGGGCCGGATCGTTCCCGGATGGATTATGCATATCAGATTACTTTGCGTAAAGCGTCCCTGAATCAGCAGATGCTTTCCGAACTGCGGAAGATAGAAGGAATTGAGAATCTGAGTCTGGCGATTCAGGAGCAAATCCTTGAACTCTGACAGGATGTCATTTCAGAAAAGGACGGGACGGGTCCTGACCGGTGTGCTGCCGGTTCTGGTATGGTTGGCAGCGGTGGGGGCGGTGTGTTTTCTTTTTGTTTATCGAAATTCCCGTTTTACGACGGTTGGAATTGCCAATGCTCAGACCTGTGTTTTTACGGCTCCTGATTCCGGGTGGCTGATTTCCATGCCGGTACACTTGTATCAGCAGGTTCATCAGGGGCAGCCGCTGGCGGTTCTGCGGCTGGTTCCGCCGACGGAAATCGAGCGGGCTCGAGCCCAGGTCGAAGCGGAAAAAGCAGCGGTTTTGGCGGAGCTGGAGTATCGGAAACTCCAGGTTGAGCAAATGCTCCGTCAGCTGGCCGGCGACCAGTCTCGAGAGCAAATGGAGCAGCTGTATCGGGAGCATCAGGTAGCTCTTGACGCAGAAAAAACCCGCTTATTGATTCTTGAAATTCAATCCCGCCTTGAGCCGGCCAGGATTCAATTGAAAGACCTTGAAACAGAGAAAAAGGTTTTGGAAAACCTGCTGGCGAAAAAGGCCATTGAGCCGTATGAACTGCAGAAGGTTTCGGTTCAGGCGGAGGCCCTTGCGGCTCAGATTGCTCAGGATGAACGGCAGCTGGTTGAGGCCAGGCAGGATTTGGAGGCGATCCAAAGTCGTCTGCAGGCCTTCCGCGCTTCTTCACGGCTTTCTTCAGAACAGATGCTTTCCCTGGAACCGCTTCAGAAGGCCATTGCGCTTCAGGAAAAACGTCTGGAGGAACTTTCGGCGATTGATTTTGATGTGGTTCTGGAAGCTCCCTTTGACGGGATTGTTGCCTCTATCGGCTGTGCCGTCGGCCAGACCGTCAGCAAGGATATGCCGATTCTTACGCTGGCGGCTCCGTCCGCCGATTTTGTGACGGCCTGGGTTCCTCAGGAGCAAAGCGGTTCCGTCACGCTGCATCAGCCGGTCGAAATCATCAAGATGTCCTCTCCTCGAAAGGTGCTGCGTTCCGAAGTGGCAGAAATGGGGCCGATGGTGGAGCTGATGCCGGAGCGATTGTGGAAAAACCCGTCGGTTCCGGAATGGGGCAGGCCTGTTCGGATTCCGGTGCATCCGGAGATGCAGCTGCTTCCGAATGAACTGGTCGGGGTTCGGGGTATTTAGCCGCGGTTCTTTTGAATGGATAAGGGCCTCCGAAAAGAAATGAAAAAGAGTTTGTTCCAAATTTCCGGAGGTTTTCGTTTTGTTCTCCTTCTGACCGCAGGGGTTGTAGGATGCTCTCTGAACCCGGAAAAAGTCAGCCGACAGACGGATGAGAAAGTCTATTCTCTTCTGGAGAAGCGCTGGGATGAGTCTTTCGGCCGTGCGGAGGAATATCAGATTGAGCCCTTTTCGCCGCAGATGCGTCAGGAGCGTCTGAAAGTATTAGAAGGCGGTTCTGTGCTCACACTGGCTAAGGCGGCGGAACTTGCGGTGACCAATACCCACGAATATCAGCAGGCCAAAGAGCAGCTTTATCTGACGGCGCTGGATTTACGGGATGTGCAGCATCTGTATGAGTGGACGCCGTTTGCGCGGGCAACCGGGGGATATGCCAAAGAAGGAGACCGGGATGGGGAAGGAGGACGGGAGGGGGCGGGGGCTGCGGGAGAGGGGGGAATCAGCAAACTGCTGGCAAGCGGGACTGTGGTTACGTCCGGCTTATCGGTTGGGTATATGGATGTGTTGTCGGGGGATTTCCGAAGCGGTCTGCAGACAATCTTTCAGGCGGCAATTACCCAGCCGCTTCTTCGCGGGGCGGATCGGAAGGTCGTTCTGGAGGCGCTGACGCAGGCCGAGCAGGATACGCTGTATGCTGTTCGGGACTTCAATCGTTTTCGGCAGACCTTTCTGGTTTCCATTGTAACCGAGTATTACCGGCTGCTTCTTTATCAGATTCAGATGAAAAACAGCCGGGAGCATTATCTTCGAATGCTTTCGATTTATGACAAGATGGCTCCTCTGGTTCAGGCCGGACGTCTGCCCGCCTTCGAGCTGGAGCAGGCCCGACAGGACAAAATTCGTGCCTGGGACAGCTACCTTCAGGCCAAACAGATGTATGAGACTCATAAGGACGCCCTGAAGCTGATGCTGAATATTCCGCAGGAGACCTCTGTAGAACCGGATGAAAACGAATGGGCGGCTCTGGAGGAAGGACTGAAGGAGCCGCCTTTGACGGAGGAACAGGCGGTCGAGGCCGCACTGGATCAGCGTCTGGATTTGGCGAATGCGTATGACCGCACCCTCGATGCCCAGCGCCATGTGGAAGTAGCGGCGGATGCCCTGAAGGCGGATTTGACCCTTGTCGGTCTGTACAGCCCTGCTAATGACGGGAATCGGCGCTATGCATTCGGGGCCGATCCGGGTGATTTGCAGCGGGTTCGCGACCGCTATGAAGCCACCCTTCGGCTGGACCTGCCGCTGGATCGGGAGATGGAGAAAAATAATTACAAACGGGCCCTGATTGCCCTGGCTCAGCAGCAGAGGAATCATCAAAAACTGACGGACCAGATTGTGCTGGAGGTGCGCAAGGCCTATCGGGATTGCCAGAAAGCCCGGGAGCGTTATCAGGTCCAGAAAGAGGCCTGGCAGCTGGCTCGGGAGCGGCTGGACAAGACCCTCGAGCTGATGCAGGTTGCCAGGGCCAAAAGCCGGGATGTGCTGGATGCTCAAAAAGATTATTATCAGGCCCGGCAGGCCTTTGCAGAGTCTGTGTTTGACTATTCGACGGCTCTATTGGAGATGTACCGAGATACGGGGATGCTTTGGGTGAAGTCGAAGGGAAGATGGGAAATTCGAACGGCATCTTCCGGCGGTGCCGAACGGTAGCCGGAACAGAAGGAGAGAAAGGCGGAGGCGTGAAAATCAAATTGTGGTGGCTGATGCTGGCGGTTTTTTCTCTGAGCCGGGCGGATACAACGTATCCAATCGGCGACCTCAATCAGGACCGCCGGGTAGACCTGGCTGACCTGGCGATTCTGGGGGAGCATTGGCTGGAGGATGTTGGCTGTTCAGGGATTTATTGTGCAGAGATTGACAGTCTTTCCGGAGTCACGCTGTCTGATTTCTTTCTGATGGCTTCCAACTGGCTGGCGGATGAGAGTCGTCCTTTGTTGTTTATCAATGAGTTTGCGGCCTCCAATACCAGCGAAAGCGGCATAGCGGATCCTCAGGGGGAGTTTGACGACTGGATTGAGATTTATAATGCCGGTGATACAGCCGTTGATACGGCGGGGATGTATCTGACGGATGATTTAGGCAGTCCGACAGCTTGGCGGTTTCCGGAGGGCAGACCTGCAGAGACCACGATTCCGCCTCACGGTTATTTGATTGTCTGGGCGGATGGGGATGTGAAAGACACCCCCGGCCTGCACGCATCTTTCAGTCTCCGCGCGGATGGAGAGGAAATCGGGTTGTATGATGGGAACGGCCGGCGGATTGATTCGCTGTCCTTTTCCAGTCAGCAAGCCAATCATTCGTACGGCCGATGGCCTGACGGCGGGTCGGAGTGGAGATTTTTTTCTGTTCCGACCCCGGGTGCGGTGAACAACGGGGGGTATCTGGGGCTTGTGGAGGATACTCAATTCAGTCACAAGCGGGGGTTTTATGATGCCCCGTTCAGTTTAACCTTAAGCTGTGATACGCCCGGGGCGGCGATTTATTATACGACTAACGGCAGTGCTCCGATTGAGAACGAAGTTCCGACGGCGGCGGCTGTGCGGTACACAGGTCCGATTTCCATTTCCTCTACCGCCTGTATCCGTGCAGCGGCGATAAAAACCGGCTGGAAGCCGAGCAATATTGATACTCAAACCTATATTTTTGGGGCTTCCGCCGCGGTGCGTTCGATGCCGCTGATTTCCATCGTCGGGGACCCGCAAAAGTCGCTTTATGAACCGGACGGTGTGATGGCCATTGTCGGCGGTTATTATGACAGCAGCGGCGTCTGGCAGTCCAGCGGTGCCGGCAGCTACAACAATCCGCTGCAGCGTGGGCGCAATTATGAGCGTCTGGTTTCATTTGAATATATGGATTTGGAGACCGGAGCGGCCTTTCAGCAGGATTGCGGCATCCGGGTTCACGGCAGTGATTATACGAGGCCGCGGTACACGCGCGGGGCGGATTGGGTGACGTGCTGGAATGGTTGGCCGAACTGGAACAGCAACAAGTTCAGTCTGAATCTCTGGTTTCGGGATGAATATGAAGGGGGACGTCTGGACTATCCGCTGTTTCCGTTTATTGAGGCTGATTCGTTTGAGAGCATCGTCCTGCGGGCCGGCCATAATGACGCCTGCACACCGTTTGTGAAGGATGAGTGGGCCCGACGGCTCTTCTGCCAGATGGGGCATGCCCAGGTAACCGGTATTTTTGTGAATCTGTATATCAATGGGGTTTACCGCGGCTATTACAATCCGACGGCTCGGGGGGATAAGGAGTTTTATCAGGAGTGGTATGACACGGAGGATGAGTTTGATGTGATTACGCAGGCGGGTGTGAGGGACGGAGACGATCTCGCCTGGAACGCTCTGCTCAGTTATGCCAACAGCCGCAATCTGAGCAATATGGCGGATTATGAGTATGTAGCGAGCCGGCTGGACATTCCCGCCTTCATTGACCTGCTGATTCTTCAGAATTACATCGGCAATTTTGACTGGCCCGGCAATAACTGGGATGTGCACCGGCGAAGGACTCCGGACGGAAAATTTGCCTTCAGCATCTGGGATGCGGAAGGGCTCGCGGAGAATTGGGCTTTCGGGGATAACGGGGAAAATCTGTATAAAAATTCTTTTGAGCATTTTCCCAGCTGGACTTCTCCGACCGGCCTGAATAATCTGTCCTGGTGTCCGATTGCTCAGCTGTACCGGGCCCTGCGGAACAATCCGGAGTTTCGGCTGGCCTTTGCAGATCGTGTGCACCGTCATTTTCGCAACGGAGGAGTTCTGACTCAGGCCAATCTCCTATCGAAGTGGTGGGAGGTCTTCGGTGAGGTATCCGCCGTGCTGCCGGAAAAAACGGCTTTCCCGGTCCGCTACGTGCCGGATGTTTTTATCCCCAGGCGTGAACCGTATGTGCTGACGTCGTTTGCGAATAATAATCTGTTCGATACGAGTTTCGGCTATCCGATCTTCCAAATCAACGGGGTTTATCAGCACGGCGGGCATGCGGCTTCGGGTTCGATTCTGACGATAATCCAGTCCACCCCTTCGGGCACTCTGTATTATACGATGGACGGGACAGACCCTCGCAGGCCTGCTTCCACCCAACTGGTTGCGCAGGGATTTGTCGTGTCCGACAGCGCCCCCAAGAAAGTGCTGGTACCCACAGGAGATATCGGGACGGCCTGGCGGGGCAGCAGCGAACCATTCAACGATACCGGCTGGACCGGCGGTACGGGCGGGGTGGGATACGAACGGCAGACCGGCTATGAGAGTATGATTGGGATTGATGTCGGGGCGGCGATGTATAACAAGAATGCAACCTGTTATATCCGGATTCCGTTCACTGTGGACGGTGCTGCTCTGCCGTATTATACCACGCTGACGCTGCGCGTCCGCTATGATGATGGATTTGTCGCTTTTTTAAACGGCACGGAAGTCAAGCGGATGAATGCTCCTGCTTCCCTGATCTGGAACTCGGCGGCCACCGCCAATCGAGAGGCGTCCTCCGCGTGGGATTCCTTTGATATTTCCGCGTATAAAAGCGTGCTGCGGGCCGGGACGAATATTCTGGCCATTCACGGCCTGAATGTAAGCACTACCAGTTCTGATTTTCTGATTTCGGCGGAATTGGAAGCGCCTTCCGTTTATACAACCGTTCCGGCGGGCATTTCTCCGACGGCGATTGCCTATACCGGCGGGATTCCCCTGACGGCCAGCGCTCAGGTCAAGGCGCGAATCCGGAGCAGCACAGGCCAGTGGAGTGTACTGAATGAAGCCGTTTATGCCGTCGGACCGGTAGCGGGAAATCTGCGGATTGCAGAATTGATGTATCACCCCATTGACCCCAATGAGGAATTTATCGAACTGGTCAATATCGGTTCGGAAGCAATCAATTTGAATCTGGTTCGGTTTACAAAAGGGATTTCTTTTACCTTCGGGTCTCAGACTCTTGCCGCCGGTGAGCGGATTGTGGTGGTCGGCAATCAGGCGGCTTTTCTCCAGCGGTATCCTTCCTTCAGCGGACGAATAGCGGGGGAATACACGGGCCGACTGGATGATGCCGGAGAAACCATCAGACTGGAAGATGCCGTAGGCACGGTTATTCAGGAGTTTTCATATAAAGACGGATGGTATCCGATTACGGACGGGGAGGGATTTTCCCTAACAGTCCGCAATCCCGCTCAGACCGATTTGGGGATGTGGAGCCGGAAAGAAGGTTGGCGTCCCAGTGCATTGGCCGGAGGTTCGCCGGGAACGGATGATTCAGGGTTGGTGCCGGACCCGGGGGCGATTGTAATCAACGAACTGCTGGCCCATTCTCACAGCGGACAGCCGGACTGGATTGAATTGTACAATACGACATCGCAGCCGATTGCCATCGGCGGGTGGTTTCTCAGCGATGCCGCCGGAGACGAGGCCAGTATTAAGAAATATGAAATTCCGCTTGGGACTATAATTCCGGCGGGGGGATATGTTGTCTTTTATGAAGATCAGCATTTCGGGAATCCCTCTGCTCCCGGGGTTCATATTCCTTTTGCCCTGAGTGAAGGCGGAGAGACGGCCTATCTGCGGAGCGGAGTGGGCGGTGTTCCCGGCGGATACGAGGTTTCGCAGAGTTTCGGGGCTTCGAACACGGGGATTTCTTTTGGGCGCTATGCAAAAAGTGCGATGGACGGGGGAATTGTTTTTACGGCGATGAGCAGTCCGACGCCGGGGGCCGCCAATGCGTATCCGCTGGTCGGTCCTGTTGTGATTTCAGAGATTCAGTACCATCCGTCCGCCGCCAATACAGGCGGGGAGTATCTGGAGCTTCGCAATATCAGTTCGCAGCCGGTTGTTTTGCAGGATGAGGTCTCGACCGAAATTTCCCCCGGCAATTTCATCACTGAGTTGATTCCGTGGCGGTTTGATAAAGGAATCGATTTTGTCTTTCCGTCCGGCACGACAATTCCCGCCGGCGGAATTCTGATTGTGGCGGAAAATCCGACTGCCTTTGCGGCTTATTACGGTTCGATGCCTTCGGGGGTACAGGTTTTCGGGCCGTTTGCGAATGGAACAAAACTGGATAATGGGGGTGAGACAGTTCGTCTGGCCCGGCCGGGGGACCAGGAGTATGGGGTAGAGCGTTTCTGGATTTCTGCGGAAGAGATTTCGTATGATGATGTCTCTCCCTGGCCGACTAGTGCGGACGGCGGCGGCTATTCCCTGCACCGGATTCATCCCTCCCAGTACGGGGATGACGTTATCAACTGGCAGGCCGGATTGCCCGCTCCCGGCAATTAAGCTGCTTTAGAAGCCGGGAGTCGGGGCGGCAGCCGTCCAGTTTGTCGGGTCGTCGCCTGACTTTGACGAATTGGAAGGATACAATCGAGTCAAGGAGTATCCTAAGCCGTCGGCACCCGCCGGCCATGGGGTATAATCGCTGTAGGTGACCTGATCCATCACAACCCAGGAAATTGCCGACGGATCGCCGGGAATATCGGACGCCTGCGGTTTTTCGAGGGCCAGTCGCTCGCCTCCGTTGGACAGGCTGCCGCTCCAGGGACCGAAGACATTTACGCCGGGTGTCAGGGAGCTGTTGTAATAAGCATTGAAGGCGTTCAGCCGTCCGGATTCGAGCACCGGGTCGAAGGGGACGATGACTATTTTGGCCCCCGGGGCCAGAGACAGTCCGGACGGGAAGGGAAACGAAACCGCATTGTCCAGCCGCCAATTGCCGGAGCCGTCGGGACTGGTTAGGGAAACACTCGAGCCGGTTGGGTTGAACAGTTCAATGTATTCTTCCGCGCCGACTGCATTCAACGGATTGTACATCAGTTCAGAAATAACGATGCCTGCCAGGGGAACAGCGTTGGATGTGCCTCGTGTGCCGGTCATTCGGAACCAGTAGGCACCCCCGTTCGGATACCGTCCCATTGAGATGCCGTTTTCCTGTCCTTTGAAGCGGATGCAGTCTACGATTCGGTCCGTGCCTGCGGTTCCCGGCAGATAGGAGAGAAAGATTGTCTCGCCCACTTTGTCGAGGCCGAATCCGCTGGTCAGGGGATTGTGAAAACCGGAGATTTCATCAAAACTGACAAAACCGGATGCCGGAACAGTTATGGATGGAATCGCCCATTTTTTCAGGTTGGTGATGTCATCGCTCAAATACCAGTTTCCGTCCAGTGCAATGGGGGATGCAGTGGGATTGTATAATTCAATCCAGTCGTTGCTGTCATAGCCCGGATACATCGGGTCGCTGAAATCGGTATGAGCCATAAACTCGTTTAGGACGATTGACGCGGTCGGTGTCGGGTCTGCTGCGCCGGGCGAGCCGCCGATATAAGCACTCTGACGCCAGCTGGTGCCGTAGTCGAGGATTCCGGCCTGCTGGTCTTCCATGGTCCACCAGCCGACCGGCACAAGGGAATGCCCGCCGCCGTCCGCGGCCTGGGGCCAGCCGAATCCGTCATTGTAGGTGAAGGAAACAATCATCCCATTCCAGGTATCGGAGATGTCGATGGTCTCTCCGTCATTATTCAGTTTTCCGGAATACTGTCCGGCTATTTTTGAAGACAGGCCGGGATATCGCAGGTTGAAGGCCGTCGGATTGCGGACAATCAGAACGAAGTCGCCGGGGGCCAGGGTTGTGACGGAAGCACCGGCAAAGGAGAAGGTGATTCCGTTGCTGATGGAAACGGTGCTTAAGTCCAGCGTTTTGCTGGTACTGGTGTTGGTCAGCTCGAGAAATTCAAACTCTTCTTTGTCGTAGCGGCCGAGGGGGTCCGGGGCCGGGTTATACATCAGTTCGCTGACGCGAAGATAATTCAGCAGGTCGGCTCCAATGGCCTCTCCGGCGGTAAATTCAATCGGTTCGGACCAGTGGCTCCAGCGACCGGTGTTGTCTTTCATCCGGCAGCGGACTCGGTAGGTGCGGCCTGTCCGGACAACCGAGCCCGGAATTTGGATGGTTCGATTGGCCGGGTCGGTGATTTCATCGCTCATCCAGGTCGGCTGGATTTCGTATTTATTTGACTCGGAAGCCAGACCAGCTTTGACCGGCTCTGTGGTTTGGGCGATGAGGGCGACATCGACGGAGAAATCACTGCTGGTTGTCGATGCCTGAAGAGCGTGAACGGCAATCACGTTGTCGCCGGTTGTCAGATAATCATAAGGTCCTGACAGGACAATCTCATCGTAGGCGTTCGCATTGTCTGCCTCGTGATTCGTTGTGCCTGTCAGACTGTTGTAGTATTTGTCCCCGGCGGTGCAGTACAGACGGGCGACTTCGACACCGTTAATCCAGATAATGCAGCCGTCATCGATACGGACGCGGAGTTTCAAAGACTGAATTAAGTTTTTGTTGGGCACTTCAAATTTCTTGCGGAGATAGACGGTGTAATAGCTGTTTTTCATATCCGACAGGGTGGTATTAAGGTCGCTGTCTCCGTAGCCGAGAGCGGTCTGGCCGAGCAGCCATTCCTGATCATTGAAGGAAAGCTGCCTCCATTCTCCAAAAACACTGGAGGGCTCTCGAGTGCCCTTGAAGTACCGCCACTGGCTTGCAGGGGCAACGAGGGCCAGTTCCGTTGTTGTGGGAGGCAGCGAGAAATTGAGGCGATGTTCTGCAATCCGCCACTGGATAGCTCCGAAGGTATTGCTGCCCTGCGGGTCATTGAATGCACTGGTCTGGAACCGCAGGTCGTTGACGGGATACCCGGCGGTGCCGATGTAGGAAATCGTCGGGGTATAAGGAATGGATGTGGAGTCGCCTTCGGCCCCGGCCAATGCCTCGAGGTTGGCTACCGTGCCCGGCCAGGAAGGATCGCCAAACCACGGGTCGCCTGTCCAGCTTCCGCCCTGCCAGGCGAATTTTTTCAAATCCGCCACTACATTGCTCAGCGGGCCGTCGTCCCGGGCGCCCTCTGCAAGCGGATTCAAACGCCATCGGTCACGGTCTGCCGGCACCAGTTCGGAGATATGATAGGCCAGTTCATCAATCATTCCGTTGATGATTTCCGGCTTCCAGTGCAAATCGAGGAACTCACGGATAAAGTTGCGGTAGGCCTGTTTGATGGGGGCTTTGGCCGACTGGATGGTCATCTGGACCGGCTGCCCTTCTGTGACATAATATTGGTCAAAAATGGCCGCCGCTCCGTGGTCGATTCCCTGATTGAAGAAGGGTCCCCATGTGTCATCCACATCAAACGGCAGAATCCACAGACGGCCCCAGTACTGATTTTCCGGCTTATAGTCGGGGTAGAAATACCACGCGGCGTTTTTCAGACAGTGGAAACAAGTCGGTCCGGAGAAGACATCGTAATGCCGAACGGCCTCTACGATGGTGTGGTAGCGAATCCACATGTCCGTATCGAGCCAGGCCAGGACCTGCGCAGCGGTGGCATTGGCGTTCAGGTTCCACCGGATATTTTCATAATCGGATGCATCATCCACCGCATCGGGGCCCTGATACCGCAGCTGCCGGAGGCCTTCGTAGATCTTGTCGGACAGTTTATACAGATTTCCCTTGGGCATATCGTGGTTGTCCAAAAAGGCCCCGTCGTAATCTTCCCAGGCGAGATAGAGTCCCCAGAAGTCGCCCTCATACTGGCCGTTGAGGGTATTGGGGGCTTCGTTGGGGCCGTCGATAACACGGAAGTGGAACCACCAGCCCATTGGAGCCGGCACACCGACCTGATTCCAGAGCATCATATCGAGCATTTCGTTGATGGCGTATCGGCCCTGGAGGCGGTTGCCGAACATTTTGGCGGTGACCAGATGCTGCCAGCGGGCGGGGAACTTGTTTCCGTACAGGTCGCGAGCCTGGAAATAATGACCGCGGTTGAAGCGGAATTTCATGGAGCGTTTTCCACCTTGCCCGTAGTTGTAGCGGCCGTTTCCGCCGCGCAGGCGATAGCCGATGTTGTCATAGACTTCGCCGTCATAGACGAAGGTTCCCGACCAGTTATAGACTTTGCCGGCCTCCTGATTGTTGTAGTTGGTGGTGCCCTGCTCGATTCGGTCGGCGCTGTTGTAGCCGTGGCTCTGGAAGAAGTCCTCCGCCCGTGTAATCAGATGATAGACGGGCACCGAGGTGAGAATCTCGGAGCTGTACACATAGCCCGGACCGGAGGACTGCACAGTATCTTTGCTTGCTACGTAGGGGGGCACGCCGTTGTACACAAAACAGGCGAAGTTCAGCGAGGCGTCATCGACATACGGGGTGCGAACAGAGCGGCCTGTATTGTCAGCTGCCTCGATGCGATAGCGCACGAGGGTTCTGTTGCTTTGGGCCGGCAGGACCGCGGTGTAAATCGAATCTCCGGCAACGGCATCTCCGCCGTTACCGTCATCCCGCATCGGATAGGTCTGCCAGTTGGCGGGGTTTTCAAACGCCGGATTTTGCGGCTGAATCTGGTGCGGATTGGCCAGCAGGGAGGCAATGGGAATCGGCAGATAGGCAGGGATGTACTGTCCGGGCAGAACGATTTGGACTTTCAGATTGACGGAGGCCACGCCGTCCGGGTCAGTGATTTTGGCTGTTATGACAATCGGTTCCGTCGATTGGGGCTGCTTGGGGGTGTGCTGAACCTGACGGATTTGCGGCGGGGCATTGTTGGTAAAGACACCGTTGATGCGGCCGGGTGTGGGGGTTCCGAATGCCTCCTCCGGGCGTGCGGCTGTCGGCAGAAAGCCGGAACTTCGCCAGCTGCCTCCTAAATCATTATCCAGATAGGGATTGAGCAGTTCCATCGATGCTCCTTCTCCGTCAGCGGCTGTCGGCCACGGGAAGGAGGGACCGTAATTGACTTCATCGATTTTTTGCCCTAGCGGGTCCCGAAGAATAATCCGTTCTCCTTCATTGCTGAGTTTGCCCTGCCAGGGGCCGAAAGCAGAGACCCCGAATTTCTGGTTGACGGCGGCCGGATTGGCGGCGATGACGACGAAATCGCCCGGGGCAAACGGACAGGATGACGTAAAACGATATTCTACGGCATCTTCGAGGGACCAGCCGTTCAGGTCGATGGTTTGGGCGCCGGCGTTGTACAGTTCGATAAACTCCACCGGTTCCTTGTTGGAGTCCGGGTGATAATGGATTTCATTGATGACAATCAGGGGGGTTGCGGTTTCCTGCCAGCCGGCAGCCAGGGTGGAGAAATCCGCCAAGTCCACAAATCGGCTTTTATCAAAGTCAGCACAATCATATCCGCTGCAGTTTACGGACTGCATCCACTGGACAGCAAAAACAACCAGGTCGTTCAGATCGATCAGGCAGTTTCCGTCCAAATCTCCCGGCAAGCAGGCAGGAATCGAATCACTGGTTGAAAAGGACCAGAGGTCGCCTTCTACATCCGGTCCGGAGGCGGAGTGTTCATCCACCCGCCAGAAATAATCACGTCCGGGTTCCAGGGGACCGACCCAGTAGTTTGTGTCCGGGTAATTTTCCTGCAACACCTGCAGCGTGGAAGGAGAGGTTCCCAGCAAAATGCGATGGCCTGCGGCCTGATAACCGGCCTGCCATTGCAGGGTCACTCCGGCCGGAGAAACTCCGATTGTGCCGGGTACAGGGCTGGGGTTATTGGCTTTTGGATTGACTGCCAGAAAACTCCACACCGGGCCGCTGAAGATGTATCCGGAGGAAGTGACCTCTTCGATGCGCCAATAATAGAGCTGGTCTCTTTCGAGAGGAGCGGAGGGGGTAAATGTCCTGTCCGTTGAAGGTTTGGTGGTCTGGTACACGCCGGCAGTAGTAGTCGTAGCGGTCAAAACAGTTCGGTAATCTGTTCCCAGATAAACACGATGATAAAGAATAGCCGGGTTGGGGTCTGCGTTCCAGGTGAGAGTCGGCAGGATTCCGGCATTTTGTCCATTGGCCGGGCTCGGATTGGACGGGACTGAGTAAACCGTCGTCGGAGAGTTGGGTCCTGCCTGATAACTGGCCAAGACCATGGATGCATCAAATGGAATATTGTAGATGCGGAATTCATCGACAGACCCGTTCAGAAGGGGGTCCCACGTATAGCAGGATTTTCCAATGAAGGCAAAAGCCGGATGAACATCAGTCAGTAAATGCGTGATATTGCTTGCGGAGGCGGCCAGGTAGCCGTTTTTGTAAATTCTCATCTGACGGTTAATCCCGTCATAAACGCAGACAATCTGTGTTTTTGTTCCTGAAGAGATCAGAGAGGAATCGACGGATTGTTCCCCGGTTGAATATCCCGGGTATCCGGTTGTTGAAATGCAAAACCGAGAACCGCTTCCGCCGGCGGAAGGGCTGTAAAAAAGATAATAACCGCCTTGATCGGCATATGTATCTCCAAAATCGAAAAGCCGGTTCCAGCCCGATGAGACATTCAGGGTAAACCAGGCCTCTATGGTAATGCTGTGGTATTTGTTGATGCCGATGACGGCGGGGGGAAGTTCGAGCCATGCATTGGAGCCGTCCAGGACAAGCGCGCCGCCGGATACGGCAGCTGTGCCTTTCAGTACACCGTGAGCAGAGCCGACCAAATCATCGGCATTAGTGTTGAAAGAATAGCGGTGAACCATTTCGGCCGGCGTGTATGCGGAAATAAGCATTCCGAGAAGACAGAAGAAAGTTCTTTTCACAAAACCTCCGTTTTTAAGTAATTATCCCTTTTTTTCTCAACTTATGGGGTTCATCGGAAAAACAAATGTCTCTGTTTACGATAAAATAAATCCCCATTCAGAATTGTTCTTTTTCGTCCTATAAAATTATACCTTTTTTTAAGAAGGAATGAAAGGGAAAAATCCTTCACTGGCTTTTCTGCTGTTTTTGAATACAATGGGTCTTTTTGAAAGGAAGTAAGGGTTTTTGTGAGGGAAAGGATGATCATAATGTTGTTCAAGAAGGCGGCAATCAAGAGATATTTTGTTCTTTTTTTCTTTATAACGACAGGGATTCTTCAAGCGGCCCAAACATCCCTTGATTTATCCGGAAGATGGAGGTTTGCTTTGGACCCGCAGGATGCCGGTTTGCGGGAAGAGTGGTTTCGAAAAGACCTTTCGGATGAAATTCGGCTGCCCGGTGTTCTCCAGGCCCAGGGATACGGCAGCCCTATCAGCAAGGATACGCCCTGGGTTTTGTCTTTGTATGACAAGTTTTGGTATCTGAGGCAGGACTATCAGCCCTACGCGGAAGGCGATGTGAAGGTTCCGTTTCTTTCCCAGCCGCCTCGGCATTATCTGGGAGCGGCCTGGTATCAGCGGGACATTGACATCCCAAAAAACTGGAAGGGCCGGCGGGTCGTTCTGTTTTTGGAGCGGACACGATGGCTTTCCACAGTGTGGCTGAATGAGCGGCAGGTTGGGTCAGACAACTCCTTAGTTGCCCCCCACGTGTTTGATTTGGGGCTCTTGGAGCCCGGCCGGTATCGGCTGACCATTCGGCTGGACAATCGAATGCTGATGGATTATCGGCCGGATGCCCACAGTGTTTCGGATTCGCTGGGCAGTACGTGGAACGGGATTGTCGGACGGATAGAACTGATGTCCACATCCCCGGTCTGGCTGGAGGATGTGCAGGTTTATCCGAATATTCGGGACAAGACGGTCCGCGTTCAGGTGCAAATCGGGAACAGCACGGGGCAGCCGGGAAAAGGGACCCTGAAAGCCGGACAGGTTCGTGTGCCGGTTTCCTGGACGGCGGAAGGCGGAGAAGCGGAGCTGACGGTATCCTTGGGAAAGAATGCTCGGCTTTGGGATGAATTTGAGCCGGTGCTGCATCGGCTGACGGTGGAATTGAAAGGCACAGGGGCGGATGACCGCCGGGAGATTCGCATCGGGCTTCGGCAGATCAGCACAGACGGCCCCAATCTGCTGGTCAACGGACGCAGGAGTCATTTTCGGGGGACGCATTCGGGCGGGGATTTTCCGCTAACGGGATATCCGGCGACGGATTTGGCGTACTGGCGAAATCTGTTTAAGACCTGTCGGGAGTGGGGCTTAAATCATATGCGTTTCCATTCGTTCTGTCCGCCTGAAGCGGCGTTTGAAGCGGCGGATGAGCTGGGCTTTTATCTGCAGCCGGAGGCGGGAATGTGGAATGCTATCAGTCCGGGCACGGCGATGGAGGCACGGATGTACGAGGAGACGGAGCGGATGATTCGGGCCTATGGGAATCATCCGTCGTTTGTGCTCTGTTCGCCCAGCAACGAGCCGGCCGGACGCTGGAAGGAGTCGCTGCCGAAGTGGGTGGAGTATTACCGCCAAAAAGACCCCCGCCGGCTTTATACGACGGGCACGGGCTGGCCGCTGATTGACGACCCGGGGCCTGTCAGGGGGGCGGATTTTCTGGCGGTGCATCGGGTCGGTTTGCGGCCGGTGCGGGGCAATCGGGCCTGGTTCGGCGGGGATTATCTGGCCTCCATGCAGGGAGTGGATGTTCCGATTATCGTTCACGAACTGGGGCAGTGGTGCGCATATCCGGACTTTGACATCATCCGGAAGTTTACGGGGTATCTGCGGCCGGGCAATTATGAGATTTTCCGAGAGTCTGCGGCGGCGGCCGGACTGCTGGCCAAAAACAAGCCGTTTGCCCTGGCCAGCGGGATGTTTCAGACGGCCTGTTATAAGGAGGAAATTGAGGCCAACCTTCGAACCCCCGGTCTGGCGGGTTTTCAGCTGCTGGATTTGCATGACTACCTCGGGCAGGGCACGGCTCTGGTGGGGGTGCTGGATGCCTTCTGGGAGGAGAAGGGGTATGTTTCGGCACGCCGGTGGCGGCGGTTCTGCACAGCGACGGTGCCGCTGGCAGTCCTGAAAAAACGCACGTTTACCCAGGATGAGCCGTTTGAGCCGGAGATTCGAATCGCTCATTACGGGGCAAAACCGATGGGCAAGACGGAGGTCTATTGGCGGATTGCGGACAAGAACGGACGCATCGTTCGCCAGGGCGGCTGGAGGGTTGACGCCATCGAGCTGGGCAGCGCTTTGCCGCTCGGGCGGGTCCGAACGGAGTTGGCTGATTTGCCCGCCCCGGCGATGTATCGGCTGATTGTCGGGCTGACCGGGACGCCGTTTGAGAATGACTGGAATTTCTGGGTGTATCCGAAGGATTTGCCGGAGCCGGCCGCAGCGGATATTCTGATAACCCGTTCGGAACAGGAGGCCTTTGAACGGCTTCAGGCGGGCGGCAAAGTGCTTTGGATGCCGCACTATAACCGGCTGCGGTGGGACTGTCCCCCGATCGGCCGGCTGCCGATATTCTGGAATCGGCTGATGGGACCGAATTGGGAGCGGTTTTTGGGGATTGTCTGTGAGCCGAGTCATCCGGCCCTGAAGCATTTCGCAACGGATTTCTATTATGACTGGCAGTGGGAGCAGGTTTTTCAGCCCGCCTGCCGGGTGCTGAATCTGGCGGATATGCCGGCGGAACTGGAGCCGATTGTTCAGGTGATCGATGACTGGCATCGGAATTATAAACTGGCGGCGATTTTTGAATGCCGGGTCGGCGAAGGGAAGCTTCTGGTTTGTGCGGCGGATTTGGAGACCAACCTTTCGGAACGTCCGGCGGCTCGGCAGCTGCGGTCTAGTCTGCTGACTTATATGAACAGCGAACGCTTTGCTCCAAAGACCGCTGTCAAGGTCGAGCAGCTGCGAGGTCTGATTTTTGACAACCAAATTATGAAAAAATTGGGCGCAAAGATTCAGACCCAGTGGGAGGATGGACGCAACGCGGCGGCCAATGCCGTCGACGGCAACCCCAATACGTACTGGTTTACAGGGCGGGCGAGCCGGGAAAGACGCCGTCCGTTTGAGTTGACGATTCAGTTTGAACAGCCGGTTCGGATGAAGGGGCTGGTCTGGATGAATCGGCAGGACCATCGCGGGCACGAAGGGGATGTCCGGGAATACGAAGTCTGCTTCAGCGAGGATGGGCAGGAATGGTCGGAGCCGCTGAAAGGCCGGCTGGAATCCACCTTTCATCCGCAGCAAATTGATTTCGGCGGAACGGTTTGTGCCCAAAGGATGAAGATTCGGGCCTTGTCGGGCTTCGGGGATGACCTGACGGCTTCGGCTGCCGAAATTGCCGTGATTGCCGATGAAACGCCGCCGTCCGGTCAGCCCTCCCAGACGGGAGTGTATCAAAGAGTCCGGACGGCTACGGAAGAAATGTTTGAAGGGGTTGATTAAGAAAGGGAGTCTCTATGAAATCGAAGTTGACTTTGTGGATGTTTGGTTGGGCTGCTTTGTGTCAGATGGGGTATGCAATGGACCGGAGCCATACGATTCAGAGTCCGGACGGACGCGTGCACGTGGATTTTCTGCTGGAAGAGGGCAGGCCGTTTTATTCCGTTCGACTGGGGAATGAGGTTCTTCTGGAGAAATCGCCGCTGGGAATCAAGCGAAGCGATGCGGATTTTACCGGGCAGCTGACGCTGCAGCGTTTTTCCAGGACAGAAAAAGTATCAGAGAAATACACGATGCCGCACGGCAAGCAAAGCCGCATTGCCTATCGGGCCAATCGGCGGACGGCAACCCTGGCCAATCCCCAGGGACAGCTCATCCAGATCGTCTTTCAGGTCTCCAATGACGGGCTGGCATTCCGCTATCATTTTCCGGAACCGAGCGGTCTGAAGGTTTCAGTGGAGGCCGAACAGACCGGCTTTGCCTTCCCGTCCGGAACGGTCAGCTGGCTGCATCCGATGCATGATGCCAAAACGGGCTGGGAGAAGACCCAACCGTCTTATGAGGCCCACTATGAGATTGAAAAGCCCGTCGGGCTTCCTTCGCCGTATTCGGCCGGCTGGGTGTTTCCGGCGCTGTTTCGGGTGGGGCAGTCCGGCTGGGTCTTATTGAGTGAAACGGCGGTGGATGAGAATTACTGCGGCTGCCGGCTGGCGCAGCATTCGGATGGGGGCATCTATCGGATTGCCTTCCCGCAGGCCGCCGAGCACCGGGGACCGCAGGACCCGATTGCTCCTTCAGCCGTCATTCCGTTTTCCACGCCCTGGCGGCTGGTTATCGTCGGGCGGGATTTGGGGGCTATCGTAGAGTCCACCCTCGCAACGGATGTGGCGGAGCCCTCGAAAGTGAAGGATGTTTCTTTCGTCAGGCCGGGCCGGGCGGCCTGGAGCTGGCTGCGGTATGATACAGAAGGGACGAAACTGCCGTATCTGCAGGAGTATCTGGAGATGGCCGGCAGGCTCGGCTGGGAATATATGCTGGTGGATGCCGACTGGGACCGTCTGGTCGGCTATGAGAAGATTGCCGAGCTGTCGCAGCAGGCTCGTCAAAAGGGCGTCGAATTGATTCTGTGGTACAATTCCAACGGCGAGTGGAATACGGCGCCGATGACGCCGAAAAACCGGATGCATCTGCCCCAGGTGCGGCGGGAGGAGTTTGCACGGCTTCGCCAAATGGGCATTCGGGGGATTAAGGTGGATTTCTTCGGCGGCGACAAGCAGGCCACGATGCAGCTGTATCAGGATATTTTGCGGGATGCAGCGGAGTATCAGCTGCTGGCGAATTTCCACGGGGCGACGCTGCCGCGCGGCTGGCAACGCACCTGGCCCAATCTGGTGACGACCGAGGCGGTGATGGGGATGGAATACTGTACCTTTGACCAGCGCAACACTGACCGGCAGGCCCAGCACAGCTGTGTTCTGCCGTTTACGCGAAATGTCGTTGCTCCGATGGACTTTACGCCGGTGGTGATGAGCCGCCGCATCCGCGGCGTGCAGCGCAGGACCACACCGGCCTTCGAGATGGCGCTGCCGGTGATTTTTGAGTCGGGGATTCAGCATTTCGGCCTGGCGCCGTTTGAGGCGGAGGCCCTGCCGGATTTCGCCCTGGAGTATTTCAAAGCCGTCCCGACCTGCTGGGACCAGACGCGGTTTGTATCCGGCTATCCGGCCAAAGAGGTTGTGCTGGCCCGGCGAAAAGGGAAACAGTGGTTTGTAGCGGGCATCAACGGCGAAACGGCGGCGAAAACTCTCACGCTGGACTTGTCCTTCCTGCCGAAGAATTTTCAGGGAGTTTTGATTACAGACAGTGCTCAGCCGGACCAGTTGGAGTCCAGGACCGTTTCGGCGGCGGATGTGCGGAAACTAACCATTTCGATGCCGCCCCAGGGTGGAGTTGTGCTGTATTCAAAACCCCGATAGGGCTGGCTGCAATTCGTTTCCAAAAAGAAAAGGGGAGTCCGTCTGTTGACGGATTCCCCTTTTTTCTGCACGCGGGTGGGTTATCCGCGCCGCCGAAGTGAAATCAACCCGCCCAGGCCTACCAATGCCAGTGTCATCGGTTCCGGTACAAGAACCAGCGCCGGTGCTGTGAAGGTTGCATGTTCTTTGGAAGCGAAGCGGTCTTCACAGTTAATCGAGGAGGTGCCGCTTGAATTAATGATCACCAGGGTAACCAGTTTGTTGGTATCTGAAGCCAGGAAATTGCTGAATGCGGTTCCCAAATCGGTGGTGTTGGAACTGAAGGTGATGGGATACGTGGGGGTTCCGCCGCCTGTGCCTGGGGTATTCAAAAACCCGAGCCAGACCAGCTTGGTTTCATCAATCAGATAATACCCGGTGTCCCAGCCCTGCGACGGCTGGAGCATTCCGGGTGCATTCTGATAGCAGAGTGTGGATTCTGTCCAGTTGTCCAGCGTTTCGTCAGTCAGACCGTAGACATCCAGTCGGCGTCCGGTTGAGCTTTTGATGTAAGTGGCATCCAGCTGCAGGATGGCGCCTTCAAATGTTTCGGTTGTCATTTCGCTCAGGTCAAAGCGAAGATACGTGCACTGGAATCGGGAACCGCCTCCGTTGTAGCGGGAGCGAAGTTCCGTCGCGGCCGCGCCGGCTGTGGAAGTAGATCTTACCTGGGTATCATTGCCGATATACGCATCGGCTCCATTCCCGTATTCTGTGGTGATGACCAAAGCCCAAGAAGAGGGCACAAAAAACAAAAGCATTACGAGCAGATAAAAGATTTTTCTTTCCATAACCAACCTCCAAAAAGATTTCGTTTTTTCTTACGAACGGTTTCCTTTCACACACTCCACACACAAACCTTCTCAGGGCAGGTCTTTCCGGCCTGCCCTGAGAAGAAACAGAATCATCTTACTGACAATCGGGATGGATTCCGCACTGGAGCCAGCTTTGCGCAAAGACAGCCAGGTCGGCCAAGTCCACGATGCAGTTGCCGCTGTAGTCCAGCTGGGGACGGAACCGGCAGAAGCTGCCGGCGCCGGCGGCATACAGATCGGCAACCTGGTCAGCCGTCAGCGGATAGTTCCAAATCTGCACATCATCCATCAGACCGCTGTAGAAGGCGTCATCGGCCCAGTTGCTTTCGCCGATGTAGTTGTTGTTCCGGACGAGAATATTGGGCATCTGAGCGATGGTGCCTGTCTGAACAGGCAGGCCGTTTCGATAGAGGGTGACATTGCCTGAAGCGTCCATCACGGCTACATACATCTGCCATTCATTCAGATTTATGGCACCCGTTGCGGTTACAGCACCGGCGCTGGTGCTTCCGCGATAATGGCTGTATGTCAGGTTGGTGGTTGTTCCGTTTCGGCTCAGATAGATGTTGTCGCTGTTGGCGCCGTTGCCGAAATCGACAAATCGTGCCCATGTAGTGACGGCAGCGGGTCTGGCCCAGACGGAGATGGTGATGCCCGGCGAGAAGTCGTCAAATCCGGCAGGCAGCTGAACATGGTCATCCGTTCCGTCAAACGACAGGGCTTGACCGAAGATGCCGGCCGCAAAAGACGGCTCGCCCATGAGGGTGCCGTGCAGATTGTTGCCGGAGGAATCATTTGCATTTCCGTCAAAGGTGTAGTGAGCAATCTTCTGTTTGATGGAAACACGCACGGTGCTGCTTAGAGCCTGACCGGGATTAGCGGCAACGCAGTAATACCAGCCGGCATTCGTTTTGGCCAGCGTGCCCAGAGAAAGCGTGTCGGAATTCGTGCCGACCACGACGTCGTCGTCCGGGGTATTGTTTGCATTGTCCTGACTCTTATACCAGGTGTAAGTCATCGGGCTACTGCTGGAAAACTCTACGGTGATAGCATCGGCTGTTTCTCCGACAAATTTGGCCTGGTAAGACGGAGAAATGCTCACAAAAATAGGAATTGAAGTAGCGGTAAAGCTCCAGGACGGGCCGACAAACAGGTTCGGGTCGACTGGATCTGTGTCGTAGCAATCCACACGCCAGTAATATTTTCCTTCGGGCAGCGGAATGCTGTACCCGGCAAACGAATTGATATTGACGGAGGTCACGGCCGGTGTAAAGGTCAGTTTGCTCATGAGGGCCGTGTTTGGGTCAGTTCCGAAATAGACATCGCATTTGCCGACTCCCGGCAGAAGGTTCCACTGCAGCTGGGTAAGCAGACTGCGGTTGACGAAGGCCTCATTAGCTGGTACCGGATTCACTGCTTTCCCAAGCGATGCATTGGGCATAACCAGAGTCGGATGCTGATAGGTGGTATTTTCTTTCGTTGCTAATTCTGTTTCATCATCCCCGCCGATCAGGATAAAGGTGACCAGGCCGTTTGTATCGGACTGAAGGAACGATGCCAAAGGCAAGCTTGTCGGAGACGTTGTCAAAATCTGAGGCGCTGCCTGGTTGGAAGTCTGAAACGTACCCAGCTGGATGGTTTTTGTTGCGTCCAGAGCATACTGTCCAGGGTTGGCCGGCAGAAACCACGGTGTATTGTTAAAGGTAATCGTTGTTTCGCCCCAATTGTCCAGATTCTCGTCCGTGAGCCCGTATACAGTTACGGTTTTTCCGCCGGATTTCATATAGGTTGTCTGGAAAACCATATAGGCGCCGGACATATCTCCGGTTACCTGGCTGATGTCAAAGCGAAAGAACGTAATCTTGCAGCGGTTGTTGTTGTTGTAACGGAAACGCACTCTGTTTTCCGTCCCGAAGTTTCCATTCGGGCTTTGTGAACTGATATCGTTTGCCACATAGGTATCCGCTCCGCGGCCGAAGGCGGTTGTACGAATAACCTCTGCGCGAGCTGTCAATCCCAGCGCAGCCAACAGGATGAGTCCTCCGCACATCTTGAACATTTTCATGACTAAATCCTCCTAACAGGTGTTAATAATCCGGGCGGGTCAGGCGACCCGCCCGGAGACAGTACACCATTAATTATTGATTAAGGACAATCCAAACTGGTGCAGTTAAGCCACTGCGCGGCCAGCAATGCAACATCTTTCAGGTTGACGAAGCAGTCGTCATTCAAGTCAGAGAGCAGCCGCGTATACCCCGGAACCTGATGGGCTGCATCACAGGGGTTGATGCCGACATAGACGCGGACATTGTCCGAGCCGGTCAGTTCCGTGTCATTGGCTTCCAGCTGGAATTCATACCAGCCGGCATCCGGCAGGGTGACGGTAGTCTGCAACTGGTCGGCCGGATTGATTATCACCGGCTGGGAACCGGCCGGTCCGCTGACCTGTGCCCACAGGACTGTGACTTGTCCGCTGGGAAGGCCGTCATCCGTCACGGTTCCGGACAGGGTGACAACGGCGTCGCCGTTCCCCGTCGCTCCTTCGAGCAGATAAGTCAGCTGAAGGCGAGGACGGTACGCCGGATTCGAATTCTCTTTGGTTGCAATTCCGTAACCGCGGTCATTGGAGTCTTCGCAGGCAATAATGAAGGTGACCAGCCCGCCATCCTGCACCCGACTTTGGATAAATGCTTCCAGGGCCGGACCGGTGATGGTAACCACGTCGCTGGCGATGACCTCCGAAATGCCCGGTACATTGTCATCCAGATCGGTAATCCAGCCGTTCGTGATAGCCGTAGTCATCGGAACCGCACCGTTCCACTCCTGGCCGGCGGCAACGGCGCCGTTTTCCGTCAGGGTTGCTTCACTCCAGTTCTGGGGCGTATTGCTGGGCACATTGTTGAGCCCGTGCAGAGAGAACCGTGCATTATTGATTGTATCGTTCCGGGTTCCGGCCACTTTTCGGAGGGTTAAGGTTACGTCTTTGACCGTTCCCGGACCCAGAGCGGCCAGTTCGGAAAGGTTAAATCGCAAATAGCTGGCATGATCCACACTGCCGCCTCGGACGTCCATATATTCAAGCCCGCCGTAAACGGTGGCGTCCCGAAGATAGGTGTCAGACTCTGTTGTGGTATCTACAATCGTTCGAGTCAGCCAGGCAAACTGGTCTGCACCGGCGTTGACAACCGGGGCGCTGTTGTTGGTGTTGAAGGTCCACACCTTTCCCTGAACATAGGACGGCTGACGGCTGGTGTCGTTGGTGTTGACGACCCAGTAATAGGTTTTGTAGGGCTGCAGCTGCGGCATCGGAACAGAATTGCCGGTGACGCCGGAGGCCAGCAGCGTCAGGCCGTAGTTCGGCAGCAGGGCGTTGGGCTCTGTTTCGCCGAAGTACACATCGCAGGTGATGATTCCCTGCGGAAGGTTCGGTTCCGGATTGGTCCAGCTGAGGGTTTGATAGTCACTGATTATTATTTTGGCATTATTGGCCGGCACAGGACTGGATGCCCGTCTGACCGCATAAGCATTTGGGAAAGTGAGCGTCGGCGGATTGAACGTGGCGTGTTCTTTGGAAGCCACCTCGACTTCATTGTCGCCGCCGATAAAAATCAGCGTGACCAAACCGTTGGTGTCTTTAGAGAGGAAGTCCTTCAAGGGCAGGGCTGTCGGATTCGAAGAGAAGGTGATGGGATATGTGATTGGATCTGCCGGCGCAGCCGGTGTGGTTAACGTACCCAGCTGGGTCGTTGTGTTGGCGACAAACTGGTAATTCCCAAGCGTTGTCGGCGGATTGGGGACCATGCAGGGGGCCGTGTTGTAGGTGATGGTGCTTTCGTTCCAGATATCCATCGGCCCGTCAACCAGTCCATAGACCGTAACGGATTTCTCGCCGCCTTTTACATAGGTTGCATCAAAGGTAATAAAGGCGCCTTCGAGGTCGCCGTCAATACCGCTTAAATCGAAGCGGATGAAACCGGTTTTGGAACGAGTATTGGCCAGCTGACGGAAGGCCCGAATCCGCTCCTCAGCCGAAAAATTTGCTGTAGGGGCTTGCTGGCTGTCGTTGGTCAGGTAGGTATCGGCTCCCTGACCAACCTCGGTCGTGACGACCACAGCTGCGCGGGCCACGAGCCCGAACATGCACAAGATAATTGCGAACCATACAATACGTGCTTTCATAACCAAATCCTCCACAATAAAGTTAATAAGATGAAATTTACTTACCCATCCCTCTTTACGCTTGTATTTATTCCAGTCCCTGTACAATGGTTCTCCACAATTCCGGGTCCTGCATAGGGTCAGAGCCGTACACCTGCTTGTCCAGCACCTCGGGGTTCTGACGGAATTTTACGCTGGCGTCTGAATAGAGCAGGTTGGCTCCGGCATATCCTCCCCGCCGATGAGACATCCGCTCGCGGGCCTGAAGCACATCCAGGCAGATGGAGCGGCTTGGGTGTGTCTGGGAAAGCTTCTTGGCTACGGCGGGGAATTGTTTGGTGCCGACAGTCATTTTCCTTTGGGATGACTGGGGCAGATATGAAAAGCTGATTCGGACCGAGTTGGGATTGCTCGGATTGGCATAGGCCGGGTCCACGGAAGGCCAATCCTGCGGCCCCAGATAGGCCTCGTAGCTGAAAGCGGTCCGTTTGTTGCTCGGGCAGTAGAAAACGGCTCCATCATCGATATACCCGCGGGTCCACAGCGGAGCCAGATTGAAGGTACCGGTGATGCGGGTCTGCGGCGGCTTGGTCGGGTCCACATTGAAAATGAAGTAGGTCGCCGCACCGCCTGTTCGCGTTTCCGTGTAGTAGGCCTCCGGCAGGGAGTCGGCGTTCGCCTGCGTGTAGAGGTGAAGGACCTGACCGATGATTTTCAGAGGTCGGCACAGGCCAGCCGTCCGGCATGCTCTTTGGCCATTTTCAGGGAAGGCATCACGATGCTCAGCAGCAGAGCGATGATGGCAATCACGACAAGCAGTTCGATGAGTGTAAAGGCCTTTTTCATAGGGATGCATTTACTCCAGAATCAGTTTGGGTTGTCCGAAGATGCACCAGTCATATCCGATGGCATTGCGGTCCAATTCAGGGTCGCGGCTGCCGCCGTCGGTGGCAATCAGAGTCAGGAAGCGGTCGGCCTCTGACAGTTCGATTTCTATATTGTCAGCCCGGCCGGCGGCCAAAGCGGCGTGATGACGGACTCGGCCGTCCACCAGGACCCAGCATTCCGCATAGCCGGCGTCCAGATGCGGGGGGGCAAAGTCCAGCAAACCCGCCTGGGCTGTGAATCGCCGAATCGGCGTTTGCAGGCGGCTTCGAACGGCATTCAGGTCAAAGGTAATGCCGCTGTTGGCGTGCATGCAAAGGAACGTTTTTTCCGGATTATTGTAATCGACCGAACCGAGCTCCAGGGATGCGGATTTTTTTTGGCTGTTTTGCAGCAGCTTCTCCGCGGGGGAATGAAGGATGTCGGCGAAGAAGTAGCCGCTGGTGACCGGGCATTCGCGGAACACATGGCCGGCGGAACTGACAATCTGAGGGCTGTTTCCATTGGGTACAAAGACGCCGTCGATGTAGGGATTGGCGGGAACTTTGTTATAGGCATTGCCGCTGCGTCGGTCCCGCATTTCACCGGGGACATCCGCCGGGCGATTGGACGGATTGATGCCGGTTTCTTTTTGGCCGGTGCCTAATCCGGTGCCGCCGCCTACAATATCTGCCAGGTCTATCTGTTTTTCCTGACGCCAGATGAGGTTGTTCTGGGACTGGATATCCCTGGCGAAGAACTGCTCACTGAGCCGGATGGACTGCACTTCGGTGCCGGATTCGCCGAAGCGTTTGGCCTGGCCGGCCATTACATCCAGGACTTGTTTGGTTTTGTTGCTCAGTCCGGCAATCAGAACGGTTTTGCCCTCGAAGACATGCAGTTCAATATCCCCCCGCATATCCGTATAGACCCCGAACTGAGTGCCCATATCAATAATTTTGGATTTTTGGGTCTGCACGGCAAATCCGTTCTGTGCCTGCCGAATGTTCACAAAGACCCGTCCGTAGGTCATCGACAGCTCGTCGGAGTTAACAAAGCGGAATTCCGCAGGAGCTTCGATAACCAGATGCACACCGTTGTCGGTTTGAATCTTGATCAGTCCTTTGATCAGCTGAACCGGAGCGGCTCCGGCCGACAGACGGGTCCCTTTTTCGAGGGGTTCCCGGGACGACCAGGCGGCACCGAGGGTGTCGCTGACGGAAGCCACACCCGACTGGGGGGCTGGGAAAACCAGCGGATAAATCAGAATCATCAAAAGGGCCGCCATCGAAGCGAAGAGAGCGAACAAGGACAGTTTGGATACCTGCGGTCTGGATTTGGCGGCAATTGCAGGACGCGGGACCTGCGGAGACGGCATCTCCACGGGCGGCAGTTCGACGGCCTCGGCTTCTTTTTCGTAATCCCCTAAAATCTGAAGGAATTCGAGCGTCAGAGGCGCACCGGAATCGTTCGGTTCTTCATCCCCGCAGGACAGCGGTGAGGCCAGGACCGGCGTATGGCGAATGGCGGCCTGCAGGTTGCACAAGTCGGTACACAAATAGACGTAGTCGATGTAAAGCTCTTGTGCCTGCGGATAATTTTTTAAAAGACTGCTTAATTCCTCGAACTCTTCCCGGGTGATGGCTTCATCCCGCAAAGCTCCGAGGAGCGTAAACAAACGATTCAGCTGGATATTGGAAAGTTCCATAAGGTTTATGAATACACCTCCCGAAGATTCCGGCGAATGCACAGCAGAAGTTTTGCGTGGATTTTGTTCAGCATTCGATAGAGCACGTGGAGCTGCTTGCCGGTCTGTTCAGCGACCCGGCGTGTCGAGCTGCCCGGCTCGTAGCGCATCTGAATCAGGGACAGCTCATAGGCCTTCAGCTGCTGAAGGCATTTTTTCAGCAGGGGAAGGCGCTCGTCCACATTGGGGTTTTGGAGATTTTTTTCGGCAAGAAGGTTGAGCATTTCTTCACTGAAATACACTTTGTCTTTTTTCTGGTTTTTGTAGTAATTCAGGATTTGGTAATGGGCGATTTTCAGGGCCCAAGCGGAGAAATTGGTGGATTTGTCAAACTGGTCAAATTTGGACCATAAAACGGCCGCTGTTTCCTGAATCACATCATCCACATCGGACCAGTTCGGCACCAGCGCCCGTACAAACCCATAAAGCCGGCGTTCATTGGCTAAATAAAGTTTGATAAAAAGCCGGTAGTCTTCGGATGTCAGATTTTTTCTTTCTTCCGACATAATTTCCCTTTTCAAAAGGGCTTCTCCGTTCTTGGATATAGAAGTTTTCCGAAAAAATTAGAGGTTTTTTTGAAAATTTCCCCATTTTTTTATTTGGAAGCTTAATCTGGATATACTTTTGTATGTAGTAGGTGTTATTTTTGTGAAATTTCTTGTTTCCCTCAAAAAAATCAGTAAAAGAGATTAAATTTGTTCTATTTCCCAATAGAAGCCCATCATATGGGGTTGTGAATAGCAGTGTTATTATGTCTTATATGTCTGGATAAGATTCATTGTTGGACGGCAACGAAAGCATTTTGTGGGGGTTTTATGAGAAGAGGTCTTATTGCTGTTTTTTCATTTCTTTTCCTGCCTTTTTATTTAGCTGCGGCAACAAGGTATATGGAGAATCTTGACAGGGGGGTCATTGCCGTCCGGTCTGGCAATTCTAACTATATCGGATGGAGATTGCTCGGAACTGACCCCGCCGATATTTCATTCAATATCTATCGGGATTCTGTAAAAATTACTTCCACGCCGATTACCGGTTCAACCAATTATTCAGATACGGGCGGGACCCTTTCCAGCACCTATCGGATAGCCCCGGTTATTAACGGGATTGAACGGAAGGCCACAGAACCGATCGGGGTTTGGTCTACTCCATATCTGACGGTTCCTCTTCAGGTGCCTGCCGGCGTAACGACACCGGACGGCTATACCTGTACCTACAGTCCGAACGACTGCAGTGTCGGCGATGTAGATGGGGATGGGCAGTATGAGATTATTGTCAAGTGGGACCCGGATAATTCCAAAGATAATTCTGTTTCAGGTTATACAGGGAATGTTTATCTGGATGCCTATAAATTAGACGGCACATTTTTGTGGCGGATTGATTTGGGAATCAATATTCGAGCCGGGGCGCATTATACCCAGTTTATGGTGTATGATTTGGACAGCGACGGACGGGCGGAGGTAGCGTGCAAGACAGCCCCTTATACCGTGGACGGACAGGGCAATTATGTCCTGATGCCCGGGGATGTGCTGGCGGATTACCGCAACAGCAGCGGGTATATCCTTGATGGGCCGGAATATTTGACGATTTTTGACGGACTGACGGGTGCGGCACTGGCAACGACTTATTATGTTCCGCCTCGCGGGACTGTGAGCAGCTGGGGGGATTCCTACGGCAACCGAGTGGACCGATTTCTGGCGTGTGTGGCTTATCTGGACGGCCAGCGGCCCAGTCTGGTGATGTGCCGCGGCTACTATACGCGGGCGGTGCTGGCTGCCTGGGACTGGCGGGACGGTCAGTTGACCCAGCGGTGGGTATTTGATACAAACAACGGCTATTCCTCCTATATGGGACAGGGCAATCACAATTTGAGTGTGGCCGATGTGGACGGCGACGGCTTTGATGAGATTGTTTACGGCTCCTGTACGATTGACCATAATGGAAAGGGGTTGTATTCAACAGGGCTCGGCCATGGGGATGCCCTGCATGTATCGGATATGGACCCGGACCGGCCGGGGCTGGAGGTCTGGCAGTGCCATGAGTCTTCACCTTACGGGGCCACATTCCGAGATGCGGGAACGGGTGAAGTAATTTTCCGTTATACGGCAAGCGAGGATACAGGCCGGGCCTGTGCCGGCGACATCCGGGCGGATTATCGAGGGTATGAGGTCTGGGCTTCTACCGGAGTGCCTTTGGCCACGTGTACCGGAATAAACTTGGGCAGTCACTCCAATCCTATCAACTTTATGGTCTGGTGGGATGGGGATTTATTGCGGGAATTTCTCAACAGCAACGTGATCAGCAAATATGGTGTCGGCACGCTGCTGACGGCAACCGGCTGTTCAGCCAACAACGGAACCAAATCGACTCCGTGTCTGTCGGCAGACCTTTTCGGAGACTGGCGGGAGGAGGTGATTTGGCGGACAACCGACAACAGCTCTTTGCGAATTTATACAACCACAGCCGTGACCAGTTATCGGTTCTATACGCTGATGCATGACCCCCAGTATCGGTTGGCAATTGCCTGGCAGAATGTGGCTTACAATCAGCCGCCGCATCCGGGGTTTTACCTGGGCGATGGGATGGCATCTCCGCCGTTGCCGGATATTATGTTGGCGGGTGCTGATTGGTTATACGGTGATTTTACGGAGGACGGCGTTGTGAATCTGGACGATCTGCCTTTCGTTTGCGGACATCTGGCTTCTGAACGATTGCGGTCTGACCACCGGGTTGGATTTGAATGAGGATTGCCTGATTAATTATTATGAGTTTGCCGTATTTGCCGAAAACTGGGAAGGGCCGGAGCGGATTCCGCCGGCGGTTCCGACGGGTCTGCTGGCCTGGGCCGGCGACGGAATGGTGACACTGGACTGGGCGGATAATACGGAGTCCGACCTGCTCGGGTACAATGTCTATCGCTCAGAGACATCCGGCAGCGGGTATATCCTGCTCAATCCGGAGCCGCTGACGGCTTCGGCATATGTGGATACGTCTGTTCAGAATGGATTGACCTATTATTATGTAGTGACGGCTGTGGACAATCTGCTCAACGAGTCAGCATATTCGAGTGAGGTCATTGCGGCACCGGACAGCATTACCACGATTGTGATTCAGGAAAATGAGCCGGGCTTTATCGGGGTTTTCACGGGGACGATTGACAGCAACAATGCGGGCTTTACCGGCACCGGTTTTGCCAATACAAACAACGCCGTCGGGATGTATATTGAGTGGTCCGTGTATGCGGCCTCGGCGGGCACATACCAGCTGCAGTGGCGATATGCCAACGGCAGCACCAACAACCGGACTGGAGCCGTAAGTGTCGGCGGAGTCACTCAGGCGACTGCCATCAGTTTTCCGAGCACCGGCGGCTGGACATCGTGGACCACGTCGGCTTTGGTTCCTGTGTCTTTGTCGGCCGGCAGCAATCGGATTCGTCTGATTGCGGAAATGTCGGAGGGGCTGGCCAATATCGACTGGATGTCGGTGACAGGGGTTTCGCCTCTGCCGGGTTCATAGAAAAGGTCTTTGTCAGGGAGGACACAATGAAAGGGTTTGGACGGCTATGGGTTTTGGCTGTTTTGGCGGCTGTATTTTCGAACGCGCAGAGCAAGACTGAAGCCGGAGAAGAGAAGATTGCCTCCAAACCGCTGTATCGGGACCCGGTGTATGACGGGGCGGCGGACCCGGTGCTGGTCTGGCATCCGGATGAAAAGAAATGGCTGATGTTTTATACCAACCGCCGGGCCAACGCCGCCGACGCCGAAGGTGTCAGCTGGGTGCATGGAACGCCGATTGGGATTGCCGAATCCGCTGACGGCGGAGCGACCTGGACCTATCGGGGCAAAGCCAATATCAGATACAAAAAAGGAGACGATACCTACTGGGCCCCCGAGATTGTCGAGCACGAAGGCACTTGGCATATGTATCTGACCTATGTGCCGGGGATTTTCCGCGACTGGAACCATCCGCGTCAGATTCTTCATTTGACCAGCCGAAATTTGATTGACTGGGAGTATCAATCCACCCTTTCGCTTTCCTCCGACCGGGTGATTGATGCCTGTGTCTATCGGCTGCCCGACGGCACGTGGCGGATGTGGTACAACAACGAGCGCGACGGCAAGTCCATTTATTATGCGGACAGCCGGGATCTGTATCAGTGGGAAGATAAGGGCAGGGTGCCCGGACAGTGGAGGGGCGAAGGGCCGAAGGTCTTCTGGTGGAGGGGATTCTACTGGATGCTGGTGGATGTCTGGGACGGGCTGGGGGTGTACCGCTCGTCCGATGCCCTGAACTGGGAGCGGCAGAAAGACAACCTGCTCCGGGAGCCGGGGACGGGGGCGGATGACCAGGTCAAAGGCGGCCATCCGGATGTGGTGGTCAGCGGCGACCGGGCGTTTGTGTTTTATTTCACGCATCCCGGCCGAAGGGGAGAGGATGCCCGAAAAGACGGTTTCGAGCAGCGGCGCAGCTCGATTCAGGTCGCTGAACTTTTTGAGAAAGACGGCTGGCTTTTCTGCGACCGAAACCGGCCGGTGAGAATCGATCTGAAAGGAACCTCCGTGGGCCGCCGGGACATGCAGGCGGTTTATGAACAGGTCAGGACACCGTATAAGTATGGTGTCGTAATTGAACCGCATGCGGGCAAGATGGTGGACGGCCCGACGGTCTTTCGTCATCAGGGCCGCTGGTATATGATTTATTTTCAGATGGAAGACAAACCCGCCGGCTATACCACCCATCTGGCGGTCAGCGATGATTTGGTGCACTGGAGCCCGCAGGGGGTGATTCTGCCGCACGGGCAGGAGGGCGCCTGGGACTGGGCGCAGGCCGCCGGCGGGATCGCTCTATACGATTATCGGTGGGGAGGGAACTATGGACTGCACACCCATGACGGCAAATACTGGCTGTCTTATCTGGGCGGAGAAAAGGAAGGATACGAAACGCCGCCGCTGTCCATCGGGCTGGCCTGGACGGATGACCCGACGGCGGCCAAACCTTGGCAGCGTCTGGCCGGGCCGGTTCTGCGTCCCTCGGACCCGGATGCCCGCCTTTTTGAGAGAAGGACGTTGTTTAAGAGCCATATCATTTATGACCCGCAGCAAACGGTTGGGGCTCCGTATGTGATGTTTTACAATGCGGCCGCCCGCGAAGGCGGAGAGCGGATCGGAATGGCCGTTTCGCACGATATGGTGCAGTGGAAACGGTTCGGTCCGGGGCCGGTTGTGGAAAACCGCTCGCCTGCCGGAAAGGCCGGCATCAGCGGGGACCCGCAGATTGCCAAAATCGGTGACCTGTGGGTGATGTTTTATTTCGGGGCGTTCTGGCGGCCGGGGGCTTTTGATACCTTTGCCTGCTCGTATGATTTGGTGCACTGGACCAAATGGGACGGCCCGGATTTGATTGTCTCCTCCGAACCGTGGGACGAGACGTATGCCCACAAGCCCTGGGTTGTCTATTGGAACGGAATCGTTTATCATTTTTACTGTGCGGTCGGACAAAAGGGGAGGGCGATTGCCCTGGCGGCATCGAAAGACCTGAAAGAGACGGCGGAACCATAAGTCGTACCGATAGAGGAATCATACAGAGGAGTTTTTATGAATTCGCAAAGAATGGTTTCTTTAGTGGGGTTGCTGCTGGGAGTTTCGGCGGCGGTTGGGGCCAGGGAGTTTAACGCCTGCGAATACGGGGCGGTGCCGGACGGCAAGACGGTCAATACCAAGGCCATTCAGAAAGCGATTGACGCCTGCGCACAGGCGGGCGGCGGAACGGTGATGTTTTCGCCCGGTACCTATCTGAGCGGTTCGATTTTTCTCAAAGAGCGGGTGGATTTGCGGGTGGATGAAGGGGTCTTGATTAAGGGAGTTCAGGATGAGTCGGAGTATCCGGAAATCTATACGCGCGTGGCGGGAATTGAGACGGACTGGCCCGCGGCGCTGATTAATGCCCACAATGTGTCCAACGTGCGGATTTACGGCAAGGGGACTATCGACGGTGCCGGCTCAATGTGGTGGGACAAATACTGGACAATGCGGCGGGAGTATGACCCCAAGGGCCTGCGCTGGGTGGTGGACTATGACTGCAAGCGGCCGCGGCTGATTCTGATTTACAATGCGTCCAATGTGAAGCTGGAGGGCCTGACGCTTCAGGAGCCGGGCTTCTGGACGGTTCATATCTGCTACAGCACCAATGTCGTCGTGGACGGGCTGACGATTCGGGCCAACCTCGATGAGCGGGTCGGCCCCAGTTCGGACGGGATTGACATCGATTCGTCCTCCAACGTGCTGGTGCAGAACTGCGATATTGACTGCAACGATGACAATTTCTGTCTGAAGGCCGGACGGGATGCCGACGGGTTGCGGGCAAACCGTCCGACGTACAATGTGGTGATTCGGGACTGCATCGCCCGCCGCGGACACGGGCTGATTACCTTCGGCAGCGAGACTTCCGGCGGCATTTACAATGTGGAGGCATACAACCTGAAGGCCTACGGAACCACCACCGGCATTCGGTTCAAATCCACGCAGGGCCGAGGCGGCACGGTGCGGGATGCCTACCTGCACGATATTCAGATGCACAATGTCCGCGAGGCCGTCAAGCTGGATTATGACTGGTATCCGGCGTACAACACAGTGCCGGAGGAGGTGCGCAAACAGCTGGAGGCGGAGGGCCGGGAGTTTCCCAAACACTGGAAGGCGCTGCTCCAGCAGGTGCCGGAGGATTTGGGGACGCCGTATATTCGGGATATTACCATTCGCAACATCAAGGCGGTGGATTCAGAGACGGCGATTTCCGTCAGCGGACGCAAAAATCAGCCGGCTGGTTTCTTTTTGCTGGAAAACATTGATATCACCTCCAAAAAGGCGGGCGTCATTAAGAATGCGGAAAACTGGGTTTTTCGGAATGTCCGGATTCAGGCGGAAGATGGTTCAAAGGTTCGGCTTGAAAACTGCAGCAATATGACGGGGCTTGAATGAAAACAACAGCAGGTTTTTGCAGGATGGTATTCAAAACAACGGTTCTCCTTTGGATTGTTTCCTTTCTTTCAACTCCGGCACTTGCCCTTCAGGTTGGCGGCATTTTCGGCGATTCGATGGTGCTTCAGCAGGGCCGGCCGATTCCAGTCTGGGGGAAGGCATCTGCAGGGGAGGAAATCACCGTCCGGCTGGCGGAGCAGAAAAAAAGCGTGCTGGCGGATGCGTCGGGTCGCTGGCGGATTATGCTGGAGCCGATGCTGGCCGGCGGGCCGTATGAATTGGCGGTTTCCGGCAAGACCGAGCAGCGGCTTTTTGAGGATGTGTGGGTCGGCGAGGTGTGGCTTTGCTCGGGCCAGTCGAATATGGATATGACGGTCGCTCGGGGGGACCGGACCTGGTGCGGCGTGCTCGACGAGGAGGCGGAGGTGGCGGCGGCAAACTGGCCGGGCATTCGGGTCTTTGATGTGCCGTTTCGAACGGGCGATGAACCTGCAGAGGATGTCGAGGGCCAGTGGGAGGTCTGTTCTCCTGCAACGGTTGGACGTTTTTCGGCGGCGGCATACTTTTTTGCCCGCGAGATTCACAAAAAATTGAATGTACCGGTTGGGTTGATTACAACGGCTTACGGGGGCAGCACCGCCGAGGCCTGGGTAAGCCGAAAGGCCCTCGAGGCCGAAACAGACCTGCACTTTCTGCTGGAGGAGTACGCCCGAAGATGTCAGGAGTTTGACAGCGGGGCGTCTCAAAAAAAGTATGAGGCGGATTTGGCCGCCTGGAAAGAGGTCTCCGCCAAGGCCGAAGCCGCCGGACAAAAACCCCCGCGAAAACCCGCCGCTCCGAAAAATCCGCATCTGGATCAGCACAGCCCCTGCGTGCTGTATAACGCAATGGTTTCCCCGCTGATTCCCTATGCCATTCGCGGGGCCTTGTGGTATCAGGGGGAGTCCAATATCCCGACGGCGGCGGTGTATGACCGGATTATGGAAACACTCATCCGGGACTGGAGAAGCCGCTGGGGACAGGGGGATTTTCCGTTTGTGTATGTGCAGCTGGCCGGCTACGGCAAGCCGCCGGCGGAGCCCTGCCGGGGCGGTGGGACAACGCGGGTACGGGAAGCCCAGGCGAAAAATCGCAATCTCCCCAATGTTGCGATGGTTACGGCGGTCGATATCGGGGAGTCGGACAATATTCATCCCAAGAATAAACAGGAAGTCGGCAGGCGTTTGGCCCTGGCGGCCCGCGCGCTGGCCTATGGGGAAAAGATTGAATACTCCGGCCCCGTCTTTGAAAGTATGGTGGTGGAGGACAGCTGCATTTGTCTGTCTTTTTCGCATCTCGGAGGCGGGTTGGTCTTGAAAGAAGGCAGCCCGAGCGGCTTTGCGATTGCAGGTCCCGACCGAAAATTTCACTGGGCCGACGCCCGGATTGAGGGCGATACAGTGGTGGTCTGCTCACCGCAGGTCCAGGAACCGCTGGCGGTCCGTTATGCGTGGGATGATTTTCCTTTTGTGAGCTTGTATAACGCGGAAGGATTGCCCGCCGTGCCATTTCGCACGGATTCTTTTGAATAAGCATAGGAGCAAGAAATGAATCGATGGGTCAGACTGGCTCGGCAGGCGGCCGGGCTGCTGGTTGCACTCGGATTGTCCGGATGGGTTTTGGCGGCACAAACGCAGGTTGGCTGGCCGACACCAACGGCGGAGAACAAGCCGTGGACGCGGTGGTGGTGGATGGGCAGTGCGGTCAACGAAGCCGATTTGTCGTTTTTGCTGGAAGAGTACAGCCGGGCGGGCATCGGAGGGGTCGAAATCTGTCCGATTTACGGCGTCAAGGGATATGAGGAGCGGTTTATTGATTTTCTTTCGCCGAAATGGATGAAGATGCTGGCCCACACGACGGCGGAGGCGCAGCGGCTGGGAATGGGGGTGGATTTGACCACAGGGACCGGCTGGCCGTTCGGCGGGCCGCATATTCCGGATGAGCTGGCCTCGATGAAGGTGATTTGCGAGCGGTATTCGGTTTCCGGCGGGCAGGTCTTTGAGGCGTCGGTTCCGAAAAATTCGAGGGCTTATCTGATGGCCCTGATTGCTGTTGCGGCGGATGGGCACCGGATGGATTTGACGGCAAAGGTCAAAGACGGCAAAGTCCGCTGGGAGGTACCGCAGGGCAGCTGGAGAATTTATGAATTGTCGGGCCGGCGTCCGGTGCAGAAGGTTAAGCGCGCCGCTCCGGGTAGTGCCGGGAATGTCGTGGACCCGTTTTCGGTGTCGGCTCTTGAAAAGTATCTGGCGGCTTTTGACAAGGCCTTTGCGGGGTACAGCGGACGGATGCCGCGGGCCCATTTCCACGATTCGTTTGAGTACTTTGAGGCGGACTGGACGGCGGAGTTCTTCCGGGAGTTTCAGAAGCGGCGGGGCTATGACCTCCGGGACTATGTTGAGTGTTTGTTTGGGGAGGATTCATCCGACACAGCCGCCCGCGTCAAGTGCGACTACCGCCGGACGCTTTCCGAGCTGCATATTGCGTATATCGAGTGCTGGACGCAGTGGTGTCATCGATACAAGGGGCTCTCCCGCAATCAGGCCCACGGGGCGCCGGCTAATCTGATTGATTTGTATGCCGCGGCGGATATTCCGGAAACCGAAATCTTCCGTTCCGTGGACAGCCGGCAGATTCCGATGATGAAGATGGCCTCTTCAGCGGCTCATCTGAAAGGGCAGCCTATCACCTCCGCCGAGTCTTTCACCTGGCTTAAAGAACATTTTCAGGCCTCGCTGGCGGATGCCAAAGCGGCGGCGGATTTCCTGTTTTTAGCCGGCGTCAATCATATTTTCTTTCACGGGATTCCGTATTCGCCGCAGGACGCTCCATGGCCCGGCTGGCAGTTTTATGCGTCAGTCAATTTCGGGCCCGGCGGCGGGCTGTGGCAGGACCTGCCGGCATTTACGGATTATCTGACCCGCTGTCAATCCATTCTTCAGGCGGGCCGGCCGGACAATGAGATTCTGCTGTACTGGCCGGTCTATGATTTGTGGCAGGATTCAAAGGGCTTCTATCAGGCCTTTCGCATCCACAATCAGGACCAGTGGTTTTATGACAGTTCTTTTTATAAGACAGCGATGGACCTGTGGAGCCGGGGATATGGATATGATGCCGTTTCCGACAGGTTTCTCCAAAAAGGCACCGTTCGGGATGGAAAAATTGTTCTCGGAGGCAATTCTTATTCGGTGGTTTTGATTCCGGCCTGCCGCCTGATGCCGACAGAGACGCTGGAGACGCTGCTGAAGCTGGCCGACAGGGGGGCCGTGATTTTGTTCGATTCGGGCCTTCCTACCGATGTTCCCGGACTGAAGGATTGGCAAAAGAGACGGGAAAAGCTGAACAACACGCTGCATTCTCTTGCTTTCCGGCAGGAGACAGCCGGCTCATTCCGTTCTTGTGTGCGCAAGAAAGGAAAGATTTTGGTCGGGAACATCGAGCCGATGCTTCAGGCCGTCGGGATTTGCCGGGAGGCGTGTACGGATACGGGCATCCAGGTCGTTCGCAGGAGTCATCCGGAGGGGTACTATTACTTTCTGGCCAATCAGAGCCAAAAGCCGCTGGAGCGGTGGATACCGCTGGGCAGGCCGGCCCGTTCCGCCGTTTTGATGGACCCGCTTCGTTCGGAGCGGGTGGGGCTGGCGGCTGTTCGCAGCGAAGGCGGACAAACGCAGGTGTACATCCAGATGACAGCAGGACAATCGCTGATTTTGAAAACATTCTCCAAAGAGTTGCCGAAGGCGTCGGCGTGGACGTATCTGCGTCCGGGTCCGGCTTCGATTTCTTTAGAAGGGCGATGGATGGTTGAGTTTATCCAGGGCGGCCCTTCTCTGCCGAAACCGCGTCAGATTGAGCGGCTGGATTCCTGGACTCGATGGGGGGATGAGGAGACCGAGTGTTTTGCCGGGACGGCTCGTTATACACTTGAGTTTGAGAAGCCCGGCGGCACCGCCGAGGATTGGATTCTCGATTTGGGAACGGTTTGCGAGAGTGCACGGGTGCGGCTGAACGGCAAAGAAGTTGGGGTTTTCTGGACACCGCCATATGCCTGTCGAGTCGGCGGACTGCTGCGCGACGGCCTCAATAAACTGGAGATTGATGTGACAAACCTGGCGGCCAACCGCATTCGAGATTTGGACCGTCGGCAGGTTCGCTGGAAATATTTCTACGATATTAATGTGGTGAATATCGACTATAAGCCGTTCAATGCCGCGGAATGGCCGCTTCGGGATTCAGGTCTGTTGGGGCCGGTGCGGCTGATTCCGGCAAAGATTTTGAATCCGTTTGCTGAACCGAACCGAAAAGAGGACAAACCGACTCTTTTTATCATTGGCGATTCCACGGTGAAGAACAACACCCCCGGTCTGCAGGGCTGGGGAGACCCGATAGCAGAGTTTTTTGATTTGTCGAAAATGTCTGTCCAAAATCGGGCTATCGGCGGGCGAAGCAGCCGCACCTTTTTAACGGAAGGGCGATGGCAAAGGGTGCTGGAGGAGATGAAGGAGGGCGATTTTCTTCTGATTCAGTTTGGGCATAACGACAGCGGGCCGCTGGCGACCAGCAGGGCTCGGGCTTCTCTGAAGGGAATCGGCGACGAGACGGAAGAAGTGACATTAGAGGCGACGGGGCAGAAAGAGGTCGTTCATACCTATGGGTGGTATTTGCGAAAATACATTCGCGAAGCGAAAGAAAAGGGGGTTCAGCCGATTCTTTTATCGCCGGTTCCTCGCAACATCTGGAAAGACGGCAAGTTAACAAGAGCCGGTTCGGATTATGCGGCGTGGGCGGCACAGGTTGCGCAGGCCGAGGGGGTTCCTTTCATCAATTTAAATGAGTCGATTGCCCGTGTTTATGAACAGCAGGGACAGGAGAAGGTCTCCCAGGAATACTTTTTGGAGGACCACACTCATACGACACCGGCGGGTGCCCGTTTGAATGCCCTTATGGTGGTAGAAGGAATCCGAAAAATAGAAGACTGCCAACTTCGGCATTATTTGAAATAAATATATAACAAGATAGAATATATCCTTATATTATCATTTCTCTTTTTTAAGAAATACAAACACTTCTTGACTTTCGACTGAAGCGTTCTATAATTCGTATTAACCGACGCTGGATTTATAGGCGGAAAGGGTGAGTTATGATTCTTAGAGGAAATATAAGTCGTGCGGTTGCATGGCGTTACATCCTGTATTGTGCAGCGGTGCAGGGTGCACGGACGGCTTGTTGCTATAGAAAATGATTCTTCAGGGAACCTGCAGAAACGGCGGCGATTCCGGAGAACCGAAGTTATGGCCGACTAAACGGACAATTTTTTCGGCCCGCCTTTGTGAATCCGGTTAGAAAGGGCCGACGGTTTGCAGGAAAAAGTGGTAACCTGAAGGTTTCCACTTTTTTGTTTTTATTGGATTAAGGATGCGGATTTTATGAATCAGGATGTATTACGAATCGTTGAGAACATTTCGCGGGACAAGAACATTGACAAGGAATCCGTTTTTCAGGACCTTGAAGCCGCGATGGTTTCGGCAGCGCGCAAGCACTTCGGGGCTCCGCCGGAAAGTGATATTACCGTCCATATCGACCGCAAAACGGGAGATATTTCCGCCTTTAAGGATGGCAGTCCGATTGATATCCAAAGATTAGGGCGGATTTCGGCGCAGACAGCCCGCCAGGTGATGATTCAGAAACTCCGCGCGGATGAACGGGAGAGCATTTACGCGGAGTATGTTCAGCGGAAAGGTGAGATTGTCAACGGGACTGTAGCACGTTTTGAAGGCGGGGTGCTGGTTGTGAACCTAAGTCCTCGTGTAGAGGCGATTTTGCCAAAATCCGAGCAAATCAGCGGGGAAACGCATCACCCCGGAGAGCGGATTCGTGCGATGATTCTCGATGTGCGTGATGTATCCAGTCAGGTGAAAATTATTCTTTCCCGAACCCATCCGGATTTTATCCGCCGTCTCTTTGAATTGGAGGTACCGGAGGTGAGCGAAGGGATTATTGAGATAAAAGCCCTGGCCCGGGAGGCGGGCTATCGGACCAAGATTGCCGTGGATTCCACGGATGACAAAGTGGACCCGGTAGGGGCTTGTGTTGGGGTTCGGGGAAGCCGAATCAAAAATATTGTCGACGAGCTTGGTGGAGAAAAGATTGACATCGTGCCCTGGAGCGATTCTTCTCAGGTTTTCATTGCCAATGCACTTCGTCCGGCTAAGGTGAGTGAAATCGCCATCTGTTTTGAACTGGGGCGAGCTACGGTTGTTGTGCCCGAAGACCAATTAAGTTTGGCAATCGGCAAGCACGGTCAGAATGTGCGTTTGGCGGCTCGTCTGACCAGTTGGGATATTGATATTTTAACGCCTCCGGAGTATAACCGAGAGGTGGAGCGGCTTTCGGCCTGCATCGGCCAAGTTGAGGGGGTAGATGATTCTTTTGTCGATAAGCTGCTGGCTCTGGGAATTATTTCCGTTTTGGATCTTGAAGAGGTAGGGGTGGAGCCGCTGGTAGAGGAGCTGAAGATTTCGAACGAGTTGGCACTTCGGATTATTAAAGCCGCGGAAGCAGCCGCCAAAGAAATGGCGGCAGAAGAAAAAATGACCCAGGCCGAGGGCTTGCTGATGCAGGAAAAGGCACGCAGCGAAAGAAAACGAAAGAGTTAGAAGCGTACACGTCTTCGGAAGGTGTAAACAGACTTCCGTGAGGTTGTACAGGAGAACCCAAATTGGCAAAGGCGGTAACAAAAGTTTATCTTCTGGCGAAAGAGTTAGGGGTTAAGAGCCAGGCCATTGTGGCCAAATGCCAGGCCGAAGGGCTGGACATCAAAACGCATATGTCCCCTTTGACGGCCGGTCAGGTAGCGACCATCCGGGAGTGGTTCAGCGAAGGAGAACACACGACGTCTGTGGAGACCGCCGCACGGGTTGATTTGGAAAAGGTGCGGGTGCCCCGTCGAAAAAAGGTTACCGCTCCGCCGGAAGAAGTCGCGGCTGCTCCGGCTGCGCCTGCAGAGACTTCTGAATCTGTTCAAGCGGCAGAAGCACCGGCGGAAACGAAAGAAATGCCGGAAACGGAAACGGTCCCTGTGTCAGAGACAGCGGTTCCAGAACAGGCGGCTCCTGTCGTTCCTGCAACGGCGGCTTCGGCAGAGCCGACAGTTATTGCGGAGCCCCCTGCGCCGCAAGTTCAGGAGACACCGATGGCTGCTCCGCCGCCTCCGCCCCCGCCTCCGGAGCCGATTCTGCCGGCCGGTCCGAAACTGGAGAAACCCACGCCTGCTCAGCTAACCGGACCGACGGTGATCCGGGTTGAAAAACCGGAAGTTGATTCGCGCCGGTTCGGCGGAAAGCGGCCGCGTCCGCCGATGAAGGGGCCGGAGAAGCCCGTTCAGCCGCTGATTCCTGTGGTGGAAGACGACGCGGATACAACCGCCAAAAAGCCCAAAGACAAAACCCACGGGCGCCGAAAGCATCATGGGGAGGATGAGGAGGAACGGCTGCTGAAAGGCACGCCGAAACGGATCCGGGAGCGGGATTTGGAGGAGCGGCGGGCTCGACTGGCGGCTGCGGAAGGGGAATGGGTTCGGAACCGTCCGCCTCGCCGGATTGAAACCAAATCCAAGACCGAGGAAGCGGCTCCGCCGGTAGAGCGGCCCGCTAAGGCCGTTGTGACCGAACCGATTCTGGTGAAAGACCTTTCCGCTGCTCTGGGTGTAAAGACCAGCGATATTATCGCCAAGCTTCTGGCGGAAGGAGTTATTGCGACGGCCAACCAGGCAATCTCTGTCGATACGGCCGAGCTGATTGCGATGGAGTTCGGGACAGAACTGGTTGTGGAACGCAAGCGCACGGTTCTGGAGCAGATTGAAAAGGAATTTGAACAGCGTCCGAGACTTCATTTGCAGAAGCGTCCGCCGATTGTCACGATGCTCGGACATGTGGACCACGGCAAGACCAGTTTGCTGGACCGGATTCGCAAGACGTCTGTGGCGGCCGGAGAAGCCGGCGGGATTACGCAGCACATCGGCGCTTATCAGGTGGAAATCAACGGCAAGCGCATCACGTTTTTGGATACGCCGGGTCATGAAGCGTTTACTTCGATGCGGGCACGCGGAGCGCAGATGACCGACATTGTCGTTCTGGTTGTGGCGGCGGATGACGGGGTGATGCCGCAGACAGTAGAGGCGATTCATCACGCCAAGGCCGCTGGTGTTGAAATTCTGGTGGCGCTGAACAAAATCGACCTGCCGGGGATTGATTTGCACCGCATCTATGGGCAGCTGGCGGAGCATGAGCTGACGCCTGCCGAATGGGGCGGGAATACAGAGATTGTCAAAACCAGTGCCGTAACCGGACAGGGTATCGAGGATTTGATTGAACATCTGGATTATATTGCGGAGCTGAAGAACTATCAGGCCGACCCGACCTTGCCGGCGACAGGGTGGGTTGTGGAGGCCAAGATGGCTCCCAGCCGCGGTGCAGTGGCCACGCTTCTGATCAAAGAAGGCGAACTGAAAAAGGGAGACATTGTGCTGGCGGGTGGGGCCTACGGGCGGGTCCGTACCATTACCGACAGTTGGGGGCATGCCGTTAAAAAAGCCACCCCTTCTATGCCGGTGGAGATTACCGGGCTCGACGGAGTTCCGCAGGCGGGAGATAAGTTCTATTGTCTGTCCGACATCAACCGGGCTCAGGAGGCGGCGGAGGAAATCCGGATGCTCAGCCGGGAGGAATCGCTGGCTCGGCGTTCTCAGGTGACGCTGGACAACTTGTTCAAGCATATTGAAGCCGGCAAAATCAAAGAGCTGAATCTGATTGTTCGGGCCGATGTGCAGGGCTCCGTCGATGTGCTGGTCCGTTATTTGACGGAATTGAGCACCCCGGAGGTGAAAGTCAAGGTCATTCACGCCGGCGTCGGGGGCATTACGGAAGGGGATGTGGTGCTCGCCCAGGCCTCGGATGCCATCATCATCGGTTTTAATGTTGTTCCGGAAGACCGGGTCCGGCAGATGGCGGAAGCGGCTCGTGTGGATATTCGGCTGTACAATGTGATTTACCGCATTACCGAGGACTTGAAAGCGGCGATGAAAGGGCTTCTGGAGCCGGTGGAGCAGGAAAAGACGCTGGGCCGGCTGGTTGTCCGCAATACCTTCAAGATTTCCGGAGTGGGAACGGTGGCCGGATGCTTTGTCGAGAACGGCGTGGTCACCAAAAATGCCAAGCTGCGTCTGATTCGCAACAACATTGTTGTCAAGGACAATTGTGCCATCGAATCGCTGCGGCATTTCAAAGACGATGTGCGGGAGGTCAAGGCCGGTCTGGAGTGCGGTATTAAGATTGCCGGTTTCGACGACGTCAAAACCGGCGATGTGCTGGAGGCCTATGAGATTGTACAGGTTGCCCGCGATTTGTAAGCAGGACGAGCGGATTTTGTTGGGAAAGACAGGTTGGAAACGTTCATGGCAAGCCGCAGACTGGAACGAATAGCCGGGGTGATTCGTGAATCGGTGAGCTCCACGATTCTGACACGTCTAAGTGATCCTCGCATTCAGGGATTGGTGACTGTAACGGAAGTGGAGGTGACAGCCGACCTGCGTCAGGCCACCGTTTATCTGAGTGTCAGCGGAGTGGATGAAGCGGCCCAGGAACTGACGATAAAAGCCATCCGGCATGCGGCCGGAGTTTTTCAGGCCGCGCTGGGGCGGGTGCTGGTCTGCCGATATGTGCCCCATCTTCGTTTTGAGATGGATCGAAAGTTTCATACGACCCTGGAGACGCTGCGGCTGATAGAGGAAATCCGCCGCCAGTGGGATGAAAAGGACGAGGAGAGGCAGAACCCAGAAGAAAATGGGCCGCAAGAGGAGCCCCGGCTATGAAAAACAGCAAAGAATACGGTGCCAAGCTGAAAAAAGTCTTTCAGAGCTGGAAACGTCAGGGATCTGATTGTGAACCTGTGACGTATGAAGACCCGATTGAGGCCCTTGTTGTGGGGCTGATCAGCGAAATGTATCCGGAGGCGGAAGCCAAAAAGATTTACAAACGCATTCAGAGCCACTTTGTGGACCTGAATGACTTGCGGGTGGCCCGCAGCGAGGAGATTCTTGAGGTCATGGGCGATCACAGTCCGCAGGCGCAGACCGCTGCGCAGACCCTCACGCGGATGCTGAATCAGATTTGCGACCGTTATGATGCGCTGAGTCTGATTTCTCTTCGCAATCTCGGCAAACGGCAGGGACGCAAGGCCGTGGAAGACATTGAAGGCGTCACCCGTTTTGCGGCGGACTACTGCTTTTTAACGGCACTGGGAGGCCACGCGATTCCTCTTACGGGGAAGATGAAAGAGTATCTGATTCGGGAAGAGATGATTCATCCGGAGGCCACCGAAGAGGAGATTCACGGATTTCTGGAACGTCAGATTGCCGCAGCGGACGGCTGGCTGTTTTATTCCCTTCTGCGGGCGGCGGCGGAGGGAACTCTGTCGTCGGCTGAGAAAGGCCGTTCTGCGGATTCGGATGCAAAGAACAAGAAAAAACCAAAACAGAGCAAACGGAAAGATTCAGCGAAAAAATGAGTGCACGACAGTCAGAGCAAATGAAAAATCCATCAAAAGAGAACCAGCCGTCCCAGCCCGTTCTGAAGCTGGGAATTCCCAAGGGCAGTCTGCAGAATGCCACGATTGATCTGTTTGCGAAGGCGGGGTTTTCCATAACGGGAGCGGATCGAAGTTATTTTCCGCAGATTGATGACCCTCAGATTCAGCCGATTCTGCTGCGGGCTCAGGAAATGAGCCGTTATGTGGAGGCCGGGGTTTTGGATGCGGGCTTTACCGGCTATGACTGGATTATGGAAAACAATTCTAAAGTCCACGAGGTCTGTCAGCTTGAATACAGCAAGGCGACCTCTGCACCGGCCCGCTGGGTTCTGGCCGTTCCAAATGAATCGAAAGTCCAGAAACCCGAAGACCTTGAAGGGGGCATTATTGCAACGGAACTGGTCGGTGTCACGCAGCGGTATTTCCGCCGTAAAAAAATTCGGGTGAAGGTGGAGTTCAGCTGGGGAGCGACGGAAGTCAAGGCCCGGCTGGTCAACGGCATTGTAGAACTGACGGAAACGGGCTCTTCCCTGCGGGCCAACAACCTCCGCATTGTGGATACTGTTCTGGTCTCTACGACCCGTTTTATCGCCAATCGGCAGGCGTGGAAGGATTCGTTCAAGAGGCAGAAAATTGAGAATCTGGCCATTCTCCTGAATGCGGCCATCAATGCAAAAACTCTTGTCGGGATGAAGATGAATGTCGCCAAAAAGGATTTGCCGGCTATTCTGCAGATTCTTCCGGCGGAAAAGAGCCCGACGGTTTCCCCGCTGGCGGATTCCGACTATGCGGCTGTGGAAATTGTGGTGGAGGAAAAAGTTGAACGTGAGCTGATTCCACGGCTGAAATATGCGGGCGCTTCCGGGATCATCACTTATTCTCTCAATAAAGTGATTCATTAATCAGCAAAAATAAAGGAACCATTCAAAGCGGGAAGACGGATATGGCAGGACATTCACACTGGGCAGGCATCAAGCATAAGAAGGCGGCCAATGACGCCAAACGCGGCAAACTCTGGAGCAAAATCGCCCGAATGATTATTGTGGCGGCCAAGAACGGCGGGGGCGACCCGGAGGCCAATCTGCCTCTTCGATACGCCATCGATAAAGCCAAAGCGGCCAATATGCCGAAAGATACGATTGAAAAGGCCATCAAAAAGGGCACGGGTGAGCTGGGCGGAGTGCATTACGAAGAAGTGCTGTATGAGGGCTATGCACCCGGCGGGGTGGCGGTGATGATTGAGGGACTGACAGACAACCGCAATCGGACGGCTCCTGAAATCAAGAAAATATTCGAAAGGCGGGGCGGTTCGCTGGGGGCCAGCGGCTGTGTAAGCTGGATGTTCTCGAAAAAAGGGTTAATTACCGTCGATACTTCCGCTATCGGAGAAGATGAACTTCTGGAACTGGCCTTGTCAGCGGGGGCGGAGGATTTGCAGAACACCGGACGATTGTATGAAATCACCTGCCCGCCGGCTGCTTTTGAGTCTTTGAAGAAGGCTCTTCAGACGCGGAATATCCCGCTGTCTTCTGCAGAAATTGCTATGGTGCCCCAAACCCATGTGCAGGTGACGGATGAGGAGACAGCCCGAAAAATCCTCGGCCTGATGGAGGATATTGAAGACCACGATGATGTGCAGAATGTCTATGCCAATTTTGACATTCCGGACAGCATCCTGGCTCGGATTGAATCATAGAGCTGAATGATTTACGGGGAGGGCGGCTGAGTTTCCGGTGCGGGACGGTTTTCTGTTTTTGATTGAACAAATGCTTTTGCATAGTGATATCGGCTTTCCCCCAGCCGGCTGAATACCGGATAATCCGGATACATTTCCTGAAACTGTTTCCGGTAGTCCTCTTCAATTTTTACCGCCAGAGCGTACCAGCCGACGGCCTCTTCCGCCTGTCCATTTTGTTCGGAGAGCATTCCAAGTTTGTAGGCCAAACGGTCGCACCCGGGAAAATGCTCCCAGGCCTGCAGGGTCCAGTGATAACTTTTTTGACGGAATTGTTTTTGAAGGTCTTCCGACTTTTCGGATTCGGCACGCAGAATAAACAAGTCTCCTATCGCCTCCATCAGACGGTAGTCGTGCGGATTGCGGGGGAGGGCACGGAGAAAAGCCCTTTCGGCTTTTTCGAGAAACATTTGCCTGTCGATAATTCTGGTTTCCGCCTGCTGGAGAAGGATTTGCCCCTGATACCATGCGGGCTGTGGAGAAAGCGGGTCTTTTTCCTCGGCCTTCTGCAGCAGATGGATGCTTTCAGAGGGATTTCGAAAAGCTTCTTGGATGAGTAAGCCCGCCCGGAAAGGAAGGAGCATCCCCCAATAGAACGAAACGGCAAAAGCGCCGGACAGAAGGGTGAGAACAGTCCATCGCCGAAGGGGATTCTTGAAAGGAAATGGACGGGAAGGGACTGTAAAAGCCCAGACGGCGGCCAAACAGAGCATCAAAGCGGTCAAAACGGCCGTTTCGAAAACAGCGAAATCAATTAAATTGTGAATGAGAACGGACAAGATGCCCCATCCGAGTGCGGGCAGAAGGGCCCGTCGCAGGAGCAGCTGATCGGTCGGTACGCGTCCGGCCAGAATCAAAAGTCCGAAAGTCAGAAGCATGACCCCGGCCGGAGCCAGATAAAACACCAGATAATAGGCCCCGCGAATGAACGGGTCTGTTTCCGCATCGGTTTGTTCGGCGACCCAGGGCCGTACTATCAGAAGCATCACGGCGGAAAAGGCCAGAAGAAAGAGCCCTGTAGGCAGAGAAGGCCCCTTTGTTGTCTGGGGTTCGCAAGAAGGACGGTCCGACCGGAGGGTTGTCCACAGCGGCAGGAGCAGGACGGCTGTAAAAATCAGGGCTGCCGGAATGCCGTATTGAGCGGCCAGCGACAGAAAGAAATTATGCGGGTCACGGATGAGTTCAGGAGCTGCCGGGATTTTATACAGCGGATACCAGATTGTGAAGTTGCCGCCGCCGACCCCTCGCAGCGGATGTTCCGCAATCATCTGAAGGGTGCTGACCCAGTACTGCCAGCGGACCAGCATGGCATTGGGACCCGGCAGTCGGCCGTGCCGGATTCCATATAGAATGGCTGAAAGAACGGCTGCGGCTGCACAAAACAGTCCGACGACAACCAGTTTTTTTCGATGAGGCCAAATCCGCTTGCCCTGCCAAACACAGAGAATCCAGCCGAAAAGGCAGATGAGACCTGCTGTGATTGCTCCTCGGCTTCTGCATAGGAACAGACCGTAGGCAAGAAGGAGGATGACCGGCAGGTAGAGAAGAATCTGAACGAGTCGTCCCTGAGAAGGGGGCTGGTCCCATGCATACGTCAGGAGCCCCAGACCGCCGAATATGCACAGCAGCAGAAAAGAACCGGTTGAATTGCTTGTGGTCAGAAACCCCCGGACATCTTTGGAACGGAGCCGATGTTCAAACTGCCATTGTTTGAGAGTACCCGGCTCGATTCCCAGTTCCTCCAAAACCTTCTGCGGATTTTGCTCATAATTGCGCAGGACGGCTTCGTTGTCGGTCATGGCCTGTTCCCGACACTGATAAACGGCAGCGATTCCGAGAGCGGTCAAGACCCACAGGAAAAGGAGAATGCGGTCGGTTTTTCGGAATAATTCGGAGGCCGTCGGAAGAATCAGCAGCGGTGCGGCCAACGTTGTCAGTTCCGTCAATGCATCGCGTTTGTTCGAAGCGGCGAAAACGGAAAACAGCCCCAGCAGAATGAAAAGTGTTGCTCCGAATGTAAGCAGGCCGCTGATTTGGCGGTCGGGAGGACGGAGGAGCTGAGCGGCCTGATGCACGAAAAAGACGAGGAGCAGAAGGAACGAAATCAGCAGACTGTTTACCGGCCCGGGGAGCAGAAGCGAAGGGGTAACGGGAGCGGAATAATACGTCACTTCGATAAAAACGGAACGAAGAACCAATACTCCCAAAATCAGAATCAGAGCCGTATTTTCTCCTAAAGTCGAAAAAATCGAAGATTTCACTTTTGCAGAAAGAGACGCTTTCTTCATTTTCTTTCTCTGAAGGAATTCGCGTTCATCTGTCCGCTGCTTTCGAGAACAGCAATGACTCCGAGCACCATCAGGGTCTGAAGAAAAATCAAAACAGCTCCTATCCAGTCTGTTTTCTGCAGGACAACGGCTCCGGCGGATGTGCACAGGGTTGCCAGATAAAGCGTCAAAGCCACCTGTCTGTCGGACAGTCCCCGCCGGCGGAGCCGATGAGAAAAATGCTGTGTATCCCCTATCAGAGGGCTTTTGCCCTGACGGAGGCGGAGAAAAACGACACTGGCAAAATCATACAAAGGGACAGCCATAACAACCAGCGGCATAAAAACGGCGCTGAGGGACAATTCGAGGGCCGGATTATAATAGGTTGTTCGTAAAGTGAGAACGGCTACGAAAAAGCCGATAACCAGCGAACCGGCATCTCCCATAAAGATTGTTGCGGGAGGGAAGTTGAAGACCAGGAATCCGAGCAGACTTCCCAACAGGAGAACGGCCAATCCTCCGATAAAGACCTGCCCGCTTCGGACGGCCGCAGTCAGCAGAACGGCTGCTGTAATAGCTGCGATACCCGCGGAAACGCCGTCCATATTATCCAGAAAGTTGAAGGCATTAATCAAAATGACCATCCACAGTACAGACAGAACAATCGTAATCAGTCGATTTTGGATGAAGAATTCCAGGCGTATATCCGCCAGGGTTGCGGCCGCGGCGGAAACAAGGATTTGCACCGTAAGCTTCGAAAGAGGTCCAAGCCGTTTTTTGTCATCCCACAGCCCCATAATATGCAAAATAAGCGCACATGCGAGAACGAGCAGCAAATCAACACGTTTGGTCCTGAATCCCTCTATATAAGGAACAAGGGAAGGGAACGACCTGCTGATTTGGGAAGAGCCGAACTGGATGAATAGGAGAGCGGCCGAGAGCAGGAGCAGCAGAGTGCCGAAAATGGCAATTCCGCCCCCCAAGGCAACGACAGACTGATGATAGCGGTCTGCCTGCGGGTATGCCGCAAAGCCGATGCGGATTGCCAGCCGCCGGACTACGGCTGTAAGGCCCGCGGACAGACCGAAAGCAAGAATACCTAAAAGTATTCCAAAAAGCAGAAACAAACTCATGGTTCTTGTTCCTTCGCTGTTAAGCCGATAAGATACTTCAAAAAAAGGTTTTCTGTAAGAAAAAATTGTTTCTTAATTGGGTGTATTTTGGGGTTCTTTTTGTTGGGGTAAAATAGAGCCGTTTTTGTTGAGAAAGGGAGAAAAATGGACGTGATGAAGGCGATTGAAAATCGTTATTCCTGCAGGGCTTATCTTTCAAAACCGGTTGAAAAGGAGAAACTGATGCGGATTTTGGAGGCAGCACGGCTGGCTCCGTCCGCCCGCAATCTTCAGGATTGGCGTTTTGTCGTTGTTACAGAGGAGCAGAAGCGTAGAGAGTTGGCCCAGGCGGCCTATAATCAGGCCTTTGTGGCCCAGGCACCGGTCGTGATAGCGGCCTGCTCCATCAGTTCCTATATGATGCGGTGCGGCCAGCCCATTGCACCGATTGATGTCTCTATCGCCCTGGAGCATATAGCACTGGAAGCGGTCGAATTGGGTCTGGCAACGTGTTGGATTGGTTCATTTCTGCCGCACGAGGTGCGCAGAATTTTGCAAATCCCTACGGATGCTGTACTTGTGGAATTGATGACGCTCGGATATCCGGCGGATGAGTGGAAAAGCCCCCAACGGCTTTCGCTGGAGAAAATTGTCTGTTTTGAAAAGTGGGGTTTTTAGGCATCTCGTTCTATTCGGGCCTTTAGTTTTTCTGAAAAGAAATATTTTTTGGGCGTACTATTAGAAATAATTATAGTGTTATGCAAAACTTAAAAAATTCGAAAGGAGATGCCTCCGTAGCAAGACCAATTTCTGGGGAGATGACAATGAACCGTCCACGCATCTGATGCTGTTTACACCGATGCCGATTGTGATGATGGAGCCGGCCGCCGGCAGTTATGTTTTTCAGATTTTGAACTTTGCGGATGAACCGCTGATTACGTATTTGCGGCTGCAGCCGACGTGGGTGGATGCCACGCAGCCGACGATTGTTGTTTCGGGTTTTAGGTTTGAAAGCGGCCTGGGATTCTCAGCCGTTTTTCCACAAATGGTGAATTGGAGGGGAAAAAGCATTTGATTTTAAGAATCGCTCTGGTATAGTGTTAGCAAAGTCGGCAGAGGGGCTGTCGTATAATGGGAGTACACCGCGGTCGCATCGCGGGGATGCGGGTTCGATTCCCGCCAGCTCCAATCACAAGGAAAGGGGAATGGTTTTTCTAATCCTTTGATAGGGTCTCGTCAGCAGCTTGTTTCCTATCGGCTTTAGCCGCCAAAGCATCCACGATTTCTTTTTGATCCAGCGGGAGAAGCCCTAAGTTCGGCAGTACCACCGAAATTCTTTGTTTGGTTTGAAATGTTGCAGACGGGTTGTTCAGAACGGTCAGCAGCACATCCTTTATCTGTTTGCTGGTTCCTTTTCGAATCGCGAGCAGATTCACAAGGTATTCCAATTCTTTTTCCGTAAGGTCTTTGCGGTAAGCCAGATTGCGAAGGGCCTGATTGCGGGTTGGGGCGTCGTTAATCTGGGCGGCCGCGTAAATGGCCGGGATATAAGATCCGGGGGGCTGCGGAACCCGCGCAGCCTGATAATTTGAACACCCGCAAATCTCTATCAGCAGCACAAGGAGCAATCTTTTTTTCATATAATCCTCCCTGATTTCAAACAAACCGGTTTGGTTATAGGATAAGTTTAAGGAAGAAAAGTTCAATGGGAAAAAACTGGCTTTTTCGTTATATGGCGTTATATTTTCGAAAAGACAAAAGCAGAGAAATGGAATCAGGATTACTTTGAAGAGGTTTTTATGGCGAAGGTGTTGATTATCGGTGCCGGCGGAGTAGGGAACGTCGTCGTAAAAAAATGTGCCCAGGTGCCGCAGGTTTTCAGCGAAATCGTTCTGGCCAGCCGCACCAAAGCCAAATGCGATAAGATTGCTTCGGAAATCAGCCGTCCGATTGTCACCGAGCAGGTAGATGCGGATGACGCCAAACAGGTGTCCTCGCTGATTCAAAAGCATCAGCCGAAGCTGGTGATTAACGTAGCGCTGCCGTATCAGGATTTGCCGATTATGGAGGCGTGTCTGGCGACGCGGACCCATTATTTGGATACGGCCAACTATGAGCCGAAGGACGAGGCGAAGTTCGAGTACAAATGGCAGTGGGCCTACCATGACCGGTATGCACGGGCGGGCATTATGGCCCTGCTGGGAAGCGGCTTCGACCCGGGCGTGACGAATGTCTTCTGCGCCTATGCCCAGAAGCATTTCTATGATGAGATTCACTATGTGGATATTGTGGACTGCAATGCGGGCGAGCATGGACATCCGTTCGCAACCAATTTCAATCCGGAGATTAATATTCGCGAGATTACCCAGAAGGGCAAATACTGGGAGAACGGCCGATGGGTTGAGATTGAGCCGATGAGCGTCCGCAAGGATATCGACTATCCGGAGGTTGGGCCGCGGGCATCGTATCTGCTCTACCACGAGGAGCTGGAGTCGCTGGTCAAGCATATTCGCGGGCTCAAGCGGATTCGATTCTGGATGACCTTCGGCGAGCAGTATTTGACGCATCTGCGGGTGCTGCAGAATGTCGGAATGACTCGGATCGACCCGGTGGAGTATGAGGGGCACAAGATTATTCCGCTGCAGTTTCTGAAGGCCGTTTTGCCGGACCCGGGCTCGCTGGGCGTTACATACAAGGGCAAGACGTGCATCGGGTGCATCTTCGACGGGGTTAAAGACGGCCGGCGGCGTCAGATGATGATTTACAATGTGTGTGACCACGCGGAATGCTACCGCGAAGTCGGCGCGCAGGCGGTGTCCTACACAACCGGTGTGCCCGCTATGATTGGAGCCAAGATGATGCTCGAGGGCAAGTGGAAGGGAGCGGGGGTCTTTAATATGGAGCAGTTTGACCCCGACCCGTTTATGGAGGATTTGAACCGCTACGGCCTGCCGTGGAAGGTGCTGGACGGCAAGACGCTGGAATGCTGAAAAAAAAGAAGGCAAAGCAGATTGATATTATCCGGTTCTTGGTTTGCGGTCTATCTTTTCGGTTCAGAGGGGCGGTTTGTTAGCCGATAATACCTAAGGAGTGTATCCGGCCGAATCAGCCGGCTTTCGAATTCAAAAGGAAGGAAAAGGGTTGGAAAAGGAATCGGAAAAACTTCAGTCGATTCAGTCGCAGATTGACGAGCTGAACAATCTGCTTTCTGAGGTGATTGAACCGGTACCGCCGCCGTCGCCGCGGCTGGAACGGCTGGGGATATTGCTGCTGAAGCTGCAGGACGGTGTGTTGGAGGACCGTTTTGTGCGCCGGCTGGAAAAATGGCTGAAGGCCGACCCGGAGGCGATGGACTATTATCTAGACTTTATGATGCTTGCGGCCCTGCTTCGACTGCATTTTCATCCGGAGGGCCTGCCCAGTCCGGCCGCCGCAGCCGCAAAACCTTCCTGAATACATACCCTATATCATCAAACCATTTGTTGACACTCTTTGTTGGCACTCTGCCCGGTGGTGAAGAAAAGTTTAAATTTTTGGTTTTTTCTTGACGGATTCGGACGGGGGCGGGGTAATTATAATCGCAAACTTCGAGAGTACGCACCAAAGCGGTCGGTCGTAAACAATTAGGCAGGAGAAAATCAGGGCCAGGGCAGACGGATAAGGAGTCCTTATATTGGAAGAATTCCCTTTTCTTGCACCCACGGGGACGGAGTCTATCCTGAAAAGGGAGGTTTTGCGGAAATCCGGCGGAAAATAATGTCCGGTTCAGTTTTTGCACAACAGGCGAGCGGAGTTGGATTGTGCAAAGTTATGCAGATGCTCCGTACGGGTCGAGGGGGTTCAGATTGCCGATTTTCAATTTTCAATTTTCGATTGGGCCGGCGGTGGGACAGTACAGCACAGCTGTATTATTCCCGGATGCGTGATTATTCGCCGCAGCTGGGCCGTTTTCTCCAGCCCGACCCGGCGGGGTACATCGATAGGATGAATCTGTATGCCTATGTAGGCAACAACCCGCTTAATTGGCTCGACCCATGGGGGCTTTTGCAGACAGAAAAGTATATGAGCCGTCGGGATAAAGCGGTTAGGACGGCAGCAAGGGTTGTTAATGCGATGATACCTCCCGAGAAATACACCACAGGAATCCAGAATATTTGTCGGGGAGTCTCGTACCTAACCAGTGGAGCCGCGGCTGTTATAGGTTCAGGAGGGACTGTTATTCCACTCATTGGCGCTTCGGCGGTGTCCGGAGGTATAATATCTGTTGGAGCAGGCAGTGCCCAGGTTATCATTGCTGGTGTCAATCCTGCCAAACTCAGCGCTGCGAATCGTATTCCTGCGTCTTATGCTGAAGCAGTAGGTCTTGCTGTAGGAAGAATAGCAGGCACCCCAGACGCCGGACAAAAAATCGGGACAATCGTCAATTCTGCAGTGGGAATGGGGCAAGCAGTTTATGGGCTTAGCCAAGCCCAAACGGGACTCGAAATAGTGGAGGGTTCAATCTCGGCGGTATCCGCACTGCAGTCTGCAGGAGAAGCAGTTGCCGACATCGCAGAAACAAAAAACAGCAGCCGCTGAACTCTGAGGAAAAGGGGATGTTCAGTTTTTGGCGGTTGTTGGCAAAACCGAAAAACGGAGATGTAAAAATGGTTATCGATCTTGATTCTGTGCTTATGGTGAACAATGCATTTATGTTCGTTCTTGGTTTGACGGCATTCGTATATGGGTTGTTTGTGAAAAATAGAGTTGCGATTGTCGTCGGTCTTGTGCTTTTTTTGGGAAATCTTATCCTGTTCATTCAGGATTTATGGTGAATCAGAATTCTTCTTCGGGATCGTTTTAGGGAAACTGCCGTAAAATGAGCAACACAGAGAAGAAGCCCCGTCCGATGTGGTTGAAGGTGTGGATTTATGTTTCGCCTCTTTTGGGATTTATTGGTTATTTGATTATAGCAAGGGCATTTTTTCAGGAATTGGATTGGAAAACGAGATTCATTATTGGTCTTTGTCCGACCCTGCTCGGCTATGCGTAATTGTTTTTGGGGGTAGTTTTTCCGCCTCGAAGGGATGTTGATTCATGAAAGCAAATCGCCGGCATTTGTATTTCTTTGAGATTCTTATTTGTTTTCTTAGTTCTGTGTTGGGCGGGATTTTACTCAGCAGCCTTTCGTGGTATTTGTTGGGGCTGGGGGACCGTTCGGATGTTTTATTGGGGCTGATTTTGGGGATGCCGCTGGGGGGCTGGTAGGGCTGCTTTTTTCAAAGAAGATTCTGAAAATATCTTTTTCCATCTGGGGCCTAATCGTTGGGCTGCTGGCTGCGATGGCAGAGGTTGTTCTGTGTCTCTTTTTGACGGATTTGTTCGGCAATCTTATGCTGTTGACTATTCCAGGTATCATTGCAATATCTTTTGTGGGAATTACCCGCATGATGAGTCCAAAACAAAGAACAGAAGCGACGAAGTAATACGAAACTCTCCAGCCCGATCCAGCGGGGTACATCGATGGGATGAACCTGTATGCCTATGTCAGCAACAACCCGCTCAATTGGCTCGACCCATGGGGGTATGAAAACCTTCGGCGGTTCAGCGGAAGAGTTTGAGGGCGGCAAAGCCGCCGGCCAGCAGGATGATAAAGGCCAAAGACAGCCAGTTGAAATATTTTTCAATGAAGGGACGGATGGCCTGACCTTTCCAGCCGAACAGCCCGGCAATCAGGAAAAAACGGGCTGAACGGCTTATCAGTGAGGCAATCACAAACCCCGCAAAATTGATTTGCGCAATCCCGGCCGTAATCGTGCACACCTTATAGGGCAGCGGGGTAAATCCGCAGGTAAAGACAATCCAGAAATCATACCGGTCATACCATCTCTGAAACGCGGCAAAGTTGGCTTCCGTAAATCCCAGCGGGGCCAAATGCGTCATCACCCAGCCGCCGATGCTCGACCAGAGAAACATCCCGATGGCGTAGCCGAGAATGCCGCCGAGGACGGAGGCGATGGAGCAGGACAGGGCGAATCGAAACCATTTGCGGGGGGCTCCGAGGGTCAGCGGGGCCAAAAGTACATCCGGCGGGATGGGAAAGAAGCTGGATTCGGCAAAACTGAGCAGGAAGAGTGCTTTTTCGCCATGCGGAGTCTCGGCAAAGTGAATCACCCAGTTATAGAGCCGGCGGTGCCAGTGCCACCATGGCAATGACGGCGGATTTGCGGATGCAGATTGTGTTTGTTCCAAAGCCGGCTCCTGCAGAACTCTTTTCTTTTTGCGGGGATAATATATACTGCTTCCGGAAAAGTCAAGGAGAACACGATGAATGCAGCGGCGGAGCAGTACAGTCAGTTCGAGCAAAAAGAAAAGGGACTTCTGGTGCGGGCACCGGCGAAAATCAATTTGTCGCTGCTGGTGGCGGGCCGGCGTGCGGACGGTTATCACGAGCTGGAAACGGTGATGGCCAAGATTGACTGGATGGATGAACTGCTGCTGGAACCGTCTTGCGGCGATGGGCTTGAACTGATTTGCCGGGGGCCTTACGCGGTGCCGGAAGGGCCTGACAATCTGGTCTGGAAGGCCTGGCAGCAGGTTTGCGGCCATATCGGAAGGCCGCTGCCCGTGCGGATTACACTTTGCAAGAATATCCCGGCGGGTACCGGACTGGGAAGCGGCAGCAGTGATGCGGCGGCGGCTTTGCTGGGACTGAACCGTTTTTTTCAGCTGAATCTGCCGGAAGGGGCAATTTTCGATATGTCGTGTCGTCTTGGGAGTGATGTGGCGTTTTTCCTTGATGGGCCGGTTGCTTTCTGCACCGGAAGGGGCGAAAAAATCAAAAAAATCCCTGATTTTCCGGATTTCAGGGCTCTTTTGATTGTTCCAAACGTAAGTGTCTCTACGAAAATGGTTTATGAAAATTATATCCATGACCCCGAACGTTTTGAGACTTTGCGGGAACAAATAAATGATTCACTTTCAAAAAAGAGTATTGATTCTCTGGCTAAAATATGCGCAAATATGCTTCAGACAAGCTGTTTCCATTTGCACAGGGAGCTGGCGGACCTGAAGGGCGAGGTTGAGCGGCTCTGTGCACGAAAGGTCTGTTTGAGCGGAAGCGGTTCGGCAATGTTTATGCTCTTTGAAAAAGACTGCGACGCCAAAATCCAAACCTGCCGGCAACTTCTTGACAGGAATCTCGGCATTCTTTGCCGGATTGTCAACAACAATAGATGGTAATTTGTTCGTGAGGCACCCTTATGGAAATCAGCGAAGTCAGAGTCAAACTTGTGGCCAATCAGGATGATCGGCTGAAGGCGTTCTGCTCGATGACGCTCGATAATGAGTTCGTCGTGCGGGACATCAAGATTATTGAAGGAGCGGGGGGGCTTTTTGTGGCGATGCCGTCCCGGAAGATGTCCGATCACTGCGGCAAATGCGGCGGCAAAAACAGCTTAAAGGCCAAGTTCTGCAGCAATTGCGGAGCGAAACTGCAGGACAATCGGGTCAAACAGGACCAGCAGGGGCGGATGAAGCTTCATGCGGATATTGCTCACCCCATTAATGCGGCCTGCCGGAAAAAAATTCAGGATGCCATCTTGGCGGCCTATCATCAGGAGGTCGAAAAATCCAAACAGCCGGGATACCAGCCGGTGGATTTGGATACGCCTGAGCCGGATTAAGCATTCGGCTGTAAAAAAGGGCGGGTTTTGAAAAAAAAGAAAAACTGCGGCGGACAGAGGTTCGTCTGCACATAGCCGTTGCTTACAGCCAAGCGGCTACTCTTCGATAATTAATTCTTCAAGAATGCGGTCTAAGGCCGCATCCAGCCGACGTTCCATATCCGGGCTGTTTTCTGCGATTTCCCTTCGGGCACGGAGTACTTTTTCCTGGCGAACTTCCGGCAGGGAGGCAATCAATTGCAGAAGCCGTCCAATGGGGTTGGCCTGGAGATGTTCCAGTAGAGGCTCCTGCAACAGGTCATCGAGGTCGAGGTTCACCCATTCTTGCCCGGAGGTCTCGTTCATTTCCGGTACGCGTCGGCTGTTTGAACTTTGCTGATGCATTTTCTTTTGCATTTTTACGACCTGACAGGGTTTGGAATCGTTCTCCGACATTCCTTATCGGACCTGAAGATTCCCGGCTTTTCGGAGCCGTTTTTCGGGTCCCTCAAATCCTTTTTTGAGGAGGTTTTCTTCTGATTTCCAGAAGACCACAATATATTGTATGTCTGGTTGCTGCGTCGGGTTGTTTTTTCTCGCTGACTATGCTGTTATCGGCGTCATAAGGTTTGAATCTTTAAAAAAAGGAGCAAGTTTTGAGAAACGATATTTCATATAGATTTGTACTCTTTTTGTCAGAAAATCAAGTCGATAAGTCTGATAGCAGGATTTTTACCTGGCCTAATTTAAAAGAAGAACTGTCTGTTTTTGGGGAAATAGGGGAAATAGACAACGCACAATATATGGGGTGTTCAAAAAAAGAGAGAATCCAGGGTGCAGAGGATGTCTGGTGTGATTAACCGGCAGTTTCAGAAGAGGAGATAGGTCTTGCGGCGGCGGCAGCGATGATAAAGTCGTCAGAACGGATTTTGTCTATTTGTTCATAAAGTCGGGCCACTGACACGGTGTCGCCGGAGGGGATTACGGTCGATAAGGCCTTGTCGAAGTAGGTCTGCATTTGCTGCAAATCGCCCTGAAGGCGGCAGATTTTTGCCCCAAGCAGATAGGAATCCAGCAGAGTTCGGTGGGTTTGGCCGTAAATTGTCTGCTGGACAGCTAAAACCTGCTGGAGCTGTTGTGCAGCAAGTTCATATTGTCCGGTTTCGAGGTATAATTCGGCCAGTCCTTTTCGAACCTGGGCGGTATAAAGATGGTTCTGTCCGAATTCCGCTGTTACTTTCTCGAGCATTTCTGCAAAGATTGCTTCGGCCTCGTCCCAAGCCCCCATTTGAGTGAGAAGAACGGCTTGATCAATGTAAAAAGGGGTTACAATTCGGTTGTCGGGTGTGTGATGTTTCAGAATGATGTCAAAGGCCCATTCGAGAGTCTCCGCCGCTCGGTCGAGGCGATGCTGACGAATATAGACCGCCGTCAGATTCCGAAGGGTATGGGCCACGTATGGATGGTCGGGCCCGAGTGCGTTTTGCTGGGCGGCCAACCCCCTCCAGAAGAGTTCTTCGGACTCCGCCAAACGGTCCTGATACGAATAAAGAGTTGCCAAATCGATCATGCAGATAGCTCTTTCGCTGTCTGAGACGTCATCGGACCTACTATGTTGAAGAGCACGCAGCAGATATCCTTCGGCTTTATCATACTGGCCGTAGGCCATATAAAGGCGGGCGATGTTACGGAGCTTTCGAGAAGGGGGTTGGTCCTGCTGAAACGAGGCAGAAAGAGGTGCGGAGAAGATAAGGAGCATCAGACCTGCCCAACGGAATATGTTTTTGAAGGTCCGCATAAATTGAATCCTTTCTTTTGCCTGTTTTGCCCATCCTGTGTAAAATCTACATAACACTTGAGAGGACGACAAAATAGGCAAATGGCTTAACTTGGGTGTGATTCTCTGCTGAAAAAAGAATGAAAATAGAGCGGATAGTCCGATAAACAATTTGAGACAGTTTCGGACAGGAAAAGGTTAGACAAGGCACCCACGTATACAGGCGAGGAAAGGAACGACCCAATGATTATTAAAAATATCGAGAGTGTGCCGGCAGAAGCGGTTCAGATGGAAGGGGCGAAGGATGTAAAAGTGCGAGTGATTTTCGGGCCGAAGGATAAAGCGCCTACCTTTGCGATGCGGCTATTTGAAGTCGGTCCCGGTGGGCATACTCCCTATCATCAGCACAATTTTGAGCATGAGGTCGTGGTGCTGGCGGGCGAGGTTGCTGTCGTTCGGGAGGATGGACCTGTTCCCTTGAAGGTCCACGATGCCCTGTTGGTGGCGGCTAATGAAGTGCATCAGTTTCGGAATCTGTCCTCTTCGATGCCCGCTCGGTTTTTGTGTCTGGTGCCGGTAGCGTATCAAAAATAAGAATACAGGAATACAGATAATCAAGGGTAAAAAATAAAAAGCCCTTCGGAGGTTGAAAATCCGAAGGGCTTTTTTTGTATAGAACGTTATTTACCGCTGAATCTGCATCAGCAGGTAAGCTGTGATGTTGCTGTTGCCGGTTTCCAGCAGCGAGGTGCCGTAGCGGTTCAGGGCGAAGGCAACCGGGTCACCGATGGGGGCCTGAATCTGACGGTCGAGGACGGTGACATACCGGACAAAGGCATCCACAAACTCCATCGCAGAGGCATAGCGGCTGTCGGTTTGAGCATTCTGGGAAAAGGCCGAGGCGATAGCGGCTCCCATTTCGGGTGTAAAGGGCATATCCGCCGGGGCGATTTGCTCAAAAACGGCTGCAACGGCCGCCATCCGCTCGCTGTCTTTGAGGATATTGGCAGCTGTAATCAACTGGGCGCAGGCGCTGCAGGGGTTCAGGGTTGGGTTGAGTGCCAGTGAGTTGGCGATAGCAACCTGGAGCTGGTCGGAATGGATGCCCAGTTCCGCTGCTGCGGCGTCCATCTCAACCGGGCAGCCGCCCAGACGCGGTTCTTCGGGCCGATAGAGCGGGGCGACTTCGCCGGCGGGAGCCGGGTCTTCAAGGACCCAGGCCCGGCCGTCCGTAATGTCCGGATTTTCCAGACCGGCTCCGCGGAAAACATAGTTGTAGCCGGCCGGGAAGGTGCCTTCTCCTTCCGCCGGGTCGGCATAAGGCAGCCGTCCGTAGGCGTCCGAGAGCCACTCAGTGATGCGGGAGACAACCTCCAGGCGGTCGCCGACGTCGCTGGTGATACCGTTGCCGGCCAGCGAGTTTTTGAAGTTGGTTCCGAAGGTGATGGTATCGTAGGCATCGATGACCATCGCACCTTTAGCCGTTCCGGATTCGTCCACCGGCACTTTTCCATCGGAACCTTCATCGACCATCAGAGCGTAGAATGCCGGCATCGCTTGGCAGGAGCGAATCTGGGTGCTCATATCGATAGTGACATTGCCGGCGGTGCTGGCTGTATAGATGGCGGCATCGAACGGCTCGCCCGGATTGCGGTCATAGCCGCCGATTTCCGCGGGCCCGTCCACCAGAAGAAGTGAGTCACGGTCATCGACATCGTCATAGTATCTTCCGAAGGCATTCAGAGAACCGAAGGGGCCGAGAACAAGGTCATCGGCACTGATGATGGCGATGGCCAGCCGGTCGAACTGCTCGTACTGGGTGTCGGAATTGAAGTAATACAACGGATTAAAGACACCCAAGCCGGCCCAGTGGTCTGAACTGCCGGTGATGTTCACGTTCAGGCCGTCCAGGTCATCGGTGTAAATACGTCCGGTCATGGAGTAAAGCAGGACTCCGCCGGTGGGCCAGACACCATAAAAACAGCCGGGTGTGGGCGACCAGCCGCAGCAATCCGGACCGAAGGTGGTCACATCGCCGGCAACCTGGATATCATATTGGCCGATGACCCAGAGATTTCCCTGATGCGTGCTGAGGGCCGGGCCGTAATCGTTATAGAGCAGGTCGATGGAGCGATACAGTTCGTCGAATCCCAACCCAATAAGCCAGAGGTCTCCGGCGGTGCATTTGCGGACGAAACCTTCGGCCTGGAGAGACCTTCCTGCTACAAGAATCTGTTCTCCGTTTCCATTGACCCATGTGTTATTGTGGAGGTTGATGTCGCCTGCGGCATATGTATTGCCGCCCAGACGAATGAGACCATCGGGGTCGTAATTGACCGATTCCACAAACTTGCCGCCAATGTTGGGAGTTGTTTTGATGGAGATATCAACGTTTCCGGAAGCGCTGTTAATGTCGCCGGTTGTTGTGACCACTCCTCCGCCGTATCCGACATCTTCCCATCCTTTCAGAACGATATCTCCGCCGGCGCTGATTTGGTTCACTGTGATGTTGCGTCCGGTCAGTTCAGTATTCTGTGCACTGTCTATGGTCCCGGAAGCCGTGATGTCTCCGAAACCAAGCAGATCGGAATCCGCTTGAATGAGAACGGAACCCTGATTGGCCTGAAGATTTCCGTCAATGGAGATGTTTTCTCGAGCGGCAATTTCGAGATTGCCTTCTGTGGCGGTAAGATTGGAACCATTTTCAATAAAGACGTGAGACTTGATGTCCGTTGTGAGTGTTGGATCGCCGGCGTTAAGCCGAATGCTTCCGGCAGTGATGTCATCCCGGACGTAGATGCTTCCGCCCGGAGCGTTCAGTCCATCTGTGACGGCAGAAAAGGCACCGGAGCCGCTATTGGTGATAGGGGCTTCGATCCAGATTCTGCTGTTAGCGTTCAGGGTCAGAGAAGTGTCGGTGTCCCAGAGAATTGAATGGCGAACCCAAATCCAGCCCTGCTGAGCGGCGGTTCCGCCCGGGTGGGTTGTTATTTCCACATTGCTTAAGGCCAGCTGGTTCTGTATCCAGGCATAACTGAGATGCTGTGTGGAAGACCATGTTCCGTTCTGGGAGAACTGGAAACCGTTCCACGTCATATTAGGGCTAGTGACTGAATCGATTTGGATATTTGAGGGGTCTATCAGGAATGTTCCGGTCTTTCCGTTGACGGCTGTTGTGTCCACATGCCCCCACAGTTCGATTGCCTGCCGACCGGAGACCTCAACGAAACCGCCGTCGCCGGATTCGGAACCGCCTTTGGCCTGGATTTGAGCGCCTTCGCTGAAGAGGGCGGCCTGCGGAGAAAAGACAATCACCTGTCCGCCGTCGCCGTTTTCGGCGGCATTGGCGGAGGTGATGCTCTCAGAGCCGAGAACGACCGCTTCGCCGGCCGTCAGGGCAACCCGGCCGCCGTCACCCTCTTGGGCATCCGCAGACACTGTGCCGAACTGGCCGACGCGGCCTGTTTCGGTCTGCACGGAAGCCCCCAGCCCTTTGAGGTCATCGAGGGCCTGCACATACAGGTCGCCGGCGGCCAGAATGATGGTGCCGGCCGGAGCTTCGATTTTTCCGCCCTCTTCGTTCACCGCCAGAGCCGAAGTTTCCGGAGCGGAAGCCAGCCGGACCCGCACGGGGCTGGTTTGACTTTCGGCCAGGTACACTTCATCCGCCGAGGCCAGCAGGACAAAGCCGCCGGCCGGAGTTTGAATGATTCCGCGGTTGATGACTTCCCGCCCAATCAGAGCCACCTGCTCAGCGGTAATGGTGCCGAGGTTTTTGACGGCTCCGTCGGTGACGATGAACTTCAGGTTGTCGTTTGTCAGGAAGTCCTGATCACTGATAGTCATGGCGCCGGCGGTGAATTTGGCGGCCTGGACCGAAGCAGACGGACCGAAAATGACACCGTTCTGGTTGACGATAATAATATGCCCCTGATTGCCCAGAATGGTGCCGTCGATTCGGGTGGCCGAAGACTGCAAATCCCGGTTGAGGACGACAAAAGCACCGCCGTCCCGGACGAACTGCAAAGTCTGCTTGTCGCTGATGTTCAGGTCCTGCCAGTTGATGACGGCTTTGGCGGCCCCCGCGCCGGCATTGACTGTTACGGTGGTGACTCCCTCGGCGGCGATGGGACTGACAGAGACATTGCCGGTCTGCGGGTCCGCTCCGCTCATCGCCCGGATTTGGGAGACGTTCAGATGAAGCATGCAGACAATCAGCAGAAGAGAAGTTGCCTGACGGACAGTGAGACCGAAAAGAAATTGAGCAAGAGTTTTCATTGTATTCCCCTCAATTAAAAAAACCTCTGTTCAAAATGTTTTTCCCTTCCCGTATGATTTGAGTTTTACCATCGTATCAAAATGCCGGCGTGAAGCCGACCTTTTCCCTCTCGGGTATTTTCTGTTGCAATTAACGGATATCCGGCATAGACCGTGCCGGTTAAATGATTGCCCAGTTCAGTGATGATTCCGCCGCCGACGGAGCACAGTTCAGTGTCTGTGGTTTCCAAAGGCAGGGCATCTTCGATTCGGGCCTGACCGTAATCGATGAATACAGCCGGTGCCAGTTTGCGCAGGAACGGCTTGGGCTGAGGCGTTCCGGACTGGTCGGTTCCGTAGCCGGCCCGGTCGGCCTGAACAATATCATATTCGTATTGCAGCGAAGCCAGGATGCCTCCGTCGGCAATGACTTCATACTCATCATAGCCGCGAACCGTGTACATTCCGCCGTAGGCCGACATCCGCGAAGGAACCAGCCGGCCGTCGGAGGTTGTCCAGGAAAAAGAGCTGCTGAGCCGGTGAACTTTGCCCGGGTCGAGATACCGGCTGTGGCGGAGGGTGGTGGTATATACAGCGAAGTCCTCATCGGCGGCTCCGGAACCGCGGACGGTCAGGAAGTCGCCGGATGTTTCATACGACTGCAGCTGGGAAAAGCCCACAAACGTCTCCGCGCGGTCTTCGGTTTTGTACAGTTCCGCGCCCCAGCCCCACAAGTCCATCCGGACTTCGGAAGTCTGCACAAGCAGCGGACTGGTGCGGCTTTCCTCCTGAATGAGGGTGCCGGTTACGTCAAAGAACCAGCCGTTGTGCTGGAGGGTGTGCCAGCGAAGCTGCGTGCCGTAGAAATAGCCGCGTCCCAGGAAGTCGAATGTGCCCAGTCCCTGGCTGTTGTATTCACTGTAGGCCCCGAACAGACTGGCCCTCAGGAACGGTGTCAGCAGCGGAAAGTCGTAGCTGCTGTACACGGAGAATTCATCTTCGAAACCGTGCTCGGGCTTGGCCTGGTAGATGGCGGTAAACCGGTCATCAAATCCGAGGGCGTTGGTGTGAATCAGGCCGAGCCGCGGGGCCCACTGTCGGTCGTCTGTTCCGGAATTGTCCACCTGGAGGAACCAGTGCCAGGGATTGGCTTCATAGACATTGTACTGAACAGACAGGGCGTTGGGCTCGGTGCCTTTGCTGATCAGGGCGGATACATAGCGGTCCGGGTTCAGGTTCATCACGCCGAGAAAATCATTGAGTTTTTTCTGATTCAGAACGGAACCGCTTTTGACAGGGGACCAGTCCTCCATCAACCCTTCCCGCAAGTAGGTTTGAGAAGCCGGCTGGAGATTGGGGGTGAACGTCTGACTGCTGACCTTGCGAACCTCGGCTTCGAGAATTCGAATCGGCAGGATTCCCTGTCGGATTGCTCCTTCCGGAGCGAAGGCCTCCGCAGGGACATACACATAGATGCCCGCATAGTTGTGCCGCTGATAGACCTGAAGGATGTATTGGGTGAAACCCTGAATGGAGCGTGCGGAAACCGTGCGAGGGGTTTCCGGCTCGGCGGCCAGCAGACGGATTTCCCGAAAGTCATAAAGAGCAGCCGGTTCTGCAGGAAGCTGGTAACGTCCGGTGCTGTCAAAGACAGCGGGGATGTTTCGAAGAAGTTCTGATGTTGTCAGAATCTGATTTCCCTGAATCTGAATCTGCCGGATGGAGTAGCGAGGTGTATCATCTGCAGGCAGAGAATTCACCAGCATCTCAGGAGCGACTTTCCCTTTGGGTTCCGTTTTTTTCGCCTCAGCGGTTTTCTCCTGTTGAGCGATTGTCTCGAGGATTTCCTGTTCGCTGCTGACGGCAGGTTCCGCGAATTCTTCTTTGGCGGCGAACGAAAGTCCGCACAGGAGTAATACAAAGCCGCAAACAAATCCTGTTGTCTGTACGGCTTTGGTCTGTCTGTAAGCGGAAGAAAGTTTTTCCTTGTTTGAATTCGGCCTCCCAGCTCGGTTCATAGATTTCTCCCTAAAAAGTTTCTGGCCCCATTGAGGTAGAATCTGCATAAATTCTCCGCAAGTATATAGCTGCATTTTACGCGAAAAAGAGTGGTAAATCAATAAAACTTAAGGGCTTAGGAGGGAAAATCAGCGAGGTCCGATAAAAGAAAAATTGTTATGGTTTCTGAACGTTTTGTGTAGGAGCCGGCTGGGCGGCATACAGAGATTTTTACCCCGCCGGATTTGACAAAAGGGCAAATATATGGAAGGAGGCAGCGGTCGAAAAGTTTTGCAGAATGAGGGAAGCCATGGTAGATCGTACCCCCGCAGTGCATATTCTTCTTTGGTCATATAATCGGGTCCCAACCAGTCTAACATAACCGGCGGCAATCTGACAAGCTGCATCGGGATTTTCGGATCGGTTTGACGCACGATC
>JAKPDO010000040.1 GCA_029552545.1 Planctomycetota bacterium
TTAATGTTCAAATTATGCAGCAGCTTGGCCCGGTCAAATTTTTGCGCGGTTTGTTGTACAACTTTCTCCGCAGCCTCAAGGCCGCGCAGCTTGTAAATCGTCTCCTGGGCTTCTTCAATGCCGTATTGAATGTCCGTCAGCTTCACGCCCAGGGTCTTGAGGGCTTTGCAACGGACCGCCGCCGCTTCTGCTTTTTTTACGGCGACCTCAACCCTCGGCAGCACCGCCCACAGTTCCAGGATTTTTTGCGCGGCGTTCATTTCAGCCTGAATCTGCAAGAGCTCGTCTCGCTTCTGCTCTAAGGTGGCAAGCCTGGCCTGCTGCTCTTTAATCCGGGCCGCCAGATTTTCCAGGGCTGCGATCTTCTCCGCCAGCTCCTCAATCCAGGCAAACTCTTCGATTCGTGCAGCCAACCCCTCAATCTCGGCCGCCAGCCGCTTCTCATCCTGATTCCGCCGGTAAAGGTCCCGCCCGGTTTCGGTTGCCGCCACGTCGATTTCCTCAGTCCCGGCCAACTTACCTAAAATCTTCGCGCGGGCCGGGCTGGAGATTGATTTTTGACCCAAGAACGGTCCGTCAAGCTGTTCCGAAAGGTTCAGCATCAGGTCAAGGTCGGCGATTTTCACGGTCCTTACTCCGGTGATTTCCTGGATTTCGAGCGGCACAGTGGCGCCAAATCCCTCGAAAACTTCCGGCTTCTCTGCTCCTGGTTGAAGAATTTTGTAGCGGTTGGTCGCCGCGGTCCGCTCCCGGGTCACAATATTCCCGTCCGCAAATTTTACGCTGATCCGCACCATGCTGGCCCCGGTCCGCATAAAGTCGGCGCCGGCAGGCTGGTTATAGAGCAGCCACTTAAGCGCGCGGATTATGGCCGTTTTGCCGCTGTCACTCGGCCCGGTGACCACGGTTAAAAATCCCGGCCCGGCGGGCTCAATGATAGTTTTAACGTGAGATTGGAAGTTTTGGAGTTCAATGAGTTTAATGGCGTTCATTAAAGAGTCAAACCTCCTTTCTGATTTGGTTTCCTTTCTTTAAGGTTCCTGGAGCCCCGGCCTGGATTTGAACCAGGTTCCTTCCGGTCTGCAGCCGGACGCTCTGCCTGTTGAGCTTACCGGGGCGTGTGTTATGTGCATTTTGATTTATCCCTGCCATACCTCGCCTCGCCCAGCCTTGCCGCGCCGTGCCCCGCCTCGCCATGCCCAGCCGGACCTCGCCTCATCCCTACCTCACCTTGCCTTGCCCGGGCCAGCCTTGCCCCGCCGCGCCCCGCCATACCGGACCTCATCCCTACCTTGCCTCGCCCGGCCATGCCTCGCCTCACCACGCCGCGCCTGGCCACGCCCCGCCGTGCCACGCCTTATTCCTGCCCAACCTCTTTCCACTCTGTCACCACAAACCGCCCAAACTTGGGTCTATAATCGCCGATACCAACACACCGCCCGGCATAATCCAGTATCTGCCGGACAACGCTAACATCAAGCTGTTCGTCAATAATGTGAAGTTCAAATTTCAAAGCCCATTTATTCAACCTAGGCCGGTAACGGATAATCCTGCTTCGTTGAATGACTACGCCTCGCGAATCAATTTCATATTCTTGGAAGATATGCGGAATAAGATCGGGGCAAACGTCTACTGATGTTTGAATCAAGTCCTTATAACTTTTTCCGCGCTTACCGGGAATTTTAAAGTTTGCCGCCGCCTTAACCATCGAA
>JAKPDO010000047.1 GCA_029552545.1 Planctomycetota bacterium
CGAATAACTGAAACAGTCTTTTCGCCGCAGAAAGGGGGCATTCTGGGGTGTTATGCACTGGCAGGGTTCTCCGCTGATATAATCTATCTTTGCGTGGAGCTGCTGGAGGGAGAAAAAACTGAGAAGAAACCAACACAGCCCATCCAGCGATTCTGGGGAGTAAAAGTGAATCTGGATGACAAGAGCCGAGTAGAATTCAACAGCCCTGAGATACTAACGGGAGCCTGTCAAACAGAGGATGGACAGATATACTTGTCGGGAGAACGCACGTTGTATCGGCTGACGGGAACGGTTTTAGAAAAAATTCAGGAGTATCCTTATCGTTCGGTTTCTGTTATCGGCGCCTGGCCGGACGGCCGAATCATCCTGCGGTATCAAGAGCAGGATGGAAACTGGTGCATTTCGTGGGACAATACCACCGTTTTGTTCGGCAGAGAACCGATCGATATCCTGTTAACAGACAGCGGTTTGTGGGTGCGGCAGAAGAATCTTCTAAAACAATACATGCCGGACGGGATATGCAGGAAAGAATATCTGCTGAAAGAAGAGACAGATTCATTCGGCACTCTTGACCGGGAGGACATCTGGGTTTGGTATCGGGACAATACCATAGTGATTTACAACCAAGACGGTGTTCGGTCAGAAATGCATTTGGGTCGTCCGGAGGCAGCGGGAAAATAATGACGAATGAACGATTATCAGGACATCATGAAACGAGTCCGACGGATTCCTTTTCTGCTGAAGGAAGAACTGTTTGGCTCTGTTCCGGACAGCCGGATATTTGAACAGTTTCTTTCTTGCCTTGGCGGAAAAAGACTATGTTTTCGAGGATCTGCTTGACTATATCCGTCGTGATTTTCCGAGGTGGCTGTCTTGTCAAGAACCTTGCGAGCTGACAGATGAGGAGAAAGAGATTCTCTGTGCCCTCGCGTTTGAAGTCATAGCTATTTTTGATAAAAATCCGAACATCGCCGTTCTGGTTTGTATGATGTTTTGCTGCTGGCATGAACCGGAAGATGACGTTCACAGCTCCTTCAACCTCGATTCCGCTTTGAGCGTCCTTCACGAGTTCTGCTTTCTGAATCCTTCCCACCAAGCCCTCAATCTCCTGCATGAAGCGGCTTTTTCTTTCGCACTGTATTACAGCAGAGTTTCAATCCACGCCCGCGTGAAGCGGGCGACCTGGCGGGTTGTACACCTTTTGGCCATCTCCTTACGTTTCAATCCACGCCCGCGTGAAGCGGGCGACAGACCCCTACCCCGTAAACACGCTTGATATAAAGTTTCAATCCACGCCCGCGTGAAGCGGGCGACATTATACTCCGTTGGGGCGTTATACAATTATCGAGAGTTTCAATCCACGCCCGCGTGAAGCGGGCGACACGAAACACCATTCATTGCGCCGCCAGGAGTCCGGTTTCAATCCACGCCCGCGTGAAGCGGGCGACAGCGTCAGCGGTGCCGACGGATTGTTGCAGATGCTGTTTCAATCCACGCCCGCGTGAAGCGGGCGACCCTCCGAGCCGAATGCTCTGCCTCCGGCTGAGCCGTTTCAATCCACGCCCGCGTGAAGCGGGCGACGCTTAGTCAAATATCGGTTGCCTGTCTGGCTATACGTTTCAATCCACGCCCGCGTGAAGCGGGCGACCCAGCCCCCAGCGCCGCAAGCGTTCCTTTAAGCCGTTTCAATCCACGCCCGCGTGAAGCGGGCGACGACTAATCCCTTGCAGTGTTTTCGATTGTAAAGAGTTTCAATCCACGCCCGCGTGAAGCGGGCGACAATTGCAGCGGTCTCATCGCCGAAGCGACACTCGAAGTGTTTCAATCCACGCCCGCGTGAAGCGGGCGACTTTGGCGCTGGAGGCCTCTGACGCCGGCGCCGTCGTTTCAATCCACGCCCGCGTGAAGCGGGCGACCGTATAAACACTATCCTCTTTGCCTCAAAAGAGTTAGCAAAGAGATTTCGCGAACCTATGCAGAATTTCAGGACATCGGGCCCCTGTTTAAAACGTAAATTCCCGTATTTACTTGTCAAAGAACCACTTACAACATCCGCGAACCTGCCGGACTTTTCATGTTCACTTGACGTTCGCGTTCAGCAGATTAGACAATTAACGGCCCCTGCGGATCATATCCGGGCTTAGCCCCAACGTGTTCCACTCTTCGCTTCCAATTGCTCCCAAGAAAATAAAACCGCAGGCTGTCTTTGGCCGGGTCAATCGAATCAATCAGCTTCTGCCGGAGTTCTATCCATTGAGCCGGTTCAACCAGACATTCAAACACGGAATTCTGAACCCGCTGCCCCCGATTTTCACAGATTTTCGCCACCTGACGCAACCGTTTCTGAGCAGCCGGTGTTTCCGTGTTTACATCATACGTTACCAACACCATCATATAACCTCTATCTCCAAATGGTCATCTCCACAAAAATGGAGGGTACCCGTCCAAATCCCCGCGCAGAAACCGGGCCATCAACAAGGCCTGAACATACGGAAGCAGACCAATCTGTATCTTTTCCTGAAGGAAAGGATGAACAATCTCCTCCTGTTTTCGCTTCTGCCAGGCAACCAATACGGTTTTTCGGGTTTGCTCATCCATCACAACAGCTCCCGATTCCGTCTTTTCAAACCCTTTCGGGCTTACTTGCTGCCGATTGATCAGCGACAACGTCAGACGGTCCGCCAGATAAGCCCGCAATTCCTCCATCATATCCAAGGCCAGTCCGGGTCTGCCGGGCCGATCTCGGTGCAGAAACCCAACGGCTGGGTCCAGTCCCACCCCTTCCAGGGCTGAGCGGATATCATGCACCAGCAACGTGTACAAAAAAGAAAGGAGCGCATTGACGGGGTCCAAGGGAGGACGCCGACTCCGCTGCGTAAAGAAGAAGGCATTCTTATTGGCCGTAATCAGGCAGTCAAAACATCCGAAATACGTGTTGGCGGCCATGCCTTCAAGCCCGCGGATTTCCTCCAGATCGCCTGAACGTTTTAAATCCTCCAGATTGCGCCCCATCTCCTCCAAAGCATTTTGAATCTTCTCCCGACCTTCCGTCTGCGGTCGGTCGCGGAGCGCCCTGAGCAGGACGATGCGGCTGTTGGCGATCTTGGCCGAAACAATGGAACGGGCAATTTCTGAACTGGCCCTCAGGTCATCCGAGCGGCGGTACTGCTCTTTTCTCAGCAGAACATTGCCGGAAACGGGACCGTGTACCCGTGCGAGAAAGTGCCCGTTCTCGGTCAGAAACGACAGAGGAACATTATGTTCGGCACACAGCCCCATCAAAAACGGGCTGCAGGCAACATTCCCAAAACAGACAATGCTTCCGAGGGTATGAATCGGCACACGCAGCTTTGTCTGCTGCTCATGCAGAATTTCGACCGTGTCGCCGTTTTTGGCCAGATAGGCGCCCTGCGTTGTAACAAACAAGGTGTTGAGGAGCTGTTTCATGGAATCATCTCCTCCCGGGGCAGCTCATAGGCCATTTGAAGATAGTGCTCAACGTCCTTTCTCCTGCCGGTCGTTTTGGGGAGACATAGATTGTACAAAGAACAGGCCCGGCATTTTTTCTCATAATAAGCACCCGGCGTGCGTCCCTGTCGAAACATCTCATGCAGCTGGTACGCCGATTCTTCCGTCTTTCTGCGCAGCTCATCCGTAAAAACCACTTCCTTCCGCCGTCTCGGGCGACCGTAAAAAAAGCCCCCTGCGGAACGGCAATCCCCAGCATTTCCTCCAGACAGATCGCCTGAGCGCACAGCTGCACCTCATCACAGGCATCCATCTTGGGACTGCCGCGTTTGTACTCAACCGGATACGGCTGCCATATTCCTTCGGCATCCGGCAGAGCAATCCCTGTCGGAGCCCTGTGAAACTCCACTACATCCGCCTGACCGATCAGCCCGAGACGGCGGGAATAAATCCTCAGTCCCCGTACGATAGAAATGTCGGAACGGAACTCATCCGACATCTCGTGGACTCGCTGGTGGAGGATGCGTCCTTCGGCCGTCAGACGATTTTCATCCCAAACCTGTTCCAGGTGAATCAGCCCGCACTGCCGCGGACAGAATACCCAATGCTGCAGGGCGGAAAGCGGAAGATAGTCGGCCTCTGCATACATAAGACATCCCTTATCACAAAAGATTCTGCACGGTAACCCCCGGAAAACCGCTCAGCGGACCATCGGACGGAGCGGTAATATTGCCCTTGTAATCCTCATAGCTGCGAGGCGGTTTCCCCTCACACGGCTTGACTTGAACCGTGTCAAACAATTTATAAGCGGGAGCATTTCCAATTTTGCTTTCATGCTTGAACACAATCAGCCGGCGTGCACACATCTTCCCGCGTGCAGCGGAATGATCATGGTCAAACATATTAATCAGGGCCTCCCACAGCAGAGTCAGGTCATCTTCCGTAAAACCTGTCTGCTCCGCAAGACAGGCGGAAATATACCCTTCCGCACGATACAGAGCATATGGGACAATATTCTTTCGACCCATTGTGCGGTTGTCACCGCTTTGCGACTCCGCCTCTTTTTCTGTAGCAACCGCCATACGTGTAATGGTCAATTCACGGGGACAAATCACATCAATGCTTCGAGCAAAATTCATCTGCACCGCTCCCCGCACCTGACCGCAATTGTATTCCTTCAATGACATCACCGCTCCGAATGTTCGTATGTCAAAGAAGTTGCGGCACATCCACAATCTGGCCTTTTCAATCTCATCCGCCGCTGTTTTCCCCTTATCAATCTTCAATGCCTCGTATGCTCTTTTCTGCTGATTGGTCAGAATGGCCTTTTCTTTTACATAAATGCAGTAGGGTGGCTGGTCTTCCCGAACCATTTGCACATAGTTTCGCACCTTGCGTTTCAGACACACATCCGTCACAATGCCGTAGCTGGTTTCCGGATCAATACGAGGCATATTGCCGGCATCCGGGTCGCCGTTAGGGTTGCCGTTTTCGACATCGAACAGATACACGAACTCATAGCGATTCTGAAGGACATTACTCATAAGATAGCTCCTTTTCTTTCAAAAAAATTTTATTGGTTCGTTTCCCGAGATTCTTTGCCTTTAAAGAAATCCTGACGCTGATGATAATATCCGATAGCAAACAGCCCCTGCTCATCCAATGACAAGTGAGCGGGAAAATCAGACAAATCCGCCAGAATTTCCTCAATTTGCTTGTCCCGCATCCTGCCGTACTCCGCTTTCTCAAGATGATGCTGCGCCAGCCGGAGCAGTTGCGGAAATACCACCTTCGGAGTGGCCGATGCCGCCCCCCAGAACCTGTCCTTAATGGTCGTATTGATCCCGGGGGATGCATCCTGCTGAACCTTTTCCAGTACGGCAAAAAGCCGTCCCAGCAGATAAGCCGGATTCTTGTTTTCCTTGTCCAAAGCCATAGACACCTCCATTCCTTGTTTAGAAAGTCTGTATTTTCGAACCAGAATTGCCTTTAAGATAGCTGCTCGAACATAATTTACATTGTTGATTGGTTTGCCAGTCTTATCCTTAAGGGATTGTTCCGCTCTGATTCGGTTGATCACAGCCGTTAAAAGGGATTCTGGATAAGCAGTGCCTTCCAGAATAGAGCGTAATAAAGATGCTGCTAAAAGCGGCTGCGGAGACGAATCGCTCGCCTTTTGATTGACCGTCTCTCTCAACAACCTCCAAATCCCCGGGAAATCCGGCTCGGAATCAAAATCTTTCCGGATTCTCAAATCCCGAAAATGCTGGCCAATCCTCTCTTCCGCCTCCCCCACCGTACAGACATGCCAAAATCGTACGGCAATTCGGGCTGCATTAGGCGACAGGCCCAGAATAAAAAATCGTATATCCGAATCCGTCTTGTTAACCGGCCTTCCTTCCCGAACGGCCTCCAGCACCTTACGAAGTTCGGCATTATCGGAAACGTCTGCCTCCTTCGGATCCAGCATCATCCCGAACAGGCCCTCCACGGGGGACGGACGCTCCGTCCAAAAAACTGTTGTTGCATCCCCTATCTGGAGTCTCTGTCTGCTGTCATTGGCCAGAAGATAATTCAACGCGGTCGTATAGGAAAAAGCGGACATTTCCCCTATGGGGGCATTAAAGTTCTGCTCTTTGCCGTATGAGCAAAACGCGTCGAGATTGAAAGTAACAATCGCCGCCCCACTGCTTTGCGTATCCCTCACGCCCTTGACAGCCGGATGCAGCCGGGCAATGGGCTGTTGCTGCCCGGTTACCAAACAGTACCCTTGTACCCCTTCCTGATTTCGGCTCTTATGCTCGAGCCAGATCTTTTTCACAGCGGTCTTTTCGTGCAAGTACTGTCTTTCTCCATCCAGCCGGAACACAACATTCCCACCGGCCAGTTCATCCCAATGATTCAAAGACGGGGCTCGCTGTGGGTCCCAATTCGAAAGAAAGGCAAGAAACGCCAGAATAGACGGTTCTTTTTCTGTTTTCAGCAATTCCCGGTGAAATTCACAAAACAGCTCAAAACATTGAGCCGCCTTGTCCGGCTTGCCCTTATTGTCCGCCCCTAATACATACGACGTATTGTCCCACAGGAAGTTCGGCGCAGGACTACTCGTTCGTTTTACCGATTGGGGAACAATCATCTCGCGAGGAACGAGCCTTTTGCCTTTTGGAACCCTCAGGTCGTTAAACTGCAGAAGATTGCCGTCTGAATCCAGGACAATTTCCGCATGGATTTTCTCGCGGCTGAATCCCGGCGGGGAAATCTCAATCGCCGGATTTTCAGCCAGACGCTCATAATAACGACAGAGCTCCTGAAGAATCATACTGTGCCCTCCTTTCTCTGGAACGGCGGGATTTCAATCACCCCGTCCATCATTTCCGCCCTGAAAAAATGCGGCGTCATCTCTTCTGCAAAATCGATATCATGCAGCATAAACCCCAAATCCTGCCGGCCCCGCAAATGAGATGCCGGAATCGGCTCTTCATTCTCCAGCAGCCGGAAAGATGCAGGAAATTCACGGCACCCCAGATAGGGCTGCATAAAACACTGGCCTTTCCTGGCCCGCCGGTTAAACATATCCAGATGTTTTCCGTCCTCCGTGTCTTCTTTTCCGGTGTATTCAAAATGCGCCTCTATCACGTAATCCACATCTCGCAAAATCATGGCAGCCCGCTGCTGACGGTCATTTTCAATAAAGACCTCCAAAGGAGACCGCCCGTCCTTCATAGCGGTCTTAACACTCTTAAGGGGAATTTTGCCGGACAGCTCGTTGCGCCGAATGTTCAGAAAGCGAATGGGCTTTAGAACATGAATTCGGTCAACCACCCACCGAATAGCGGGCTTCCAGTAAATGGCCTCTAAAATCCCTCTTGCCGCCGACGGCGTTATCACATCATAACTGACCCGCTCCACCTTCATTTCCGGACGAGTAAAGCAGGCATATTTCCCCCAGACTCGCAGTTTTACGCCGAAACTCATACTATCTCCTTTCTTCCACGTTATGCGATAAGCCATTCCGGATTAGGATTCTGATCTTCCGGACACAATCCGACATTCTCATCATACAAATGAAGATTCATTAGAACCGGGAAGACTTCCTGGACAACCTCAATACTCCCGGTCTTCACAAGATTGTCCCAGTAAAAGGGAGAAATCTGGACTGTATACTTCTGAAGTTTTCGGCTGAAACCGCTCAAAGAACCCGCTCGCCGAATTTGCTCAACAAGCTCACATGCTTCCTGTTCCAAGGGGACAATCACCGGTTTCGTTTCCTCCGGTATAATTCTGAACTTCTCCGCTATAGTCCGAAATGGAAAATCTCCTTTGGCTCCCTGCCTGATCAGCTCCAGAATATTTTCTTTGTCCAGCCGTTTTCCCTGGCTCCAGTAATACTGCCGAAAATATTCTTCAACTGCTTCCAGTGAAAGAATATCGGGGCTGAAACGCCGAATCACTTCTGAAGCGATTTGCGCCGTGTGACGGAAATAACCGGGCGGAAGCGTTTGAGCCGGTTCAAAGACAAAGACCTCCCCGCACTCCCACACCCCCTCCCGATTGCACCGACCGGCAGCCTGCGCAATCGAATCCAGACCGGCAATGGCCCGATAGACGACCGGAAAATCAATGTCCACACCGGCCTCAACCAGCTGAGTGCTGACAACCCGACAACAGCTTCCTCTGGACAATGCCTCTCTTATTTCCTTTAATTTTCGAGAACGGTGAAGCGGATACATCGAGGCGCTGAGATGAAAAGCATTCCCGGCCGACAGAATCTGCTGAAAAAGAGTTCTGGCATGTTTTCGCGTATTCACAATACACAGAACCTGGGAACATTCTGTAAGTCTCCCTATCAGCTCCTGATCATTTTGAATGCCGAGATGGTGAATGCGGACTCGTTTCATCTGTTCATACAGTCTGTGTGAATCTTGAACAATCTCCCGCACATTTTGCAGGCCATCCCGAAAATCGTCTCGATATCCAACGGCCGGCTGTGTCGCACTGCACAAAACAAAGGAACACTGATAATGCAAGGCCAATTCCCGAATCACTTCAAGACAAGGCAGCAGAAGTTCCGAAGGAAGAGTTTGAACTTCATCCAGAACCACCACGCTTTTGGCTATATTATGGAGTTTTCTGGCACGGCTGCTGCGGCAGGTATACAGCGATTCGAAAAACTGAACATTTGTCGTCACAATAATAGGAGCATCCCAGTTTTCAACGGCCGGTCGGATCCTGTAATTCTCATCCTGCGAGTCGTAATTGCTATGATGCTCCAGAACCATTCGATCGCCGAAGAGGTCCCGGAATATTTTTGCATTTTGTTCAATAATGCTCGTATAGGGAATGACATAGATAATACGCCTCAGACCCCACTGCACAGCGTGTTTAAGTGCAAAGGCCATGGAGGACAGCGTTTTTCCGCCTCCGGTTGGAACGGTCAGAGAAAAAAGGCCGCTCGGCTCTGCGGCGGCATTCAGACAATCGGACAATACTTGAGCCCGAAGAGAGTTTACTTTCGTTTTTTGGACCTGAGTTTGCAGAGAAGACAAATGGTTTTCCAGTTTTGCATAGAGATCAGTTAGCGAATACGGTTCCGCCCGACAGACGGCCTTTTCGGGCGTCATATGTCTTTCCGTGTCCAGAAAATCGGCATCCACCAGACAGGAAAAAAGCATCCGGATAAAAAAACTCACCTCAAAACAAAACCGTTCCCGATTCAGTGAAAACGGAAGTTTCGGTTTGTGCTGTTCAAAAAGAGAATCTGGACATCCAAATTGATATGGGAGGGATTTCGTTAATCGTTCCGTAAGGCAGGAATCCTCAGACGATTTCCCGTCTGGAAGTCCGGAATGATGTCCGGCAATCACATAGGCGAGGATTTTCCCCTCTCCGCTTGTCCACTTCTGACAGGCTTTTTGTGCTCCATAAGTGGAATGGTCAATTCTGACTTTTTGCCCAGTAGGAGCATCGCAGGAATTCCGGAGAAAACGCTGAAATTCTTCGCTGTATTTGCCGGCATCATGCCATAGGCCGGCCAGATAGCCCCAATCGCCAGCTCCAAAGCTGTCTGCAAAATTACGGGCTAACAAAGCGGTCTGCTCAAGATGTTCAGCCAGCAGATGCCACCGTCCTCCTTGTTCCAGCAGCAATCCGGATGGATCTGAATGTGCGTAAAACTCCTTCTCGCCCATAAGTCCACCTAAAAACCCGTTATCCTCCCACTTAATCCTCCATTCAGCAATATTGGTACTGAATGCAAAACATACTCAATTTTAGCCAATAGACAAGTCCAAAAGTTTCTTTTTAAGCATCTTTTTTGTCCCTTTCTAAGGAAATCAAATTTATATAAGTCTTGTCAAACACATCCTTTATAATTATTGCGGGCGACCAGAATCGAACTGGCGTATCCAGCTTGGGAAGCTGGTGTTCTACCACTGAACTACGCCCGCTAACTCCTATGCTCAAAAGACTTTATAACCCTAACCGGCTTTCTGCCGCCGCTTCGCTTCCATCAGCCCTGACCTATAAGACAACCGAGAAATTTTGTCAAGAAAATTCCAGCCGCTAACTGAAAAGGGCCTCCACAAACTCCTGCGGGTCAAACTCGGCAATATCCTCCGGCGTTTCCCCCAGCCCGACAAACTTCACCGGAATATTCAGCATATCCTTGATGGCAATCACGATTCCCCCTCGGGCCGTTCCGTCCAGTTTTGCCAAAAAAATCCCCGTCACATCAATCGCCTGGGTAAACATCCTGGCCTGCTGAATGGCATTTTGCCCCGTCGTAGCATCCACCACCAACAGCACCTCGTGCGGTGCACCGGGGATATGCTTGGAAACCACATTTCGAATCTTGGTCAGTTCCTCCATCAGATGCTTCTGGGTATGAAGCCGTCCGGCCGTATCCAGAATCAGGTAATCCGCCTGACGAGCCAGGGCCGCCGACGCCGCATCATAGGCCACCGCCGCCGGGTCCGCCCCCTGCTTGTGCTTGACAATCTGCACCCCAATCCGCTCCGCCCAGATGCTCAGCTGCTCGACCGCCGCCGCCCGGAATGTATCGCAGGCCGCCACAATCACTTTTCTGCCCCCGCGGCTGAGCATATACGCCAGCTTGGCGATGCTTGTCGTCTTGCCCGACCCGTTCACCCCGGCTACCAGAATCACTGTCGGGCCGGCAGCCGCCGTCCTGAGCCGGCGGTCCTGAGCGGGCCAGTAATTCTTGATATGCTCCTTTAAAAACGGTATCACCTGATCGGTCTTGACAATCTCCTTCTTCTTGTAGGCATTCCGCAAATCCTCAATCAGCCGCTGGGTTGTTTCCACCCCGATATCATCGCTGATGAGCGTCTCTTCCAGACGTTCGAGAATCTCTTCATCCAAATCCCGGCCCAACCCGAGCACCGCGGCCAACCCAGAGGCAATTTTGCTGCGCGTCTTGCTCAGATGTTCACGGAGATACTGAACCGTTTTTGTAAAGAAACCCATACCTACACCATATCTTGTATTATCACTTTTATTGCTGCAATGGTCAGTGTGCCAGAAACCCCCGGTTTTTTCAAGTTCAATTCCGGTGATTTTGTCCCAATCGGCGGTTGTTTCAGGTTGACAGAACAGACCACAATCGATACAGTACCCAATCTGGAAACAGCACGGACAGGAGGGTTCTTACGAATATCTTCTGCCCCGTATCCTCAGAAAGAAAAAATGAAACAGCAGGAACCGGCACAGATTTTGGAGCAGATTCTTGAAGAAGTCCGTTCGACGGACCCGGTTAATGTCCGTACCTGGTTCAGCGACCTGACTGCACTGTCCTTCAGCGGCGGCCATCTCGACATCGGCTGCCCGGACCAGACTAAAGTCGACTACCTGAATGACCATTGCCTGTCCGTTTTTACCAAAGCCGCGCAGAAAATCACCGGCTTCCTTGTTTCCGTCAGTTTTCATTCTACACGCCCCATCGCCGCCGAATCCAGCGCCTTCACGGCTTCTCTGGACGGTTTGCGTCTGCATCCCGATTATACGTTTGACAATTTCGTCGTCGGTCCCTGCAATCGCCTGGCACATGCCAGCTGCATTGCCGTCAGTCAGAATCCCGGCACAGTTTACAACCCCCTCTTTCTGTACGGCAGCGTGGGACTGGGCAAAACTCATCTTCTTCATGCCGTCTGCCATGCCTCCCGCGAAAACAACGGCGATCTGTCCATCCGCTTTCTGAGCTGCGAACAGTTCGTCAACGGTTTTATCAGCGCGATTGAACAGGGCCGGCTGGCCGATTTCCAAAATCAGCATCGGAGCGTCGATGTCCTCATCATCGACGACATCCAGTTTCTCCGCGAACGCGAGCAGAGTCAGGAGGAGTTTTTCCATACATTCAACGCCCTCTACAACAACCGCCGTCAAATCATTCTGACCGCCGACTGCCCGCCTGCCCAGCTGCCCTCACTCGAAGAGCGTCTCATCAGCCGCTTTAAGTGGGGACTGGTTGCACGGCTGGATCCGCCCAGTTATGAAACCCGCATCGCCATCGTCAAAAAGAAGGCCGGCCTTCGCGGCATTCACCTGCCCGAGGGCGTTGCAGAAATGATTGCGGAACACGTCCAGTCTAACATTCGTGAAATCGAAGGCGCCCTGACGGTTTTGTATGCCACCGCCAGAACCGTCGGCCAGCCCATTACTCCTGAACTGACCCGCCAGGCGCTCGGCATTCAGCAGACCGCCGCTCAGCGAACCATCACCATGGCCGACATCATCGAAGCCGTCAGCCGGGAATTCGATATCCGCATTACAGACCTCCAAAGCAAAAAACGAAGCCAAAGCATCACCCTGCCCCGGCAAATCTGTATGTATCTGGGCCGACAGCTTACTCGCCACAGTCTGGAGGAAATCGGCGGTCACCTCGGCGGACGAGACCACTCCACCGTCCTGCACGCCTGCACCAAAATCGAAGAAATCTTCAAAACCGATGAACAGATTCGCCTGCGAATTGAAAATCTCACACGCCAATTGACTCAAAAACAATAAAAAAAGCAGGCATCAAGAAGTTCTCTCGATGCCTGCTGAATTCGCCGCACATCTTCCGCCGTTATTTCTTCAGCGGCAGCACCACATAATACGTCATTCGATCCGCCTTGACGGATAAAATAACCTTGTCCTTGCCTTCGGCCTTTCGAAGAGCTTCTTTGAACTCCTTGACCGAATTGACCCGTTCGCGGTTTACGCTCAGAATAACCATCCCCGACTGAAGCCCTACCCGCGCTGCATCGCTGTCTTCCTTCACATCCGTAATCACTACACCGACTCCGTCATCGCTGTTCTTGACCTGAATCCCCAGCTGCTCAATCATGTCCTCCGCCACCGGACGGGCCCCGACCGTCAGAGTAATCTTCTTCTCACTTCCGTTCCGCAAAACCACAAAGGTCAGCTTCGTCCCCGGTGCCGAATATCCAACCACATTGCGGACATCCTGACTGTTGTGAATCTCCCGGTTGTCAATTGAAATGATAATATCATCCGCCTGCAGACCGGCTTCCTCCGCCGGCGAGTTCTCATACACCTGTGTAATAATCGCCCCTTTGCGAATCTTCAAATCCAGACCCTGTGCAATATCCTCCGTCAAATCCTGCAGCCCGATTCCTGCATACCCGCGGACGAATTTGCCGGTCTTCATCATCTGTTCGGCCATCGACTTGGCCATATTAATCGGCACTGCCAGCCCGATTCCCATATAGCCGCGGACCCCCGTATCGCCCGTCACAATGGCCGCATTAATCCCCACCACCTCCCCGTCGATATTCAAAAGCGGCCCGCCGGAATTCCCCGGGTTAATCGCCGCATCTGTCTGAATAAAATCCTCATAAACGCCGGGGTCATCGCCTCGGATTCGCCGCCCCTTGGCACTCACAACCCCGACCGTAACTGTTTCCGTCAGCCCGAACGGATTGCCGACCGCAATCACCCACTCGCCCACCTCAAGCAAATCGGAATTGCCCATTTTCACAGTCGGCAGCCCCTTCACATCCGGAATCTTCAGCAAAGCCAAATCGGCCTTCTCATCCGAACCAACAATCTCCACGTTTTCAAAACGACGGCCATCATGCAGCAGAATTGTAATCTTGCTTGCATCCGCCACAACGTGATGATTGGTCAGGATATACCCATCTTCGGAAATCAGAAAACCGGAACCCTGACCAACTCGCTTTTCCTCTCGGGGCATAGGCATCCGGAATCTCGGCCCGAAAAATCTCTCAAAAAAATCGTCTTCAAACGGTGAGCGGTAGGAAATCCCCTGCACCGTATATTCCGACTGCACCGCAACTACCGCCGGCAGGACCTTTTTGACTGCTTCCGTGAAGGCCTTCGAGGTTTGCTTCAGCGCCGCCGTCTCTTCCGAGACCGCCCGCGCCGGCACACTCAGCATCCAAACTCCAGCAAGAACCGTTAAGACCGCTCGACTCCGGATGTTTCGAAACATAGATCCCTTCCTTTCCATTCAAATGTCCAATCTTAAAAAAAGAAAAAAGAGGGCCTTCCGGGCCCTCTTTTGGAAAGCCGGGATTATCCGGCTTTGACCTCAATCTTCTTGGCGCGAGCCTTCTGGTTTTCGGTTTTGGGCAGGCGGATCTTCAAGACACCGTCTTTATATGTGGCTTCCACCTTGTTTTCATCCACCTCCGCAGGCAGCGCCACCGACCGGCTGAAAGCCCCGAAACTGCGCTCGGAATGATAGTAGCCCTCTTTCTTCTCTTCAGACGACTGCTTCTTCTCCCCTTTCAGGGTCAGAACGCCGTCTGCCAGAGAAATCTCGATATCTTTCTGCTCAATCCCAGGCAGTTCGGCGGTGACCGTGATTTCCTTATCGGTTTCAGCCACATCCATTCGAGGATAGAATCCGCCGTCAAAACCCGTCCATCCTTTCCAGGGCTGCAGACCGAAATCACTGAAGAACTCATCAAAGAGTCGGCTCATCTGCCGCTGCAGTGCCACGAAAGGATTTTCAAGCTCACTGCCTCGTACCGAAAGATTTCTGCGTCCTGTTCTCCAAGGTACCAATTCCATCAGTGCCATAGATCTCACCTCCCTTTCCTGAAAGTACGATTGACTTGTTTTTCTTGTTCAACCGTCACTTTTCTATAATACAAAATCCGTGCCAGCGTAAATAAACAATCACAAGTCCTTGTGATACAGAAAGATACGAAATTTTCAATCTCCGATGTTTTTTAGAAAAATCCTGCCAAAATGACAAGACAACCCGTCAGGTTTTTCGAAAAGAAATGTTTCGGCCTTACCACGCAGTCCAGGGCTGCGCTTCCCAGTCCGCTGTCCATTTTTCGGCCGGATTTTTCCAGACCAAACAGAGCGGCTCTGAACCCTTTTCCCAGTCCGGTCCCTTTTGTGTCTCAACTGAATAGCAAAACAAACCGGTTTCTTTGTGTCTGTACTCGAACAAGGGAACAAGGGCACGACTTGAATTTTTCGTCCCTGCCGGCATGGCATAGAAAAGAGGTTTTCCCGTCCAGCCGCCCGACTCTTTGCTTAATCGGACTTGGCCGTCTTCCATCCTTTCTGCATAAATCGGAATCAGCCCTTTGAAGGCCCGTTCCGGGCTGACGGCCCAGAATGCTATCCCTGCAATCTTTCCGTCCTTCCGTTCAGTTCGCACCCGGGAACCAAACAAATACTCCACCCCCCCATCCCTGTGAATTTCATAAACCGGCTCCGGAAGCCGAAGGCGTTCAGCCGACAAATCGAGCCGGTACATTATCTGATTGTAATCATACCGCGGCACAGCTGTTTCCGCTGAACCAGAAAAGGTAAAACTGTACGTCCCCTCAAAATAAATGATGCGCCCGCCCTCCTGGTCAAAATAGGGGTGATGCTTTGGATTGTAAAAGGAATACCGCTCGTGCGAGACAACCTTCTGAGCATATCCCCACGGCCCTGCGGGTGTGTCGGCCTCCGCATACCACACCTCCCCCAAATAGGAAGATTCCCCGCCCTGCTGAACCGCAATCAGAATCCACTTCCTCCGGTACGCATTCCAGGAAACCGAACCGTTATGAGGAACAACGGAAGCCCCGTTCCTGACATCATACAGAAGAGTGCTGTTCTGTCTTTCTTTTTGCAGGGCCTTTTTCAGTTCATCTGCGGATTTCCATTGAGTTTGCAATTCCCTCAAAGAAATCCAATACCCCGCCCCGCTGTCCGAACCCGCCGGAGAACCCCCCAGAGCCGTATAAACTTCATATCGTTCCGGGCAAAGCATGTCGTCCCAACAGGCGGAAATCCGCATTCGAACACCCAGCGGAAACGGCACAGCAAAATAAAAATAGCGTTTGGCTCCGCAGACCGCCCCAAACGGATGACCGACACCGTCGAACGGAACCAAATTCTTTTCGCTTCGAAGCACCGGACGGAACTGACAGGCCGAATCGTCATAGTCCAATAGGCCGTACTCCAGCACCTTTGCCAGCCCCTTTCGGCGGGAAAAGAACGCCGTCATATGCTCCTTCCCCTGTGAATCCTTCACAGAACAGACCCCCTCGATCCAAACGACCCCCTCTTCCGGCAGCGGCACCATCTTTTTGCAAAAGCCCCTCTCATCCGTAAAATAGTGCAGGTCCACCCCCACTGACGGGTCCAGCCCGCCCTGCCGCGGCAGCAGAGATACCGCCCCGGAGGTTGCAAAGTTCCCGAGCGGATAAAACGGACAATTCGTATCCCCCCAAAACCAGTACAGTCTGTCTTTGTACCAGCAGGTCTGAACGGAATCCTGGCCCATCACCTGTCCGTTTAAATCGGGATTTTTCAGCGGCACCGGAAGCCCTGCCAGCAGACTGTCCCGATAGATGCCCTGGCCCGTAATGCGGTATAGTCGTTCGGCAACATTCACACGCCTGACCCGAACTTGGGCCGTTTCCCCCTCCCGAACTTTCAGTCGTACCCCATGATTGCCGAAGCCGTCCGCCGGATAGTCATACCCCGGACCCCGCACAGAAAAGTACACCTCCTGCCCCATCAGACCCGGCTCGAAAAAGGCAATAACCCCCTGACTGTCTGTCCAGAAGGAAATCCCGTTGGTGGTCTTCAGCTCAATGAGAGGCACCCCCCGCCCCGTCTGCTCATCGACAACCCGAATCACAAAAAACGAACCGCTTTCCGGAGACCGTTTTCCAGACGCAGCTTCCCCAAATGAGGGAAAAAACAAAATATAAACGAAAAGCCCGCCGACAATCAGCCGCCGAATCCCCGCGAACCTGCCGGTCATATATCCGCCTTAAACCGCCCCTGTTAGTCTTTCCAATCTTGTTCCTTTGAGGATGACGGGAACTTTTTCTGCTCCATACTCAGAAGGTCTGAAACCGTCGGCTTCTCCAGTTTTCCCCCGCTGATGATGAGTTTGACCTCCTCCGCATCGAGCGTTTCATATTTCAGCAGGGCCTCCGCCAGGCGATTCAGCGCCTCCCGATGCTGGACAATCAGTTCTTCCGCCTTCGCATACGCATCATCCAGCAGCTTCTTGACCTCCCGGTCAATTAACTCCGCCGTCCTCTGGGAATACTCCGCCCCAATCGGTCCGTAAAAATACGAATCCGTCCCGTCCGCCCCGTAATAAACCGGCCCGACCTCCTCTCCCATTCCCCATTCCGTCACCATCTGCCGAGCCAGTGCCGTTGCCTGCCGAATATCGGAATAGGCCCCGCTGTCGATGTCGTTGAACACCATCTTGACGGCAATCCGTCCTGCAAAACAAATCTGCAACTGCGCCAGACAGAATCGTTTCGAATAATACAGCCGGTCCTTCTCCGGCAGTGCAAACGTCGCCCCGCCCATCGGCCCCCGCGGGATAATGCTCACCTTGTGAAGCGGGTCGGCATCCGGCAGCAGCGACTGTACCAGGGCATGGCCGGCCTCATGATACGCCGTCAGCCGCTTGTCATACTCATCAATCACCCGGCTGCGCTTGGCACGGCCCCACCGCACCTTATCCCGCGCCTCCTCCAAATCGCTCATCTCCACATAATCCTTGTTCTGCATGCTTGCACTGATGGCCGCCTCATTAATCAGCGCCTCCAGCTCTGCTCCGCTGAACATCGGCGTCCCACGGGCCAGCCGCTCAAAATCCACATCCGGCCCGCATTTGACCCGCCGGGCGTGAATCTGAAGAATCTTCATCCGCCCCTTCAAATCCGGCAGCGGAACCACTACCTGACGGTCAAACCGCCCCGGACGCGTCAGGGCATGGTCCAGAATATCCGCCCGGTTCGTCGCTGCTATCACAATCACCTGGTCGTTGGTGTCAAAACCGTCCATTTCCACCAGAATCGCATTGAGCGTCTGTTCCCGCTCATCATGCCCGCCGCTGACAAAGCCCGGACCTCTCTTGCGGCCGATGGCGTCAATCTCATCCAGAAAAATAATGCACGGAGAGTTTTCCTTCGCCTGCCGGAACAAATCCCGCACACGGCTGGCCCCGACCCCGACAAACATCTCCACAAAATCGCTGCCGGCAATGCTGAAAAACGGAACATCCGCCTCGCCTGCGATCGCCTTGGCCAGCAGCGTCTTGCCGCATCCGGGCGGACCAACCAGCAGAACCCCGCGGGGAATCCGGCCGCCGATTTTCTGAAACTTCTTGGGGTTCTTCAAAAACTCAATGATTTCCGCCACCTCCTCCTTGGCCTCTTCAATCCCCGCCACATCATCAAAGGTCTTCTTGGTATTCTTGCCCTGGACCCGGTGCTTGCTGCGGCCGAAATTCATCAGCATCCCGCCGCCGGTACGGATGTTCCGAATAAAGAAAAAGTAAATCAGCGCTATCAGCAGCACAAACGGCAGCAGATTCCACAGCAGCGGGGTCCAGATATCCGGTTTCTGAATCTTCACCTCAACCCGCTGTGAGACAAGCAGCGGAAGAAGCGTTTCATCCTTCAGAACTTCCGATACAGAGACCTCAAACCGTACCGGCTCGCCTTCCGAAACAAACTTCGGGTCAAATTCCCCTATAATCTTGCCCTTGCCCTCGTGAATCACAACGGATTTGACATGTCCGGCTCGAACATGATCCAGAAATTCCGGCGAATAGGTCAGCTCCTGCACACGCTGCATCCGCATCAGTGTCGAAATCATCAGCATCAGCAGCAGGCCGACCAAAAGCCAGCTGATAGGGCCTCGCTGATAATTCGGCAGCGGAACCGGTACCTTCGGTCCTCGTTTGGGTTCTTTATCTGCCATAACTGTTTATCTTTTCTCTGCTGGTTTCTGTATGTTTTCTCTCAACACAATTCGCTTTGATGCTACCAGCCCGTTTCCATCCGCTCTACGAGACGCTGCGCGGCCTTGTTCACGGCACGGGTGGCGGAATACTCAAAGTCCTGATTCAGAAAAGCGGAATAGGGCTCCGAAGCCGCCACCGTCTCCTGATTAATCAGCACCTGACCGCTGCGAAGGTCTTTCCAGGTAAATGTTACACGAACCAGGGCTTCCTGCTCGAGGGGTTTGCCGGTATGACGGTCCACGGTCAAAACCCCCTGTCCGGTTCGAAGCGTCCCGCTCAAAATCGAATCCGCCGCCTTCCGGTCCGAAACAATCTTGTAAGGAGTCTGGGCCTCGATTTGCTTGCATACCGCATCCGTCAGCAGATATTCATACCCGCGACGGAAATCCGATGTATCAAACATCTCCACATAAACCGTCCGTATCTGTTCCGGATACGGCCATCGGTTCGTATAGCCAGAGCATCCGATGGTCTTCAGGATTCCGCACACCGCCGCGGCAAACAGAATCCACCCTTGCCGTCCCTTATCCATACGTTAAACTCCCTCCGCAGGATTCAGCTGTTTCTGTTCTTTCCCCGTCGGCAAATCCAGCACATACCCCAACCCAAACCAGTGGTCCAGAAAACTCGCCCCTGCTTCGATACACTTCCGCCGAAAACTCTTGGCCGGCAGCAGACTCCGCCCCGCTTCCAGGGCCGACGTATGCTCTTTCGCCATCTGGGCCGCCCGGGTCCCGGGAAACTGCTCCTGAGCCGTTCGATAATACATCAGAGCCGCCCCTGTCTGTTCCGTTCGTTCATAATAAAGACCCACAAAAAAAATCTTATAGGCCTGCTGTTCCGCAATCATCTCCAGAGTCTGTTCAATCCCCAGTTCTGCCGCACTGGCCTCATACCGCTTACGATAATCTTCGAAATAACTCGAAGCCCCCCGCAGCACCGTCGCATCATAATGCGGACTCCGATACGAGGCATGCAGCGTCTGGGCCATTCGCAGCAAAGCAATTTGTCCGCTCTCTCCCGTCGGCCAGCGGTCGGCAATCTCCGACCAGGTCTGATACGCATCCAGATATTGCTCCCGACGTTCCTGGTTTTCCGCAATCGTAATCAGCGACCGATACGCCAGCGGCGCCCGCCCCCAGCGGTCGGCCAGGTCTCGCAGGATTTTTTCTCCCTCTTCATAAGCCGGCAGCCGGAAAATCTTCAAAAACGGCCTCTTTTGCCCCCCCATATAAGCCGCTCCAATCGAATACAGCCGTTCGGCCGCTGCCATCAGCAGGGGGCTGTCCGGATAATCCGTCAGACATTTCTTATACTGCTTGGCCGCTTTCGACCAGTTATTCCGAATATACTGCTTTTCTCCCTGGATATAAAGGGCCAAATCAGGCCCCGAAAACTGTGGGAAATCCGTCTGCAAACGGTCAAGAGCCCGCTCCGCTGCTCCGCCGTCGCCTTGTTCAATCTGCTGCTTAATCTCAGAGAGTTTCAGCAGAAATTGCCCCTCCGGACTTGCGGAAACCTCCTGCCAGCCCGACTCAGGCGACAAACGCCAGGTTTGCTCACAAATCCCCGGTACAGAAAAACCCCAGGCCGCACAGAGCCAAAAAAACGCTAACCTGTTAAAATCCAACATCTTACAATCCTTCCCACCGCAGGATATCTTCCGTGACCCGTTTTTATACTCGACATTATATCGCCAAAATCGCCGCTTGCAATCGAACTTTACACAGGTTTTCGCTGAAAAACAAAAATAAGGATTTGATTTCCAAAAAAGAATCCGATATGATGAATAATGGTTCTTTCGTAATCAGGCGAAGAATCGTCCTGAAACACAACAAAGTGTCGTGGTGACGATTTTGCGGCGGGCTCAAAAAACCCGTCCGTTTCCGCCGGACAGACTCGGGGTCTGCTGGTAGAAACCGACGACCGAGGCCTTCAATGCCGCAAAATTCGGTATAACAATATGTTTATCAGGAGAAAAATTATGAAAAGACCCGCCTTTTGCGGCCCGTCGCCGGCTTTCCCGGAGTATCAAACCAATTCTAAAATGATGCCTTTATTCGTCTGCGCAAACTTAAGCATTCAGACCCGGCAAACTACTCTCTGAACCAGGAGTTTCCAATGACAGCCAATACTATTGAAAAAACAACCGTTCCAACCAAACCCGGCAGTCAGATTATTGTCGATACTCTGCTGGAGCACGGCGTCGATGTGCTCTTCGGATATCTCGGCGGCGTCGTACTGCCGCTGTTTGACAAACTCTATGATTCTCCCATTCGAGTCGTTATTCCCCGACATGAGCAAGGCGGCTGCCATATGGCGGATGCCTATGCCCGTTCTACAGGAAAGGTGGGGGTCGTTGTCGCCACATCCGGCCCGGGTGCCACCAATCTGACCACCGGCCTGGCCACCGCGATGATGGACTCCGTCCCTCTCGTCGCCTTAACCGGACAGGTCCGCACGGAACTGATCGGCAACGACGCCTTCCAGGAAGCCGATACAACCGGCATTACGCGGCCGATCACCAAACACAATGTGATTGTCAAAAACCCCAATGAACTGGCCCAAACCATCCGCGAGGCCTTCTTTATTGCTTCCACCGGCAGGCCGGGGCCGGTCCTGATTGACATTCCCGTGGATATGCAAATCGCTCAGGTGCCGGCCACACCCCCGCAGCCGCTTGATTTGCCGGGCTATCGCATTCGTGAACGGGGACACGCCCGCCAAATTTCAGCCGCCGCAGAGGCCGTCAACAGCTCTCAAAGACCCGTCCTTTATGTCGGCGGAGGCGTCATCAGCGGCAATGCCTCCGAACCCCTGCGGAAACTGGCCAAAAAAGCCAACATCCCCGTTACAATGACCCTGATGGGACTGGGGGCATTTGACCAGAATGACCCTCTGTCTCTCGACATGCTCGGCATGCACGGAGCCGCCTATGCCAACTTCGCCGTGCAGAACTGCGACCTGCTTATCTGCGTGGGAGCTCGTTTCGATGACCGTGTCACCGGAAAACTCAAGGCCTTTGCCCCGAACGCCCGCGTCATCCATATCGATCTGGACCCGTCCAGCATCTCCAAAAACGTCCCGGCGGATATTCCGGTCGTCGGAAGTGCCCGACACGTTTTGACGGAAATGCTCGAGCTGGTCGAATACAAAGAGCGAAAAGAATGGTTCGACCAAATCGCCGAATGGAAAAAACGCCATCCGCTCCGCTACAATCGGAACGCCAAAACCATCAAACCCCAGTATGTCATCGAAGAACTCTGGAAGCAGACCCAGGGACAGGCGATTATTACCACTGGTGTCGGCCAGCATCAGATGTGGACGGCCCAATTCTATCGTTTCAATCGGCCGCGTCAGTTCATCACATCCGGCGGCCTGGGCACGATGGGCTTCGGTCTGCCGGCCGCCATCGGCGCCAAGATTGCCAACCCCGACGCGCTCGTCATCGACATCGACGGCGACAGCAGCTTCAATATGACCCTCACCGAACTGTCCACCGCCGTTATGTATGAACTGCCTGTCAAAGTCTGCCTGATCAACAACGGCTATATGGGGATGGTTCGTCAGTGGCAGGAGCTCTTCTACGGCAAACGCTACTCCTGCAGCTCCCTCAAAAGCCCCGATTTCGCCCGGCTCGCCGAGGCCTTCGGAGCCGTCGGACTCCGCGCCGAGAAGAAAGAAGAGGTCCCGGCCGTCATCAAAGCCATGCTCGCAGAAAAAAGACCCTGTGTGGCCGATTTTCATGTGGACCCGGAGGAAAATGTCTGGCCCATGGTCCCGGCCGGCAAGTCGCTCCACGAAATGGACGGTCTGGATATCTTCGAAATGGCCTGAAAACCGAAACCATCTTTTCACAGGAAAGGATGAACAATGAAACATATTCTCAGCGCTTTAGTTCAGAATAAACCCGGTGTTCTGGCCCACGTGGCGGGCATGTTCGCCGCACGGGCTTTCAATATTGACTCCCTTGCTGTCGGCAGAACCGACGACCCCTCCCTGTCGCGCATGACCATCGTCGTCATCGGCGATGACCGCGTCGTCGAACAGGTCCGCAAACAGCTGGCCAAAATCGTCACCGTCGTCAAAGTTCAGGACTTTGCCGGTATGGATGTCGTGGCCAGAGACCTGATGCTCATCAGCGTCGCCTGTCCGCCTGAAAAACGCCCGGAAATCCTCGCTCTGGTCGAGATGTTTCAGGGAAAGGTCGTGGACATCGGCTCCAAGTTCGTGATGATTGAAGTCGCCGGTCCTGAAAATAAAATCGAGGCCTTTATCGAGGCCTGCCGACCCTACGGCATCAAAAACCTCGTCCGCACCGGCACGGTTGCTATGGCACGCCAAAGCCGGGTTTCTGCAGCGGAAAACTCCGACGACGGCAAATAAACAGCCCGCGCCGGTAAAACTGCTCGAACGGCAAAGAAAAAAGTTGAAAACAATCCGGTTCCTGCTTATCCTGAAAAAACCAAAAAATATACAACAAAAGTCTTCAATAGGAGATAAAACACAATGGCAAAAATTTATTATGAACAGGACGCCCCGATTGACGCACTCAAAGGCAAAAAAGTCGCCGTCATCGGATACGGCAGCCAGGGCCACGCCCACAGCCAAAACCTTCGCGACAGCGGCATCGAAGTCGCCGTCGCCGAACTCAAAGGAACCGACAACTACAAACTCGCTTTGGAACACGGATTTAAACCCGGACCGATTGCCGACGCCGTCAAGGGAGCCGCTCTGATTATCGTCACTCTCCCCGACGAAGTGCAGTCCAAGGTCTATCAGACGGAGATTGCCCCCAACCTCAAGGCAGGCCAAACACTCGGCTTTTGCCACGGCTTCAACATCCACTTCGGCTACATCAAACCGCCGGCCGACATCAACGTCGTCATGATCGCCCCCAAAGGCCCCGGACACCTCGTCCGCAGTGAATTTGAAAAAGGCGGCGGTGTCCCCTGCCTCGTGGCTGTCCAGCAGGATGCCACCGGGACCGCCCTTCAGATTGCCCTGGCCTGGGGCAACGGCATCGGCGGCGCACGGGCAGGAATCCTCCGAACCACCTTCAAAGAAGAAACGGAAACCGATCTGTTCGGTGAACAAGTTGTTCTCTGCGGCGGCCTGACGGCCCTGATTAAAGCCGGATTTGAAACCCTCGTCGAAGCCGGCTATCAGCCCGAAATCGCCTATTTCGAATGCATGCACGAGGTCAAACTCATCGTGGACCTGATGTATCAGGGCGGCATGAGCTACATGCGCTACAGCATCTCCAACACCGCCGAATACGGAGACCTCACCCGCGGGCCGCGAATCATCACCGAACAAACCAGAGCCGAAATGAAAAAGATTCTCGGCGAAATCACCTCCGGCGCTTTCGCCAAAGAATGGGTCGCCGAATACCAGTCCGGCCTCAAAAAGTTCAACGAACTCTATCAGAAGGACTACAACTCCCAGCTCGAGCAGGTCGGACGGAAACTGCGGAAAATGATGAAGTGGATTCACGCTAAGGAAATCTAACTGACAAACGAAAGGGGCACACTGTGAACCGAACGGGCCTTATCGCATGGGCCGCACTGCCGGCCTTCCTGCTGCTGGGCGGCTGTGTTCAGACCTTCAATGAAGAAAAAGTCGTTTTTGAAAAATACGACAGCACTATTCTTCGGCAAAGCACCTCGGCACAGGTCCTTTCTTCCATCTGCGATCCCCTCTTCGAATACCTCAGCCAGAGCGAAAGCGTTGCGGCCTCCTGGAATGAACGGGACAAAGGCCGCACCCATTGGTTCAATATGGTCGCCTTTGACGAAGAGTCTCTGCTGGCCGTCCGCAAATACGGCTTTTCCTGCGTCGAACAGCGTCTGGGCCCCAACGCCCCCCCGCGACCCAAAGTCCGGCTGGATGCGGAATTAGTCCTCGATGAGCAGGTCCTCAATGCGGCCTATCCCACCCAGAATGCTCGTTTTATCGCCGTCCTGAAAGAAGCACAGAAGCAGTTTAACAACGATGCCCTTCAGGTCACGGCCGACAGCCGGATACTGCAGAGTTCCGCCATGATGGTCAGTCAGCTCTTCCAGTCGGTTTTGGTCAAACTCGAACAATCCCCGGCACTGGCCTCACACCTCAGCTGGCTGGAGGGTCTGGAGTTCGAACATCCGACACTCGGCCAAAGCCGCATCCGAATGCTGATTCTTAACGACATCGTCAAAATCAAAATCAAGGCATCTCCCGCCTGGTTCCGCGGAAAACCCTTCGAAAAACACCCGGATGTCATGTATATGTAATCCCTGAATCCTCCTTGTTTTTTCCAAGCCGGCCCTCCGCCGGCTTTTTTGTTTATAGACAACTCTGTTCCCCTGCCGGACAAACCCACCCGCCGGCCTATAAAACCACCTGCAGAAAAAACAGCTATAGGCGCTAAGCCCGGAGAAACGAACACCCCTCCTTCTTCGCTGCTCCCTGTTGACTCGCCCGTCCTTTTTTCATTCTCAATTCTATATTTTCGTTTTTCAAATCCGCGTAATCCATGGTTCTATAATCTGTGTAATCTGCGTAATCCGTTGTGAATGCCAAATGTCCACGAAGCATCAAAAATCCAAAGCCAATTCAGACTTGCCAAACCCGCAAGAGCACTGGAGAATGATGTCTTTCCCAACAAATTGCAGAGAAAAGGCGTAAGACGAATGCACGGATTTGAAGATTTTGAACAGGAATTGTCAGACCTGGAGGCGGCTAATCTGCGTCGTCGGCTGCGGACAATTGCCGAGGTTCACGGAACGACAGTCCGCACAGCCGACCAGCCGCAGCGGGAAAAGGTGCTGTTCTGCAGCAACAATTACCTGAATCTGGCGGAAGATGAGCGGCTCCGGAAAGCCGCTGTCGAGGCGATTCGAAAATACGGCTGGGGAGCAGGCGCATCACGGTTGATTTGCGGAACCCTCCGTCCACACACGGAGCTGGAGGAGGCCTTCGCCGACTGGGCAGGCAAGGAGCGGGCACTGTATTTTCCCTCCGGCTGGTCGGCCAATCAGACGATTTTGACGACCCTGCCGAACAAGGGGGATTTGGTGCTGATGGACCACCGGTGCCATGCATCAATTGTGGATGCCGTGCGGACCAGCGGGGCTGATTTTCGGACATACCGGGATGAAAGCGACCAACGGCTTCAGCGGTTTTTGACGGATGCAAAATACCGCCGCAAATACATCGTAACCGAAAGCATCTTCTCTATGGACGGCGACCCGGCCCGGCTGGATATCCTGGCGGAACTGAAGGAGCGTTTTGGGGCGGTGCTGATTTTGGATGAGGCACATGGATTGGGCTGTTTCGGCCCAACCGGTGCCGGACTGGCCGAACAGCTGGGGATTTTGGACAACGTTGATATTCTGATTGCCCCGCTGGGCAAGGCGGCCGGATGTGCGGGTGCCCTGGCGGCGGCACCGGCGGCGGTCATCGACCTGCTGATCAATCGCGGACGGCCTTTGATTTACACCACCGCCGCACCGGCGGCCTGTGCGGCAGCAGCCCTCACAGCCATTCGAATTATTCAAAACGAGCCCCATCGCCGCAAACAACTGTCCGAAAACGCCGCCTACCTGCGCAATCAGCTGTTGAAAATGGGCTTGAATATCGGGCAAACGGCCTCCCAGATTATCCCGGTAATCATTGGCGAAAGCGAAAAAGCCCTCCTGTGGTCGAGCCGACTGGAGGCGGAAGGGTATTTCGTGACCGCCATTCGTCCCCCGACTGTCCCTAAGGGTGCAGCTCGGCTTCGTCTGAGCGTTCAATACGCCCACACAAAAGAGCAGATGGACGGTCTCTGCCGCGTCCTCAAAGGACTAGCTGGATAATGAGCCGGACTAATTCTTGACCCCCGCCTTCTTCGCAAAGATTCCTGTCATTCCCGCGCAGGCGGGAATCCAGATCTTTTTGACAGAGTTTTATCAGTTGCTCTTGGATTTGGAGGCTTTTTTCTTGGGGGAGGAAGCGGGAGAAACGGCGGGCAGCGGAGAGGGCTTCCAGAGCGAATAGGCAATCACGCAAATCCCAAACAAAATCAGATAAATCGCCATATTCTGCGAGATGGTGCCGCCCCGGTACAGAAGCCAGAAACCGCTGTATTCAAAGGGATTGTCATCCCGCAGGGTTTCAAGAAAGAACCGGGTTACGCCGTAAAGAATGAGCATCGCGCCGGCCGTCACACCCGGCCGCGTCCGTCCGAACTTTTTCCAGAGCCCTAAAAGCACAGCCGCCAGCAGAAAACCGTTGGCACTCGAATACAGCTGCGTGGGATGAACCTTCAGGCACCGATACGGACCTTCAGAGACCTGTTTCTGCTGTTCGGGGGTGAGCTGCTCAAAGGGTTTCAGGTAGGCACTGTGCTTGTTGGCCTCATCGACCGGCAGCCACCCGCCGTCTGGGCCGGGGATGCCGAAGAAGTCGGCAGGCAGGTCCAGATAGGGCTTGTCCCGATGACGCTTCGGGTCCGGATGAATCTGACTTTGATAGACCAAAGAGCCGTAAGGGAAGCGGACACCCCAGGGCAGGTCGGTGCATTTGCCGTAGCAGCAGCCGCTCAGAAAGCAGCCGATGCGTCCAAAGCCGAGGCCGACCATCAGCCCGATGGCCAGCACATCAAAATACAGACGAATGGAGCGTCTCTGCTTTTTCAGATACAGCCATAAAACCAGCAGGGCCGTCAGAACTCCGCCAAGCAGCTCCACCCCGCCCTGCCAGACGGCAAAGACCTCCATCCAGCGGCCGACAAATAGATCCCTGTGATGAACGACAAAGAAGACACGAGCCCCGATGACGCCCGCAATGAGGGCATAGACGGCGGCATTGCCGAGGATATCCGGGTCTTCACCAAGCGTCTTGACAAGACGGCGCATCAGCCACAGGGCCGCCAGAAAGCCCAGGACGACCATAACCCCCCAGCTTTTGACGGTTTGATGCAGAAACGGGATTTCAAACAGTTCCGGATGCATCCAGTTCAACCCAGAGGGGAAAACCTGTTGTGCTCATCGCAAAGGATAATGCGGGGCTTGTGGGTTTTGATTTCGTCCGAGGTAAAGTAGCCGAAATTCATCACGATGACAATGTCGCCGGGACTGAAGAAACGGGCGGCGGCTCCGAGCACAATCAGCGATTTGCTGCCGGCCGGCGCCGGTACCACATAGGTTTCAACACGGGCCCCGTTGGAAACATTGGCCAGCAGCACTTCTTCATACGGAAGAATTCCCGCCGCCTTCATCATGTCTTCATCGATTCCGACGCTGCCGGGATAGTCAATCTTTGTATCAGTTACCCGGGCGCGATGAATCTTGCCTTTCAATGCCTTGATAAGCATCCGCTTTGTTCCTTTCTCACAAAAAAGGATATTGTACCTCAAGCGGACGGCGTCTGCAAGTCTATCAAAAGATTGTCGATAAGCCGGGTTGTTCCGACCCGGGCGGCAGCGGCAGCCAGAACGGGCCCCCGAATCTCCGCCAGCGGCCGGAGGGTCTGCGGGTCCACCAGTTCAAAATATTCAAGAAACACCTCGGGCTGGTCAAAAAACGGCAGCACAGCCCGGCGGATTTCATCGGGGTTGGTTTGTCCGGACTGGATGAGTTCCCTGCATTTCTGAAGGGCCTTCGAGAGGCAAAGGGCTTTTTTCCGCTCGGCTTTGGACAAATACTGATTGCGGCTGCTGAGGGCCAGCCCGTCCTTGTCGCGGACGGTGGGACAGACCCGAATCTCAAGCGGAAAATTGAGGTCCCGAACCATCGTTTGGATGACGACGGCCTGCTGGGCGTCCTTTTGACCGAAATAAGCCACATCGGGCTGAATGATATTGAAGAGTTTTGCACAAACGGTAGCCACGCCGCGAAAGTGTCCCGGGCGACGGGCCCCGCAGAGCCCTTCGGTCACCTTCTCGACGTTCACCCAGGCCAGCTGTTCCTGCGGATACATCTCTTCGACGGATGGAGCAAAGATCCAATGGGCGCCGAGTTTTTCACAATAGCGGATATCCGCATCGAGAGTCCGCGGATAGCGGGCCAGGTCTTCATTCGGGCCGAACTGGGTGGGGTTGACAAAGATGCTCACGATGACCGTATCACATTCAGAAACAGCCCGTTGAATCAGGGAGCCGTGACCTTCGTGGAGGGCCCCCATCGTCGGAACCAGTCCAACCCATTTGGCGGCGAAACGTGCCGCCCTGACCTTTTGCCGCATTTCGGAAACGGTTGTTATGACTTCCATGGTTTCTCTCCTGCCAGATAATAGGAGATTTCCTTTGCGAGAGGAAGAATTTGTTCCGGATGAACACATTCAGCCGCATTCAGACGAATCACGGGACAAGCCGTCCAGCGGGCAAGAATTTCTTCGTAGCCGTTCCGCTGGGCCTCCAGAAAGGAGGCGTCAATCCCCTGCTCATAGGGACGATTTCGGCAACGAATGCGTTCCAGACAGTTCGAAACCGTATCTTCCAGAAAAATCACCAGAACAGGTGTATGGACCTGGTTGGCCACCGATTCATATACCTGCATGTATTGACTCAATGCATCGGAATCGAGCCATTGCCGGGCGTAAATGAGGGCCTTGAAAAAGACGTAATCACTGACGGCGATTCCCTGTCGGAGCTTTCCGTCTTTGCGGAGCTGGGAGGCGCTGCTGCCCAGAAAAAACAGCTCCGAATCGAGCGCCAGATGGGACTGGCCGTGATAGACCTTTTCGAGAAACGGATTTTTGTCGTATTCTTCTTTGAGCAGATGGGCAGAAAAAACACGGGCCAGACGCTCCGCCAGCGTGGACTTGCCGACCCCGATGAGCCCCCCTATCGAAATCAGCTGAAGCCGCCCCGGGTCCAGAGCAAAATTGCCGCCGTTGAGCCGCTGAGCAAGAACACGAAGCGGACGGCGCAGGCGGGGGCATACAAGGTCAGGGTTCAGCTCGAGAAGACCTTTCAGGACAAAAGAACGAAGATGCATTTGGGAATGCGGCACAACCAGGTCGGGTTCCTCGAGGAGGAGAGTGTCGTACAACAGCAGGTCCAAATCGAGGGTTCGAGGTTCCCAGCGGCCGTTTCGCTGCCGGCCGAATCGGGTCTCCGTCTGCCTGAGCAGGTCGAACAGCCGCCGGCAGGAAAGGGTTGTGACGACTTCAGCCGCGGCATTAAGATATTCGGCCTGTTCCGAATCGCCCAGAGCGGGCCAGCGGGTCAGCGAACTGAGCCGCAGCGACAAAACCCCGTCCTGCTGCTGCAGATATTGCGCCGCCCGGCGAATAGTCTGTTCGCGATCGCCCAGATTGCTGCCCAGTCCGACATATGCTTTGACGGCGCCGCTCATATTTGCAGAGAGGCAAAACGGTCCATCGCCTCCTGAACTTTCTGGGGGTGATTGAAGGCACTTAGTCGGAAAAACCCTTCTCCGGCGGCCCCGAAGCCGGCTCCCGGTGTGCCTACAACGTGCAGTTTTTCCAAAAGCAGGTCAAAAAATTCCCATGAGCCCATCCCCTTCGGAGTTTTCAGCCAGACATAAGGAGCATTTTGACCGCCGTAAACGGAATAACCCAGCCGGCGAAGCGAGCGGCACATCAGGTCGGCATTTTTCATATAAATCGAGATGATTTGCCGGATTTGTCGGCGGCCTTCCGGGGAATAGACGGCCTCGGCGCCCCGCTGCGTGATATAACTGACGCCGTTGAATTTCGTGCAGTGACGGCGATTCCAGAGGGGTTTAAGGGCAACCGGTTTGCCGTCGGCTGTATAAGCGGTCAGCTCCTCCGGAACAACGGTAAACGCACAGCGGACACCGGTAAAGCCGGCGGTTTTGGAGAAGCTGCGGGATTCGATGGCAACTTTACGAGCCCCCTCGATTTCATAAATCGAATGCGGGATGGATTCATCCTGAATGAACGCCTCGTACGCGGCGTCAAAGAGAATGACGGCCTTGTGCTCGATGGCATAATCGACCCATTTTTTCAGCTGCTCCCGCGTGGCCACTGCCCCGGTGGGATTGTTCGGATAGCAAAGATAAATCAGGTCCACCGGTTCTTTGGGCAGGTCCGGAACAAAGTTGTTCTCCGGCGTGCAGGGCATATAAACGATTCCGCTGTATCGTCCGGATGCATCAGCCGGTCCTGTTCGGCCGGCCATCACATTGGTATCCACATAAACAGGATAGACAGGGTCGGTCACAGCTACTTTGATGTCAAGTCCGAAGATTTCCTGAAGGTTTCCGGTGTCGCATTTGGCCCCGTCGCTGATGAAGATTTCATCCGGTGAAACCTGAGCCCCTCTTGCCTGATAATCATTTTCTGCAATGGCCTTGCGCAGGAATTCATAGCCCTGTTCAGGGCCGTAGCCGCGGAAGGTCTCCGGACGGGCCATCTCCCGAACGGCCTGTTCCATAGCCGAGCAGACGGCCGGCGGAAGCGGTTCGGTCACATCACCGATACCGAGTTTGATAATCGATGCGTTCGGATGCGTCTTGGCAAAAGCCGCCACACGCCGGGCGATTTCAGGAAACAGATAGCCCGCTTTGAGTTTGAGAAAGTGTTCATTGACTCGAATCATAGATGCCTCAAATCATTCTTCAAAAGTGTTCACGAATATACCGGACGGCGTTGGTGAAAATCATCATTCCGTCCGCAGGTTCCTGTTCGTTGATTTTCAATCGCGTCCAGTGCGGATGCTGCGTCCAGCGGACAAACCGCTCCGGATGGGGCATCAGGCCGAGGATGCGCCCGGTGGAATCCGTCAAAGCAGCAATGTCATCGACCGAGCCGTTCGGATTGACGGGGAACGGTCCCGGATTGCCGGCGGCATCCACATAGCGAAAGGCGGCATAGCCGCCCTGGCGGACCTGCTCGAGAGCCGCGGCGTCTTTGGCAACCAATTTGCCTTCGCCGTGAGCGATGGGCAGGTAGATTCGCCGGCCCGGGTCCAGAAAAACGCAGCGATCGGTGCCGGGCTGCAGATAAACCCAGCGGTCTTCAAACCGCCCGCTGTCGTTATCCGTAAGGGTAAACGAGGTCTGCCCGCCGCCGTTAAAGCCCGGCAGAAGCCCGGTCTTAATCAGTACCTGAAACCCGTTGCAGATTCCGAGAATCAGTTTGCCCTTTTCCAGAAAGGTTCTCATCGCATCCCGCAGATGATGAAGAATCTGGTTGGCCAGGATTTTGCCGGCGGCGACATCGTCCCCATAACTGAATCCGCCCGGCAAAACCAGGATCTGAAATCCGTCGAGCAGGGCCGGATTTTCCTTGAGCCGGTTGATGTGAATCCGCTGAACGGCGGCACCGGCTAGTTCCAGCGCATGCTGGGTTTCCAAATCACAATTGATTCCGGCGGCTCGAAGCACAACAGCGTGAACAGTCGTCATACTCTATGCAATCCTCACAAAAAATTTCACCCGAGAGAAAGGGGATTCTTCCAGGCCGCTTTAAGCGCATCCAGGTCGGCATCAATCACAAGCCGCTGATGAGCATCACGAATCTGCAGCCGCGGCTGTTCCACCACCTCGCCGATTTGCCCGAACGGCAGATTCAGCATCCGTTTGGCAAAGGCATGATAACAGGCGGGCGTCACTTCCACCAGATAGCGCGAATTGGATTCGCTGAAGAGCTGCTCGGCGGCCGTCCGGCAGTCCTGCGAAATCGGCAGTCCGCGTAAATCCGCCTGAATGCCCAGTCCGCCCGCAAACGCCATCTCCGCCAGAGCCGCCGCCAGCCCGCCTTCCGAACAGTCGTGGCAGCTGCGCACCAGACCGTCGGCAATCGCCTCGGAAAGCCGCTGTGCAATCTGCGGGGCCAGATTCAGGTCAACCTTCGGCACCGTGCCGCCGGTTTGACCATGCAGACGGCTCAGATGAGAACCGCCCATCTCTTTGCGGGTCAGCCCCACAATAAAGAGAAAGTTGCCGGGTTCCTTCAGGTCCATCGTAACACATTTGCGAATATCCTCAACAATCCCGACGGCACTGATCAGCAGGGTCGGCGGAATAATAATCCGCGTGCCGTCCTCGCAGACAAACTCATTGTTCAGCGAATCTTTGCCGGAAATGAACGGGGCTCCGAAGGCCTTGGCCCCGTCATAACAGGCCTGAGCGGCCCGCACCAGCGAGCCGAACGTCTGCGGGCGGGAACAGTCCCCCCAGCAGAAATTATCCAAAAGGGCGATTCGGTCAAATCGGGCGCCGACGCAAATCAGATTGCGGACGGCCTCATCGATGCCGGAAAGAGCCATCTGATACGGGTCCAAATCGCCGTAGCACGGATTCATCCCGCAGGCAATCGCAATCCCGCGGTTGGAATGGTATTTGGGACGAATGACCGCCGCATCCGACGGGCCGTCGTTGGCGGCTCCCATCAGCGGCTTTATCACGCTGCCGCCCTGCACTTCGTGGTCGTACTGGCGGATAATCCATTCCTTGCTGGCGACATTATAAGATGACAAAATCGCCAGCAGGTCTTCGGTGTAGGAATCTTTGGACGGAAATTGAGGTTCCGGCAGGCACGGCGTCCGCCAGACGGCTTTTCGACTGTATTTGCAGATGCCTTCGTGGAGAAAATCCATCTCCAGCTGGCCGACCTGGACGCCGTTATACCGGAGCGTAAGTTTCTTATCATCGGTAAATCGGCCGATGACGGTGGCCTCGACATCTTCGGCGGCGAAGATTTTCAGAATCGCCTCCAGATTTTCGGGCTTGACGGCGATAACCATCCGCTCCTGGGCCTCGCTGATCCAGATTTCCGTATAGCTGAGCCCCTGATATTTGAGAGGGACTTTTTCAAGGTCCACCTCCGCTCCCAGCTCGGCGCCCATTTCACCGACGGCACTGCTGAGCCCCCCTGCCCCGCAGTCCGTAATGGCTTCATACAAACCGGCATCCCGGGCCTGCAGGAGGGTGTCGAGCATCTTCTTTTCCGTGATGGCGTTTCCAATCTGCACGGCGTGGGAGAAAATCTCCTCATGCTGATGGGTCATTTCCCCGCTGGAGAAGGTAGCGCCGTGGATGCCGTCGCGTCCGGTGCGTCCTCCGACAACCACAATCAAATGGCCGGTCTGCGGATGTTTGAAGCACTTGTCGCGTGGAATCAGGCCGACATTCCCGCAGAAAACCAGCGGATTGGCGATGTATCGGTTGTCAAAATAAACCGCCCCATTGACCGTGGGGATCCCCATTCGGTTCCCGTAGTCGCGTACACCGGCCACCACCCCTTTCATAATCCGCCGGGGGTGCAGCACTCCCTTGGGAACCTGGTCATGGGGTGTATTCGGCAGGCCGAAGCAGAAAACATCCGTATTGGCGATGGGTTTGGCTCCAAGGCCGGTGCCCATCGGGTCCCGGATAACACCGCCTATGCCGGTGGCTGCTCCGCCGTACGGGTCCAGAGCGGAGGGATGATTATGGGTTTCGACCTTAAAGCAGACCGCCGTATCCTCATCAAATTCAATCACGCCGGCGTTGTCCGAAAAAACCGAAATGCACCAGGGTTTGCTCAATTCCTGCGTGGCCTTAAAAACCGTCTCTTTGAGAAGATTGCTGAAGTGAAACACCTGCCCGTCGCAGTCAAACTCCACGCTGCTTTTGAGCGTTTTGTGAACGCAGTGTTCGCTCCACGTTTGCGCAAGCGTTTCCAGTTCGATGTCCGTCGGCTCCCGTCCGATGCGCCGGTAGTAGTCCTGAATGGTCTGCATTTCGCGAAGATTGAGGAACAAATCTCGCTCGCGGCTGAGGCGAACGAGCCCCTCCTCATCCAGGTCGCGAATCGGCAGTTCAATCAGGCGGAGTTCGTAAGGACGCGTATGAGGACTAGGAGGTTCGGCATCCGAGCCGATGACAACCTCCTCGATGCAGTCGTTGGCCAGAACGCGGCGGATAATCCGGTCGCGGTCTTTCTCGGTCAGCGCTCCGAGCAGAATATACTTGCGGGCCGTTCGAACATGCTCAACCGTCTGGGCCCCCATATCCCGGAGGGCTAATAAGACAGACTCCGCCACCGGGTCGGTTACGCCGCTTTTCAGATGCACTTCCAGAACACAGGCGGGCATCGGTCCGGCCGGCACGGTGCTTCGTCCGATTAAAAAATCCTGACAGACCGGGTCGCAAAGAAGTTCCTGACCGACCCGCTGGGCAAACACCTCATCAAAATCTGCTTCAATCAGATATACTTTGGCGAAAATAACCTCCTGAATGGACGAAACTCCGCATTCGCGGATATCCGCCAAAACGGCCTGTCCATGCACATCGCGAAACCCCGGTTTGCTGGAAACTTCAAAACGCCACAGTTTGACAGTCATGGCCTGCTTGTTACTCCGTATGAGGATTAAAAGAGTTCTTTCTGTTTGAGCTTGGCGGCAATCATTTTTTCCCGTTTGGAACGGGCTTTTTCGAGCAGACGTTCGATCTTCCGCTCATCCTGCTGCGAGATGGCCGTGCGAATTTTTTTCAATTCGGCAATCAGGCGGTCAATCCCCTGAATGCAGTTGCGCGGATTGGTCAGAAGGATGTCCGTCCAGATATTAGCCGGCCCGGAGGCAACCCGGGAGGTATCCAGAAAGCCCTTGCCGGCAAAAGGCAGGATATCCTCACTGTTGGCATTCACCAGAGCCGCCGCGGCAATATGCGGAAGATGGCTGATATGCCCGAAGATGCGGTCATGACGCTGGGGCGTCATAACCAGAACCCGGCAGCCCAGCCGTTCCCAAAACTTCTTCAGCAGACGAAGAGCCGACAGCCGGGTGGAAGGAGTTTTCGTGAGAATACAGTTGGCCCCGGCCAGCAAATCATCCCGGGCAAAATCAACCCCCCTTTTTTCGGAGCCGGCGATAGGATGCGAACCCACATACGCAATGTTGGAATTGAAAATCTCCCGGGCCCACCGATGAGCCATCAGCTTGGTTGAACCGACATCGGTAATGACACAGGAGGGTTTTACGAAAGGACGAATTTGCTCAAACAATACCGGAAATGTCCTTATTGGTGTAGCAAAGATAACTACATCTGCATCCTGAACACATTCCTCGAGCGATTCGGCGATTTCTCCGGCGACCTGAAGCCGACGGGCCTTTTGCCGGGTTTGCTTTCGACGGCTGAACCCGCAGACCAGAACCGATGGAAAAGCACGCAGGGCCGCCAGACTGATGCTGGCCCCCAACAGACCCATTCCGATGACGCTGATTTTTTTTAACTCTTTCATTGAAAATTATTTACAGCAAAAATTGGAGAATTGTAATGTTTTAAGAAAGTACCGCCGGTGCTTCCGAAAGTCAATTTTTTTCTTTCTTTTGGACCAAGAAATTGGTATCGTAACACCCCAGATTTCAGGATAAAAAGAAGCGAAAATCATGGTTCTGAATCATCGAAAGGTGTTCAGAGTTTTTTTATTTATAGGAAACCTCTAAACGATGAGCAGTGCAAACAGCAGCGGACAGCCGGTCCCCTATCTTCCGTTTGAGGAAGAAGTAGCCAAGATTGACCAGCAGATAGCCCAGTTGGAAAGCGAAGATTCCCTCCAGGGCAAACATGCCATAAAAATCCGCCAGCTTCAGGTCCAGCAGACAGAGCTCCTGCAGAAAATATACAGCAACTTAACCCCCTGGCAGACGGTTCAGGTGGCACGACACCCGCGCCGGCCGCTTTTGGGGGATTATCTGAGTATGATGTTCAAGGACGTTCGGACCCTGCACGGGGACCGCTGCTTCGGGGATGACAAGGCGATTGTTACGGCACTGGGTCAAATCGGCCGGCACAAGGTGATGATTGTCGGGCAGAACAAAGGACGGGAAATCAAGGAAAAAATCGCCTGCAATTTCGGCTGTCCGAATCCGGAGGGATACCGCAAGGCGCTGCGGAAGATGAAGTTTGCCGAGAAATTCGGCCTGCCGATTGTGACTTTGATTGATACACCCGGGGCCTATCCGGGAGTGGGAGCCGAAGAACGGGGCCAGGCGCAGGCCATCGCAGTAAACCTGATGGAGATGTCGCGACTGCGGGTCCCGATTGTCTGTGTAGTTATCGGAGAAGGCGGTTCAGGCGGAGCTCTCGGAATCGGGGTCGGCGACCGGCTGGCCATGCTCGAATATGCTTATTACTCGGTGATTTCGCCGGAGGGCTGTGCGGCGATTCTCTGGCATGACGGAACCCAGGCACCGCAGGCGGCTGAAGCCCTGAAGCTGACCGCTAAAGAATTAATCAAACTGGGGGTCATCGACGCCGTCATTCCTGAACCGCTGGGAGGGGCACACCGAAACCTGCACGACACGCTTTACAACGTCGAACAGTATCTTGTGCGGACTCTCAATCAGTTAAAACGCAAAAGCATCGACGAGTTGCTTGAAGCCCGATACCGAAAACTTCGGTCGATTGGGGAACAGTGTCTGACTCTTTCGGAATGGCGGCCCCATATTCCGGAGCGATTGTCGGCCAAAGCACAAATAGAAAAAGCCGCCCGGGAGGCCGCCGAAGTTAAAAGCGAAATATCGCAATAACAGACCGTTTTATGCTTGAAAATTGGCGGTTTTTCTGCTCTAATTAAATAAGAGTGGTTGAAATTCAGAGGAGATGGCCGATGAAAAGCCGCCGAAAATGGAGGAGCCAGACCCTGCATCCGCGCGTCTGCGGACTATTAACTTGGGTCTTTTGGCTGTTTTGCATCGACGCATCCGCCGCTGTGCTGACCTTCTTTTCCCAGAATACTGACACGATTGAACAGTACAAAAAATACGAAGCCGCCTTTACCCTCGATACATCCTACAGCAATCCATTTGATACCGACATTGTGGAAATCTGGGCGGAAATGACTTGTCCGGATTCGACCGCACTGTATGTACCCGCTTTTTATTACCGTCCATATCAAGTGAGCGGTTCGAATCCGGAAACCTACTCCAATCCGGGACCGGAACAGTGGAGATTCCGCTTCTCCCCAACGCAGGTCGGTCCTTATACGTATTCGATTTATCTGAAGGATGCATCGGGGGTTCAAACGCTCTATACCGGCGGACATTTTGTGTGTGTGCCGGGGCAAGAGAAAGGGTTTATCCGGATTCATTCCGACGGTCGGAGCTTCCGTTATGACAACGGTCAGCCGCGAATCCATATCGGGCGAAATGTTGCCTGGACCGGCAGCGGCTGGGCGGGTGTGGCCGGCTTTCGGCACTATTTCGAACAAATGAAGAATGTCGGCGAAAACTGGGCGCGCATCTGGATGTGTCCGTGGAGCGGAGACGGCGGACTGATTCTCGAATGGCGAGGACATCCGTATTTTGAGGGTGTGGGCCGGCTGAGCATGCAGACGGCACAGCGGCTGGACAGCGTCATCGAGGCCGCCGAGCAAAACGGCATCGCCGTTCAGCTGACCCTGCAGTATCACGGGGCCTTCAGCACACGTGTCAATCCAAACTGGAATGAGAACCCGTATAACCAGATATACTCATCTGAAGGTGGATTTTTGTCCTCACCGGAAGAGTTTTTTACAAACCCACAGGCCATCCGTCTTACCAAAAATAAATACCGGTATATTGTCGCTCGCTGGGGATACTCTCCGGCGATTTTTGCGTGGGAATTATGGAATGAAGTCCAGTACACCGGCTCAGACGCACGAAACTGGTGGACAGCGGCGTATCGCGAGGAAGTCCGGCAATGGCATCAGCAGATGGCCGCTTATATCAAAAGCATCGACTCGCATCGGCATCCGGTAACCACCAGTGATTACTATCAGCTGTCTTCTTCGCTCTATGAGTTAAATGAGATTGATATTGTGCAGGAACATTCTTATGAAAGCCCCACGATTGACATAGCCAAAAAAATGATACCGGCTCTTTGGGAACGATTTCATAAGCCGGTGCTGGTTGGGGAGTTCGGCAATATTTCAGAGAATATGGACGATGACCGCCTGTTGATTCGCAACGGCATCTGGGCGGGCCTTTTTCTGGGACAAAGCGCTCATCCGTGGTGGTGGGACCGGATTGACCCATACGGCTGGAGCGAAGATTTTCTTCCGCTGAGTCTTTTCGCCCAAGGGGAGGATATGGCCGGGATGTCTCCCCTGCCTCGGGCTGTCGGAGGCAACGAAATCATCGTCGCTGAACCGCTGATGGATGGTTTCGAGGATGTGCCGATCGAGGGACTGCATTGCTATCAGACAGATGACGGTTTTACTGGGCAGGCCTTTTTATCTGTTTATCTGCACGCGCCCTGGAGCAGCAAAAAATCCAATCCTTATTTCCATGTAAATATGCCGGAGGCGGGACAATTTATCCTCTTTGTCAAAAATGTGTCCGGGGCCGGGGCCTCTGTTCAGATTACGATTGACGGAAACACCGTCTATTCACAATCGCAGCCGGCAGGCGGAAGCAATTATCAGATTTCTGTGCCGATTTCAGCCGGTGTGCATATCGTTCGAGTCGTCAACACCGGGCCGGACTGGATAGAGATACGGCGGTATGAGTTCCGACCGAACACGGTTTCGTATGTGGATACACTGGGGCTTGCCGGGCACCGATGGGCCTTGCTCTGGATTTATGACATCGACAGCCAGGAAGGTCGAACCGCTCACGGATGGATTGCGGGGCAGACGCTGACAGTTCAAGGACTGGATGACGGGTGGTACAACCTGGATTATTATCTGACCCGTGCGCCGGGCGGAGCGGCTTACGGGACATCCGCTTATTCATCCGGCGGCATCCTTCAAAGTCCGATTCCGATGTTTGAACGGGATGTCGCTGTGAAGATTACGGATGTGATGGATTTGGACAATTTGGCCGCCCTTGCCGGTGAATGGCTTCAAACCGGCGGCAATCTGGCCTGCGACTGGACGGGGAATGGACGTGTCGATGAGAACGATTTTGCCTGGATGGCCGAACAGTGGATGCTTTTGAAAAATTATCAGAATCCCCCGCAGGTGCTTTCAGCCGGTCAAAATCAAACATTGGTTCTGCAGGGAAGCACAACCCCTGCGGTACAGATGAATCCGACGGTTCGGGCCGTGGGGCCGCTGACATTTGAATGGACGCTTCAATACACAGGACCGGCCCAGCCGATTCCGCAAATTGAAAATATCTGCTCCAACCCCTGCGAGCCGAATCCCTCATTTTCTTTTTCAAACATCGGCACATATCTGCTCACATTTACAGTCACAAATGCCCTGAATCAATCGAACAGCGCCGATGTGAGCGTAGAGGTGCTTTCCTATCCGAGGCGGTTTGAAGCGGAAGATGCCGACCTTTCCCAGCTGGTCGGCGGCAGCAGCGGGGTTTACAATGACCCCACGGCCGGCGGCGGACGGTACTGCCTGATAGACTGGAGCGGCACGCCCCGAATTATCTGGACGGTTCAGACCTCGGCTGCAGGCACCTACAATCTTTATGTTCGCTCGCAAGGCGTCTGCTGCTACAGCGGCCGCGGGGATTATCTGAAGGTCAACAATCAGCCCAATCAGTTTTTCCAGTTCGGCAATACGCCGGACGGCCAATGGACCCTCTTCGGTCCGATCCCCATTTATCTGAACGCAGGCACAAACACAATCCAAATTATCCGCAGCTGGGGCGGGATTCGGTATGACTATATCGAACTGCCGGACCTCTAATATCGAATATACACCTCTTTTATCTCCTTTTTGTTTTTTGTTGCAAACTGTTGCTGTCTATAGATATAATCAGGATATGGGAGTCATTAGAATCCTCTGTTGGAAAGGAGCGCCGGATGGAGGTCAATCTGATTCTCTTCAAAAAAGACGGCAGTACCCGCACCTTTCATCTGCCCAGCACCGTTACAGTCATCGGCAGGAGAAAAGACTGCGACCTTTGTGTACCGCTGATGTCTGTTTCCCGGCGGCACTGTGAATTGAATTTGGACCAGGGACGGCTGACAATACGAGACCTCGGGTCGAAAAACGGAACCTTTTTGAACGGAGCAAAAGTTTCTGAATCGGCGGTCAAGCCGGGGGATGTACTAAAGATTGGGACACTGTATTTCGGTGTTCAGATTGATGGACGGCCGGAGAACATCGAGACGATGCGTCCGGCAGAGGTGCCCCCTGCCGCCCAACCGCCGCAGAAAAAGACCGTTCCGGCAGAGGATTCGTTTGAAGACATTATCGATGAAATTTCTGATATTGACCTGAACCAGACCCTCGGTGAAAGCAGCATGGGAATCAATCCTTAGTACATCTGATAAAAACCCGTCGTCAGCTCTGGTCTACCCGTTTTATCCTGTGCGCCTCCCTCTGCCACCCTGTGCAGTCCACTGTGATTCCCCTGAGTCCTCCGTCATTCCCGCGCCTTATCCTCCGAAGCTTTGGCTTGGCGAAGGAGGAAGGCGGGAATCCAGACCTGAACAATGGAAAACAGGCAAATATCATTTGATTGTGTTTCCGATTCCCCCAAAATTGGTGTTGTGTTATATTGAACAGGATGGAGTATGATTTGAAGAACAAAACACGGGCGGAGTTGACCGAGCTGGTTGTCGGGCTCGGACAAAAACCGTATTGTGCGGACTATTTGTTTACCTTTATCCACCAGAAGCATATCTCCAATCTTGACCGGATTACTCCCCTATCGAAATCCTTTCGCAAGCAGTTGGCGGATGCAGGATATCGGATATCCTCACTGACCCTTCTTGAAAAGCAGACGGACCCGGACGGGACATCTAAATATCTGTTCGGCCTGCCGGACGGCGGTTCGATAGAAAGCGTACGGCTGACGGATAAAGGGCGGATTACCCTGTGTTTATCAACCCAGTCGGGCTGCCGGATGGGGTGCCGTTTCTGTGCAACAGGGCGGATTCCGTTTGAACGCAACCTGACCGCAGCGGAGATTGTCGAGCAGGTTTACCAGATTGAGTCTGAATCAGGGTCCGCGGACAATCTGGTCTATATGGGGATGGGGGAACCGCTGGACAATGCGGAAGAAACAGCCCGGTCGCTGGAGATTCTCCACGATGAAAAGGGGCGGTTTCTGGGAATGCGGCATATTACCGTCTCGACGTGCGGGCTGGCGGACCAGATTCGGCGGATGACGGAATGGACCGTTCAGCCGCGGCTGGCGATTTCGCTGCACTCGGCCGATGACCTCCTGCGGCAGGAATTGATGCCGATTGCCCGCAAAGAACCGCTTAAACGGCTGATGGAGGCCATTCGGTATTACCAGAAACAGACCGGCAGACGGGTGACCTTTGAATACTGTATGCTCAAGGACACAAACGATTCCCACGAAGACGCAACCCTGCTGATTCGCCTGATAGGGAATCTGAAGGCCAACGTAAATCTGATAGAAATGAATCCCTATCCGGGCTGTCCGTATGAAGGCAGTCCTCCCGCTCGAATCAAAACCTTCGCCGCCCGGCTGGAAAAGGCGGGAATCGAGACGGTGATTCGGTTTAAGCGCGGCCGCTCGATTCTGGCGGCCTGCGGACAACTGGGAGCCCAGCGGCTGAAAGGACTGGACAAGAAAGGAAGCGGCTGACAATGCTGTGGAAAAACGTCTTGGCGGTTTTGCTCAGTTATGGATTGGGCTGTCTGGTATCGGGGTATTATCTGGTGCGATGGAAGACCGGACAGGATATCCGGACCATCGGCAGCGGTTCGGCCGGTGCGCGAAACGTCGGGCGGCTTCTGGGACGATGGGGGTTTTGGGCTGTGCTGGCCGCGGATATCCTGCGGGGAGCGGCGGCAAGTTCGGCCGCCTGGGCTCTGGGTGTCTCAACCCCTGTTAAGACCCTCTGCATCCTAGCCGCCGCCGTCGGACATATTCTCCCGATTCAGCTTGACTTTCGCGGAGGAAAAGGGCTCGGGGTGTCTTTGGGGGCCCTTTTGGTCTTTGACTGGCGGATTGCCGTAGGAAGTTTTCTGGTATGTGCGGTCTTGTATTTCCTGAGCCGACGCTATATGCTTAGCGGAATGATTGCGGTGCTCACAGTCCCGGCTGTTTCCTTTCTGCTGGGGCTGCCGAGGAGCGCCACAGGTATTTTGTTCGTATGGGCCTCCCTGATTCTTCTGGCCCACCGAAAAAACTTGATTGCGCTCTGTGCAGGCAAAAACCGTTCAGAGGGAGATGGAGCTTATGGAGATGGGAAAAACCATGACCGAAACTCTGACCGAAGGATACACATTCAAGATTGCCAGTGAGCCATGGGAGTTTGAACAAATCCTCTCGCTGAATTATGAAACCTTTGTAGAGGAAATTCCGCAGCATCCCGCCAACCCTCATCGAACCCTCCGAGATGCGTTTCACGACGAAAACACCTACATAATCTGTACGAAAGACCAACAGGTGCTCGGGATGCTGGCTGTGCGGGGAAAGCGGCCTTTTTCGCTCGACAAAAAATTGGAGAATCTGGATGCATATCTTCCGGAAGGGCTGACACCCTGTGAGGTTCGTCTGCTGGCCGTGAAGAAGGATGCCCGCCGCAGCCGAATCGTCCGGGGTCTGCTGGCTAAAGCCACCGCCTATTGCCTCGAACAGGGATACGATACGGCTTTAATCAGCGGCTATTTGAATCAGGTGCCGCTGTATCGGCATTTGGGCTTTGTTCCGTTCGGCCCGATTGTCGGCAGCGGACAGGCCCGGTTTCAGCCGATGTACCTGACGGTTGAGCACCACGCCGCCGCCAAAACCTCTTTTGTGCCGCAAAACGTTGTCCCAGTTAATCTCCTTCCAGGCCCGATAGAATTATCCAGGGCTGTCCGAGATGCCCTGGCATCGCCCCCGATTTCTCATCGCAGTCAAGAATACCTCCAGCTGCACAGGCAAACACAGCAGCAGCTCACAAAATTAGTCGGGGCCAAATCCGTCCAGATTCTGACCGGCTCCGGCACATTGGCCAACGAAGCCATCGCTGCACAGCTGACTTTGCTGGCGGGCAAGGGACTGATTTTGTCCAACGGGGAATTCGGCGAGCGGCTTATTCATCAGGCCGACCGGTTCGGGCTGGATTTTGAAATGCTGCGGCTGCCGTGGGGAAATGCTTTCGAGGAATCTGTTCTTCGCCAAACGATCGAGCGGATTTCATCGCTGAGATGGATATGGGCCGTTTGCTGCGAAACCTCTACGGGAATGCTGAATGACCTGCCTCTGCTGAAAGGCCTTGCCCGCCGATATCGTCTGCACCTTTGTCTGGACTGCATCAGTGCCGTCGGCAACGTGCCTCTTGACTTGAGTGATGTGTATCTGGCCTCGGCCTGCAGTTCAAAAGGACTGCGTTCTGCAGCCGGTCTGGCATTGGTCTTTTATAATCATACGCTGACCCCACCGAGCAGACCGCTGCCGGCTTATTTAGACCTCTATGCTTATGAGCAGGCCGGCGGAGTGCCGTTCACGATTGCCTCCAACTGGGTGAAGGCCTTATCGGCGGCCCTGAATGAATGTGATTATTCGTGCCGTTATTCACAAATCGCCTCTCTCGACCGATGGCTCCGGAAAAAACTATCTGTTCTGGGGTTGTCGCCGCTTGTATCGGAGGAAAAGGCATGTCCGGGGATTCTGACGCTGCCGTTGCAGAAACCGCACAATTCCCGAACAATCGGAGACTCCCTGAAAAAGGCAGGGTTCTGGGTCAGCTATGAGAGCGGCTATCTATTAGAGAGAAACTGGATACAGATTTGCCTGATGAGCCCTGTTTCCCAAAGTCGTCTTCGCCCCCTTCTGGACATCCTCAAGCAGCTTCTCTAAGCAGAGGGGTTGCGGTTTCGGTAAAGGGTTGGATCCACGCTGGCCGCCATCGCCTGGACATTGAGGCCGCCGTCTAAGAAATCACTGATTTGCTCAGATTGGGCCAACGGGTTTTCTATCATCGCTCGATAATCGACATAAAAGACAGAAAAATGGGGCTGACGGGTGAGCCACTGTCGGCAGCGGGCTAATTCCAACTCAAACAAGACGGCCATTTGGGCATCTTCTTCAGGAGCGACGGTTTTGCCGGCCCTTAACAGCATTTTCCGCTGAGAAGCAAGGACCTCCTGGATATCCCGCTGCATAAAAAGAACCCGATACTGATACCCTGCCGGCAGGTCATAAAGAAGCCGATAAACCATCTTGACGGCCTTGCCGGGGGCCTGCTGAAGCCAGGAAGGGTCTTCCTTTGTCTTTTTGACCGGCTCGAACTCAAAATAGCCGCGGGGGTTGTCCTCATCGGGCTTTCGGATATGGTCCGCCAGAACCGGCATCCCCCCTGCCTCCAGCGCCCGCATCATCATCGAGGTACCGGAGCGGGGCAAACCGGAAACGATTACGACAAAGTCCTTTTTCATAAGCAGCTGTCCTCGAAAGCAAGCTTTCTCTTGCGGCCGGAGACCTTTGGGGGTATAGTATAGCCGAAACGCGCCTGTAGCTCAATTGGATAGAGCATCGGTCTTCGGAACCGAGGGTTGGGGGTTCGAGTCCCTCCAGACGCATCGTGTTTCCGGTTGCGTAGAATGCATCAAAACATGTTTTTCTAAGCATTCTAACGCATTTTCTGATTTTTCGTTTCGTCCGGCTTTGTGTGCAAATCTGTGCTCACTTGTGCAGGATTTTGCAGGTCGAATCAGTGCTTTTTCATATACCATTTTTGGGCCGTCATCTGTGCCGGTTTTAAGCGCCGCCGTTTCGGATTCCCAGTCCAGAGAGGGAAGATTTTCGACCGCGGCCGCCTGGTGCTCCGCTCGGGTGTGGGTGTAAATATCCAGCGTCATCGCCGCTGTGGAATGCCGCAGCAGGGCTTGAGCGGTCTTGATGTCCGTTCCGGATTCCACCAGGAAGGTCGCAAACGTATGTCTTAAACTGTGAAAGTCGATTTTCCCCTGGCTTGTTTGGACAGCCAGAAACTCTGATTCCATCCGTCGCCGAAATTCTGCGGGATCGTCTCGGGCCGCCTCAATCCATTCCTGGCGGGCTGCGGTCAGGTCGGCCTTGAGCATATCGGCTGTATGGTAGCCGGTCAGATGAAACGCCGGGGTTGTCGGTAATTTGTTCTTTAGGTGTTCCTTCAGCAAGGCCATTGTGGCTGCCCGAATGGGCAGAGAAGCACCTTTTTTCGTTTTGGTATGCTCCGGTTCAACCCGAACCAAAAGCCGTTCAAAATCGAAATTGGAGCGTTTCAGAGAGCGGATTTCGTTCCGCCGCAGGCCGGTTTCAAGGGCCAATCGATAGACCAGATAGCGTTCAGGCCCGCTCATCCCATACAGAATCCCTGCCGCCCGCCTGGTATAGTCCAGCAGATAAGCGGCTTCCTCTCGGGTCAGGGCACGCCGTTTGTTCGAAACGACAGCCCCTCTGAAAGACAGAATCTCCAGCGGATTGCTGGCCAGCCGTCCCATTTTCCTCAACCATCGAGTAAATTGTTTGCAGGCTCGGATGTAGTGTCGTTTGGACAGCGGCGATAAAGGATGCTTGGTTTCGACCTTCTCCATCCTGCCGGTCTTTGGATTTTTTCGGCTTACAACCGCCCGCAGCCGCTCAATCGTCGCCTGGGTCTTATCCGCCGTTATATCCGGCAAATAGGAAAACCCCGCCGCCTGAAAAACCCTCCAGACTCGGGCAGTCTGCTGGTTGGCCTGTTCGGGCGAAATCCCGCCGGCAAGGATATGATTTTTCCACTCCTCCAGGTGCTCCCGCAGGGGAACCCCGGCGGCAACCAGCCCACCGGGCAGCAAATCCCACTGGGCCAGTTTGTGCCGCAGACGGGCCGGTAGGCCATCGAGCCAGTCGGAAACGTCCGGCGGGAAAAAACCGCTCTTTCGGCAGCCGACCGCTTCCACCAGGTGCCGCTGAAGTTTTTCGGCCTGTGTTTTGTCCGTTCCGGCGGCAATCGTATGCAGCCGGCCGTGGTGATCGGAAAAGGTGATATACCAGGAACGAGATGTTTGGACGCGCCCCGTGAGCGGGTTGCGCCGCCGTCTTTTGTAAACAGCCATCTTCAGTCCTCCTGAAAAGTCTGCTTTTCTCTGTAAACCCTGCCCAGTGGTTCCGTCAATCTTTTTCTGCCGCGGCGGCTTCAACAGTGCCTGTTTTTAACGCTTTCTTTCTCGGGAACCCCACAAAAACAGGCCTCTCGTTTTTCGAACACCGTCTGGGGGATATCTTACCTACCCCCGGCCGTTTTTCTTTCTGCAGTACCCTCTAACAGCGCTCTGGCTGAATTGGCAGCCGTTTTTCGATAGGGATACAGCGGACAAGTGTTCACAACGCATAAGGCAACTTCCTTGCGCTGCCAGTTCACACAATCCAGGCATTTGGCATAAATCGCCGCCTTTTTCGACTGCCCCTGCATCGCCTTTTGATAAATCCCCTGATAACGCTTGGGAATTCCGGCAAGATAATCTTCAATCGAAATCATCATCTTAATATTTCCTTAACATTTAATAAGTATCTCTTATAATCCGTGAGAATTTGCCTGCGACCCGCCCGCCGGTCTTTTGGCTTCAGTTTCCAGAGATTTCAGATACCCTTCCCCCAGGTCTATTGTCCCCATTTCCGGCTTTCTTTTTCCAATCTCGCATTGCCTGGGTTAACGAAATCGGTTTTCCCTTATCGTCAGTCCAGTTCTCATTCCGATAGTAATCATAAAAGTCTTTTGACTGCTGCTCTGATAACCCAAGAAGGTTTCCGTTCTGAATGCATTGATCCAGTGAATATCTTTCATCAGCGGTTTTCTGCTCTTTAGACGGCTGGATGGGATTATTCTGGCCGGGTCCCGTCTCTGCTGGGCCGATTTCGTTGAAAGAATGATTATTTATGGGGGAGCGTTGTTTGTGTTCTCCTTTCTTTTTTATTTCTTCTTTTAAATTCTCTTTTAAATTCTGTTTGCGCCCAGACGCAAAGTAAACTGCTTCAAAACGCAAAGTAGAAGAAGATTTCGTCAAAGTAGACGTGGAATTTGTCATAGTATCAGGAGCATTTACTTTGCGTTTTGGCGCAATGTAAATTCTCCTCCATCGACTCTTCCCGTTTTCAATTCGGATAAAGTTTTTTTCCTGCAAGGCCGAAAGAATCCGAGAAACAGCTTCCGGACGTTTGTTTATGACTTTTCCCAGAGCGGCATTGCTCATCCGGAGCCCCTTCTTGGGAAACGAGGCCGCCGCGCCCAAAATGACCTTTTCATCCAGAGTCAATTCCTGAAGATAGAGAATCTCCGCCGGAATTCGGATGTATTTCAGGCCGTTCCTATCGCTCATTTTTGCCCCCCTTTCCAGACGCCAGCGTCTGGAACCGCTCCAGGGGCGGCATCCCCCATTCGACCCAGAGCGTAATATCGTCCCGCCGCCAGACCCGTTTGCCGCCCAGGCGATAGGACGGGGGCAATTTGCCCGCGTGAAGCAGACTATAGAGGGTCCGGCGTCCTACGCCCAACATTCGGGCCACCTGGGCAGGAGTCAACAGCAAGGGGGGTTCAAACGGCAGCGGCTCCATTTTCTCGCCCTTTTAGAGATTCCAAAACTCGGGAACGGTCAAAGCGGATAACCTTTGGCGAAATGACAATTCGAGGGATTTTTCCTTCTTTGGCCCACCGCAAAATCGTGCTGGGCTGAACCCCCATAAGAGCGGCCAGCTCTTCTTTCGTGAGCAAATCGCTCGGCTGCATAAAAAAGACCTCCAAAAAACGTCGTTTTTTTAAAAGGTCTTTTTATGCAATTGCATAAAGTGCATAATACAGCCGTTTGGCCTATAACTTAATTATAAGTGAAAGATTGGCATGCATAAAAATTTTATTTCGGTCCCATTCGACCGTCTGTCCGCTTCCCCAGCTCTACAATACGATTGTTATAAGCGACTTTGGGTTTGGCCCCCTTCTCTTCTGTGGGAAGGTTATGATGCTTTGCCCAGACTTTATACTCTTTAATCAACCGGCTAACCGTGTATTGCTTAAATGGCCTTTCATATTCTTTTGACAGCATCTCAGCAATTTCAGATTGGTTATAACCAGAACAATACAACAAATAGGCCTCTCTGGCCTCTTTCCTCGGTTCCTTCGGCAGTCGCAATGGCTGCTGCTCCTGAGGAACAGTGTTAACGCGGCGTTTGTGCTGAACCGCTTCTTGCAAAACCCTAAGCTGTTCAATCTTGGGCAAGCGTTCAAAGTCTTTGTAGGGCATCCCGATGGTTTCTTGAACCGCCAAAGCCAGGACGAGTGGGGTTGCAGACTCATTTCCGGTCAGTTCTTTTGCTGCTCCATGGATAACCAGTTTATCCAGAAACTGAACAACTCCAGCTGGCCCACCAAAACATTCCAGTTTCTCTAAAATGGGGCTTGGCAAAGCAATCGGACCAGGCCATCGGTCCAAATCGTTATCTGTCAGCGGATACTCGTCTTCGGTGGTTTGCTCTGTTGGAGCGATCCAAAACTGAAGGATTCCCCCTGCCGATGGATTCTGTGGTTTGGTTTTTTTCTTTTTCATTTGTCGCAGCCCTATCGACAAGCCCGAAAAAAACTCGGCGCGGCCAGCCAGGCGGGCTTTTCCTGGTTTTCGGACGCGACCCTATGCCGCGCCGTTCGATTCTATCCGTCAAAGCCGGCCAGCGTCAAGATGGCTTTCCGGACGTAGTCCGGCAGACCATCCCAGACCGCAGCCAGCCGCTCTAAATCGGTGCTTTTTCGTGTGCCTTGCGGTTTTTGATTTTCACAAGTGCTTTTATTATCAAGGACTTGCGATTTTAGAGCATCGGTCTTCGGAACCGAGGGTTGGGGGTTCGAGTCCCTCCAGACGCAGTCAAGCCGAACCGATTCAGCGTTTGCCCATCCAGTCTGTAAATTGTTCAAAAAGATACCGCGAATCGTGCGGGCCCGGGGAGGCCTCCGGATGATACTGGACGGAAAAGGCCTTTTTCTTTTTGACGGAGAGCCCTTCGCTGGTCATGTCATTGAGATTCAAATGCGTCATTTTGGCGCCCGTGCCCTTCAGCGAATCCAAATCCACGCAGAAGCCGTGATTCTGGCTGGTAATCTCAATGCATCCGGTTTCAAGGTTTTTCACAGGGTGATTGGCGCCGCGGTGACCAAACTTGAGTTTGTAGGTTTTGCCGCCGAGGGCCAGGGCCAGCAATTGATGCCCCAGACAAATTCCGAAAATCGGCACTTTGCCCAGCAGAGCCCGAACCGTTTCAACCGCAAAGGTCAGGGCCGCCGGGTCTCCGGGGCCGTTGCTGAGAAAAACTCCATCGGGTTTGCGAGCCAGAACTTTTTCTGCAGGAGTATGAGCGGGCACAACCTCAACAGCACAGCCGTGCGAACGAAGCAGCCGCAGGATATTCTGTTTGATGCCGAAATCATAGGCCACGACGGAATACCGCACCGAAGGGCAAATTTCCTCTCCCCGCAGAACATCCACAAATCCCTTATCCCAGCGGTAGGGACGTTCGGAGCTGACTTCACTGACAATATCCCGGCCGACAAGACCCGGATAGGCCTCCAGCCGATTCCGCAAAACCGAAATGCTGAACTCCTCTGACGAAAGGATGCCCCGCATCGCCCCCTGCGTGCGGATATGGCGGACGAGTTTGCGGGTGTCGATGCCCTCCAGACCGACCACCCCGCTGTCTTTCAGATAGGCGGAAAGCGTTTTTCGGCTCCGCCAGTTGCTCGGATAAGGACAGGCCTCTTTGACAATCAGGCCGGCACAGAAAATCCTGCGGGATTCCCAATCGAGTTCGTTGGTGCCGGTATTGCCGATCATTGGGTAGGTCATCGTCATAATCTGTTCATGATAGGACGGGTCAGTCAGAATTTCCTGATAGCCGGTCATGGACGTATTGAATACGACTTCGCCGCAGACCGTCCCGGCGGCACCGAAAGAGACGCCTTCAAACACCGTTCCGTCTTCGAGCAGTAAAATCGCTTTGGACATATCGTTCCCTTACCGGTAATACAGCTGAATCGGTTTGACTGAAATTTTCTTTTTCCGCATGGCTTCAATTGCCTGGACAATGGCCGCCGCCGCCCGGATTGTAGTGGCATACGGCACCTGATGGTCCACCGCGGCCCGGCGAATCGGGAAAGAATCCCGAATCGTCTGCTCGCCGATGGTGGTATTGATAATCAAATCCACCTGACCGTTGATAATGCGGTCCACAATATTCGGTCGGCCCTCATTCATTTTGCGAACAAACTCCGAGGGAACATTGTTCTCAATTAAGGTAATGCAGGTCCCCCGCGTGGCTATAATCTTAAAGCCCATTTCGTGGAATCGCCGTGCAATGGCGACGGCTTTGGGTTTGTCGGCATCTTTGACACTAATAAAGACCGTTCCCCCGGTGGGCAGCGGATTGCCGGCGGCTATCTGGGATTTGGCATACGCGATTCCGATATCTTCGCTGATGCCCATCACCTCGCCGGTCGAGAGCATTTCAGGACCTAAAATGACATCCGCACCCGGAAACTTCAGGAAGGGGAAGACCGCCTCCTTGACAGAATAATACGGACGAACCACCTCGCGGGTAAACCCGAGCTGTTTGAGGGTCATCCCGGCCATCACCTTGGCGGCCAGCTTGGCCAGCGGAACCCCAATGGCTTTGCTGACAAAAGGAATGGTTCGGGAGGCCCGCGGATTGACCTCAAGGATATAAACCTGATTGTCCTTGACGGCAAACTGAATATTAATCAGGCCTTTGACGTTCAGGGCCAGAGCCAATTGCTTGGTCTGACGTTTGATATCCGCAATCACAGATTTGGGCAGAGAAAAAGTCGGCAGGATGCAGGCGCTGTCGCCGGAATGAATGCCGGCTTCTTCGATATGCTCCATAATGCCGCCGATCACAACAGTCTTGCCGTCGCAAATTGCATCGACATCCAGCTCCGTCGCATCATCGAGGAACTGGTCAATCAGGACCGGATGCCCTTCGGCGGCCTCAAAGGCCTCCTGCACCGAAGTGCGGAAGGCCTCCTCATTATAGACGATATCCATCGCCCGTCCGCCGAGCACAAAGGACGGCCGAACCAGAAGCGGAAACCCGATTTTCTTGGCGATTTTCAGGGCTTCGGCATAAGTGGTAGCGCTGCCTCCGGCGGGCTGCCGCAACCGCAGCTTTCGAATCAGCCGATTAAACTTTTCCCGGTCCTCCGCAATGTCGATGCTTTCCGGAGAGGTCCCGATAATCGGCACGCCGGCTTTGCGGAGCGGGGTAGCCAGTTTCAGGGGAGTCTGACCGCCCAACTGAACAATCACTCCGTCCGGATGTTCCGTCTCCACAATGTTCATCACATCTTCAAAGGTCAGCGGCTCAAAATACAGCCGGTCGGAGGTGTCATAATCCGTGCTGACCGTCTCGGGGTTGCAGTTGACCATGATGGATTCGATGCCGATTTCGCGCAGGGCAAAGGCCGCATGACAGCAGCAGTAGTCAAACTCGATTCCCTGTCCGATTCGGTTGGGGCCGCCGCCCAGAATCATTACCTTCCGGAGCGTCGTCGGAGCGGCCTCGCATTCCTCTTCATACGTTGAATACAGATACGGGGTCTGGGCTTCAAACTCCGCCCCGCAGGTATCGACCTTCTTGTATACGGGATGAATCCCCTTCTGCTTGCGGTACGCACGAAATTCGATTTCAGAAACTCCCAGCTGTTCCGCAATATATTTGTCGCTGAAGCCCGCTTTTTTGAGTTTTTCAACAAAGGGAGCTTTCAGAGGTTTGGATGCCGATTTGAGTTCCTTTTCCAGATGGACAATTTCCCGAATGTGGTCCAGAAACCACCGGTCAACCTTTGTATATTCATAAATCTGCTCGGTGGAAAATCCCCGCCGGAACCCCTCGGCGATATACCACATTTTGTCCCAGCGCGTCGAACGAAGCTTGGAAATGAGCTCCACTTTGGACAAGTTGTCCGGAAGATGTTTGGCATCCAGCGAATACCGGCTGATTTCCAGCGAGCGGAGGGCCTTCTGCAGCGATTCTTTCATAGTGCGTCCGATAGCCATCGCTTCACCGACAGACTTCATCTGGATGGTCAGCTCCGGAGCGGTCTGCGGGAACTTCTCAAAGGTAAACCGCGGCCATTTGGTCACCACATAATCAATCGTCGGTTCAAAGCAGGCCGGGGTCTTTTTGGTGATGTCGTTGGGAATCTCATCGAGGGTATAACCGACGGCCAGTAGCGAGGCGATTTTGGCAATCGGAAAGCCCGTGGCCTTGGAGGCAAGGGCCGAACTGCGGGAGACTCGCGGATTCATTTCAATGACAACCATTTTGCCGTTTTCGGGGTTGACGGCAAACTGGATATTGGAACCGCCGGTTTCGACGCCGATGGCGCGGATGATTTTGAGGGCGGCGTCCCGCATGATCTGGTATTCTTTATCCGTGAGGGTCTGGGCGGGGGCGACGGTAATGCTGTCGCCAGTGTGGATGCCCATCGGGTCCACATTTTCAATCGAGCAGACAATCACGACATTGTCTTTTCGGTCCCGCATCACCTCCAACTCATATTCTTTCCAGCCGATGACGGACTGCTCAATCAGAATTTGATGCGTGGGGCTCAAATCCAGCCCCCATTGAACAAACCGTTCAAATTCCTCTGCGTTGTAGGCGATATTTCCGCCGGTCCCGCCCAGCGTATAGGAAGGACGGATGATGGCCGGGAAACCAATGTCCTTAACGATTTCCCGGGCCTCTTCCGCCGTGCGGGCATAGCCGCTGGAAGGAACCTCCAGCCCGATGCTCTGGATGATTTTCTTAAACCGGTCTCGTTCTTCGGCCCGCTTAATCGACTGAAGATTGGCGCCGAGAAGCTTGACGCCGTACTTTTTGAGGACTCCGCTTTCCGCCAGGGCCACGGCTGTATTTAGGCCGGTCTGTCCGCCGAGCGTCGGCAGCAGCGCATCCGGCCGTTCCCGCTGGATAATTTGGGCAACGATTTGCGGTGTAATCGGCTCTATATAGGTTCGGTCAGCCATTTGCGGGTCGGTCATAATCGTAGCCGGGTTGCTGTTAACCAAAACAACCTTAAATCCTTCTTTTCGAAGGACTTTGCAGGCCTGAGCACCGGAATAATCAAACTCACAGGCCTGACCGATGACGATAGGGCCTGAGCCGATAATCAAAATTTTGTGAATATCGCTGCGTTTGGGCATTGGTTTTCTTTCTGTCGGTATTTACGTCCTGTTTGACGCCGTGTTTTCAAAAAATCGCCGGATTATAGGGAAGCGGCGCGTCCGATTCAAGACCTTTTCTTTTATCCTCTGTATCGATTGGTAATCGGCATCCTCCGGTCTTTTCCGAATGCTCGAGGCGTAATCTTAATGCCGGGCGGAGACTGCCGGCGCTTGTATTCATTCCGATCCACCATCTGGAGCACTCGTTCCACCTCCGGACGGGGAAGTCCGCGGGCAATCAGCTCATCCCGACTGAGCTTTTCCTCAATAAACCCCTTCAAAATCTGATCGAGAACAGGATAGTCCGGGAGGGAATCGCTGTCTTTCTGGTTGGGTCTGAGCTCCGCCGTAGGAATGCGGTCGATTACACTCTGCGGTATCACCTTTTTCCCCTTGATTCGGTTGTAATAATCGCACAGCTGATAGACCATGGTTTTGGGCACGTCCTTAATTACAGCAAATCCGCCGGCGGTGTCCCCGTAAAGGGTGGAGTATCCAACGGCTGTTTCACTCTTGTTGCCGGTGGTCAGCACAAGATAGCCAAACTGATTGGACAGGGTCATCAGCAGAGTCCCGCGAATCCGGGCCTGAAGATTCTCATAGGCCAACCCGGCTTCATTCCATCCTTCTACGGCCGACAGCGTCCGGCTGAAAGCAGACAGGATATCTTCAATCGGCAGGGTCTGAAAGCCGATACCGAGATTTGCAGCAACCGTCTGAGCATCGGAACGGGTTTCGGCGGCGTTGAAGCGGGACGGCATAGAAATTCCAATTACATTCTCCGGTCCCAGCGCCTCCGCTGCGATGGCTGCCGTCAAAGCCGAATCTACTCCCCCGCTCAGTCCAATCAGAACCTTTGAAAAACTGTTTTTGCGGACATAATCTTTTGTACCCAGCACGAGTGCCTGCCAGACCTCTTCCATCGGTTCTGCAGGAGTTTGTTCATAAGGTGCGGCGAACGGACTGGTTATCTCAAGTTTGCCGTCCTCGTTTTTGCAACAGTCAAAGACCAGCAGGTCCTCCTGAAAACCGGCGGCTTGGAAAAGGGTCTTTCCCTGTGCATCGACCACCATGCTGCGGCCGTCAAAAATCAGTTCATCCTGCCCGCCGATGAGATTGCAGTAAAACACAGGACAGCCGAAATGGACGGCACAGCGGGAAATGACCTTTCTGCGCTCCTCAATCTTTCCCATATGAAACGGAGAGGCCGCCAGACAAAGAACAGCATCAAAATCTCCCCGAATCTTCAGAAAGAAATCATCCAGCCAGGGCAGCTCCCAAATGTCTTCGCAGATAGTCAGGGCCAGCCGAACAGGACCGACTTGGACGACCACCGGCTCCTGACCAGGATGAAAATACCGTTTTTCGTCAAAGACGCCGTAATTCGGCAGGCAGCCCTTTCGGTAGTTTTTGAGAATTTTTCCGTCTCGAATGACGGCTGCAGCATTGTAGAGGCGGTTTGACTCGGCCTGAGGCCAGCCGACAATCAGGGTAATTTGTGAAATCTGAGGGCAGAGACGCTCCATCGCAGAGCGGCAGTCCTGCAGAAAGCGGGGCCGATGCAGCAAATCCTCCGGCGGATATCCGGAAAGAAACAACTCAGGAAGGACCAGCACACCGGCCTTTTTCTCCTGTGCTGTTTTAATAAAATCCAGGGCTTTTCGGCAATTGCCTTCTAAATCTCCGACAGTCGGATTGGCCTGTCCTAATGCGATTCGAATCGACTGGGGCTCCTGCAGCATTCCTTTTCCCTTATAATGGCTTCAGAAAGCAGTCGATTGCCGCCGCGGCTTTGCGTCCGGCATCAATCGCCCGGACCACTAACGACGCGCCTGCCACGGCATCTCCTGCGGCGAATACCATCGGATTGCTGGTCTGAAAATCCGACACTTTGATATTGCCGTTGTCATCCAATGTCAAGCCCAAATCCTGAATCAGCCGGCTGTGTTCCACATGGACAAACCCCATCGCCAACAACACCAAATCCGCCGGCCGTTCAAACTCAGTCCCGGGGATTTCTCGAACCTCCCATCGCTGATTTTTCCGAATCCACTCCACCTGAATGCAGTGAATGCGGTTCACATGAGTCTCGGCTCCGGAAAAACGAGTCGTCATCACGCTCCAAAGACGCTCACATCCCTCTTCATGGCTGGAGGAGGTCCGCATCATCTTCGGCCAAAGGGGCCATGGTGTTTCAGGGGCGCGGGTTTCCGGCGGTTTGGGCAGAATTTCAATCTGAAGGATGGATTCAGCCCCCTGTCGGCGCGCAGTTCCCACGCAGTCGCTTCCGGTATCACCGCCGCCAATCACAACAACATGTTTGCCCCTGGCGTCCAGACGCTCCTCTTCCGGAGTCAGCGGCTCTCCGGCCAGACGTTTATTCTGCGCCCGAAGGAAGTCCATCGCAAAGACAATATTCTCATAGCCGCGGCCCGGAACAGGCAAATCCCGGGGCTGACCGGCTCCGAGGGCCAGACAGACGGCATCAAATCGTTTGCACAAATAGCGGGCCGAAAGGTCAGCTCCAACCACAACGCCGGTCTGAAACTGCACCCCTTCTTCCGTCATTTGGCGAATCCGCCGGTCCAAAACCCATTTTTCGAGCTTGAAATCGGGTATGCCGTATCGAAGCAGACCGCCGGGCTGCGGGTCTTTTTCGAATACTACCACCTCGTGCCCCGCCCGGGCCAGCTGCTGTGCAGCCGCCAGACCAGCAGGTCCCGAACCTACAACGGCAACCCGTTTGCCGGTTTTAACCGGAGCCGGCAAGGGACGAACCCATCCTTCGGCAAATCCCCGTTCCACAATCTGAAACTCGATATGCCGAATCAGGACCGGTTTGTCATTGACAGACAACGTACAGGCCGCTTCACAGGGAGCTGGACAAACCCGGCCGGTGATTTCCGGAAAGTTATTCGTGGAATGCAGGTTGTCGCAGGCCTCTTTCCAGCGGCCCAGATAAACCAGGTCATTAAATTCCGGAATGCGGTTGGCAACGGGACAGCCGAATTCGCTGTGGCAGAACGGGATACCGCAGTCCGCACACCGGGCCGCCTGCTGAACAATCGCATCGGGGCTGAGCGGGATTTCGATTTCCCGATAATCCCGAATCCGGTTTTCAACCGGCCGATAAGGAACCGACCGGCGAGGGTATTCAAGAAATCCTTTGATTTTAGCCATGCTGGAAAACCTCTTCCGTGGCCGGAGTGGATTCCGTATGACGCCGCTCCTGCGCACGGATCCGCTCCAGGGCCTTACGATAATCAATCGGAATCACCTTGACGAATTTGCCGACCATGTCCGGCCAGGCATTGAGAATCCGGCGGGCATGACTGCTGCGCGTAAGGGATTCATGTTTTTCTATCAGCTGACGCAGAAGTTCTTCATCTTCCGGTTTATAAACACTTTCCAAATCAACCATATCCAGATTGCAGAGGGTGTCAAACATCTGCATCTCATCGAGAACATAGGCAATCCCGCCGCTCATTCCGGCGGCGAAGTTGCGTCCGGTCTTTCCGAGAACCACCACAATTCCGCCGGTCATGTATTCGCAGGCGTGATCACCTACTCCTTCTACGACAGCTACCGCCCCGCTGTTTCGTACACAGAACCGCTCTCCAACCATTCCATTGATAAATACCTCTCCGGACGTGGCCCCGTAAAGCAGCGTATTGCCGGCGATAATATTTTCCTGCGGCAGAAAAGGAGACCCGGCGGGTGTTTCAACAATGATACGGCCGCCGGACAGCCCCTTGCCGAGATAATCATTGCTGTCCCCGATGAGCCGCAGGGTGATTCCTTTGGCCAGAAAGGCGCCGAAGCTCTGTCCGGCTGACCCCTCGAAAGTCAGCTGGATGGTATCATCCGCAAGGCCGTCCGGATACTGCTTCACAACAAAATAGCTCAGAATCGTCCCGACCGCCCGATGCACATTCTGAATCGGCATCCGCAGCTGAACGGTTTTTCCCTTTTCAAGAGCGGGCTTAATCTGCTCCAGAATCCGCCAGTCCGGATGGTCCTTGAGCCGATCGGGCTGGGAGCTGACCTGCCTTCGGGCCGCACCGGCCGGCCCTTCCGGAACCAGAAAGATATTGGAAAAGTCCAGCCCCCTGGCCTTGTAATGCTCGACGGCCTTGCGTGTGCACAGGCAATCCACCCGCCCAATCATCTCGTCCATCGTTCGAAAGCCCAGCCGGCTCATCCATTGTCGGACTTCTTCCGCCACGAAAAGCATGTATCGCTGAAGAAACTCCGGTTTGCCTTTAAAGCGTTTACGCAGTTCCGGGTCCTGTGTGGCGATTCCATAAGTGCAGGCGCCTTCGTGGCATTTGCGAAGAAGCGTACAGCCGAGCGTTACCAGCGCCGCCGTGCCGAATCCGAACTGTTCGGCGCCGAGCAGAGCGGCAATCACCACGTCGCGTCCCGTCCGCATCTGACCGTCGGTCTGAACACGGATTCGGTCACGCAGACCGTTGCGAACCAGAACCTGTTGGGTTTCCGCCAGCCCAATTTCCCAGGGACATCCGGCATGCTTGATGGACGAAAGCGGGCTGGCACCAGTCCCTCCATCGTGGCCGCTGATGAGCACTTCATCCGCCCCGCCCTTGGCAACACCGGCGGCAATCGTCCCTACACCGACCTCGGAGACCAGTTTGACGGAGATTTTGGCTTGCGGGTTGCTGCATTTGAGGTCATAAATCAGCTGGGCCAGATCTTCGATGGAATAGATATCGTGATGCGGCGGCGGCGAAATCAGCGTCACGCCGGGCGTTGAGTGCCGCAGGCGGGCAATTTCTTCCGTAACTTTATGACCGGGCAGCTGTCCGCCTTCCCCGGGCTTGGCCCCCTGCGCCATTTTAATCTGAATCTCTTTGGCATGGGCCAGATATTGAATTGTCACACCAAAGCGAGCACTGGCTACCTGCTTGATGGCCGAATTGAGCGGCGTACCAAAGCGAACCGGATCTTCCCCCCCTTCGCCGGTATTGCTCATCGCTCCAAGGCCGTTCATAGCGGCCGCAATGCATTCGTGAGCTTCCTTGCTGATAGAGCCGTGGCTCATCGCCCCGGTGCAAAAACGCCGAACAATCGACTCAGCGGGTTCCACCTCGTCCAACGGAACAGGCTGGGCTTCCCGAAATTCAAACAGCCCCCGCAGGGTTCCCAGCTTTCGGGACTGTTCGTTGACCAGCCGCGCAAACTCCTCATAAACCTTCCAGTCATTGAGCATCACGGCATGCTGAAGTTTGGCCACGGTCGCCGGATTCCAGAGGTGATATTCCCCGTCGCGGCGGTAATGGTATTGTCCGCCGTAATCCAGTTCGAGCGAACCGGCCGGACGGGACTTGCAGGCCTCCTCCATCCGCCGAAGAATATCCTGAGCAATTTCCTCCAGACCGATACCGCCGATGCGGGAGCTGGTGCCGGTAAAATAACGGTCCACCACATCCCGATTGAGCCCAAGGCACTCAAACAGCTGCGCATTAAAATAGCTCCGCAGTGTTGAAATGCCCATCTTGCTCATGGTTTTGAGAATACCTTTCTTGACGGCGGCAATATAGTTGTCAGCAATCTGTTCAGGCTCCATATCCGCCGGCAAATCCCCGTTCTGCTGCAGAAAGGTGAGCGTTTCGAATACCAGATAGGGATTGACGGCGTTGGCTCCGTATCCGCACAGCAGGCAAAAGTGCATCACTTCCCGGGCCTCACCGGTTTCAACAATCAGTCCGGCTTCTCCCCGCAGTCCCCGTTCGATTAAGCCGTGATGGACGGCGGACACAGCCAGCAGAGATGGAATCGGCGCCTTCTGCCCGGCAGGATTGCGATCGCTGAGGATAATCAAAGACGCATCATCGCGAAGAATCGCCTGGGCCGCCGAATCAATCAGGGCATCGAGGGCCTGCTTTAAAGAATCGCCGGGGCGGCTGCGATCCATCTCAAAAAGGGTGGACACGGTCACAACCTTGAAGTCTTTTCGCTGGGCCGAACGGAGCCGAACCATATCCTCATTGGTTAGAATCGGATGAGGCAGCTTCAGCTGCCGGCAATGCTGGGGCGTTTCCTCCAGAAGATTGAGCCGGCGGCCGGTGTACGTCATCAGACTCATCACCAGCCCTTCCCGGAGCGGGTCAATCGGCGGGTTGGTCACCTGAGCAAACAGCTGCTTGAAATAATCAAACAGCAGACAGGGACGGTCGCTGAGCACGGCCAGCGGGGTATCGTTGCCCATCGAGCCGACCGGCTCTTGTGCATGCAGGGCCATCGGCGCCAGAATCATCCGCAGCTCCTCACGCGTATAGCCGAAGAGACGCAGCCGCCGGAAAAGCGTATCCAAGTCCGGTTTTTCGAGGTCCGGCACAGAAAAGAGCCCCCTCAGCTCGATGCGGTTCTCTTCCAGCCATCGGCGGTAGGGTTTCTGACGGGCAATCCGCCCTTTGATTTCATTATCGGTGATAATCCGTCCTTCCTCGGTATCAATTAAAAACATCTTGCCGGGCTGAAGACGGCCTTTCTGGCTGACTCGTTCCGGCGGAAACTGAACGACTCCGGTTTCGCTGGCCATCACCACCAGTCCGTCCGTAGTAACCGTGTACCGGCAGGGCCTCAGACCGTTGCGGTCGAGGGTACCGCCGACCAGCCGACCGTCCGTAAAAAGCATAGCTGCCGGCCCATCCCACGGCTCCAGAATCGCTGAATGATACTCGTAAAAGGCCCTTTTATCTGTGCTGATATGGTATTTAACGCCAAAGGCCTCCGGAACCATCATCATCATCGCATGCGGCAGCGAACGTCCGGCACGCACAAGAAGCTCAACCATATTGTCAAAACAGGCTGAATCGCTGCCCTGCGGGTCGAGCACAGGAATTAAATCGCTCAAATCTTCTCCAAGAACAGGGCTGCGGAGGCGTTTTTCCCGCATTCGCATGTAGTTGCGGTTTCCGCTGAGCGTGTTGATTTCGCCATTATGAGCAATGCATCGGAAGGGCTGAGCCAGCCGCCAGTTCGGCAGTGTATTGGTGCTGTACCGTTGGTGAACAATTGCCAGGGCCGACGTCATTCGCTCATCGGATAAATCCGGGTAATACTCGAACAGCTGACGGGCCATGAACATGCCTTTGTAGCAAATCGTCCTGCAGGAGAGTGTCGGAATATAAAAATCGACTCCGTCATCGGCCAGCTTTTCGCGTACCAGCCGTTCCGCCCGCTTGCGAGCCTTGAAGGGGTCCCGTTCAAACGTTTCCGAATCCCGGCCGCCGCCGTCCACAAAAATCTGGCGAATGACCGGCTCCGCACTGAGTGCAATCGGCCCCAAACAATCCGGACGAACCGGAACCTGCCGCCAGCCGAGAACCTTCAGGCCGTAAAAGGCCAGCGCCTTTTCGAGAATCTCCTCACAAACAGTTCGGACGGCCGGGTCTTTGGAGCCGAAAACCATCCCGACTGCGTACTGACCCGGATGAAAACCGCTGATTCCTATCTTTTTACATTCTGACTGGAAAAACTCATGGGGAATCTGAAGCAAAATTCCTGCACCGTCTCCCGTTAGGTCATCCGCACCAGCCGCACCGCGGTGATTCAGATTCAAAAGGATTTGCTTGCCCAATTCGACAATCGAATGGTCTTTTTTCCCCGATATATGAACAACAGCCCCAATGCCGCAGGCATCATGCTCACGGCGTACTTCGTATAACCCTTTGTCTTTCCAAAGATTGCGCACGTTTTCGGTGTCCTTTATGCAGAAACAAAATAAAATATACTTATTTCAGTGTTAGAAGATTTTATCGTCAGTCTTATCAATTGTCAATCTTTCTTCCCAATTATTCACTCCGCGTCCTTTTAAATTTTGGGCCATGCCGCTGGAACCCACAGCGACATGGCCCTCTGCTTGAACGGCTGACAATTCGCTTATCTCAAGAAGAGCATTTCGGCATAGGTCGGCAGAGGCCACATCTGCGCATCCACAAGCATCTCAAGTGCATCCGCGGCTTTTCGAACGGAACCCATCGCCGGCAGAATCTCTTCACGGGTTCGTCGGGCTTTTTCGTGGCTGGAAGAAACCCCAGATACCTCCTTCATCTTTTCTTCGAGCTTTCCAATAGCCCCGTTCAGTTCATCGATCAGTCCGCAGACCTTTTCAAGCTGTTTGACCAGAGAAGAAGACTTCACGCCGACGGACTCTACAGACGAGACAGAAGCCGCCAATTTTCCCGCATACATCTGACAGGCCGGCAGGATTTGCCTTTTCGCAATGTGCAGGGTCGTAGCCGCTTCGATATGGATCGTTCGAATATAGTTTTCCATCAAAATCTCTACCCGTGCTTCCAGCTCGACCCGGCTGAGAACGCGGTTGCGTTCGAAAACAGCTACGTTTTCCGGCTCAAGAATCGTCTCAATAGACTCCACCGTGGAGGCGATATTCGGCAGTCCGCGTCGGGCGGCTTCTTTGACCCAATCTGCAGAATAGTTATCCCCGTTAAACACAATCCGACGGTGTTCCGAGGCGATCTTCTGCAGCAGCTTCTGGGCTTCCGCTTTTACGTCTTTGCTTTTCTCCAGCACATCAGCAATTTCGCCGAGCACATCCGCAACAATTGTGTTCAATACGAAAGCCGGGCCGGCACAGGACTGACTGGAACCGACCATCCGAAACTCGAACTTATTGCCAGTAAAGGCAAACGGAGACGTGCGGTTTCGGTCGGTGCAATCTTTGGGCAAAGGAGGCAACAGCGACGTACCCAGCCGCAGTTCCCCGCCCTGCCGGGAAGTCGGAGCACCGCCGGCGGCCAATTGTTCAAAAATCTCCGTCAGCTGCTCGCCGAGAAAGATCGAAACAATCGCAGGCGGCGCTTCGTTGGCGCCGAGACGATGCTCATTGCCCGGATTGGCAACGCTGGCACGAAGCAGTTTGGCATACTTATCCACTGCACGAACAACAGCGCACAAAAAGACCAAGAACACCATATTGTCGTGAGGAGTCTGGCCGGGATCGAGCAGATTGACACCCGTATCGGTCACCATCGACCAGTTATTGTGTTTGCCGGACCCGTTCACGCCGACAAAGGGTTTTTCATGAAGCAGACAGACAAACCCATGCCGCTGAGCCACCTTCTGCAGCGTTTCCATTGTCAGCTGATTGTGGTCCGTCGCCACATTGACCGTTGCAAAAACAGGAGCCAATTCATATTGAGCCGGCGCGACTTCATTGTGCTGCGTCTTGGCCGATACACCCAGTTTCCACAACTCGGTGTTGACCTCGTGCATAAAAGCGGCGATTCGGTCGTGCAGGGTGCCGAAATAGTGGTCTTCCATTTCCTGACCGCGCGGAGACGGAGCCCCGAACAGTGTCCGTCCGGCCAAAACCAAATCCAGCCGTTTTTCAAAAAACCGGCGGTCAATGAGAAAATATTCCTGTTCCGGCCCCAGCGTAGCCGTCACACGGCTGACCGCGGTATTTCCCAATGCCTTCAGAAGGCGAACCGCCTGGCGGTTCAGGGCTTCCATCGAACGCAGCAGCGGCGTTTTCTTGTCGAGGGCCTGACCGTTATAGGAACAGAAGGCACAGGGAATATACAGCGTTCTGTTTTTAATAAAAACGGAAGAGGAGCAGTCCCACGCGGTATATCCGCGGGCTTCAAACGTAGCCCGCAGGCCGCCGGACGGAAAAGAAGAGGCATCCGGCTCTCCCTTGATCAGTTCCTTTCCGCTGAACTCCATAATCGTCCGGCCTTCCGGCGTCGGAGATATGAAGGAGTCGTGTTTTTCCGCCGTCAGACCGGTCATCGGCTGGAACCAATGGCAATAATGGGTGGCCCCTTTCTCCATCGCCCAGTCTTTCATCGCGTTGGCAATCACATCAGCCAAAACAAGCGTTAATTCGGCATTTCCCTTGCGGACCTCCTGAAAGCGTTTATAGACATCTTTAGGAAGACGCTCCCGCATCAGGGCATCATTAAACACGTTGATTCCGAATATTTCCAGAAGCTGACAATTTGATGTTTCCATGCACGTACTCCTGACTTTATTAAGGACCTTTTTACTCTTTATCTCAGCAGGACCTCTTCCTGCAAAGCATACTTCTTTTTGAATCGCAGGTCAAAAACCGTTTTTTCACATCGCTCAGCCGATCGCCTCCCGCCCGCGCTGGCCGGTGCGGATTCGAATACACTCCGCCAGGTCCAGAATGAAAATTTTTCCATCTCCAATTTGCCCTGTGCGGGCGCCTTCAATGATTCCTTCCACCGTGGTATCCACGAAATTGTCATTGACAGCGATTTCCAGGCGGACTTTCTTGAGCAGATTGACTTCGAATTTAATGCCGCGATAGCTTTCTTCGTATCCCATCTGCTCCCCGCAGCCGAGCGAGTTGGTCACACTCATTTTTCCCACCTGCCGGCGCATAAGGGCTTTCTTAACATCTTCCAGTTTATGCGGCTGTATATAGGCAATAATCAGTTTCATAATTATTCTCCCAAAAAACAACTCCTTACATTGTGCTGAACACCTGGAATCCGGCATAGGCCTCCATCCCGTGTTCTCCGATATCCAATCCCCGCATTTCCTCATCCTGAGTAACGCGCAATCCAACCGTCCAGTCAATCAGATTGAAAATCAATCCCATGGAGACAAAAACAAACAGCACCGTTACAGCACTTCCGACAATCTGAATTCCCAGCTGGAGAGGATTGGCACCGTAGAAGAAACCGTTGTTGGCCAGACCGAGCGAGGCCTTGCCGAAAAGCCCCACGCAAATCGTTCCCCAGATTCCGCACATTCCGTGCACAGGGACGGCTCCAACAGGGTCATCAATCTGAAGTTTGTCAAGCAGCTCAACACCGAGTACAACCAGAATACCCGAAGAGAATCCGATTACACAGGCCGCCCAGGGCTCAACGAAAGCACAAGAGGCCGTAATCCCGACGAGTCCTGCCAGGGCCCCATTCATCGCCATCGACAAATCGGGCTTCCCGAAGCGAAACCACACAGTCATCATCGCCGCAATACCGCCCAAAGCAGCTGCCAGATTTGTGTTTAAGGCAATCCGGCTGATATCCATTCCGCCGTTGGAAGCACTGAGAGTGGAGCCCGCGTTAAATCCGAACCAGCCGAACCAGAGAATAAACACCCCCAGTGAGGCCAGCGGGATATTGTGTCCGGCAATGGCCCGGGGCTTCCCGTCGATGCCGTATTTGCCGTATCGAGGTCCGAGGATGAGTGTTCCGGCCAGAGCCGCAATGCCTCCGACTGTATGGACCACGGTCGAGCCGGCAAAATCCCCAAATCCCATTTTGCTCAGCCAGCCGCCGCCCCAAATCCAGTGCCCGACTACCGGATATACCAGGGCGGAAATGATAAAGGAATACATCAGATAGGCAATGAATTTCATTCGTTCGGCCATTCCGCCGGCCACAATTGTAGCAGCGGCTCCGCAGAAAGCGGCCTGAAAGAGCCAAAAGGCATGCAAAGGCAACGTACCAACACGTTCCTCCAGTCCCATCAGAAGCCAGCCGTGAGTCCCGATGAATCCATTGCCGCTGCCGAACATCAGTGCGTAACCGACCAGATAGAATCCGAGAGAGGCCATGCAGAAGTCCAGAAAGTTTTTGGTCAGAATGTTGCATGTGTTCTTGGCTCGTATAAAGCCGGCTTCGACCATGCCGAAGCCGGCCTGCATGAAGAACACCAAAAAGGCCGCAATCAGCACCCAGACCGTATCCAGGGACTGCTGAATGGGCAAGAAGTCCGCTTCCTGAGCTGCCCAGGCCGGAACGGCCAATGCCAATCCCAGGCCGAGAATCCCGAGTTTCCTGCTGACGGCTGACAAAGTTTTTTCCTTGTACACGTGTTTACCCTTTCGTTTCAAAAACCATCTGAATCCGTTTCAGAATGGAGTATTTGCAAACGTTATGCCAGAAGGGCCCGAATTAATGAAAAACCATAAGTATTGCTAAAAAAGCAGGATAACACTTGTTTTGCCTTCAAAACGGAGTCGGAGAAAATCTACAAAAATGTAATCGTAAAATATCGATTAAACATTTTTGTATTTTTCTGCCGACTCCGAACATCCCTTGAGTCCTTCAGCCGATTGCTGCCGACCCTTTTTCACCAGTTCGGATGCGAATGCATTCGGCCAAATCGAGAATAAAGATTTTGCCGTCCCCGATTTCTCCGGTGCGTGCCGCGGAAATAATCGCATTTACCGTGCGGTCTACAAAATTGTCATTGACGGCAATCTCCAGACGAATCTTTTTGAGGAGATTGACCTCGAATTTGATGCCGCGATAACTTTCCTGATAGCCCATCTGGGCCCCGCAGCCGAGTGAATTGGTCACACTCATCTTGCCGACTTCGGCCTGAACCAGGGCTTTTTTGACTTCTTCTAGTTTATGGGGCTGGATGTACGCAATAATCAGTTTCATAGGCATACTCCTTAAGAAAAGACGTTCCGCTACATGGTGCTGAAAATCTGGAATCCGCTGTACGCTTCCATGCCGTGTTCGCCGATATCCAGACCCTTCATTTCTTCTTCCGCGCTGACCCGCAGTCCCACCGTATTTCGGAGAACCCAGAACAGCAGCAGTCCCAGACCAAAAGCCCAGACAAAAGCCGCTCCGGCACCGAGCAGCTGAATCCCCAGCAGACGGAGCCCTCCTCCATAAAAGATACCGCCGTCAACGGCGAACAATCCATAGGCCACTGTACCCCAAAAACCGTTCACCGCATGGACACTGACGGCACCAACCGGGTCGTCAATTCTCAAAACCGCATCAAAAAAGAGAACACTGAACACCACCAAAACACCTGCCACCAGGCCGATAACAATCGCTCCGACGGGTGTCACCCCGTCACAAGAAGCGGTAATGGCGACCAAACCGGCCAAGGTGCCATTTAAAGTCATCGAAAGATCCGGTTTCTTCAAAACCAGCCAAGATGTCAGCAGCGAGGAAACCGCTCCGGCTGCTGCCGCCAAATTGGTCGTAACAGCAATATACCCCACCATCCCGCCGGCAACCGTGGTGCTTCCCGGATTAAATCCAAACCAGCCGAACCAGAGGATAAACACGCCCAAAGCCGCCAACGGGATATTGTGTCCGAGCAGGGCTTTTGGTTTGCCGTCCCGACCATATTTACCCAATCGGGGGCCCAAAAGAACGGCACCCGCCAAAGCCAGCCAGCCGCCGATGGAATGAACGACCGTCGAGCCCGCGAAGTCATGAAATCCCAAATCGGCCAGCCAGCATGTATTGTCCGTCAGAAGCAGGTTGCCCCAGGCCCAGGAGCCGAAGACTGGATAAATCACCAGAGAAATTACAGCGCTGTAAATCAGATAGGAGATGAATTTGGTTCGCTCGGCCATAGCACCGGAAACAATGGTGGCGGACGTCGCCGCAAAAACCGTCTGAAAAATCAGGAACGTCCAGCTCCAGTCCTCTCCGGGTTCGATTCCGCTGAGGCCAAACATCGTCGTGCCGAACAGCCCATTGGACCGTCCAAACATCAGACCGAAGCCAATCAGAAAGAACACGAGCGAGCCGACGGCAAAGTCCATCAGATTTTTCATTAAAATATTGACGGCGTTTTTCGCCCGTGTGAAACCTGTTTCCACCATAGCAAAACCGGCCTGCATAAAGAAGACCAGAAAAGCAGCAATACACGTCCAAATCACATTCATATTCACTTGCAGAGACTCCTTGACTTCTGCAATCCCGCTCGGCTCCTGTGCCGCTGATTCTCCGGCATACAGAATCCCGCTCAACAGCAGCAGACAGACCGCAAACCACCATCCTCTGCAACAAATCTCTCGATGACGATACATGTTTGGTTCCTTTCTGGAGAAAAAAGAGTCTTCCCGTTGTTAAAACTCTGTTGCCAGACCGACTCCGGTCCAAAACAAGTCCCGATCCCCGGAAGGCAGTCCCTTTCGGATATCCGAATCCAGAATCGTCACGTAATTCAGACTCGGTGTTACGGTCCATTTTCCGAGGGTAAATGGAAAGGCGATTTTCAGACTCAGGTCATTGAGCGCACTTTTCTCGAGAGGGTCCCCGACAGCATCCGCCCAATAGCCCTCATTGTAGTTGGAATCTCCCCATCCGACCGCACAGGATAAAGCCAGACCGACCGGCACGGATTCACCGAGCTCAGCAATTTTTTCGATGGTATGGCCGATGCCGGCGGATACATAAGTCCCGTTGATGTCGTCAAAATCATAATAAACGGTCACCGAAGGGGTAAGAAGCGTATCCAGCGACAGTCCGGAATACACCTCCTGTGTGCTGCCGGCACTGGGAAACCGGTAATAAATATAGCCGACCGATAACGTCAGCTTCTCCGTAAGAGAAAGAGCATAGCTTCCGTAAAAATCATATTCTGTAAATTCCCCGGATTGATTGTTTTCATCTGTCATATCCAGATTGCCCCAGATGCCGGCCGACCAGGGGCCCTTGCTGATTCCGATGGAGGGCTGCCAGACCCAGTCATCCACAAGGTTGTGTCCCCGCCAGACATACTTGCTGTAAAAATCACTGGTCAGGGAAAACGCCGCCTTTTCTTCCGCCGCTGCCGCAGCAGAAACCGCCAAAACCACTCCTGCACAAATCCATTGTCTCCTACACATTTTTCTTCTCCCAAAAAAGATGCTTTCTAAGCCGGCGCACATCCGCCGAACTTTTTCGGAAGAAGGAGAAAGCAAGAGATATGCCAATCAAAAATCCAGAATCAAAAGCTCGCAACCCATTTTGTTGCAAGAAGATATGATTTTTTCAACCGAAAAGAGTTCTTTTAGAAAAGCACAAAATTGTATCGGCTAACCGTTTCTTCTACAATTTTGTACCATCACAGCGATTATTTTCCGAGAATGTGATATTTGCGCATTTTGTAGCCGAGCATTCGTTCGGTAATGCCCAGCTCTTTGGCCGCCTGCCTCTGTTTTCCGCCTGTTTTTTTGAGGGCATCTACAATCATCTCTTTTTCGAGATTGGCAACACGCTCCGGCAAAGTCAGCCCGTCGCGGCTCGGCGTTTTCTGAACCATCTGAAGGGAAGGCGGCAGATGGTCGGAACGGATGACATCTTCATTGCAGACCAGCACCGCCCGCTCGATGCAGTTTTCCAGCTCGCGGACATTGCCGGGCCAGTGATAACTGGTGAGCATTTCAATCGCCGGTGTAGAGATGCGGTTGATTTTTTTGCCGTTTTCGCGGGCATACTTCTCAAGAAAATAATCCGCCAGCAGCATAATATCGTCTTTGCGGTCCCGCAACGGAGGGATAAAAATCGGAAACACATTAATGCGGTAATACAAATCTTCTCGGAAAAAGCCGTTTTTGATGCCTTCTTCAAGATTTTTATGAGTTGCAACGACAATCCGAACATTGGTTCGAATGGTCTCTGTACCGCCGACACGCTCAAACTCGCGGAATTGAATGACCCGCAGCAGCTTGACCTGAAGGTTCAGGGAGAAATCGCCGATTTCATCCAAAAAAATGGTCCCGCCGGAGGCCAGCTCAAAGCGTCCGAGCTTCCGCTGAGTCGCTCCGGTGAATGCCCCTTTCTCATGGCCGAACAGCTCGCTTTCCAGAAGCAGTTCCGGCAGCGCCGTACAGTTGACCTTGATGAAAGGTTTGTCCGCCCGCATGCTGTTGTAATGAATAGCATGAGCGACCAGGTCCTTGCCGGTGCCGCTTTCGCCGCGAATCAGCACAGTTGCATTGCTGTTGGCCACCTGCTCAATGAGCCGATAAACCTCCTGCATCGCATTGCTGGTGCCGATCATGTTGTGAATGCTGAACTTTTTCTTCAGCTCGCTGCGAAGACGGGCGTTTTCATCCTCCAGCTTCAGCCGGTCGGAAACAACCAGTCGGTTGAGCTTGACCGCCTGAGCCACCATTGTTGAAAGGACTTCCAGAAGATTGACATAAAATTCGAGGTTCTCGCCCGGCAGGACTTTTCTGTCGGCACTGATAGCGCCGATGGTTTTGCCCTCCAGCTTAATCGGCACGCAGAAAAAGGCGATTCGTCCCCGTTTCGGTTTGGGACGCCGCCCGGTCTTGGCCAAAAATCGCGGGTCTTTGCTGATATCCGGCACAATCTCCCGGATGCCCCGCTGGACCACCAGCCCCGTGATTCCCTCCCCGACCTTATAGGTCACATGTTTGGACTCATCCGGGATGCCGTGGGCCACTTTAATGGCAATCGTCTCGGTATCCGGGTCCAGAAGCATAATCTGCCCGCGTTCCAGTTTCAAATGGCTTTCGAGGGTGGACAAAATGGAGCCGAGCGTTTCCTCCAGGTTTAAGGAATCGGCAATGGCCCGTGACACCTCCGCCAGCAACTGAACTTCTTTTCCGAGTTTTTCCATCGGTTATTTCCTGATAGACAAGATTGTTGCTTTATTCTATATATCTAACAAAAATGTAGTTTTGATTTCAAATAAAAAAAACGGGCCCCTGCAAAGGAACCCGTTTTCTTGTCTGTTTTCTCTTGGGCCGGTGTCAGAGCGTTTCTTTGAGCACCGCAATCCCCTCAACCACTTTGCAGGTATGAACGGCAAAGCGGTCCGCATAATCCGGTCGAGAACGCGGATACGCCGTTTCAACGGCTTGTTTGAGTTTGTCAGCATCTTCCGCCAAAACCAAAGCCCCGGCGGCTCCTTTATCCCCGCCGCCCAGCATCCGCTCACCGAGCACACCGGGCACCGTGCGGGCAATATCGCACATCGTCTCCAGTTCCGGACCGGAAATGACATACTCATCCCGCAAGCCGATGCCGTCTTCCCGGAAAACCCGCCCAACCGTCCGGATATCCCCTTTCTTCCACGCATCGAGCATTTCATAAAAGCGTTTCTGTGCCTTATAGATATAGGTCATCCGGCTGACCAGATGAGGTACTTCCTTTTCAAAACGGCTTTGGATTTTCTGGTAAAGGGCTTCGTCCCGAATATCCGCCAAACAGCTGATAGAAAAGCCGGCCGCCTTGGCCTTCTGCACCATGTCCTCGCACTCAGCCCGGCGGACTTTGTAGGTGGACTTCTCCAGACCCGGCCGGACTGTTCCGGTATCCATAACCACAATCCGGAATTCCGGGGCTCCTTTGCCCAGCGGCACATAGGCAATCGAACGGTCAGACGGCCGATAATGCGTGCCCATCCCTTCCTTGGCAAACAGAATCATAATCTGGTCCAGCTTACCGCAGGGAGAACCGATATAGTCATTTTCCACCGCCTGGGCCAAATCCACAATCTTCATCGAATCCGATTCCTGAATGCCGTTGACATCCAGAATCGACAGAATCAGATTGAGCGTCAGGGAAGCCGAGCGGCTCATCCCGCCGCCGGGGATATTGCCGTACAGGACCGCATCCATCCCCTGCGTGAGTTTGTATCCTTCCCGCCGCAAAATATACTCCACACCATAGGGAAATCGAGCCCACGTGTCGGCAATTTGGGGAGACTTGGGCGGCGGCACGGAACCCAAGTCAAACTCAACAAGACCGTCATTCGGGAAATTCCCGCTGTACAGCCGCATCTTCCTGGTGCCGTTGGGTTTGTAAGCCATCCAGATGAATCGGTCGGTACCGACGCCGAACAATTCGGTCCCGTTGTAGTCCCCGTGTTCGACTCCCAGACAAAACCGGGAGGAGCTGCGGCGGATTTTCGCCCCTTTCAGGGACAGATTGTGTTCTGAAGCCAGTTTTCGTAAAACATCAACGGCTTGCTGATCATTCGTTACAGACTTCACCATGCACTCTCCATTATTTAGCTAATCCGAGCGGACTGAAAATCACATACAAAAGCAGCGTAAGCACCACAACCACAACGCCGGCGGCTGCTGCACCTTTGGAAGAATGCAGCTGAATCGTCGTGTTCTGTCGAAACTCCACGGGCTGGGCCAGCGGTTTAGCCGCCGTAATCAGGGCCATGACCAAAAGACAAAGGATAAAACTAATGGCCATTCGGTTCAGAAAGTTGCCGATTAAAAAGGCCATCACCTGGTTCTCCATTAGTTTACCGATAGTCGAGACATACTTGAGCCCGCCGTAGACAATGAAGTTGGTCACAAGCCCCGCCACACCGCAGACAGCCGGACCCCGGCGTACCAGCAGGCCGAATACAAAGACCGCCAGCACACCCGGCGACAGAAAGCCCTGGCTTTCCTGAATAATGGTAAAGATGCTGTTGCTGATTTTCGGATTACCCAGCTGCGGAGCCAAAAAGACCGCCACAGCCGTAAAAGCAACCACACAGATTCGTCCGAGTGCCACAACGGCCTTCTGGGAGGCATTTGGGGCCAGATACTTCTTATAGATATCCATCGTAAAAATTGTGGAAGCGGCATTGAGCATGGCGGCCAGCGAGCTGACAATCGCCCCTAACAAAGCCGCCAGTACAAAGCCGACCAGACCGGTCTTTTTCGGAAGTACTTTGCTGAGCAGCTGGCCAAGAGCCGAGTCATACTTGTACCCGAGAAATTTTTCCGTAACCACCTTGGCGTTCGCTGACTGAGCGGCTTGGCGAACCGAGGCATTATAAGCATCCAACTCCGCAGCAAGGGCCGGGAACACTACTCGCCAGGATTTGTCATCCGACTCGAATACCGTAAAGGGCTGAACCTGGAGTTTGCTGTATTTATCCTGAGTAATAGGCAAAACAAAGGGATTCTTGACTCGATTGGCCTCCAGAGCCGCCTCATTCGGGAAAACAGCCACCAGAAATCCCCCCTGAGTCGGGGATGTCAGCATCTCCGGAGTAGGCGAAGGAACCACCTGCACAAGTTGCGTATTCGGATTGGCGATTTTATACTTGGCCAGAACCGGAGCATTGTCTGCCGCCGCTTTGGACTTCATATCCGGTGCAAACAGGTTAAATGCAATAATACCCGGAATCACAATCACAAACGGAATCAGCAGCTTCATAAAGGCTGAAAAGACAATGCCCTTCTGCCCTTCCGCCAACGAAGCTGAACCGAGGGTCCGCTGGGTAATGTACTGATTCAGACCCCAGTAATAAAAGTTCGGAATCCACAGCCCCAGCAGCAGGGCCGTCCAGGGAAGCGTTGCATCGCTCATCGGCAGGAACATGTTCAGCCGGACCTTGTTGAGTGAGACGAACCGCTCCAGCACCCCTTCACTGCCCGTAAAGGTTTTCAGGCCGACGGCCCCCGTGCTCACATCCTCAATATAGGAGGCCTCCTGAACATTGCCGAGCATCTTAAAGGCGAAAATCATGATAACCGCCCCGCCGACAATCAGAGCGCTTCCCTGAATCAGGTCGGCCCAGGCGCAGGCCTTCAGTCCGCCGGCCGCTACATACAGCATCGCGATAATCCCGATAACCAAAGAAGCCTGCGCTACAGTCGGAACAAAACTCATTCCCATCTCTTCGGCCATTGTATTGATGGTCAAAGCTCCGGAATAGGTTACCGCCCCCAGCAGAAGCATGTAGATAAAAATAGTCGTCACAGCCATGATGGTGCGGGCAGCCGTATTGTAGCGGTATTCGAGGAACTCCGGCATTGTATAAATCCCTGCCCGCAGAAAGTAAGGCAGGAATCCGAAGGCCACTACAACCAGCGTAATGGCTGCCATCCATTCATAACTGGCGATGGCCATTCCGATATGGCTGGCGGCGTTGCCGCTCATTCCGACAAACTGCTCGGAGGAAATATTGGCAGCAATCAGAGAAAATCCTATCAGCCACCAAACCAGACCCCGACCGGCCAGAAAATAATCCTCTCCGGACTGTTCATGGCGGCTTTTATAGAGCCCCAGCCCCACGACACAGACGACAAAAACAACAAAAACAATTACATCCAGAATCCCCATTGTGCAGACTCCTAAAAAACGTTCTCTTCGTCTTTTTCTGTGTCTAACAAATCTCCTGTCATTCCCGCGCAGGCGGGAATCCGGACTTCTCGGGAGACGCCGTTAGATTATTTCCGAATTATCCATATTTTGGAGGCCGTATCAACAAAGATTTCTGAAAGTATTGGCAAACTTTCCATTCTACTTCGCAATAGTTGCAGAAAAATGACAGCTTTTTACCAAGAACCGAATTGAAGGGGCTCCTGGGTCGGCTTTTCCTTCAGAAGAATCAAAATGCCCAGAGAAGGATTTTCTCGACCAAACCGCTCTATTTCCTCCCGGGTCATCACCATAACGGCCGTCGAAATGCCATCACAGACAGCCGGGTTTTCCCCTTTTACCCAAACCGCTGATTTATCTTGGATTGCCTGACCGGAAACCGGACGAATCATGTCGGTTCCACGCCGAAGACCGGAGCAGCTGAGCGATTCATCTCTCATCAGAAGCGTCCGAATCTCCTTTTGCGTAATCGGATTGGTCAGACGGACAGGCCAACCCACCTGGTCCGACGGTGCATCCATCGCCAGGATGGTGCTGGTTCCGCCGTGAATCAGGGCTCTTTTAATCTGCCATTCGCCCAGCACATCAGCCATTTTCTTGACGGCAAATCCCTTTCCGAGCCCCCCGAAATCCAGCCGGATTCCTTCCGTATGCACTCGGATCGACATCCTGTCCGGACGGATTTCCAGAAGGTGCATTCCAATAGAACAAAGTCGGTCCCGAATGTCGCCTTCGGACGGTGTCGTCCCTTTCCATAAATCAACCAATCCCCCTACCGTACAGTCAAAAAGCCCACCGGTTTCCTTGTAAAGGCGCCATGCAATTTGAAGACATTCCATTGTTTCCGGCGAAACAATCACCGATTGTCCTTTTTGTAAGGAATTGATTCGGGAGATGTCACTGTTGGAAATAAAACGGCTCAAAAGCGATTCCAGCCGGTCCAATTCATCAAAGGCCGCACGAGCGGCGTTTGCAGCATAGGTTGAATCCGGATACTCGATAAACAGTTCAAATTCCGTCGCCATCGCACGATGACAGAAGTGAAACGGTTTCATCGAGCCCTCTCTGTTTCAGGTACGGAACCGTCCGTCTGCATCAAGTCCAGCAAATCTTTTCGGATGTACCCTCTCCACTCGAGAGACGGCCGTAAATAGACCGGCGCATCAAAAAGCGGCAGATACATATGCCGTTGTCCGGGCGGAGGGGTTTCATACAAATACTTCAAAATCTCCGGCTCCAGCCGTGCATCGGCCAAAATCAGGGCAGCAGCCGGCATCGAGGGGTCCACCTTGCTGAAATAACCAACAGAAGAAAAAGAGCGAAGATACCACGGCCACGGCCAGTAATCATCGTTTTCCGCAAAAACCTGGATATAAAGCCGCTGCCCTTCTCCGGAATAATCCGCAGTCTGCATGACCTTTTGAAACATAGAAAAAATGTCAGGGCTTGTATGCCCGTACACATAAGGATTCGAAGGGCTTGTCGTATATCTGGTCATCAAAAGGAGACTTTGGGCCAGCGGACTAACGAAACCGAAAAGCAGCAGAAGTGTTAACACAATCAGGTGTTCTTTGCGGCCGCGTGCCCAACGGAGAAAACGATCGGCCGCCAAACCGGCCGGCAGGACCATCCCATACAGCAACGGCAGTACATTCCAAGGTGTTTTATAGGGAATCGCCGAATAGCAAATCGTTAAAATCAGCGTAAAAAGAACCAGAAAAGAAGCCCATGGAAAAACCGAACTCTTCCGCTGGTTTCTCAAGACAACCAGACACCCCAAAAGGGCCAGAGCAACAATGCCGTCTTCGTTCCAAACAACCGGCTCAAAAAACTCCGTCCATGTCAGCAAGTCCAGATAGTACCACCAGGGATGAAAATGGGCCGTCTTGACGGCAGCATGAGAAGGATATAACCAAAGACTCCGCAGCGAATCGGCAAGCCCCTGCCAATGGGTTCCAAAGCCGGAAAAAAACAGAAGCCACACAAGCAGGAACACCCCCGAACCAACCGCAGCATCAAGAAGACGAATAGGCCGTTCATTCCTCAGTGACCTTCCCCAAAGAAAAAGAAAAGCCAGTGCCGCCGACACAAAAGAGAGAACGGCTGTTTCTTTTGTGGCAAACATCAGACCCGCCGACAGGCCCGTCCAAACCGCCCAGCCGAGGCGGGGCTTATCCCAATAACGGCAAAGTCCCCCTAAAAAAAAGCCGAGAAACAAAACCAGCCAGATTTCGTGAATGAAATACCCGCTGTAATAGACAAAAGCAGGCGAGAATGCCAGCAGAACAGAGGCAAAAAAGGCCGCCCTCTTTCCGATGTATGGAGCCGTCAGCCAGGGTGTCAGGACCACCCCTAATCCGGCTAAGGCGGTGATGCCCCGCAAAAGATTTTCCGACAATCCTTCCAGTGAACGGATGCCCGCCAGCCGTGCCCCCAGCCACGCGAAATAATACAGCGTCGGTCCGTGATACTCGAGCGGCTCGTATTCATACAGCCCGGTTTCCAGAAGATGCCCGAGTTTGACGGCGTGAACCGCTTCATCCGTGTGCATCGGACGGACAGATAAAAACGGAAAACGGACCGCAGCGGCGGCCGCCAAAAGCGCACAGCCGAGGTAAAAAGAACGCTTCATCGCGGACTTCTGCCGAAGACCTCTATCTCGATGAAATGATTCATATCGTTCTGGTTGTTGCCGCTGCTGTAAATCCGTACATAGCGGGCACGGGTGCCCTTGGCATCAATCAGTTTGCCTTCCGCTGTACCGACAAAGTTCTTATCCTTCCCGACACCCAGACCGCTGGAATTGTCATCATCGTTGTTAAACAGGGTCACAACACCCGTAACAAAATCGGGATCGCTGCTGACCTGAACAACCACATCATAATAAACCCGTTCGGTCTTATGATACTGCCAGAAAACAATGGCATAGATTTCGTATTCCTGCTCCAAATCTACCTGAACCCACTGGGTGAATGGGCCCAACTCGACTAGACTGCCGTCATTGGCCTCCTTATCGCCGTCCGTAATCATCGCATAGGAACCGAGTATCGGCTCAGACTCAGAACCGGTAACGGGTTTGCCCCGGGAAATCAGCGCTGTGCCCTCCGGCGCCAAAAACGGCGGACGCGGAGCCCCCAGCGGCTTTTCGAGATTTTTTACACCCGTAATATTCTCCGGCGTGCCGACAAACTGCGGCTTGGGCAGTGTTAAGGGAATCGGCACGAGTTTTTCGGCCTCCTTTGAAGCCGAAACAGCCGGTTTCGATTCTTCCGGTTTTTCAGATAAGGCCACATTCGCAGACGGCTGGGACGGAGCCGGTGCTGGAGGGGCAGGGGATTCTTTTTTCTGACAACCCGCAAGGGAAAACACAACCGTTAAACACCCGACAAAAATAAGAAGATTTTTCATTTTTATTCTCCTGACCTTTTATAGCAGATTCCACGGCGAACGCATCGGCCGAAACCGCAGACGGTTGGCCTGTTCATCGCCGACAAATTCTTCTTTCACCGGGTCCCATCGCAGAGGCCGGCCTAACCGGACGGCAATATTCCCCATATGACATATCGAGGCCGTCCGATGCCCGATTTCAGCCGGCGCCGCCGTCGTTTTCCGGCTCCGGATGCACTCCAGAAAATTGCGGCGGTGATCACGGCTATAATACAGCTGAATCGGCTCTTTGCCAACAGCAGATTTTACAAGATGTTCCGGCTCTGAGTAGAGTCGTTCGCGGCTGACAAAAATTTTGCCCCGGCTTCCCTCAAAGGCAACGCTTCCGGTTCCGGCGCCTGTTCGGCAGAACAGCTGAACACCATCCGCATAGGTAAAAACCAAATCATAAAACAGCGCTGTGTCGAACAGCCCCTCTTTGGGGAACTCCCCCCTTCCTTCCACCCAGACCGGCCCGGTAAGGTCTGTCCCGTGTCCCCACTGGGCAATGTCAATCTGATGAGACCCCCAATTGGTCAGCTGTCCGCCGGAATAATCAGAAATAAAGCGGAAGGTGTAGTGGCACCGCTGCGGGGTATAAGGTGCCCACGGGGCCGGCCCAAGCCAGAGGTCATAATCCAGCTCCGGCGGAACAGGTTCCGGGCTCCACTGCGGCGGACAGGTGCGATTATTCGGAGGAATCTCGACATAAATTTTTTTCAAATCTCCAATCCGTCCGTTTCGTACGAGCTGACAGGCCCGATGAAAATAAACATCTGACCGCTGGTGAGAACCTATTTGAAAAACCCGTCCGTATCGCTGAACCGCATCGCAAAGAACCCGCCCTTCGGCAATCGTCAGGGTCAGCGGTTTTTCACAATAGACGTCCTTTCCAGCTCGGACGGCCGCCAGGGCCATCGGCACATGCCAGTGGTCAGGGGTGGAAATAACGACGGCATCGATGTCCTCCCGGGCCAGCAGTTCGCGGAAATCCGTTGTGCCGCAGGAAGCATCCAGCCCGGCTTCCGCAAGGCCCTCCTGAAGATGACGGCGGTCGGCATCACAGACGGCGGCAACCTGTACACCCGGCTGGTTCAGGAATCCCCGCAGATTGCCCATCCCCATCCCGCCGACTCCGATAAAGCCCAGCGTGATGCGGTTGGACGGCGCCGTCCTGCCGAAAAGAGACGCAGTTGCAATCCAGGGAAACCCCAGCGCAGAGACCCCTGCGCCCTTCAGGAAGGAACGCCGGCTGAATGAATTCGACTGGTACGATACATTCACCATCGAAAATGCTTACAGACTGCCCTTGACCTTGGAAAGAACGAGGGCCAGGATAATCAAGACGATGCAGACAGGCAGCAGCAGTTTCAGACTTTTCTGAATGGAGGCGCCTTTGGCCATATTGCCCATCGCTTTGGGAACAATCACGGCGCCGGCCAGCCCCACCGCAAAGATGATGCCGAACAGACTGCCGTGGATGTCCGACGAAAACTTCGAAAAACTTACCCCAACCGTCGTCGGAAAACACGGAGCAAACGCCAGCCCGGCCAGGGCCGCCAGAAGCCGCGCATGGAGCGATTGGACACACTGCATCATCAGAAAGATGGCGATTGCCGCAACAAGGGCGGCGGCGGCAATGACCCACCCGCCGTTGGCCGTCAGATCAAAACCGATTCGAGCAGGCAGAAGCCCCGTTGCCAAACGGCCGGCCATCATCGCAATAGCAAAAATGGATAAAAGCTGCTGGCCGAACGCATCGGCGGCCGCGGCTTCAACGGAGGCGTTTTCCTTTTGGATAACCTCCTTGCCGAAGGTGGGAAGCCAGTTGCAGAAAGAGGCCTCCAGAGCGATATAGCAAAACAGAACAAAAGCGGCCGTTAAAACCGCCGGCTGGCCGAGCAGTTTTACCGCCGCCGCTATATCCAGTTTGGCACTGCTGGCCGGATATCCCTTGGCCGCCAGTGCAATCAGCACCGGAAGCAGAACAATCACGCCGAGTACAGACACGGCCTTTTCATATCCGGCGGTTCGAAACAGGAAACTGACAATCAGCGGCGTCAGAAAAAGCCCCAGGCCGAAAAAGACATTGGCCAGATTGCTGGCCGCGGCTGGGTCCTTGCCGTCAAAAAGCACCTGCGGCGCCATCACATTGCCTGCTGTATTCAGGGCCATCGCCCCAAATCCCAGCAGCAGACACGGCCAGAGAACGGCGGTATAGGTTTTCCCAAAGGCCAGGATAAAAATGCACGCCGCTGTCAGAACAAACCCGAGCACCGCAATCCACTGATAACCGATGGCATCCGTTACCACGCCGACCACCAGCGAAGCCACCAGACAGGCAAACATGAATCCCGAAATCAGAGTGCCGAATTTGCCTGCATCCATCTGGACCCGCGGCATCAGTTTGACGCTGATCGACCCCAGCAGCGAAAAGCACATTCCTAATCCGAATACACAGCACAAAGCAACCGCCTGGACCATAACGAACCTCCTTATTCCACAGGATTATTTTGATGTTCCATACCGATTTGACGGCGGATAAGCAGGTAAAGGAAAAGAAAGGCAGAGGAACCGAATGCCAAAGCACACCAGCGGTGGACTTCCAGAAGCAGCTTCTGACCATCGGTGCCGAACCAAGGGAACATGCTGAAGACCATACTGAGGGCCAGCGGCAGAGATAAAACCAGCAAAGCCCAAAAACAGCATTTCAGAACGGCATCCAACCTGCCTTCGAAAACCATATCGCCCGCCCAGCCGAACGCCAGAATCGCCAGACAGACCGCCAAAATCGGGGCAAATGTGGCGTGAATCATCAGCAGCCAGCCGGCCAGACGGCAGCCGAAAAACAGCGGACCAAAGCCCGTCAAAAACAAGACGGCAAATGACAGCAGGGCCAGCAACAGAACCAGTTTTCGAAAACGACCCCACGGAGAAAGCTTCTGCTCCAGCAGAAGCAGCGTGCAAACGTGAATTTTTGTACGAATAAGTTCTCGAAACGTCCAGCGTCCGGAGCGGGTGAACAGATGCAAGAGGATATGAAGCCCGATGCCTCCGAGAAGAACGGCAAAAACCAGCAGTGAAATCCAGCGGAATATCATTTTGGCTCCTCCACGGCCTTTTCCGACAAGACAGCCGCCGCCTTAACGGCATAGGCCAGAAGCACCAGACCGACTAATCCGCAGGCACACAGACAAACCGCTTTCATCCAGGGACGAAAAACAAAGGAGAAATTAAACGCCCAGACATACAGGCGGCTCAATCCCTGCAGTTGGACCATTGGTACGAACCGCTCCATCCCGGCTATAGGGGAATCCGCCGGCACAGGGGCAAAAAAGAACGGCGAATCCGTCGTGTGGCAGTCTGCACAGCCCAATGTACCGAGGGCCTGCTTGGAGGGCCGGACATCGTGAGCAATCGGCCAGGCATAGGGTTCCGCGGCAGGATGGTCGGTACTGACCAGCGCATCCGCCTCGAGGCAGTACAGCCGTCCGCCGCAGATATAGACCGGTTGTTTCGCTGAATCGGAGGGCGTCAGCCGACGAAGCACCTCGGCAATCTGTTCCTCTGTGAGGACTCGCCAGTCATTGACCCGTTCGGCATCGGCGGCAAGAATCGAACCGGCCGCCTTGAGCACCTCCGCCGGCGGCAGGGGCAAGACACTATCTCCTTCGAGCAATCCCCAATAGGCAGGCCAGAACAGCCGGTGCGGACCGATTTTTCCGTCGTGCCCTTTCAGAAAGACCGGGCCGTACACCTTCGGCAGCCGCAGGTCCATCGAATGCTTGCCGTGCAGCCCGATTTTATGCATACGGGCCGTTCGCCACTGAGCGATCTCCTGTTGAGGCCAAAGACTTGTATGACAGGCCGTACAGGTGAGTTTTTCAAAATGAATGGTGGGAATCCCGCGGTGAAGCGGCTTGGGAGCCCCCAGCCGGCCTGCATCCGGCTCGACAGCTGATGTGCCCAGATGACAGCCCTCGCAGGTGAGCGAGGCCAAACGGGGGTCGCTCATTTCATATCCGCGGTTGATTTTGTGATCCCGGCCGTGCCGGTGACAGTCCGTACAGCTCAGCCCGGATTTCAGATGGACATCTTCGTCTTCCGTCCAGATATCCGATTCTCCGAGTTTGAGATTCTGATTGGAATGACAGAAATAACACCGTTCAGGTGGACAGATTCGGCTGATATCGAAAAAGACCTGTCCTTCCTTGTTAAAGATTCCTTCCCGATAATGGGTCGTGATTCCTTCATCAAATTCCGGGTCAAAGAAATCAGACAGAGCGGAGGCGGTTCCGTTGACGACAGCCAGCCCGCTGGATGCGGCGGCAATCCAACGGTAATTCTGTCGAGCCGCCTGGAGAGCCGCTGTATTTAAATCCTGCCGATTGTCCCGATTGTGACAGGCCAGACAGTTGATTTCATATTTGCCGCTGATTTCCTGGCGGGTAACCAGTCGAGGATTTTGGGGGTCCGCCGGGAGCTCGCCGTATCCGCCGCCGGGCAGATGGGTGCCGAACTCATTCAGATAATCCCACCCGCTCAGCCCGACCTGCTCCGGAGGAAAGGCCCCCTTCCAGCCGCGGGGAGAAATAGGAATCTGGGTCCGGGTGCGGACATCCCGCAGCACCCAGGGCTGACCGGGACGGCCCGGTGCGTCTTTGGGCTGCGGACCGGGAAAATGCCAGCCACCGGCTATAGTCTGATAGTCATGACACTGCCCGCAGGTCTTCCGCGTAGAAAAAGGACGGGCGGGATTATCCTGAGGACGAATCTTGACACCTTTCTCATCCAGCAGGTCAATCCAGTGTACATAGGGGCTTCGGTTGGCGTCATTGCCGTCCCCGAGCAGTTCGCCCTGTTCTGCGGCCAAGACCGCCCCTACAGTTGCAACGGCCAGCCATATAAGAATGATCTGCTTGTCGCTCTTCATAGACACGGTCGGCGGCTGATTATACAGAAAACTCCTCGGATTTAAATTCCAAACGGCAGCCCTTTTCGACGGCCTCATTCACTTTCAGCACCGTCACAGCCGTCTCGTAGCCGACCTCCGCCGGACAAGTGAGTTTTTCGTTGCCGCGAACGGCCTCCAGGAAATTACGGATGTGCGGCTGATGATACGGGACATTCATCGAAACAGGCAGTTTATATTCCGCCGGCGCAAAGGTGCCCTCCCGAACATCCAACACCGCCTCCTCTTTTTGGGCATTATCCACAACGGGTCTGCCTTCGACCTTCTTCAGATAACCCTTGGCAACCCAGGGGTCCCATTCTGCTTCCGGCACCCAGCTTTCCCGATAAACGCTGCCGCGATTGGCCGATTCGGAAATAAGCAGTGTTCCCTTGAGCCCCATAAAAGACTCGAAATAGCCGTTGGCGCTGTTTGTCGTGAGCGTCTGATAGAAGGCCCGCACCGGTCCATCCGGTGTCTGATATTCATAGACGGCCATCACATTGTCATACCATTCATGGTTTTTCCAGTAATCTATGCCGCCGCTGGCCATCACACTGCGGGGAGCCGCGCCCAAAAACCAGTTGTAAATATCAATCTGGTGAGATCCGAGGTCCACAATCGGCCCACCGCCGAGCCCCTTAAACCATCGCCAGTTGCGGAACTGGTGCATATTCTTGAACCCATACTGATTCAGCACCGACTCCGGGATTTCCGAGCCGGCCGGCCAGTCCAGGTCCTCGCAGGAGGCCTTGCTTCGATTCCACTGGCCGTTGACGGTGGTTATCTGCCCGAGAAGTTTGGCTTCCTGAATATATTTCTCGTAGCAGTACCGATAGCGCGGGTTGCTTCGGCGCTGATGCCCGATTTGCAGCAGTTTGCCGGTTCGGCGGGCGGCCTCGAGCATCCGTCGGGCCCCTTCGAGCGTATTGCTCATTTCCTTTTCACAATAGACGTGAAGCCCTTTTTCCAGACAGGCAACCGTCTGTTCGGCATGCCAGAAATCAGGTGTGGCGATAAAGACGGCATCCAAATCCGTCTCTTTGTCCAGCATTTCCTTATAATCCACGTACGGTCTGCCTTCGTGACCGTAGGCGGCCTTGTAGGCCTGCACACGCCGCGAAACTCGCCGAAGATTGACCTGCTCCCAGATATCGCAAATCGCCAGAATGCGAATGTTTGCCTCCGGTCCCAGTTTAATCGCCGCATCCAGAAGGGCCTGGCCCTGCGCTCCGGCTCCGATAAAGGCGACATTCAGAACATCTTTTTTGCCGTCCGCTCCGAGCGCCTTGCCGGAAACAAACAGCCCCGCTCCAATGGCGGCGGTTGCTTTCACAAACTCTCTACGATTGATGGAATGACTCATTCGAACTTGCAACCTCCCTTTCAATTTAGTTCACGAATCTTAATATTCCGATATTCCACAGGGAACCCGTGGTCCTGGAATCCGATGTATCCTTCCGGCGGCAGGTCTTTGTAGGCAATGTCAAATTTGTTGGATGAGCCGTCCGGATTTTGATGAGCGGTTGTCCACTGCCGCAGGTCCATATCAATCATCGGCTGATGGTTCATGAAAACGCGGATAATAGGCCCGGCGGCAAGGATAGTCATACGGTTCCATTGGCCGGCCGGGTTGACCGGATTGTTTTGCGGAGCCAGAATGTCATAAATCGCCCCGCAGGTTTCCCGCCGGTCCACCGGTTTGCCGTACGAATCCATAATCTGCACCTCAACCCACGGCAGCCAGGTGCGTTCCGCCGCCCGCAGAAAGACACCGCTGTTCGTATTTTTTTCGACCTTGAAATCAAAATCGAGAATGAAATCCTTGTATTTGGCCTGCGTCCAGATGTCTCCTTTCCCCTTGCGGCTGAGGACACCGTTCTGATACGTCCAGCTGCCGGGATTCAAAAAGGCATTGCTCAAATCATCCTTCAAAAGATTCGGCCACCGCTCGGAAGCCAGACGGGCGGCTTCCTGTGTATAGAAAGCAATGCACCGAGACAGCTGGGGGACATAATCCTCTTCCCAGTGATTTTCATATTCCAAAATGAGCGGGCCCTGATAGCCCTGTTTGTACAGCTGGGCCAGGGCCGCCCCGACGCGATTTTTGCCCTGTCCCCAAATCAAATCTTTGCCCTCGTCGATTTCCTTCAAATGCACATTATAGATTCGCCCGCTCAATTTCTGAAGCCATTCAACCGGGTCGATTCCGCTTCGCACCCAATGGCCGATGTCCGGAGCCGCACCAATCCAGGGGCTTCGGTCCTGACAAATCGCGTAAACAATCTCCGGATTCCAATAGCGGGTCGGCTGCGGATGATTGTGAATCGCCACGCGAATCTGATATTCCTGAGCAAGCCGGTCGAGCAGCTCAAACTGATCCAGAGAGGGCTCAGAGAGGATCACTTCAATCCCCATCGCTTTGGCAAATTCAAAGGTTTTCCGCATTTGGGACTCTTCGCTCGGAAAGCCGTACACCCCGAAGGTTTTGATCTGAATTCCGGCTTGCTGCAGTTTTTCAAGAACCTTTCCCCGCAGTTCCGCAGAAATCTCCGGGCCGAATCCGTCGGAAATCTCCGGACTGATGCGCTGTCCGGGAAAGGCCTCCAGCCAGCGCAGCCCCAGTGCAGCCGTCTGGTCAATCGTTTCAAAAAGCGTTTTATCCTTCATTGTCCAGGCCTGCATCCCAAAACGCCAGCCCTCATAGACATCTGCAGGAATCACCATCGAACGCAATTGCATCGTAAAACTCAGCATCATTCCGACCGCCGACAAAACGATTTTCCGCCTCATTTTTATGCCTCCAGTTTCCATCCGTCCCGATAGGGCTGACGGACATATTGGTTGGCTTCTTCCACATTGGTTACCCGCATGGCCTCGCCGTCCCACAGCAGTTTCTGACCGGGATAAAACAGGGCCAGATTGCCCATCAGAACCATTTCTGTAAAGGGCCCTGAATAATCAAAATTGGCACTGGGCTGCCGGCCTTCCTTGCAGGCCTGAACCCAGTCCATTTCATGACTTGTCGTGACTCGAGGCAGTGTCCGCTCCGGCCGTTTGTATTCCTTCATTTTTGAGTAGGGAATCAGCTGCGGACCCTTGGCATAACAGCCGCACATCAGTTTGCCCTTGTCTCCGACAAAAATCACCCCCCCGCTGCTGTCGCCCATCCGCCGCTGCGGTTCCAGTTCATCCGGCCGCGGAGGCAGAAGCCCGCCGTCATACCAGTGCACCTGAACCTGCGGCATATCTTCGCGAGCCGGAAACTCAAAATGAATAATCGAAGCTGTCGGATACGTTTCCGGATGCTCCAGATGCTTCCATTTATCCACACAGATTTTGGCGAAACTGCCCTGAACACTGGTCGCATATTTCAATTTCAGGGCCCAGAAAACCGGGTCCATCGCATGACAGGCCATATCGCCGAGAGCCCCCGTTCCGAAATCAATCCAGCACCGCCAATCCCACGGATGATAAATCGGATGATACGGCCGCATCGGAGACGGTCCAATCCACAAATCCCAATCGAGGGTCGGCGGAACCGGCGGAGTTTCCGTCGGACGCAGTTTTGCCTGCGGCCAGACCGGCCGATTCGTCCAGGCATGCACCTCCCGCACCGGCCCGATGGCTCCGTCCCAAATCCACTCACAAATCAGCCGAATCTCTTCCCCGCTGTGCCCCTGATTGCCCATCTGGGTCACCACACCGTATTTGCGAGCGGCTTCGGTCAACACACGTGCTTCATAGACGGTTCGTGTCAGGGGTTTTTGCACATACACGTGTTTGCCGCGTTTCATTGCCTCCAGCGCCACCACCGCATGTGTATGGTCCGGTGTCGCAACAATCACCGCATCGATTTGGTCGCCCATTTCATCGAGCATCACGCGGAAATCTTTATATCGTTTGGCCTTCGGATACATCGCAAAGGTTTCCGCCGCATAGGCCTCATCAACATCACACAATGCCACAATATTCTCCGCACGGGAGGGGTCTTCGGCCTTGGGGTCGCAGACGGCCATCAGGTTGGCTTTTCCCATCCCGCCGACTCCGACACCGGCTATATTCAGCCGTTCGCTTGGGGGCTTGCGGTTTCCTCCCCCCAGCACAGAAGAAGGCACAATCGTAAACGCGGCGGTTCCGGCAACTCCGCGAAGAAAATCCCGCCGGCTGAGTAACCCTGTTTGCTTTTTCATACAGATTTCTCCGATAAATGATTACCGAGATTTTTGCATCGCATTGAGCAATTCCTGAGCGGCTTTGGCGATTTGTTCAGACGGAGATGACTCCAGCAGCTTTTTTACAGATTCCTGACACCATTCCGGATGCTCAGAAGACAATTTTTGGCAGATTGCCAGAACGGCGGCCTGGGCCTCCGGACGAATCGACTCCTGCGTTAAGCATCCGACGGCGGCCTTGAGGGTCTGTTCTGACGGCACGTCCGCTAAAGACGCCAGCACAACCTTTTTCTCCTCCTCCCGAGGCGCTAGTCCCATCGCTTCCGCCAGCGTCGATGCCTTTTGCGGCAGCGGCATCTCAGACTGTCGAACCATCCTTACATACGCCCGGAAAGCCAGCACGCGGCGGGACTCACTCTTGCCCTCCGCTGACCATCGCTTCATTTCCTCTGTCACCTCCGGTCCGGGCCATTCAGTCAGAGCCCGAAAGGCTGCTTCCTGAAGATCCGCATTCTCCGACTGTAGTCCTTTTCGCAAAACCTCCAGAGAATCCGGATCGCCCAGACGTCCGAGGATTTGGTAAACGGCGGCGGTTTTCTGAGGACCGGCTCCGGCAAGCAGCGGCAAAAACGGCTTGGCCCGTCCCGTTCGTTCAGATTGTTTGGAAGCCGCGGTTACCATCAGTTTAATCACCTCTGCATCCGAAGTTTCGAGCAAATGCGTCATCCGGGATATATCCTCCGGTCCAGCCAGAGCAGCAAGGGACTCCATCGCCACCCGACGGACGGGACGGCTGCCGACAGAGGCGGCCTTCAGAATCGGCGAAAAGGCCTCTCGTACCCCTCGGCGTCCGGCCGCAAGAAGCAGCTCAGCCGTTTGGGCAGATTGAGCTTCCGCTGTAAAATCTATTTTTTCAAGCAATTGGGCGATAGCCGCATCCGTTTGGGGGTCCGGCAGACGTTCCAGAGCCGTTTGAGCCGCCTGACGAATCCGCCGTTCGGTCGTTTGTGCGGCCGTTTGCGCCAACGGTGGAATACAGGAAGCATCCCCGACAACCGACAAGGTTTCCAAGGCCGCCAAGACTACCTCCGGCGACGAAGCAGAAAGAGCGGAGAGAGCCGTTTCTTTGGCACCGAAAGACTTTGCCTCACCCAGAGCCGTCAAAAACTGCACTTGCTCCCATTCCGGCAAAGAAGACATCTTCTGTCCAGCCCTCTGGATTACAGCCGGCCGATTCAGCCGACAGGCCCACAGCAGACAAACTGTTCGAATCTGGGCGTCTTCGCCCTCAAGCTCTTCCAGCATCAGACGGTCCGCCTGCTCCGGCGGTATGGACTGCAGAAGTCCCTGCAGGGCCGCTGAACGAAGCAGTCCGGACAAGTCTTTTTTCGCATAGACTTTCTGGAAAAGGGATGCCGCTTCTGCTTTTTGACCGGATTGGAGCCGTTTTTCCGCACACGACAACAGCACATCGTACGCCCGGGGCTTTAAGGCCGGCAGAATCTTTTCCATTTGTTTTTCGAGAGCCGCTGCGGCCTCGGAGGTTCCGATTTGTCCCAAAGCCGACAGGGCCGTCTCCGCTACCGCCTGATTTTCATCCGCCGCATAAGGAGCAATCGCTTCCGCCGCCGTTTGAGTCCTGCGAAGCCCCAGCGACGTCAGCAGCCCAATCCGGACAGAAACCTCCGAAGACGCCAGATGCTCCAGCAGCGTTTTATCGGCCTGTGCATCAGGAATTCGAACCAGGGCATACTGAGCCAGCGCCGCCGTTTTTGGGTCTTTCAGCAGCCCTGCCAGCGCCGGAACAGAACGGGCCGAGCCGATAACACTCAGCTGCCGGCAGATAAAATCTTTCAGAGCAAACGAACAATCCGATTGAAGCACCTCCAGCAAAACCGCTTCGGCCTTGGCCAGCTCCTCCGGCGAGTTGTAAACAGCTTTTATCTGGTTCTCGATGTCCGTCAGAATGCGCCGACTTTGACCGAAGTCATACTGCCGAGATTGCTCCAGAAGGGCCCGAAGTGCCGCTGCATCCAGCGAGACCCCCAGACTCACATTCGACAGACCAATCAGTATTCCGAAAAACAGCATCCAGAAACTTCTTTTCATCGGATTCATTCCTTTCTACAGATGCCAAGGACTTCTCATTGAACGGCTGAGCAGACGGGAGGCCTGCGGGTCATTCAAAATCGTTTCGGTTTTGGGGTCCCATTTAATTTTGCGGCCCAGAAGCATCGCAATCTCCCCCAAGAGACCGACGGTAATCGAACGGTGCGCGACTTCCGCCGGTGCCGCCGTCCTGCCCCGGCTTTTGATGCAGTCAATAAAATTGCCGTGATGTCCGGAGGGGCTGAAAAACAGACGTGTTTCGTTGGGGCCGATTTTTTCCCGAAGAATCTTTGGATCGGATGCCTCCAGCACATCGCCGCGGTCCACGTGTATCCAGCCGAGCTCGCCGTACCAGGTTGTCCCCATTCCTTTGGGCAGACGGGAAGCGTTGGCCACCTTCATCTGCAATCCGTTCTCGTATCGGCAGACGAACTCATATTCGTAGGGAGTATCATAAATCCCGTCCTGATAGTATTTGCCCTGCCCTTCGACCTCACAGGGACCTGTCAGGTCCAATCCCAGTCCCCAGTGGGCAATATCAATGTGATGTCCCGCCCAGTCGGTTAACTGCCCGCCGGAGTAATCCATAATCCAGCGCCAATCCCAATGAACGCCCCCGTGTCCGAAATCCTGATAGGGCCGCCAGGGAGCCGGTCCCAGCCACATCTCATAATCAAACCCGTTTGGTACGGGCAGAGGCTGAAAGGAAGGACTGTTGGGGTTTCCATCCGGCAGCCCTACCTCCACATACGAGACCTTGCCGATGCGTCCGTTTCGAACCAGCTCGCAGGCCCGGTGAAAATTGGCCAGCGAGCGCTGCCAGCTGCCTGTCTGCCAGATGACGCCGTATCGCCGGACCGCCTCACAAATGGCGCGTCCTTCGTGAATCGTCCGAGCCAGCGGTTTTTCACCATACATATCCAAACCGGCCTGAGCACAGGCGATTGAAATCGGCGCATGCCAATGGTCGGGCACGGCATGGCAGACGGCATCCAAATCTCCGCGGGCAATCAGACGGCGAAAATCACTGTACACCACGCAATCTTCATTTCCGTACTTGCGGTCGATTTCCTCCTTGAGGGTTCGGGCACGCTGCAAATCCACATCACAAACCGCAACAAACTGCACCTGCGGAAAATTGTAAAGAAAAGTCTGGGCATTTCCGGTTCCCATGGCCCCGCACCCGATAACCCCCATCGCAATTCGGTTGCTCGGGGCTACGGCGCCGAACTTGCCGAGGGCGGAAGGGCGAATCACATACGGAAAAGCAATCAACCCCGCAGCAGCTCCGCAGGACTTCAGAAACTCTCTTCGACTAAATAAGTTCGGATGACTCATCACCAACTTTTCCTTAAAGCGACCAAGGACTTCGATACGAATGGCTGAGCATCCGGTCGGCGGTTTCATCATTCAATATCTTCTCTGTCTTTGGGTCAAAACGAATTTTTCTTCCCAACAGCATGGCAACCTGTCCCAGATGGCCGGGAGTGGCCGAACGATGCGCGGTTTCACAGGGGGCCAGCGTTTGTCGCCGGCTTTTCACACAGTCCAGAAAATTGCGGACATGATTGGCCGCTCGGGGCAGATGCTCTTCCGAAGGACCAAATCGCTCCTGAAGCAGACGTTTCGGATGAGCATCCAGCTGCCCCCGGGTCACCCACACCCAGCCGTCCGTTCCAATCCATCGGGTTCCCCCGCGGATGTCATCATGCCCGCCGGCTATGATCATCTCAAATCCTTCCGCATATTTGGCAGTGAGACGATAGCGGGTGGCCGTATTCCACAACCCATCTTTGGGAAACTCGCCGCTGCCCTCGATTTCAACCGGGGATGCATGGTCCAGATTCAGCCCCCAATGGGCGATGTCCACGTGATGACCGACCCAGTCCATCAATTGTCCGCCGCCGTAGTCATAAATCCATCGCCAGTTTTTATGAACCCGGGCCGGACAATACGGAGCCCACGGAGCAGGCCCCAGCCAGGTTTCATAATCCAGCTCCGGCGGAGGCGGACCCATCGTTTCCTGTCCCTGGGTACCGGCAAAATCCCGATGACCGGACGGCAGACCCACTTCGACCATATAGACCCTGCCGATGCGGCCGTTTCGAACCAGCTCGCAGGCAAAACGGAAATTCGATTCCGAGCGCTGCCAGCTGCCCGTCTGCCAGATGATACCGTACCGCTGCACCGCATCGCAGAGAATCCGCCCTTCCCGGAGGGTGTGCGTGAGGGGTTTCTCACCGTAAATATCCTTGCCGGCACGAGCGGCGGCCACCGCAACCAATGCATGCCAATGATCCGGCAGGGCCAGCATTACCACATCGATCGTTGGGTCGGCCATCATTTCGCGATAATCTGTATAGGTTTTGCAGTCTTCATTTCCGTAGTGCCGATTCACTTGTCTTCGGGCCTGTTCAAGGTGTTTTCTGTCGATATCGCAAACGGCCACAACATGGCAATCGGATTCGGCCAGAAACGCCCGCAGGTTGGCCTCACCCTGCCAGCCCATTCCGACACAGCCGACGGTAATGCGATTACCGGGAGAAACAGCCCCCTCCCGCCCCAGTGCAGATGGACGTATCCAGTAAGGAAAACCAATCACCCCCGCCGCCGTTATCCCCGCATTCCGGAGAAAATCCCGGCGGTTTATGGCAGAACCGCTCATATAATCCTTTCCGCTTGTACCCAGTCAGGTCCGGTCGAAGGCCGCATCGAAGGCCACCTTCGAAGGAGCAAAATCAATCTTTTTCACAAATGCACACGCCTCTTTTGCCCCGTGCATTCGATCCATCCCGCTGTCCTCCCATTCGACAGACAGCGGCCCCTGGTAGCCGATTTGGTTGAGCGTACGAATAATTTCCTCAAAATTAATACCGCCGTGCCCCAGCGAACGGAAATCCCATCCCCGCCGCGGGTCTCCGAAATTCAGATGCGAGCTGAGAATGCCGCTTCGGCCGTCCAGCTGCAGGGCTGCATCCTTCATATGAACATGATAAATCCGGTCGCTGAACTCCTTCAGAAAGCAAACCGGATTGACCATCTGCCAGTGAAGATGACTGGGGTCAAAGTTGAATCCGAATGTCTCCCGATGGCCGATTGCCTCCAGGGCCCGCTTGGCTGTGTAAATGTCAAAGGCAATTTCGGTCGGGTGTACTTCGAGGGCGAACTTCACCCCGCATTTGTCAAACTCATCCAGAATCGGATTCCACATCTTGGCAAAATATTTGAAGCCGTCCTCAATCATCTGCTCCGTAACGGGCGGGAAACTGTACAGCAGATGCCAAATCGATGAGCCGGTAAAGCCGTTGACCACTTTTACGCCCATATTTTGAGCGGCTTTGGCGGTTTTCTTCATCGTTTCGACCGCCCAGGCCCGTTTCTTTTCCGGATTGCCCGCACAGTCCGCCGGAGCAAAAGCGTCCGAACGGCTGTCATTGTTCAGGTCGCAAACCAGCTGGCCCGCCAAATGGTTGCTGATGGCAAACAGCTGCAGTTTGTGCTTTTCAAGAATGGCCCTCTGTTTTTTGCAGTAGGATTTATCCTCCGCCGCCTTCCAGACATCCAGATGGTCGCCCCAACAGGCCAGTTCCAGCCCGTCATACCCAAACCCGGCCATGATTTCAGCCAGTTTTTCCAGCGGCAAATCCGCCCACTGCCCTGTAAAAATCGTTACAGCTCGTGCCATAGGTCCGCTCTCCTGTCCTATTTCTTAAACGGGGTCCATTTTTGTTTGCTTTTCGCACTGGCCAGAAGCGTATCCAAAAACAGCATTCCGCGAAGTCCGTCATGTACATCCGGGAAATCCAGGGCCAACGGGTCCGGTTTTCGTCCTTCCATTCTGGCTCGGATTGTATCCGCAAAGTTGCAGTAAATATTGGCAAAGGCCTCGATAAAGGCCTCCGGATGCCCAAACGGAAGGCGTGTCGCCCGGGCAGCGGCGGGACTGTAGGCGGCTACATAGTCATTGCCCCGCTTCCAGACCTGCATCGGCTTGCCCATCGGCTTGACATACAGATAGTTGGGATGCTCCTGATGCCATTCGAGTCCGCCCTTCTCGCCATAAATCCAGATAGCCAGGTTATTTTCCTCGCCGACGGAAATCTGGCTGGCATGCAAAACCCCTTTGGCACCATTGTTAAATTTCACCAGACAGTTGACGTCATCATCCAGTTTCCGACCTTTCACAAAGGTTGTCAATTCTGCACACAAATGGGTCATTTTCAGACCCGTAATGTATTCCGAAAGATTTTCGGCATGAGTTCCGATGTCGCCGCCGCAGCCGCTTCCGCCGCTCTGCTTGGGGTCAGTACGCCAAGAGGCTTGCTGCTGACCTGTTCTCTCCAGTGCCGTGGCCAGCCAGCCCTGCGGATATTGCACAATAATCTTACGTATTTTGCCCAGTTCGCCGTTTTTAACCATATCCCGGGCCAGTTTGACCATCGGATAGCCGGTATAGTTGTGCATCAGGCCGAAAACCCGCTTGGTCTTTTGAACAATCTGAACCAGACTACGGGCCTCCTGAACCGAAATCGTCATCGGCTTTTCGCACATCACATGAAAACCGGCCTCCAGCAGATCGCGAGCAATAGGATAATGCCAATTGTTGGGTGTGGTAACTGCCACAAAATCCATCCGCTCCCCCTCCGGCCGCTTCAGCTCCTGCTCGATCATCTCCTGATAGCAACTGTAGCAGCGATTGGGGTCTAAATAGAGCACTTTGCTCATTTGCTTGGATTTTTCAGGATTGATATCAAACGCTCCACCCACCAATTCGATTTGACCATCCATTCTGGCCGCCTTGCGATGAACCTCCCCGATGAATGCTCCCGGTCCCCCGCCGACCATTCCCATCCTGAGCTTTCTGCCGAGCACCATATTGTCTCCTTTCAAATGCCGTTTCTATATATTAAACGACTTTTCATCAGGGGTTTTCTAACATATTTGGGCAATTTTTTAAACAATCAATTTCTAATTACCCGCAAAAACAAGGTTTTGGCCATCCTTTAATTATTGATGCTTTAAGCAATTAGAAATAATTGAGTCAAGGGACCCCGCAAAAAAATTTACAAAATCGCCTCGCTTTGCTATAACTGTCTGTCATGAAAGCTGTTCGGATTCATCAATATGGACCTCCGGAAGTGATGCAGATAGAAGAGGTTCCGGCTCTTCGCCCCGCTGGGGAACAAATTCTGATTGAGGTCAGGGCCGTTGGAGTCAATCCGGTGGACACCTATATCCGTTCCGGCAGTTACCCCATAAAAAAAGAGCTGCCCTTTACTCCGGGCTTTGATGCGGCAGGGGTGGTGCTGGAAATCGGCCAGATGGCAGGTCCCTTCCGGCCCAGCCAGCATGTCTATACTTCGGGTTCTGTCAGCGGCACCTATGCTCAGCAGGCCCTCTGCCTGCCCAAACACGTCCATCCCCTTCCGGACAACGTGTCCTTCGAAGAGGGGGCCGCTCTCGGCATCCCTTACGGAACGGCCTGGCGGGCCTTGTTTCAGCGGGCTCAGGCGGTCAGCGGTCAATGGGTCCTGATTCACGGGGCCAGCGGCGGAGTGGGAATTGCGGCTGTTCAGCTGGCTGCGGCAGCGGGTTTACAGGTGATTGGAACTGCCGGAACCGAAGAGGGTCGCCAGCTTGTTCTCGAACAGGGCGCTCAGTACGCTTTCGACCATAATGACCCCGCCCATTTTGAGAAAATTCTCGACCTGACCGGCGGCGTGGATATAGTGCTGGAAATGCTGGCCAATGTCAATCTGGACCGGGATATGGAAATCATGGCCAAAGGCGGCCGGCTGGTGATTATCGGTTCCCGCGGACGCATTGAAATCGACCCCCGCAAGGCCATGTCCAAAGAACTCAATATCCACGGCTTAATGCTGATGAATGCTTCCCCGGAAGAATCATACGAGATTTACACCGGCATCGAAAAAGCTTTACTCCAGGGCAAAATCAAACCGGTCATTGCCTCACGGCTGCCTCTGAAAGAAGCGCCGAAGGCCCATCGGCAGATTCTCGAATCCGCCCATCTGGGAAAAATCATCCTTTTGCCCTGACCGATTCTTACGCCGCCGCTGCGATTTTCTCAAATCGGAAATGACGGCCGTCGGCGTCGATGCGGATTTTGTCCCCTTCATTAAATTTGCCCGCAATCAACTCCGCCGCCAGCGGGTTTTCCAAACGCTGCTGAATCACGCGTTTGAGCGGACGAGCCCCGAACGACGGCTCGTACCCTTCGTCCATCAGCAGCTGTTTGGCCGCTTCCGTGAATTCCACCTCCAGATTCCGGCCTTTGAGCCGCTCGGCCAGGTACCGCAACTGAATGTCCACAATCTGCTTCAGATGCTCCCGCTGAAGCATATGGAAGATGATAATCTCATCAATCCGGTTCAAAAACTCCGGCTTGAAGTATTTTTTCAGGGCATCTTTAACATGGGCCTCAATTTCCCAATCCGCCCCCTGCTCTTCCGTCAGCTGCAGAATCTGCTGGCTGGCGAAATTGCTGGTCATAATAATCACGGTATTCTTGAAATCGACTGTCCGGCCCTTTCCGTCCGTCAGACGCCCATCATCAAAGACCTGCAGCAGCACATTAAAGACGTCCGGATGGGCTTTTTCGATTTCATCCAGCAGCACAACCGAATAGGGTTTTCGCCGCACGGCCTCCGTCAGCCGTCCGCCCTCTTCATAACCGACATACCCGGGCGGAGCCCCAATCAGGCGGGCCACCGAATGCGGCTCCATAAACTCACTCATATCAATCCGAATCATGCTGTTGGGATCATTGAACAGAAACTCCGCCAGCGCTTTGGCCAGTTCGGTTTTTCCAACCCCCGTGGGCCCCAGGAACAGGAAAACCCCGATCGGCCGGTTCGGGTCTCCCAGTCCGGCACGATTGCGCCGAACGGCATTGCAGATGGCCGAAACCGCCTCCTCCTGTCCGACAACCCGCTGCCGAATTTCCTCCTCCATTTTCATCAGACGCTGACGCTGTCCGGCCATCAGACGGGATACCGGAATGCCCGTCCATTTGCTGACCACCTGAGCGATATGCTCTTCCGTCACCTCGTTGCGAATCATTGAAGAACCGTTGGCTTTGGCCAGTTTCTCTTCCGCCTCCGAAAGCTGTTTGCGAAGACCGAGAATGGTCTCGTATTTCAGGCGGGCCGCTTTTTCCAGATCTCCGCGCCGCTGGGCTTCTTCAAATTCCGCCTGCGCGGCGGCAATCTGCTCTTTGAGTTTTTTCACTCGCTCGATGACACCTTTTTCCGACTCCCAGCGGGCCGTCAGTTCCGCATCCTGGGCCTTCAGCTCCGCCAGCTGTTTTTCGGTTTTTTCCAGCTGACGTCGGCTGGTTTCATCCGTCTCTTTCTTGAGGGCCTGACGCTCAATCTCCAGCTGCATAATTTTCCGCCGGATGGAATCCAGCTCCGAAGGCAGCGAATCATTCTCAATCCGCAGACGGGAGGCGGCTTCGTCAACCAAATCGATGGCTTTATCCGGCAAAAACCGGTCGGAAATATACCGATTAGACAGCGTCGCCGCCGCCACCAGCGCCGCATCGGCAATTCTCACCCCGTGATGAGCATCATACCGGTCCTTAAGACCCCGCAGGATGGCAATCGTTTCTTCGACCGTAGGCGGGTCCACCATTACCGGCTGGAAACGCCGCTCCAGTGCCGCGTCTTTTTCAATATATTTGCGGTATTCGTCCAGCGTCGTGGCACCGATGCAGCGCAGTTCCCCCCGGGCCAAAGAGGGCTTCAGCAGATTGCCCGCATCGACAGACCCTTCGGCCCTGCCCGCACCGACAATCGTATGCAGTTCGTCGATAAACAGGATAATCCGGCCCTGCGAATCGATGACCTCTTTGAGAACCGCTTTGAACCGCTCTTCAAACTCTCCGCGGAATTTGGTTCCGGCAACCAACGCCCCCATATCCAGCGCAATGATGCGTTTGTCTTTGAGTCCGGCAGGCACATCGCCGGCCACAATCCGCTGGGCCAGTCCCTCCACAATCGCTGTTTTTCCAACCCCCGGCTCTCCAATCAGAACCGGGTTGTTCTTGGTTCGCCGATTCAGCACCTGCATGCAGCGGCGAATCTCCTCATCCCGCCCGATGACCGGGTCCAGTTTGCCTTTGCGGGCCAGTTCAACCAAATCGATGCCGAACCGCTCCAGGGCCTGATATTTGCTTTCGGGATTGTCGTCTGTCACCTTCCGGTCCCCCCGAATTTCCTTTAATGCCTTTTCAATGGCCCCAGGAGTGATGGAATTTACGGAGAGAATCTCCTTGGCGTCGCTCTGAATATCCGCCAGGGAAAGCAGCAGATGCTCTGTGCTCAGATATTCATCCCCCATCCGGTCGGCTCGGTTTTGTGCATCGAGGATAACCTGCTGATAGGCCGAATCCGGCAGAATCTGCCCGGAGACCTTACCTTTGGGCAGACGATTCATTTCACTTTCCGTCATCTGACGAATTCGGTCAAGCCGGCTGCCGATTTTTTTCAAAATCAAGGGCACCATCCCCTCTTCATCCGAAAGAAGCGCAAAAAGAAGATGCAGCGGCGAAAGAACCGTATGTGAACGGGCCATTGCCACCTGCTGGGATGTTGCTAATGCTTCCTGTGCCTTGAGTGTAAACTTATCGAATTTCATAAACTCCCTTCCTTTCCTTACAGTTGAAAAAAGAAAAGAGCAAACGCTGTGCCCAAACCATAGCAACACATAAGGTTCGAATATTAAGATACTTACAAACACAACACCCTTCGGCTGGCCTGCCATTTTGGCAGAAAAGGAATGAAGCGCACAAAAAAGGGACTTTTCGCAAGTCCCTTTCGTTCAGAAAAGGAAAAAGAGAAAGGTTTTATTTGTTCTGCAGACGTGTCCGCAGACAAAGCTGAACCATTTCATCCAGCTGCTGGGCAATTCGCTGAACATCCTCGGCCTTAACCGTCTCCTCCAGGTCTTTGGCCTTTTCCGTGAAAACAGGAAATCCTGCAAAACCGCCCAAGCCCTTTAAGGCATGGGCCTTAAAAGCCAACTCCTTCCAGTCCCTCTTTTCAAAGGCCTTGCGCATCTCTTCAATCTTGGCCGGCAGATTTTCAACAAAGGTCTCTACGGCCTTTTGATAGTCCGGGTCCCCCTCCAGAAAAGAGAGGATTTCTCCGCCCATTTCGGCCGCTTTCAGCTGCTTTTGCTGAGCCAGCAGCCGCCAGACTTTTCGCTGGAGCCGTTCCCGGCTGATGGGTTTGCCAAGACAATCATTGCACCCCGCATCAAGGGCCTTTAAGTCATCGCCTTTTTGTCCGGACGCCGTCATCGCCAGAATGGGAGTTTTCTGATTAAACGAATCGGCACGAATCTGGCGAATCGCCTCAAAACCGTCCAGAATCGGCATCTGAAGGTCCATCAGGATCAAATCAAATTTTTCTTTCCGGCACAAATCCACCGCTTCCCGACCGTTGGAGCACTGAGAACAGACACATCCCATTTTTTTCAGAAGCACTTCCAGCAGCGCCCTGTTTTCCTGAACATCATCCACCAGAAGAACATGAGCGGTATCGGAAGCAATCTGTGTTTCTTTCGGTCGGCTGTCGGCGGTCTGTTTCTGAACCTCCGAAGATGAAGAAGACTGTGAACCCGACTCGGAAATCACAAAAGAAAAACAGGTATGCCCTTCCTGCGAAGGCGTCATCTCCAGCCGTCCGCCTAAGAGCCCAATGAACTTCGCACTAAGCCGCAGCGGCATCGCGATTTGCTCCAGCCGCTCATCCCGACCCCATGTGCCGGCAGATATTTTCGGGTCCAGCACCGCCTGAACAAGCTCTGAAGTGGGCTGCCATCCGGTGTCTTCCACCGAAATCTTCACCTGACCCTGATTTTTCTGCACACGAACCGTCACCGAGCCCTGTTGAGTGCGAATCAGAGCCTGCTGAATCAATGCGCTCAGCGCCTGATTAAGTTTTACCTGATCTGTTGAAAAACTCTGCGGAACATCCTCCTCCATTTCGAGTGATAAAACCACTCCCTGCTGTTCGGCACGGGAATGATTGTCCTCTATAACTTTCTGAAAGAAGGTTCGAATCTCAACCGGAGTTTTCATTAGACTCATTTTGACACTCCTGAACCTGTAAACACTTTTCCGCAGATGAATCTATTCGTGAATTCGACTATTTTGCTCAGGTCCTTAATTAGTTTTTTGGGGATATTTGTCCGTAAACCTTATCGCCTTTTGCCTTTATGGACGTCCTATAACCTTTGCCCGGAAGGAAAAGATGGAAAACCTGTTTGTTGTTTTTGAAAAGTACTTGGGATATACTGCCGATATTTAATGATAATTCCGGATATTTTTATTAAACTTTCTTCTGATTCTTGAAAGGGTTATTTATGCTTCTATTATTATTATTCATCCGAGTCCTGTTCTTAATCACAGCAACATCCTTCCTCCTGATTGGACTGAACAACACCGCCAGAAACCCGCAGGATATTCAGATATTTGTCGTCGGTTTAGTCGTTACAATCCTGGCAATTCTCGTAGAATGGCTGACCCCGAAAAAAACCCTCTCCGCTCTGGCGGGTATTTTCTTCGGTCTCCTGGTCGGCATGCTCATCAGCTGGGCCATGTCTCGTGTTCTGGAAATGCTCAACCTGCTCTTTTTCAAGCTGGAAGCCGACACGCTTCAGATGGTTATCTGGCTGATGGGAGTGTGCATTTGCTATCTGACTATCAGTCTGGTGATTCGCACCAAAGACGATGTTCGTTTTGTAATCCCCTACATTGAGTTTTCTCGTCAAACAAAAGGGCTGCGTCCTTTGGTTTTGGATACTTCCGTCATCATCGACGGACGGATTGCCGACATTGCAGAAACAAAACTGTTTGACGCCCCGCTGATTGTTCCGCGGTTTGTTCTGAATGAGCTTCAGCTGATTGCAGATTCTCCGGAAAAAATCAAGCGCAATCGCGGCCGGCGCGGTCTGGATATGCTCAACAAACTCCAGAACAGCACAATTGTCGAAGTCAAAATTGACGACACCCCCCCGCCCGGAATTGAGGACAATGCCGGCGTGGACCAGAAACTGATTGCCTTCACAAAAAACTGCGACGGCCGGCTGGTTACGAACGATTTTAACCTGAACAAGGTGGCGACGCTGCGGGGCGTGGACGTCATCAACATCAACGACCTGGCCAACGCCTTGAAAACCGTCACCCTGCCCGGCGAAACAATGCGGGTCAAAATCATCCGGCTTGGGGAAGAGCCCACGCAGGGCGTCGGGTATCTGGATGACGGCACGATGGTTGTGGTGGAAGGGGCCAACAGCAAAATCGGCCAAACCATTTCCTTTACCGTTACCAGTTCGCTCCAAACCTCTGCCGGACGGATGATTTTCGGCAAGTTTGAAAACGGGGCCGTTTCCGCCAATACCTGACCATTCAGCCGATGGAATGGACCTTGACTTCGCAGAAACAGGATTTCCCGTTTGACAATCCACCCGACCGGAGAGGAACAGACTCTCTCAAATGGGCCCGGTATGCCGGACGTGATGTGATTCCGATGTGGGTGGCGGATATGGATTTTCCGTCACCACCAGCCGTTTTGGAAGCCCTCCGGAAACGAGTTGAACACGGGATATTCGGCTATGCCGCCGCACCGCCGCAGGCCGCCGAAGCCGTCTGCCGTTGGTTTCAAATCCGATACAGATGGGACATCCGGAAAGAATGGATTGTCTGGCTGCCGGGCTTGGTGTGCGGACTGAATGTCGTCTGCCGGGCTTTTGCGGAACTTGACGAAGAAATCGCCGTTTTGACACCGGTCTATCCGCCTTTTTTGACGGCTCCCGTTCATTCCGACAGAAAACTTCTCCGATGCCCGCTGCGAAAAACACCCGACAGATATGAAATTGACTTTCAGCGGCTGGAACAAACCATCAGCCCGGCGACACGAGTCCTTCTTTTCTGCCATCCGCACAATCCGGTCGGACGCATCTGGGAGCAGGCGGAATTGGAAAAACTGGCCGAGCTGTGCCTGCGCAGGAACCTGCTGCTTTGTTCCGATGAGATTCATGCAGACTTGATTCTGGATGAAACCAGCGGGCATATTCCGACCGCCTCCTTATCTGAAGAAATCGCCCGACAGACCATTACCCTGGCTTCGCCCGGCAAAACCTTCAATCTGCCCGGACTCGGCTGTGCTTATGCCGTGATACCCAACATGGAACTTCGGCACCGTTTTCTTCGAACAATGCGAGGAATCGTTCCGCATGTCGGCCCGCTTGGATATACGGCCTGCATCGCCGCCTACCGCCAAGGGGCTGAATGGCTCGACAGTCTGCTCAAGTACCTCCGAAACAATCGCGACCTGCTCTGTCAAACCGTCAATGCTCTGCCCGGTTTGTCCGTAATCCCCCCGCAGGCAACGTATCTGGCCTGGATCGACTGCCGAGGATTGGGGCTGTCTAATCCTGCGGATTTTTTTGAAGAGGCCGGGGTCGGGCTTTCGGACGGGGCGGAGTTTGACGGTCCGGGATATGTTCGGCTGAATTTCTCATGTCCGAAAAGTCGGCTTCAGGAAGCCCTGCACCGAATCCGCAAAGCCGTCTCCAATCATACGATATAAAACCCGGTTCAGGATTCTTTGCAGCGGCAGACGACCTTCTGACAAAGCACGATGTTTTGGCATTCACCCCGTTCAAAGGCCGATACATTCTCGAGGGTCGTTTCCGCAATGGCTGTCAGGGCGTTTTGGGTAAAAAAGGCCTGGTGTCCCGTCACAACCACATTCGGAAACATCAGCAGCCGGGCAAACACATCATCCTGAATAATCTGGTTGGACAGGTCCTCAAAAAACAAATCTGCTTCTTCCTCATAGACATCCAGTCCCAGATAGCCGATTTTGCCGCTTTTGAGGCCTTCGATAGCCGCTCGCGTATCGACCAGAGCTCCGCGGCTGGTATTAATCAGCATTACCCCGTCCTGCATTTTGGCGATGGACTCCGCATTAATTAAATGATACGTCTGCGGAGTCAGGGGGCAATGCAGCGTAATAATCCGGCACAGTCGATAGATTTCATCCATCGAAATGTACCGTACACCCAATTCCAGACATTCCTGATTTGGCTGCACATCATACGCATACAGCTTGCAGCCGAACCCATTCAGAATGCGGGCCACGACAGAACCGATTTTGCCGGTGCCGACAATCCCGGCCGTTGTCCCGTGCAAATCAAACCCCAGCAGCCCTTCGAGCGAAAAATTGCCCTCCCGGACGCGCATATGCGCCCGATAAATCTGACGGTTCAGAGCCAACATCAGCCCGACGGTATGCTCCGCCACCGCATAAGGCGAGTAGGCAGGCACCCGAACAACGGAAAGTCCCCACTTTTCCGCCGCCGCCAAGTCCACATTATTGAAACCGGCGCAGCGCAGGGCAATCAGCCGCACCCCCAGTTCGGACAGGGCCTTGATGACTTCTGCATTGAGCTCATCATTGACAAATACACAAACCGCCCCGCTGCCGGCCGCCAGGGAAACCGTCTCGGCATTCAGACGCTCCTCAAAAAAGACCAGTTCGTGGCCGAAGGATTCATTGGCCTGCCGGAATGAACGTTCTGTATAAGGCTTGTTGCTGAAAACCGCTATTTTCATCGGGTTTTCTCCGATTAATACACCAAACTTTGTCCTAAATATTCTACACAAAAAATGGAAGCGGGTTCGCTTCCATTCAGGAAACAACCAAACTTTGTCTTAAGGACACTACTCCTTATAACTTTGGAGAAGCCCCTTCAATTTCTCCAGGTCCACGGAACGCTGGAAAAGCGGCCGGGCGTCTGTTTCATAAATCCCGGCGGCCTGGTTGTAGGGGACCTTGTTGGGATTGATATAAAAAATCCCCAGCGGAAGTTTCCCTCCCTCACTTTCTTCAATCGCCCGGGAAAAAGCCGCCCGCCGGTCCAGCGGATTGTGACCTTCGAGCCAATATGTGTTCTCCTTAAACCACTGGTAGGTATTGACCTTGTTAAAGGTCACACAGGGCTGCAGGATATCAACAAGAGCATATCCCGGATGCCGGATGGCTTGTTTGAGGATTTCTTTGGTGCGTTCAGCCTCGCCGATAAAGGTTCGAGCGACAAATGAGGCATCCAGTGCGATGGCCACAGCCAGCGGATTGAAGGGCTCATTGATAACGCCCGCCGGCTGAACCGGCGTTTTAAAGCCGCGCTGACTGGTCGGAGAGGCCTGCCCTTTCGTCAGCCCGTAAACCATATTGTTATGGACAATATTCGTGATGTTGGGGTTGCGTCGAATGGTATGAAGAAAATGGTTTCCGCCCTCGCCGTACATATCGCCGTCGCCGCTTTCGGCGATCACAGTCAGATTCGGATTAACGGCCGAAATCGCAAACGCCGCCGGCAGCGCCCGCCCATGCAGACCGTTGAAGTAATGGCAGTTGAAATAATGCGGCAGTTTGGCGGCTTGACCAATCCCAGAAACCATGACCAGATTGTGCGGGTCTATATCCAGTTCCGCCAGCGCCTTCTGCAGCACGCGCAGAATCCCGTAGTTGCCGCAGCCGGGACACCAGGCAATATCCAGTTTACCGGGATAAAACACTTTTTCATCCAGCATTATTTCAAAATCTCCTTAAGCCGTCGGACAATCTCTTCAACCGTAAAGGCCGCTCCGTTGTATTTGAGAATCCTGTGGGTAATTTCGACATCCGCATACGCCTTCAGAAGCCGGGCAAACTGCCCTCCAGCATTGCCTTCCAGACAGATTCTCGTTCGGGCCTGGGCCAGGATTGCAGCCGTGGACGGGTGCAGCGGAAATACCTGCGGAAAATGCACCAGCCCTACATCCTCGCGTCCGAGGACCTCAAGGGCTTCCTGAACAATCGGCAAGGTCGAGCCCCAGCAGACAACCAGATGCTCTTTCTTCGAAGCAGGCCAAACCGTCGGAGCAATCGCCTCTTCAATCAGAAATTTTTCTTTGGCCCGCCGTTTCTCCACCATCCTCGTTCGAAGACTCAGGTCTTCCGTAATCCGGCCGAACTCATCATGCTCATCGCTGTCCACCGCAACGAATCCCCGGCCGAATCCCGGAATGCCCCGCGGCGAAAGCCCCGATTCCGTCAGAGCAAATCGAAGGTACCCTTCCTGCGTTTCAACAAAATGATGCTTCACCTGCACATCCGACAGGTCAAACGGCTCCGTATTGTAGTAGGTATCGGCCAGATACTGATCCGTCAGAACGAATACGGGCACCTGGCATCGGTCGGCCAGGTCAAAGGCGTGTCTGGTCAGCTCAAAGGCCTGCTGCAGATTGCCCGGCGCCAGAATGGCCCGCGGGAACTCTCCGTGTCCGGCATACAAGGCCAAGTCAAGGTCGGCCTGCTCCGTTCGGGTCGGCAAGCCGGTCGCCGGCCCGGGCCGCTGGGCCAGATGAATCACCAGCGGGCTTTCGAGCATCCCCGCCAGACTGAACCCTTCGGCCATCAAAGCAAATCCGCCGCCGGAAGTGCTGGCAATGCCTCTGGCTCCGGCATACCAGGCCCCCAGAGCCATATTGATCGCCGCTATTTCATCCTCGGCCTGCTCGACGACAACACCGAATCGTTTCCCGTGTTTGGCCAGAAAAGTCAAAAGGCCCGTCGAAGGCGACATCGGATAGGCCCCGATGAAATTGCACCCCCCTGCCAAGGCCCCGAAACCAACGGCCTCTATGCCCTCCATAACGATTTGGTTTTTGACACGCGGGTCGGGTTGGAGACGAATATCCAAAAGACCGGACTGAACCAGCCGAAGTCCCTGTGCAAAACCGGCCTGGATGGCTTTTTTATTCTCCTCCACCACTTTTGGTTCTTTGCCGGCAAAACGCTTCTGAACAAAATCCTCCAAAATCGGCTCTTCAACGTGAAAAACAGCCCCCAGCAGCCCCACGGCCACCGTATTGGAATAAAGTTTATTCCCAATCTCGGATGCAATCTGCTCAAAGGGGATGTCTATTGTCCGGATTCCGGAAGGCATTTCCTGCGAAAAATGTTCCTTTTCGCCGAGAACTACTGTAGAAGAGCTGATTCGTCCGGACACATGGGTAACCCCGCCGGAGGCCAAGACCAAGAGCAAATCAATCCGCTCCACCGGTGCCGAAACCGGAACAGACCCGACACGCAGACTGGTGGAATTCATCCCCCCGCGGACACGGGACATATATTCTTTGGTTGCAAAAATATGGTAACCTGCAGATTTGAGCACTTTCACAAGGGCCTGTTCGACAGTCTGGATGCCCATTCCTGCCGGGCCGACCAAAACAACCGAACAGTCTTTTCGATCAAAAGCAGAATTCAAATTAGCGCTCCTTTATGCAGGTTTAAAGTTTACGCTTTCTCTTTCGTACAGACAACAAAAATAAAACGTTCATTTTCTGTAGAAAAAAATCTCAGGTTTTTTTACAGCCACTCAAAAGAAACTGAGAAAAATTCATCAAATTAACCAATTTCACACTTGAACAAGACATAACTGTATTGCAATATCCTGAATTCCCGATAAAAATTTTCTTCTCCTGAAGAGTTTTTTAACCGGAAATCAAGTGGGCAGTCGAAAAATAACAAATGATGATTTTTTTCCCAAAGAAAATGAAAAGGAATTGTCCAACAAAGAAATTTTATGAACGGAAAGAAACGCAGACTTCTCCGGTCGGAGATTTTGCCATTGAAATAGTGGTTCTCCTTCTGATGGCCACCGGAACCGTCTTTGTATATTCTGCGGGTGCCAGCGTAGGATATAATCTGGAACGTTCTCGTTTTTACGAAACACCGATGTTCAAACAGGTCGTCTTTTTCCCCTTAGCCGTCGGAGTTTTGCTGCTGATGAGACGGGTAGATTACCACTGGTTTCATCTCAAACGACCTTGGTGGAAATCAACTTCCTTCTATCTGGTGATTGTTAGCCTTCTTCTATTAGTTGCAGTTCTTATTTTCGGCCAGGAACGAAATCAATCCAAACGCTGGCTGGACCTATTGCCGGGGCCGGCTTATCTAAGTTTTCAGCCGTCTGAATTAGCAAAATGGGTCATGATAATATTCACAGCGGCCTATTTGGACAAATTCGGCGGCCAAATACAAGATTTCAAGAGGCGTTTTCTCCCCATTTGTCTGCTGATTGGGCTGACAATTGTCCTGATCATCATTGAAGATTTCGGGACAGCTGCTTTTATCGCTTTGATTACTTTCTTATTGCTGTGGATAGGCGGAGCAGTCTGGTGGCACATGCTTTCGCCCTTGGTGATTGCCATACCGGGTTTCCTTACGGCTGTACTCCTTTCCCCGACACGCATCAACCGCATTAAAGGGTTTTTCTCCTATTTGTTTGATGAACAGGGGCTGCCTTATCAGGCGCAGCAGTCTCTGAAGGCCATCAGCGCAGGAGGACTCTGGGGAGCCGGGCTGGGCCGCGGCGTATTCAAATACGGTCATTTGCCGGAAGATACAACCGACTTTATTTTTGCCGTGATTGCAGAGGAAATGGGCTTTATCGGGGCCATGTGGATTCTGATACTGTTTGCCTTATTTTTACTATTTGGGATTCGAATTATCCTTCGATGCCCCGACCGTTTCGGGAAACTCTTATCTGCCGGAATTGTTTTTTCAATCAGTATTCAAGCCGCCATCAACATTGGGGTTGTTACGGTCGTACTGCCGACCAAAGGCATCCCGCTGCCGTTTGTGAGTGCAGGCGGAACCAGTCTGCTGCTGACGGCGGCCGCCACAGGCATTCTGCTCAATATCGCCCGACAATCTTCCGAATCCGAGGAGCTTTTGAACCCGTGAATTCCCGACAGACTCAGCGCATTTTTTTTGCCGGCGGCGGAACCGGAGGGCATCTGTATCCGGCGCTGGCCGTCGCAGAAAAAATTCGAGAACAGTTCCAGCAAACCGAGATTACCTTTTTGTGCAGCAGCCGCGAAGTAGATGCAAAAATTTTAGGACCGAGCGGTTTTGATTTCCTGCCTCTGCCCGCCGTGGGATTGTCTAAATCCCCGATTCAAGCCGTTCGGTTTCTGGCCCAGTTTCTGAAAAGTTATTATTTTGTGAAAGAGATTCTTCGACCGGAGGCATCCGTCACAATTCTCATCGGGACAGGCGGATTTGTGTGCGGTCCGGCCGCGGCAGCGGCTCGGTCTTTGAAGATCCCTGTCTTTTTAATCAATGTGGACGGTATTCCGGGCAAATCGAATCGGCTGATGGCCCGATATGCCCGGAGGATTTTCGTCCAATTTGAACAGACTCGTCCCTACTTCGGACGTTTCTCTGAGCGCGTCGAAGTTGTCGGCTGTCCGCTTCGGAAAGACTTTTTTTCCCATTCAGAAAACATCTTCAAAACGTACGATTTAGACCCGAACAAAAAGATTCTGCTGATTACGGGAGCATCCAGCGGTTCGTTAAGCATTAACCAGGCCGTTCTGGAAATTCTGCCGTCTCTGGAGCGATTTGCAAAAGACTGGCAGGTAGTACACCTGACGGGAATGGCTCATTATGAATGGGTTCGCACACAAGCAGGCAATCCAACCATTCTCTATCGGGCGGTTGACTACTGTCATCAGATGCCCACCCTGCTGCAGGCCTCTTCTTTGGTTGTCGGCCGTGCAGGAGCCGTCAGCATAGCGGAATATGCGGCGGCGGGTGTGCCGGCCGTCTGCCTGCCCTATCCGTATCACAAAGACCGGCACCAGTTTCTGAATGCCAAACCGCTGGCCGATGCAGGCGGTGCAATCATCATCGAGGACGACATTCGGCAGCCCTCCCGGACCCGACAGGCCCTTTCCCAGACCCTCACGGACCTGATGAGCAGTCCGCAGAAGCTGGAACAGATGGCAGCCGCCGCAAAAAAACTCGGGCGAACGGACGCCGCCGAGCAAATTGTACGCCGTCTGTTCGAATAACGTCTGCCGCGAATCAGGAAACTCCGGCCAGCGACTTTCGGGTGTCCATCATCCATTTGTACCGACCGAAAATCTGAAAAACCGGCGCCGTACACAAAAACAGATTCGGTAAAACCGGCGCAAGGGGAATCTCCCCCGGATACCGAGAAGACACATACACCAGATAGCCCAGCGGACTGAAAACGAACAGGTATTCCCAGTCGAATAGTCCCGAAAGGATAAAAGGCAGAAACAGATACAACACTATCACAAACCCTGTCAATAAAATGATTTTCGAATGGGTGTTATAAAACACAACCGTCAATTCCAACAGTCCCAGCCACACCAGATAAAACGTAAACACAACCGTGGCAAAAAGCAAAAACGGGGCCGCTGACAGGGCAAACAGACGGCACACCGCCAGGCAAAATCCCACCCAAATCAGATAAATCAGCATCGACAAAACCGGATTGGAACGGCGGAACAGTTCGAAAACCGACATCTTCTCGGTCGGAAATCCTCGCGACAATTCCAGATATTTTTCATAGGTTCGGCAGGCCCCTGTCGGCAGAAGCACCATCGGCACTAATCCGGCTATGCAGAAACCGATAAAAATCTTTTCGTGCTGCTCGGCCTGTCGATGCGGATAAAAGAACCCGAACAGCAGGAGCAGAAAAAGCAGCTCAAAGAGCAGCGCTCCCTTCCAGGAAAACAGGGATTCATATTCATGGGTAAGCCATCGCCGGTTTCCGAGGAAAGCCCACACCGAAAAGTACAGCAGCACCCCGCTGACGGCAATCAGCAGAGGAATCCTCCAAAAATAAAATGAAACGTCCCTCGCCTCTTTGGTATTGTAAATCAAAGCCGGCAAAAACGGCAGGCCGAAGGTAAAAAACAACACCAAAAACAGAAGGAACGGATTGCCCCGTTTGGGAGAGGAACGCAGCGAAAGCAGCAGCGCCAGCAAACATAGAAAGAGCCCGACGGAGAGCAAAAGCAGAGCAATTTGCAAAAGCATACTCCAGGAAATCCGGCCCAGAAGACCGAACATCGCAAAAAAAAGAAAATTGGCGGCCGCCGCCGACAAAAGAATCAGATTGCGTCCAAGAACGATCCCAACAATCTTCTGAACCGCCGACAGGGGCAGAAGACGCAGGAAATCATAGGCCTTCTGAAGCATCAGATTCGGAATGACACCGCCTGCATTGGAGGGTGCCAGGACCCAAAGCAGGATGCACTGAAACAAGGTAAACTGGAAAAACAGACTCCGAAACGGCTGCCAGGGCTCCTGCTGAATCAGAACAGACTGACGGGCATAAAACAGAAGATTGACAATCAGAATCAATCCCACCAGGGACACATAAACAACTCCGTAAATCCAGCCCTGTTCAGGACGCAGCAGCGAATACTGATACCGTCGAATCAGCGGATTGGCCATACCCTCCTCCTTTTATCAGGAAAAAACATTCTCTTTTGCCGATATCGCCAAGAACAAGTCCTCCAGGTCTTTTTTCTCTTCGGTAAGCTCCGCAACCGATACACCGTGTCCGACCAGAAACGCATTCAGCTGTGCCGCCGTCTCCAGACCGCCTTTGACAGACAGGCGGATGACCGTGTCGCAGATGTCTTTGACTGCCGCATTCGGGAACTCACGAAGGACGGCAGGAACTTTCTGCGGATCCCCCAACACCCTGACCCGAAGGATTCGCTCCGGCATACATAATTCCCGAATCTGCTCAACGGAACCGAAATATCGGATTTGTCCCTGATCCATTATCGCAATATGGGTGCAGAACTCCGACAATTCGTGCAGAATATGAGAGGAAATCAGAATCGTTTTCTTTTCATCAGCAAGTCGTTTGAGGATATTCCGGAGATTAATGCGGGCAATCGGATCGAGACCGGACGCCGGCTCATCCAGAAGATAAAGATCGGGCTCGTGCACCATCAGAACCGCCAGCCCCATCCGCTGAACCATCCCGCGGGAAAGATGCCTGCAGAGGTCGTTTTTTTTGTCCGTCAGATTGACATATTCAAGCACGGTATCAATTTTTCGGGGGATTTGGTCGGATGGAACGCTGTAGGCGCGGGCGGTAAAATCCAGACACTCCCAAAGGGTCAAATCGTTATAGAGGTTAAAGAAATCGGGAAGATAGCCGATTCGCCTGCGGATTTCGAGAGGATGACGGCAAAGGTCTATCCCCATGATTGAGGCGGTTCCATCGGTCGGCGGCAGCAAGGTAGCCAGCATTCGAAGCAGGGTTGTTTTCCCGGCACCGTTGGGGCCGATCAGCCCAACCACCTGTCCCTGCTCCATAGAAAAAGAAACATCCTGAACCGCCGCTAACGGGCCGAACTCCTTTCGAAGCCGCTGAGCTTCCAGCACCTGCATCCTTACTTCCTCCTTTTGGCCAAGTCTGCAAAACGCCTGTTTCTAATGAAATTCTACTCAGGAATATCGGAAACTCAAAAGAAAAAACCGGAATATTCTTTACCGGAACTTGGAGGAATTATTGAGAAATGACGCTGGAAATCCGGAACACCGGCAGCAAAAGGGCAATAGCCAGCGTGCCGATGATCGCTCCCATAATGATAATCATCAGCGGTTCAATCAACGAAGTGGCTGTTCGGATGGAGTTTTGAAGTTTCTTTTCAAGAAAAATGGAAATTTTGTCGCAGACCTGACCGAGCTGTCCGGATTTTTCCCCCGCTCGGAGCATCTGAAGAATCCCGGAGGCAATCAGCCCATTATACGGCGAAAGCATCAAAGCATCCGACAGCTGATAGCCGTCACGGATTTTCCGGTCCGCCGTTTCCCAGAGACACTGGAAATAATAATTGCCGCAGGAACTTTTCATCACGTCGAGTGCATCGAGGAGATTTACACCGGTATTGACCATTGTGGCCAGAATTCGCATCGAACGTGTCAGAACCGTATCAACGTACATCCCGCCGAAAATAGGAAGATGAACTTTCATCCAGTCCAGCGCTTTACGTCCGGAGAGAGTTTGTTTCCAGGCCGAAAGTGCAAACCCTCCAGCAGTCAGCAGCGTGGCGGCGGAGGCCAAAAAAGTCGGGCTGCCGAGCAAAGCGCTGAAGTCAACCAGAATCTGGGTCAGTTTAGGCAAGGCCGTGCCGCGGGCCTCATAAATTCGAGTAAATCGCGGCAGGACAAAAAACATCAGAGAACCGGTGGCCGCCACAGCCATCAGCAGCATTACAACCGGATAAATCATCGCACTTTTGACCTGTTTTTTGGTCTCTGCATCCGCCGTCAGATACCCGCTGAGCACCCGAAGCATCTCCGCCATCCTGCCGGAAACCTCGGAAGCCCGGACCATACTGATAAACATCGTGCTGAAAATCTTCGGATACCCCCCCAAAGCCACAGAAAAACTTTCTCCGTTCTTAAGACGCTCCGCTAAATCACGCGTTACCTCTCGAAATGCGCCGGGGCGCATCTGGTCCGCAATCGCTTCGATAGCATCACTGAGCACCACCCCGCTGTCCAGCATCACAGACAATTGGGTGGTAAACAGAATCAAGTCGGTCTGTTTGACCCTTGCCCCCGACAAGGCCGGATTGGAAGAAGCCGATTCCAAACGGAGGGGTTTGCGGCCGTTCGGAGACGCCCTCGAAGACGTTCGGACAACAGAACTCTGAACAGCCGTCGGCATCTTAATCCTCCATTGTCACGTTGGCCACGCGCAGGACTTCATCAATCGTAGTGATTCCGGCCGCCACCTTCTCGATACCGTCCAAATGCAGCGGCTTCATTCCGTTCTGAATAGCGGCCGCCCGCAGCTGCTTGAGCGTCGCCCCCTGCGTAATCATCTCCAGAATCTGGTCATTCGGGATAAATAATTCATGGATGGCGATGCGCCCAATGTAGCCGGTGTTTCGGCATTTCTTGCATCCGATACCCCGGTAAAACGTCGGCAGCGAACCAACCCATTTTTCCACCGCTCGCCGAATACCCGCCGAGGGGGTGTACTGGTCTTTGCAGGTGGGACAGATTTTTCGGACAAGACGCTGCGCCAGCACCCCAATCAGCGAAGCACTGACCAGATACGGCGCTACACCCAGGTCCAGAAGACGCGTTACAGCCCCCGGGGCGTCATTTGTGTGAAGCGTTGACAGAACCAAATGTCCCGTCAGGGCCGCCTGAACGGCTATGTTGGCGGTTTCTTCATCCCGAATTTCGCCGACCATGATAATATCCGGGTCCTGCCGCAGCAGCGACCGCAGAGCACTGGCAAAGGTGAACTTGGATAATTCATTCACCTGAAACTGATTGACGCCGTGAATATTGCACTCCACAGGGTCCTCTACCGTACAGATGTTCACTTGTTCGCTGTTCAGCTCCGACAGGGCCGCATAGAGCGTGGTATTCTTTCCGGAACCGGTCGGTCCGGTCACCAGGACGATTCCGTTGGGCATCCGAATAATTTTTTTGAAGGCCTTCAGATTCTCATAACTGAATCCAAGCGATTCCAGATTGGTCAGGATTTTCCGAGTGTCGATAATTCGGATGACAACTTTTTCCCCATATGTGCCCGGCATCACGGACACACGCAGGTCGATAGGCCGGCCCTGCATCAGAACGTGAATACTGCCGTCCTGCGGAAGCCGGCGCTGAGCAATGTCCAGCTCAGCCATAATTTTGATGCGGGAGACAATCGCCGCATGCATCTGATACGGCGGACGCATCTTTTCATAGAGCAGACCGTCCACCCTATAGCGCACACGCACCTTCTTTTCGTCCGGTTCGATATGAATGTCGCTGGCATTTTCATGGACAGCGCTGCAGATCAGATAGTTGACCAGTTTGACAACCGGCGACTGGCCGGCAATTTCTTCCAGATTGGCAATGTCCTCCGGCAGGTGCTCAATCATTGAAAAATCCTGCAGGGCCGCATCATCGATGATGTCATCAATGACAAAAACATTGGCCGCAGGCATATAGGTCTGAAGCGTGGCCTGAATATCTTTGACGGTGGCACAAACCACCTGAACGCGGCACTTGCTGAGCCGTTCGATTTCCTCGATGAGAAAGACGTTCGCCGGCTCGCTGACTGCCACGGTCAGCGTGTCAAAGACCTTAAAGAGCGGCAGCACAGAGTGCTCTTCAATAAAGTCACGCGGCAGAATCTCCACCACCGCCGGATCACACAGCTTGGGGGTTATCTGGGCATACGGAAGCCCATAGGTTTCAGCCAGAGCGGAGGCGATTTGATTTTCGGTGCAGAAGTTCATCTCCACCAGCAGTTCCCCCAGCAGGCGGCTGTGACCGCTGCGGGCCTGCTGCTGAAGGGCCTGTTCAATCTGCTGGGGCGTGACAATCCCCCGCTGCACCAGCAGCTGGCCGAGCTGAAGACGTTTTTCCGTACCGAGTTCCATCATTCTGGCCATACCCCTTTACACAAAACTCTTCATTGCCTCCGACAAATCCGCATAGGTATCCAGACGGGGAAGCAGCCGTGTAATTTCAAGAATTTTTTGACAGGTTTCATCCAGCCCCGCCAGTTTGAGCGGCTGATTCTGCCGTCGGCACTCTTCATGAAGCGTCAGCAGCTGCTCCAAAGCGGCGCTGTCCATCAAAATTACCCGGCTCATATCCAGCAGCAGTCCTCGGGGATGCGCCGCACGGGCGCTGGAGAGCGCCTCTTCAAAGGACTTTAGGGATTCAACAGTAAATTCTCCCTGAAGCTGAAGAATCGCTATTTGATTTTGAATTTGAACCTCTATTTTCATCGAATCAGCGCTCCAACCGCCTTGATTCCGTATTCTTCAAAACTGCTGTAATCCCAGGTTTCAATGAATCCATCCTGAATCGCCTTCCAGAAATTCTCCACCGGGCTTCCGAGAAAGGCCTGCACAACCGCCGGGTCAAACTGAACGCCGCTGCCCTTTTCGACCTCCGTCAGGGCCCGTCGGATGCTCATCGCCTCCCGGTACACCCGCCGGGATGTCATTGCATCAAACGCATCCGCCAGCGCAATAATCCGGGCGCTGAGCGGAATATCCGGCCCCCGGAGTCCTTCCGGATACCCTTGTCCGTCATATCGTTCATGGTGATACAGGACTCCGGGCACAATAGGACGCATCTGAGGAATTTCGGACAAAATGGAGGCACCGATTCGCGGATGAGCCAAAATCACAGCACGTTCCTCATCGGTCAACTTGCCCTGTTTCCGCAGAACGGATTCCGCCACGCCGATTTTCCCGATGTCATGGAGAAGTCCGGCCAGATAGATATGGTGAATCTCCTCTTCGGAAATTGGAGACGTTTCCTTCATCTGCTCAGCGGTCCAGCGTGCAATCAGGGCCACCCGCTCCGAATGGCCGCGGGTGTACTGGTCTTTGGCATCAATGCTGTTGGTCAGGGCCTTCAGAGAACCGATAAAGAGTTCTTTGAGGTCATTGAACAGCCGACCGTTTTCAATAAAAACAGCACACTGGCTGGCTACGGAATGAAAGAGTTTGACATCCGTACTGTCAAAGTCGGGTTTATTCTGAATGTTGGTCGCCACCAGAAATCCGGCCATCCGGTCCGCCGGACCGACCGGGACCGCCAGAATATTGCGAAGCCGGGGAGACCAGGCATACTTGAAGGGGCCGTCCACCTGGCTGTCCAGAAGCGCCTCCCGCCCGGCGGTCAGCTCCGCCGTCAGATGCATCTGAAGAATATCCGCCATCGACGGCTCAATTGACAAAAGCCCCGAGCCGGCACTGAGAACCAGACGTTTGCCGCCCTCTATCTTCTTTTCCAGAAAAATAGCAATTCCCTCCACCGGCACAATCTGGGTCAGCTGGTCGCAGGCCAATTGCAGATAGGTTGAACAGGACTGGTCCAGATTCATATGGGTACTGAGGTTATAGAGCAGCATAATCTGCTCATAGCATTGGGACAGCTCCGTGCTGAGCTTCTCCAGATGCTTTTCCATCAGTTCCAGATCATCCCGCAGAGACTGATTCGAAGCAGGACCCATTCGTGATATCCCTCTCTCAGATGGTTGATTTCTTCTTAGACGCCCGCCCGCTGAGCCAGGACTTCTTCAATGCAGTGGAGCACTTCCCGGGGACTAAACGGCTTGCTCAGACAGGCCGCCACCCGCAGAGATTCCTTCTGCTGCGGATCAATTGCAAATCCCCGAGCCGTCAGCAGCAAAACCGGTGTATCCGCCGTGTCCGGATTTTTCCGAAGTTTCTCGATCAGCTCCAGTCCGGTCATGGCCGGCATCTGGTAATCCGTCACGATGATATCCGGATGATGCGTGCAGGCCAGCTGATAGGCCTGGCTTCCGTTGTCCGCTGTAAAAACCTCAAAGCCGTTGTTGCGCAGTTTGATGGCTACAACCTGGACAATGTGAAATTCATCATCCACCACAAGTGCTTTTCGTTCCGCCATATCTCATTCTCCTGCTTTCTTCAGGCCGCCGAAACCGTCAGCTCGAACCGCCGACAGAAGCGGCGGCACAGCCGGTCAAAGCCAGCGGCAGTTCAAAACCGAATGTACTTCCCTGCCCGACTACACTGGAGACAAAAACCCTGCCTCCGTGAACCGTCTCGATAATCTGCTTGACCAGATTCAGACCCAATCCGGTTCCCTTGGCCATATGATTGTTGGCCTGAACCCGATAGAATTTTTCAAACACCCGCCCCAACTCCTCCGGCGGGATTCCGACACCGGTATCTGTTACAGTAACCCGCAGCCGCCCTTCTGCTTCATCCACTTCCAGTCCGACTGTAACCGAACCGCCGGCCGGCGTATACTTCACGGCATTGCTGAGCAGATTGATGACGGCCTGAGAAATCATATCCCGGTCCACACAGGCCTGGTCATACAGAATCGGAGCCGGTGCATGAATCGCAATATTCTTTTCCTGGGCGTAGCTCCGTATCATCTCCACGGCATCCCGCACAATCAGCGCAATGCTGTGATTGCTTCGGTTGACTTTGACCAGGCCGGATTCAATCCGCGAGATATTCAAAATATCCTCAATCAGACGATTGAGCCGAAGCGCCTGACTCTGAATAATCGAACAGAACTGCCGAATTGTGTCCGCATCCTGCGCCTCTCCGTCCACGAGCATCTCGGCATAGGCATTGATGGAAGCCAGCGGTGTTTTCAGTTCATGCGAAACATGGCTGACAAACTCATTTTTCATCTGCGATATTTCCCGTTCCCGGCTGATGTCGTGGAGAACGGCAACAACCCCTCCACTGTTTGGAGATGACTCCGGAAGGCAGGAGAGAACCGCCTCGAAAATCCGCTGCTGTCCCCGGACATTCAGCGTCAGTTCATGACGAACATGGCGGATTCGGCCGCTTCGGCAGCGGTGAATCTTTTCCCGGAGGGCGGCGGCCGTCTCGATTGTTCCCAGAGAAGAAAAATGCTCCGGAACCGCATCCGGATTCAGCAGCTCTCGAGCCGCCGGATTGGCAAAAAGGATTTGGTTGTCCTCATTGACAACCAGCACGGCGTCTCGAATGCTGTCAAGAACGGCTTGTTCCCAGGTACGCTGCCGCTCCAGCAGCTGAAGCTGAAGGCGAAGCCGGCTGTTTTCCTGCCGGGTTTCCTCGGCTTGCGTCTGCTGCCGAGCAGACCACTTCTGCAGAGATTCCCAAAAAGACGGCGACCATGTGCCTTTCGAAACAGGCACGCAATCGGGGTTTTTCAGATACCGCTCTAAATCCTCCAATCCCTTCAAAAGCTGCCGCAGAACCCCGCCCAGCCCCAACACCGCCGGGCAGGCCGCCAGCCAAACGGCACTCGTAATCAGCGGATTGGAAACAAAAAGGGATATTCCTCCTGCAGCGGCTGAAAGCACCGCCAGAAAACCCCACAATCCCATTCCCATTCGTATCGCCCGTTTCATTTTTCTGCAGCCGTATCCGGTTCTTCAAACCGGATGTATCGTCATCAAACGCTACATCGTTTTCTTTTCCGGCTCGGTAAAAAGTCGAATCAGCGGACTGTCCGGATTCAATTGATGGGCCTTTTCAAAGGCACTGCGTGCCAGTGCATTCTGCCCCAGCCGCTGATAGCAAAGTCCGCTCATCCACCAGCCGAATGCCTCCCACCTGGAATCCAGACAAATCTTCTGGAAAACAGGGATCGCCTCGGCATAGTTTTTCTTCAAATACAGGGCACAGGCCCTTACAACTTCGGCATCCGTCAGGCCCGGCTGAAGCTGAAGGGCCTTCTGTCCGCAATAGAGTGCACGTTCCGGCAGGTCTGCTCCGAGAGCCGCCTGCCCCATTTCAAGCCAAACCTGAGGGTCCTCCCGACACAGCACGCTGAGCTGGTCATACCATCTCAGAGCCGCGGCGTACTTTCCGGCCTGAAGAGAGCAATAGCCGAGCCAGTGAAGAATCACCTGGCGGCGGTCCGCCTGCGTCTGAACCTGATAGAGTTTCTCAAAAAGTTCGGCGGCTTGACTCCATTGCCGGCGGTCCATATAGAACAGTCCGACCGCCTCGAGAACGCGAGGATTGTCTCCCTGCCTCCACAGAGCTTCCTTATAGTAAACCGATGCCTGTTGGACATCGCCGCTTCGCTGGGCCAAATCCGCCGCCGTCAGCAGCAGGTCGGCATCGTAAGGCAATTTTCTTCGGCTGTTTTCAATCAATTCCCGGGCCTGTTCCGTTTGTCCCTGCCGGATATACAGATGGGAAAGGGTTAATATGTACTCCACCTGAAGGGGTTTAAGGTCCACAGCTTTTTGCAGACATTCCCGAGCAAACTCTGTTTCTCCCTGCTCCAAAGCCGTCATCCCCAAGGCAAACCAGCCCTCATCCATCTGCGGCGCCTGCTCAACCGCTTTCTGAAGGCACACACGGGCAGCAGGGAGCCGACCTTCAGCCAGATGAACCCGCGCCAACAGATAATTAACCTCCGGATGGTCCGGCTCGGCCTGCACACATTTGGCCAGAAGCTTTTTGGCTTCTTCCATTCGCTCCTGGTCCAACAGTTCCCGAACGGCAGCCAGATTCGGCCCTACGGAAGACTTCTCCCATGTTTTGAGCATTTGCTCCTTCTTCTGGGCATGCGACAGAGCACAGCCGCCTCCTAAACAGCAAAGGCCCGTCAGGGTCAGTAACAGTATTGTCCATTTGTTTCGTTCCATCGCAGACTCCTGTCTTTTCAAAGCCGCAAGAATCAATCACTCCGGCCGGTCCGCACAAGGGGGACCGGCCGGAGCGTGAAAAACCTTTACCAGCGGAACCACTTGCCGGATTCTTCCCGTTCAATCTTCTGCAGCATCAGACGCTCCATCTGCTCGGCCGCCTGGGGCTGCGTTTCCCGGAGAATCCGTTCGCGAAGCCGAATGGCCTCAAGGTAATTGCGGTGAATCGTCAGGATATTGTTCAGTTCGGCCATCGCAGCATCATATTCTCCGTTCAGATAATACTGAACCGCTCGGGCATACCGGTCTTCATCAATCTTAACCCGGCTCATCCAATACAGATTGCTGCGGGCTTCGTGAGCCAACCGCTGAACATCCGCCAGACGTTCCGCACCTTGGGCCTGTTCAGGCCGCTGAATAATATGAGGGGTAATCAGAATAATCAGCTCCACACGCGTTGAACTGTCGGAAACACCCCGGAACAGCTCTCCGATCACGGGAATATCTCCGACGACAGGCACCTGATTGCGGGACAAAGAGGTTTGTTCCTTGAACAGACCGCCCAATACAATGGTCTGCCCGTCCCGCACCATCACATTGGTCGACACTTCCGTCTTGGTTTTCTGAGGCAGCTGCGTATTGCCGAACTCGACAATTTCTCCGTTGCTTTGTTCAGGACGGATTTCCATTCGAATCAGACCGTCCTTGCCGATGAAAGGCCGAAATTCGAGCACGGTACCGCTTTCGAGGAATTCCACCTGCTGCGTGGATGTGCCGCCTTCCGCCACATTCGTTAAGGACTGATAGCCCTCTTCCTTGCCGATGATAAGCTTGCCGGCCTGTTTATTGAGGGCTAATATTTTTGGATTGGCCATAATCGTCACATCCGACACCGTTTCAATGGCGTTAATCAGGGCGGAAATGTTATCAAAAGTCACACCGACGGAAATTCCGGAAGCATTATTCCCCGTAACAACAGGGGTAAAACCTCCCTGCAGGAATCCTTCTCCGCCGAGGGTGATGGAAGTACCGGGAATATTCTTCCAGTCAATCCCGAACTTGGTATCTTCCGTCAGCGTGGCTTCCATAACCGTCACTTCCAGAAGCACCTGAAGGGGTTCCACATCCACTTCGGCCAGCACCTCCCGAATCCGCTTGATATTCTCGGGATAATCGGAAACCACCAGCCGGTCGTGAATCGCCAGAGAATCGCCGCCCTTGCCGGGCACGGTATCCCGCTGGGCGGGACTGGTTACCCCAAGCTGGCCGAACTCACTCAGAAGAGGTTCGGCCAATTTCTTGGCCTCTTCCGCATTGATGTAGTACAAAGGAATGACCGCGTATTCAAAACGGGTCTTGTCGGCCTGGAATTCCTCATTGGTGTAAATCTTGACAAAATTGCCCTTGATTTCGTACTTATGCGTACCGAGAATGGCCTGCAGGGCCTCCTCAAAGGTTACGTCATAAAGATTGGTAACAGTCACAGTGCCGTCCACTCGAGCTGAAGGCACGATGTTTTTGTGATACATCTGAGCCAGCATCTGCAGGGCATCCCGAATCGGCATATCTTTGCGAAAGCTGATTGTCTGAACGGACTGCATCGAATAAGCGGCCTGCTCATTTGCCGCCGGAGATTCAGCCGGTGCCGAAGGTGCCGTCTCCTGCGGGGTTTCCGTTGCCGGCGCGGTCGGAGTCTGACTTTCCTGGCCGACTACCAGTGCGGTCAGTCCCAACACCGCCAGCAGCCAGACGCTGACTGTAATCAGATAAGTTTTAAACTTCATTTGTTTTTTTCGCTGAGTTTTCATACAACACCGCCTTTCTGTTAATCGAGCCACTCCGAAGAGGGCATTTTGACTGTAAACACCATATCTTGACACTCAAACTGAACGTGTTGAGAACCGATGTCTGATACTTTCAGCTCATATGTTTCTCCATTCTCTTTCACTTTCAGAATCCCGCCTCGGGACAAAACCACTCCGTTTACACACGCCTGAACCGGAACACCGGCTGGGTCTTTAATCACGGCCTGCAGAATCATGCCTTTCGCTATCTTTTGCACCAGAACATCTCGCTCCTGCCTGGTCGAAGAAACCGGCTCCTCGGACTGAACATCAGACGCCTGCCGTCCCGAAGGGAACCATTTGGAGCGGTCAAAGACAAAGGGGTCTCGTTCGGGCCGGTCATGCTGTCCGGTCAGTACCGGCAGCAGACGCGGCTGCAAAAGAACTTTCGACTCCGTCCGCTCTCCTGCCGTCCGCCCCCCTGAGGACGGCTCGATGGGTACCTGGGCCTGAACGGTTTCCGGACCGCTGCGGCCTTTAAGGAAAACACGCAGCCACAGGACAGCCATAACCAGCAGAAGAACCGTCGCCAATACCATCTTCGGATTGACGGTTCCTATGAGCGTCCCGATGCTCCCGATTGTGTCTCTGTTTCGAGTCATTCGTTCTTTTTTCCGCTCGGCGTCATTTGATAAAAAGCACGGGCTTTGGCCTGCAAAAGGAGACGCCCGGACACGTTTTCGTCATTCCGCAGGGATATTTCCTCAAATCGAATCAGCCGATCAAACTGTTCAAAGGACCGAAGCAATTCAAAAATCCTGTCAAAACTGCCTGTACAGCGGATCTCCAGAGGAATCGAGCACAAACCGTCCTCACAGGTCACTTCACCCGGCCGAACGGACTGATCCGACAGCTGTGCCCGAGCCAGCATTTCCGTCATCTGCTGCCAGAGTCGCGAATAGCCCTGTTCATCCGGAAATAACCGCCGGTACTGCTCAGCCGCGGGTCTTAAATCCCGAATCTGCCGATACAGAATCGGCAGCTGTTCAGAACATTCCTGCACTTCCTCCAGCCGCGATTCTTCTTCAGACAGCAAGGCCCGGAAGGCTTTTCGTTGCTGATAGACGGGGTAGTACTGATAGGCCCCAAGCCCAACCGCCGCCAAAAGCAGCAGCCCCAGAACCGCCACCGGATAATGATCAACAATTTTCTTCAATTCCGTTCCCTCACCACAAAGTCAGCCAGAACACACTGAATCTCAAATCCGGCCACTGCCGTGCCGAATCGCGTCTCATTTTTGGAATAAACAGGAATCACCCGCGTAAAATAGTCCGACTCCTCCAGCCGGGAAATCAATGCCGCCGCCTCCGAACCATCCAGAGCAAAACCCGCCAGTCGAATTCGAGTGACCGTGTCCGAATCCTTCAGCCAGTCACCCTTTTTGTTCGTACTGAGACGGACCTGAATACCCGTTCCCGTCTTTGGAGAAGAATCGACAGCAGATTCGAAGGGTACCTGTGAAATTGTCAATTCCGTCAGAACCGCCCGCTCGCCGATGCAGCGGCTTAATTCCGCAAGGACAGGCGTAAGAGCCGTTCGGGGACGCAATTGACTGACCAGACGGCTTTGTCGGTTTAAAATCGAAATCTCCTCCTGGAGTCGTCGAACCTGAAGAATGGTCTGAAGGCCCTTTTCATAGGTGCTGCGGAGCCCTTCCAAATCCGCATAGGCCTTCGAAATAATGCTGCCGCTGAACAAATTGCCGACAATCCAGAACCCTGTCAGAAGAACGATCGCCAGATAACGGCGCAGATACCAATTCCGCCGCCGGCGGTTTTCATGGTACCAGGATGGGATAAAATCCAGTTCCATCAGACTGCCGCCTTATCCATCAAAACACTGTCCGGTTCCTGCAGACCTGGCTGGGACCATCCCTTCAGGGCCAGTCCGACCGCCACCGCCCATTCCGCCATCTGGGGATTGGGACGCCGGTCAAACGAAACGTTTCTCAGATCAATGCCGCGGAGAGGTTCGGCAATGCGAATATCCAGATTCAGCTGCTCACGAAGCAGATTCATCAAAAGGGACTCATACAAACGTCCGCCGGCAAACACCACTTCCGAGGGCCGCTCTCCGCGAAAAGCCACCGCGTAGTATTTGAAGCACAGGGAGATTTCACGCGCCAAATCCTCAATCGTTCGGCTCATGGCCGATGAAAGCGTCTGCTGAATGGTGGAATCCGCCTCCGCCCGGCCTCCTGTCCAATCCTGAGCAATCTGCCGAGCCGCCTCCTCCCAGGAAATCCCAAGCACATCCGCCGCCTTTTGCGTCAGATGCTGTTCCGCCAAAGGAATCTGCTTTACGAGAGAAATCGATGTGCCCCGTCCGATAATGACCGTTGTAAAATACATTCCCAGATTCACCAGCACGCTGACGACCTCGCGGTCTTCCTGACGCCGCAGAGTCCGCCGAAAACTGCGGAATAGAGCGCACGGCATCGCATCCACGGCAATCGGCTCCAGTCCGGCCTCCTCCAGCAGGGCCACATGCCCCATCAGTTGCGTGCGGTTCATTCCAAAGAAAATGACTTCCTTTTTGATTTCCTCTCCCTGATACACACTGCCGGCAATCAGATAGCGGATTTCATCCTTATCCGGGTCCAGTCCGAAACGCTGAGCAAGCTCTCCATAGTGCCCTTCCTCCAGCCGCTCGGTCTCGAGAGCATCCAGCCGCAGACTTTTGATCTTTAATGCATCGCCCGGAAGGCAGGAAACCGCCTCCCGACCCCAAAAGCGTCCCCGGGCCAGCATGGCTCGTATCGCGCGCACCACACCCGTTCGATGGGCATCACTGCCCCCGCCAGCGGCCGCTTCCAGCGGCTCCTGTTCGGCACTCTCCGCCCGAATCAGACCTTCCTTAAACCCCAGCTGAATCATTCGGACGCAATTGTACCCGATATCAATGCCGATAGGGCCTCTTGACCCGCGACAAAACCATTCCAGCCACGAACGCATTCCGTTTCTCTCATTAGGGTTTTGTGATGGACACATAGCCGGTAACCGGCTCAATATCTACATAAAGCACAAAGGAATCGGCCTGGAGCGTAATTCGTCCGGCCGCACTCAAGGGGCTGCTGGTATCCGTCCCCGCATAAGGAGTTCCCAGATAGTCAAACGTCACGGCGTCTCCGCTGAGCGTCGTGCTCACAAGATTGACCTTTTTCATCCGGCGGTCCTTTGTAAAATCCTCAACAAAAGGTCCGTTTCGCAGAGGATGATTCAGAACGGCACCAGAGTCATCCTGAACCTGATATTTTTCCTGGGAAGGAGAAAAAACCACCGTATAGGTTTTCTGCCGGGTGACGGCCAGGCCTTTTGCATAATCGAGGTCGGCGGCGATTTTGTCGGCCGCGGAGCGGACCTGCATATCCGCCGCCGTTCCCAAAACAGGAATGGCCGCCAGCGATACGATCGCCAGAATCACCACCACCACAATAATCTCCACCAGCGTGAACCCGCTGAAGGTCTGCCGCCGGTCATTCTTATGCTCTTTCATAAATCACCTTCTGATTTTCTCCGCCGACAATACGGGCGGATTGTCGCCTTTTGTTTCTTCTGTTCTTTCGACTGACTCTTCTGTCGTCTTAACCGCCCACATCAGGCAAACCGCCCCGCAGCGGAACATTTGCGTAAATCCAAAATCACATTCAGTACAGCCCATATAATCGGACCTGCCTGTCTTAGGCGTATCAGTATCAAAAAAGGCCTTTTCAGGTCCGTTCACGTCCGCAGAACTGATACAGCCGTTGCAGTCCCTACAGTCCCGCTTTCCTTTGCCGCACCGAACAGAGTTTTGAAATCGCTGCAGTGGCCTGAGCCGGCGGATGATTTTCTCCATCCCCTCCCCTTATCGGACCTGCCGGTCAATTCGCTGATAGTAGGCCCCCCCATCATTGGGGTCATAATAAAGCCAGCCGGTAAGAATGCTTTCTGCACGTCGGCTGCCGTCTTTTTCAAACCACGCCCGGCTGGTCACCGGATAAACCCGTTCACTGGGGGCGGAAATCTCCACCTCATATCGAAAACCGGCATCCCACACAGGTCCTGCCTCAACGAGATTGGGCTCCCGAACCAGAACACGAGCAAATTCCAGACCCGAATAGGCAAGGGTCTCCGTCTGCGTGTGCAAAACAAAATTGCAGCCGGCCGCCAGGGAGAAATCCGTGCGGGCAAACAGCCCCAGTGCAATGACCGAAACAGCCATCACCAAAAACAGCACGATAATCAGGGCCGCTCCTCGACTTCGATGTGAACTTCTTTCGGCCGACATCTTATCCCCCGCTTCGGCAGCGAACCGCCGCACAAATTTCATAATCCCGCCAGCCCGTCTCCGCCTGCATTTTGAACCGAACAATCAGCAGCCGACCATCGCGAATTTCCATACTCAATCCGCTACATTTTTTCAGCAGAGGTTTTCCATCCAGATTCAGGGTCGTCCCGCTGACGGCCAGAGTCGATGTACCCGCCTCACTCTGAACGGTCACGATACTGTCGTTCTGCTGAAGCGCATGGGCACGGTGAACCAGGTCAGTAATGCGGATGGAGGCCCCGCGAACGGCTGCCGGACCGTCAAGCATCAGGTCGGTGGTTTCCTGCCCCTGCCGCATCGCAAACGAAAAGGTCGCCGCCGCCAGCAAGACCACACCGGCGATGAGCATCCCCATCACCAGTTCAATCAGGGTAAAACCGCTCTTTTTTTTCGTTTCACAAACCATATCAGGGGGCTATCAAAGATTGAAGACGAACCATTTGCCGTCCCTTATAGTCCACACGAACAGAAGCCATCAGACACTCTGTATCGTTTATCTGAACAGTTCCCACCGAAACCGAACGAGCAAATCCGCCGTAAATTGGATCAGAAAACACCGTACCGGATGCGTTTTTGACCTGTCCCTCCGCTTCCGTATAACCATCCCATCGCGTCCGGATTTCGTCAAAAGACATACTGACAATCTCTTCCATCAGGTTGGAGGCCAGTTGAGCCGCCAGCACCTGACAGACCGCCTCCCGCTGAACCTGGGCCGCACTCACAAAAGGCAAAAACACCCCCGCCGCCGCAGCGCCGAGGATGACCATCGCCATCAGCATCTCCAGCAGGGTAAAACCGAGTTGTCTCTGTCTCTGTTGTTTCATTTTTTTTATCGAAATCCGCTGAATCCGCAAAATCCGTGGTTTCTCTAAAAAGCAGAATGGTATCGGCTGTCGCAGGCCGCAAAGTGCCCCGTCGCCGCGTTATACCACCAGCCCGTCCCTTCGCGTCCTGTAGGCCGGGCCGCAGGGTCATCCGCCACCGTCACCTGCCGTCCGGCAGGTCCCTGGACAAAAGGATTGGCAGGGATTTGACATCCCTGTTTGGCAAGGTCGGACAGGAATTGTTCCGCCGCAGGGTTTCCATCGCCCCCCCGGCCGGGCAGCCGGCCGTCATTCTGGGCTCGATAAAGAGCAATGCCCGAACGAGCCTCATGCAGCCGCTCCATCAGCAGGGTAATTCGATTCTCTGCGGCGGCCCGAGCCATTTTAGGCATCATCCAGCCGACTGCCGCCGCAAACAACATCAGGGCCAGAACCGTCCGTTCAAAAAGAGCAATCATAGGACTCTGACCCGCCTTTTCCCGATGGAATCGCCGCCGTTTTTTTCGATTCATTTTTATTCCTCTCACGCCGCATTCGCAAAACCCGGACGGGAAAAACGTTTTATGATTTCCGCATCTCTTCCCCCCGGGCTTATCGCCCGGGGCTATTTCCCTCGCCACCTCTTCGACACACTCCGTCTTCTTCGAGCCCGCGCCAGCGGGCGCTATACGATAGCCACGCCCGAGAGGGCGTGGAAAAAGAGAGCGGAAACGCCCATTCCCTTTCCCCCGGGCTTATCGCCCGGGGCTATTTCCCTCGCCCCCTGTCGTTCCCGCTTCTCTGTATCATTCCCGCTTTCCTGCTGTGTCATTCCCGCGACCTGTCCTTCGAAGCTTCAGCGAAGAAGGAAGGCGGGAATCCATCACCTCCCCCCGTCATTCCCGCGCCATTTGTCATTCCCGCGCAGGCGGGAATCCAGCCCTTTTTGGGTTTAATTAATAGAGCAACCCGGGGCTAATCGACCGCTGATTCGAGCAATAAAAAAGCCGACCGACCCCCGAATTTCTCGCAAGGCCGGTCGGCTTGATTTCTACATCATTGCTCAGCAGAGCCGTTGCCGGTTAGAGAGCATCGTCAGTGGCCTGCAACTCTGTGACAACCGCATCAGGAGCATTGGCTACACCGACATAAATCGCACCGGTGGTCTGATCATAGACCCAGCCCTCTTGGTTCCCGCCACCAGCTATGTCATTCACTGCCTTAGAATTGTTCCAAGGATTAGTAGGAACCTGCTGAATATAGGGGCCGTAAATAAATCCATTAGCCACATCCTTCGTCGCATTGGTATTTCCGTTGGCATCCGAATACGTTGTCATCTGAGCCGCAAAGTCAGCCAGCGCAGGGGGCTGGTCATTGTGCTGAATCTTGTACAGTTCAATCTGCGACCGTAAGCTCTGCAGCGAGGAGCGGCAGCTGTTCAGTTTGGCTTCAGTGCTGGCCTGGCTGAACTGGGGTATCACAATCGCCGCCAGGATACCCAAAATCACAACCACGATCAGAATTTCAACCAGTGTAAACCCTTTTTTTGCTTTCATTGGTCATTCTCCCTTTCTTTGTACCTGTATTTCGGTATCGGTTACGTATGGTTTTGTTGGTTTCGGTAACGGTTTTACTGTCAAGCCGGCGGAACCGGCTTGTGATTTTCCAAAAGAAAACACCTGTTCAGCGCGTCCGGATTTTCTCGTATGGGCTTGTCAAAGAACCTTTAACGCTTCCATAGAAAACCTAAGAAATAAAAACCGGCGCGGCAAACTGGGCAGGAAATTTTTCTAAGAAAATGTAAAGACAGGAAATATCCGATGTGCGTCCGATAACTCGTTTGAAGCTGCGACTTGTCCTTCGAAGCTTCAGCGAAGAAGGAAGGCGGGAATCCAGCCCTCTTCCCCCGGGCTCGCGCCCGGGGCTAAATCCCTCGCCCATCCTTGCGACACTTGCGCCCGGGGCTATTTTCCCCGCAGAGGGCATCCGAATCAATCCAGACAGCGCTGCGGGTCATACTCGAACCCATTCCGCTCCAAAAACCGCTTTAACTCCTCCTCAAAAGTCAGCTGCCTATGATGCTCCGTCTGCCTTTCGATATAATCCCTGACCTGAGCCGCCGCAGACTGGCTGACCGTAAAACTCGAAAAGCCGCTTTGCCACTGGAAACCGAACGGCGGGTCCATCTGCTCCTTTATCCAGCGAGAGGAGTTGGCCTTCAGTTTGCCGACAAACTCCGAAACAGCCAAAGAAGGCCTGATGCGGACCAGCAGATGAATATGGTCGCCAACACTGTTGACACTTAAAACCGCGCAATCAAGCGTCTGAGCAAAGCCGCATAGATATTGATGAAAGTCGGTGCGTCGGCGGTCCTCCAGGAGCCCCTTACGATGTTTTGTGCTGAAAACAATATGATAAAGGTGGTTGGTAAAGGTATGACCCATCCGGCCTCCTTCCTTCGCCCCCAAAGGGACTAAAAAATAAGAGTTTTTTTACGCGTCCTTCTTCCCCCGGGCTCGCGCCCGGGGCTAATCTTTACGAATCCCGTCGTTTGATTGATAGCCACGCCCGCAAGGGCGTGGGAAAAGGACGGAAGCGCCCACCCCCTTCCCCCGGGCTCGCGCCCGGGGCTATACTCCTCGTCCTCTGTCATTCCCGCGCAGGCGGGAATCCAGCCCTCTTCCCCCGGGCTCGCGCCCGGGGCTAATACCCTCGCCGGGCCCTCTGCCAGACGGGATTATCGCCCGGGGCTATCCCGCAGACCCTTGCGGCTTAGGGGGCTAATTTTCCTGCCGGTCGGCGGCCTTGACGGCCTCCATCGTCGTATAATACTTGGCCAGCATATTCGGCACCTCCCAATCCGGCAGCCGCCCCTCTCTCAGATAACGCAGAAAATTCTGCATCACCTGTGCAAAGTGCGCCTCATGCCCGACAGAATACGAATCCGGAATCAGAATCTTCCACGTGCGCTCATCAATCTGCTCCAGCCCGATTCCCGGATACTTTTTCTGAAGGGTCCGGAGCACCGCAGTCTCCAAATGCTTCGGTGAAAGCTTTCCCTGAACCGACTCCACATAGAGCGTCGGTTTATACTTTTCCTGCGGTCCCTGGCGAATCACCAAATTGCATCGGCTGCCCCGCAGAATGGAATAATGCATATCCCCCGCCCCCTCCGGCGCCCGATACTCCCACCGAACACAGACGCGCGTGTGAATCCCCCGCAGGGTGTAATCCATCTGTCCGTTGGCTTTCACATAGAGCACGTTGTCTTTGACATAGGGCTTCAGATACTCCGGCCATTCCTCCAGTCCGGTCACCTCCCGGAACTGTTCGGCTGTCATCGGCGTCGTCCAGCGGCGGGCCCGGAGCATCTGAATATCCCGCCGATAGTCAATCGGCTGCTCCGGGAAACATTCCCACTGAATCAAATCAACCAGATGCGTCGAAACATCCGCCAAATCCTCCCCGCGCTGGGCGGGGTCAAAGAACCACGCGGGCCTTCGCAGCGGGCGGCCCGCCACATATTTGGAAAAGTGATGAACGCTTTCCTTAACCACTGCCGGCTCTTCAAGACAGCCCTGCTGCAGATGGCCGAAGACCGCCGGAATCGCCGCCAACTTCTTCTGAAGAATCGTCGTAATTTCAAACCGCTCCGTCATAATATCGTACAAAAGCACACCGTTTTTCTCGGCGGTTCGAAACGACTCAACCAGAAGCGGAAACTTCTCCGGCGCAATCACCATCGGCTTGTCGGCCAGAACATTCAGTCCCGCCCGGACCGACTGGTAAATGTAGTCGGTTTTCAGGGAGTTCTTCCCGGAAATGACAACGACATTGCCCTTTTTTTCCGAGAGCATCCGCTCCAGATAATCCGGCCCCTTATAGACATGCTGAAGCCAGGCGGTCGGATTCTCCGGCCGTGTATTGAACGCCTCTATCGAAGCCAGATAGTCCTCCAGTTCCGGACCATCCGGCGCATAGATAGAAACCTCCGGGCTGATTTGCTCATACATCGTCTTCTGAACCAGGGCGGCGTGAAAATGCCCGGGGTCCAGCACCAGCAGCCGCACGGAGGGTTCGGACTGTTTTTCAGACACCGCCCGTTTCATCAGACACCCGGCCGTCAGACCCGCCAGAAGCCCCGCCGCCGACAAAGCCAGCCAAATCCGCCTGCTCATCGCTCATATCCCTTCTTACAGAACGTAATTGGTACCGTAGGGCTTCCGCTGAGGCCGCGAACGCATCGCATTGGCTTGTTCATCCCCTACGAAAACCTCCCGAACCGGGTCCCACGTGAGTTTGCGTCCCAGCTTCATCGCAATATAAGCAACCAAACAGGCACTGCCGGAGCGGTGTCCTACTTCCACCGGAGCCACCGGCTGCCGGCGGCTCTGGATGCACTGCAGCCAGTCCAGATGCTGTTCCGGGCTTTCATAGAGATGAATCCCGTTGGCGGGGATTTCCGCCTGAAGAATCTTCGGGTCGGATGCCTGCAAAGGAGCCGGTCCCTCATCCGGTGCCGTCGGGTCACTGGCGGTTACTCGTTCGGCGCCGCGCGTCACGAAAATCCACCCTTCCGTGCCCTCAAAACGAACCCCGTTCGGATAGCGGCTGCTGATATGCATCGAGACACCGTTGGCATATTTGGCATAGACATCAAATTCACCGTGTACATCCCACAGACCGGATTTCGGATACTCCGCCTTTCCTTCCACCTCAATGGGTCCGGTGTATTCCATGCCCATCCCCCAGTGAGCCGCATCGACGTGATGCGAACCCCAGCCGGTAATCATTCCGCAACAGTAGGCGTCGCAGCGAAGCCACCCGGGACGGTCATAACTGTCCTGCGGATGAACCCGCTTTTCCGTATAATACACATAGGGCGTCGAGCCGAGCCACATATCGTAATTCAGATTGGGGGGAATCGGCATTTCCGGCTCTTCCTGTCCGGCCGGGTCGGTCGGCAGGCCGATTTGAATCCGCTGAATCTCTCCGATAAAGCCGTTTCGGACCAGCTCGCAGGCCCGCTTAAAATGCGGCCAGGGCTTCCGGGAACGCTGCTGGCTTCCGATTTGCAGAATTCGACCGGTCCGATGCACCACATCACTCATCTGGCGGCCTTCGACAATCGTCATCGAGGCGGGTTTCTGCAGATAGATGTCCTTGCCCGCCAGGGCCGCTTCCATTGCAATCTGGGCGTGCCAGTGGTCCGGCGTAGAAATAATCACCGCATCAATGCTCGGGTCCGCCAGCAGCTGCTTATAATCGCCGTATGTCTTGACCTCCAGATACTTTTCCTGGCCTGTCTTTTTGGCGTAATAATTCTCTATCCAGCGTTTGCCGTCAGCCAGCCGTTTGCTGTCCACATCCGCCACCGCTACCACGCGGCAAAAATCATGCTGAATGGTTTCCGGAAGGTCGTGTCCGCGGGCGATTCGCCCGAAACCAATCTGCCCGATTTGAATCCGGTCATTGGGTTTATTTCGTCCGAAAACAACCGATGGAAGCACCATCGGAAATCCCGCCGCACCAACCGCAGCCGCCGCTGCCCCTTTCAGAAAATCTCTTCGTTTCATACGCATTATCTCCTTATTGATTAGTGACTGCTCCGGGTTTCTGTTCCATTTGCATATTGCTGCCAAAACTGCTCCGCCGTTTCCGGCTTGAGCGTACCGTCATACACAATCAGCCGATAGCGCAGACGATATTTTCGTCCGGGCTCCAACGTCCAGCTGTTCAGGCGAATTGGGCAGAACTCCACAAACAAATCGCCCCGTCCGCCGTTGGCATCCAGCGGCCAGACCCGCATCGGCTCCGGATGCTCCCGATTCTCCGGGTGGCTTAGAAAAACAATCCCCGCCCGCGTCCCGTCGGCAAACGAGCCGTTGACATCGCACCAGCGGGCCCGCTGTCCGTCGGCATCCTTTCGCGTCCGCCCTTCCGAGGTCAGCACCGTACAGGTGTCTTTGGTCCACTCCTCCGTCGCTCGAAATCCAATCCCCCCGCCGTAGCGGTAGGCGTCCAGGACAATCGGACTGTTCAGTGCATTCCAGAAATGGCTGTCAAAATCGACAACCCAGACGGTGCGTCCTTCCGCCTGCGCCGCAAAGGCGCTGATTCCCCAGATTTCCTCAATCGCCACCCGCCCCTGCGGAACTGCCGTAAAATCCACATGTTCCTGACGAACCTGGAAACGTCCGCCGGACGAATCACACAGCACAGACTCCAGACCCGCAAACCGAACCGTGCCCTGCCCCTTGGCCAGATTCCAGAAATCCACCTCCCGCCCCTCGATATGCGTCATCGTCCATGGATTCCAGATTCCGTAATGATGATAATGATCCGGCGGCTGAATGCGGGTGAGCACCTTGCCGGACGGCGACCAGAGCGGATGAACGAAGCCGCTTCGGCGAAAAATCGAATTCACCCCCTCCGGAACCGGACAAAGAGCCGCATAATAGCGCACAACCGGCTTATCCTGATACCAGAGAGTGATTGCTTCTTTATCCTGCACCACATTTGCCGGAGATTTCATAGCCGTTTCCTGTTCTTTCTGGCTGTTGCGGCAGGCACTCAGCAGACAAATCAAACACACCGCCGCGTATAGTTTGCTTGGGGTTTTCATAGGGCCGCTTCCTTACAGGCATCGAGAAATGCACGCAGATTTTCCGTCGAAACACCATCAGGCACCCCACCCCCGCAGGACAGAATCACCCGCCGGCAGTCCGAAAGGCCCTTGATTGTATCGTGCACACATCGGCGAACCTGTTCCGGGCTGCCCTGTGCCAGCACATCCCGCGGCGGGATATTGCCCAGCAGGGTCACCTGTCCGCCGGTCCATTCCCTCATTTCAGCCAACGTATGCTGAAAACTGAAGTTAAACAGATTCACCCCCAGCCCCGCCAGATACGGGGCACAGACCCGCCCGTCGGCATCGTTATGGAAAAACCGCACTGTCACATTCAGACAGCCGAAAATCTCCTTCAGATACGGCTGCGCAAACGTCTCAAAATCCGCCTTGCCCAGAAATCCCACGATGTCATCCAGAATCAAAATGCCGTCGATGGTATCAAAATATTTCTTCTGCACACCCAGCCAGCGGATGATGTAATCCGTGATGATTCGCAGCAGACGATGAACCGGCTCCGGCTCCAGAGCCAGGGCCGTCAAAAACTCCGTCGTACCCATCAGAAACGAAGCAATGTTCAGCGGCCCGCGTGAAACTGCAAACCGAATCTGATGCCCAAGCTTTTCAATCTCTTTGCGGTTCAGGGCCAGCCGATTGAGCACAAACGGGTTCAGGCCGTCTTTTTCCGGTTTGGGCACTTTCAGACGGTCAATGTCCTTTGTCTGGTGAATAATTTTGTCCGCAAACGGCAGCTCATTCCGATGAAATGTACATTTTGCGCCGAAGGCGCTGGGCTCTGTGCACATCCCGTATTCCGCCCAGAAACCCGGCAGAAACATTGTCTCCGGAAACATCTCAATCGCCCGACGGTTGGCCTCCAGCCAAACCGCATCACTGGTAAAATAATCCAGCGTTGAAACGCCGAACCAGCCGGGCAGCCAGGGGCTGTCAATAATAAAACCGGTCGCAGGCGGTGTCTTTTCTTTGCCGGCAAGCACATCCACAAGCAGCTGCCATTGTTCGTATGTCATTTGTTCTCCTCAGACGGCTTGTCTTTCCTATCTATTAATGTCTTAAGAATCTCTTTTTTTTCGGTTTTTTTTATTTATCATCCGTCAGCCAGCTGTCCCCGATAGAAATATCCACCTTCAGCGGCACCTCCAGCGGCACCGCTGTGGTCATTTCTTCTGCAATCCAGCGGGCCTCCTCCTGAGAACGGCTTTTCGGCAGTTCGAAAACCAGTTCGTCGTGAATCTGCAGAATCATTTTAATCGGCAGTTTTTCCCGTTCAATGCGCCGATGAATTCGAATCATCGCCGCCTTAATCAAATCCGCCGCCGACCCCTGAATCACCGTATTGACCGCCAGCCGCTGGGCCTGCGAACGAACGTTCGGGTTGCGGCTGTCCAGCCCTGTAATCTTGCGGCGGCGATGCAGAATGGTTTCCGCATACCCGTTCCGCCTGGCCTGTTCAATCACCCGGTCCATAAACGAACGAATAGACCCGTATCGGCGAAAATATTCTTCAATAAACCGTTTGGCCTCCGCCTGCGGGATTCCCGTTGTGCGGGCCAGTCCGAACGGCCCCTGCCCGTAAATAATCCCGAAATTGACCGCCTTGGCCTTCGTGCGCATCTCGCCGGTCACCTGCTCCATCGGCACCCCGTAAATCTCAGAGGCCACAAATCGATGAATGTCCAAATCCTGAGCAAAGGCCTCCCGCAGGGCGGCATCCTGAGAAAAATGAGCCAAAAGCCGCAGTTCAATCTGCGAATAATCCGCGCTGAGAATACAGTCCGTCTTCTTTTCCGGAACAAACGCCGCCCGAATCTGCCTGCCCAGTTCCGTCCGCACCGGAATATTCTGCAGGTTCGGGTCCGACGAGCTGAGCCGCCCGGTGGCCGTAACCGTCTGATTGAACGAGGCATGGACCCGTCCGGTCTTCGGATTGACCAGCTGGCCCAGTTTTTCCGTGTAGGTATTGCGGAGTTTCTCCACCTGGCGGTACTGAAGAATCAGCGGAATAATTTCGTGTTCTTCGGCCAGCTGCTCAAGCACATCGGCATCGGTGCTTCGCAGGGTTTTGCCGGCCCTGATGCTCTGCAGTCCCAGACGGTCAAAAAGCACCTCGCCCAGCTGCTTGGTGGAATCAATGTTAAACGGTCCGCCGGCCAGTTCATAAATCCGCTCCGTCAGCTCCCGCTGCATTTGAGCCATCGACTCCGACAGCCGGCTCAGTTTCTCCGTATCCAGACAGACCCCGTTCATCTCCATCCGCATCAGCACTTCCACCAGCGGCATTTCGATCGTCTCAAAGAGCCGCTGCAGGGCGGGCTGGGCCTTCAGGCGGGCGGACAAATACTCATACAGCTGCCAGGTCACATCCGCATCTTCCGCCGAATAGGCACACGCCGCCTGTGTATCCACCTGCTCAAAGGAAATCTGCTTCTTGCCCTTGCCGATCAGCGAAGAAATCGGTGTGGTCTCCAGCCCCAGATAATCTCGCGCCATCATATCCAGAGAATGACTGGAACGGTCCGCCGCCAGGACATACGAAGCCACCATTGTATCAAAACAGCGTCCTTCCTGCAGTCCAACCGGCATCCCGCTGTTTTCCAGCACAATCATATCGTATTTCATATTCTGGCCGATTTTGTATCGGCTCTTGTCCGCCAGAATCGGCCCCAGCCGACGGCGAACCTCCTCCAGCGGCAGACGCTTCTGGCCGGCCGGAGCCCGAACCGGCAGATACCACCCCTGTCCGGCACGCCAGGAGAAACTCATTCCAACCAGCTGGGCCCGCATCGCATCCAGAGACGTCGTCTCCGTATCGAATGAAAACCGCTCCTGCTGCATCAAACGTTGTACAAACCGCTCCAATTCCTCTTCTGTATCGACAAGAACATAGTCCCGGCCCTGCTGTTTGAAGACCGGCTGTTCCCCCGTGTCCTCCGGAAACAGCGAGTCCGCTATCTTCGGTTTTGTCTGCGCCGGAACCGGTTTTAAATCCATTTGAGTCAGCAGCCGCGTAAAGCCCAGTTCCGCAAAGACCTGAGCCAATTTTTCCCGATCAACCTCTTTGCGGGCAAACGCCTTTTTGTCAAACTCAATCGGAACCTGACGGTGAATGATAACCAATTGACGGCTCAAAAAAACCTGCTCTTTGAATTTCCGAAGATTTTCCCCCCGTTTGCCCCCGATTTCGTCGGCGTGTGCATACAGGTTTTCCAGCGAACCGTACTGCTGAATCCACTGAAGAGCCGTCTTGGGACCGACATCCGGCACCCCAGGGATATTGTCCGCCGTATCCCCCTGCAGCGCCAGCACATCCACAAACTGCTGCGGCGTAAGATGAAATTCCTCGAGCATCTGCTTGAGGTCATAACGCTGACCGGTTTTGATGTCATACGTACAAATCCACTCATCCAGCAGCTGAAGCATATCTTTATCTTTGGAACAAATATAGGCCTCCACACCGGCCTGTGATGCTTTCGCCGCCAGCGTGCCGATGACATCATCGGCCTCATACCCTTCCACGCGAACAACCGGGATTTGCATCGCCTCCAGAATCTGCTCAATCCGCTGAATCTGAGAAGGCATGTCTTCGGGCATCGGAGGACGATGGGCTTTATATTCCGGATAAAGTTTCACCCGAAAACTGGGAGTCTTGGAATCCATCGCCACCACAAGATAGTCCGGCTTTTCCCGTTCTATCAACGATAAAAGAGCCGTTGTAAAGACAAAAACGGCTTTGGTCGGTTCACCGGAAGGGCTGGTCAGAGGCCGCATCGGCGCATAATAAGCGGCGTAAATATGGGCATGACCATCCACAATAAACAATCTGGGCGATGATACGGACATATTTTTACTATAAACCCGACCCGAAAAAATTAAAGAAAAAAACGCTTGCATTCCGGTATGCCCCCATACAAAATAGGGAAAATAGGATGCCTCCCTGGCTTTTTCAGAAGAACATTAGGTGCTAAACGTTTCGAGATCGGGTTTCTGGAAAGGTCAATATGTTTGAGGAAAGCGAACTGATCGCACTCCTGATTACGGTCGGTGTCAGTTTTTTTCTGTTGGCCACTCGAAAAATTATTATTACCCTTCCCTCCTACCAATTCCTGTTGGTAAGCTTTGGCTTTTACCTGGCCTCAAAGGTTTGCACAGTACTGGAAGGATTTTTCTGGGAAACGGCTCTTAATTCTCTTGAGCATATCTGCGCAATTTTATCTTGTGCAGTGTTTTTCTGGTGGTGCCTGCGTCTCGGTACGGACAAGGAGAGCGGCAGATGAATCCGATTGTCGGACTCAACACTGTTTCTGTTTTCTTTATCCTCCTGTCTTTTGGCATTTTGCTGGTCTGGAAACTCCAGAAATTAATTCCAACTGACTTGTTTTTGCCGGCAGTTCTCTTTCTTTTTCTCGGACTGCTCGGGCATATCAGCAATCTTCTCGAGTGGTCCGGAACCGCCCCCTTTATAGACCGCTATGGCGATTTGGCGGACATTCTTCAGCCGATTCTTTTTGCGGTATTTGTTTACACAATGATTCACCACCGCCAGCGGGAACAAATTGTCGCCAGCGAAGCCAAATATCGGCTTCTGGTGGACAATCAGAGCGACCTGATTACCAAACTGGACGCCAAAGGCAACTTCCTCTTTGTCAGTCCTTCCTACTGCCGGCTGTTCGGCAAATATGAAAAAGACCTTTTCGGACGGCCCTTTCTGGAAGAGGTTCTGCCGGAGGATCGAACACGAATCCGCCAGGAAATGGATATTCTCTATCTGCCCCCTTACACCTGCCGATTTCGCCATTCGGCTCAAACAAAATACGGACTGCGTGTTCTATCATGGTCCTACCGCGCTCTGCTCGACGAAAAAGGCAAACCGTTGGCCATTGTCGGCATCGGCCGGGACATTACAGACCAGGTCCAGGCCGAACAGGAACGAGAGAAGATGCTTCAGCGGTTGGAAGCCAAAAACCGGGAACTGCAAAGTCTGGTTTATATTTCTTCCCATGATCTCCAATCTCCGCTGGTCAATATCCGCGGTTTTACCGGAGAGCTGAAAACCACCTGCGAACAGGTCAAAAATGTCCTGAAAGAATGCGGACAATATGAGCGGATAGAGCCGCTCCTGAAAGATGTAGAACAATCCCTGTACTTCATCGATTCCGGGGCGGAAAAAATGCAGACCCTGATTGACGGTCTGCTCAAATTGTCCCGCATCGGTTCGATGGAACTGACCGTCCAAACGGTCCATATGAACGGACTGATGAAATCCATTATTGAGGGATTGCGTTTCCAAATCCAAAAGTCCGGCTGTGAAATCATCGTTGACAACCTTCCTCCTTGCTACAGTGACCTCTATCAGGTCAATCAGGTCTTTACCAATCTGCTGGACAATGCCGTCAAATTTTTGGACCCTTCCCGCCCCGGCAAAATTCACGTGACCGGGCAGGAAAGAAACGGCGTCTGTGAATATCGAGTCATCGACAACGGCATCGGCATCGCACCGGAACACCATGAAAAAATCTTCGAAATCTTCCACCGGCTCAATCCGGACGGCCCCGTCAAAGGAATCGGTTTAGGACTGGCCATCGTCCGGCGGATTCTCGACAAACTGGACGGGACTATCCGAGTCATCTCAGAAGACGGAAGGGGAGCTGAATTTATTGTAACTTTGCCTGCAGTTCCCGCCTCGTAAAAAGTCGACAAAGACGATACCTTATCTTTCCCTTTTTCCCTCTCCAAAAAGAATTTCCAAGAAATCTTTCAAGTTTTTAGACCCAAACGGGCGAAACATTTCGCGGGGAGAGAAACAAAAGGTCTGAACCGATTATACTGGGAACGCTATATGCATCTGAGCCGAACTGTTTTTTCCCTCCTGCTCACAGGAACCCTCATCATCCAATCCCCTGCCCAGACTCCTTCATCTTCCCGCCCCCTGCGGATGTCCGATGCCGGCGTTGACCGAGACATACTTCATGCCGCCACGTTTAACATCCGAGTCGGCCGTTACGCGTCCGGCAGCCGGGATTGGTCCCTGCGGCGAGCCATGGTCATTTCTCTCCTGGCGGCGGAACAATACGATGTCATCGGTCTCCAGGAAGCCCTGCCCTATCAGCTGGATGAAATCCTCCAGGGGCTGCCCCAGTACGAAGCTTACGCCGTCGGACGCAACAGTGACCCGGACAAGGGGGAAACCTGTGCCATCCTTTATAAGAAAAATCGCTTTTACAGAATTGATTCCGGCACAATCTGGTTCTCCAATTCCCCCTGGGAGCCCGGCTCCAAATTTGCCGGTACACTCTTTCCCCGGATCTGCAGCTGGGTACGCCTGGCTGATCTGGAAACCGCCCGCTGTTTTTATGTTTATAATGTCCACCTGGATAATCTGTCTCAGCGCGCCCGCACCCGAAGCATTGAAATCTTGAACGACCTGATTGCCTCCCGCAAACACAGGGACCCCTTCCTTGTGATGGGAGATTTCAATATGGAAATTGACAATCCGGCGATGCAGATTCTTCAAAATGCCGGAAAAAACAGAATGCTGGACACATGGGGAGCCCTCTACCCCCACCGATTAGACGAAGGAACGTATCACAAATTTCACGGCTCTATCCTCGGCTCAAAAATCGATCATATACTCGTCGATACAAGGGTTCGAGTATTAGCCGCTGCGATAAATCGAAGGGACTTTTCAGGCCGCTATCCTTCCGACCACTACCCGGTTTCCGCCCTTGTTCAGATTCCGTAGGCCGATTCATTGATTGGAAGCCGCCGCTGTTTTGCCGGCAGACTTCGATTCCGATGAAGCTGAACCGGCCGATTTTTCGCTTTTCGGCTTCGGGGAGTCCTTTTCAGAGGCCTTCTTATAACTTTCTGAGCGATAGTCCGTCTGATAAAAGCCGCTGCCCTTAAAAATCACACCCGCTCCCGTCCCCAGAAGCCGTTTCAGCTTCTGCTTTCCGCACTGAGGGCATTTTTTCCGGGGAGATTCCGTGATGGACTGAAAAATCTCCATCGTCTGTCCGCAATTATCACAAAGATATTCATAGGTCGGCATAATCAAGACTCCTCAGAATGCTCCTTGGGCTGTCCCGCATCTTTCAAAGCATCCGATGCAGATTCCGCAGATTCTGTCGGCGGACTTGGAGGAAGTTTATTGACAATCACTTTGGCCGGACGAAGCACCTCATCGCCCAGCAGGTAGCCCGATTGATGCACCTCAAGCACAACGTTATCCCCTTGCTCGGGTCGTGTACAGGTCATTAGTGCCTCGTGCGGCCCGGGTGTAAAGGGCTGGCCCACCGGCTCCATTTTCCGAACCCCCAGGCCGTTCAGCGTGGCAAGCATATGCTCATAAACCATCCGAATCCCCTCCACCAGTTTCGGCAGGGCATCCGGACCGGCCTGATTCGACACCGAAGCCAGTGCATGCTCCAGGTTGTCCAGCGAAGACAGCCACGACCGCAAAAGAGTCCGTTTCTCATAAGCCACGGCATCTGCAATCTGCCGGGCTGTGCGCTTCTGATAATTGGCATAATCTGCACTGAGCCGCTGGAGCTGCTCAAAAAGCTTCTGCTTTTCCTCTTCGAGGGCCCTGCACTTTTCCTGAAGCTCCGCAAGCTCCTGCGGCACAGAGTCCGTTTTTTCCTTTTCTTTTTCCTGTTTATCCGGTTTCTGCGTCATAGGGACTTTTCCTTATACGCCGAAATGTCTGCGAATCCGTTCAAAAAAACTGCGGCTTTCCGAATCAGTCTGTTTGGCCTCAATCTCTGCATACTGGCGCAGGAGCCGTTCCTGTTCAGGGGTAATTCGACGGGGAATTTCCACAGCCGTCTGGACCAGTAAATCTCCTTTCGCACCGGTCCGCAAGTCCGGCAGTCCCTGTCCGCGCACCCGAAAAATGCTGCCGTGCTGAGTTCCCGGAGGAATCTTCAGCTGACGTGTACCGTCCAGGGTCGGCACATCAATTGTTGTCCCGAGCGTCAATTGCGTAAAGCTGAGCGGCACCGTCACCATCAAGTCTGAACCATTCCGCATCAGGAACGGATGAGCTTTAATCCGCACATAGCAGTACAAATCCCCGTGCGGTCCGCCGAATCGGCCGGGCTCGCCCTCGCCGCTGATGCGGATTCCCTGTCCTTCGTGCACGCCCGGCGGAATCTTCACCGTCAGGGTGCGCTGCCGAGGCGTTGTACCGGTCCCCCGGCAGGTTCGGCACGGGTCTGTAATGATTTGTCCGCTCCCGCGGCACTGCGGGCAGGTTGAAACCATCTGGAAAAACCCTCCCAGACCCGCCCGCTGAACCTGTCCGCTGCCGCCGCAAGTCGGGCAGCGGCTCGGGGTTTTTCCTTTGGCCACCCCGGTTCCCCCGCACTCACTGCACGTATCCTGACGTGTAAACTCAATCGTCTTTTCCGTTCCCCGGGCCACCTCTTCGAGGGTCAGTTCCACCGTCGTTTCCAGGTCATACCCTCGAACCGGACCCCTGGCAGCTCCGGTTCGGCCTCGGCGTCCGAAGATATCTCCGAAGATATCTCCGAAGATGTCGCCGAACATGTCGCCGATGTCTTCAACGTTCATCCGGCTGTAGTCATGGACGCCCACTCCCCGGAGCCCGTCATGACCGTACTGGTCATAGCGTTTCCGTTTTTCCGGATCGCTGAGAACCTCATAGGCCTCGGCACACTCTTTAAATTTGGCCTCGGCCTCTTTGTTGCCCGGGTTTTTGTCCGGATGGTACTTGATGGCCATTTTTCGATAGGCGCGTTTAATCTCATCGGGGGTGGCATTGCGATCCACACCCAGCACTTCATAGTAGTCGCGTTTGGCCATCGTCGCCTCAACATGAAAACAATGCCGCGTCCGAATCATTCACCGGTCAGCCGGCAATCCGGACGCGGCACTGGGGTTGCTGCTCGATTAGAACACCGCACCCGGCACGGCGTTCTCCTTCTTGTCTTCTTTTAACTCTGTAATCACCACATTGGTCGTCAGCATCAGACCGGCCACAGAAGCGGCATTCTGCAGGGCCGTCCGGGCCACTTTGGCCGGGTCAATAATGCCGGCTTTGAACATATCGACGTATTGGCCCGTCAGCGCATCGTACCCGATTGTTTCGCCCTTCTCGAGCAGTTCGGCTACGACGACCTGGCCGTCTCCGCCGCCGTTGTCCACAATCTGGCGGGTCGGGGCCTTCAGGGCCTCAATCACAATATCATATCCGATCTTTTCATCGCCTTTGGCCTTGGCCCGGGCCTTTTCTACTTCTGCAATTGCCCGCAGGAAGACCACACCGCCGCCGGGCACAATCCCTTCTTCCGCTGCTGCCTTGACCGCATGCAGGGCATCATCCAGCAGGTCTTTACGTTCCTTCATCTCTGTTTCCGTCGGAGCACCGGCTTTAATCACCGCCACGCCGCCGGTCAGTTTTGCCAGACGCTCCTGCAGCTTCTCGCGGTCATAATCGCTGGTGGTTTTCTCAATCTGATGACGAATCTGGTCGCAGCGGGCCTGAATGTCCTTCTTCTTGCCGGCCCCTTCAATGATGGTTGTGGTTTCCTTGCCCACCACCACCCGTTTGGCCCGGCCCAGCTGAGACAGTTCAATCTTTTCCAGCTTGATGCCCAGGTCCTCCGTAATCACCTGGCCGCCGGTCAGAACGCCGATGTCCTGCAGCATGGCCTTGCGGCGGTCGCCGAAGCCCGGCGCCTTGACGGCACAGACCTTCAGCACACCCTGCAGCCGGTTAATCACCAGCGCTGCCAGCGCCTCGCCCTCCACATCCTCCGCGACAATCAGCAGAGGCGCGGACACATGGGCAATCCTTTCCAGCAGCGGAATCAGTTCCCGCAGGTTGCTGATTTTCTTCTCGTGAAGCAGGATATAGGCGTCTTCGAGCACACATTCGAGGGTATCCGGATTGGTCATGAAATACGGAGAGATATACCCTTTGTCAAACTGCATTCCCTCGACGACCGTCAGCTCGGTCTCCATTCCCTTGCCTTCTTCGACCTCAATGACGCCTTCCTTGCCGACTTTGTCCATCGCCTGCGCCAGAATCTCGCCGACCTCCGGATTGTTGTTGGCGCTGATGGTTCCGACCCGGGCAATGTCCTCATGCCCTTTTACCGGCTTGCTGACGGACTTGATATACTCAATCGCGGCCTCAGCGGCCTTGGTAATCCCCCGCTGAATCGCCACCGGATTCACACCGGATGTCACATACTTCAGCCCTTCCGTATAAATGGCCTCCGCCAGAACCGTCGCGGTTGTTGTACCGTCTCCGACGACATCGCTGGTCTTGCTGGCTACCTGATTGACCATTTTAGCCCCGACATTCTGGAACGGCTCGGGCAGCTCGATTTCCTTGCTGACCGATACGCCGTCTTTGGTAATCTTCGGCGAGCCGTAGCTTTTCTGCAGCAGCACATTCTTGCCGGTCGGTCCCATCGTGACCTTTACCGCCGCGGCCAGACGGGCCAACCCCTCTTTCAGCTGGGCTCGCGCCTGTTCCTGAAACATCATCTGTTTTGCCATATGTTCCTAAACCTCCCGCCTTTTCAGGCGTTTGCTGGAATCCTGTCCTTTTCCCTTACTGTTCGACAACGCCTAAGATCTCGCTTTCGCGAAGAATCTTATACTCCACGCCGTCGATTTCCACATCACTGCCGCTGTATTTGCCGAAGAGCACAATATCATTTTTGCTCACGGACATCTTGGCCCTGGTTCCGTTTTCCAGCCGCTTGCCGTCTCCGACGGCAATCACCTTGCCCATCAGGGGTTTTTCCTTGGCCGTATCCGGCAGGACAATGCCGCCCGGGGTCTTTTCTTCCGCTTCCTGAGGCTTTACGACAACTCGATCATCCAGTGGTTTGAGTTTCATAGGGTTCCTCTCCTGTTATCTTCTTTCAAGGTTTTCCGTATTGATTGATTCCATTACATCATATCCATATCATCCATATCTTCCATATCCGGACCGCCGCCGAACCGGTCGCGCTTGCTGCCCTTCTTGTTGTCTTTGGGCTTTTCCGTTACGACGCAGTCCGTTGTCAGCAGCAGACCCGCCACAGAAGCCGCATTCTGGAGAGCAATACGGGTCACCTTCACCGGGTCAATGACCCCGGCCTCCAGCAGGTCTTCATAGGTATCCTTGTCTGCATTGTACCCGAAGCCGCCTTTGCCCTTGGCCACCTTGCTGACCACCAGCGCCCCGACGGCACCGGCATTCTCCGCAATCCAGTAGCAGGGCATCTTCAGGGCATTCATCACAATTTCGGCACCGGTTTTCTCATCGCCCTTCAGGTCCAGATTGGCCACTTCCTCTATGCACCGCACGAGGGCCACACCGCCGCCGGGAACAATGCCTTCCTCAATCGCCGCACGGGTGGCGTGCAGCGCATCTTCAATGCGGGCCTTCTTTTCCTTCATTTCCGCCTCGCTGGCGGCCCCCACATTGATTTGCGCCACACCGCCGGTCAGCTTGGCCAGCCGCTCCTGCAGCTTTTCCCGGTCATAATCGCTTGTGGTGGTCTCAATTTCACTGCGGATTTGCGCAATGCGGCCCTGGATGGCTTTCTGCGTGCCGGCCCCTTCAATAATCGTTGTATTTTCGCTGTCAATCGTCACCTTGCGGGCCTGGCCTAATTGAGACAGACGAACCCGATCCAGTTCGATGCCCAAATCCTTGAAAATGGGCTCGGCACCGGTGAGAATCGCAATATCCTCCAGCATCGCTTTTCGTCTGTCGCCGTATCCGGGCGCCTTGACCGCCGCCACCTGCAGAATCCCTCGCAGCTTGTTAACCACCAGCGTCGCCAGCGCCTCGCCTTCCACATCCTCGGCGATAATCAGAAGCGGACGCTTGACCCGTGCAATTTCCTCCAGCAGCGGTACCAGTTTGGCTACGTTGCTGATTTTCTCCTCATAGACGAGAATATAGGGTTTCTCCAACTCGCAGACCATATGGTCCGGGTCTGTGACAAAGTGCGGAGAAAGGTAGCCGCGGTCAAACTGCATTCCCTCCACATACTCGACGGTAGTTTCCAGGCCGCGTCCTTCTTCCACCGTAATGACACCGTCTCTGCCCACCCGCATAAAGGCCTCGGCCATTTTTTTGCCGATTTCAAAATCGTTATTGGCGCTGATGGCGGCAATGTTGATGATGTCATCTTTCTTGGAAATGTCGATGGGCTTGGCAATAGACTTCAATTTTTCTACAGCAGCTGCCACGGCCTTTTGAATCCCCCGATTCAGAGCCATTGCATCCGCCCCGGCCGCCAGATTTTTGTAGGCCTCTTTAAAAATCGCTTCAGCCAGGACTGTCGCTGTAGTTGTACCGTCCCCGGCTACTTTCGAGGTCTTGCTGGCGGCCTCCCGAACAAGTTTGGCCCCCATATTTTCCGTTTTGTCCAGCAGTTCAATCTCTTCGGCTGCCGTAACGCCGTCTTTGGTGACCGTCGGGCCGCCCCAGCCCTTGTCAATGACGGCATTTCGACCGCGGGGTCCAAGAGTGGACTTGACCGCAGCAGCAAGTTTTTCCACGCCGGCCAGCAATGCACTGCGGGCATCTGTTTCAAACGATAATTCTTTCGCTGCCATAGCACTTCTCTCTCCTGTGTTTCTTCTTCTACTCTGTCTCCGTACTTATTTGGCAAAACCTTCTATGCAAACCAAATACCAAAGCCAATACCGCCAAACTGTTACAAAACTCCTTTTTTCTCTAAAGAATTGCTTTCATTAAGGTTATAAAATCTCTTTCCTCGAAGCAAAATTTCAAAATACACTCCGATTCTGCCAATTTAAGCCGGATAAAAACCCAAAGGACGGTCAACTTGACAGGTTATAATAGGAATTCCGGATAAAAGAAAATTATTTTCGGGTTTTTTCCGTGATTTCCGGAGGGCGTATATAATAAGGAACTAATTGGAGAGGTTCTTCAAACTCGCCGGAAAGATATTTCTGATACGCAATTCGGAGTATCCCGCCGGCACGTGCAGACCAATAGTCCTCAGGTAAAATCTCAATGCCGGCAGAATCAAACAAATCCCTGTGGTAAAAGAGCCCTTCGCCGACAACAGCAGAATTGCCCAACATCCGAAGTTGACAAATAAGCTGTTGAGACGAAATCAGCATATCACCGATATGCTTTATCCATTTATTTTTATCCCTTTTATAAACAGCCGAAAAAAAAGAATTGTGTTTTGCATCGAGAACCACAGCCAGATATTTCGGAGATTCGCGCTCATTATCGATATATCCTATCGCATTATGCGCTATCGTATCGAGAGTGTTGACAGAAACAAGAGGGATTTTCCGAGAAAAACTAAGCATTTTTGCCGTCGTAACGGCGATTCGAAGGCCTGTAAAACTCCCCGGACCGCCGGTAAAACAAAACGCATCAATGTCATTCAAAGAGCAGTCGGATTCCTTCAGGACCGTTTCCATCGATTCAAACAGTTCGCTGCTGTGTCTCATCTTCCCGGAAAAGACCTTCTCCGCCAACAGAATCTCCCCCCTTCCGACCGCTGTTGAACCGATCCGTCCCGAACAATCAATCGCCAGCAAATACGGTCCTTCTCTTTTCAATCTCTCTCTTTCCGCACAGTGTTTTTGGGGGTTCCCACAACCGGCGGAATGATAAAGACCCCTGACAGGAAAAACAAGAATCAGTTCACAAGGTTTTGGGTTTTTTCCCTTGCAAGAACAATTTTTTGGCTTTACACTGACCTGTCAATCCGAGGGGAGTGCCTATAATGGTTCGTCGGATGGTTTTGAAAACGTCATAATTATATGAAATGCTGGAGGTAACGGTGTCAACAACTGACAAGTTCAAAAAAGGATATCTGCCTTGGTTCTGCATGCTTGCATTGACGATGATCTTGACCGGTTTTGCCCTGCAGTCCGTCTTCGCCGAAACACTCACGGAAAAACAATCCAAACAAAAACGGGCGGAAGAATACATCCGCGTCGCGCAGGAGCAAATCAAACGCGGCCTGTATCAATCCGCCGAGACGCTCCTCAAAGAAATTCGTGACAATTATGCTCCTTATCTGACAGATTCCCAGATTGCAGCGGTTGAAGCCCTCTCCAAACAGACGGCCGAAGCCCTCGAAGCCCGCCGCAGAATCCCGGACATAATCAAACAGGCCGAAGAGTTGTCCGCCTCCGGACAGCATCAGCAGGCCATAACCCTTCTGAACGGGGTGCTGGCCAGCCCGTATCTGTCTGAAAAAGAACGCTCCACTATCCAGGGGATTCTTCAAAACATACAAGCCAATCTCTCTGCTGAACGGGCTCGAATCCAGGCCGTTTATGACCAGGCTGTTGAGGATTACAAGCAAAAGAATTATGAAAAAGCCAAGGCCGGTTTTATGCAGGCGGCTCAGTCCGGCATTGAGGTCACCGGTTCCATTTCGCCGATGGACTATCTGAAAATGATTGACCAGCTCCAGCAAACCCCGCCCCCTGCACAGTCGGCGGCACCAGCGGAGCCCGCCCTAAAACCGGAAGAACAGATTGAAGTCGAAATTATGCAGATGGTCCCGGAAAAACCGGCTCCGGCCGAACCGTCGGCGGAAGAAAAACCCGCGGTTTCCCCGGCTCCTGCCGAAGCTCCTGCGGCACCCCTGCCCGAACCCAATGAAGCACCGAAAACCGAGCCGGCTGCCCTTACACCCGCACCGAACGAACCGGCCCAGGCAGCACCCTCGGCAACAACAGATTCCTATCTGAACGAAGTTCTGCGAAAGCAATCCGTCCAAATCGGATACGTTACTGCGATTGTTCAGGATGCCTTAGCCAAGGCCGACCAATCGTTAGCTCAAAAAGACTTTACCCAGGCCCGTCAGTCTCTTCGAAGGGCCTTTGCCGCTATTGAAACCAATAAACTTCTGCTCGGCGATGAATTATACAAAAGTTTCCAGCTCCAGCTGGCTCAAAAGGAAGAAGAAGTCAACCGCAATCAGGATGCTTTTACAGCCGCGCAGCAGCAGCAGCAGGAACAGCAGGCCCGTCAGTTAGCTGAACAAAACCGAACGGAAATGGAACAGCGGCGGGCCAAAGCCATTGCCGATTTTATGCAGAGGGCGTATGCATTTCTGGATGAGCAGCGGTATGAAGAAGCCCTCGGACAGCTGGAGCAGCTGCTGGCCGTGGACCCGCTCAACCAAAACGCCTTAATCCTGAAGAAGACTCTCGAAGACACCGTCCGATGGAGAGAACAGCGGGCCATTCAGGAAGAGTCGCAAAAAGAGGAACTGCGGCTGCTTCTGGAAGCGGACCGACGCTCCATCCCCTACTACAACGAAATCACCTATCCGAAAAACTGGAAGGAAATCGCCGCCCGGCGGGAAGCTGCAGAAAAAGAAGACCTTGACCCCAAAACCACAGCTGTAGAAAAACAGCTCGAAACCGTCGTGGATTTGTCCGGCTCCATCACAGAGGAAACCACCTTCGAGGAAGCGATTGAGATTTTGCGAAATGCCGTGGACCCGGCCCTGCGCATTACTCCCATCTGGGCGAATCTGGTTGATACGGCCTTCGTTCAGCGGGAGAATCCCCTGAACATTCCGGGGGCCAGCATGCAGGGAATCACGCTCAAGATGGCTCTGGAGCTGGTTATTAATGCCGTCAATGCCAGCGCGATTTCCGAAATCGGCTATATGATTAAAGAAGGCGTGATTATTATCGCGACTCTCGAATACCTCGATACAAACGTCACAAACCGCTACTTCCACAAAATCTATGATATTTCTGAACTGCTCAGCCCGCCTGCCAACTTCGATGAATACAACAGCGGCGGCTGGGGCGGAGCCGGCGGCGGCGGGACAAGCGGCGGTGGGACAGGCGGCGGCGGCAGTAGCCGAAGCGGCGGCATGGGAGGCGGTATGGGCGGGGGTATGGGAGGCATGGGCGGCGGCATGATGGGCGGCGGCATGATGGGCGGTGGCATGATGGGCGGTGGGATGATGGGAGGAGGCATGATGGGAGGAGGTATGGGCGGAATGGGAGGAGGCATGATGGGCGGGATGATGATGACCGGTATGAGCGGAAACTGGCGAGGGGAAATCCGAGCCATCGAAATTATTTACCTGCTCCAGCAGACGGTCCGTCCTCTCAGCTGGTATCTGGAAGGCGGCGAAGGGCGCGTCTGGCAGTACAACGCCCGAAAGCTGATTGTTTATCAAACCGCCGATGTACACAAAGAAGTCGAAGAGTTTCTCAAAAAGCTCAAAGAAGGGATTGGAGATCAGGTCGCTATCGAGGCCCGTTTCCTCCTCGTGGATGAAAACTTCCTCGAAGAAATCGGCTTTGATATGGACATTGCCAAATGGAAAATCGGCGGCCAGTTCGGCGGCGGTTCTGGCGAGATCCAGAATATCAACCAGGATTCCATCAATCTGGCCAGGCCGAAATCAACCTTTATCCCATCCAGCTTAGGGGATGCGACAACAACAGGAACACCGCTGCGTTCTTCCCTGGATATGGAATTCAGCTGGGGGGATACTCTTGATAACCTGCAGGTGGAGTTCCTGATTCGCGCCACCCAGATGCACCGGAATACGAAGTCTCTGTCGGCTCCGAAGGCCATGGTCATGAACGGTGAATCGGCCAACATTGAAGTCATTACCGAGCGCAGAATCAAAACCGATGCCAGCTTTACAACAGAGACGCTGACAACTTTGGCCGGGACCGACCGAACCGTGGCTTACTTTGAACACGACATTGAAGATTTCGACACCGGTGTGCGGCTCAACATTATGCCTACAATCACCGAAGACAAAAAGTATGTTCTCCTTCGCATTATTACTTACATGGACATGCTCACCAATTTGGAGACAGACACGGCCGTGGGTCTGATGCCTACGCAGGAAGGCAGCAGCAAAATCGTCACGGAAGACTACAGTCTGCCGACGATTCAGACCTCTTCCATTGAAACCCGCGTCTCTGTACCGGACCGCGGAACGGTCCTGCTGGGCGGTCTGACCATGACGGGCGAGTATGAAATTGAAGCGGGCGTTCCCGCTTTGAGCAAATTGCCGATTCTCGGACGGCTCTTCTCCAATCGAAGCACGGTCAAGGATAAGTCGATCCTTCTGATTCTCGTCAAACCGACCATTGTGCTTCGTGAGGAGGCCGAACAAGATGCCGTGGCATCCTTGAAGCCGTTCTAAACGGAGATTTCCGGAAATCAAAAGGGCACGCAGCATGCGTGCCCTTTTTTTATGCCCTTTTCCCGGAAAGCGGACTATGAATAGGCCCGTTCCTTGACCTGCTGATATCCCAGATGGGCCATCAGGTGGTCCAGAATCACCATCGCCGTATAGTTTTCCGCCACCGGCCATATCCGACCGACAATGGTCGGGTCTCTGCGGGTAATGGCTGCCAAAGTCTTGTTTTCAAGCGTATATTTATCAATCGTATGCTGCTGCTTATCAATCGTGGGGGTCGGCTTGACGGCCAGCCGCACTACAATATCCTGCCCCGTAGAAAGTCCGCCGGTAATCCCGCCGGCGTTATTGGAGTCAAAAACAACCTTCCCATTTACGCTTCGCATCGGGTCATTGCTTTGAGAACCGGTCATATTTTTAACGGCAAATCCGGCTCCAACCTCCACACCTTTGACGGCGCCAATGCCGAGCATGCGTCCCAGCTCCGCATCCAGTTTGTAAAAAACCGGCTCCCCGAGCCCCACCGGCACGCCCGTTACCCGCACCTCCACTACTCCTCCCGACGAATCGCCGGTCCGGGTAATCTTATTGCAGGCCTCCAGCATGGCTTCCGCTGTCTTGATATCCGGACAGTTAACAACAGGATGAACCCCATACCGCTCTGCTATTTCAGCCGGCGACAGATGCGGTGCCTTAGCCCGTATTTGATCGATTTCCTGCTCAATCTGGGCAAAAATCTTCATCTTTTCCAAAAAACGCATTTCAGGAGTAATTCGTTTCTTGACATAAATCTCCTGATAAAACGGGTCCGTATCGTGGCGCATCCTCTTGTAGCGTTCGGTATAGTCAAACACAGCATCAGAATCCATCTGAGGACAGGACACCCCTGCCGCTTCTTTGATAAATGAAAAAACGCGGATTCCAAACCGTTTGAGGACCTGCTTGGCTGTATAACCGGCTGCCACAATAGTCGAAGTATAGCGTCCGCTGAAAATACCGGCCCCAATTGCATCATCATCCGGCCCATATTTCATAAAAGATGCATACGATGCATGCCCGGGACGCGGAGTCCGATTGGTATCCTGATATTGTTTTATATGAATGAAATGACGGTCCAAATTGGGGATTAAAATTGTCAGGGGCGTCCCGTTGGTATGATTGCGGTTGCCCGCATTTTCGATTGTATCTGCCGCATTCACCCCTGTATAAATGACCGGCAAATCCGGCTCTTTTCTGGGGCTGGACAGTTCGTCAGCACCCGGCTTTCGAAGCAGCAAATCCCCATAGATTTCCTGTTCTGTAAACACCATCCCCGGCGGCAACCCCTGCACGATCGCCGTTAGACCTTCCTGATAGGAACCGCCGGCTACAGTAACCTGAAAAAACCGGCCGATGTGGCAGCCAATCATAATCGTCTCCTAAAAGTGTTTCTATAAATCGAATCGGAGGTTTTTTATCAAATTAACTTCTGCGTTTCAATAAAAATGTGATATTTTGCCCTTGACAAAACATAAATGGGCAGTATTTTTATATGATTAGTAGGAATAGTAGTATATAAAGTCAATCGATATATACCGGAAAATGCGAATTTCAACAAAAACTCGTTATGGAACCCGTTTCCTCATTGAACTGGCCTGCCATTACGGAAAAGGGCCTGTTTATATGAAGGATATTGCAAAAGCAGAGGGTATTTCTGAGAAATACTTGAGTCAAATCTTAATCACGTTGCGCTCCGCAGGACTGGTTGACGGCTTTCGCGGTGTTCACGGAGGGTACGTTTTAAGCCGCCCCCCTGCTCAAATCACTGTTCGTGAAATTGTGAGTATTTTAGAGGGAGGATTGTCCATTATCGACTGCACACAGATGCCCAATTCCTGTCCCCGACAGCATGATTGTTCAAGCCAAAGTGTCTGGCGAAAAGTCGAACAGACCCTTTCTGAAGTACTTGAATCAATCACCTTAGAACAATTGGCCCGCCAGCATCAGGGAAAAAAGGGCAGAATCAACCCATGTACTATATTTAAACTTCAAGAGGATGAAATGCAGAAAAAAGAACAGACTTTCAAACTCGAAACATTAGCCGTTCACGGCGGGCAGATTCCCGATCCTGCAACCGGAGCCAGAGCCGTTCCAATCTATCAGACCACCTCCTATCAATTCCGTGACACCGACCATGCGGCCAACCTTTTTGCTCTGAAAGAGTTTGGAAACATATACACACGCCTGATGAACCCGACTACAGACGTCCTGGAAAAACGTATGGCCGTTCTGGACGGAGGCGTCGGAGCCCTGGCTGTCGCCAGCGGCCAGGCCGCTATTACCCTGGCTTTATTAAACATTGCGCAGGCAGGTGATGAAATCGTCTCCGCCGACAATCTTTACGGCGGCACATACAATCTTTTTCACTATACCTTTCCCAGAATGGGCATTCAGGTTCGATTTGTCCCCTCCAATGACTTGAACGCTCTGCGCAAAGCCATCACTCCCAAAACCAAAGCTGTCTATGCCGAAAGCATTGGAAACCCAAAGCTCGATGTAGCGGATTTGGAAGGCATCGCGGCTGTGGCTCATCAGCACGGCATACCGTTCATTCTGGACAACACTGTCTCACCGTATCTGCTCCGCCCGATTGATTACGGAGTCGACATTGTCGTGTACTCTGCCACCAAGTTTATCGGCGGACACGGAACATCCCTGGGAGGGCTGATAGTCGATTCGGGAAAATTTGACTGGACAAACGGCCGCTTTCCGCTGATTGCAGCCCCTGACCCGAGTTATCACAACCTCAATTTTGTGGAAGCCCTCAAGCCCCTCGGAAATATTGCCTACATTATCAAGGCCCGCGTTACCCTGCTCCGAGATATGGGACCCGCTATGTCCCCCTTTAATGCTTTCCTGCATCTTCAGGGACTCGAAACCCTTCATTTAAGAATGCCGCGACATTCGGAAAACGCTTTAACCGTCGCTCAATACCTTCAGAATCACCCCGCCGTCTCCTGGGTTCGCTATCCCGGACTTCCTTCCAGCCCGGAAGCGGAGCGCACCAAAAAATATCTGCCCAAAGGCGCAGGGGCCATCGTAGGGTTCGGCATCAAAGGAGGATTGGAAGCAGGGAAAAAGTTTATTAATTCACTGGAACTAATTTCTCATTTGGCCAATATCGGCGATGCCAAGTCCCTGGCCATCCATCCGGCCTCCACCACTCATCAGCAGCTGTCTCCGCAGGAGCAGTTGGCAACGGGAGTTACACCGGACTTTATACGTCTTTCAATCGGGATTGAAAACGTTGCGGATATTATCGACGACATCGAACAGGCCCTGTCGAAAGCCGTCAGATAAATTTACGGATTGTCCTGTTGTTCCTCTTTTCTGCCGGATGACTTGTCAAAACCTACAGGGTTCGCCTGATTGAACGACAAAGACAGAAAATACAGAAGCAGCAATAAATACGAAAGACCTATTCCTGCAGGAACCGCAAACATTCCTTATCCTCTCTTGTCGCCTTTGGTTGAACGTGATTATTATAACGGCAAATTGACAAGAGAAAGATAAAAAAATATTTAATATATATTTATTGTCCCTATAATAGGTCTTATATAGCCATATTATCTCCGCCTTCTTTGCTTTGTCCGCATAGATTCTTTCGGAAAGCCCGAAAAACCGTTGCCTGAGCGAAGAGGAAATGATATAAAGTTGGTTTTCTTTTACGATGGGACTTTCGATTTCCCTCTGTTGGACTTTTATATCTGAATGGAGAAACCCTTATGGCACGAAAAATGGTTACCATAGACGGCAATACAGCCGTTGCCCACGTAGCCCACGCTACCAACGAAGTGATTGCGATTTATCCGATTACCCCCAGTTCCCCGATGGGAGAAATGTCTGACGCCAAAACCGCCGCCGGTCAGCGAAATATCTGGGGGACAATTCCTTCCGTCACGGAAATGCAGTCAGAAGGCGGAGCGGCCGGTGCCGTCCATGGGGCTTTGCTGGCAGGAGCGTTAACAACTACATTCACTGCCTCTCAGGGACTCCTGCTGATGATTCCAAATATGTACAAAATCGCCGGAGAACTCCTGCCGACCGTATTCCACGTATCGGCCCGTTCGCTGGCCTGTCAGGCCCTGAGTATTTTCGGGGACCACTCGGACGTGATGGCCGTGCGGCAAACGGGGTTTGCCCTCCTGGCTTCCTCCAATGTCCAAGAAGTGATGGATATGGCTCTCATTGCTCAGCAGGCCACGCTGGCCAGCCGAGTCCCCTTCCTGCATTTCTTTGACGGCTTCCGAACCAGTCACGAAGTTCAAAAAGTCGAAGAACTGACCTTTGAGGATATGCGGGCAATGATTGATGACAAACTGGTAGCAGCCCACAAAGCCCGCGCCCTCAATCCGGACCGCCCGATGATCAGCGGTACCGCTCAAAACCCCGATGTCTACTTCCAGGGACGGGAAACCGTCAACCCGTTCTATCTGGCCTGCCCGGAAATCGTCCAGCAAACCATGGACAAGTTCGCCAAAATCGTCGGCCGGCAGTATCATCTTTTCGACTATATCGGAGCCCCCGATGCGGAAAAGGTCATTGTGATTATGTGCTCCGGTGCCGACGTGGTACACGAAACGGTTGATTATCTGAACAGCAAAGGACAAAAAGTCGGCGTGTTGAAAGTTCGGCTTTATCGGCCCTTCAGCAGCAAACATTTCGTTCAGGCCCTTCCGAAAACCGTGAAAAAAATTGCTGTTTTAGACCGCACAAAAGAACCCGGTTCCATCGGCGAACCGCTTTATTTGGATGTCCGCACGGCCGTTGGGGAAGGAATGTCCGAAGGGTGGGCACCGTTTAAGGATTATCCCAAAATTATCGGCGGACGCTACGGTCTGGGCTCCAAAGATTTCACCCCCGCAATGGTCAAAGCCGTCTTCGACAATCTGGATGCCGCACAGCCGAAAAATCACTTCACTGTCGGCATTACGGACGACGTCTGCCGGACGAGTCTGGAAGTCGACGAATCCTTTGACATCGGCGGCCGAACCTTTACAGGAATGTTCTACGGACTGGGGTCTGACGGAACGGTCGGAGCCAACAAGAACAGCATCAAAATCATCGGCGAAGAAACCCCGAATTACGCTCAAGGCTATTTCGTCTATGACTCCAAAAAAGCCGGGGCCGTTACGGTATCGCATCTGCGGTTTGGTCCCGATCCCATTCGCAGCCCGTATCTCATCAGCCGGGCGGACTTTGTGGCCTGTCACAATCCGAGCTTTCTCGAAAAATACGATATGCTGTCGAATCTGAAGCCCGGCGGAACCTTCCTGCTGACCAGCAGTCACGGCCCCGACAAAGTCTGGGATACCCTGCCCTACGAGGTTCAGCAGCAAATCATTGACAAGAAAATCAATTTCTATGTTATCGATGCCATCGGCATTGCCGAACAGCTCGGGCTGGGCGGCCGCATCAATGTCATCATGCAGACGGCTTTCTTCAAAATCAGCAATGTTATTGATATTCAGCAAGCGGTAACGGCGATTAAGGATGCCATCAAAAAGACCTACGGCAAAAAAGGTGAAAAAATCGTACAGATGAATAATGCCGCCGTGGACCAGGCCCTCGAAAAAGTTTACAAAGTCCAGGTGCCTTCGAAAGCCACCAGCAAGATTCGAATGGCCAAAATGGTGCCGGATGACGCCCCCGAATTCGTCCGCACTGTCACGGCAGAAATTATGGCCGGACGCGGCGACAAACTGCCTGTCAGCAAGATGCCCTGCGACGGCAAATTCCCCACAGGTACAACCCAATATGAAAAACGCAACATCGCCGTTCATATTCCGGTCTGGGAGCCGGACCTGTGCATTCAATGCGGCCAATGCTCTTTTGTCTGTCCTCACGCTGCCATTCGCATCAAAGCGTATGACCCCGGCTGCCTGAAAAATGCTCCGGCGGCCTTCAAGAGCATTGATGCCAAAGGCAAGGAGTTTGCCGGGATGAAATTTACCGTGCAGGTCGCCCCGGAAGACTGCACCGGATGCGAGGCCTGCGTCGTGAATTGCCCGGCGGTTGAACGTGATGCCAACAAACAGCCGACCGGACGGAAGGCCATCAATATGGCTCTTCAGGAACCCCTGCGGCTTCAGGAACGGGAAAACTTCCGCTTCTTCCTGTCTATTCCGAACACAGACCCGAAGAAATTCAAGCTGGCCTCCATCAAAGGCAGTCAGCTGGTTCCGCCGCTCTTTGAGTTCTCAGGGGCCTGTGCCGGCTGCGGCGAAACAGCCAACATCAAGCTGATCAGTCAGCTGTTCGGCGACCGGCTTTATATTGCCAACGCCACCGGCTGCTCCTCCATTTACGGCGGCAACCTTCCGACCACACCCTATACCAAACGTGCCGACGGACGCGGCCCAACCTGGAGCAACAGTCTTTTCGAAGACAATGCAGAATTCGGACTGGGGATGCGTCTGGCTATCAACAAAATGATGACCCACGCCCTCGAACTGCTGGAGAAGGCGGCTTCCGCCGGATGTGTCCGAAAAGAACTGGCGGAATCCCTCCAAGAAGGAATGAAAACCCAGGATACCCAGGAAGGCATCGAAGCCCAGCGGGCCCGTGTGGAAGAGCTGAAAACCGCCTGCCGTCAAAGCCGCTGTCCGGAATGTGAACGGCTTCTGACGGTAGCAGACTATCTTGTCCGCAGGAGTGTCTGGATTGTCGGCGGCGACGGATGGGCGTACGACATCGGCTACGGCGGATTGGACCATGTCCTGGCCAGCGGTGAAAACGTCAATGTCCTGGTGCTGGACACAGAGGTTTATTCCAATACAGGCGGCCAGATGTCCAAATCGACCCCATTGGGAGCTGTGGCACAGTTCGCTGCCGGCGGCAAACGTCTTCCCAAAAAAGACATGGGATTGATTGCCATGACCTACGGAAACATCTACGTGGCCTCCATCGCCATCGGAGCCAATCCCGCTCAAGCCGTCAGGGCTTTTGTGGAAGCTGAAAGTTATGACGGACCGTCTTTGATTCTTTCTTATTGCCATTGTATTGCCCACGGAATCGAGGATATGGGCCGCGGATATGAGGAACAGAAAAAGGCCGTTGCCTGCGGTCACTGGCCCTTATACCGGTTTGACCCGCGCCTGGCCCAGCAGGGCAAAAATCCGCTTCAGCTGGATTCCAAGGCCCCCACGCTGGACTTTGCCGAATATGCAAACGGGGAAAACCGTTTCCGCGTTCTCCAGAAAACCAAGCCGGAAATTGCCGAACGGCTCCTGGAAGAAGCTCGACGTTACGTCAAGCGGAAATACGCTCTCTACGAAAAGTTGTCGCAAATCGAATGCTGAAAGGCACCAACAGGCGGTCTTGACAAAACAAGACCGCCTGTTCTTTCTTTGCAGCAAGAGGAACTGTTTATGGGCTTGAAAAGAAAAACAGGTTTTCTGTCTGTCCTGCTGGGATTGGCTTTGGCAGGATGTACTCTCACAAACCGCAACAGCTTTTCTCCTGCAGAGAACAAAACTTTGCCCTGTAAGGACCTCCTGAAAGCACACGCTGTGACAGCATTCTACCTGTCTGCCGGGAAAACGTACTACACAGAACAGGAGCATCGCTTCTGTCCCTCCCTCCAAATACTGGAGATATCCGCGGAAGAACCGGAAGGCACAGTTCAATGGAAATGGGAAAAAGGAACCTTTAACCGCCCTGCCGGCGGGGAAAAAACGTTAAGCGGCGAATGGCAGCCTGAATCCGCCCTGGCGGTTTTTTCCGGCTTCCTGTACGGCAGCGGCCTTTTATCAGTCAATCTGCCTCCGGAACAGCCCACTGCTAACCTGGAAGGTCAGGTTTACACCGCCATTCCTCTCTTAGCATCTGAAGGTTTCGAAGCAACCTTATACAAAAATCAAAAAACAGGCATTATTGACCGTGTAAACATTCACAACAAAAAAGACAACAAAACCCTGATGGCGATTCTCTACAATTGGCGCCTCTTGGGAAAACGAGAAATACTTATTCCGAGAAAAATAGATATATTTGATATTACAAATGGTGTTTCTTCCAAAAAGCTCCTTATCCAGATAGAATATAAAGAAATTTCGGCTTCTCAATGAACCGATTTCGAAAAAGCAAGTACGAGTACAATATGGAGGTTTTTTCCACTTTTTTGTTTAATCCCATAATGCAGAAATCCGGTCTTTTCTCAAGGACCAACAGCCCTCTTGGGGCAAGTTATAAATAATGTTTCAATAAAGGTTTTACGACCGATATACTACTTAAGAAAGCTTCAAAAGAAACCGATAGCAGGAATGTAGGAAGAATAGACATTTGAATATTTGTATGTCTATTATATCTATTTTTACTTTTTAACGAGCGAGAAAATGGAAAAAAGAATCTTTTTGGTCAATTTGGGAAACCTTCTGATTCTTTCCCTTCTCTTTGGCTGCTACAATGACCCGTTGGACCCCACTCAAATCGGACGGTTTGAGCCGACCCCAAAGGTGAACGTCATCCTGAACACATTGGGAGTCGCGGAAGAGCCAAGTCCCGCTTATGAAGGTGCCGAAGACCCCAGACCGGAAGACCTTATCGATTTCCAGACTGACTACGTTTTTGGGCCGGGCGACATTGTCCAAATCAGCATCTTTGAACTCTACCAGGAAGGTCAATTATATACAAACAATTATGTAGTCACCGAAACAGGACGCATCTCGATTCCGGATGTCGGCCTTGTCCGAGCAGCCGGCTTGACAGAGCCCCAGCTGGAACAGGAAATACGAGACATTTTATCACCGAATATCCTTAAAAACCCATCCGTCACAGTCAGTTTGGTTGAATCCCAAAAACAATACTTTTCTATTGTTGGACAGGGTCTGGGTACATCCGGCCGGTTTCCGCTGCCTCGCTATACCTTCCGGTTGACCGATGCCATTGCCTTAACCGGAAGCATCGCGGAATTCAACCTCAGCTATATTTACGTATCTCGCGACGTCCCTGTAGAACAGTCCGATACGCTTCCGCTCAGTCCGATGGAAAACGGGACCTCCAGTGAAGAATCTCCGGCACAGCCCGCTCCATCCTCTAAACCGCAGCAGACACAGGAAAACGAACTTCTCGAAATCATCACTCCCTCGGAAAACGCGGCCAAACGCGGAGGCATCCTGATTGCTTCAGCTGAAATGGCAACACGAGAAGAGCTCGAAGAATTGGCTTTACCGGAAGGTTTTGAATTGCCGCCCCCTACCGACAAATCCAAGCCGGAACAAACAACCGAAGCAATCCCCTCGCCGAGCGAACCCATCGAGTGGGTTTATGAGAACGGAAAATGGGTACCGAAAGTTCGTTCCGGTGTACCGCTTGCCAAACAAACACCCCCGCCCGCTGCAGAACCGGCCCGGCAAGCTCCTGAAGAACCTTTGCCGGAAGGTTTCGGCACCAAAGACATCGGCAAGACAAAAACGACAACACGTGTTATCCGGGTTCCCGTCGACCGGCTTTTGGCCGGCGATCCCCGCTACAACATTGTGATACGTCCCGGAGACCGAATTACGGTTCCGCTGGACATCATTGGAGAATTTTGGATTCTGGGGAATGTAAACGCACAAGGGCCGTTCCCCTTGACCGGAAGACCTATCACACTCAAACAAGCCATTGCCACGGCGGGCGGGCTGAACCAGATTGCCTATCCGCAGAAAGTAGAGGTAATTCGTCGGTTGGGGAAGAATCCCGCCGGAATGGCTCAGGAAGAAATTGTGCTGGTTGATCTGAAAAAAATCGCCAAAGGCCTCCAGCCGGATTTCTTCATCAAACCCTATGACCTGATTAACGTAGGAACACACGGAAGCAGCCGGTACCTGGCTGTGTTGCGGAACGCCTTCCGGGCTACATACGGTTTTGGACTTGTATATGACAGAAACTTCGCAAATGAGGATTTTGAAGACATCTGGACTTGGTAATCGTACAGGAACACATTGATGGCACCTTCCTCAGCCGCTACAGATTATTCTGCCTCCAGTCCCTCAATGCCTTCGAGCGGATGGCGCCGTGTCTCTGTCACTGCGTACGTTCAAATCGCAATTGTCGGAATTCTTTTTTATTCTTTCTTTTACAAAGACATCCATCGGCTTGTTGTTCAATGGCTTGACCCAAGCTGGTCTCACGGTTTCCTGATTCCTTTGTTTAGTCTTTATCTTCTAAACCGCCGCAAAGAAGATGTTCTTCAGGCACCCATTCGACCCAGTTATTTCTGGGGCATTTTGGGATTGACGGCATCCTTAGGGCTGTATGCCTTGAATATTGCCGTGCTGAAATTCGGTTATGGATATCCGCTTTTGATGCTCACTTCCCTGGCCTCTGTGGTGCTTCTTTTGGGCGGCTGGAAATTCTTTCAGCAGGTATGGCTTCCGGTTTTCTATCTTTATTTCGCCATTCCGCTGCCGGCCGACATTTACACCCGAATCTCAAGACCGCTTCGATTGGCGGCAGCCCATGTATCCACCGCAATTTTAGACCTGATTCCGAACCTGGAGGCTGTTTCACAAGGTGTCACGATTGAAATCGAATACAAAGGGGTTCGGCTGGAGCCCGCCCTCGATGTAGCGGAAGCATGCAGCGGAATGCGGCTCCTTTGGGCCTTCCTGGCCCTGAGTGTTCTGATGGCTTATCTGCACAAGCGCCCGGCCTGGCAGAAAATCATCCTGCTGGCCAGTACAATCCCCATTGCCATCCTCTGCAATATGATTCGGGTTACAGTAACCGGTCTTATTTACATCTTCGGCGACCCGCAATATGCTCAGGGGGTCTATCATGACCTGCTTGGGATGATGATGATTTTTGTGGCCTTCTTCCTTTACTGGGGTCTGGCCTGGCTGATGGAGAATCTGTTTGTGGAAGAAACAGAAACCCCTGCATCTGTTATTGTCCGCAGGCGGAGTTCTGAGCCCCCTGCTGAAAAGGAGGAGCGGTTATGACGTCCTTCCTTCGCTCCTTTTGGAAGCCCTCTTTTCTCATCTGCACAGGCATTTTGGCGGTCGCCTCTGCCTCCAAAGAATATACGCTTCGCCAGATGGGGGTTTATTTCTCAAAATCCCCCATCCCGCTGAAAGCTTCATTCGAAAAACTCAATGAAACCAAAATTGCTCCTTATCTGGTTCAGAAAAAAAATCGCATTACCAACCGGGATGTATTGGACAGTTTGGGAACCGAGGAATATCTCCAATGGGAGCTGGAAGACCCGGAAGTTCCCAAAGACAGCCCCCTGCGGTTCTGCTCCCTGTTTATCACCTACTATACCGGCAATCCGGATATGGTGCCGCACGTGCCGGATGAATGCTATGTGGGCGGCGGAAATACGAAACTGGCCAGCGAAGTCCTTTCAATCCCCATTCAGAAAGAGTTCATGCCGGAATCCGTCCGTCCTTTGATTCCGGACACGCTCGGGGTTCAGTCGATACTGTTCAGCCAGCGTCTTCAGGGTCCGATGCCGATTGAAAAAGAATTAAGGGTTCAGTATTTCTTCAAAGTCAACGGAAAGTATGCTTCCAGCCGAACCGAAACCCGTACGCTGCTTGGAAGCAACTTTTTCAGCCGATATTCCTATTTCTGCAAAGTAGAATGGAAATTTTACGGATTTGGTTTCGCCGAGATTCTTTATCCGGACAGAGACCAGGTCATCGAAGGCAGCCGGAAGCTGCTCTCGGTTCTCCTGCCGGTCCTGGAGACCGACCATTGGCCGGACTGGGAAAAAATCAACCAAAAATCAAACGATTCTTGATAAGGAACGGATGAACGAGTATGGCCAAGAAACTCAATAAGAAGGTAGTGATTATCCTGCTGGTTTTAGTCGGAGTAGGAGCCCTGTGTGTGGCCGGGGCCGGTGTGTACGTTTTACGAGGCCGAAATCCCGAATACTGCCTGAAAAAGGCCGAAGACGCTCTCAAGGAAAATGATTACAAAACCGCTGAACGGTTTTTCGGGAGGGCCTGTGCTGTAGCCAAAACCAATCGGGACAAAATTGCCAATTATTTCCGCTACGCTGAATTTCAGCTGATTCAAAACGAGCATCACGAGGCCGACTGGGGCAAAGCACTGGGCTGCTGGAATCAAATCCTCCGGTTTGACCCGAAAAACGAAACGGCAACACGCAAACTGTTCGACTACTTCTATGAAGTGGCTGACCTGGGGCAGCCGCAGGCTTGGAAACAGGTGCAGGATTACGCCCGAGACCTTCTGAAGATTCTGGAGGAAGCCCAAAAACCGCTCGATTCCAAAGTCCTTTTGGCTCACGGACGGGCTTCCCTGGAAATGGCCCGCCTGGGTGCTGTCAGCAACCGTCTGGAAGTGGTCCAGCAAGCCGCCTCTGACTTTCAGCGGTACATTGAACTGAATCCTAATGACATCAAAGGATATGAATACTTAGCCGAAAGCATTTTGGTTCGCAGTTCGATTGAAACATCGCAGGGAAATCTGCAGGCGAGAGAAACCGCCCGTCAGGAAGCTGAAAAAATCCTTCAGCAGGCCGTCGAACAATGCAGTGATCAACCGGCGGCCTGGGCTGCCAAAATCAATTTTGAACTGGAAACCCTTACAGACCCGAACCGTCTGGGCGAGATTCGTCAGCAGGTCGAGAATCTCATCCAAACCCTCCCGCCCAGCGATGTTCTTTATACGGCTTTGTCCAGTACATACGAACGGGCAGGAAATTTAAGCCGTTCTGAAGAGCTGATGAGGGCTTCCGCTGCAATGCGGCAGGCCGTCGCCCTCGCTCCGCAGAACATCCGACATCTTCTCCATCTTGCCACCCTGCTTCACCGGCTCGGTGCCGTCCAGAAAAAACCGGCTTTGATTGAAGAAGCCGTCCAAATCGCTGAAAACGCCCTGAACCTTCCGGATGCACAGGAACAGACCGGTCCCCGCCAGTCTTACGCCCGCAGCAACCAGTACGCCCTGCATTCCTTCATTGCTCAGATTCACATCGAAACCATCCTGGAGGGAATCCGTGCCGGACGTTCTCTGGACGACTTTAAACCGCAGATGGAACGGGTGAAAACGGCTGTAGACCGAATGACGCAGCTGCTGGGCTCTGCAGAGAACCCCGCCATCCAAAAATGGCAGGGACTGCTTGCCCTGGCGGAAGGACAGAAAGACAAGGCTGTCCGCCAGTTGTACAAGGCCTATGAACAAGCCAAGGCCCTCGATGCTCCCAACGAACCTTCTCAAATTGATTCATACCTCTGCTATATCTTAGCCCAGGAAATGGCCGACCAAAATGTTTTTGGAATGCACAAAGAGTTCCTCGAAAAAGCGATCTTTAACCGAAACAGTGCGGCCTCCTGGAAACCGGAAACCCTCATAGACTACGCCAAAATTCTTATCGTTGCCAGAAACTACCCGCAGGCGGTCATGATGATTCGAACCTATGAAAACAGCTACGGCAGCACCGCCGAAACCGAGCGCCTTCGACTGCGGGCCCTTATCGAGGCCGGATTCATCCAGGAAGCCGAAGAGGCCCTGAAGGCCCTCAATCCGGAAGAGCCGGAAACCATTTCACTGCGTCTGCTTTTGGTGAACCGCAAGATTCTTTCACTCACCGCCCCGACAGCCGGTGAAGAAGAAACTCCGCTATCGCCGGAAAAAAGACAGCAGCTGAATGCGCTTTATGAGGACCAGTTCAATCTCTTTTCCAAATTGATAAAACTCGATATTGAGCAAGTGGACAGCGCTCTGCTCCTGTCTGCCTGTCATCGTCTGGTTCGGGATAAAGAAATTGAAAAGGCAAAAGCACTGGTGGATGCCTTTCGGCAGCAGCGGCCGGATGAGCCGGCCTTCGCCGTTCTGCAGAAACAGCTGTCTCAGCCGGACCCGACGGCTATCCCTGCGGAATTGCTTTCGCGTTTGACGGAAGAATCTCTCAATGAAATTTCGGACCCGCGGAAACGGCTGGTCTCTCTGGCTCAATTCTATGCCTCGGCGAATCGTATGCAGGAAGCCGCGGCGGCCTATCGCCAGGCCTATGAGCAGTTTCCGGATGATGCGGCTGTCGCCAATGCATACTATGAGTCGCTGCTGAATCAAAAATCGTTCGAAGAGGCGGAAAAAGTAGCCCAGCAGGCCCGACAGAAAAATCTGGACGGCTGCGGGGGCAGCTTTTACGCTGCACAGATGGCCATGGCGAGGGAAAACTTCGATGCCGCGCTGCGCCTTCTGGATGAATGCCTAACCTATCGGCCTCTGCTGCCGCAGGCGTGGCTGCTGAAAAGCCGCATCTTCCTGTCTCAAAACAAATTGGAAGATGCCGTGAACGCCGCTCAAACCGCCGCCCGGATGAACCCGCTCAGTCCGGATGCGATTCTGCATTACGCCTCACTCCTGCAGGAGCGAAACGCCCGCCTGGGCGCCAAGGTCACGCCGGAGCAGGCCGAAGAAGCCGAACGGATGCTCCTGTTTGCCATGCTGCTGAATCCGGGAAACCGCAACCTGCAGAGTTATTATGCAGAAATCACCTTCGAAAAGAATCCGGAACGGTCTTTGGCAATGCGGCAGCAGCTGCTCAAAAGCAGTCCCACCGTCTCCAACGCTATTCTGCTTGGAAATATGGCTATGCGGATGGCGGAACGGGAGCGAGACCCTTCGAAAAAGCAGGGGCTTTATCAAGTGGCCGGCGGCGCCTTCCAAAAAGCGTTGGAAATCGACCCAAACAATGAGGGAGTGCTCAACGCTTTCGCAGAATACCTGCGTCAGACCGGACGCTCTGCAGAAGCGGAATCCCTGCTGAGCGGCCAATCCAAGGTCCTGTGGCGTTTTTACCTGCGTGACGGCCAGTTTGAGAAGGCCGAAGCCATCCTGAATGAGCTGATTCGCCAGAATCCCTCCGACAAAGACGCCCTGCAGGGTCTCATTCTGGTTGCTCAGGGCAAAGGAGACCGTGCCGCCGTCCGGCGTCTGCTCGATACAATGCTCCCGCTGGCATCCACCGCAGAAGAGGAATTGTGGGTCCTGCAGCGTTATCTGGAATTTGAATTTACGGAATCCATCGACAAACAAATTGCCAGCTTCCGAGAGCGCTATCCCAATCAAACGCAGGTGCTTCTCCTGGATGCATGGTACCGCATCAGCCGCGGACAGCTTCAGGAGGCCCTGACAAAACTGAACGAGTTTCTCGCAAGCCAGCCGGAACACGCCGGCGCCTGGCGTCTGCGGGGACGAGTCTACCGGCTGATGGGAGACTATCCGAAGGCCATTGAATCCCTCCTGAAAAGCAAAACCATTGAAGCCAGCGCAGCCGCACGGATTGAACTGGCAAACGTGTATCTCGAAAGCGGCCAAATGGAAGCCGCCATCGGCGAATTGAAAAGCGGCCTCAATGAACCGCAGGCCCCTATGCAGCTGCGTGCCATGCTCGAAAGCATTTATGAACAGCGCAAGCGCACCGCCGACTTAAAACGCTTCTATCAGGAAACCCTCGACAAGTATCCGGACAATGTGTACTGGCATTTCCGCGCAGGCAAATTCTATCTGGAGCAGAAAGATTTGACCACCGCCGAACAGCTTCTTGCCAAGGCATGGGAATTAAGCCGCAAAGAGGGTCCGGGAGACGGCAGAACGCTGGATTACTATATGGAAACGCTGCTCCAGAGCAAATCTTATAACAAGTTGCTGGCATTTGCGGCGGAAAACATCGATTCGCCTCATGCCGCAATTCTCTACACGTATGTGGCCCAAACCCATACGGAGCTGGGACAAAAAGACAAAGCCGTCCAGAACTTCTTCCAGGCCCTCGAGAAGGCCGGCACCAATGTTGACCTGATGAGCGGCATCGTTTCCATCATTGTGGAAAAGACCGGACCGGATACGGTAGCCCAGTGGTGCACGCAGAAGCTCCGCCAGAATCCCAAATCCATCGAAGGGCTCTTGGCCGCAATCAGTCTTTACTCCCAGACGGGTCAGTACAATCAGGCGATTCAATACATCAATGCCTGCCTGGAACTGCTTCAGCCCAATCAAACCGAATGGCTCCAGCTGTCCATGAAAAAAGCCAATATCTACACGATGGCCTATGCCCAGACTGCGGATGAACAATATCTTCAGCAGGCCGTCGGTCTGATGGAAAAACTGCTGGAAGCCATGCCTAACAACCATACTGCAATGAACAATCTGGCCTATATGCTGGCGGACAATAAACAGCAGCTCGAAAAGGCACTGGAATATTCCCGGAAGGCCTGCCAGATGGAAATGGGCAATCCCATCTATTTGGACACCTACGCTTATATCCAGTGTCTGCTGGGACATTTTGAAGAGGCCCACCAGGCCCTGCTTCGAACCATTCAGCTCCATGAAGCCCGCAATGAGCCGATTCCCTGGGAGGTCTACAAACATATCGGAATGGCTCAGGAAGGTCTGGGCAAAAAAACTGAAGCCGTCTCGGCTTATCGAAAAGCCGTCGAAACGAGCGGCATTCCGGATAAAGAAAAAGAAGCTTTGGAAAAGAAGATTCAGGAACTGAGTGTATAAAAACGGAGAGCAACCGACCTTTACAACGGGAGTTGAAATATGACTGAACAGATTCAACGGGTAATCCAGGGAATGACAGCTCCTGTTCCTGTGCATCCCTCTGCGATGAGAATGGCTCCGCCTCCGGCGGCTGTCGTCGCTCTGACGCCGAAAGAGATTCTCGGAATCCTGCGGAGGCATATCTGGATGATTGTTCTCTTTACAATCACCGGATTTATCCTCGGAGCGGGGCTCTATGTGGTTATGCTCCGGTTCTTCCCCCGTTATACCGCTTCGACCGGAATTAACGTGCTGCCGCCGGTTACGTCCGATCCGCGGGAGTTTACTGCAATCCAGCCGCAAAAAGATTTGTACTACCAGTTCCGAGCCACCAAAGCAGCCCTGATGAAGCAGCAGGATATGCTCCAGAACCTGATTAAGCAGGACAGCATCCGGGCCACGAAATGGTTCGAGCAGTTTGTCAAACGAGATGCCGCCGGTGAAATTGTTTCGATTGATGTCGCCAAGGCCATCCGAAAACTGGACAAGAAGCTTGCGGTGAATGCGTCTCGGGATCAGGACTTTATCCGGGTTTCGATGACATGGGCGGACCCGAAAGAGTCGGCTCTGATTGTCAATGAAATGGTTCGCCTGTTTTTGTCGGATCAGCGGGAAAAAGCCCGCGCCGAGATTTCTGAAAAAATGGCTTCCGAAGAAAAGGCCCGCCAGGACCTTCGCGACAGTCTGAGAGCGATTCAAACTCAGATGGACAACCTGCGGGCTGGAAGCGAATTCGCCCGGCTGGACTCGAAAACAATGTCATACCGGGATTATATGGATGAAAAGCTGGCCTCTTTGTACAACGAGTTCAGCCGACTGGATGCGGAGCGGGAGCGGCTGCGGGTTTTGCTGGCTATCGCAGAACGGCGCGCAACCCAGACGGATTATGACCAGGTCGTGCAGCAGGCGGTTGAACAGGACCCGCTGGTTCGGGAACTTCAGAACTCGCTGAACAGCATTGATGCCTTGCTGGCTCAGCAGACATCCCGGTTCGGAGAAAACCACCGGCGAGTCCAGGAAACCCGTCAAGCCCGGGACCAATTCAAAAAAGACCTGGATGCCCGCAAGATTGAAATTGCGGAAATCCAGCGAAAATCGCAGTGGCAGCTTGCTCAGGACGACGTCTCCGCCATTACCCAGCAATTGGAAACAATCACGCAGCAGGTTCAGCGGGCACGCGATGAATACAAACGCGTGGACAATGACCGTGCCCTGTACACCAAACTGGAAATTGAGCGGGAAGAAAAGCAGGCCCTGCTGGAAAAGGCCAACGCTCATTATGAAAGTCTGAAGGCCCTGTTTGACGACCCGGACATCAGCAAGCTCCGAAGTCTTGGTGCCGCCCCGGAACCGCTGGAAGTCAGTTCACCGCGATGGGAGATTTATCTGCCGGCCGGATTCATTCTCGGACTGCTGGCCGGTTTGGGACTGGCGTTTGCCGTAGAACTGCTCAACGACCTCGTACGGACACCCAGTGATGTAATGCGGCACCTGAAGGTCCCGCTGCTGGGCAACATCTGCCATGCCGATGATGATGACGATGTCGAGGGCATCGAACTGGTACATGTAGTGCGTCAGGCCCCCTACTCGATTATGAGCGAGTGCTACCGGCAGCTGCGGACCAACCTGAAACTGTCCGCCGGCCCGGCTGTTCACAAGACCCTGCTGATCACCAGCCCCCAGGCCGGCGACGGAAAGACTTCTGTCGCCAGCAACCTGGCCAGCACATTCCTGGCGGAAAATCGACGCATCCTGCTGATTGATGCAAACTTCCGCCGTTCGGCTATTGCCCACCTGTTCCCGCGAACCAGTGAAAACGGTTCGGTGGTTGAGCATCCGGACTACGGTCTGAGCAACTACCTGATGGGACAATGCACGGATGTTTCGCAAATCATCCGACCCAGCGGTATTGCGGGGCTGGACATCATTGACAGCGGTCCTCTGCCGTCCAATCCGGCCGAGCTGCTTGACAGCCCTCGGATGAAAGAACTGCTCGAACAGAGCAAAACCCGCTATGACTATGTTCTCATCGACGGCCCCGCCATGCTGGTCAGCGACGCCAAGGCGCTGGCGGCGGCGGCGGACGGAACTCTGGTGGTCATCAACGCCTCCACAACACATCGCGGAGCGGCAATGAGAATTCTGCGGGAGCTTCAGTCCATCCGAGCAAACGTTGTCGGAACAGTGCTGATGGGCGTCAGAAGCCGCAAGGGCGGCTACTTCCAGGAAGTGTACCGTTCGTACCTCGAATATCAGCAGGTTCCGATTCGGTCCGGCATCTAAAGAAAGGACATCTGTACCATGGAACGCTATTTGGTCACAGGCGGTGCCGGCTTTATCGGCTCCAACATCTGTCGGCGTCTGGTGAAGGAAGGGGCTTTTGTACGAGTGCTGGACAATCTGAGCACCGGCAAAAAGAGCAATCTGGACGACATCATCGGTTCTCTCGAATTTGTTGAAGGAGACATGGGCGATGAAGCGACGGCCCGCCGCTGTATGAAAGGAATTGACATCGTTCTTCATCAGGGTGCCTTGCCTTCCGTTCCGCGCAGCGTGGAGGACCCGGCGGCGACTCATCAGCATTGCGTAGATGCCACCTTTACCCTGCTGATAGCCGCTCGAGATGCCAAAGTCCGGCGGTTCGTGTATGCGGCCAGCTCCTCGGCCTACGGAGACAGCCCAACGCTGCCAAAGACGGAATCGATGCTTCCCAATCCCCTGTCTCCTTATGCAGCGGCCAAACTCTTCGGCGAATACTATTGCAGCGTGTTTTCGAAAATCTTCGGACTGGAAACCATTTCGCTGCGGTACTTCAATGTTTTCGGGCCTTATCAAAATCCGAAAAGTCAATATGCAGCGGCGATACCGGCTTTTGTGACGAGTATTCTGAATGACCGCCCCCCCACAATTTATGGAGACGGGGAACAAAGCCGCGATTTTACCTACGTGGAGAATGTCGTGGAGGCAAACCTGCTGGCCGCCCGCGCACCGAAGACCTGCGGGGAAGTCATCAATATCGCCTGCGGTCAGCGCATCACTCTGAACGAGGTCATCCGACTGATTAACCGCATCCTCGGAAAAGATATCCGTCCGATTTATGCCCCGCCCCGTGCAGGCGATGTAAAGCATTCGCTGGCGGATATTCAAAAGGCACAGAAGCTGATCGGCTACAAACCTGTTGTGTCTTTCGAAGAAGGGCTTCGCAGGGCAATCGACTGGTATAAAAAGAACCTCCTTTAACAGTCCAGCCGTCAATCCCGTAAGACCCCGAAAGCATCTGAACCTTTCCTCATTCAGCCGAGTCCTTTGCCTATGCGAATTTCCGTCTGTTAAAAAACCGAGAACGAGTGGGCGGAGCGGGCCCGATGCCGCCCGCAGTGAATGAAAAAACAGCAGCCGTCCTTCATTTCAAACTTTGCTGAAAAGCAGCAGCGAAACGGCCTGACGCGGGAGAGAAAAGTCAAGGGTGATTGTGTCCGATTCGGCGTGCGTTTGCGGCGCGGGGATTTCCGCCAGACGGCCTGCCTGTTCGAGCAGCGCATACTCCTCGGGGGCGGGGTTCTGCGGGCAGCCCATTTCTTTCCAGAGGGTGTAGGCGTTGCTGTGGGTCTGATCAATTCGAAAATGCCGGACAGAAACTTGCCGGAAATTGGACGGCAGATTCGCCATCTTCAGTGCAACATGTGCCTCCGGGCCAGGCAGGTCGTCATCGTGATAATGCCAGACCAATACAGCCAGGTTGTGTTCATTCAGGGAGGCCAGAGCGGAAACATCGGGCTGCTGGCGGACGCCCTCCCGGAGCATAGTCTCGAGGGAAACAGCCCCGCTGCTTTGTACGGCGATTCGCTGACCGCTCATTCGGCTGAACATCCGGAAGACATTCAGGACGGGCTTGTCAATGCCGCGTGTGGCCAGAGAGCGAAACCCCGCAAAAAACGGCTGGCCTTCAAACTGAAAGGCCCAGGTGAGGGCCCCCTCGAGATTGATTCCGTACCGCTCGGCCAGCTCGTATTTGCGGGCAAAAACGGCGGCCGTATAACTGGAATACATCGTGCCGTTGCGATAGCCCAGATGTTCTCCCTGACAGGCGGCACAGCCCTCCGGGTCTGATTCGCCGATAATGACCGGCCGGCCCTGAAGTTGCGGGAAGGAGGCAATGATGCGAAACCCGTCTTCGATGGTTCGAAGATGCTCAGCAATGCCCATTCGAACATGGCCGTCCACAAAGCGAGGGGCCCCTTTGGCGTGGAACGACACAAAATCCAGCGGAGTACCCATTTGACCGGTTGCCCGGTTGGTGCCCTCCAGACAATGCCGGAGAAAATCTTTTTGGAATTGCCCGCCGCTGCCGGCAACATCGGGACCGCCGACTCGGGCGGTCGGCAGGGCTCTTCTGACCGCATCAATCGCCGTATCGTGAAGTCGGCAGAACTCTTCGAATGTGCCCTGCCAATAGCCGATGTTGGGTTCGTTCCAGACCTGCCAGTACCAGGTTTCGACTTCGCTGCGCCCGTATCGCTGGACGCAGTGTTTGGCCCATTGATAGACCAGCTCGGCCCATTTGCCGTAATCCTTCGGCGGATAAGCCCAGCCGGTGTAAATCTCTTCGTATCTGGCCGAGGGGGTCCAGCGATGCTGATAGGGTTCGCGTTTGACGGACAGGTCTTTGGGCATAAAACCAATCTCGACATAAGGCCTGATGCCGCATTCCAGATAGGTGTCGAAGATGCGGTCTAAAAGGGTCCAGTCATAAACAGCCCTGCCCTGCTCATCCTCGCGATAGACCCCAGTGGAGCCCCATTTGAGGGCCGGGGTTCCGTCGCCGGAGCAGAGAAGATTATGCGCACGGAAATAGACTTTCTGGGGAGCCAGTTCTCCCAGTTCGGCCAGCAGTTTCCTGCCGTCTTTCATATAGGCATAATTCGGCTCATCGGCACCGAAAAACCGCCAGATAGGACGAAACTCGCCGATTTTTCTGGAGGCGTCGACAGCAATTTTGACCGGAAAAGCATCAGACGGTTCCGACGAAAACCCTTTCTTGGAGGCCAAAAGCCCGGCAGCGGAAACCGTCAGGATAGAGCGGCGTAAAAAGGTTCGACGATTTATTTTCAAATCCGGGTATCCCAAAAAACTCTGCAAAACCTTTCCTTTCCCGTAAGGTCCGATATTGTTGGACTTCCTTCCTGCAGTACTCTATCGAATCGCCTTTCAAACGCAATAACAAAGTATGGAGCAAAGCAAAAAATGGTAATCTGGGGAAACCTTGACTTTTTTAACAAAAATTTGGTAAAATAGGGTCTGGAATTTGAGGGTAAATAATGGATATACCGGCTGTCAGCAAAATCCTGATTCTCGACGGAGCGGAGCGGGTTTTCGGGCCGCTGTCTTATCCGGCCGAATGGGAGGAACGCCGAGAAGTCTGTGCGAATCTTTATGAGGCCGTACGAATTCTTTCCGCCCTTTCCGAAGAAGAACTTGCTGTGTTTGTTGCTCCATCAAAGGACCTTACAAAAGAACACGGCTCATTTCTGACCTTTCTGAAACGTCACCCCTTTGTGCGATGTATTGCCTTGCAGACGGACAACTCCGCATTTCCGGCCGAATTCCAGCAGGCGATTTGGGAAGGGGTCATTCTGCCCTGCTCGAGAAATACCCCTTTAACAGAAGCTGTTCGCTGGGCGGCGGAGAGCGATCGAAACAATACGCCCGAAAAGATGCAAAACCTTCCGGAAGGAGTCGGCATCCGTATCAGTCCGGAGGAACTGGAGGCCTTGTTTCATTCAGAATAAACGATGGAAAACTCACCCCCAAAAATCCTGCTGATTGGGTTGCCTCAAAAAGCCATGATGAATCCGGACAGTCTGAACGGGGCGGCGGTCTGTGAATCAATTTTGGGGGGCATCGAACAGGCACAATCCGCTTCGTTCGAGACCATTGCGGTGGTGCTGTCCTGTATTCAGGGGCATCCGCAGGAGGCACTGAAGGCCCTTCGGAAAAGCAGTCCGCAGTCGCGGATTCTTCTTTTGGCGGAAATGCTCGAAGAACCGATCGCACGAGAATTAACCGGGCACGGAAACCAGAGGGAGGCAATTGCAGACGACTACCTGATTTGTCCGGTTCGGGCGGAAGAGCTCATCCCATCCCCTCCGGCCAAACCTGTCGCCCAGCCGCTGACCCCTGAGCGGGAACGGTACTACCAGGAACGAATCCGCCAGCTGGAAAAACTGGCAACGGAGGATGATTTGACGGGCCTGAAAAACCGCCGCTATCTGAATCAGTTTCTTGCACAGGTTTTGGCATTAGCCCGACAGTATCAATTCCCTGTAACACTGCTCCTGTTCGATATTGACAACTTTAAACAATACAATGACCAATTCGGCCATTGGGTCGGCGATAAGGTGCTTGTGGAAGCGGGCGAGATGATTCGCCGCTGCTGTCGGTCGCATGATGTCGTGGCACGCATCGGCGGGGATGAGTTTGCGGTTGTTTTTTGGGACCTGCCGGAAAAACAAAGGTCCTCCGCCGGTGCCGGACCGGGGGAGGAGCGGCGGCATCATCCGGCCAAACATCCCCGTGAACCGCTTTTTATGGCGGAGCGGTTTCGGAAAGAGATTTCGGCATCTCGTCTTAAAATGCTGGGACCCGAAGGGCAGGGCCGGCTGACAATCAGCGGCGGACTCGCTTCTTTCCCTGAGGATGGAAAAACCGCGGATGAACTTTTGAAACGGGCCGATGAAGCCCTGCTGGAAGCCAAGCGGCAGGGGAAAAACCAAATTGTTATTATCGGCAGCAAAACAAATGCCTCCCGCCCTTCGGCAGAATCCGATATTCTCCCCCCTGTTTCATACAGCAAAGAAGAGAAAGCGTCTCCGACGTCCGAACCCGGCAAACCTCATCCAGCAGCCGATTCCAAAAAACAATCCGGACATTCCAAACGGTCTGAATCCAGCCGACATTCTCCCGGCCGAAAGAAACTATAAAATAGAGGCAAGGGGAACTACCCTTTCGCTCAGCAGCTCGATGTTGTAGAGCCGCTCCAGCTCAAAATTGAGCAGACAGCCGTGACTGTGTTCGGATGCCAGGATAATCGTATTGTCCCCGGCGATCCCCCATCCTTCATCCTGCGGCTGGTGCCCCAGGACAAAAAGGTCCACTTCAAGGCGTTCAGCCATTCGGGAAAGGGCCTGGGGGCTATGATGCCTGCCCCACGTCAGGAGGTACACTGGATTGGGCCGGCGGGTATCTTCGGCTGTGTAAGGACGGTCAAAAATCTCCAAATCAAACGACTCCACATAAGGGTCCGCCGGCAGAGAATGGGAAATCCAGATTTTATTGGGAGTCTTGACCGCCAGCGGCTGCGACAGGAGGTAATGAACCATCGCCTGATGCACAAGCCCAAAATGGTCCTGATATTCCCGTTTCATTGCCTCCTGCATTGCCACATTGACCTCCCGCCCGTTTTTCATCACGGTTCCCTGATTGACGACGGCTGTATCGTGATTGCCAAGGAGAATATGCACCTGACCCGGGTAAAGCAGTTTGTAGCGAATAGCATCCTGAAGCAAGCGGTAGGAAAGGCAGCCGCCGTAATCATCCTCCGGCCCCCCGTGAAGAATCTCTTGCAAAATTACATGGGTCTCAGGATGATTTTCAAGATCCGCATAGTCAACAATCTTTTCAAAATGCCTGCGATGACCATGCAGATCGCCCGAGACAATCACTCGGCCTTTCTCGGGAAGGACAATCAGATTGCCCTTCCGATGAGGGTCGGACTGGTTAGCTTCAGCCCCCTTCAGATACAGCTGGATTGTTTGCTGCGACATGGCTTTGCTGGTTCTGCAGACGTGCTCCGAAGATTTCGCGAATCATCACATCCAGACGGGCAATGATTTCAGACATACTCGAGGGCCTGTCTCCCGGCCGTTCTTTTACACAGTCCATCACAAGATTGGACAGGGCCGCAGGAATTTTTTTGTAGATTTCGCTGGGCGACTTAAAATCAGCAGTAACCGGAACGGAAAAACCGTATTCATTCTTCTTGGGAATCAGGGTAGGGACATTTTTCCCCGTGAGAGCCCAGTACATCGTAGCACCTAAATTGAAGATGTCTGTCCGATGACTCAGATGCTCTCGCCGGACCTGTTCGGGCGCAATATAATCGGGAGTCCCCTGAATTCTCTTCTTAATCTCACCGATTTTGCAGCTTTGACCGAGGTCGATGATTTTGATGGCCCCTTTTTTGCTGAAAAGGATGTTGTTGGGCTTGATGTCACAGTGGACATACCCCTTCTGATGCATGGCATTGAGGGCGGTGGCAACCATTCGAAAAACCAGAAGGACATCGCCCAGACTCAGGCCGGGCAGCTCCTCCAGACTCTGCCCGTCGAAATATTCCATCGAAAGCAGCAGCTCCTGCGTCCGGAGGAGTTTCCGTTTCCTGAGAATCTTATAACATTTTCGAATATAGGGATGGTCTATCTGTCGGCTGACCTTGTACTCCGTCTCCATCTGCTCAAAAATACGCAGGTCTTCGGGCGTTTCCATCACAGCCCGTTTGAGCGCCACCGTCTGGCCGGACTCTTCATCAACGGCCAGATAAATCAGACTGCGTGCACCGGTGCCGATCTTTTTGATAATGGTAAAACCATCAATGTCGACTTTTTCAATCGGCATTACTGTAAATCCTTTTATCTCCTAAGCTTAAGTCTCTACTTTTGGGAAAAGAACAGACCTTCACCCTTTTAGACTTTTTGAAACCCTTTCAAAGTATAGTCGTCAAAAAAAGGTTTGTCCAGCAAGAGTTTTGATGGGAAAAATTAATTTTTGAAAGCGATTTTCTTGACAAAATCGCCGAAAATAGCAATATTATGAAGTATACTGATTCCCCGATAGCTCAATCGGTAGAGCGAGCGGCTGTTAACCGCTAGGTCGCAGGTTCGAGCCCTGCTCGGGGAGTTGGCGTAAGTTACGCTGAAACCAAGGTTTATGGTTACATGCCTCCGGGCATTGCGGTCGTAACTCTTTATAAAAAAGCAGTAGGACTACTCTTTTTTGGAAAGGGAAAACCGTGAATGCCAGGAAAACGACACAAATTCCAAAACTGCGTCACCACAAAGCCAGCGGCCAGGCGTATGCTGTTCTGAATGGAAGAGCCGTATACTTCGGCCCGTATGGCACACCTGAGGCCAGCCGGCAGTATCATCAGGTTATTGCCGAATGGCTGGCGGCCGGAAAGCAGGTCGACCAGTCGCCCAACGACATCACCATCAATGAAATCATCGCTCGATTCTGGAAACATGCCGAGGGCTATTACGTTCGGCCCGATGGATCGCAGACCTATGAAATCAACAACTTCCGCCAGGCCCTGCGGCCGCTGCAGTTCCTATATGGTACTACTCCA